>CAWGWT010000008.1:0-42940 GCA_963826325.1 Vulcanimicrobiota bacterium
GCTATACTGCGCCTTCGTATTGGACGGTCGAAGCCGCAGACATGCTGGCGTTCGAGAACCGGACGAGCTCGACGTTCAGTCAGCAGACACTGTTGACGAGTTTTCCGGCCGGCAACAACGGCATGGCTCCGAATATCTACTTTCCAGGAGGCGTCGGGATAAATACCAACGGCTTTTCAATGGGCAAGGTGGGGTATGGAAATCCTGACGGCGGTCCTGGATTCTCGGCCAACGGATACTTCTATAACGTAAGCGATCTCGTCAACATGTGGTGGGGCGACGGTAAGTATACGTTCAATGGCCCGTTGGCGCCGTACATCGCGCTTCAAGGCGGAACCGAGAGTAACGCCGGCCAGTCGTACATCGGCAAGGTCAACAGTCAAGTCTTCGGCGCGCAGATCGGCGCCACCGTCGCCAAGAACTTCCTTTTGACCGCCGGCTACGATCAGATTCCGTGGAAGACCGATACCGTCTTTCTGCCCAAGAACGTGACCTGCAGCAACGCAAACGACCAAATCTCGGCCAAGGGAGCGACGCTCGCGTATTTCCTTCCGCTTAATGCCGCGCAGTGCTTCGATAATCCTAACGGCACGACGAGCATCTATTACGGCGGCTGGGCAAGCCCGTACACCGACAACTACGACAGCGATCCGCTCTTCACGACCAGCACGTCGCAGGGCATGGTCGACCGGCGGGCGCCGGGAACTCGTGGAAGGTCGGGATGCAGTACACATCGACCAACAAGAAGTGGATCTTCATCGCAACCGACGCGTGGTACAACTACGGCAACGCGTTGGCGCCTGAGAACACCAATATCTGGGTGCTCGACGGACGGTACCGCTTCAGCCACGTTCCCGGAAAAGGCCCATATCACGGCTTGCTGCTGCGATACCGCTACATCCAGCGCTCGCTCTCAAACACGTTCTGCGGAGCCGCCGGAACGACGAGTTGCCCTGCGGGCTCGACCCCGGGCGCAAGCGAGTTCGGCGGCCTTCCGCTCTTTAAATACAACCGCGCTCAGCTGGAATACGATTTCTAAGAGCGCGAATAAGCTGTAGCCTGCTCGGCTGCAGAGAGAAAGGGGATCATGCACCTTCGTGCACGATCCCCACTAATTTTTTAAAATAAATGACCAGGGTCATTCTTCAAGGGCGCGAATAGATGACTCAGGGCAACTTTGCGCGTGCCCACCCCCGTGAACAAAAAGGAGATCCCTGCAAGCACATGCTTCTATCTGATCTTGGGCGTCGCCGTATGACCTGGGCCTTGAGCGCGGCGCTGATATTCTGCATCTCGCTGGTGCTTGCGGGTGGCTTGGCCATCGCGCAACCCCCGGCGCCGGCGACGATTCTCAACGTCTCGTACGATCCGACGCGCGAACTCTACGACGACTACAACACGGTCTTTGCCAACTACTGGAAGGCGAGGACCGGGCAAATCGTGACGGTTCAGCAGTCGAACGGCGGTTCAGGAAAGCAGGCCCGAGCGGTCATCGACGGCCTGCAGGCCGACGTGGTCACGCTCGCGTTGGCGTACGACATCGACGCCATCGCCGACAAGGCGAAACTGCTGCCGGAGAACTGGCAGACTCGCCTCCCGTATAAGAGTACGCCCTACACGTCAACGATCGTCTTCTTGGTCCGCCAAGGCAACCCAAAGCACATTCGGGATTGGGACGACTTAGTTAAGCCCGGCATCTCCGTCATTACGCCGAATCCAAAGACGTCGGGCGGTGCTCGCTGGAACTTTCTTGCCGCGTGGGGGTACGCGATCAGTCAGCGAGGCGGAAACTCCGCTTCGGCTAAAGCGTTCGTTACTAAGCTCTACAAAAACGTTCCGGTGCTCGACTCGGGAGCTCGCGGCTCGACGACCACCTTCGTCGAGCGCGGAATCGGCGACGTGGAGATCGCCTGGGAAAACGATGCGCTGCTGGCGGTCGACAAGTTGGGCCGCGGCCGCTTTGAGATCGTGCGGCCGGCGCTCAGCATCCTCGCCGAGCCGCCCGTTGCATTGGTGGACGCCGTCGTCGCCAAGAAAGGAACCCGGCGCGTCGCGCAGGCCTACCTTGACTATCTTTTTTCGCCGCAAGGGCAAGAGATCATCGCGCGGAATTACTTCCGGCCACGGCTCGCATCGGTCGCCAAGCGGTATGCCTCCCAGTTTCCCCCGATGAAGCTGGTCGACATCGATAAGTTTGGCGGATGGAGGAAAGCCCAGCAAGCGTACTTCGCCGATGGCGGCGTCTTCGATCAAATCTACCAGTCGAATCAGTAACGATCGTGGCAAAGCTCCTGCAGTTACGGCGGCGCAGCATCCTTCCGGGATTCGGATTGACGCTTGGCTTCACCATCTTCTACTTGTCGTTGATCGTGCTGATCCCGCTCTCGGCGACGTTCATCGAAACCTCGAGGATCGGCTGGCACGAGTTTTGGCGCATCGTCACAACGGCGCGCGCGTTGGCTTCCTACGAGCTGAGCTTTGGGGCGGCGTTGATCGGCGCTCTCGTTAACTTCGTTCTCGGCACGCTCGTCGCTTGGGTCTTGGTGCGTTATCAGTTTGCGGGAAAGCGCATCCTGGATTCGCTGGTGGACTTGCCGTTCGCACTTCCCACCGCGGTGGCGGGAATTGCGTTGACGACGCTCTACGCCACGACCGGCTGGTTCGGTAAGCCGCTCGCAGCACTCGGCGTCCACGTGGCGTTTACGCGCCTCGGCATCGTCGTAGCGCTGACCTTCATCGGCCTTCCGTTCGTGGTGCGAACCGTCCAGCCGGTGCTGGAGGATCTCGACAAAGAGCTCGAAGAGGTCGCCGACGAGTCTGGGAGCTAGTCGCCTGCAAACGTTCGTGCGAGTCCTTTATCCCGCAATCTTTCCAGCGGCCCTTACGGGATTCGCGTTGGCCTTTGCTCGAGGTGTCGGCGAATACGGATCGGTGATCTTCATTGCCGGCAACATGCCGATGCGGACCGAGATCACACCGCTTTTGATCGTGACCAAGCTCGAGGAGTACGACTACGCGGGCGCGACGGCGATTGCGGTCGTCATGCTACTGCTCTCGTTCGTCATGCTCGTCGGAATCAATACGCTGCAGCGCTGGAGCGGCCGCAGTGAGGGCCGCGAGGCACCGCAATCGGTCCCGTTGATTCCGGCGGTGGCGCTCGATGGTTAGCGCGCTCCCCGCGCGCATCGCGCCGGCCATCACCGAGACAGCGCTCGTCCGCGGGGTGCTCATCGGCACGACGGTGCTCTTTCTCACGGTGTTTCTCTTGGCGCCGCTTGCGCTGATCTTTGCCATTGCCTTCGGGCAGGGCGTCGTCGCGTACTTCCGCAGCTTTACCGATCACGATACGCTCTCGGCGATCCGATTGACGCTGATTGCCGCCGCGATTGCGGTCCCGGCGAATCTGGTCTTCGGCGTCGCGGCGGCGTGGGCAATCGGCAAGTTCGAGTTCTTCGGAAAGAGCTTCTTGATATCGCTGATCGATTTGCCGTTCTCCGTATCTCCGGTCGTCGCCGGTCTGACCTACGTGCTGCTCTTCGGCGCGCAAGGGCTGCTCGGTCCGTGGCTGGCGGCGCATAACGTTCACATCATCTTTGCCGTTCCGGGAATCGTCCTGGCAACGATCTTCGTAACCTTTCCTTTTATCGCACGCGAACTGCTTCCGTTGATCGCCGTACAAGGCAACGATGAGGAAGAAGCGGCGATAACGCTGGGTGCCAACGGCTGGCAAACCTTCTTGCGGGTCACGCTCCCCAACGTCAAGTGGGCGCTGCTCTATGGCGTCATCCTCTGCAACGCGCGCGCGATGGGAGAGTTTGGGGCCGTGTCGGTCGTCTCGGGCCACATCCGCGGCCTAACCGACACGATGCCGCTGCAGATCGAGGTGCTTTATAACGAATATCAATACGTCCCTGCCTTTGCGGTCGCATCGCTTCTCGCGCTGTTGGCCCTGGCGACGCTGGTCGTCAAGAGCCTCGTGGAGTGGAGGGCCGGAACGCTTAGGAGAAAGCTCGCATGAGTATCGCCGTTCGCCAAATCACCAAGACCTTTGGGCGTTTTGTTGCGCTCGATAACGTCGATCTCGACATCCCGGGCGGCCGCCTCGTCGCGCTGCTGGGGCCATCGGGCTCGGGTAAAACGACACTCCTGCGCATCATCGCCGGTCTGGAGATCGCCGATTCGGGAACCGTCGCAATTCGACGGTCAGGACATCAGCGATCGCAGCCCACGCGAGCGGCGAGTGGGTTTCGTCTTTCAGCATTATGCGCTCTTTCGCCACATGACGGTTTTCGAAAACATCGCTTTCGGTCTGCGCGTTCGCCCACGGGGAACGCGCCCCACGGCGCAGCGAATTCGCAAGCGCGTTGGGGAGTTGCTCGAACTCATTCAGTTGGGCAATCAGGCCGCACGGTATCCCTCTCAGCTTTCCGGCGGTCAACGCCAGCGTGTCGCCCTTGCCCGAGCGCTGGCGGTCGAGCCGAGCGTCCTGCTTTTAGACGAGCCTTTCGGCGCCCTCGATGCAAAAGTTCGCTTGGAGCTGCGGCGGTGGCTACGCCAGCTTCACGACGAGGTCGGCGTTACAAGCGTCTTCGTGACGCACGATCAGGACGAAGCTCTGGAAGTCGCCGACCAGGTCGCGGTCATGAATGGCGGGCGGATCGAACAGGTCGGTACGCCCGACGAAGTCTATAATCGTCCCGCCACTTCATTTGTCTATAACTTCTTGGGAAACGTCAATCTGTTTCACGGACGAGTCGAAAACGGGATGGCCCGCATCGATCGGGAGGAAACCGGGACACATCGTTTTCGTACGGCCTCACGCTTTGGAGATCACGCGCCACCCGAACGGAGCCAACCACTTTCGCGCCACGACGAAGCACATCCATGCAGCCGGCCCGTTCGTCAAGGTCGAGGCAGTCACCGAGTGGGGTGCGGCGGTTCACGTCGAGATGGCGCAGGAGCGTTTCCGCGATCTCGCGCTTCGTAAAGACGAAGAGGTCTTCATTACGGCACGCGATCTCGCCGTTTTCTCGAAGGAGTAGTAGTCCGCCGGGGTTTCCCGCGCACTCGCGTGAAATTACCGCGCCCTCATGCCTTTGACGATGAGGGCCCTCGTCAAGCCGAGCTCGGCCCCCGGCTTTCTCTTGACCGAGGTTCCGGTACCCGAGATCGGCCCCAGCGACGTATTGATCCGCGTTGAGAAGGCCGGTCTCTGCGGAACGGACCGCCACATCTACGCGTGGGATTCCTGGGCCCAGCGCAGGATCAAGCCCCCGCTCGTGGTCGGACACGAGTTCATGGGAACGGTTGCCGCGGTCGGCGCTGCGGTGCGCTCGATTCGCGTCGGGGAGCGCGTCTCCGCAGAAGGACACATCGCCGATCTCACGTGCCTTCTCTGCCGCACCGGGCAAGCGCACATTTGCGAACGCGTCGAGATTGTCGGCGTCGATCGCGACGGCGCCTTCGCCGAATATGTCGCGGTCCCCGAGTACAATGTGTGGCGGCTCGATCCAGCGATACCTGACGAATGTGCCGCAATATTCGACCCGCTTGGCAACGCCGTTCATTCGGTGATGTCCGCCGGCGTCAGCGTCAAAAGCGTCGCTATTACGGGCGTCGGCTCGATCGGCCTTATGGCGATCCCGGTCGCGCGCGCTGCAGGAGCGACTGCCGTGTACGCAATCGACGTTAATCGCGCCAAGCTCGAGCTCGCGCAACGCCTTGGCGCCGACGCAACCTTCCTCGCCGATCAAAGCGATCTCGTTGCAGAGATCAAGCGACGCACTCGCGGCGACGGTGCGGACGTGCTGCTGGAGATGTCGGGCAGCGGCGACGCGATCGATCTAGGCTTGCAGCTGCTCCGTAATGGTGGAACCGCCGCGCTGCTCGGGATTCCCGCCGGCAACGTCAACTTGAATCTGGCCGAGCGCATCATTTTCAAAGGGCTTACGGTGCTAGGGGTCAATGGACGGCGCATGTTCGAAACGTGGTACCAGACCGAAGCGCTGGTCAAGAGCGGCCGAGTCGATCCCAGCTCGATCATTACGCATGTGCTGCCGTACACGGAGTTTGACCGAGCCTTCGACCTGATGGAAAAGGGAGAGTCGGTCAAGATCGTTCTCGATTTTAAAGGAGACATTGCCAAGTCATGAATCAAGCGTTCGAAGAGAAGCTGCAAACCGATCTCGAGGCGCTCAAGAAAGCGGGAACTTACAAGCATCTTCGTCACTTGACGACACCGATGGCTCCGGAAGTCCATATGGAAGAGGCCGGCGACGTCATCGTTCTTTCCAGCAACAACTATTTGGGTTTGGCGGATCAGTCGGAAGTCATCGAAGCCGGAAAGCGCGGGCTGGATAAGTACGGCGCGGGCACCGCATCGGTGCGTTTCATCTGCGGTACGTTCGACATCCACCGAGTCCTGGAAAGCCGAATCGCGGCATTCTTGGGGACGGAGGCGGCCCTGTCGTATGTTTCGTGCTGGAATGCCAATACCGGCCTCTTTCCCACGATTTGCGACGAGGGGTCGGCGATCGTTTCCGATGAGCTCAACCACGCATCAATCATCGACGGTGTTCGGCTAGCCTCTAAGGCGCGTCGCGAACGTTTCAAACACGCGAACATGGGCGAGCTCGAGGCAAAGCTCAAGAGCGTCGCGGGCTGCTTTCCGATCCTCGTCGTGACCGACGGGGTCTTCTCGATGGAAGGCGATCTCGCAAAGCTTCCCGAGATCGTCGGGCTCGCGAAGCGATACGGCGCGATCGTCGTCGTAGACGATTCTCACGGGACGGGCGTGATGGGCGAGACCGGACGGGGCACGGTCGAACATTACGGGCTCACGGGCGAAGTCGACGTGATCACGGGCACCCTCGGAAAAGCGCTGGGCGGCGCGGCTGGCGGATTCGTTGCCGGCAGCAGCGCCTTGATTGATACGCTGATCCAACGCTCGCGGCCGCAGCTTTTCTCAAACGCGCTGCCGGCGACGGTAGCGTGCAGCTCGCTTGCGGCCATCGATTACCTCGAGACGCATCCCGAGCTCGTGCGGGACCTGCGCGACAAAACCCGATACTTTCGCGCCGGCCTCGAGCGCATTGGTTACAAGCCGCTGATCACCGAAAGCGCCATCGTGCCGATCATCGTAGGTGAGACGGCGTTTGCGATTGCGATCAGCGACAAGCTGCTGAAGACCGGCGTCTTCGTCACCGGATTCGGCTATCCGGTCGTGCCGGAGGGGACCGCGCGCATCCGCGTGCAGATTAGCGCCGCGCTCACCAAGGATGAGATGGATCGGGCGCTTGCGGCGTTCGAGCGGGTCGGTAAAGAGACCGGCTTGCTTTGAAGTTTGCGCGCTCGGGCATCGTCCTGAAGCCGAGCGCTACGCTCGGACGCATGGGAACCTTGAACCCTGCCTGCACGCGCCTTCGCGACGACGCACTGCAGCTCTATCCGCGCATGGTGGCGCCCGGAAACATTTCCCGCATCGGCTCGTTTCGCGCAAACGAGCGCAGCGACGGCTCTTTGGAAGTTGAGTTCCGCGGATTCGCGCTCGAGCCGGAAGCGCCATACGAACTGCGGGACGCGCCCGGCGGATATGGCTGTGAAGATCCGCGCGTCACTTTCGTCGCGGCTATCGATCGGTACGTGATGGCATACGTTGCATTTGGGCCGCGGGGCCCCGAAGTTGCAGTCGCGATCTCGGAAGATGGCCTGCTCTGGAAGCGGTTAGGACTGCTGCAATTTCAAGGCAGCGACGAACCCTTCGCCGATAAAGATGCCGTCATCTTTCCCGAACCGGTGGTCTCACCGGCCGGGGTTGAGTCGCTCGCTTTCTATCATCGTCCAACGCTTCAACTCCCCGGTGATGCTAAGGAAACGCTTTTAGCGATCGAGGCGTTGCCGCCGAGCCGGCGTGAAGGGATTTCCATCGCCTACGCTCCGCTCGACGCGGTTCGAGCCGACATCAACGCGCTCTGTGTGGCCACCGAAACGCATCGCCTCGAGATGCCGCCAGCGAACTGGGGAACGATCAAGGTCGGCGCCGGAGCGCCGCCGGTTCGCATCGCCGAAGGCTGGCTCTCGGTAATTCATGGTGTCGACGAGCTTTCGCACCCGGACGGCGTCGCGTTATTACGGTACTGTGCGGGCGTCATCATCCACGACGCGCAACGGCTCGACCGCATCGTCTTTCGGTCGCCGCACCCGCTCTTCGTTCCAAAATCCGGCCCCGAGCTTCACGGCGCCGTTGGCCACGTTGTTTTTCCAAGCGGCATCGACCGCCGCGGCGAACGGGAATTCGACATCTATTACGGCATGGCCGACTTTGAAATCGGGCGTGGAAGACTGACGCTCGACTCTCTTTAATTGGTTGCGGGGGGTGGATTTGAACCACCGTCCTTCGGGTTATGAGCCCGACGAGCTACCGGACTGCTCCACCCCGCGATAAGAACGACTACAATACGACGGCTCGGGTTTCGCCCCTCCCGCCGCAAGCGCTCCGGCGCGGTGCCCGCCGGACCGATGCCGAAAGCAACGGGATGGCACTCTGCTCGCTCGCGGCATCGCTGCCCAAAGTTCACTTGCACTGCCACCTCGAGGGAAGCTTGCGTGGTTCGACGTTCGTCGAGCTCGCGGAAAAGCACGGCGTGCCGCTTCGCTATCGTCCGGCGGGTGCCGTCGCCAACCCAGCGTTTACCGACGAGGCGGCCGGCCCCGTTCAAAGATCTAATCCGTACCGGTTTAGAGATCTCGATGAGTTTTTGTTCATCTTCGCTGCCGTCAACCGGTCCTTACAAGAGCCGGAAGATTACGCGCGGCTCGCGCGCGAGTTCGTGGAGGACGCACTCAAGCAACGGGTGATCTACGGCGAGCTCTTCGTTTCGCCGTCAGTCTGGACGTTCTTCAATCCGGAACTCGACATTCGGTCCACGATGGAGGCGATTGTCGGCGAGCTGCGCGCCGCGCGGCCGCGCGCGACGTTCAAACTCTTGCCCGATCTCACCCGCAACTTCGGCGCGGCCAACGCAATGAAAACGGTACGCGCGATGGCCGGCATGATTGATTTAGACGTGATCGGCATTTCGCTTGGCGGCGACGAAGCGCGGTTTCCCGCGAGGTCTTTCGTCGATCCTTTTGCATACGCGCGTGCGCACGGACTGCATTGCGTCGCGCATGCCGGCGAGGCCGATGGACCGGCGAGTGTGCTCGACGCTGTTGAGCTGCTGCACGCACAGCGGATCGGGCACGGCATTCGGGCGCTCGAGGACCCGAGTATTGTCGACCTTCTTGCGGCCCGCGGTATTCCACTCGAGATTTGTCCCACGTCGAACCGTCTAACAGGTGCCGGACTGCCGGGTCATCCCCATCCCTTCCTCGATTTCGACCGCCGCGGCTGTATCGTGACCATCGATTGCGACGATCCGGCGTTGTTCCACACCTCGATCGAGCGGGAGTACGCAATCGTAGAGGACGTTGCCGGATCGGCCGGGCTGGAGCGTTACGCGCGCAACGCCGTCAACGCGTCGTTTGCCGCCGAGCACGAAAAGCGGGCGATGGAGGCGCAGCTTGCGGCGGCGGTTGCGGAACTCCGCGTCGCTCCGAGAAGTTAAAGTTCCTATGCCGGGACACTCGCATTCCCACTTTGCCGAGTCGTTCGAAATGTACATGAAGGCCATCTACCGTCTGGAGCGTGAAGGCCCGGGCGTCACCACGTCGGCATTAGCCACCGAGCTCGGAGTCGCGCCGGCGTCGGTTTCCGGGATGCTCAAGAAGCTGGTCAATGACGGATACGTCGAACACGAAGTGCGCGGCGACATCAAATTGACGCGAAAGGGCCTCGAGATCGCGGTGGGAGTCGTCCGCCGCAATCGATTGGCGGAACGTCTCCTCACCGACGTGCTCGGCATGCCGTGGGACGAAGTCTACGCCGAAGCGTGCATTCTCGAGCATGCGATCACGCCGCGTGTTGAGGAGCGCTTGATCGCGGCGCTGGGCGACCCGAAGACTTGCCCGCACGGGCATCCGATTCCACCGGCTGATCTAACCGAACCCGTGCGCATCGGCATTCCGCTGGCTCAAGTCGAAACCGGAGAAAAAGTCACCGTCTCCGGCGTGACCGAGCAAATGCCGGAGATTTTGCGGTACCTAGGCCAAGTCGGAGTTCGGCCGGGGGTCCGTCTCTGCGTCGTGGAAAAGGCCCCGCTCGGCGGACCGGTAACGATTGACGTCGAGGGCGAGCGCCATGCCATCTCGCTCGAGCTCGCGCGCACGGTAATGATCGCGTGATCACGCGTTTCCTGATCGCCGTCAATATCATCGGATATCTTTGGGAAATCTCCGTGGCCGGCCCCGGAATGCTCTCCGCCTTTGGAGCACCCAGTAGCGGAATGGAGCGAGTGCTGGTTGCCGGCGCGCTGATTCCGGCCGCGGTTCTGCAGGACGGCCAATGGTGGCGCATCGTGACGGGCGCATTTCTGCATGGCGGACTGCTCCATATCGGCGTAAACATGATGTCGCTCTGGTTTCTCGGACGATTTATCGAGCTTGCGCTCGGGTCGTGGCGTATGTTCGTCGTCTACATGTTCTCGCTCGTCGTTTCCGGCTTGGGCATTGTCTATTTTAGCGACCCGATGGTTCCGACGGTCGGCGCGAGCGGCGCGATCTTCGGACTCTTCGGCGCGCTCTTCGCGATCGGGTTCAAGCTTGGAAAGCCTGGGATGAATCTGGTTCGCGCCAATATCGGCATCCTCGTTTTAAACCTCATAATTACGTTCACCGTCCCGCAAATCTCTTGGCAAGCGCATGTCGCGGGTTTGTTGGCGGGGTTTGCGCTCACGTACGTGCTCTACTTTCCGCCGCGGCGCGTCGCCCCGCTGGTCGTCGACGCGCAGAGCGGCCGAGAGCTCGAAACAGAATACGAGACGCCGAGCGACCCGCAGCATCGAGTGCAGTGACGAGTACGCTCGAGCAGGTCTTCGGCGCCGCGGGTCCCTTCGCGCGCACGTTAACAGGCTTCGAGCCGCGCTCGGGGCAGCTTGCGATGGCGCAGCTCGTCGAGCGCGGCATCATGGAAGGAATGCACACGCTGGTCGAAGCGGGCACCGGCGTCGGAAAATCGCTCGCGTATTTGGTTCCGGCAATCCGCAGCAGGAAGAAAGTCGTGGTTTCGACGGGGACGATCGCGCTCCAAGAGCAGCTCGTACACAAAGATATTCCGCTGGTGCAATCGGCGCTCGGCATCCCGTTGCGCGTTACCTTACTGAAAGGAAGAGCGCATTATCTCTGCCGCCAAAAGCTGGGGCGATTGCGCGCGGACCGATTGCTCGCCCCGTCGCGTTCCATGCAGCAAATCTGGGATTGGGCCGAATGCACGCGGACCGGCGATCGAGCCGAGCTTGGTTTCGTGCCGCCGGCTGCCGAATGGGAGCAGCTCGACGCCGACGCTGACGAGTGCATCGGGGAACTCTGCGAGCATTTTCGCGACTGCTTTTTCTTCGCCAAGCGGGACGAGGCAAAGTACGCCGACCTCGTGGTCGTCAATCACGCGCTCTTCTTCCTGGACCTTGCCGTAGGCGGAGGCCTCTTGCCTCCCTACGACGTCGTCGTGCTCGATGAAGCACATCAATGCGAACGCTGGGCCACCGACGCGCTGACCGCCGTATTGTCGGGCGCGACGATTGGCCGGATGCTGCGAAAGCTTCGCCGGGTCTACGAGCTGCCGACCGCGTTCGACGCGGCGCTTGACGGTTGCGTTGCAAGGCTCGAGTCGGTACTTGCGCTGGTGAAGGGAGATCGTTATCCTCTTCCGGCAAACGAAGAAGCCTGGCCGGCGTTGGAAGCTATGCGCAAGGAGCTCTATCGCTTAGAGAACTGGCTCTTTGCAAACTCGCCTGCAGCTTTAAAGAGAAGCGTTGACGATCCCGCCGAAGGCGAACGCAGGCGGGACCTCGCGTTGCGCTTGGTGCTCGCGCACGAATCGGTAATCGATCGTGCCGAAGCGGGCATTCCGGAAACGATCTCGTGGGTAGAACGCAGCGATACAGACGGGCGGTACCGCGTGAATAGCGCGCCGCACGACGTCGCAGACTTCTTGCGAGCGACGCTCTTCTCGCGCGCGCAGAGCGTCGTCCTCACAAGCGCAACGCTCACGACGGTCGGATCGTTCGATTTTGTGCGGCAGAGGCTCGGCATTGACGATACGCAAGAGCTCATTGCGCGGTCCCCCTTCGATTACGCGCGTCAGGCACGGCTCTTCATCGCGCCCGCCGAGATAAATCCGAAATCCTCAGAGTTTGCACGGCGCGCAGCGCCGATCGTGGAAGAGTGTCTCGACCGGACCCGGGGGCGCGCGTTCGTCCTCTTCACCTCGTATGCGCGGATGCGTGAGGTCCACCGTCTGGTGTCCGAGCGCCTCGCCTTTCCGGTGCGATTACAAGGCGACCTGCCGCGTTCGCATTTGCTCGAGTGGTTTAGGCGGACGCCGGGCGCGGTGCTCTTTGCCACCGCGACGTTTTGGGAAGGCATCGACGTTGTGGGCGATGCGCTCTCTTGCGTGATCATCGACCGGTTACCGTTTCCGTCCCCGAGCGATCCGCTCGTCATGGCTCGCGTACGCGCGCTCGAGGCACGCGGTCTCGACGGTTTCGAGCACTATATGATTCCGGCGGCCACCGTGCGCCTCAAGCAGGGTTTCGGGCGACTCATCCGCAGCAGCAGCGACCGAGGTCTCGTCGCGTTGCTCGACGGCCGTGCCGCCTCAACCCGTTACGGCACGACCATTCTCTCCGCGCTGCCTCCGGCTACACGGATCGAGCGCCTTGACGACTTGGAACTGTTCTTTGCCACGAAAGAGTCGCTTGAGCAACGATCCGATCTCCATCCATGAGTGCGAGTCGATCCATGCGATGGCTCTTCGGAAGGTAAAGCATGGCGAGATTACCCCTAGGAATCGCGCTGGCCGAGCATCGTGCGCTTGCCGTCGTGCATCCACGCGACCGAAAGCGTTCGAGACGGATCCCGCACGACGACGAGGTACCAGGAGCCGTCCGTCCCGTAGATCACTTCGGCTCGCGAAGTACCGCGTGCTGCCTGGAATATGGAGGTTCGATGGGCTGCGCTCGCCAGACGCTCCATGGCCGAGTTCTGGGCGAGCATGGCGCCGTGCAGCGTGCGGTACTCTGACCAGAAATACGCTGACGGCAGAAGACCGATAAGCAGAGCGGCAGCGAGGGCTGCGGAAAGCCTCCACGCATGGCGGCCGGTGCGCAGAAGGGGCTCTGACTGGTTTACAAGCGCGCGCTCGATACGCCCGGCCAACTCGGGCGGCGCGTTTCGGCGCGTTTCCCTCGAAGCGATCAACGCGACATCGTGTTCGGCCGAACCGACGATTCGCGCGCAGCTCGAACACTGGCGTAAATGCGTTTCGATCGTCGCGTTCTCGCCCGGGTCGAGCGCACCGAGCGCATACAGCTCGGCACGGTCTGCAATGTGGTCCTGGTTCACGAGCGGTCGTTCCCCGCACCGCAGACCGACTCAAGGGCCGACGCCAGCTTGCGCAGGCCGAGCTTTATGCGGCTCTTGATCGTGCCCAGCGGCTCTTTCAGTTCCGCGGCGATCTCGGTCTGAGTCATCCCTTTGTAGTACGCTAGCGTGAGCGCCGCGCGCTGCTCGGGCGCGAGTGTGAGTAGCGCGCGGCGGACCCGATCGTGTTCGATCGGATCGGCGAGCCGTATTTCATCGTGTTCCGCAGGCATGGCGGCGAGCCGCCGCTCGAGGCGCGTCCGGCGTCCCTGCTGCCGCCGGCGCGAGATCGCCTCATTGCGAACGCAAACGACGAGAAAGCTTCGCAGACTGCCCCGTGCCGATGAATATGCGTGGGGTGAACGCCAGAGCCTGGCGATCGCATCTCCAACGCAATCCTGCGCGTCTTCGCCGTTGCCGAGCACGTTGTAGGCGGCCGAATAGAGGAGCGACGCGTATTGCCGATAGGCTTGCGCGAAAGCCCAGCGTTCGTGCGCTGCGAACGCTATGGCTAGATCTTCGTCACTGAGGCCGGCCGCGGGCATAACGGCGTCCAGCCTTCGACGTTGCAGTTGGGCCGGGCCTGGACCGCGCAACGCGAGGCCGGCCAGCAGAGCTGTCACTAGAAGAGAACGTCGCGGCCCGGCGCGCGGATGAACGGGCTGCCGGGAGGCCAAACCTCCTGAGAGGGAAAGAAAGTGGCCGCGACTCGCCGAGGTGTGTCATGTTAGAACCGCTTAGTATTCCAGATGCATACGTTTGGTCACAGCGTCAGCAAGGGCGTTCGCTGCTCTCCAACAGCTATTATTTTTCCACAGCGGCCGGCAGTACGGTCATCGATCCGCTGCCTCTCGATGAGTCCGCGCACGCGCAAATCGAGAGGCTGGGCGGTGTCGCAAAGATTGTCGTGACCACGCCCCGCCTCGAACGCGACGCGCAAGCGTTCGCGAGCCGGTACCACGCCGTGATCGTGAGGGAACCGAGCCACCGAGAAGAAATCTCGTCCGGCCTGTTTGCGGTTCGGCTGCGGGATCAAAGTAGCGACGACGAATTCGCGGTTAGCATTCCAGCCCACCGCACGGTAGTGGTTGGTGACTCCATCCTGGGAACTCCCGCCGGTGCCCTCTCGCTGCTGCCGGACGCGGAGTACGCCGACGTGCGCAAAGCTGCGCTTGGATTGCGGTGGATCCTGCGGCTGAATCCCGAGAGGCTGCTGGTAGGCCATGGGCACTCGATTTTCAGCGGAGCGTACAGCGCGCTCTACCGGCTTCTGTATGCGCGGGCGGGCGCAAGCCTTCATCGCATCAATCTCGACGAGCTGGAATTTCACGATGAGCGAGACGAGCGCGATACGCAGCCTGAGCCGTTTCGGTTACTCGATTCCGAAGTGGGGTTCGTTATCGGCGCGCGTAAGTTAGGATATCGGGTGAGCACGTTGGCACCCGGGCACCGCTTCTGTCCGCTTCACTCTCACGCTCGCGAAGAGGAGATGTTCTTCGTCCTAGATGGTGAGCCCAGCGTGCGCGCGTTATCTGAGACCGTGCGCTGTCGGAAAGGCGATTTCATTGCGTTGCCCGTTGGCGAGAGCGGCACCCATCAGTTGCTCAATGAAAGCGACGCCCCGGCGACGGTCCTTCTGTTGGGCCGCACCGAAGCGACTGAGGCCTGCTACTATCCGGATTCCGACAAGCTGCTGGTCGACTTCGAAACGCCGATCGTGAAAGATCGCGACACGGTCATAGTGCGCGCAAGTCCCGAGCTGGATTATTTCGACGGCGAGTGATGCCTAGCGCTCATTCTTCCTGGGCGACCTCGACCTTCGCACGCTCTTGGAGCTCTTTGACGATCGACGAGTCGGCTAGGGTCGTCGTGTCCCCGAGTGTGCGCCCCTCGGCAATATCGCGCAACAGACGGCGCATGATCTTTCCGCTACGCGTCTTTGGCAGTTCTTGCGTAAAGGTGATGTACTTGGGACGCGTGAACTTGCCGAGCTTTGCGGCAGCGTGGTCGCGCAGCTCGTCGGCGAACTCCGGCGATCCGCTTTCTCCGCCCTTGAGCGAAACGAAAGCGTAGATGGCCTGTCCCGTCATTTCGTCGAGTTTTCCGCAGACCGCGGCCTCGGCGACGGCAGGATGATCGACGAGCGCACTTTCGACCTCGGTCGTGGAGATACGATGTCCGCTGACGTTCATGACGTCATCGATGCGGCCCATGAACCAGTAGTTGCCCTCCGCATCGCGACGGCCGCCGTCGCCGGCAAAGTAGAGGTGAGGGAACCGCGCCCAATAGGTTTGCACGTAGCGCTCGTCGTCGCCCCAGATGCCGCGAAGCATTCCCGGCCACGGGCGCGTCAGGACGACGTAACCGCCGCCGCCCAACGGCACCGATTCGCCGCGGTCGTTGACGATGTCGGCCGCGATGCCCGGCAACGGTTTTGTCGCGCTGCCGGGAAGCAGCGTCGTCACCCCCGGTAACGGCGCGATCATGATGGCGCCCGTCTCGGTCTGCCACCACGTGTCGACGACCGGGACGCGGTTTGCGCCGATCCATTCGCGATACCAGATCCACGCTTCGGGATTGATCGGTTCGCCGACAGTGCCGAGCAGTCGCAGGGACGAGAGATCGTGTCGTGCCGGGTATTCGGTGCCCCATTTCATGAAGGTCCGAATCGCGGTCGGTGCGGTGTAGAGAATCGTCACGCCATAACGCTCCACGATCTCCCAAAAGCGGTCCTTGTCTGGGAAATCCGGCGTGCCTTCATATATGACGCTGGTCGCGCCGTTGGCCAACGGTCCATAGACGATATACGAGTGTCCGGTGACCCACCCGATGTCGGCCGTGCACCAATAGACGTCGCGGTCTTCCTTCAAGTCGAAGACGAGCTTGTGGGTCATTGCGGCCTGGGTCAAATATCCGGCGGTCGTGTGCATTACGCCCTTCGGCTTGGCCGTCGTGCCGCTGGTATAAAGAAGAAAGAGCAGATCTTCGGCGTTCATTGGCTCGGGCTCGCACTGCGTGGATTGACCGGCGACCACCTCGTCCCACCAGTAGTCGCGTCCCTCATCCATGAAGACGTCGTCGCCGACGCGCCGGGCAACGATGCAGTGCGCGATGGACGGCGTGTGCTCCATCGCGATATCGCAGTTGCGCTTGAGGGGCACTTTGCTTCCGCGGCGCCAACCGAAATCGGCAGTGATCAGCGCCACGCATTGCGCGTCGTTGACTCGGTCAATGATCGATTCGGGCGAGAAACCGCCGAAAATTACCGAGTGAGCAGCGCCTATTCGCGCGCACGCCAGCATCGCGACAGGAAGCTCGGGAATCATCGGCATGTAGACCGCGACGCGATCGCCTCGCCGAATTCCGAGGTTACGTAACCCGTTGGCGAAGCGGTTGACATCGTCGAGCAGCTCGCCGTAAGTGATCGTTCGGCGGTCACCCGCTTCGCCCTCAAAATAATAGGCGATCTTATCGCCGCAGTCCGAGCGAACGTGCCGATCAAGGCAGTTAACCGATGCGTTGAGTTGTCCGTCTGCGAACCACCGCGCGAACGGTTCGTTCCATTCCAGCGCCATCGTGAAAGGCTTGATCCACTCTAGGCGGCGCGCCCACGAGGCCCAAAAGCCCACGTAATCACGTTCGGCTTCCGCATAAACGTCGGCCGTGACGTTCGCCTGAGCTTCGAATTCCGCCGAGGGGGGAAAGCGCCGGCTCTCTTCAAGCAAAGCTTCGATCGCGGAACTCGTCATGCGCGACAGGTTCCGAGGCGGCACGGCCATGCCTGCCGAACGTTGCAGGCGGTCTGAGATGTTAGCTGCACTCGTGCTCGCGGCGCTAACGGCTCCGTCAACGGGGCTCGCGGCAATCCATTACGACGCGCCACCGCCCAACTTCGCATTTCCCACCTCCCACGGCAACCAGTATCTCTCGGATCTTCGCGGCAGAGTCGTCATCATCGATTTTTGGGCAACGTGGTGCCATGCATGCACCGCCGAGCTCAAGGAGTTCGTGCGGGCCCGTGAGACGTTCGGAAACCGCATCGCCGTCGTGACAATTTCCGACGAGCGTCCGGACGTCGCAGCGAGCTACTTACGCCTTTGGAAACTCCCCTTGCCGCTGGTTGAGGACTTGGAGGGGGCGGTCTTTCACATCTATTCGGTTTCCGCGATACCGGTCACGCTTGTCCTCGACCCCAACGGCGATGTCACCTATGTATCGGTCGGCGGCTTGAGCTGGGCAGAGCTCGCGCAAGCAATTGAGCGAGCACTTCCTGACGCTTCGGCTGGCACTCCCGCTGCGGGAGTGCTACAGTAAGGGGCGTGATAGACAGTAGCGGATTGGGGAAACGGAAGGCCTACATCCTGGCAACGGTGGTCTACGAGTACATTGCCACCGCCGAGCCGGTTGGTTCTCATTCCTTAACGCAAAAATACAACCTCGGCATCAGCTCTGCGACCGTCCGCAATGAAATGGCCGAGCTCGAAGCAGGAGGCTACCTGGTCCAGCCCCACACTTCGGCCGGGCGCATTCCATCCGATGCCGGGTACCGTACCTACGTCGACCGTTTGATGCAGCCGGAAGAGCTGACCGACAATGACCGCCGCCGTCTACGCGATGAGCTTGGCGATGCTAGCCGCGAGTTGGACGAGATCATCGACCATACCACTCGTTTGCTTGGACGCCTTTCAAATAATTTGGCCTTCGTAACGAAACCGCAGCAAGAGGCTGCGCTCTTCAAGCACATTCAGCTGATCTGGCTCTCGCCACATACCGGCGTCGCGATCGTGGTAACATCGCTTGGCGTTGCTGCGCAGAGTCTCTTCGAGCTTGGCGCCGAAGTGCATCCCGACGATCTGACGCGCTTCTCCAACGCACTCAACGCGCGACTTGCGAATTGCTCGCTGCGCGACGTCACGGAGAGCGAAATCACCCACGCCGCGCAAGAAGTGGGGGTCTCCGAGGATCTTCGCAGCGCCGTCGTCGCGGCCGCGCTTACGGCGCGGTCGAGTGAGCAGTCGACGATCGCCGCGGCCGGCGCTCAGAACTTGCTGGATCAGCCCGAGTTTCAAGATCTTCGAAAACTGCGCTCCATCTTGCGCATCGTCGAGGAGCAAAAGATGCTCTACGAAGTCGTTGCCGGCGCCATGAACGACGATGCCGCGAGCGTCAAGATCGGTCACGAGCTCGGAAGCGAAGAACTTTCCGATCTCTCGGTGGTGACGGTGCCTTACCATTTTGGGTCTCATGCACTGGGAATGCTCTCCATACTCGGGCCGCGACGAATGCCGTACGCGCGTCTGCTCGCTCTCGCAGCCGGTACCGCAGAAACATTGAGTCAGCGACTCTCCGACGCCGACGACATACCAAGCGCATAACATGCCCACGAGGGACTACTACGAGATCCTCGGCGTCACTCGAGACGCTTCGGGGGACGACATCAAGCGAGCCTATCGCGCGCTCGCACGCGAGCACCATCCCGACGTTGCACGCGATAAGTCGAGAGCCGAGCACCGTTTTAAGGAGATCAACGAAGCTTACGAGGTGCTCTCCGATCCAAAAAAGCGCGGTCAGTACGACCGTTTCGGCTACGTCGGCAACGGCGCTGGGTCAGGTACGGCGGATTTTGGATTCGGCCAAGGCTCTTTCGGCGACATCTTCGACATGTTCTTTGGAAACGTGCGCGGCGCGGCTCAGCCGCGGCGCGCGGGACCGGAACGCGGATCGGATCTGCGCTACGATGTCGAAATTACGCTGGAAGAGGCGTTCCACGGAGCGACGAAGGAGATCGTCTTCGACCGCTTGGCGCAGTGTGACCCATGCAAAGGAACCGGCGCCAAGCCCGGAACGATGATCGTGCCGTGCGAGCGGTGCGGCGGCAGCGGAACCGTACGAACGGCACGGCAAAGTCCGCTCGGGCAAATCGTCACGCAGAGCGCCTGCACGCGCTGCGGTGGAGAAGGCCACGTAATTGCGCAGCCGTGCGAATCGTGCGGCGGACACGGACGCCGAGAAACCGAAACGCGACTGACGGTCAAGGTGCCGCCAGGGGTCGACGACGGCTCGCGCATACGGATTGCCGGCAATGGGGAAGGGGGCACCCGCGGCGGAGCTTCGGGCGACCTCTACGTCTACTTGACGACCGCGCCCCATGCGCTCTTCCGACGTAACGGACGTGATACGTTCGTCGACGTGCCCGTTAGTTTTACCGAAGCCGCGCTCGGCGCAACTATAGAAGCTCCGTCGTTGGCGGGCGAGGTAGAGCTGACGCTTCCCGCCGGTACCCAATCCGGGACGACGGTGCGGTTGCGCGGGTACGGCATGCCGAGCGTTCGCGGAACGCAGCGAGGCGATCACCACGTCACGGTTCACGTCGTCGTTCCGACGAAGTTGAATAAGCACCAGCGGGAACTTCTCGAGGAGTACGCGCTCGCCGGGGGCGATGCAATCGAAGACCGTACGTTCTTCGAGCGTGTGAAGGACGCGTTCCGTCCGCAGTGAGTTGAGGGCGGCTCGCCGCTTCTTCGTCGAGGGGGTGCGAGATGTCGGCAGCGTCGTGGAGATCGGCGGCAGCGACGCGCGCAAAATCGCGCGAGTGCTGCGCCTGCGCAATGGAGACCGCATCGAGATTGTGGACTCCGGCGGGACCGCCTTTGTCGCATCGATCGACGGCGTGGGAAGAGTCGTTCGCGCTACCCTACTAGAAGCTCTCGACGCGGGTCGTGCGGATGCAGCGCCGGTGCTCGACGTTGCGCAGGCCGTGCCGAAGGGACGGCGGATGGAGTTCGTTATCGAGAAGGGTACCGAACTCGGCGCGAACTCGTTCCTTCCGTTCTATTCAGAGCGAAGCGTCGGGCAAACAATCGGTCTCGAAAAGCTTGCGCGATGGCAACGCCTGGCGCGAAGCGCCGCTCAGCAAAGCGGCCGGCGCGACGTTCCCGAAATACGCGCGCCTTTGAAGTTCGACGCGCTGCTCGAGCGGTTTGAAGAATACGAAGCCGTGTTGTTTGCATGGGAGCTGGCTGCGCCGCTTCCGTTGCGGGAACGACTTCTCGGCGCGCTTCCTGCCCACGGAAGCGTGCTCGTGGTAGTGGGACCGGAAGGTGGTTTCACGCACGACGAAGCGGAGCGTGCCGCGCGGCACGGGGCCGTATTACTCTCACTTGGCCGCCGCATTCTGCGAACGGACACCGCTGCCGTGGCGCTTTTGGCGGTGATAGGCGCCTTGGCGTCGTAGAATCAGCGATTCGTCATGCCGCTTCCATTCTCAATGGTTATTCCGACGTACAACGAGGCCGCCGGTATCCGAAAGCTCATAGCCGCGCTCGACGCCACGTTCCGCGCGCACTCACTCGACGGCGAAATCATCGTCGTCGATGACAACTCTCCCGACGGTACGGGCGCCATCGTCGACGAGCTCTCTGCGAGCCTGCCCGTTCGTTGCCTCCACCGCCGCGGCAAGCTGGGATTGTCGAGCGCGGTCATCGAGGGTTGGGAACTGGCGCGGCCTGAGTCGGTGGCGCTCGGTGCGATGGACGCCGACTACAGTCACGACCCGACCGTATTCCCCCGTATGGTTGCCGCCTTGGAGACGGGCAAATATGGATTGGCTGTCGGAAGTCGCTACGTCCCCGGCGGCGGGATCGTGAATTGGCCGGCGCATCGTGTGATCACATCGCGCGTCGCTTGCTGGCTCGCGCGACCGCTCACGCCCGTTAAGGACGTTACCAGCGGATACTTCCTCGTCCGCCGCGATGCGCTCGCCGGCGTGACACTCGATCCGATCGGTTTCAAAATAGGGCTCGAGGTTATCGCAAAGGCACGATACGATCAGGCAATTGAAATTCCGTACGTATTTATCGATCGGGTCGCGGGCGTCTCGAAGCTCAACCAGCGAGAGGTTTTCAACTATCTCAAACAGCTCGCACGCCTCTACGGGGCATTGCTCCTGCCCCAGCCGGCCAAGGCGCGCAAAGCCTGATGCCGATGCCGGAGTGGCTGCGCACCCGCCGCGCCAAAGAGGCGCAGCGCAACGAAGCGGCGATGTGGAGCAAATGTCTCAAGTGCGGTGAAGTGCTCTACCGGCGCGACTTGGCGGCAAATCTCGACGTCTGTCCTCGGTGCGGATATCACTTCCGAATGGGTGCCTACGATCGTATCGCCTCGATAGTAGACGGAGACTTTGTGGAAATCGGCCACGAGGTGATGGCGAGCGACCCACTGGGCTGGTCCGACAAGAAGGCGTATCAAGCAAAGCTGAAAACGGATCGCGAACAAAGCGGCCTGTCGGAATCGGTGGTCTGCGGCTTTGGGACGATTGGAGGCTTTCCCGTCGCGTTGTCAGTGATGGATTTTCACTTCCGCGGCGGCACGATGGGCCGCGTCACGGGCGAACGAATCACGCTGCTGCTGGAAGAGGCACGCCTACGAAAGGTACCCTGTGTGATCTTCACCGCGTCGGGGGGCGCCCGCATGGAGGAGGGCATGCTTGCGCTCATGCAGATGGCGAAGACAACAGCAGCAGTCGCGCGATTCATGGAAGACGGCAACTTTTTCGTAGCCGTTCTCACGGACCCGACTACCGGCGGGGTGGCGGCATCGTTTGCGTTTCAAGCCGACGTTGTCGTGGCCGAGTCGAAAGCGATGATTGGTTTTGCCGGACGGCGGGTGATCGAGCAGACGATTCGGCAACGCTTGCCCGATCAGTTCCAAACGGCCGAGTTTTTGCTGGAGAAAGGCGCCATCGACATGGTCGTAGATCGCCGCAAGCTCAAAGAGACGCTCGTTCGATTGTTCGAATACGTGGTCCGTGAGCAATAACATCATCGTCGAGCGCGAAAAAGGCTTGCTCGAGCTAGAGCGGCGGATCGCCGAGCTGCGCGAAGCTTCGGCAGCTCAGCCCCGTGACATGTCCACCGAGATTGCCGCCCTCGAAGAGAAGTACCAAGCCATACTGCAGGAGCTCTTCGGCACGCTCTCCCCCTGGGAAAAGGTGCATATGGCGCGCCATCCCGCTCGCCCGACCTCCCTCGATTACATCTCGAGCTTCGACCGGTTCGACGAGCTGCACGGCGATCGCCACTATCGCGATGATCCGTCGATCGTCGGCGGCTTCGCGTTCTTGCGCTCGCGCGCGGTTATGGTCGTGGGCCAGCAGCGCGGACGGGATACCAAAGAGAATTTGCGGCGAAACTTCGGCATGCCCACGCCGGAAGGCTATCGTAAGACGAGTAGGCTTGCGCGGCTCGCAGCTCGTTTAAACATGCCGATCGTCACGTTCGTAGATACCAAAGGCGCCGACCCCGGGATAAGCTCCGAAGAGCACGCGCAGTCGGAGGCGATCGCGACATGCCTGCAGACGTTTACAACGGCGCGGGTTCCAATCGTTGCTGCCATTGTGGGTGAAGGCGGCTCGGGCGGAGCCCTGGCGCTGGCGATCGCCGATCGCGTGCTCATGCTACAGTACAGCACGTACTCGGTGGCGTCGCCCGAAGGCTGCGCCGCGATCCTGTGGTCGGACGCGAGCAAGGCGGAAGAAGCGGCGTCTCGGTTGAAGTTGACAGCCGATGACCTGCACCGCTTCGGTGTCGTTGACGAGATAATCGCCGAGCCGCTCGGTGGCGCCCACCGAAATCCGCAAGACGTGGTGACGCGCACGCTCGATTCTATCGAGGCGGCTCTGAAGCGGCTATCTGCGCTTTCCATCGAGAGACTGCTCGACGAGCGGTATCGAAAATATCGCCGATTGGGCGAGTGGAGGGTGGAAGGTTTCGAACCGATAGGAACGCCGCAGTGATGGGGCGCGCACTACCCGCGCTCCGCCTTGCGGGCCGTGTAACCGTTGCGGCTTTCACTATGCTCGTCGTGACGCTGGTTGCTATCCAGTTTGCCCGAGCCATCGAGCAGAATCTGTCCGCCGCGCGCGAGCTATCGGCGATTCACTCGGATATCACGGCACTCCAACGGCGCCGCGAAGAACAACAGCGCGAGTTACGGCGTCTTCGCGACCCGCAGGGGACGATTCCCGAGATTCACGATCGCCTGCGGCTGGTCGGACCGAACGAAGCTCTCATTTTCGTTTCTCCCCAACCTCCGTCCGGCGGCGAATCCACCAGCGGCTCACAATCTGATCCGTGAGCGACACTTCGGGCGGCATCGTCATCAACCTCAACGCGTACGGCGCGACGGTGCGCCTCGATGACGGCGATCTCGCCAGCGCGAGCGCGTCCGACGTCGAAACACATCGCGATCAGTACCAACGATCGCTCGCTCGTCACAAGCGGCTTGCATTTGAGGTGCGGCGCGAGGGACGGCGTCGCGCCGTTTCGCTCGCGCCCCAGCTTCGGGACGACGCGCTCGAAGAACAGATTTCGTCTTTCCTCAAGAGCACCGAAGAGTGGGAGCCGGCCGACGCTCTCCCCGCGGCGGAGCGGCATTTCTTGAGAAAGAAACGCCGAGCCGCGCTCTTCGAAGCAAAGCAGCAGGGCCGCTAGGAGCGCTTTTCGCGGTGCGCCGTTGAGCAAACGATACGCAATCGTGTCGATTGGCACGAATTCGACGCGCTTGCTTCTAGCCGACGTCGCGCTAGAGAATCCGCGCGTCGAGCTCGCGAGGTCGACCGGCACGCGGATCGGTGAAGGCTTGGGCGAGCGCGGACGGCTCGGAGAAGAGCCGATGAAGCGGACGCTCGATGTGATTGCTCAACTCGCGCGCGCGGTCAGAGGCCATTACGTACGCCTCTTTGCCGTCGCCACCAGCGCGCTACGAAGGGCCGAGAACCAAGAAGAGTTCGCGGAGCGCGTATCGGCATTGCTCGGCGTTCCCCTGCGCGTCTTGTCTGGAGAAGAGGAAGCGGCGGCATCGTATCGCGGTGCGTTGACTGCGTTCGGTACGTTGCGCGGCGAGCGGGTCGGCGTGCTCGACATGGGCGGCGGAAGCACCGAGTATGCAGTTGGTGATTCGCTGCAGCCTCAAGACGTCGTTTCCTGCGAGATCGGGGCCGTGCGTTTGACCGAAGCTGTGCCGGCCCTTGCCGGCCGCGACGGCACCATCGACGATGCAGACGTTGCGAAAGCGAGGGACATCGCGCGGCAAGCGCTCGAGCCACTTGCCGAGTATGCGGCCGTCGAACGGCTCGCTTTCGTAGGCGGAACCGCCACGACTGCCGCGGCGATCGTGAGGGGACGCCATATGCCCCCGGCATCGTTTCCGCTTACGCGCGCCGATTTGCAGCGCACGCTCGAACGGCTCTTGGCAATGAAGCTCGAGAATCGTAAGGAGGTGACGGGAATGAAGCCGCAGCGCGCGGACATTATTCCGGCTGGAATTATCGTGCTCGACGCCGCGCTCGAGACACTGGGTCGTAACGAAGGAGTCGCGACCACTGCGGATTTGCTTCTCGGAGTCCTTTTGCAGGAACGGGATGCGGCGGGAGGAGCGACTCAGGCCGTGCGCGCAGGTTCGGAAACACGAAGGGGATTTCGTCCATGAACGATAGCGAGATACGCAACCATATCGAGAGTCTCGTCGAACAAGAACACCATTTGCTAGAGCACGGAGAGGACGGCAAGCTGACGGCTGACGACCGCGAGCGTCTCGATGCCATTTCTGTGCAGCTCGACCAATATTGGGATCTCTTGCGCCAGCGCCGTGCCCGCCGCGACGCGGGCCAAGATCCGAGCGTCGCTCACATTCGCAGCGAGGGCATCGTCGAGCACTACCGGCAGTAATGCTATTGGGATGGTGGTGGAATCGGCAGACACGACGGACTTAAAATTCGTTGCTCGAAGGAGCATCCGGGTTCGACTCCCGGCCATCCCATTAGTTTTTGGGCGTTTTTTGCTGTTTAGAGGCCCACGGTAGCCATTCGGTAGCCATTCCGCGTCAGGAAGCCTCTGATCCGGCCCGGCCAAGGCGTTCGGCGATGGCCTCGACGGCGCGGGCCTCGGCCCCTGGCATGACGTGGGCGTAGGTGTTGAGCGTCGTCACGGGGCTGCTGTGACCAAGCAGGGCAGCGACGGTCCGAACGTCCACGCCGCTTTGCAGTAGCCAGGTCGCCGCCGTATGCCGGGCATCGTGAAGTCGCCGCGTGGAAATCTTCAGTTTCGCGCGCTAGGCGGTCGAAGGCATTGCTGATCGATCCCGGATTCCACGGCCGGCCAAGGTCGTCCGTAAAAACTAGGCCGCGGGCTTGGAAACGGTGGCCCTCATGGAGGCGACCCGCGTTCTGTGTCGCGCGGTGGGACCGGAGCGCAGCGACTGCGAGCCCGTTGAGCGGCACGACGCGCACGCTTCCGGTCTTAGTGCCCTTGAACTCTAGGCCCGCCTTCGTTCGAACGACGCTTTCGCTGATCGTGACCGTGCCCCGTTCGAGGTCAACGTTTGACCAACGAAGCGCCGCAAGCTCGGCGCGCCGGGCCCCGTACATAGCGCGAGCGTAAAGAACGCGGACCACGGGGTGCCAGCCGCAGCATCGAGTAAACGACGCGCCTCTGGTTCGGTGAGCGCCTTCGCCGGCGAGCGTTGCGCCTTCGGGAGATCGCGCTTGGCTACGTCGGCGACGTTGCGAACGCAAAGGCTATGCTCGACAGCCCAATCGAGCGCCGCGTGCAAAAGGCCGTGTACGTGCCGAACGCTTTTCGGGCTTAGCCCTTTCTTAGCCGCTTGCGTATAGACGGTGGTTATCTGCGTCGGGTTCAGCTTCGCGAGCGCAACCTTGCCAACCACCGGCACGACGTGGCATTTCGCAAGCTCCTCATACCGTTCAATCGTCTTTGTTGCCAACGCCTTGGTGCGGCAGCGCGTAATGTACTTCTCCATAAGCTCGTCGACGGTCACGCGCGCCGGGTCGAGATCGACGCCGCGATCACGCTCAGCGAGCGCCGCCGTTTCCGCCTTCTTGGCCTCGTCCTTCGTCCGATACGTACCGACGTTTTTCCGGCGACGCCCGCCGGTAGCGGTCGGCGTGAGGTCAATCGCGACCGCATAGTTGCCAGATTCGCGTTTGTAGATGGTCATGGTTTATCGTTTTTCCTTATCCCGCGCCGTGATGGTCGCATAATACGTTTTTAGTGAGGCTTTTCGAGCCACCTCATGTCGTTTTAAACGTTCCCGGTCATAAGGTCGGCCCAGGGGTGAGACGTGCCCCGGTGGGCTTATGAGACGCCAAACGATTTCCGCGTTCTTCTTAGCCTGACGGGCCGAAGGCCCAATGTTTCTTGGGCTGAGAGCAGATGCGAGAACCGCTCATGCCCTAGCTCAACCGCGCCGTAAAACTTTTTGCCGAGGAAGTCGAAAAACGAAAAGCGCCGCTCCGAGTCCAACACGAAATGAACTGCACCCAACCACAGTCCGAAGAGATAGTCGGATGGTGCATAGGGATCATCTTCTGGGTCATCGCCCTCCGCGGGAAGCCGGTCACGGATGCCGTGGCGTGCGATCACGCTTTCGCTGCAGACTTGTTGGCATAGCGTCCTATCGTCGCCCGCCATAAGCTCGTGGAACGCCTTCGCCGCTGCCTTTGCCCTCGCACCAAAAAGACGCCTCGCCAACGCAATGGCCGCCTCGATATCGCCGCACTCTTTGCGAAGTTCGCCGGCGTTGAGTTCGCGACGGAAGGCGCGTGCAAACAATCCCGGTTCGTCGAAGTCGAGCGCCCGAGCAACGGCGGCCAACGTCTCGACCTTCGGCTCATGCGATTCGAAGTAGCGTTGAAACGCCCGAATATCCACTCCGACGCGCCGTTTTCCGTGCTCGCCCGCGGCGACCCGTCCGGCAACGGTTCGCATAGTGAGGCCCCCACTCTTTCGCGACGCCGCCGAATGCCTTTATCGCTCGGTTCGTACTGAGTGCGATCCACTTCTTCAAACGAGATCATGCTCCGGTCCCTCTGGCGTTTCCATTGGCTCATTACGGTCTAAGTATATCTTATGTAGTCACCGAGGTCTCAAATAAATCCTAGGCTGCATATCCACAGAGTGTGGACTGTCCGCACTTTGTTGATCTAGCGCGTGGGAAAACAACCTGGTAGGCTAGCCGCCATGAAGAAACAGGAAACTAGCATTGTCCGTGAAGAGTCAAAGGCGGTAGTCTACAACCTCGACGAAGCGGCAACGGCCCTACGTATCAGCCGAAGCTCGATCAAGAGGCTCGTCGCTGAGGAAAAGCTTGCGGTCGTTCGCGTCGGAAGACGTGTCTTGGTTCCGCGAGCTGCACTCGAAACAATCGCCCGCACCGGTGCAAAGTAACCGTGCCTCGCAGCAATTCAGAGACAATGGCTCCGGACGCTCGGAGGACGCCGGGACGCCGCGCAATGAACCCGACCAACGGTGACGTCGCCGAACCGGCGCTGCGCGGTCGGCTAGAAAAGCTCGCGTGAGGGCGATGAAAAACCGGACCAAAGACATGACAGAGGCGAAACGATCCTCCCGTCGCGTGCCGATGAGGTGCGTGTTTTTGGTCCGGTCAAATGCCTCTCGGTGAAAATGGCAGGGCACACGTCGCTTTCAAAGACTCGGACGACGCTGCCGATGCAGCGTTCGCGTTCGAGGCCCGTGAGCGCGGCGGATGGGGGAAATGGTGGCTGTGGTGGACGGTGCGCCTCGCAGGAGCCGGTGAGATCGCGTTTCGTGTCCTGTCCGTGATCGTAGCTTACTCCGACTCGACGACCGGCGACGCCTTCCCTGCAATCGAGAGATCGCGGCACACGCTCGGATCGAAAAGAGGCTCGTCAAACGTGCGATTAAGACGATTGCGGATCGCGGCGTCATGACCGTCGAGCGACGTGGTTGGCACCGAACGAACCTCTACCATCTGCATTTCGTGGAACCTTTCTCTGAGGTGGTATCAGCAGTCACCTCAAGCAGCGGGTCTGAGGTGGTATCAGCAGTCACCCCACGTTTTTCTGAGGTGACTCCTGAGGATTCTGAGGTGACTCCTGAGGATTCTGAGGTGCAAACTCACGAGGGATTTTCGCCGCTATCCGACCACGTAGATCCGACCAAATATATATCCGACCACGTAGCGCGCGCGCGCCGCGCACGTGAGAACCGGGAAGAGAAACACAACGACGGGGACTACGAGGTTCCCGTCGCCGTCAATGACCTCGTCCGGCAAACCGGGTTCGGTGGCGGCGCGAAGATCGAGCCGGAGCGGGACGCTCGCCATTGCGGCAAGCCGTCGCCGAAGCGTCAAGGCAACGCGTTCACGCCGGGCCTATCCGAAGACGAGCGCAACGCCAGCGAACGAACGCTCGCGGCAATCAAGGAGGGAGACCTTTACCGGTCGTTCATGCGTGAAACCACCGCAGAGAAAAACAAAATGACGACGTACCCAGAGAACGACAAACGTCCCGTCGCCATCAAAGATCTCGTCCGGCAAAACGACGGGGACGGCAATGACGGCAGCGATGACCACGAGGTTGACGTCGCCCTCAAAGATCTCATCGAGCCCGTCCGTCGAACCGGTTTTTCCGGCAGCGCCGAGGATGAGTCTCGGCGAATCGCTCGGCGTTGCGCGGTTCCCGGCGCTCGGCGTTGCGTGACCGAGTGGCTCGACTACGCGCTCGCCAGCAACGAGCCCGATCCAATCCAGTACGCCATTCGCCGGGGAACGAATACCTGGGGCACGAGGTAGGTCGTTCGAGCAAGTGTCCCCCCGTGAGTGCTGATACACGGTTAGCCGACGTCTCGGCTCGAAGTCCAAGCATATGCGGATATCGCCAGGTGTCCAGCGTTACGTTCACGCCCTATGGGTCGAATGGTACCGGAGCATCGGCGGGCCCGTCGCTGCAGTACCAAGCGTTGCTTTGAGTGCCGCCGGGGTGGTGTCGTGGTTGGTGGCGGCTATCGCAATTGTGTTGTCCCTATTCGTGGCAGGGTATCGCGTGTACGAGGTTGATCACCCTCACCAGTCGATACTCGGTCCAACCGGACGGCCAATGCAGCCACCGTCACCACGTTTTAGAGCGTCCTGGCTGCTCTACGCCGCTATAACAATAGGCGTGGTTTGCTTTGCTGGCTTTCGTTATGTGCCTGGAGTCATTTCGACCGTTGTCGCTTGGCAACGAAACCGCGTATTTCTGCCATCCGAGCAGGGCTCAATAACTCCGAGAAGCTCCTTGAGCGCAACTCTTGTAACGCCTGTGCCAACAGAAGTGCCCCCATCGGTTACCGTAAATCTGTTTTCGCTCCACGTCACCAGCGGGCCACTAAAGCCCTGTACCTTGTACATGTTCTCCGCATCCGAACAGGGGTCTCCGATGCGAGCAGAATTTAGGGTTCAGGCCCCCGCTAAGATCACGAACTTTAGGGTTGGCACGACGGATACGCATATAAATTCGAACGTGCGCTTCGGACAGGGGAAAATGACTCCGACTGGATGCAAAATCGCTTCCATCCATAACTTTTCTAAAACCCCACTGTTTGAGGCATACGAAACGTCGGACAATGTTGTGAACGTAGCCATAAATGGGATCCTGCCTAGCGGCGTCATTGTAATGGGGCTTATTGGACAAAATACCGTTGAAACCGCCCCACCGCTCTACGATGGACAGTTACAGTACGAAGAAGCCGGAGCAATAAAATCTCGCCCTGTAACCTTCTCCGTTCATCCAATGGTTATACAGAACAAGCAATGAAGGACGAATCCAAGGATTCGCCGATGAAGCGATTTGAGAACCTGCTCTCGCCATGCGGCTTGCAAACGCTGTGACTCAAACTGGCAGAAGCACACGAATCCGAGGTACGGGCTAAGGAAAAGGGATGGGTAGCGGCAAGATCAACTGGGACGCAGAGCGCGATCATTACGTCACCGGAAACGAATCGCTCTCGGACCTCGCAGAGAGCCTCAGCGTCACCAAGAGCGCGGTCGAGAAACACGCTTCAGATCGTGGGGCGAACGGTGGCCGAACGTGGGGCGAAATGAGAGTGGATTTCCGTAGGGCGCGTCTCCGACGAAACCGAGAAGAAGACTGTAGCGACCGCATCGTGCGCCCTGGCCGAAGTCCGCGAGAAGTCGATCAATGTCTCTAAGCTCGCGCTCGATGAACTTGAACGTCGCCTGGCACCGCACGACGACGCGGCGGTGCTCGTGGAGACGAAAGATCTCGTGCAAGTGGCGAAGCTCGCGGCGACGATCAAACCTTCCGATGTTCTGGATGACGAACTGGCCCCGAATCTAAGGTATACCCTTCGATAAAAGGACGGCCCTCAGCTCCGCAGGAGTTCCGCACGACAAGGCATTTAATGCCGCGTCAACGCGCGCGCACGGCGAAGCTTGCCACAGTCCGCTACCGCCAGGGAAGAACGAGGTACACACGTCCTGAAGTCACTCTTACGAACCCGGCGAAGAAATGAGACGTGATGATTATTGACCGAGCTACGGCGCGCGACGTGACGTCCGAAGACATTAGGGCACTCATCGAGCACCGAGTTACGGAGCAGAACGACTTGAAGTTTAAGGCCGAGGCAGAACGGGACCTCCTGAAGACCGCCTGTGGTGTCGCGAACTACGGAGGAGGGTTCATACTTTGGGGGATTCGGAGTTATTAAACGGTAACGAGTTGCGCTCAACGGCGTCGAGCGTTGGCTCCTCGTTTCCCGTAGCGACCCGTCGCCTCGCTTTAGATCATCCCCTAAGATGCGGACGCGGCGCTAAAAACGCCAGGACCGCGAAAGCAATAATCCACCGTGTTTTCATCCTGCACATCTCCCTCAGTGCATGGATCGAATCTCGTTCCATTCTACCTTTGACATGGTAACCAAGTCTTTAGCCATCTTGCGAACCACTGGATTGGCGTTTGTATCGTCAGCTAGTGCCTGCGCCTCCGTGATGCCGCTCTTAAAAATCGCAGAACTGTGCGGGTCGCCGGAGGCCAGCCGCGCAATGGCATCCTCCAGCGTGGCCCAGGCGCGAGCATAGCGGTAGCGGTCGGCATCGATATTGGCATCGATGCATGCGGAAGCGACTTTTTCGACCGCTTCGGTTTGTTTCTCCGCCTGTGCGTCGTCGTGCATCACGTTTTGCTTTGCCGCTGTAAGCGTGTCTACAACCCAGTTATGCGTAGCCTCGCTAGAACAATCCGTCTCCTGCGCGCCCAAGCCGACAGTCATAAGGAAAGCGATAACGCCGAATACAATAGTAAATATGTGCCAACGCCTCACGCGAAGAACTCTTACTAGGTAAAGGGTGCCCATCGTCCTTTTCTTTCGTTTGGTCGCGGGGCTGCCCTACGGACGCTGCAGGGGCCGGATTGCGTAAGCGAACACCTGTTCGCGCCTTGCGCTAGGTGGACATTATGCGACGGAACCATGAACTGCGCCAACGGGAGGGAGCGGGATATGGTACCCTCGCTTGATGCTATCGAACCCAGAGGACCTTGGAAGACACCACTTAGCGAAGAGATGATGATGGCCGCCGCAAAGTTCGGGATTGACGCCGCGTCCAGCGGGCTTGTTATTGAGGATTTTTTCAGGATAGAGACTGACGAAAGCCTCGGCGCTGTCGTGACGTTTGCCAGCGCATTCGAAAGAATCGCACAGTACACTTGGCTCAAGACGCAAGGAGAATGCGGCAATCGACGAGTCGTTTGTGCGATCCGTCGCCACAGACCAGCTGTTAAGTACTCACTACGCCCTCGATTTCGTCTCTCCCCACAAGACAATAAGTGTGATGTGATGTGACCCCCTCGGGAGCTGGACACCTGATAAGCGAAATGAAGGTGTTCAATGAGAAAACGATCGCAACCAGTTCCGCCACCGGCGCCCGAGCCGGAAAAGTTCGAGCGATGGACTGCGCAGCGTAAGGCAGCGATCATCCTCGACGTCCTCAAAGGCAAAATCTCGGTGCCTGAAGCGGCGCGCCGGCATGGCTTCACGCAATCCGAGTTCCGCGAATGGACCGAAGAGTATCATCGTGCTGGCGTCGACGCGCTCAAGGTTAACAAGAAGGGTCTTGAAGCTGAGTACCGAGCCGAGGTGAAGCGTTTGCAGGCCAAAATCGGCGAGCTAGTCATGGAGAACGAGATTCGGAAGGAGGCGATGCGTCCTTTCACTTCAGTCGAGCCGATGTTACCCGGCTCTCTGCTCGACGACGATGGCCAAAAGCCGTGATCTGTCGGATCCTCGATGTTGCGCGCAGTACCGCCTATTATCGCGAGCATGATCGTGTTCCGATCGTCGATGAGGTTATGGCTCAACGCATCAAGCACCTCATCGATGCCGAATCCTACCTAGGCTATCGGACCGTCTTTGTCCAGATTTAGGCCGCGAGTTCGGTTGCCTGACCCGAACAGCCGGCTTCCAGGTCGCGTCGGAGCTGATAGTAGACAACGGTCGCTAATCGGCGTTTGAGGCTGCGCAGAGCTGCCCGCGGCGTCTTGCCTTCGGTCAGCTTGCGGTCGTAGTATTGGCGGCCGATGGTCTTAGGGCGACTAATCTGCGTAACCGCGACGGTGTGAAGGAGGCGATTCAGTTGACGGTTTCCACCAAGATTAACCCGAACTTGTTTATTGCGCCCACTCGAGCAGGGCACAGGAGCAACTGCGCTCCGCATTGCAAATGAGTCGGCGCTGCGACAGTTGCGGAGATCGCCGGCATGCCCAACGATCCCAGCAGCGACGACAAACGATACGCCATAAATGGCGAGTAGCTCCTTGAAGGGCTTCGCAAAAGCGCGCAGCGTAGTCTCAGCGTCGCGGATCTGCGATGTATAGAGCTTGATCGCGTCCGTCGCATCCATAGCCTGTCGAGCGAGGCGCCCTCAAGAGGCCCGGTGTGCTTATAGGCTTTGAGGGCGGTTCGGACAGAACGTAGTTGCTTAAGCGACGTCAAGTCTCGAGGTTTCCTCAGTTGCAGTCTCATAAGCGCGCTGCGCAAGCGATTGACGGCCTGCGTACGTTCTCGAACCAGGCGGTCGCGATGGTCGTACATAACTCGAAGCGCCTCGAGATCAGTGCTTCCGAAGAATCGCGGAAGACGATCCCGCTCCTTAAGCACAGCTTCAGCGATCGCTCGGGCATCGATGGGATCCCATTTACCCGGCCGCGTCGAATGTTTTCTATGGCGCTTCGTAACTGCCCCAGGCACTTCATATACATCGAAGCCGCGGCTGACCAGGTAATCGGCCAAAGGCTCGACCATACGTGCCCGTACCTTCAAGCCCCCAGATGACGTCGCCATGGCACCACTCCTCAGCCAGCGCATGTTCAAAGCCCGAAGCATCGGACGTAATGGTTTTCTCTATCAGCTGCCGTCCCTGATCGTCCACCAAAACAATCGTATGTGAATCGGGATGGCAATCAACACCAGCGAATCTACTCATGGCGATAGGCTCCTTGCAGCGGAGTTGCTCACCGGCACATCTCTATCGAGCAGCAGCATCCGTCTTTACAGCCAAATGCGAGCAACATAACGGTATGCGCCGGCAAGTCCGATACAAGCCAGCAAGGGCGATGGTCTGGAGAGCCAAGACGCATACCTGGGTTAATCCTACAGCATAGAGATGGTCTGGGCTCGGCTGCGCCGGCAGGGCTTCGAGATCAACCGCAAAGCTGTGCAGCGTATTATGCAGCTCAAAGGCTGGCAGTGTCACCGTCGGCTCAAGAACCGTTGTTCTCCGCGGGTCGAGTCAAGCCCAAGCATCGCTCTGGTATCAGACGTTCGCTGGGCCACCGATGCGACGTACGTCTGGACTCGTCTCGACGGTCTCGTCTACGTCAACGCGGTACTCGATTGTGCCGATCGCCAGTGCATCGGTCTCAACGTCAGCCAGCGCAACGATGCCCGGGAGGCGGCCTGGGCACTCGAAGATGCACTGATCCGGCGATTCGGCGCTCTGCCCAAAGGCAACGCCGACGTTACTCTGAGAACTGACAATGCGCTGGTCTACGCTTCGGAACGCTATCGCGAGCTGGCCAAATCCTATGGCTTGCATCAGGAGTTCATCCTGCCGCACACGCCCGAGCAGAACGGTGTCGCCGAATCATTCATGGGGACGCTCAAACTCGAGTGCGTCTGGCAGCATCGTTTTGAAACCTACGAGGAAGCAAAGGCGGCGATCACGGTGTGGGTTAAGCATTACAACGAGACGCGACCGCACTCGCGCCTTGACTATCTACCGCCGGTCGAATGGCGCCGCCGGCAAGCCGAGATAAGCGCCTAATCTGTCCAGAAACCGGGGTGTCACTTCAGATGCGTTTTACTGGGGGAATCAACGAAAGAGGCGTTAGAAAGCGCGAAGGCTACGAAAAAATGTTACCGCTTCATCGAGCCAAGATCGGCGACAATCTCTATAGACAAGTGGTCGCCTTTCTTTATGAAAAGCCGTTTCCATACAACGTAGATCGGGGTCCACACACCTTCGAAGTCGTCGTGCCAGCAGCCATACCTATCTTCGGAAAGCACATGAGCGTTTTTTCCGTGTCACCGGGGCTTTACCACTGAGCATCGTCAACGTGTATCAGGAAGCCTCGCCGTTGTATAGCAACCATCTCCGGTTTGTGTTGTAAACGATGAGAACCACGGCGCGGCGCGAATATCACGCGGTTCGCCGGTCGTTTACCATCGCTTCCGGATCAGCGGCCCACGATTGCGGCGAACGGCTGGTATTTATAGCTGATTTTGATGGCCTTACTTGGCGTTCCGCCGCTCGGGTATCTCCAGAACGAGACGCTGCTCCCTGATAGCTCGTTTTGGAGTGGGACTATAACCATGCCGCCGTAAATCGAGAAGTTGCCGCCTACCGAGCCAGGCGAAATATCATAGAGGGGTGTCGACCCGACGATCTTTATCTTTGAGCCGGAAACGATAAACTGCTTAATCGTCATTTGTTGGCTGCTACCCTGTGCAGCTAATGCGGCCATGTGTTTTCCGTCCCATCGAAGCGCGGTGAATCCGATATATTGCGAAAGCATGAAGTTCTTGAACTTCTTGCTGCCCTTTTGAAGCTCGGCTACCCTAGCCCGAGGAAACCCGAGCGCGTCGATATAGAGGTTTCCGTTCTTGTCGTAGTTGCAGAATCCGTAAAGGGCGCCAAAAATCGAATTGTGATACAAGCTCGGCGATCCTTCTGCGTGTTTATATATCGCGACGTATCCGGGGCCGGAACACCCTGATGAATAAGTGAAGGTGCATTGCGTGATTACCGCGAGATTCCCGGTCGTTCGGTCAATGGAGCAGCCGTTAATCGCTCCAGCTTTCACAACATCCAGTTTGCGAATCGGATGCCGTGCCCCCGGAGCATATTCTATAATTGGATATGGGTTCCCCGACGATGTGTAGCCATTGCTGAGAGCAAAGACGTCGCCCTTTTTATTGCTGCATCCGACCTGACCGACAAAATTCGCACGCCTGACCAGTTTTCGTGTGTCATAATCGTAAACTAATAACGTCTCACCAGTTCCGCTCGCACTGGATTGATTCGAGGTGGATACGTAAAGAAGTGCTTCGCCCTGATTTAGCTGCGAAGACTGCGACCGGATAGGACTGCCTTGGGGCAAGCTCCGTCCCGCCGAACGGATTGCGACCCACCGCAGCCGTCAAGCATTGCGACGGCGACGAAAATGCTAAAAACGTACCGGACGAGACGCAACATGCTTTTAAATGCTCCCCTGGCCTCGCGTAGGTGCTGCGTCACCGTTCGACAGTATCCCACGATTCCCGCGAGGGCGGCACGGAAGGTGTGGCCGCCGACCGCATTCAACGGCTCGGCTACTTGTCGCCCACTGATTGGCGCCAAATAACGAGCAACACAAACGCCTCGCATTGGAGGATGACCAATGTCTAACACACCACCGGCTGAAATCCAGAGCTTAATCGAGAAACACATCAACGGCTTCAACGCCCAGAACATCGAGATATTTCGCAGCGTCTTTGCCGATGACGCGATCATCGTCGACGGCATTGCACCCTACCGATGGTTGAATCCCGATGCTCCGGCAAAATGGCTCGCTGACTGCGAGAAGTGGCGTAAGGACCTCGGCGTGACCTATGAGCACCTGTCGTACGAGATGGGGTTCTGGAACGTCGAGGGGGCCCACGCGTACGCCGTCATTTCGGGGACCCTTACGGTGACGATTAAGGGTCAGACAGTCGCTCGAACCGGCACCCTAGCATACACGTTCTCCAAGGAACGTGACGAATGGAAAATCGGGGCGCAAGCTTGGGGACGTACATCGTAGCTGCACGACCGACCCCGGTCAGATTTAATGACGACCCGGAACCGGCGCATTGATGGTCCCGCCGCCCGCCCTCAGCCGGATGGGTGCCCTGGAGGTCGGACGAATGAGCCGGGGTGCTGACCATGGCGGTAACGCACGTCGTCGTCGATCAGGTTGCCCGCGCCCTGGCAATCCAGGATTCCCGGTGGGCGATATTTGCGGCGTGCGCCGCTGCCGGTGCCGCCGTTGCAACAGCCATTTTAGCGTTGATTACCAGCAACCTCGCGAATGCAACGCGTGAAATGTCGTCGGCGACGAAAGACATGGTGGCGAAAACGGCGGCTCTTGGTGAGCAAACCGCAAAGCAGATAGCAAACGAACATGCGAAACATCAGGTCGATAACACGATTAAGCTAATGAACCGTTTCTTGGAGAAACGGATGTACGCCAGCGAGGATACGCGTCTACCTGCTGCCGTAGCTTCTTTCAAGATCGTCGAATACGGAAGAAATCTCCAGAAGCTGCATAATTTGATAGAGGCACGGGCGCTTAATAACGCTGCTGCTGAAAACGAATATGCGACGCTAGTTAGCTGTTGTGCCATTTTTGACAATCTACTTCATGACTGCGTTCCAGCAATTGAGCAGAGGGGTCTTGGACAGAAGGCTTTTCATGAATTTCGTTTGCTCTCATGTACGTCCGAACGGTAAATGCGAGGAGAAGACTTTCCGACCTAATACCAGCGCAAACTACGGTGAATCCGGTGATCGAAGAAAAGCTTTACGATGAATGCAAACAACACTTGGCGTCTTACGACAAGCTTATCAGGAAGCCGAGACCGAAGAGAAGGTTGTCGGGGAGCAGCGATAGCGAGGCCGAGACGGGTGATTCGGTTGGGTTGCGCTGCTTTCGCCCCGGCCCCGATTATTAACGTACTCCTGAGCAGCGACGGAAGTCCGAAACCATCCTGGGATTGACCCCGGCGTAAACGCCAAGAGCAGCGCCGGGGCCGCCCTCGTGGCCATGGTTTGGGCGCGCCGCGTCCTAGGGCATCGCCACTTCTGTGAGTTCTGCGGCCCTTGAGCATAACTGCAAGCCTTTTTCGCCGCGCGAGGTCGTGGCGCGAATCAAGTCGATTCTGCGCCGCTGCGGGCGCGCCGTTGCGCAGTCGGCACCGGTTCTACGCTTTGGCCGGTTAGAGGTCGACGCCGGGGCGCGGGAAGCCCGCGTTGACGGGATCGACGTCAAGCTCAAACCGCGCAAATCCGCACTATTGATGGAGTTGGCTGGGAACTAGAGTTGCGCTCTCGCGCGACTGGCTCCTGCAGCGGGTCTGGGGCTTCGACTTCAATGGTGACGAGCGGACGATTGACGTGCACGTTCACCGGCTCCGCGCCAAGATCGAAGAACCGTGGAAGCTGCCGTCGCTTCTGCGCACCGTCCATGGATTCGGTTACAAATCGCGGCCTGGCGTCAGGATGGACGGAGGAAATGGCTACGTCCTTGTAGTCCATGAGGGCAGCGAATGCGACCGCCGCAGCGAAAGCCTCTCTATACTTCGTCTCAGCGCGCATCTCAAAACGACGCGGTGTGCGGAGCGTGTCTGCAAGACCGAGTAACTGTTCTCCATCTAGGCGAACGTCTTTCAGGGCATCCATGAGCGGGCCGCTGAATCCAAGTTGCTTAATGATCTCCGTCGCCGGAATCCCAGGGTAGGCTGGCCTCCGGCTCACCTTGCTTCGCTGGTCGGAGTCGCGCGTTGGGTGCGCTCACGATCTTTCTTGCGCTGCGCCCTTCCGTAAGCGCGATTCCATATTGAGCGTCGCGGGCGATTCAAGAGAAAATCCTCGAGCCATCCGTACACTAGCTGCTTTGATTTTTCATCTAGCGTATGACCTATGGTTGTTGCGCATCCTGCATAGTGGTCTGGATTCGGCATCTTTAAGACTTTGCCGATCTCTCTAAGAGCGTACTCGATGCTAAGGCCATCAATTGGCTCCTCGCCACGTAACTGACTCGCCAAATACTTGCGGTCGTGAAGCTCGTTCTCAAGCAGTTCCTTCGCCGCCTCGCAGTACTCTTCGGGCGAAATCCGGGCCACATGTTCCATCCCTGATACGAGCTGCCTCACCAGGTGGTCGAATCGCTGTAGTCCCACGACTCCATCCAACGGAGCTTCTCAGCGAAGGGCCAGCAATGCGCACAGTAACCGTTTGGGCGACGGTCAGCGGTCGATTCGCCGCAGTTTACGCAATACGGACGCCGTTCATTCCAACGAAGCAGAGGCATAGTCTCTTGCCGATGCCGAGACCAAAAGTAGCCATCTCACCGCGCCAACTCAACCATCAAGAAGAACAGCGGTCCCAGTGCTTTGATGTGGGCCAGATTCAAGCTCAATCTACGCAGTTTCACCGGGTCGCAGGCCAAAGCTCTGTCCACAGTTGCATTGAACCTTAAAAGTCCAAGCTGGCAATGGGTCAGCAGGCCCATGCTCCACGTGAGCGGCGTTCCATCGGGCTTCTCGACCATGGAAATAGATGGCTGAGTCGGCATAAATGCACGTGTGACAAGGCCGCCACACTTTGGACAGACGATTTCCTTCGTGTGCCATAGGGTTATGAAGTGCACTTCACGCTCCTGAGCAACTCAAGCGCGCTAGTCGAGAAGTCCTTCCGTCGAAGGACGGCTCGGCGGCGAAAGTCAATGGCTGTCGCGTCATTCAGCATTTAATAGGGCGTCAACGCGCGCACCCGCACACGCGCGCGGCTGGCTTATGCCGCGGCTTCGTTGGCGATGCGCGACCGCAGCATCGCGCGGACGGACGATGCGTGCCACGCCTTCCCGCGATGCGGCGTGACGCCGCGCTTCGTGAGCATGGCTCCGATCTCGCGGAACGACGCACCTTCGCGGTCAATGCGTTGCGCTTCACGAAGCGCGGCTTGTCGGCGACGTCGGGTAAAAGATCGCGCCCGTCGCGACAATAGCCGAACGGCGTCGGTCCGTAGGCGACGCACTCGTGACGCTTGTGCGCGAGTGCGGTCGCGGTGCGCTCGCGCTCCCATGCGGCGACGACGCCGAGTAGTCACCGCGATATTCTTCGTGGGGCTGCTCGCAGGGCTGTTACGGAGTTGTGGGAGCAGCCTATTTCAAGAACCGATCTATGTCGCTCCGCAGATTCTCAAGCCACTCGCGCACGGTTCCACGGCGAACGAGGCACTCATTCGATTTGAGGGTAGCCGGCCACACAACGGCTGCCGTCGCGGGAATCGCCAAGTTCCGTCGAACGCTGACGCGGTAGCACCCTAAATGGGGCGAGGGGAGCCTTATGAGTGTGTCGCGTTTTGGTCGCTACGTCTTTGGCAGTTTCCTGATGATCGCGATGCTTTTCGGGTGCAGTGGCTAGCGAAGCTCACTAACTCCCTTACCCCAAATGGCGAATGCGCTGCTCAATCGCCCGTTAGCACATTCGGGCTACAAGTTGTTATATCGGTTTCGGGGCGGCCCGAACGGTCAAGCCTATGATGCAAGCCTTCTCAACGTCAACGGAACACTGTACGGCACTACGCCTCTTGGCGGAAAGCATTTAAAAGGGTCGGTTTTCTCACTAAGCACGTCCGGCAAAGAGCGGACAGTGTATAGCTTCAAAGGCGGAAACGACGGCGAAGGGGCCTATGCCGGCTTGATCGCCGTAAATGGTACGCTCTACGGCGTCACGATTAGTGGGGGCGGGACGAACGGTTGCGGGACGGTCTTCTCTTTAAGCACTTCAGGAAGCGGCAAGAACATTTACATACTTTCCAATGTGGGAGCGGCGACGGCACGGACCCGCAGGCGTCTTTGTTTGCGCTCAAAGGAGCGTTATATGGTACCAGCTACTACGGCGGCGTGAGCAACGACGGAACGGTCTTTGAGGTGACCAAGTCTGGAAAAGAGCGCGTACTTTACAGCTTCAAAGGCGGCAATGACGGTGCCTATCCACAAGCGCCGTTGATCGCCGTCAAAGGCAAGCTGTACGGCACGACATCCGGCACTCAGTACGCCAGCGGAGCATTCTGGGGGACCGTTTTTTCCGTAACCAGATCGGGCAAGGAGCATACGCTCTACGAGTACAAAGGCCCGCCCAATGGCGCAACGCCGTTGGCGGGCCTCATTGATCTCAACGGGACTCTGTTCCAGGTACGACTCTCACCGGAGGAAGCAGCGGTTGGGGAACGGTTTTCTCGGTTAGCTTGTCGGGCAAAGAGCATGTGATCCACAGCTTCAAAGGCGGACTTTCTGACGGCCAGCGTCCATTTGCCCCGCTAATGATCCTGAAGGGAACGCTTTATGGCACGACCTCTGAAGGCGATGGTGATTACAATGCTTTGATGGTTGCGGCACAGTCTTCGCCATCCGGTCTGGCTCGGAGCGGGTATCTACGGTTTCCGTGACGATCCGGATGGCGCGTCTCCCCTTCGCGGGCTTGACTGACGTGAACGGGACACTTTACGGAACAACGACTGACGGCGGCTACGGCTATGGCACCGTCTTCGCGATCTCGCCGTGACTTCGAAGTGAAAATACGAACAAAGCAAACGCTCAAGAAGTACGGTTTGACTGAGCAATCCTTCGCCGCGCTTTGGGAGGCCCAAAAGGGCTGCGTGATCTGCGCCATTCCCGAGTCGGACTTGGAGTGAAGTACGGCGGCCCGGACGATTGGCCGGCTGATCGCGTCCTGCATATCGACCAGGAGCACGGAACGATACTATTACATGTGCGCGGCCTTTTGTGTAGAGACTGCAACTACGATCTCGAAGCCTTCATCCGACAGGCCGAAGTCATTCATCCCGGAGGGCGAGGCGTCTCGAAGCCGCGTAACGACCTCTGCTTCGTTGCATACCTCCGCCGAACGTCTGCGGCCCCGCGGATCGGGCGCATCTCTTTTGCTGGCTCGCGATGTACTATGACGACAGCGGCGCGATGTACTCGTCGCGGATCAGTTGGCGGCGGCAGCGGATCGCGCTCGACGGCATCAAATATTGGCTAGTGTGAGTGCCGAAGCGATGATAACACGGTGAAGCGCAGTAGATATCTGCTCGAACTATCGATTAGCGATTGGGCTGGCATTGGTAATCTCGTTTTGGCTGCAATCGCAATAGCGATCTCGCTCTACGTCTTTCACAAGCAGTCGCAGTCGGATAAGGCCACTTCCGCTGTTCTGGTTCAATCACGCGATGCTCTGCGGACAGCGACACAGCAGCTTGGCGCTGAGCAAGCTGAACTGACGAAGGTTACCGGTCGCCTAGCCACTGCTGACGCTGCTCTAGGAAAACTTGAGGCGCGCGCTTCCGACCAAACTCGGGAGCTGGACGCAGCCGATGCTGCCTTGCGGCGCGTTTTGAATGCGACCACGGCTCAATATTCAGTCGATGAGAAGATATTCGGAGTAACGCAGCAGCAGTACGGGATCGTCGCGAACGAACACCAAGCCGCGCTTGCACAACTTAGGGCTCGCCCAAAGATGACGATCAGGATTGAATATGATGTCGGTGCTAAACGATACGTAGCCAGCACTAAGCAACTCGCACTCGGAATACCGGTTTTCTTTCCGCTCGGAAACGAACGAACATTTTTGTTTCGAGTGATCTTTACGAACGTTGGAAACGCGCTGGCACAAAGGCCGAAAGCCATTATATACGACTGGAGCGGACAACTGTCCATTGGCGGTCCATGCTGGATACCTTCGGTGCCACAGACATATCAGTGCAACATCTCAGACGATATCCCACCGCGTGAGGAGTTTACCGTGCCGTTTGTGATCGAAGCTCCCAAGGCTGGAGGCGCGTATAAGTTGTCCGTGTCGATTAGCTCAATAACAGCGAACGGCGCTATAGCGGGGTTTACGCAAATCGTTTCAATAATCTTGAAAACTGCAAAGCCTTAGCTGATAGCCTAAGCGTCAAACCACAACGGCAAACTAGCTCCAACCGTTTCTCGGAAAAGCCGCAATGAGCGATAGGACTATACATACCGTAGATGCCCGTGAAAACGTGGCATTAGAGGTCATGCGAGACTACCTCAGGGTCTCGCCCGAGAAAATGTTCAAGGAGATTCACAGGATTCGCGACGAGACTGACGCTGTTCTAAGCGGGAAGAACGTAGAATACGCTGGTCTTAAGAGCGCGCTAGTCCCCACTCGAGACCGGAGGGAAATAGCTCTCATTTTTGATCGCTTACGCATCCGCGAAAACTGGTATGGTCTCGCGGTGTTTGAGCGCCTTATTCCTCTTCTTA
>CAWGWT010000009.1:0-117436 GCA_963826325.1 Vulcanimicrobiota bacterium
GGCCATGCCGTAATAGATCTCGAATTCCCGTTCGCCGCGGCGGTCGATGCCGCTAGGAAAAACCACGTGGCCAACGGCGCCGTGAAGTTCGGGGCCGGATTTTGGAACGAAGAGCGGGTGCGGCGACCGAAAGAGGATGCGGTCGAGCCGTTGCGCGTCGTGGATGAGGACGCCCGCACAGTACCGTAATAACGCGACGCCGTCCGGATGCGAAAGCTCGTCGACACCATGAATTACCGAAAGCCAGCCTTCGGCGATGCGAACCGGAGGCGCTCCGGCGCCTACCTTGATCGTTCCCCAGTTCGCCGGCGGCAGCTCGAGACGATGCGTTTCGGTGGCCACACAGAGCGCGTTGATATCGGCTCGTATCGCGGCGAGCGGAACGTAGGCGATGGAAATCCCTTCACGCCGGCTCGGCGGCAGCGCTTCGATCGCTAAAAGCGTCTCCTTCGCGTTGCCGGAGAGTTGCAGAGTCGGACGATGATAAAAAGCGAGCGATTCAACGCCGGACGGTGAGAGCACCGGTTCGGGAAAGATGGCGGCGTCTTTATCGGCGAAGGGTTCGTCGCTGCCTTGAAATTGCAGCAGTCCTAATCGCGTCCAGAGCAGGCCATCTTCCGAGATCGCGACGGCAACTTCGGGGCCCCGCGGCCCGAATGCAACGTATGCCATCACGTACCGATCGATAGCCGCGACAAAAGTGACGCGCGGATCTTCACAGCCATATCCGTCGGACCCATCCCGCAGTTCGTATGGCGCTTCCGGCTCGAGCGCGAATCCGCGAAACTCAAGTTCCAAAGAGCCGTCGCTGCGCTCGTTTGCGCGAAACGAGCCGATGCGGGAAATGTTTCCGGGCGCCACCATGCGCGGATAGAGCTGCAATGCGTTGTCGCGAAGGCGCGCGCAGGCAGGATTCAAGGTTCCCATGCGTCCGAGCGTCGCGCTCGGCTTCAGGACGATGCCCGAACGCGTGAACTTCAAAGCAACCCGGTCTCTTTACCGACCCGCTCGAACGCGGCAAGCGCCCGATCCATCTCATCCTTGGTGAGCGCGGCGCTAATCTGCACGCGAATGCGCGCGGTCCCTTCCGGCACGACCGGATAGCCGAATCCGGTGACGAAGACGCCGGCCTTCAGCAGCTTGTCGCTGATTGCAATCGCAAACGCCGTCTCACCAACGATGATCGGCACGATCGCACTTTCGGTGATCAGCGGCTTGTAACCAATGCGCTCGAGGGCGACGCGAAAATATTGGGTTTTATCGCGCAGATCCCCCACGAGCTCGGGATGCGTCTCGAGGTAGTCGATGGCCGCAAGCGAGCTGCAGGCTACCGTCGCCGGCAGCGCGTTCGAGAAGAGCTGCGGCCGCGAGCGTTGGATCAGCGTATCGATCAAGGCGCTGCTGCCGGCAACGAATCCGCCGGCCGCGCCGCCGAGCGCTTTTCCGAGGGTGCCCGTGATGACGTCGACTTCGCCCGTGAGCCCGTAATGTTCGACCGTGCCCCGTCCGGTCTCGCCCATCACGCCCGTCCCGTGAGAATCGTCTACGACGACGATAGCGCCGTATCGCTTCGCGAGCCCGACGATCTCGGGGAGCTTTGCGAGATCGCCTTCCATCGAGAAGACCCCGTCGGTCACGACAAGGATCGGAAAGCAGCCCGCGACGCTCTTGAGCTTTGCCTCGAGCTCGCCCATGTTCGCGTGTTTGAAACGTTCGCGACGCGCTTTAGAGGCGAGCCGAACACCATCGATGATTGATGCGTGGTTGAGCTCGTCGGAAACGATCGCCGACCCCTCATCGCAAATCGTGGGAAAGAGGCCGGTATTGGCATTCCAGCACGAAACGTACGATAGGGCCGCCTCCGTCCCCAAGAATGCCGCGATTCGGCGTTCCAGGATCCGGTGAATGTCGAACGTGCCGCAGATGAAACGCACCGATGCGGTGCCCGCGCCGTACTTATCCAGCCCGCGCTTTCCGGCTTCGATGACTTCCGGCTGGTCCGCCAAACCCAAATAGTTGTTGCTGGAAAGAACGATGACGTCGCCGGCCTCTTCCATATGGACTTCCGGCGCCATCGGTGTCGTCAAGTGACGAAGATGCTTGTACGTTCCCGCTTTCTTGAGCGCCTCGAGATCGGTTTGCAGCTTCTCTTCGAACGCTTGATTCATGACTTGGCGATGTCTCCTTTAAAATCGAGAACGATCTTGACCGACTCTCCCTTTTCCATCAGGTCGAAGGCGCGGTCAAACTCCGTGTATGGCAGCACATGCGTGATGATCGAGCTGGGATCGACTCGGCCGCTCTTGACCAGCGCTTCGGTTTGGTACCACGTTTCGAACATGCGCCGCCCATTGACCCCTAGCACCGTAAGCCCTTTAAAAATGATGCGTTCGGCGAGATTCAGGTTGACGTTGCCGGCGGGAATCCCGAGCAGCGCGGCGGTTCCACCATTACGGAGCAGCTGCAAGCCGAGATCGATCGCCTCGCCGCTGCCCGACATCTCCAGCAGCACGTCCGCACCGTCGCCGCGCGTGCGTCGCTTGATCTCTGCAACGAGATCGCTTTGATTGGCAATGAACGTTGCGTCGGCGCCAAGGCGTTGCGCGAGCTCGAGCTTGGCGCGATTCACGTCGATCGCATACACGGCAGTCGCTCCCGCAGCGCGCGCTACCGGGATCGCCATAAGGCCGATCGAGCCGACGCCCGGTAATAACGACGCTTTTGACGCTGACGCCGGCGGACATCACCGTATGAACGGCGTTACCCAGCGGGTCGAATATCGCGGCGCATTCGTCAGGTATCGCCGGATCGAGCCGCCACACATTATACTCGGGGACCGCGACGTATTCGGCGAACGCGCCATCGCGATCGACGCCGACAATCTCGACGCGTTCGCAGATGTGCGCCTGCCCGGTGCGGCAGAGAAGGCACGTGAGATCGGCGATGTGTCCTTCCGCGGAGACGCGCTCCCCGACGCGAATCGAGCGCACCGCAGCGCCGACCGCGGCAACCGTTCCCATGAACTCGTGTCCGACCACGAGCGGGGGCTTGATCCTGCGTTGGGCCCAAGAATCCCACGCGTAGATATGGCGGTCCGTTCCGCAAAGACCGGCCTTCTCTACGCGGATCAATACGTCGCTGGGGCCGATCTCGGGTACCGGAACCTCGGTCAAGAGAAAGCCGGGGGCCGAGCTCGGCTTAACGAGGGCCCTCATCGTCAAAGGCATGAGGGCGCGGTAATTTCACGCGAGCGCGCGGGAAACCCCGGCGGTCTACTACTCCTTGGAGAAAACGGCGAGATCGCGTGCCGTAATGAAGACCTCTTCGTCTTTACGAAGCGCGAGGTCGCGGAAACGCTCCTGCGCCATCTCGACGTGAACCGCCGCACCCCACTCGGTAACTGCCTCGACCTTGACGAACGGGCCGGCCGCATGGATGTGCTTCGTGGTGGCGCGAAAGTGGTTGGCTCCGTTCGGGTGGCGCGTGATCTCCAAAGCGTGGGGCCGCACGAAAACGATGTGTCCCGGTATCCTCCCGATCGATGCGGGCAATCCCATTTTCGACTCGCCCGTGAAACAGATTGACGTTTCCCAAAAAGTTATAGACAAATGAAGTGGCGGGGCGATTGTAGACTTCGTCGGGCGTACCGACCTGTTCGATCCGCCCGCGATTCATGACCGCGACCTGGTCGGCGACTTCCAGAGCTTCATCCTGATCGTGCGTCACGAAGACGCTGGTAACGCCGACCTCGTCGTGAAGCTGGCGCAGCCACCGCCGCAGCTCCAGACGAACTTTTGCATCGAGGGCGCCGAAAGGCTCGTCTAAGAGCAGGACGCTCGGCTCGACCGCCAGCGCTCGGGCAAGGGCTGACGCGCTGGCGTTGACCTCCGGAAAGCTGAGAGGGATACCGTGCGGCCTGATTGCCCAACTGAATGAGTTCGAGCAAATCCCCAACGCGTTCGCGAATTCGCTGCGCTGTGGGGCGCGTTCCCCGTGGGCGAACGCGCAGACCGAAAGCGATGTTTTCGTAGACCGTCATGTGACGAAAGAGCGCATAATGCTGAAAGACAAAACCCACTCGCCGCTCGCGTGCGCTGCGATCGCTGATGTCCTCACCGTCGAATTGCACCGTTCCCGAATCGGCGATCTCCAGCCCGGCGATGACGCGCAGGAGCGTCGTTTTACCCGAGCCCGATGGCCCCAACAGCGCGACGAGGCGGCCGCGCGGGATGTCGAGATCGACGTGATCGAGCGCAGTAAAACGCCCAAAGGTCTTGGTGAGTTGCGAATGGCGATACTCATGCGAGCTTTCTCCTAAGCGTTCCGGCCCTCCACTCCACGAGGCTCTTGACGACCAGCGTCGCCAAGGCCAACAGCGCGAGAAGCGATGCGACCGCAAAGGCAGGGACGTATTGATATTCGTTATAGAGCACCTCGATCTGCAGCGGCATCGTGTCGGTCAGGCCGCGGATGTGGCCCGAGACGACCGACACGGCCCCAAACTCTCCCATCGCGCGCGCGTTGCAAAGGATGACGCCATAGAGCAGCGCCCACTTGACGTTGGGGAGCGTAACCCGCAAGAAGGTTTGCCAGCCGTTGGCGCCCAGCGTTATCGCCGCTTCTTCCTCATCGTTGCCTTGGACGGCGATCAGCGGAAGCAGTTCGCGTGCGATAAAAGGAAAGGTTACGAAGATGGTTGCCAGGACGATTCCCGGAACGGCAAAGATGATGTGAACGTTATGCGCCGTCAGCCACGGACCGAGCAATCCTTGGGCGCCGAAGAGCAGCACGTAGGTTAGACCGGCGACGACCGGAGAGACGGAGAACGGCAAATCGATCAACGATATCAAGAAGCTCTTTCCGAAGAACTCAAACTTGCCGATCGCCCACGCCGCCGCGACGCCGAAGACCAGATTCGCCGGGACCGCAATTGCGGCGGCAATCAGCGTCAATCGGATGGCCGAGAGCGTATCGTGATCGGTAAAGCTGTGGAAGTACGCAACGACGCCCTGCCCGAAGGCAATGGTAAAGATCAGCGCAAGCGGCGCCAAGAGAAACACCGTGAGAAAGAGCACCGTCATGCCGATGAGCACCCCGCGGACGAGCGCCGTCTCGGTGATGGCCGGCGCGACGCGCGAGGGGAGCGCGCTAACCATCGAGCGCCACTGCCGGAATCAACGGGAGCGATTGCGGCGCCTCACGGCTCTCACTGCGGGCGCTCCAGCGCTGCAGCGTATTGATTCCGACGAGCATGACGAACGAGAGCAGTAGCATGACGACCGCAATCGCCGTCGCGCCCGCGTAGTCGTACTCCTCGAGCTTGGTTACGATCAAAAGCGGTGTGATCTCCGTCCTCATCGGCATGTTGCCGGCAATGAAGATCACCGATCCGTATTCCCCGACACCGCGAGCGAAGGCTAACGCGAATCCCGTAAGGGCCGCTGGAAAGATTGCGGGGTAAAGGACTCGCACGAACGTTTGCAGGCGACTGGCTCCCAAACTCGTCGGCGACCTCTTCGAGCTCTTTGTCGAGATCCTCCAGCACCGGCTGGACGGTTCGCACCACGAACGGAAGGCCGATGAAGGTCAGCGCGACGACGATGCCGAGGCGCGTAAACGCCACGTGGACGCCGAGTGCTGCGAGCGGCTTACCAAACCAGCCGGTCGTGGCGTAGAGCGTCGTCAATGCAATTCCCGCCACCGCGGTGGGAAGTGCGAACGGCAAGTCCACCAGCGAATCCAGGATGCGTTTTCCCGCAAACTGATAACGCACCAGGACCCATGCGACGAGCGTGCCGAGAACGAAGTTAACGAGAGCGCCGATCAACGCCGCCCCAAAGCTCAGCTCGTAGGAAGCCAACGCGCGCGCCGTTGTGACGATGCGCCAAAACTCGTGCCAGCCGATCCTCGAGGTTTCGATGAACGTCGCCGAGAGCGGAATCAGCACGATCAACGACAAGTAGAAGATGGTGAAGCCAAGCGTCAATCCGAATCCCGGAAGGATGCTGCGCCGCCGTAACTGCAGGAGCTTTGCCACGATCGTTACTGATTCGACTGGTAGATTTGATCGAAGATGCCGCCATCGGCGAAGTACGCTTGCTGGGCTTTCCTCCATCCGCCGAACTTATCGATGTCGACCAGCTTCATCGGGGGAAACTGGGAGGCATACCGCTTGGCAACCGATGCGAGCCGTGGCCGGAAGTAATGCCGCGCGATGATCTCTTGCCCCTGCGGCGAAAAAAGATAGTCAAGGTAGGCCTGAGCGACGCGCCGGGTTCCTTTCTTGGCGACGACGGCGTCCACCAATGCAACGGGCGGCTCGGCGAGGATGCTGAGCGCCGGCCGCACGATCTCAAAGCGGCCGCGGCCCAACTTATCGACCGCCAGCAGCGCATCGTTTTCCCAAGCGATCTCCACGTCGCCGATTCCGCGCTCGACGAAAGTCGTCGTCGAGCCGCGAGCGCCCGAGTCGAGCACCGGAACGTTTTTGTAGAGCTTCGTAACGAATGCCTTAGCCGAAGCGGAGTTTCCGCCTCGCTGACTGGTCGCGTACCCCCAGGCGGCAAGAAAGTTCCAGCGAGCCCCGCCCGACGTCTTTGGATTCGGCGTAATGACGGAGATGCCGGGCTTGACTAAGTCGTCCCAATCCCGAATGTGCTTTGGGTTGCCTTGGCGGACCAAGAAGACGATCGTTGACGTGTAGGGCGTACTCTTATACGGGAGGCGAGTCTGCCAATTTTCCGGCAGCAGTTTCGCCTTATCGGCGATGGCGTCGATGTCGTAGGCCAGCGCCAGCGTGACGACGTCGGCTTGCAGCCCGTCGATGACCGCTCGGGCCTGCTTTCCTGAACCGCCGTTCGACTGCTGAACCGTCACGCTTTGCCCGGTCTTCGCTTTCCAGTAGTTGGCAAAGACCGTATTGTAATCGTCGTAGAGTTCGCGCGTCGGATCGTAGGAACGTTGAGAATCGTCGCCGGCGCCGGCGGTTGCGCGATGGCCAAGCCACCCCCAAGCACCAGCGAGATGCAGAATATCAGCGCCGCGCTCAACGCCCAGGTCATACGGCGACGCCCAAGATCAGATAGAAGCATGTGCTTGCAGGGATCTCCTTTTAGTTACCGGTGGTGGGCACGCGCAAAGTTGCCCTGAGTCATCTATTCGCGCCCTTGAAGAATGACCCTGGTCATTTATTTTAAAAAATTAGTGGGGATCGTGCACGAAGATGCACGATCCCCTTTCTCTCTGCAGCCGAGCAGGCTACAGCTTATTCGCGCTCTTAGAAATCGTATTCCAGCTGAGCGCGGTTGTACTTAAAGAGCGGCAGGCCGCCGAACTCGCTTGCGCCCGGGGTCGAGCCCGCAGGGCAACTCGTCGTTCCGGCCGCTCCGCAGAACGTGTTTGAAAGCGAGCGCTGGATGTAGCGGTATCGCAGCAGACAAGCCGTGATATGGACCTTTTCCGGGAACGTGGCTGAAGCGGTACCGCCCGTCGAGCACCCAGATATTGGTGTTCTCAGGTGCCAACGCGTTGCCGTAGTTGTACCACGCGTCGGTTGCGATGAAGATCCACTTCTTGTTGGTCGAGGTGTACTGCATCCCGACCTTCCACGACGTCCCCGGCGCCCGCCGGTCGGCCATGCCCTGCGTCGTGCTGGTCGTGAAGAGCGGATCGCTGTCGTAGTTGTCGGTGTACGGGCTTGCCCAGCCGCCGTAATAGATGCTCGTCGTGCCGTTAGGATTATCGAAGCACTGCGCGGCATTGAGCGGAAGGAAATACGCGAGCGTCGCTCCCTTGGCGGTGATTTGGTCGTTGGCATTGCTGCAGGTCACGTTCTTGGGCAGAAAGACGGTATCGGTCTTCCACGGAATCTGATCGTAGCCGGCCGTCAAAAGGAAGTTCTTAGCGACGGTGGCGCCGATCTGCGCGCCGAAGACTTGGCTGTTGACCTTGCCGATGTACGACTGGCCGGCGTTACTCTCGGTTCCGCCTTGAAGCGCGATGTACGGCGCCAACGGGCCATTGAACGTATACTTACCGTCGCCCCACCACATGTTGACGAGATCGCTTACGTTATAGAAGTATCCGTTAGCCGAGAATCCAGGGCCGCCGTCAGGATTTCCATACCCCACCTTGCCCATCGAAAAGCCGTTGGTATTGATCCCGACGCCTCCTGGAAAGTAGATATTCGGAGCCATGCCGTTATTGCCGGCTGGAAAACTCGTCAGCAGTGTCTGCTGACTGAACGTCGAGCTCGTCCGGTTCTCGAACGCCAGCATATCTGCGGCTTCGACCGTCCAATACGAAGGCGCCGTATAGCTCAGGTAGGCACCTTCAAAGGCCGCGGGTTTGATACGCGAATCTGACGGATTTGCCAACGGCGAATTGAAGAGTACGTTCCCAAGCTGGCCGTCGAAACCGTGTGCCTTGTAGCCCAAGTACGCCTGGTAAAACGTGCTCAGCGCAAACGGAGGTAACGTCTCGTCCTGATTGGTGTTGGGAGGAACTTGCGAAACGCACTCGGCGCCCTTCGCGTTGTTCGCCGGGACGGCGCACGAACCGAAGGAAGTCGAATACTGGTACGTACCGCCGACCTCCCAACCCGAAGGAAAATCGTACTCGCCGTGCACCGCGATTGCGTTGGCCCAACTCGCCTGATTGACGCCGTTCGAGTTGTACTTGGCGCCGGGCGCGTAATCGAATTGCGTGCCGGGGTTGTTCGACGCGTTTTGCCGCGTAAAGTAGTACGAGCGGAGGTACCCGCCGAGCACGAGCGGATTGGGCGTGGGCGGCGGAGGTGGCGGCGGTGCGACCGTCGCTTCCGGAACCGGCGGTGGCGGCGCCTCGGTCGGCGGCGGCGTCGCCGGGATATAGCGAACGACCACGAGACGGCGGTCCGGAACCCATTGCACGTACGCGCCCATGCCTTCGGAAATGACGCGAACCGGAACGAGCACGACGCCCTGATAGACGATCGGCGGCACGTCCAGCGGACGCGACTCGCCGTTGATCATGACCTCCGGTTTGCCGACCGTCACGACGACTTGCGCGCCGGCTTTGCTGACCGTTGCGGTCTTGCTGGCCGCATCGTAGGAAACCGTCGCGCCCATCTGCTCGAACATCGAACGCAACGGGATGAAAATCGTGCCGCCGCGCACGAGCGCCGCCAAGACACGTCCCTGCTTCAAGACGTCAGGATTCGCGTAGACGTGACGATCGTTATAGAGGATCGGGAATTTGCCCCGAGGGCGGAGCTCCGAAATCGGCGGCGGCGGCGAGGCTCGCCTGCGCCACTGGTGTTCCCTGCGTTTCCGCCAGTGCGAAAGACGTGCCGCTTAGAACCATCGCCAGCGCGAGGAGCGCCACGCGGGCATATAAGCTATTCATTACGAAGCAGGACCCTCCTTTTAAGAAAAGTAACAGGGGTCATTTCGTCTTAGCTGCCATAAATAACCTTCGTCAATATTCTGCCCACGTTGTGCCCGAAAAAAGGCCTCGCCGGTGCGGCGAGGGCTTCTACCGCCGTCTTGCGCGTTCTCAAAAGTCGTATTCGAGCTGGGCGCGGTTGTACTTGAAGAGCGGCAGACCGCCGAGCTCGCTTGCGCCGATCGAAGCGCCCGACGGGCAAGTGGTGTTCGGGTCTCCACAGAACGTGTTCGAAAGCGTTCGCTGCGCGTAACGATAGCGCAGCAGCAAACCGCGATACGGCCCCTTCTTCACCGCGCTAAAGTGATATTGACCGTCGAGATTCCATTCGTTGGTGTTCTCGGGAGCCAGCGCATTGCCGTAGTTGTACCATGCATCGCTCGCAATGAAGATCCATTTCTTATTCGTCGAGGTGAACGTCAATGGCTACTTTCCACGACGTGCCCGGCGCTCGTCGATCCGCCATGCCTTGCGAGATCTGCGTCGTAAAAAATGGATCCGTGGCGTAGCTGTCGGTATACGGGCTAGCCCAGCCGCCGTAATAGATATTCGTGGTGCCGTTGGGATTGGTGAAGCACTGGGCAGCGTTCATCGGCAAGAAATACGCTAAAGTTGCGCCCTTCGCCGTGATCTGATAGTCGGAGTTGGTGCACGTCACGTTCTTCGGGAGAAAAACGGTATCGGTATGCCACGGGATCGAATCGTAGCTGCCGGCGATCTGAATGTTCTTCGTGAGGTTGGCGCCGATTTGGGCGCCGAAGTCTTGGCTATCGATCTTTCCAAGGTACGAGAGACCGGCGTTACTCTCGGCGCCGCCTTGCAGTGCGATAAACGGTGCCCACGAGCTCTGGTTGAACGTGTATTTTGCATCGCCCCACCAGATGTTCATGAGGTCGTAAACCCCGTAAAAATAGCCGTTGACCGAGATCCCCGCAGGATTATCGTAACCGACTTTTCCCATCGTGAAGCCGTTGGTGTTGATGCCGGTGCCGTTAGGGAGAAAGATGTTTGAGGGCAGCCCCGGCGAGCCGGCCGGATAGCTGGTCAGCAAGGTTTGCTGACTGAACGCCGAGCTCGTCCGGTTCTCGAAGGTGAGCATGTCGGCGGCTTCAACGGTCCAATACGAGGGTGCGGTGTAACCCAAGTACGCACCTTCGAAGGCGACCGGCTTGATACGCGAATCGGACGGGTTCGCCCACGGCGTATCAAAGAGTATGTTCCCAAGCTGACCGTTGAAGCCGTGCGCCTTGTAGCCCAAGTACGCCTGATAAAACGTGCTCAGCGTAAAGCCGGGTAGCGTATCGTCGGGATTAGTGTTCGGCGGGACCTGCGTCACGCAGACTGCGCCCTTCGCATGATTGGCCGGTACGACGCACGGGCCGTCGACCGGGTTAGCATAGAGGTACGTGCCGCCGACGTTCCAACCCGAAGGAAAATCGTACTCGCCGTGCACTGCGATGGCGTTATTCCAACTGGCCTGATTAACGCCGGTGGAACTGTATTTGGCGCCCGGCGTGAAGTTGTACTGGGCTCCCGGATTGTTCGACGCGTTTTGCCGCGTAAAGTAGTACGAGCGGTAGTAGCCGCCCAGCACGAGCGGATTCGGCGTGGGCGGCGGAGGTGGCGGCGGTGCGACCGTCGCTTCGGGAACCGGCGGTGGCGGCGCCTCGGTCGGCGGCGGCGTCGCCGGAATGTAACGAACGACCACGAGACGGCGGTCGGGAACCCATTGCACGTACGCGCCCATGCCTTCCGAAATGACGCGAACCGGAACGAGCACGACGCCCTGATAGACGATCGGCGGCACGTCCAGCGGGCGCGACTCGCCGTTGATCATGACCTCCGCTTTGCCGACCGTCACGACGACTTGCGCGCCGGCCTTGCTGACCGTTGCGGTCTTACTGGCCGCATCGTAGGAAACCGTCGCGCCCATCTGCTCGAACATCGAACGCAACGGAATGAAGAGCGTCCCGCCGCGCACGAGCGCGGCCAAGACGCGCCCCTGCTTCGAGAATGTCAGGGTTGGCGTAGACATGACGATCGTTGTACAGGATAGGAATCTGGCCTGAGGGCGGGGCCCCGAAATCGGCGGGGGCGGCGGGCTCGCCTGCGCCACTGGTGTTCCCGGCGTTTCCGCCAGTGCGAAGGACGTGCCGCTTAGTGCCATCGCCATCGCGAAAAGCCCGACGCGAGCGAAAGTCGATGCCACGATAGAGGTATCTCCTTTTGTAGCGAAGCGGTTTATCTAACGAGTCTAGCGCCCGCCGATTAAGCCCATCTTAACGGACTTTGGGCCTTGCGGACCTCGCGGCGCGCTTATCCAAAGCGGCCGCTGATGTAATCCTCGGTGCGCTTGTCTTTCGGCTTGGTGAAGATCGTGGCCGTGGTATCGGCCTCGACCAGGTCGCCGAGAAGAAAAAAGGCGGTGTTGTCGCTGACGCGCGCCGCCTGCTGCATCGAGTGCGTCACGATGACGACCGTGTACGATTTCTTCAGTTCCTCGATGAGATCTTCGATCTTCGCGGTTGCGATCGGGTCCAGCGCCGACGCAGGCTCATCCATCAACACCACCTCCGGATCGATCGCGAGACATGCGCGCGATGCAGAGCCGCTGCTGCTGGCCGCCCGAGAGCGCGAGCGCGGAACGGTTGAGACGGTCCTTAACCTCGTCCCAGAGCGCTGCGTGAACTAAGCTGCGTTCGCAGATCTCCATCAACTTCGACGGGCTTCGCTCTCCCTGAATTCGCGGGCCGTAGACCACGTTATCGAAAATGGACTTGGGGAACGGATTGGGGCGTTGGAAGACCATTCCAATCCGGTAACGGATCGTCACCGGATCGACGTCGGGCGCGTAGATGTTTCGATCGTCGAGTAAAACCTTTCCCTCGACGCGCGCGCCGGGCGTTAAGTCGTGCATTCGATTGAGCGCGCGAATGAACGTCGACTTGCCGCAGCCGGAAGGGCCGATCAGCGCCATGACGCGGTGCGCCGGCACTTTGAGCGAGGCATTCTTGATGGCGTGAAAGGCGCCGTAATAGACGTCGAGATTCTCGACATCTATCTTCGTCTGATTCGAAACCGCCGCAGGATCATCCACGCTGGCAAACATCTATCGGCGTCTTCGTCGCCGGCCAGAAGATGCCCGTCCGCTCTTAAGAAGCATACTCTTCGCTACGCGCCGCCTTCCCGCTTGATGCGCATGATCGGAAGCCGAATCGTAATGGCGGTCCCTCGTCCGAGCATCGATTCGGCCGAAATGGCGCCGGCGTGCGCGTCGACGATTCCCTTGACGATTGCCAAGCCGAGGCCTGCGCCGCCGCTGCCACGCGTGCGAGAGCGATCGACGACGTAAAACCGCTCGAAGATATGCGGAAGATCGCGATACGGAATGCCTTCGCCGGTATCGCGCACGCGCAACACGGCATCGCTATCCCGCGCATCGAGTTCTACTCGTATTCGACCCCCTCCGGAAGTATGGCGTAGCGCATTGTCGATGAGGTTGACGAAGACTTGTGCCAGCCGGTTTGGATCGGCCTCGACTCTGACGGGGCGAAGCGCCGCCAGTTCGAGCGAGATCCCCTTATTGGAAGCTTGTTGTTCGAAAGAAGCGACGATCGGGCGGGCAACCTCTTCGAGATCGACGTCGCTCACGTCGAGCTTGAGCGCTCCTGATTCCGCGCGCGCCTGTTCGAGCAGCTGTCCAACCAGTGCGGTCAACCGGTCTACTTGTGCGAGCGCTTGCGGCACGAAGAGATCGCGAGCTTCCTGTTCCGGAGCTTCCAGCACCGTTTCGAGCATGAGCTTAATCGAGGAGAGCGGCGTTCGTAATTCGTGCGAGACGCTCGACAAAAACTCTTTACGTGCCCGGTCGAGGCGCACGAATCCGGTCTGATCGTCCGAGAAGACGACCACGCGTTGCAGATCGTCGTTCTCCCCCGTCAGCGGATAGACGGAAACCCGATAGGTTCGCTGTCCCGACGCTCCGGTAAGCATGAGTGGGGCAACCGACGCCTCGCCTTCCAATGCATCGGTAATTCGCCGCTCCAGTTCGACATTCGGTATGGCCTCGATGACGTGGACGTTCAGCGCGCGGTTCGGATCGAATCCGAACGTCGTTCCCGCGGCGGCATTGGCGAATTCCACGTGGCAGGAGCGGTCGACGAGCACGACGCCGACCGGAAGCGCGCCGACCAGCCGGGCGAACGCGCTATCGACCGAAATCGAATGCGCCGCACGTTGCGCCGAAGGGAGCGGCTCGCCAATGGGCGCCGGTGCTTCGGCTTTCCACGCAACGCGCGACGCCACCAGGCCGCCGGCCAGACCGGCAACCAAAGCGAGAAGCGACCACTCCAGCGGCGTCAAGCTTTAAACAAATAGCCGCGGCTGCGCACCGTCAGAATGTGTCGAGGCGCACGCGAGTCCTCTTCGATCTTCTCTCGCAGCCATCGAATGTGGACGCTGACGGTCTGTTGCTCGCCCTCAAAATCGTATCCCCACACTTTATCGAGCAGCGTTTGCCGCGTAACGACGCGGCCGTGGTTCTCCATGAGCACACGCAGAAGCCCGAACTCTTTCGGAGCGAGGGCAACATCCTTGCCTCGCACGGTGAGCTGCTGGCGCGACGGATCGAGCATGATGGCGCCGAGGGTGATCGCTTCGTCGTGACCGGTTTGCAGCGAAGTCTGGCGGCGCAGCCGCGCCTTGACGCGTGCCAGGAACTCGTGCAGTGCAAAAGGTTTCGTAACGTAGTCGTCGGCACCGAGCTCGAGCGCCAGCACTTTGTCGATCTCTTGATCTTTGGCCGTCAGCATGATGATCGGGACCGGACTGAACTTTCGGATCTCCTTGCAAGCCTCTACGCCGTCGAGAATTGGAAGCATGATGTCGAGCACGATCAAATCGGGCTGCTCGCGCTGTGCCGTTGCGATCGCACTGCGGCCATCACCTGCGGTAACGACCGCATATCCGCTGCGCTCCAAATTAAACCGCAGCGTTTGAAGGATCGCGGACTCGTCGTCCACGACCAGAATTTTTTTATTGAAGTCCGGGTTTTTGACTAAGGCTAGCCGCGGCGGCTTCGCCCCCGGCGTTACGTTCATACGATTTCACTATCGCGCTGTAGTCCAGCGCGCCATCCCCTCTTGCGGAGCGATGAGTGTAGAGCTGATACGCGAGGCCCGTAGCCGGCATCGGGTGTTTGAGAACGCGTGCCGCATCGAGTGCCGCGGCAAGGTCTTTGCGAACTAAATCGAGTGCAAACCCGCCCTCGAACGTTCCGGCGAGCCACGTTTTCGGCAGCCATTCGGCGAGGAGGTAGTTCGATGCGGTCGCGGTGGCGAGTACGGCGCGCACCGCGTTCAGGTCGGCGCCGGATTCTTTGGCAAAGACCAGGGCTTCTGCGTTGGCGATCATGACGTTGGCGATGATGATCTGATTGACCAACTTGACGGTTTCGCCCATGCCGACCGGACCGAGATGATGCGGATCTCCCATCGCGCGGAGCAGCGGCTTCGCCCGCGCGAATGCTTCGACCGATGCTCCAACCATGATAGTCAGTGAGCCTGAACGCGCGCGAGCCGGGCCGCCGCTTACCGGCGCGTCCACAAAGTCAATGCCCCGTTCGCTGAGACGTCGGGCAAATTCCCGCGACGCCACCGGCGAAATCGTGGACATATCGATCACGAGCAAGCCCGCCTTGGCACCCTTTGCCACGCCACGTGAACCAAAAAGCGCGTCCTCCACTTGTGGAGCGTCCGGAACGCACACGATGACGGCGTCGGCCTCGCCGGCTAACGCTCCAGGATCGGGTGCCTCGGCTACGCCTTGGGAGCGCAAGCGATCCAGCGCATCGCGACGTCGGTGCACGCTGGCGGTCACTTCGAAACCGGCTCGACGCAACGCGCCGGCCATCGGCTCACCCATTGCACCCAATCCAACGAAGCCGACGCGCGCAATCACGAGCGGCCATTTGGGCGTGGCCTCAGGATAACCTTCGGGATGCGGCGAAGCGCTGTCATTATGACAGCTACTGCCACTCCCACGATCGCTCGTCCAACGTTCGACGCGATGAACCTCTCCATCGGGAAGCGCACTCGCCTGCACCGTTTGATGTACGAGCACGGGCCGGCGAATGGAACGCTCATGATGCTTCCGATCGATCAGGGGCTCGAGCACGGACCGGTCGATTTCTTCGATAATCCAGCGGCTCTCGATCCTGATTGGATTTACCAGCTCGCGGTCGAAGGCAACTTTTCCGGCATAGCGCTCCATGTCGGGCTAGCCGAAAAATACCAAAAAAATTACGCCGGCCGCGTTCCGCTCTTGCTCAAAGTCAACGGGAAAACGAATATTCCGCCCGACGACGAGGCGTTTAGCCCGCTCACATCCTCGGTCGAGGATGCGATCCGACTAGGCGCCGACGCGGTAGGCTACACGCTGTACGTTGGAAGTCCCGCACAAGAGCTCGACATCGCGCAGTGCAACGAGGTGCGCCGCGAGTGCGATCGCTATGGAATGCCGTTGGTGATCTGGTCCTATCCCCGCGGCTCGGCTGTCAAGTCCAAAGGCGGGATCGATTCGCTCTATGCGGTCGACTATGCCGCGCGGGTCGCCTGCGAGCTGGGCGCCGACATCATCAAACTCAACGAACCCGTCTGGAAACCCGATGACGCGGCTAAGCTCCCCAAACCGTACGATACGCTCCAGTTCGACGATCTCGAAGGATTGCGCAAAGTCGTCAAATCTGCCGGCCGCTGTCTGGTGCTGGTTTCTGGGGGAAGCAAGATGGGCGACGAGGCAACGATTCACAAGGCACACGTCGCAATGGCCGCGGGCTGTGTCGGACTGATTTTCGGCCGCAACACCTGGCAGCGGAAATGGGATGACGCGTTGTCAATAGCCGCCCGCATGCACGACGTCATGAAAGAGTACGGCCAGCAGCAGTAACGGTCCGAGATGCTCTAGCCGGGTGGTCTTAGTGCGCTGGTGCTCCTGATGCGGTTGCGCATTGAGGGCATTGATAGCCAAGGGCGCCGCCATGATTCTGCGGCACCATTTGATCGCGCGAGCCGCGCCGTCCACAGACCGCGCACGCATACGTCGGGCCAGCCGGCTTCGCGCTACTCCCGCTTTCGTGACGCTTAGCAACGTAGAAAGCGAAGTAAATCGCCGCGCCGACAACCCACGGCGCCCACGCAAAGAACGAATCAAAAGCGTGGCTCGAGATCTCTGCGATCACTTCTTGAAGTATTCGGCGTTAATGGCCGTGTAGTTCTGCCACTTCTCCGGCACATCCGAATCGGCAAAAATCGCTTCGACGGGGCACGCCGAAACGCAAGCGCCGCAATCGATGCAAACTTCCGGATCGATATAGAGCATCTCGTCCTCATCCTTGCCGTGGATACAATCGACGGGACAGACGTCAACGCACGACTTGTCCTTGGTGCCGATGCACGGCTCGGTGATGATGTAGGCCATGAGGTCAGCTTCCCTCGACCGGGGAGAGCGCCCTTCAGACCGCGGGTCTACCTCGAACCGCTCTCACGATCCATAGCAGCACGACCGCGCCGATCAAGGCGCAGAGCATGCTTGGAAGATTGAAGCCAGTCACGCCGGCATGTCCGAAGTAACCATACAGCCAGCCGCCGATGATCGCACCGACGATGCCGATGAGGATATCGGTGATGATTCCGCCGGGCGCTTCACCGGGCACGACCCAGCGGGCAACCAGTCCTACGATGAGCCCGAAGATGATCCACGCAAGAATTCCCACAAGCGTACTCTCCTTTGCTCCGCGAACTTGACAGGGGCAAAATGTCCCTGCGGTGCAGCATATCCTAGTTATGAAGCGTACACTCATTAGCCTGCTGGCGGCGTTCGCGCTGACGACCGCCGGTACGGCCGCCGCGCAGCCGGGCGATACCGAAATCACGGCATCCGGAACCGGGACGGTTGCATTGGCCCCCGACGTGGCGATGGTAAACGCCAGCCGTCGAGACGAACGCAGAAACGCGCCGGCGACGCGATCTCGCAAAACAACGCCCGCTACGATCGCATCGTTGCGGCGCTTGCGAAGCTTGGAATTGCGCGCAGCGATGTGGCGCTTGCGTATTACAACGTGAACTACAATCCGCGGCCGCCCGTCTTGCCTTCAAATCCTTCGGGTGAACGATACGGCTACACGGTCACTCGTAGCTTCTCCGTGAAAGTGCGCCGAATCGGCTCCGCCGGCAGCGTAAGCGACGCATGCATCGCTGCCGGTGCCACCGGGATCAACGGAGTCAGCTTCGGCCTCTCCGATCCGCGCGCGGCGCGCGTCGGAGGCCATCGCGAAGGCAGTCGCCGAGGCTCGAACCAATGCCGAAGCGCTGGCTCGGGCAGCGGCACTGCGCATCGTTGGTATGAAGAGCATTCAACTCGCCAACTCCGACTTGATGTGAGCCCCATGCCGGTCGTCATGGCAAGAGCGAGCGCGCCGACGCAATTCGACCAATCCAACGTCAACGTTACGCTTTCGGTCGTCGTCGTGTTCCTGGCGAAGCCCTAAGGCACGCCACGGCGAAACCCGCGCGGCCCATTCGTCGGTAGAGGAGGCTGATGAACCGAGCCTGTGAATCCTGCGGAGGGCTTCCTGCCGCGACGCATTTCAGCGGTCGCCGTCTTTGCGTCTCCTGCGCTCAAAAACGCTCGGTAGCGAGTGCGTTGCCGTTTGTCGGTGCGGCTCTTGCCGCTGCCGGTCTCATTGCTGGCAGCGCTTTGCTCGCGGAGAAATTGCAGGGCGAGGGTCGAGTGACCCCTCTCGATGAGCTCGGCAAGCGCTTTCGCGGGGCAACCCCGACGCTCGCAGCCTTCTCTCGTGATCTCACCGAGCTCGCACGCGAAGGGAAGCTCGATCCAGTGATTGGACGCGACGTCGAAATCGATCGCGTCATTTCAATCCTTGCGCGGCGCAGCAAGAACAATCCCTGTCTGGTCGGCGAGCCCGGCGTCGGAAAGACGGCCATCGTCGAAGGCCTCGCGCAGCGCATTGCCGGCGGAAACGCGCCGCCGTCGCTACGCGGCAAACGCGTTCTCGCGCTTTCGCTCGGTCCGCTGGTCGCCGGGACGAAGTATCGTGGCGAGTTCGAAGGCCGCGTGAAACGCATCCTCGACGAGGTCAAGCGCAGCGCCCGCGACGTCGTGCTCTTCATCGACGAGATGCACACCTTGGTCGGCGCCGGCAGCGCGGAAGGCGCGCCACTCGACTTGAGCGCGATGATCAAACCCGAACTCGCGCGCGGCGATCTGCAATGCATCGGCGCAACGACGTTCGATGAGTATCGCAAGTACGTCGAATCGGATGCCGCGCTCGAGCGCCGCTTCCAGCCCGTTATGGTCGAAGAGCCAAGCATCGAAGAGACGATTGAAATCCTTCGCGGCCTGCGCGAGCGGTACGCGCGGCATCACCACGTCACGATCGACGAAACGGCGATCGAAGCTGCGGCGCAGCTCTCGGCACGCTTCATCGCCGACCGCTTCTTGCCGGACAAGGCCATCGATCTCGTCGACGAAGCGGCGGCGTCGGTGGCGCTCGCCAACAAAGGCGCCGTCGACTCGCCGCGCGTTGGGAGCAGCGACGTCGCGGCGGTCGTCACGCGCTGGACCGGCATTCCACAATCGTCTTTGACGGAGTCGCAAGCGGGGCGGCTGCTCAACTTCGAACAATTGCTCGCGAAACGCGTTATCGGTCAGGACCGCGCCATTGCCGCCGTATCGGAAGCGATTCGGCGCGCCCGGACCGGTTTGCACGATCCGCGCAAACCGCTGGGTAGCTTTCTCTTCCGAGGCCCCAGCGGCGTCGGAAAAACCGAGCTCGCTAAGACGCTCGCCGAGGCGCTGTTCGGTAGCGAGGCAGCGTTGGTTCGCATCGACCTCTCGGAGTTCACCGAGCCGCACACCGTCTCGCGACTCCTCGGTGCGCCTCCCGGCTACGCGGGGCACGACGAGCCGGGTCAGCTCACCGAGCCGGTGCGGCGACGCCCCTATTGTGTCGTGCTTTTCGACGAAGTTGAAAAGGCGCACCCCGACGTGGCGTCGATTCTGCTTCAAATCCTCGACGACGGACGCGTCACCGATTCGAAAGGCCGCGCAATCGATTTTCGTCACGCGCTCATCATCCTGACCACAAACTTGCAGGACGACGAGCTCGCGGTTGCATTCCGGCTGGAACTGCTCGACCGGATCGACGAGATCGTCCCGTTCCGGGAGCTTGGGCTCGAGCAGATCGAAACAATCGTGACGATCCACGTTGATGCGCTAGCGCAACGGCTTGGTGCACGCAACGTCAGCCTCAAACTGTCAGAGGAAGCGAAGCTTTATTTGGCGCGCGTATCGATGGCCGCGGGAGGCGGCGCTCGGTACGTACAGCGGACCGTTTCGCACTACGTCTCGACGCCGCTCTCGACCGCGCTGCTCCGCGGCGAGCTGCGCGACGGATGCGGAGCCGACGTTACGCTCGAGGGCGACGCCTTATGCGTTCGCGCCGCCTGACGGGACTCGAAGCGCTTTAAGGGAGTACGGCTGCGCCGGCGCTCGTGGCAGGCGAGAGCGCGAGTGCGAGCGGAGCCGTCACGCCGGTTGAGATCGTCGTCCACGAGCCCGCGCGCGTACGGCGCCGAATACTCGGTAACCGTGTTGTTCCCATAGTTGGCGACGTAGAGGGTGCCGGCCGCGTCGATCGCCAGCGCGATCGGCTGGCTCTGGCCACCCACGATCGTCGTCGGTGAGCCCGTATAGGGCGCGGCGTATTCCGTCACCGTATTCGCGCCTTGGTTTGGCACAAAAACGTTCGCCGACAGTACGGCGATCGAGCCCTGCTCGTTGATTCCGTTGGTTATCGTTGCGACCGGCGTGCTCGCATTGGTGAAAGGCGGCGCGTACTCAACGACGGAGTTGGGCGTGGAAGTTAAGATTCGCTACGAAAAGATTTCCGTGCAGGTCCAGGGCCAGCGAGCTCGGCGTGTTGAGCCCTTTAGAAATGGTCGTCGGCGCGCCGGCATACGGCGGCGCGTACTCGGTGACCGTGTTGGCAGCGGCATTGACGATGAAGAGGTCGCCGGTCGAATCGAAGGCGAGGCTCACGGGGTCGTTCACATTTGAGGAAATCGTCGCGGACGGCGCGCCGCCGTAGGGAGGTGAGTAGACCGTAACGGTGTTACTGCCGCTGCCATTCGCCACGAAGAGATTTCCACGAACGTCGACAGCGAGCGATTGTGGATGATTGACGCCGTTGGCGATCGCAATCGGTGCCTGATTGTACGGAGGAACATATTCGGTTACGCTGCCCGGCTGGTTTGCAACGAAGAGATCGCCCGCGGCGTCAAAGACGAGGGCTTGGGGATCGGCGACGCCGTTTTGAATGGTCGTCAGAGGAAAGCTCTGCCCGCTCGTGTAGAGTGTGACGCTGTTTGCGCCGGAGTTCGCCACTGCCAATAGCTGGCGCACGTCCACCCGAACCGTGCCGGCGCAAACGGCGCCCGATTGGACGCACGGATTGGTAGGGCCGGCGTAGGTTGCGGTGGCACGGAGAATTGCGAAGCTGCCACTGGGAGCAGATGCCGCGCTTAGTAAAACAAGTTCGGGGCAATCGTCGAGGCTTGCGCGACGGCAGTGGAGAGCGATCCTCCAGCTTGACTCAATCCGAAGTTTGCACCGCCGGCCCCGATCATCACATTTTGATTGGCGTCGAGCATTTCGACGAGCATTAAATGCTTTCCGGCGCCGTAGAGATCGATTCCGCCCTGCGCATTCTGAGCACTCATGAACGAGGCGGGGACGACGACGACCTGCGAGGGCACGCCGCCTAAAGTGAGGCTCAGCACGTTGTTTGAAGAGGCGCCGACGTTGAATGCAACCGCCGAGCTGCCGACCGTGCCGGTATATGTTCCCGCGGGAAGCGAGAGCGCAAGCTGGCACGTCGCGCCACCGGGTGACGGAACGCAGCCTCCCGCGTTTGGACCGACCGACAGAGTTTGACTAATGGTGGTTGGGCCGCTGACGTTGATGGCGAGGACTTGTGAACCAGCGGCGGCGGCAGGCTGCGGAGTTGAAACGGGTGGCGTCGCAGTTGTTTGGACGTTCGGAACGGCTCCAGGAACCGCGCCAAGAACGGGCGCAGACGGAGAGGTCGCGGTTTTCGCGGTCGGCGCGTTTAATTGACTGCCGGCGGGAACGTAAATCCTAACGACGGTATTCCCAGTGCCGGCGAAGTTGCTACCAGTATTGCCGCCCGGCATCAAGACGTTCCCTTGGCCGCCGCCGCCCGCGCAACTCGCCGCGAGCACGGCGACGAATGCGAGGGCCGCACGCGAGGGCGGCACGAATCGTTTGACGCGCATCCTTACCAGGCTAACGCAGCATGCGGTCGACGTTGGCGCGCATGGCTGCCGGCGAAAGCTCGCCAACCAAGATCTTTCGAACGATTCCACTTCGATCGATAAAGACGTGCACCGGAAGCCCATTCACCTGGTACTGGTCGCGTAAGGTCCCCTCGATCTATGACCACGGGATACGTCAAGCGATGCTCGCTGCGGAATGCCGCGGCCTTGCGCCCGTTTTCGAGCACGTCGACTCCGACGACCTGCAGACCGCGGGATGCGTACGTTCGAGCGAGCGCATCGATCGACGGAGCCTCTTCGTTGCATGGCGGACACCACGTCGCAAAAAAATTGAGATAGATCACTTTGCCGTGCAGCGACGCAAGTGAGAGACGGGGCCCGGGAAGGCTTGCCTCCGACCAGTTCGGCGCCGGCTGATCCGACGCGAGCCGTTTGCGGCGATGCCGTCGAATCCGCGCCCTGTCGGCCGCAGGCCGCGCGTCGAACACGCGACGGCGATTGCAAAGCACGCGATCCTCCTATCCATAGCTCGGATAGCCTATCGCCTCCATGTCGTGTTGCATCTGTTCCACGAGTTCGCCCACTTCGGCAAAAAGCCGCTGCTCTCGCACAAAACGCAGATCGCGCAGCGCGAGCTCGCGCCCATAGATGGTCTGCTGGAAATCGCGCAGCCACGCCTCGACGGTGCGCGCGCCGCCGCCAAACTGGGGATTCGTTCCGATCGAAACCAGCGCCGCATAATCGCGACCGTCGTAACGTGCCACCGCCGAATAGACGCCATCCTTGGGAAGCAGCTTAGCCGGAACCCGAACGTTTGCGGTCGGAAAGCCTAGAGCGTGGCCTCGACCCGCGCCTATTTCGACCGGGCCGCGAATCTCGTACCCGGTGCCGCCCAACAAACGATCGGCTTGCACGAGATCACCCTCGCGAATTAGCGCGCGAATCCGCGTACTCGAAATACGCTCGCCGCCATCACTGACCGGCTCAACGGGCACGATCTTCACTCGACGCTCTGCAAGAAACTCGCGCATGAGACGAACGTCGCCGGCGCGCTTGTGGCCGAACCGAAACGTCGCGCCGACGACGATGCCGCGCATGCCGAGCCGCTCGACCAGAATTTCCAGAAACGATTCGGGCGATAGCGTGGCGATCGCGTCGTCGAATGTGATGAAGAAGCACTCCTCGAAGCCCGCGCGCGCAAAAAGCGCGAGACGTTCCTCCGGCGTGCAGAGCAGTGGTGGTTCCGATCCCGGGCCGCAAGTGTGCTGCGGGATGGTTCGCAAACGTCAAAACGCCGGACCGCCAGCCCGGTTTGCGCAAGCGCAACGTTTGGCGCGCGATCTCACTGTGCCCTCGATGAAACCCGTCGAAAAACCCGATTGCCAGCACGAGCGGCCGTGCGCTTTCGCGTACGAGCTCGTGACGAATCTGCACTAGAAGCCTGCCCTCCTACACGAAAACTTTGCGCGGAGCGAGCAACGCGCCCAGCGCCTCGCCGACGCCGACGAGCGTTCGGGACTCGTCGCGAACGAAAACGTGCCGGCCCGTTGCGCCATGCGGCAGCGGAACGACGCGCCCGGCACGAAAATCGGCGGACCCGCGCAGGTCGAGTACGATCGTCGGAAACGGAATGATATTTTCCGGCGCAATGAGCGCACGCTGCGGTTCGTGCGCGATCTCATCGATCGTATGAGCTTCGTAGAGCAAGAACGGTCCCGACCCTTCGCGCAAGAGCGCTCCCATATGCGCCGGAATGCCGATCGCCGATCCGATATCGTGGCAGAGCGTTCGGATATAGGTTCCCTCGCTGCATGCGACGCGCAGTCGCGCCGTAGCCTGCCCTGTTGAAGGGTTCGAGGCTCGATTCCCAGAACGTAAGCCCGTAGATCGTGACGCTGCGCGCCTTGCGGTCGACGCTCTTTCCCTCGCGCGCCAACTCGTAGAGCCGTTTCCCTTGATGGCGCACCGCCGAGAACATCGGCGGCGTTTGCGCGATCCGGCCGATGAACGTCGGGAAGCGCGTCTTCCAAAAGTACGGCCCAATTCGCCGGCACGGGACAGCGATCGACGGTTTCGCCCTGCGCGTCTTGCGTCGTCGTGGAACATCCCAGAACCAAGCGTGCACGCGTAACTCTTACGTTGATCGGCGAGCAGAGGAATCAATCGCGTCGCCTTTCCAATGGCAACGGGAAGCACGCCGGCGGCCTGAGGGTCGAGGGTTCCTAAATGGCCGGCGGCGAGGTTCCGCTCTCCGGCGTGGAGCGCGTAGATCCGTCGCACGCGTGCAAGGGCGCTTGCCGAGCTCGGACCGGCGGCTTTGAAGAGGTTGACGAAACCAATCACGCTCTGGCGGTAAACTCGGCTCCCGTTACAAACCTTCGGCGACGAGAGCTGCTTCGACCGCCGAAAAGGCCTCTTGCAACGATCCGTGAAAGGTCAGGCCGGAAGCGCGAAAATGTCCGCCTCCTCCCAATCGTTGCGCTGCCGCCTGCACGTTGAGCCGGCCGCTCGAGCGTAGGCTCACGCGGATCTCGCCTTCGATCGCCTTGAAGAGCGCCGCTACGTCGACTCCATCTTGTCCGAGCAGCGTGTTGACCGATGTCTTCGGTGTCTTCGCCATCGGCGCCGGTTTGCGCAAGCATCGCATCGTCGACGTACGAGTAGCAATAGCGACCGTCGTGCTCGAAGCGCATCGCCTCGATGATGCCTCCTAAAAGTCTCGTCGCTTCAACGCGCTTGCGCAAGAAGATCTCCTCGGTGATCTCTTCTTTATCGGCGCCCAGTCGCATCAATTCCGCCGCCAGCTCGAGCGCCTCCGGGGTGGTATTCGAGTGCATGAAGCCGCCGGTGTCGGTCATGACGGTCGCAAGGATGCACGTCGCGATCCGGCGATCGATCGGGACGCCAAGCTCGCGCAAGAGATGCATCACGACGCTTCCCGTCGAACACTCATTTTCCAGCACGAAGTTCAACTTTCCGAAGAGCGAATTGCCGAGATGATGGTCGATATCGAGCATGTTCTCGCGCTCGACCGGAGGCAGTTATTCGCCGGCACGTCTCCAATCGCTCATATCGCAAAAAACGTAAAGCGTATCGTTGGGGAGATCCGGCGGCAATGTTTGCGCGTCACGAGGTCGGCGTCGGGCAAGAAACCGGAGGTTTCGCGGCACGCTGTCTTGTTGAAAGTACGCGACCCGCTTGCCCAGACGTTTGAGCGCCAATCCCGAGCGCCAATCCTGCTCCCAGCGTATCGCCGTCCGGTTTCACGTGGCTGACCATCACGAATGCTTTACGCCGGCGCAGCTCTGCGACGACTTCTGCGCCGATGCGATGCGCGGCGTGCTCTCGATCATTCCCTCTCCTCGGATACGACTCGAAGTGCCGCCTCGCGCAGCGTCTTCGCCAGCGCGATCGCCCGCTCGGCCGACCGATCTTCAACGAAAATCAGCTCTGGAGTGTGACGCAAATCGATCTTGCGCCCAATTCCCCGCGCAGAAAGCGACCTGCGTGCTTGAGCGCGTCAAGCGATTGCCGCGCTTGATGCCTATCGCCGATCACCGAAACGAACACCTTGCAGTGGCGCAGATCGTCGCTCACTTCCGCCCGCGTCACCGTCACGAACGCCAGTCTCGGATCTTGCAGCTGCTGGGAAACCAGCGTGCCGAGTATCCGCTGGATCTCATGATCGATCTTTGCCAATCGTTGCGGTTTCATGCCCGCACCAGCTCCGGTGCAACCCGCTCCAACGCGTAGGCTTCGATGACGTCGCCTTCTTTGAGATCCTGGAATCTTGCGATTTGAATGCCGCATTCGAATCCTTCGGCTACTTCCCGCACGTCGTCTTTGAAACGCCGCAAGCTTTCGATCTCGCCGTCAAAGACCACCGCTGCGTCGCGAATGACGCGCACCTTCGCGTTGCGCGTGATCTTGCCGGCGGTCACGTAACACCCGACGATCGTGCCGACGCGGCTGACCTTGAAGACCTGGCGAACCTCGGCGCGTCCCAACACGACCTCACGCTCGACCGGCGAGAGCATGCCGCGCATCGCTTTCTTGAGATCGTCTTCGATCTCATAGATGACTTGGTAGAAGCGCAAATCGACGCCCTCGTTCTCTGCCAGCCGGCGAGCCGTCTCATCGGGGCGGATGTTGAAGCCAATCAGCACGGCATTCGATGCGCTCGCCAGATTTACGTCGTTGGGCGAAATCGCGCCGACGCCGCCGTGAATGACGCGAATCTCCACGTCTTCGGTCGAGAGCGATTCCATGCGTGCGCGCAACGCTTCAAGCGAACCCTGTCCATCCGCTTTGATGATCAAGTTGAGCACCTTCCCGCCCTCGGCGGGCATCGACATGAACGTCTCGAGCGAGACTCGCTGCGTCCCGGTCGCCGCCATGCGCACGTCGCGCCGGCGAGTCGCGCGTTTTTCGGCGGTTTCGCGCGCGACGCGTTCGTCGCTCACGACGCTGAGGGTGTCGCCTGCTGCGGGTACGTCCGAAAGACCCATGACCTCGACGGGAATCGATGGTCCGGCCTTCTTGACTTGTTTGCCCTTGTCGTCGATCAATGCCCGCACCTTTCCAAACGTCCCGCCCGCGACGACGATGTCGCCGACGCGCAGCGTTCCGTTTTGCACGAGCACCGTTGCAACTGCACCACGCCCACGGTGAAGCGCCGATTCGATCACGACACCGCTGGCGCGGCGATTCTTGTTCGCGCGCAGCTCGCGAATGTCGGCCTCTAGCAACACCGTATCGAGAAGGCCGTCGATGCCCTCGCCGGTCTTCGCTGAGACCGGTACCATTTCGATGCTGCCGCCCCAGTCGACCGGCTGCAATCCCTGTTCGACGAGCTGCTGCTTGACGCGATCCGGCTGCGCGTCGGGCTTGTCGATCTTGTTGATTGCGACGACAATCGGCACGTTGGCCGCTTTGACGTGGGCGATTGCCTCCTTCGTCTGCGGCATGACGCCGTCGTCGGCGGCGACGACCAGGATTGCGACGTCAGTTACCTTTGCGCCGCGCGCGCGCATCGCCGTAAAGGCTTCATGACCGGGAGTATCGACGAAAGTGATCTTACGATCATTGCGGTCGACCGTGTACGCGCCGATCTTCTGCGTTATCCCGCCGGCTTCGCCTGCGGCAACGTTCGCTTCCCGAATCTTGTCGAGTAGCGAGGTCTTTCCGTGATCGACGTGGCCGAGCACCGTGACAACCGGCGGACGCGCCGTTAGCATCTCCGGCTTGTCCTCTTCTTGTTCGACCGTCACTTCTTCGCCGGCTTCTTTGACGACCGCATTGAAACCGAAGCGCTTTGCGACCTGGATCGCGACGTCGCTCGAGATGTTTTGATTGATCGTGGCCATCGTGCCGATCTTGATCAACTCGGTAATAACGTCCCTGACCGGAACGATCATCGAAGTGGCCAGCTCTTGGACGGTCAGCAAATCGGGGATTTCGATCGTTTCGAGCGCGCGCGCCGGCGCCGCGGCAGGCGACTCGCCCTTTTTCTTTCGCTGCCGCTCTTTTTCGAGGAGTAGCTCCTTTTCACGATCTTTTTTGGCGGTTGCCTTCTCCTCGTGCGTGCGCGTGCGATCTCCGGGCCGGGCTCCGGCGGATGGCGCGGGCAGATCGGTCGGGATGGTGCCGGGTCGGCCGGGGGCCGGACGGACGCCCGGCGTCATTGGGCGGAACGGTCCGTTCCCGCTTGGACGTCTCGGCGGCGAAATGGTCCCGGGCGCGGCCACGCGCGCCGGCGGGGTAGCCTTGCCTCCCTGGCCGGGCATGACTTCTCCCGGTCGCGGCGCGACGCCGGGACGACCCGGCAGGCCGCTGCGAGGGCCGGGTGACGCCGAGGTCCCAGTCGTCGGCGGGGGAGCTTGCCGTCGAACCACGGAGGGCTGACCCGTCGGCACGGGTCGGAGCTGAGGAATTGATTGCGCCGCTGGACTCACCGGTTCCGAGCGTGGCTGCCGTGGCGCTGGTTCGGTTGCTGGTGGCTGGACTGCCGGCGGCGGTTCCGGCGCGCGCGCCGCCGCTGGCGGGGCGGCCGTGCGAGGCGAAGTCCCCGTAACCGGGCGCAGCCGTGCGACCGGCGGCGGCGGGGCCGGCTTAGGTCGGGGCTTTGCGGGGGGAGCCGGCGCGGGCGGCTCGCTTGCCGTCGGTTTGGCGGGAGGCTTCTCGGTTGGCTTCAATAGCACGGCACGCACCAGATCTGCGATCTGGTCCGGCACCACGCTCAGCTGGTTTTTCGCCTCGAAGACGCCCCCGAGGCGGTCGTTGAAGAGCGCTGTCAGCTCTTTTGACGTGAGCCCGACCTCTTTGGCGAGCTCGAAGATTCTTACTTTTCCGGCCAAGTTCACTCTCGAGCGCACGGCGCTCGAGTCCCATCAGTTGAGTGCGCGGAGCCCCAACCGACGGTCTGGCTCCGCTAGGTAGTCAAAAGTTCGCCCTCATCGGAGGGAGTGGTCGCCACGAAAATTCAATTGCTTCACTTCTTGCACGAGCTTTCTATTAAACCATATTCTGCCGCCGCGGCGCCAAGCCCCGGGTAGCGTTTGTTCTTACGGGTGCGTTCCACGCAGTGGGCCGAGCAGACGTAGGCCCCGCGCCCCGGTTGCTTGCGTCGTGACGCGCCGTCGGCCAGCCAGCCCGCGGACGTGCGAACGAAACGGAACAGCTCGTGCTGCGCGAATCGTCCGCGGCAGCCCACACACGTGCGAACCGGCGCTATGAGCCCTGTGTCCCCAATCGTTCTCGCCGGAACTCCTCGAGCTTTCGCACGAGTTCGGCATCGATCTCCTCGGCGGTTGCTGCAACGGACGCTTCAGTAGCTTCTGCTGCCGGTTGCTCGCCCGCGGCGCGCTCTTCACGTTCGGCCAGATAACGCTCGCGAGCTTGAGCCGATTCTGTTTCCGTCGCTATGTCGAGACGCCACCCCGTCAGCCGTGCCGCGAGGCGCACGTTCTGCCCCTCACGGCCGATGGCCAGCGAGAGCTGATAATCGGGAACGATCACCAGCGCTACGCCGTCGTCCTCGAAGAGCTCGACTCCAATCACCTTTGCCGGAGCCAATGCGTTGGAGATGAAGGCTGCGGGCGTCGGGTCGTAACGTATGATGTCGACCTTTTCGCCGCGTAAATTATCCGTCACGTTCGCGATTCGGCTCGACTTCGGCCCAAGGCAGGCGCCGATCGGATCGACTTCCGCCCGATTGCTCTTCACCGCAACCTTCGAACGGCTGCCGGGATCGCGAGCGATCGCCATGATCTCGACCGTTCCATCGGAGATTTCGGGGACCTCGAGCTCCAGCAAGCGCTGTACGAGACCCTCCGCAGCGCGCGATAGAATTACTTGAGGCCCTTTCGGCGACTTTCTCACGTCGAGCACGTACGCACGAATGAAATCGTTGATGCGATAGGCCTCGCCAGGTACTTGTTCGTCGACATACATGACGGCTTCGTCGCGGCCTTCGAGCGTGATGAACATATTGCGTTGCTCGTACCGCTGTACGGTGCCCGTGACCAAATCGTTTAGCTTGCGGACGTATTTGTTGTAGACGGTGTCGCGCTCGGCTTCACGAATGCGTTGCACGATCACTTGCTTGGCCGTCTGCGCGGCGATTCGGCCAAAATCTTTCGGCGTGACCTCCTGATCGAAATAATCGCCGATTTGGTACGGCTTGCCGGCCTCTTTCACGGAGATCTCGAGCTTCGGGTCCTGCACCTCCTCAACGACGGCACGGCGATGAAAGACGCGATAGGCTCCGCTTTGCCGGTCGACGATGACGATCGCATTCGATTCGCTTCCAAAATGCCGCTTGTACGCAGTGACCAATGCTGCTTCGAGCGCTTCCAGCAACATCTCAAAAGAAATGTTCCGTTCCCTCGCGATGAACTGGAGAACGTCGATGAGCTTCTCTTCAGTTGCCGTATTTTCTATCGTTGCCATGCCTTTGTTTCCGTTGGAGTTTATCGCGTTTAAGATCCGTCCGCGGATCGTATTCCAAATTCGCCGTTTTGATCGCCGCCATCGGGAGAAGCAGCTCGCCGTGCTCGGTTTCCACGACGACCGTCTCTCCCCGCAGACCACGAAGAATCCCGCGGTGCGTTTTGCCGCCGCGCACCGTCAGCGACGTGACGATTCGAGCGCGCTCTCCGGCAAAGCGCACGTAATCCGAGCCCTGCAGCAGCGGCCGATCGAGTCCTGCCGACTCCACTTCGAGCGTATATGCCCCGTCTAGGCCGGCGAGGTTGGCATTGAGCCGCGTCGCGACGCGTTCGCAAAGCGTTAAGTCGGCGCCGCCTGGGCGGTCGATCGTCACGCTAAATGCGGTCGAGCCTCGATTCGGACGGACGCGATGCGCAACGACTTCGAGGCCGGCGAAGGCCTGATCTCGTACGATCGCGCCGAGTTCTCGTTCAAAGGCCGCCGCAATCGTCGAACCGACCCTCGACACGCGTCTTCACCTTCCTTTTGCCTGGTCTTTGAAGCAGCAAAGCGCGGGACACACCCACGCTCCCGTGGTCGTTTCGCGGTTCCGGGCGCCCACTCATTTTAAGCGGCGCTTCGCCTGCGGCTCCGCAACAATTGCGACGGGCCGCAACCCCACGTGGGCGCGACCCCTCGCTCTGTTTTCCTATCTTGCGAATCGGCGCGCCGCCGGAAATCGTCCGGCTGACGTGGGCGCGCTCCGGCGCCCTTTATCCGGCGCGTACTTCGCGGGCTCGTTCGCCCGGTGGATCTTGCGGTTCCAACCGCCCTCCTTCGTATCTGACGAAGAGTGCCGGCCTTCCCGGCACAACAGAATTTTAGTGCGCGCATTTTTAAAATTCAAGGGGGAAACGAATCGGCTCACGGCGACGACTGGGTCGACGGTGCGTAGGGCACCAAGCGTCTGCCGTCGCACGGTGCGGAAACCATTCCGTCGACGATCGGTGCGATGCCCGCATCGAACGGCGCCAGCGGCTGCGCTGCGGGACCTGCTCCGCCAATTGCAATCTGAGTACCGTTCGCTGGGCCGGCATGCACGTTGTCCTGGACGTTACTTGGGGCGGCAGCATCGGCGTAGCCGCCGCGTACGGGCTGCGGATAACGAACAAGCCATCCGGTGCAGATCGTCGTCGGTCCGTCTTTGCGTGCGGCCGTGACCCACATTTTGACGCGGGCCTCTCCGCCGGTGCCACGCACGTCGTAAATGTATTTCGTTTTGGCGAGCACATTCGGAGGCGGGGTCGGCTCGAGCCGCCCTCTTAGTGAAAGCGCCGGCGTATACGACTTGCTCGTTGGATTGACCGGATTATTCGGAAGCATCGCACGCAGCTTGGCGTTGATATTGGGCGCGCTGCTCGCCTTCGGGGCGGGAGTGACGACTGCTGCTGTAGCCGGCGTCGGTCGAATCTCGACTGGGCGCACCGGCGCCGGCACGCTCTTAGCCGCAACGCCGGGTCGCGGGCCCGGTGAAGCTCCACCGCTGGGCCCGGGTTTGGGGGCTGTCCCAGAGGTTCGGGCAACGGCCGCCGCGGTGCTCGTCGGACTCGGGTTCGGCACTCCCGAACGGTTCGCAGGCGCCACTGAGGCACGCGTCGCGGGGGCAGCTGTGGCATTCGGTGCAGCAGTGGCCCGCGCTACGGCAGCTGCTGTTGGTGACGCTTTCGGCTGGACCGGCGCCGGCGTCGCCGGATGCGCGCTAGCCTGCACGACCGGTGCGGCTGGTTTCGGCGACGGGCGCGCAACTCGTGCAACGGTGGGAACCGGTGACGGCGCCACGGTCGGCGGCGGCTTCAAGGCCACCGCCACCGGTCCGGCGGTGGGCACGCTGACTGGAGCGGCCGGTATCTCGTTACGAGGAGTGGTCTCGAAGACGTTTTGCGTCGGCTGAGGGTTCGGCTGCGGCGTCTGCTGTGGGATAGGGCGTGGATTCGGGGGCGCCGTCGGCGCCGATTTCGCCAGCTCGTGGCGATTCACCGGAAACCGCTGCGATTGCGGTTGAGCCAACGGCGCATGGCGCACGGGCGCGACGACCGGGACGTGCGGGAGCGGCACGACCGCGCGCGCGGCTGCGGGTTGATTGGCGACGACAATCGGCGAAGTGCGCTGGATAGTAACGACTTCTCCGCCCGCAACGCTCTCCGTCGCGCCCTCCTGAGACGAGCTCGAGAGCACGGAGAAGAGCAGCAGAGCGAGGAGCGCATGTAAAAGTAGAGAGGCTAAGAAGCTCCCCGTCAGTCGTTCCGGATACCGGCGGTCGCGCGGATCGCGCTTGAGTTTCACGCGGGGGTTAACTGCGCTTCATCGAGCGCAGGAGCCTGCCGTGAGCGACGTACAAGGCAAGCGCCGTGATGGAAACGATTCTACAAAAGCGCACGAAGATCGTCGCGACCGTGGGGCCGGCCTCGCGCGACGCGGCAATTCTGCGCTCGCTTTTTATTTCCGGCGCCAACGTCTTGCGCTTGAACTTCTCGCACGGCACACTCGATGAACACGCGCAAGTCATCGCGTCCGCGCGCGAGATCTCTAGGGAGCTCGGCATTTACACCGCCATTTTGCAGGATCTGCCCGGTCCGAAGGTGCGCACTGGTCCGCTCGCCGGCGGTCTCTCTTCCGTCCGGCTCGAGCGCGGAGCGCGCTTCGTCATCACGTCCGAGCAGGTCGCGGGGACGCCGCAACGAGTCAGTACGACCTATCGCGACCTGGCCGCAGACGTCGCGATCGGCAAGCGCCTCTATCTTCAAGACGGGCAAATCGCGCTGCTGATCGTCGGAAAGAACGCGATGGAGATCGATACGACGGTCGAATTCGGCGGCGATTTGCGCGGAAACGTGGGCATCAACTATTCCGACGGTTCGTTGAATATCCCATCGGTCACCCAACGGGATTTTGAGTTTTTAGAGTTTGGCCTCGAACGAGGCGTCGATTACGTCGCGCTCTCCTTCGTACGTTCTGCTGAAGACGTGGAGCGCGCTAAGGCGTTTATCGCCGAACGGAACAAACGCGTACCGGTCATTGCTAAAATCGAAAAATACGAGGCGCTCGCAGAGCTCGATACGATCATTGCAGCCGCCGACGGCATTATGGTCGCGCGCGGAGATCTCGGCATCGAGGTTCCGATTGAAACGGTTCCCATAATTCAAAAAGACATCATCGCGAAGTGCAATCGAGCCAGCAAACCGGTCGTGACGGCAACCCAAATGCTCGAGTCCATGATCGCTTCCCCCCGTCCGACGCGGGCTGAGGCGACCGATGTCGCCAACGCGATTCTGGACGGTACCGACGCCGTAATGCTTTCGGCGGAAACGGCGCTCGGCGCGTATCCAACCGAAGCCGTTCGCACGATGGCGGAGATCGCTCGCGAAGTCGAAAAGCACTATCCCCACGCTTCGCTGCGCGACCGCCGGTTGGAGAACTTCGAACCTACGATTGCTTCGTCGATTGCCGAAGCGGCGACGCGCTCGAGCGCCGAGCTAAAGCTTCCTTACATCGTCACCGGCACCACTACGGGGAACACCGCACATCACATCGCCGCTTTCCGGCCGCAAGCGCGTATCGTTGCGTTGACTCCCGAACCACGCGTGGCCCGCCGTCTCGCCCTGCTCTGGGGGACCGAATCGCTGCTGATCGACTCTTATAGGTCGATCGACGTCTTGCTCTATATGACCGAGCGGCACATGGTGCACCATGGTCTCGTGCGTTCCGGCGATTTGATTGCGTTCACGACCGGCATGCCCGTTGGATCAGGTGGAACCAACGTGCTCAAAATCCATCAGATCCCGTAGTTCCGCAACGTTCGGCCTGCCGATCTCTTCGTCGTATGCAGCAACGCGCGTGCGTGTCGCAGCGCGACGTCGTGCGACTCGCCGGAAAGCATTCGCGCGATCTCGGTCTCGCGTTCCCCTGCGCCGGTGATTGGACGCACCACGATCGTCGTTTCACGCTTTCGTTCGACCTTGTCAAGAACGTAGTGTCGGTCTGCCCACGTCGCCAGCTGCGCGAGATGGGTCACGCAAACGATCTGCCCGCGTTGCGCCAACTCACCGATCGACGCCCCGACTGCCGACGCCGTCGCGCCGCCGATTCCCGCATCGATCTCATCGAAGACCAGCGCGCTGTGCGTATCCCTCGCGCCCGCGAGGACGACGACGAGCGCGAGCAACACGCGCGAGAGCTCGCCGCCCGAGACGACCCGGGCCAGCGGGCGCGCCGGCTCGCCGGCGTTGGCAGCAAAGTGAAACTCGGCCCGCTCGGAGCCGCGCGCGCCGATGCGCTCCAGCGGCTCGAGTGCCACTTCGAAGCGGCCCGAAGCAAGTGCGATCTCTGCAAACTGCGCGACGACTTGTTTGCGCAGCGCGTCCGCCGCTCGGGCGCGCAACGCACGCAGTGACGTCGCGGCGTCTCGAAGTTCGCGCATAGCTGCGGCAGCGTCGGCCTGAAGCTGGGCGGCCCGGCGATCGCGACCTTCATACTCGTCGACGATTTCGCGTGCGCGCCGCGCAGCGGCCATGACGTCGTCGATCGTGCTGCCATACTTTCGCGTCAGCCGGTCGATACGGTCGAGGCGGGAATTGATTGCGTCGAGCTCGGCCGGATCGTACTCTGCGGCTTCGAGCTCGCGAGCGACGTCGGCGGCAAGCTCCACGGCGTCCGCCTGGAGCGTCGATGCGCGCTCCGCGGTCGCTCGCAGCGTCGTCTCGAATTTTCCGACGCTCGAAAGTGCGGCTGCCGCAGCTCCCAACGCGCTCGTGGCGCCGCCGTCTTCAGGCGCGAGCGCTTCGCGAGCGGCGTGCAGCGCCACCGCAATGCGCTCCACGTTATCGAGATATGCACGCCGTTCACTCAGCCGCTCGATCTCGCCCGGCTCCAACCGTGTCTCTTCGACTTCGCGCGCTGTAAAACACGCATCGTCGTACCGCTCGCGCGCCCGGCGCTCGTCCTGCGTAAGCGCCGCTAGCGCCTCGGCCAACTCTTGCGCTCGCGCGTGGGCGGCCGCCACGGCGTCGCGCAACCGGAGTGCGGCTTCGCCGGCAAAACGATCGAGCAGCTCGAGATGATATGCGGCCGAGAGCAATCGCTGGGCCTCGTGCTGACCCACGATCTCGGCGATTGCGTCGCGGATATCACGAACGTATCCAGCCGTCGCGGCTCGGCCGTTAATGCGAAGTGTGGAGCGCCCGGAGTCGCTCATCTCGCGCGAGATCGCCGCTTCCTCTCCCCGGTCGAGCTCGAAGCCGTCGGCGGCAAGACGAGCCCGCAACGCGTCGTCGGGATCGAACGCGAGGGTTACCAGCGACTTGTGTGCGCCTTTCGCAACCACGTCGGGACCGGCTCGCGCGCCGAGCGCGAAGTCGAGCGCTCCGATCAGCATCGTCTTGCCCGATCCGGTCTCGCCGGTGAAGATCGTCGCGCCCTCGGCGAACTCGACATCGGCACGATCGATCAGCCCGTAGCCCTCGATCTGCAATTGCCGCAACATCAGTTATAAAGGATCTTTTACCGACGCGGATCCTTAATGGAAACGCCCCACAGCATCTTTGCTTCTAAACGCTCGAGAAAATGCAACGGTGCCGTTCGCGCGAAATAGACGCGCTTCGGGTGGCGCCGTATCACGACGCTCGAACTCGGCGCAACGTCGCTCAGAACGTCGCCGTCGCACTCGAGATGAGCGTGCGCCGACTCTAAGTCCGAGGTAATTTCAATTCGCGAGTTGGTCGGTACGATCAGTGGCCGCGAGAAAAGGGTGTGCGGGAGCAGTGGAACGACGCCGAAGGCGTCGACGCTCGGCGCGATCAGCGAACCGCCCGCTGATAGAAAATAGGCAGTCGAACCGGTTGGCGTCGCAACGCAAAGCCCGTCGGCGGCGATTTGCGTCGGCGCGCTATCCTCAACGCGAAGCCCGAAGGGTACGAGGCGCGAGACTTCTCCTTTTCGCACGACCACGTCGTTAAGCGCAAAGAAGCGGCGATCGTCATACTCGGCCTGCAGGGCAGTGCGCTCGTCCATGAAGAGCCCGCGCGCGACCAAAGCCGGCAGGTCGGCAAGGCGGGCATCGTCTTCGTCGAGCTCGGTCAAGAAGCCCAGCCGACCGGTGTTGATGCCCAGGAGCGGAAGGTCGTGCTCGACGGCGGTGCGAGCTGCTCGCAGCAACGTCCCGTCCCCGCCGACCGTGATGAGCAGCGAGGCTGCCCTTACCCCGCTCCCGTCGACGACGTCGAAACCGTTAGCTCGAAAATCCGAGGCGATGCGTGCGGAGATCGAGCGAGCGTGCTCGCGCGCAGTGTCGACAAAGAGGGCGACGACCTTCCTCTCGATCGCGAGCATCGTCATGGGTGCCTTCCTTCGCCGATAACCGCCTCGAGTCGTGCGTCGTCGAACGGCTCGCCCTCACGGCGCAGCTCCATCAAAAACTCGCGATTTCCCGCCGGTCCCAACAGCGGTGAGGCCGCAAGGCCAACCGGAACGAGCGCAATCGGGCCGGCCGCATCGCGCAGCGTGCTCAGCACATGGCGATGCGTCTGCGGATCGCGAACGACGCCTCCCGAGCCGACCCGTCCTCGTCCGGCTTCGAACTGCGGCTTGACCAACGCAACGACGACGCCATTCCGGCGCAGGTACGAGACTCCCCGGGTCAAGATCGTGCGCAACGAGATGAACGACGCGTCAATCGTTATGACGTCGAAACCTTCAGGGAACGCATCGTCGCCGAGGCGCCGGAAGTTGACGCGCTCCATGACCCGCACGCGCGGATCGTTGCGCAGCCGCCAGTCGAGTTGGCCGTAGCCGACGTCGACCGCGGTAACGTGCGCGGCCCCGCGCTGCAAGAGGCAGTCGGTGAATCCTCCGGTCGAGGCACCCACATCGAGTGCTTCTGCGCCGCGAACGTCGACTTCGAAAACCGTAAGCGCGTGATCCAGCTTTTCGCCCCCGCGACTGACGAAGCGCGGCGGTCGCTCGATCTCGATTCTCGCCTCGGGCGCAACGCTCTGACCGGCCTTGGTTGCAACGGTGCCTTCGACGCTCACGCGTCCTTCCATGATGAGGCTCCGCGCCTGCGAGCGCGTCATTCCTCCGCGATCCGCGACTGCCGCATCGAGCCGAACCTTCACTTAAAAGGGTATCTGATCGTCGAGCTCGTCGCTCCCGGCGCGCTTGTTCGCGGCGGCTGTTTCCGGCTCCGACATCGCCTCTTCGATCTGCGTTTGCGCGTTTTTGAGCAGCGCTTCGCATTCGCGCGTGAGCGTTTTGCCCTCCTTGAAGAGTACGATTGCGCGGTCGAGCTTCGTGTCGCCGCTCTCGAGTTCTTTGACGATTGCGTCGATGCGATCGAGTTTCGCTTCGAAGCCGGAGCCGGAGTCACTCATCGGGCATCACTCGTTCGACGGTTGCCGCAAGCCTCCCGTGGAAGAGCCGCGCTTCAATCATCTCTCCGGACGACACTTCAGATGCATCGCGCAGTGGCCGCCCGGCGTGCGTGACGATCGCGTATCCGCGCTCGAGTGGGCCCTCGGGATTCGCCGAGACCAGCCGGCTGCGTGCCAACGTAAGCGCGTTCGCGCGCGTGGAAAAGATGCGTTCCCGCACTCGATCGAGCTTCGATGCGACCGCCGTTAGACGCGTTTCGCGTGTTGCGAGCCGATGCCGCGGATTCTGCCGCTCGACGCGATTCTCAAGTTGCAGCAGAAGCTGGCGCGATCGAGAGAGCCGCCAATCGATTGCAAGACCGAGCGCCTGTGACGCTGCATCGCGTCGTTGCGCGCACCGGATAAGCATATACTCGATCGCGCGGGTAAGCCCGCTCCGCTGGCGGGCCATTCGGCCTATCACTTCCGCCCAAGAACCGGCGATATACTCGGCGGCCGCGGTCGGTGTCTTGAAGACCGCATCGGCAACTTCATCGGCCAAATGCCGATCGCCAGTGTGTCCGATTGCGGTCACGACGGGATGGCGCGAGCGCGCGATCGCACGAACGACCGGTTCGGTGTTGAACGGATAGCGGTCCTCGTATGAGCCGCCGCCGCGCAGCACGATAATCGCATCCACGTCTTCACGGGAGGCGCGGTCGATCGCGTCGGCGATATCTATCTCGGCGCCCTCACCTTGAACTCGCGTCTCGACAAACTTCACCGCGACGTTCGGCGACTTCTCACCAAGCGTCGTCTCAAAATCGTCGGCCCCTTTGCCGCGCGCCGAGACCAATGCGACGCGGCGGGGAAAGCGCGCGAACTCGCGCTTACGCGCTTGGTCGAAGAGGCCCTCCCCCTGAAGCCGCTTGCGTAACGCCTCTACTTTTGCAGCGATTGCACCGACGCCCAGCGGAGCGATCTCCACGACGCGAAGCTGATACTCGCTGCTGCGCTCCCAGATGCTGATCGCCCCGGTTGCGACAACGGAAACGCCGTCGCGAACGGCGGGAAATCTCTTTGCGTCGCTGGAGTAGACGAAGCATCTTAGGATTGCGCGGTCGTCTTTTAGACTAAAAAATACGTTACCGCTGGCCTGCGGCTTCCAACCCGTGATCTCGCCGACAATCGCGATACGCTGCAGCTCCGCGCGCCTTTCCAACCATCGCCTTAGCCGCTCGGAGAATTGGGAGACCGTGAGTTGCAGAACGTGGCGTGGTTCTTCGAAGAGCCTCACCTGCGAACGCGCGGCACCGGCGACGCGGATCCCGACGGCGTCGCGGATCCCGATGGCGACGCGGATCCAGATGGCGATTCGGTAGGCGGAGGCGGCGCGAATGGAGGCGGCGTCGCGTCGGGTGGTGGAACGCTCGGCTGGGGCAGTTCCGCAGCCGCTGCCGATCCGCCCTTTTGATCCTCATCGTATGCGTCGATCGAGCTTCCGCACCCCGATTGTGGTTCGGTTCCCTTCAAATAATACTCGTAGCCGCCGCTACCGCAGCCGGCGATTTTAGCGATCTCCTCGGACGGAAATGGGAATTCGTGCTGGGGCGTGCCGGCGAGTGCGGCTTTCATGAAACGCGCCCAAATTCTGGCCGGAATATTTCCACCGTACGACTCAACCATCGGGGAGTAGTCGTCGTTTCCGAGCCAAACGGCGGCGACGAGGTCGGGCGTGTAGCCCACGAACCACGCGTCGCGAAAGTTTGAGGTCGTCCCCGTCTTACCGGCCGCCGGCCGTCCGATGACGGCATTGGGGTATCCGGTCCCGTGTGCGATCACGTCTTCGAAGATCGACGTCATAATGTAAGCGGTTCCGGCACTCACGACGTCGGTTGGCTGAGGAAAGCGCGCGTCGAGAATCGTGCTGCCCAAGGCATCTTTGACGATGCGAAACGGCGTAGGATCGACGTGGAGCCCCTGATTTGCGAGCGTGGAGTATCCAGTGGCTTGATCGAGCACCGTGAGGCCCGATGAGCCAAGCGCCAGCGAGAGATTCGCCTCGAGCGGCGACGTTACGCCCATGCGGTGCGCGTAATCGATAATCCGATCCAACCCGACGCGTTCGGCGAGCTTTACTGCAACGATGTTGCGCGAAAAGATCAAGGCTTGACGCAACGAAATCGCGCCCATGTAGCTGTTGTCGTCATCCATTGGAGACCATTGGGTGCCGTCACCCATCGGGTAACTGACCGGCGAATCGTCGATAACCGTGGAGGCTGGGATGCCTTCGTCGATCGCTGCAGTGTAGTCGTAGATTTTGAACGAGGACCCGGGCTGGCGATGAGCCTGCCAGGCACGATTGAACTGATTGTGGAGCGAAAATCCGGCGCCGCCGACCATGGCAAGGATCTCACCGGTCGAAGGACGCAGCGCAACCAACGCGGCCTCGTGCGCGCCGATGCCTTCCGCGATCGACTGGCGTACGCCCCATGTCACCGCTTCCTGCGCAAGGCGCTGCACGCGCTCGTCGAGCGTCGTGTACACCTGCAGGCCGCCTTGCTCGACGGTGCTCTTGCCAAATTGCCGCTCTAACTGCGCAATTGCGTACGTCGTAAAATAGGGGAAACGATACCCTTGTAAGCCGGGAGGCTGCTGGGTAATCAGATCGAGCGGCCCTTCGTACGCATCGTCCGCTTCGCCCCGCGTGACGTAACCGCTTTCAACCATGCGATCCAATACGTGACGCTGACGCTCTCGCGCCAAGCTAAAATTCGAGAATGGAGAGTAGACGGAAGGGGCGGCCACGATGCCGGCGAGCATCGCGGACTGTGCCAGCGTCAATTTATCTACGCTCCGGCCAAAATACGTGTGGGCCGCCGCATCGACGCCGTAGGCGCCCGCACCGAGATAGATGATATTGAGGTAGCGCTCGAGGATCTCTTCTTTAGTGTAGTAACGTTCGATTTCAATCGCGAGCAGCGCTTCCTGAACCTTACGCGAGATCGACACTTCGTCGTTGAGGAAGAGCCGTCGCGCGAGCTGCTGCGTGATCGTCGAAGCGCCCTGAAACTGTTGATGCGTGATGTCGGCCAACGCGGCCCGCGCGATGCTTTCAAAGTCGACGCCGTGATGGTAGTAAAAGTTATGGTCTTCGTTGGCAATGAACGCATCGCGAACGACGACCGGAACCCGCGAAAGCGGCACCCAAACTCGATTTTCCTTGTAGACCGATGCGAGCTGAGTTCCGTCGCGCGCGAAGATTCGGGTCGAGCTCTCCGGCTGGTAATCGGCCATTCGGCTAATATCCGGAAGATTTCGCGCATACGCAGCAACCATGCCGGCTACTGCTCCAATCGCGAAGAGGACCATCATCGCCGCCGCGACGAGGGCGCCCCGCCAAATGCGGCCCGCGCCGCGGCGCTTACGATTCGGCATTAGCGACGGCGCTAAGGACCCCATTGACGAAACGTCCGGATTCCTCGGTGGAGAAACGCTTGGCGAGGGCGACCGCTTCGTTGATCGCGACGGCCTTGGGCGTCTCGGGGCGGCAATGAAGTTCGAATGTAGCCATTTCTAGGAGCAGGCGATCGATGGTAGGCAGGCGTTCGATCGCCCAGCCTTGCAATAGCGGGCTCACGATGCGATCGGCGCGTTCTGCGTATTCGAGCGTACCCAGCGCAAGCTCCTCGACAAAGGCTCGTTGCTCGCTGTCGGCGTCTTCGCCGACAACTTCGCTCACCGCATCTCGCGGTTCTCGATCGCCGATCACGATCGAGTAGAGCGCCTGCAACGCTTGCTCGCGGGCAACCCGCCGCGACGTCATCGACTTGTCCTTACCTCCCCGTTGGACAAAATTTGGCTGGGAATGAACTCGATGTCGTATCGGCCTTGCCGAAATGCCGGCGTCGCCAGAATTTCCAGGCACAGCGCGACTGTCGTATTGACCCCTTCGATCATCGTTTCTCGCAACGCGCGTTCCATGCGCGCGATAGCAATGTCGCGCGTATCCCCAAACGCGACGATCTTTGCAATCATCGAATCGTAAAACGGCGAGATAGCTGCGCCGGCATACAGGTGGGTATCGACGCGAATCCCCGGGCCTCCCGGGAAGACCAGATTTGAAACGGTGCCCGCCGCGGGCGAGAAGTTATTACGCGGATCTTCGGCGTTGATGCGACACTCGATGGCGTGTCCGCGCGCGACGAGATCGCGTTGTGTGTATCCAAGCGGCTCGCCGGAAGCTATCCGAATCTGCTCTTTTACGAGGTCTATATTATAGACCATTTCGGTTACCGGATGCTCGACCTGAATCCGCGTATTCATCTCCATGAAATAGGCGTCGTCTCCGGTCGCGAGGAACTCCAGAGTCCCCGCATTCGTGTAACCGACGTAGCGCGCCGCCCGCAAGGCCATCTCGTGCAATGCGTTGCGGTTGCGAGTCGAAAGGGTGGGGGCTGGGGTCTCTTCCACAAGCTTCTGATGCGCCGGTTTCTGCACCGAGCAGTCGCGTTCGCCCAAGTGTACGATATTTCCGAACTCGTCGCCAAGCACTTGGACTTCGATGTGTCGGGGACCTCGAATCAATCGCTCCGCGTAAACGCGGCCATCTTTGAAGCTCGCCTCGGCTTCGGCGGTGGCTCCGGCGTACGCGCGCGACATCTCACTTGCATCGTGCACGACGCGCATGCCCCTTCCTCCGCCGCCGGCAGTCGCTTTGAGCAGCACCGGATAGCCGATCGAAACGGCGGCCTCCTGCGCTTCGTCGACGGAAGCCAGCACGTCGCTGCCGGGCGTAGTTGCGACTCCGGCTTCGCTGACGACACGCTTTGCCGTCGCTTTGTCACCCATCAGCGCGATCACGCTCGGCTTTGGGCCGATGAAGGTGAGCCCGTGATCGTTGCAGATTTCTGCGAAGCGCGCGTTCTCCGCCAAAAATCCGTAGCCCGGATGAATCGCTTCGCAACGCGTGATCAGCGCCGTCGAGATAATGTTCGGTATGTTGAGATAGGAACGGCCGGCGGGTCCCGGACCAACGCAAAAGGCCTCGTCGGCCTGGCGAACGTGCAGCGAATCGCGATCCGCTTCCGAGTAGATTGCGACCGTCAATACGCCCAGCTCTTGGCAGGCGCGGTTTATTCGCAGCGCAATCTCGCCACGGTTTGCGATCAATACCTTGCGAAAAATGTTACTTTCCTCGCGCGACCAGGAAGAGCGGCTGCCCGTACTCTACGGGCGCACCGTCGCCGACTGCCACCGAAACGAGTCGCCCGCCGCCCATGCTATGGATTGACGTACGAATGCCCAGCGCTTCGATGTATCCGAGCTCCCGATCGCCGTCGAAAACGTCGCCTTCGAGCGGCACCGGACGGCCGACGTGAAAGATTCCTACGAGGTCCGCCTTGATGGTATCGATGCGCGCAAGTGACGAATCGGCTGGTGTCCGGTCGCCCGATCGTTCGTGAGAGCGGATGCAGTGCGGCGCGGCAACCTCGATATCGAGATCAGCGCGCTGAACGCGTACCCGGAAGACGTCGCCTTCGGCAAGGAATCGCGCGAGCGCGCGCACGTGCGTGCTTACGGATAAAGCTCGTTCTTCGGGCATCGACGTAACACTTTCGCGCTCGACTGGGACGACCCCCGCGAGCTCCGGCGCAGGCAGCGCGTCGCGTAGCATTTCGAAACGGTCGTCGATCTCGGCCAATGGGACTAAAACAAAAGCTCGCTCGTGCATGTGCGGGTGAGGAACCTGCAGATCCGGTTCGTCGATCTCGCGATTGTCGTAGAGCAACAGATCGAGATCCATCGCTCGCGGCCCCCAGCGAACGCTGCGGACACGCCCCAATTCTTCTTCTACGGCGCGCAAACCGGCGAGCAAGGCGCGCGGCTCCAATTGCGTCTGGAGTAAAACGACGGCGTTGAGAAACCGTGGCTGGGCGGGATTCCCCCAGGGTGCCGTCTCGTAGAAAGACGACCGCCGAAGAATCTTCCCAAACGCTCCTATCGCGGCAAGCGCGCGCTCGACGTTGAGAAGGCGGTTGCCCAGATTCGAACCGATCCCGACGTAGGCGCGATGCAAGTCAAGCGGGCTCGTGCCGCGGGCTCTCGCGCTCGAGCGTCACGCAAGGCGTTGCGCCGTCGAGGATTTGTGGTTTGGAGACCGTCACCTTGGCGCGCACAACGCGAGGATCGACGAAGACCGCCTCGAGCAGATCGCCGGCCAAATGCTCGAGTAGGGCATAGGAGGTCGTCGCAACGACTCGCACGAGCCGTTGGTGCAATGCAGCGTAATCCATCGTTTTCAAAAGTTCGTCACTACGCTCGGCTTCGCGAAGGTCGATCTCAGCCGCAACGTCGATCTCAATGAGTTGGCGTCGGTCGCGCTCGCCGATATTGGAACCATGGCGGCCGTACGCGCGCACGCCATGCAGCGCTATGGCGTCCATTCCGGCGGCCTCCAACCGCGCACGATCGCGTCGGCCACGGCGATCGCATCGCGTGCTGCGGCAACGTCGTGCACTCGGACCATGTCGATGCCGGCCTTCACGGCGAGCGTCGTCGTCGCCGCCGTGCCGTAGACGCGATCCGCCACTCCGCGCCCCGTGAGTTTGCCAATGGTCGATTTGCGCGAGCTGCCGATCATCGTCGGGAAGCCCAGCGCAACGATTCGATCGAGTGCCTGCAGGACGGCGATGTTTTGGTCGGCCGTCTTTCCGAAGCCGATACCGGGATCTAAGATTATCGCCTCGCGTCCGATGCCTCGGGCAGCCGCTCGGGTGGCGCAGTCGTCCAAGTAGCGCAATACGCTCTCTACGACGCAGCCTTCGTACGACGTGCTTGACTGGTTGTGCATTGCGACGATTGCGATCTGCAGCTCAGCGACAACATCTAAAAGCGCGTCGGGAGCTCCCCAAACCGAGTTGACGAGATCGGCGCCCGCACCATGCGCGGCGCGTAAGACGGCCGTCTTGTAGGTATCGACCGAGATCGGCGCGTCGGGCAATTTCGAGCGAACCGCGCTGATCGCGGGAACGACTCGCGCAATTTCAATTGACGCGTCTACGGGTTGATGACCCGGTCTCGTCGACTCTCCACCGATGTCCAAGACGTCCGCACCTGCGTTCCACTGCGCGATCGCACGAGCGGTGGACTGCGTCACGTCCTCTACACCGTCGCCGGAAAACGAATCCGGAGTCGCGTTGACGATGCCCATGACGTATGTGCGCGCCCCCCATTGAAGCCTCGCCCGTCGCAGAAGCAGCGAACCCCGGCCTATCAAACCGTCGTCGGGGCGTACCACTCGCGCAAGCCGGCGACCAGGAACGTCGAGCCGGTTACGACGACCACGTCGTCGAACTCCGCCCTGCGACGCGATACCGTAAAGGCCTCGATCGGATCGGCGATCGCTCGCCCCCAGCTCCCCAGCGATTCCGCGAGCGTTGCAAGCCGCGCCGGCGGTATAGCGCGACGACCCGAAACCGCAAACGACGTAAACGTAAAAGTCGACGGCAATGTCGAGAGGATTTCGACGATACGCCCGGCGTCCTTCGTTTCCGCGATGGCGACCACGTAGTGCACTCGGCGATTGGCAAAGCTCTCGCGCAGTGATGCTACTAACGATTCGGCCTTCTCGGCGTTGTGAGCAATGTCGAAGACGACTTTGGGGGTTCCCGAAATGAGCTCCATGCGCCCTGGAATGGTCAACTCGGCGAAACCACGGACGAGGTCGTCTCGGCTTGGCCGCCAATCTTCGCCGAGTTGCTCGAGAACCGCAATGGCGGTTGCGACGTTCGTTCGTTGGAAAATACCGAGAACCGGCATCCTCAACCTATAAGAGCCACGAGCGGACTTTACTAACAGGGCTTGGCCGCGCAGATCACTCGCTTCGTCGAGCTCGACTCGCACGACGTCGGAAACGTGGACGACCGGCGCGCCTACCTCGGCGGCATATCGCTCGATCACCGCGCGAGCCGCCGGCGTTACGGCGGCGAGAACGAGCGGCACGCCGGGTTTGGCTATGCCGGCTTTCTCGAAGGCAATTTCCTCGATAGTGCTGCCGAGTACGTCGGTATGGTCGTGAGCAACCGAGGTAATCGCGGCAACCAGCGGTTGAATGACGTTCGTGCCGTCCAACCGCCCTCCAAGCCCAACTTCAATCACTGCAATGTCGACTCGCTCGGCTGCGAAGTGCGCAAAAGCCAGTGCGAGCAGCGTTTCGTAAAAGGTCGGGCGTCCGTGCTGCGACGCGGTGCGCTCGATCGCCGGCATCATCGCATCGAGCAACGAGGCGAAACGCTCGCGTGATATGGAGCGGCCGTCAATGCGCGCGCGCTCGGTCATGGAGTGAAGGTGCGGCTTGGTATGCAGCCCCGTGCGCCGGCCTGCAGCCTGGAGCGAGCACGCGATCATCGTTGCGGTGGATCCTTTGCCGCTCGTTCCTCCGACGTGGATCGTGGGATAGGCTCGATGTGGATCTCCGAGTTCGCGCAAAAAGGCGCGCATCCGTTCGAGCTTGTACGACGTGCGACGCGATGTGATTTCGTCGATCGTGCCGAGCAAATAGCTTTCGGCTTCGTCGTAACTAAGAATCCTAGATACGGCGCTCACCCGTCCACCGCCCGATCCGCGAGAAGCTCCAAGGCGTGCGGCAGCACCGGCAGCACGATGTCGAGTGTCTCCGCCACGGCTCGTGGATTTCCAGGGAGGTTTACGATCAGCGTGCGGTCGCGAACGCCCGCAAGCGCCCGCGAGAGCATCGCGGTTTTCGTCTTCGCAAGGGAGCCGGCGCGGATAGCCTCGGCAATGCCCGGTACCTCGTAATCGAGAGCAGCGGCCGTAGCTTGAGGCGTGCGATCGCGCGGCGAGAGGCCCGTACCGCCGCTCGTGAGGACGAGATCGGCCGCGCGCGTATCGGCTAGCTCGATGATCTCGGCTTGCAGCGCAGCGGCGTCGTCGGCCAGAATGCTTTCGCGCACGATCGAGTAGACGCCGCCGAGGCGCTCTTTCATGACCGGAATGCACTCGTCGGCTCGCTCCCCCGAAGCGGCGCGGTCGGAAAGTACGATCAGTGCTACCTTAAACGTCATTTGTCAAAGGTCATTTGTCGCCCGCGTCAGCCTGAGCTTGTCGAAAGACGAACGGGCCGCTTTTGCCGCCGCTCTTGCGAAGAAGCTTAACGCCTTCAATCGTGATGGTCTTGTCAAGCGCCTTGGACATGTCGTAAATCGTCAATGCCGCGATACAAACGGCCACCATGGCTTCCATTTCCACGCCCGTCCGAGCCGTCGTGCGCGCCTCGGCCTCCACCCGGAGCACGCCGTCACCACGCCAATTGAAGCGCACGTCGACGCTGCTTAGCGGTAACGGATGCGCCAGAGGAATGAGCCCGGCGGTCTGCTTTGCCGCCAGGATGCCGGCGACTTGGGCGGTAACCAGCGCGTCGCCTTTCGGAAGCGTCGCGGAGCGGAGGGCAGCCTGCGCCGCCGGACTCATTCGGACGAGCGCTTCGGCGAGGGCATACCTGGACGACGGGTGCTTGTCCGAGACGTCCACCATTGCCACGCTGCCGTCGCGCGCGATGTGCGAGGGTTTCACCGCGGCGAGCTCTGGAACCGCGCCCAAATGAGGCAAAGCAATGCGAGGACCCAAAGTATGATCAGATGGGTAATGTGATGCGCGTGCGCGGCACCCGATTCCGTGAAAAGATTCACTTTCCCCAAGCCGTACAAGATCCCTAAAACGAAAAACACGGCAGCCAAGAGATAGGCGATGATTCTCATGTAATGATTCCCCTTCGTGCGAGAAAGAAGCAGATACTTCCGACCACAACGCAGTACCAGCCGAACGGGCGCAAATCATTCGACCTAAAATATCGCGTTAGGAATGCAACCGACAAATATGCGGCAACGCCCGCTGCAAATCCGCCGACGATCGCCTCGAGCAGCACGATATGTGCCTCGGGCACGAAGAGTTTTGGCGTTTCGAGCAATGCCGCAGCGAGTATCACCGGGGTCGCGAGGAGGAAAGAATAACGAGCGGCATGCTCGTGGTCGAGATCGCAGAGCAGACCGGCCACCATCGAGATGCCGGACCGCGAAATGCCCGGCAGCAACGCGAGAGACTGTGCCACGCCGATCAGCAGGCTCGCCGAATAACTCAACTCCTCGATTGGCTTGTTGCCGCCGATCGTTTCGTGCTGACGACGGCGCAGCGCTTCACCCGCAAACATCACCAGACCGTTGACGATCAAAAAAAATGCGGCCGGGCCAGGCGATCCAAAGAGCCGGCGTACCGGCACCTCAAAGATGATGCCGAGAATCCCGACGGGTATCGTTCCGACCACGAGGCGCCAGCCAATTCTTTCGTCACGATCCTGACTCAAGCGCCCGCGCACGATGCTCGCTAGGAGCGCACGTACAATTGCGTACCATTGAGCCCGGTAAAAGACGATCAATGCAAGCGCGGTTCCGAGATGCAAGACCACAACGAACGAAAGAAACGAGGCGCTGCTACGAGTAACGTTCTGCCAGTGGAGCACGGCCGGGACGAGGATAGTATGCCCGAGGCTCGATACCGGGAAGAGCTCGCTGACGCCCTGCAAAAGAGCAAGAACGAGCGCTTGCCAAAAGGTCATCCCATTCACCAGGCGACGAACTTGACGCTAAAGGTGTAGGCGCTCGCGATCGGTTTGCAATCGCGAAGAGCGGGCGTGTAACGCGCGTCACGAGCCATCGATACAGCGACCAGGTCGAGCGATGAGTTTCCGGTGCTCTGCGTAACGCTGGCGTTGGTCACTTGGCCGCCGGAGTCGAGCGCAACGCTCACAAGCGCGGTACCGCTCGTTCCGGATGCCCGCGCTTCGGGCGTGATATCCGGCGGAGGCGGCGTGGCCACGACCGTGGCAGCGATGTTCGGCTGCGCGCATCCCGCAAAAGCCGTCGCAGACGGCTGCGGCATCGCGCTCGCTACGACCGGGCTCGGGGTGGCGTTGTGGCCGCCACCCGGCTTGATGGCTGGTCCCGGTCCCGGCCGCGCAGGGGGCGCGGAGCTCGGCGTGCGCGGCGCCGTTGTTCGTTTGGGAGGGGGCGGTGGCGGAGTAGGCGCCTTCCTTATCGCAATCGTGGCGGGGCGATGCTGAATCGAAACGACTTCAGCCTGATTTTCTGGGCCGGGCGACGCGGGACGAAGAATCAATGCGACGAGGACGTGCAACAACAACGAAAGCGCGAACGCAACGAGCAGTAAACGCGGGGCGCGTTTCATGGCTCATTGGCGACGGGTAGGCTTGTAGCCCTAGTCCGGTTGGAAGTCGGCGCGGAAAAGATAGTCGCCCTGCGTCGGCTGGCAATCGACGAGCTTCGGCGAGTACGTCGACTGGCGAGCCGCGCGCAGCGCCGCCTGATCGATCGACATATTGCTCGAGCTCTTATAGACCTTCGCATCCACCAGATTTCCGCTCGGAGCAACCGTGACTTCCACTTCCACCGTAACGGCACCGAGGCCCAGATCGCGCGCCGATTCCGGATAATCGGGCTGGACGGGATTGGTCACCGTCGCTTCGACGTTCGGATTCGCGCACGCCGGCTTTGGTGTTCCGGGAGGGGCGGTTGCCGGTGCGGGAGGCCCCGTACCCTGACCTTGCGGCGCGCCATTCTCACTGCCGGTCTTCGGCTGCGCGACCGTGTTCTCCGTCGATCCGGCCGCAGACTTGCTCGTCGTATGAACGAGATTGACCTTCAGCTTGGGCTGAGTGACGTGCTGCTGCTTGGGAGGCGGCGTCGTCCGGGGGTTCGGAGTCGGAGTCGGTGGGGGCGTGGGCGTCGGGGGCGGAGGCGTCGGCACGCGCACCCGCGTCTTCTTGGCCATCGTTACTTTTTCGACTTCTTGCTCCCCGTGATGCTGCGCGAAGTTTGGAAGGATCGAGCCGATCGCCAAATGCGCGACGAGCGAGATCACTAGCGCCCATCCAAGGAAGCTGCGGATGCGCTCGCCGGTCGTAATGTAGGGAGAGCCGCCCTTTGCCATGGACTACTGGTTCACACCCTCGGGCGTGTTTTCCACGTGATTAGCCAGACCGAAGTCGGTTAGGTCAACCGATTTCGCCGCGTCCATCAATTGTAGGATTATTCCGTAGGTCGCTTTGGGGTTTGCCTTGATGATGACGCTCTTGAACTTGTGATCGGTCGCGTCCTGAAGTTGAGCAAAGGCCGCTTTGGCATCAGCGACCGATACCTGGTTCGAGCCGATCTGGACGTGGTCGTTTTCGTCGACCATCACCACGATCTGAGACGGTTGAACCTTTTCCTTGTTGTAGGCCTCGGGAAGTCTAGGCTCCTTTGTGACCGATGCCAAGATGATGAAGATAATGAGCAAGACCAGCAGCACGTCGGTGAAGGGCGTGATGTTGATCGTCGACATTACCTCATCTTCGCCTGCTCCGGTGGAAACGGCCACGTTTATCTAACCTCCCTTTACGCGCTCGGCCATGACGGCCATCAGAAGCTTATGACGTTACGAAGCCGACGTCTTCGAGACCGGCATTCTTCGCGGCGTCTAGGATCCGGATGATTATTCCGTACGGAGCCTTCACATCGGCGATGACGGCCACGTGGTGATGCGGCTTCTTTTTCGACGCATCGTACATCACGCGATAGATGCCGACCTGATCCGTCTTGACGCCGTCTACAAAGATTACGCCCTTGTTGTTGACGTCGACTTCGATATCGTTCTTGTTCTTGTGTTCAGTCGCGCTGTTCGGATTCTTGTTCGGCAGTTCTTTCTCAAAGCCGGGCGGAGCCACGAGGGCCGCGAGAATCATGAAGATGATGAGCAAAACCAAAAGCACGTCGGTAAACGGCGTGATGTTGATCTCCGCCATCACCTCTTGGTCTTGCTGTGCCGATAGCAGTCCCACGATGCCGCTCTACCGTTACCTAGCCGTCGCTTTCGAGGGCTGATAGAGCTCGGTCGGGATCGGCGCGCCGGTGTTGTGGAAGTGCAGCATCTCGGCCAGCTGATTGGCGGCGACGATCATCTCCTGATTGTAGTTCTTGATGCGCGACCTGAAGAAGTTGAAGAACACCACGGCGATGACCGCAATGATCAGACCGGTCGCGGTGGTGATCAGCGCTTCCGAGACGCCCGCCGCGACGACGGCCGGCGTCGAGTTGCCCTTCAAGGCGATGTCCTGGAAGGCGCGGATGATGCCGAGCACCGTTCCGAAGAGACCGACGAAGGGCGCGATCACGGCTATCGTGCCGATGATCGCCAAGTTCCGCTCGAGCGAGTTGAGGTGCTCCATCAGCGCGATCGAGAGAGCGTCGGTGATGTCGGCGCGGTTCTTCTCGCCGCGACGAAGCCCGAACTCGAGGATCCGCGGAAGCATCCCGCGATTCTTCTTGCACACCTCAATCGCGCCGTCGAGGTCGTCGGCTGAAACCTTCGTTCCGATCTGACGTAGCAGACCCTTGGTGTCGGCGTGCTGCGTCTGGAAGAAGACGAGGCGCTCGATGACGACGGCGAGACCGACGACCGAAATGAGCAAGAGCAGCCACATATCCCAGCCGCCCTGCTGCATGAGACTCATAAATCCCGAAAACCACACGCTTCTATGACCCTCCACTAGATGAATTTATGGCGGCCATCACCCGCCCCGTGAGGGCGAGCCATTGGCCTATACCCGTTTAAAGTCCTGGTTAGGTTAGCTCCCGTCTCCGGACTGGGCTGCGGGTGCTGCGTTGAGATTCTTTTTGACGAACGTCTCGATCTGAAGTGAGAGTGCTTCGTTCCCCTCGGCCTTGGCTTGCTGGTCGGCTTTGTCGAGCGCGGCCGCGGCCTTCTTCTTGGTGGCGTCGTCGTGACTCGACGCCCACTGCGCGGTCAATGCGATGCCTTCGGCAAAATTTGCCGCGGCGTCGTTCGGCTTGATGGCAAGGGCCTTTTCCGCATAAGCTTGCATCCGCTTGTAATCCGGCTTTGTGCTGCGTGCTATGGCAAACGCAGCAAGGGTGTTTGCCGTGACAGCGGTGTTAGAATCGCCTTGAGCCGCGGCCTGATCGAAGTCGGCAAGCGCCGTCGTCGTATCCTTGGCTTCCACTGCGGCGTTTCCGGATTTGATGAGGCTAGCCGCCATCGCTTGGCCGCCCGCCGTGCTGTTGGGGTCGAGTTGCTTGATTTGGGCGGCGATCGACTGCGCGCCGGCCATATCGTGATTCACGAGATACGCCTGCAGGAGCTCCGAATCAACGTTTATCTTTGAGGCTACGGGAATCTTCGGGTCGGATAGCGCCGCGTCGTGCGCAGCCTTTAACGACTCGAGCGCCGCCGCGTTGTCATTGTTGGCGAGCTGCGCAACGCCCAGCGCAAAGCGTGAGTTCGGACCGGAATCGAGAGCCATCGCCTTTTGCGCGTAGGCGAGCGCCTGAGCCGGATTGCTCTGCGCTTGCTTTGTAGCCGCCGCCGCGAAGCTGCGCGCGGCGATCGGTCGAAACTGCGATCCGATTGTCCCCACTTTATCGAAGGCCGCTGCTGCAGTGGCGAAGTCGCCGGCATCGAACGCCGCAATGCCGAGCATCTGGCGCAGCGACTCGTCGCTTGGCGACGACAGGAGCTCGGCTTCGGCCTTTGATTTGGCTTGCTGATATTGACCCTGACGGACGAGCGCGGCGACTTGGGCCGCCGCCGGACTGAGCGCACCTCCTGCCGGAAGACCCGTGCTTTCGGTCGGGGTGCTGGCGACCGACTTGCCGTTAAATTTCAACGTGAAGTCATAGAAAGACGTGGTGGGCGCCGTCCCACGATGAGCCGGGCGGTAGCTCGAGTTCTGGGCGATGTCCATTGCCGCTGCATTGTCGCCGGAGTTACTCGAGTGAATGACCTTGATGGCTTTATGCGTGCCGTCCGAATTGACCTGAACTTGCACGACGACCGTGCCGCTGCCGGCGATCGAGTGGGTCGTCGTTCCCTGCTTGATGAGCTTTGCCGGCACAAATTCGTTGGAGTATTGTGCCAGTGCGGGAAATTCCACAAGCGTCAGCAGCACCGCGATGGCTGGTGCGACGATTCGAAAGTGAGTGTTCATAACGTACCTCGGCTACTGAAGTTCAGTCGTTTGTTCCCTGCTACGAGGCTTTTCTTTCGGCGGCCTGCGATGCCGCTCGAGCGCCGCCCGTTCCTTCGTGGTAAGCGGACGAGCGCGCCCTGGCGGCAGCTCGCCGAGGCTCAGCGGCCCGAAGCGCGTTCGGCTCAGCGCGAGCACCGGGTGGCCCAACGCTTCGAACATCCGGCGCACCTGCCGATTGCGCCCTTCGTGAAGGGTCACGTCGACAATGCAACGATCGCGGCGTGTCGCCACGACGCGCACTTTCGCAGCTGCCGCGCGAAAGTCGTCGAGCAAGATCCCGCTACTCAATCGTCGGACGTCGTCAGAGGAGAGGCGGCCGCCGATCGCTGCACGATACGTTTTCTCGACTCCGAAACGTGGGTGAAGCAGGCGGTGCGCGAGCTCCCCGTCGTCGGTCAGCAGCAGCACGCCGCTGGTCGCATAGTCGAGCCGCCCGACGGGAACCACGCGAGCTCCCTGCGGAAGGAGCTCGGCAACCGTCGGCCGCCCTTGCGGATCTCGCATCGTCGTTACGACTCCGCTCGGCTTGTGCAATAGGAGGTACGTGGACTCCGGCGGAGGTGCAACGGCAACGCCGTTAACCTCGACACGGTTACCCTCGTCGACGAGCGTTGCCAGCTTGGTGACGACTCTGCCATTAACGTGTACTAACCCGGCCGCGATCAACTCGTCGGCGCGCCTGCGCGACGCAACCCCACACTTCGCCAAATATTTATTAAGCCGAACGCCGGGCACTTCCTGATGAGTCCGAGGCGAGGACGTGGGGAATGAGAAGGCTCCAGCTTTTTCGGGCACCACAGGATGTGGTCTTCAAAACTTCGTTCTCCTGAAAAAGTGGAGCAGTAGGAGCGCAGCACGGATGCGAAGCGACGGGCGTCTTCGAATCACCTACGTCCGGGCCGAGGACTCCGCAGGAAGTTACCTAGTACCTTCCGTTACCGCCATCATCGGAGCCGCGCGACATCGAGAGCGCTTCCTTGGTGACCGACTGCAAGAACTCTTCGTTGGTACGCGTCTGCGCCATCTTGTCGAGGATGATCTCGGTGATGTCACCGGTATTCAACACCGCGGTAGCGCGGCGCAGCATCCAGAGCTTACGCATTTCGTCGGGCGCAAGCAATAGCTCTTCGTGCCGCGTTCCCGAACGCTTGATGTCAATCGCCGGGAAGACGCGCGATTCGGCGAGCTTGCGGGTCAGGTCGATCTCCATGTTGCCGGTGCCTTTGAACTCTTCGAAGATCACGTCGTCCATCTTCGAGCCGGTTTCGATCAGCGCCGTCGCAATGATGGTGAGGGAGCCGCCTTCTTCGATCTTTCGCGCCGCACCGAAGAACCGCTTCGGCTTGTGGAGGGACGCCGTATCGAGACCGCCCGAAAGCGTACGCCCAGAACTTGCGACCACCTGATTGTATGCGCGTGCGAGGCGCGTGATCGAATCGAGAAGGATTACGACGTCTTTGCCGAGTTCGACGAGACGTTTCGCGCGCTCCATCGCGAGCTCGGCAACGGCCGTGTGGTTTTCTGGATGCTCGTCGAAGGTCGACGCGACGACCTCTCCGTCGATTGTGCGCTGCATGTCGGTGACTTCTTCGGGACGCTCGTCGACGAGCAGCGCGATGATATGCGCGTCGGGATGGTTGATCGAAATTGAGTTTGCGATGTTCTTAAGTAGAGTCGTCTTACCGGCTTTGGGGGGCGAGACGATTAGGGCGCGCTGCCCTTTGCCGATCGGCGAGAACAAATCGATGACGCGCGTCGAGAGCTGCGTGGAGCGCACCTCGAGCTTAAAGCGCTCTTGCGGATAGATGGGCGTGCCTTTTTCAAAGACGCGCCTGCCTTTGATCGCCTCCGGCTCCAAACCGTTTACTTTGTCGACGCGGATCAGCCCGTAGTATTTCTCGCTCTCTTTCGGGCGGCGTGCTTGGCCCTCCACCATATCGCCTCGCCGTAGTTCGAAACGGCGTATTTGCGACTGGCTGACATAGATATCGTCGTTGCCGATGTAGTAGCCCGCTCGGCGCAAGAACCCGTACCCTTCCGGAAGTACGTCGAGAATGCCGCCGGCCACCTCGATTCCGGAGCGCGTTATCTGCGCTTGCACGAGCAGCGTGACTATCTCGTCCTTCTTTAATTTCGCAGGGGTAGGAATCTCGACTTCGAGCTCTTTTGCTATGTCGAGGAGCTCGGTCTTTGTCTTCTCGGCGAGCTGAGCCGCGGTCTGTATCGGCGGTGCTTCGACCTGTGGAACCTGATCGTGGTAGACCGCAGGATGCTGCGCAAAGTGATGCCGGCGACGCGTTCGCCGGCGGCGTCCTCCGCCTGGTTGTTGAGGACGCAGATCATTGTTGGGGCGATGCTCGATGTTGGGACGATGTTCCGTTTGCAGAAGAGTATCTCTCTCTAGAACCGTTCGCGCCAGGCTGGGGACCGAGGGCGAGGCGGGGCTGCCGTCGCGATCAGATCGTTGGCACGAACGTGGAGGTATCAATTGGTGTCACGGCTGTCACCATATGACCGCAACGCGACGCCCACACTATAACACACCCTCAACGGGTGTTCAAGCGGGGCTCAGCCGCGCGGCTCCGCTAACGTAGGGATTTCCCGCCGCATAGAAACGCAGCCGCCGCTCTGCCGCTCGGGTCACTCCGATGCGCGGACTGCGGCGCACGCGCACGGGCACCTCGCCCACCTCCGCTAACCAAAGACGTGAATCCTCGAAGAGATCGACTCCGTCCAAGGAACGATCGATGGCAAGCGCGCGGCAGAGCCGACCCGGACCTCGACAGAGATCGCGCCTACTCTCGGTCGCGCGCCGTTTCTGCATGAGCGCGATGCCTTCGGTGGGCTCGAGCGCGCGCACGAGCACGCCGGCACCTTCTCCATCGCGCTCGCTCGATAAATTGAAACAGTACGACGTTCCGTAAATTTGATAAACGTAGGCGCGATGCGGGGGGCCAAAAAGCGTTGCATTACGCAGGCTCTTACCTCGATACGCATGGCAGGCCGGATCCCCCGGAAGATAGGCTTCCGTCTCGATTATTCGCCCAGCGGTTATTCCTTGGTCGCTATCGCGTACGAGAACGCAGCCGAGTAATGCACGCGCAAGCGCACGGGTTTCGATCGGTAACTGTGCCGGCCGCAGCCGGTGAAGCGTCATGCCGCAACGTTCAGCGCCACTTCGGCTCGCGCCCTGTTCGTCAAATCGTCGGTCGCGCCGGTTTGCACTCCGAACTTCGCGAGAGAGTTGAGCGCGCATCGCAGACGAACGTACGAAAGAACGAGCGTTTCGCCGACGCCGTGTCCCGTCGCGATCTCTTCGACGAACTCAGGGTCGCCAAGTAGGAAGCGTACTTCGTGAACGCCACGCTTACGCAAGGCCCGCGACACCGCGGTCAGCGCAGCGTAACCAATCGCTCGGTCGGACCACGGCTCGGGCGCCGTAACGCGAAAGCCGATTCGTAGCAACTGCTTCGATTGCACGCCGGTGAGCCGCGCATACGCTAGACCTTTTCCGCCCTCAGCGGCGGCGTACCCAACCATTGCCTCGACCGTGGGATCGTAGCTTCGCATCGTTTGCATTCCAGGGGCCTCTGCACCATTTTAATACGAACGTATGTTCGTAGTCAAGCGATACGGGCGGGCCGCACCAGGCTTTCGTAAAGTGTCTGCATGCGGTCGAGCTGGCGTTCGATCGAGAATGGAAGTGCCGCCGCACGAGCCTCCTGCGCGTCGGGACTTCCGTTCGTCATCGCGTGGAAGGCTTCGGCGAAAGCTTCCGCGGTTGGATCCACGATGCGACCTACATTGCCCAGCACGTCGCGGTTTTGGGGCGCATCCGCTGCGATAACGAGGGCCCCCGCCGCGAGGGCTTCGGCCAGAACCAGCCCTTGCGTTTCGGTCGTACTTGGCATGAGGAAGAGATCCGCGCTGGCATAGAGATTGGGGAGTTCGTCGCGCGAGACAACCCCGAGGAAGCGCGTCGCCGCGATGACGCCGGCTTCACGAGCCTGCCGCTCCAACTCGTGTCTGTGCGGGCCGTCGCCGGCGATGACGAGCTTCAGCGCGTCGTCCTTCGCGCGAGCCAACGCCCTGACGAGCAGCTCCACATTCTTTTCCCTGGCCAACCGTCCGACGTACAAGAGCAGACGCTCGGACTGCCCGACGCCGAGCCGCAAGCGGAGCACTTCGTCACGCCGGCCCGCTCCGAAGCGCGCAACGTCGATGCCGCTCGGCACGACTTCAATTCGCACGGTGACCCGCAGCGCGCGCAGCCGCGCCGCCATCGTCGGAGTCGGCACGACCACGGCGTCGGCGTGATTCGCAAACGACCGTGTCAATTGAGAAGCGGCAAAACGCGTGGCGTTCGGTTCGAACGGGACGTAATGCGCATACGCTTCGAGCTGCGTGTGATACGTATAGACCAGCGGGATGCCAAACCGGCGCGCGTAGCGCATGCCCATCCATCCAGTGACGAACGGCGAATGAGCATGGACCAACGATAAGCGCTTGATGACGCCGTTGAGATTGCGCTTACTCACCAGTGGCAGCGTCAGACGATACGGCGTACGCATGGGCAAGGGCAGCGACGGCATCCGAAAGACTGGCCCATCGGGCTCGATATAGCCCGGCATCCACGGCGCAAAGCAGTAGACGTGGTGGCCGCGACCGCGCAAACCTTCCGCGAGTGATTCGACCGCCGTGACGACGCCGTTGACGACCGGCCTATAAATTTCGGTGAAAAACCCGAGGCGCAATGAGTCCATTTTTTCAGGCTTCCTTCGCTTTGGGATGCGGTAGCGCCCCGCAAAAGGATGCTCCTGCTGCGCTATGACTTTCAGCATATTCCCCCAGGGTCCCGGACGTGCTATAGTTCCCGGGTCAGATCGGCCTGCCGACACGGAGGGCAGGCAGGTGGGATCATCGGTTCTCCGTGATCCAATCGCCCGCGGCCGACTCGCGCCGCTTCCCAAAACACACGACACCTCGTTCATGGTTTGCGCTTTGCGTCGTGCAGAGTCGAACCGCGACGGGGAGTCGAGAGAAGAAAGGAACATCGGGTTGAAAGGAAGTCTCCTCTGCGCCGCCGCCTTCATCGTAGCGACACTCGGCATCCAGCCGGCCGTTGCGGTCTGTGCGCTGACGCCCCCGACCTCGGTAACGTGGCACGGTGACGGTCTCTTAACGTGGGATCGCGTCGAGGAACGGACGATCGCACCGCAAACGATTCGCCGCCTCGTGTCCAACGCCGGCTCTCGCTCGAAAGTGATCTCGGCGGGCAGTCCCGGCCTCCTCGAGGTCCGCATGCGATATGCCCAGCGAGATGGAGGGCCGGTTCGCGGCTACGTGCTCGTTGCGAGAGTGATTCGCGCAGCGAAGCCACGCATCGTTGCCGAGGGCATCGGCGCGATGCCGCTCTCTCTTTTTGAATCCCAAGGCATTGCCGGGATGGGACACATGGTGCGCAGCGCGATCGAGATGATCGCCACCGCCTATACCGCGGACTGCGCCGGCTGCGACGGGTGGACGGAGGTCGGAAGGCGCGCCGGCCACGGAATCGTTGCCGTCGATCCGCGAGTTATTCCGATCGGAACACATCTTTATATAACGGGCTATGGTTTGGCAATTGCCGGGGATACCGGCGGAGCCATCATCGGTCGCCGCATCGATCTCGGCTTCGACTCGCAACGCGACGCGATGCTTTTCGGCCGGCGCGCGGTAACGGTTTACCAACTCAAATAGCGTAGAATCGCGAGGTGGGGCGAGCTCCTGATCCCCGCCAACTGCTCGCGCGCGGCGGAATACGGCCGAAAAAGCGCTACGGGCAGACTTTCCTGCAAAACGCTTCTGCGGCGCGTACGATTGCGCGGCTGAGCGTCGCTGGGTCGCAAGGCGCGCGAATTCTTGAAATCGGAGCGGGCACCGGCGCGCTTACGCTGGCGCTTCTCGAGGAAGGCGCGGACCTCACGGCAATCGAGATCGATCCGGATCTCGTGGCATTGCTGCGTTCGCGCGACGATTTAGCGGGCGCAGAAATCCTGCAAGCCGACGCGATGGAATTCGATTATCTCGCCTGGTCTTTGGGGCGACGATGGCACGCGACCGGAAACCTGCCCTATAACATCGCAACCGCGCTGATGCTGCGTTTGATCGAGATGGAGCATGGTCCCGATTCCTTAACCGTCATGGTGCAGAAGGACGTCGCCGAGCGTTTTATCGCCGGACCGGCCACGCCGGCTTACGGCAGCCTTTCCGTCGCAGTACAGTACGCGATGCACGCGCAGCCGGTTTTGACGCTTCCCCCCGAATCATTTTATCCGCCACCAAAAGTGCATTCGAGCGTCGTCCGGCTCGTCCGGCGCGCCGAGCCTGCAGTCAGTCCACGCGATTCGGCGACTTTCTGGAAGGTCGTGCGCGGCGCGTTCGCGTACCGGCGCAAGACGCTCGCCAACAGTCTATCGCTCGCGCTCGATCTCGACCGCGCGAAGATCGCACGAGCGCTTAAGTTGAGCAATCTCTCTCCGGAGCTTCGCGGTGAACGACTCGACCTCGGCGATTTTGCCCGTTTGGCCGACGCGCTGGCCGAAGAATAGCTTCAAAGGCATTTGGACTTGGCTGCTTGCCGGCTTCGTTGCGGGGCTTTTCATTTTCGCGTTCGTCGCCGGGTTGAAAACGAGCCGTGTGCCGGCGATGAGCCCGACAGAGTTCGATGCCTTGATTTTGCTGCAGTTTGTGCTCGAGGGCATCCTGCTCGTACTCGTACTCGCCGCTCTGCCGGCACTTTCAAAGTTTAGCTTGCGTGAGCTCGGATTTCGCCGTCCGAGCACCCAGACCGTCGGGGCGGCAATCCTGGGCGCGATTGCCATGGTAATCGTCGCCAACGGCGGCGCGTCGCTGGTCGATTATCTTGCGCATAGTCAGCACCAGCAAGATATCGTGCAGATATTCAAGGGACTTCACGACCGCACGACGGTCGTGCTGTTCGCAGCTTTCGCCGTCATCTTCGCTCCCTTTGCCGAAGAAACGTTTTTTCGAATCTTCTTTTTCAATCTCGGGCTTCGCTATGGCGGCTTCTGGGCAGGCGCCGTTCTTAGCGGCGTTCTGTTCGGCATCGCGCACGGCGATCTCTATGCCGCGCTGCCGTTAGCGTTGGGTGGGGTGATCCTCTGCGCCGTCTACTATCGGACCAGAAACGCTTACGCTTCGATGATCTCGCACGCATTGTTCAATGCAGTATCGATCGTGGCGCTCTTGGTGGCGCCGCAAATCACTTAAGGCGTCGTGCCGCCTCGACGACGACGTCGGCACCGATCACGTGCTCGTCGAGGTAGATCAAACGGTGTTGGAGGGCCGGTGGCTTCGTTGTCGTTGCCGGACGCCGCTCGAACGCGCGGTCTCGAACGTACCGTCCGACGAGATGAATCGCATCCGGATTAGGCTCGTCGTACCAGTCCGGGTGGTGCGCGACCCAGATGCCGATTGTGGGAATCCCGCCTCGGGCCATCGTGAGGTGCAACGGACCGGCCGGGATACCAACGAAGAGGTCGGTGCGTTTTGCAAGCGCCTTGTAGGCTCGCGCAAAGGGCTCGTCGAGGTCGCCGAAGAGCGCCCGAAATCCGGCAACGCCTTCGCCGAGATCTTCGTCATCCATCGAGATGAAGCGCCAGCCCGGCGCTTCGCGACGCATTGCAACAACGAACGCGCGGGCTTCGGAGCCGTCGCCCCAATTCTTCCGCGCCGCCGTGACGCCGCTTCGTGAGATCACGGCGAGGCGCCCCGCAGGTTGCGCGAACTGCGCCAACCGTTCGTCGAGGCGACGTTGCGTGCCGGAGGGCACACTGAAGTCAATTGCGTTGCTCAAGGGCACGGCCAGGTCGACGCCCGCGAGCTGCTCAAACGGCACCAAGAGTCGTATGAGGTTCCGGGCTTTCGTGTGAAACGGGAACGGCGTGCGCCCTTCTGTTTCGGGGTAATCGGTCCAGAGGACGACATTCGGCGCGAAGCGCGTCACCGCAACGTCGAGCGAAGGCGTGAGCACGATCCCCGTCTTTCGTCCATCGCACTGACTCAAGCGCATCCCCATATGGGCCGGGCCGAAAGAGGCGCCGTCGCTGGGCGAGCGCACGCCGCTAAAGAGCGGCTCGATCCGGGAGCTTCCTTCCATCACGCTCACGTAGTCGTCTCCGAAACGAGTGATCGCGTAGATGTTGGACGCGTCGAGCAACGGTGCGACGCCGCCAAAATGGACCCAGTCGCCCAAGCCGTGCGGCCAATAAATCAGAACGCGCGCATTACGCAGGGCGGCAAACCGGCCGCGATCTTCACGGATTGCCGGTAAGACCAGCCTCGTGAGTTCCATCAATGAGGGACGGGAACGCCGCCGCATACCTTAGGCGGCACGCGTCCGGCGAGGCTTGCGAAAAATACCGCCGCGTTCGTGTCGTATGCGGGGCATCGCGGAAATTGCGGATCGCCATGCGGGTCGAGCCGGACGGCCGGGTTGGCTGCGGCGACCGCCCAAACCCCCTCGTCACGCCGTGAGAGCAGCGCCGTTTGACTGCTCCGGCGCAGAGCAACCGCACGCGCGTAAGCGTTCCAATCTACGATAAAGGGCCAGCGCCCCGGCCGTAGCACCGTGTCGTTGAAAAGCAGCATCGCGACCAGCGCTGACGGAACGAGGTATTGCGCAAAACGAGCATAGCGCGTCGCGCCGAACGCCGCCGCCGTAGCCGTCGCTGCAAAGAGCGGCGCGACGTAATGCGAGCCGATGCGGCTCGGTTCGTAGTTCCACGGACGCATGAAGATTATCTCGACCGCAAGGGGAAGTCCAAGCAGGAGCCATCGCCCGATCGCAAGCGGTGCAAACGCAAACGGCGCGAGCAGCAAAAAAAGCATGCTGAGCTTGCCCGCCGGATTGAAAATCTCGAGCGAATAGGCCGGATCGTTCGGGTGCAGGCCGAGCGTGCGCTCGAAGCTCCAAAAACCAGCGCCGTTGACCAACGCCAACCCGACCACGGCCAGACCGATGCGCCGGTCCCACCACAGGGCGCACGCCGCCGCGAACCAGAGCACGAACAGAATCTGATCTTCCTTGAGTCCCATCAGGAGTTGCGCGCAGAGCAGCGTCCACCACAACGATCGCCTGCGCACCGCGACAGCGCCGCTCAAGGCGAGCACCGGAACGAAAACGTTCTCCGCAAAGTTATCGTAACTCAAGCCCTGTGCAGCCGGCGACAACAGGTACGCAATGCCGAGCAAATTCGCCGCTGCCGTAGTCAGCCCGAGCTCGCCGGCCAGCAGAACCAGTGGAATGGCGCCGCACGCGACGGCAAGGACTTGCACGACAATCAGCGTCTGCGCATACGGAAAGACCGCCACAAGCGGAACAAGCAAAGTCAGGATCCACGAATCGTGCACTTGGAAGTGATACTTCCACTCCCCATAATTCCACGACGAACCGTGCTGCAAGTTCACGAGCGTCTGCAAATACGTTCCGAGATCGGCACCATACCGCAGCGCATAGAGTTTGTTCAAATCCAGCGTGATATAGACTGCCGAAAAAGCCGCTGCGGCAATACACGTTGCCCACAAACTCCCGTGCTGAGACGGCAGCCCCATTCGCCTCATCAGCCTTCTGGTTCGCCGCCTCGCTCCGTTTTCTCTCGGTAGACGCGGTCAACAATGGCGCGAAGACGATCGATGAAGTTTGCCGGCGCGAATTTTTCGGCGTGCCCCCGCAAGCGATGCGCGTCGAAATGCGCCGCGTCAAGGTTGCGCAACGTCCATGCGAGCGATTCGGCAGTGGGGTCGTCGAAGAACGCGCCGGTCTCGCCTTCGACGATCGTTTCGAGCGCGCCGCCGCCGCGATACGCAATCGTTGGGCGTCCGGCGGCGGCCGCCTCGAGGGGCACCAGGCCGAAGTCTTCTTCTCCCGGCACGATCGCGGCCCGTGCGTTTCCCATCAGTTCGTTGAGACGCGTGTCCGGCACGTAACCGAGTAACGTCGTCGTCGTGCCTTTGGCTTGCTCTCGTAGCGATCGCTCCGCGGGGCCGGTCCCCGCGATCAAAAGCTTGACGCCGGCAAGTGACGCAGCGCAGATGGCGAGGTCGATGCGCTTATATGGCAGGAGGCGCGAGGCGACGATAAAGTAATCGCCCTGCCCTTTTCCAACGGTGAAGCGATCGAGTTCGACGGGACAGTGAAGCACGTCGGAGTCGCGGCCGTAGTATCGTCGGATGCGTTCGGCAACGTTTTGTGAGTTTGCAACGAAACGCGTCGGTCGTTTCGCTGCCTCGCGGTCCCATGCGATCAAACGCTCGACAAACAGGCGTGCCGGTCGTGGGACATACTCGTCGCGGGCGAAGGCAAAACGGCTGACCGTATTGATATAGCAAACATGGATCGCGTTCGGCGGGACGCGCACGCCTTTTGCCCACGCGGTTGTCGAGCTGACGATTGCATCGAATTCGCCAAAATCGAACGCTTCGAACGCTCCGGGATAGAGTGGCGCGAGCGCGCGAAAGTACCGATTTGCAAAAGGGATTCGAGCCAGGTAGGAAGGGCGAACGCGGCGCGCGGGAAAGAGGTCGCCGATAACGCGCTCGTCGTAAAGCGCCGTGAAAATCGGCGCGTCGGGCCACGCCTGGGAGATTCTGCCGAAGACGCGCTCTGCGCCACCGCGCTGGTTCAGGTAGTCGTGAACGAGCGCAACGTTCAATTAGCGATGCAAAAGAGGCGTTAGTCTTGCAAATTCGTGCCGCGGGGAAGTACCAGCGCGATCGTCGGATTGCCCAGATATATCCGGGCTACGCGCTGCAAGTCGTCGGGCGTCGTCGAAGAGATCGCAGCCAAAGCGCGGTTGATAAAGTCGGGCGATGCGCTCTCCCGCGAGAACACGGCGGCGAGCCAGGTCCGCGTCTCGAGTGTTGTGGCATCGTTTGCGAAATCGCCGGCCGCTTCCGCCTTAAACTCTTCGATTGAGCCTTGGAGTCGCGTTGCGGCGAGCACGTTTACGACGGAGAGCGCCGTTGCGAAGGCACGGCTCGGATTACCATTTAAGCCGCCGTTGACGTACAGCACTAAAGCCGCGGGCGCGCGATCGTACGCATAAACTGCTCCGACGGAGTGAGATGCGAACGTTGGGGAGACGACGCCCGGAACTTGCGCGATGTCCGAGAGCGTACGCCGAACGAAAGCCGCCAAGACGAGCATCGGACCAAAATCGTTGCTGTTGACGTTCGGTGCCGGATATTGGGCGATCAACCAGGGTGAAGAAATATCTCGATGCGCGACGATTTCGTGTGTTGCGCCGGTCAACGTCGGCACTCGCACCGCCACCGGCGTCGTGGCTCCTTGCGGAAGCGCAGTTGAGAGCGCAGCAAGCGCACCCTGCGGGAGTGCGTCGAGCCGACCTGCGGCGCTGATCAGCGCACCGCCGCTCCGATAGTATGCGCGATAGAACGCCCGCGCGTCGCTGGCGAAGAATTGCGCGAGAGAGGCTGGGGTGCCTAGCTCGGGCAATCCGGCGTTGGCCTGCGCCGATGATGCTTGATTGAGCATGTCTAGGCCGACTTGAAGCGCGACCTGTTGACTCTGCGATATTTGTCGCACGAGCGCCGAGCGCGAATCCCGCACGGTCGCGGGCGAGAAGTCCGGCGCGGCGACCGCATTACGGAAAAGCTGGAGAACGGCGGGAGTGTCTTCGGCCAACGCCTCGATGTAAAACCTCACGTCGCCGGAATCGACGGTAAAGTGAACCGAACCACCGCGCGCAGCGACCGCCTCTTCGAGCGGAAGTTTAGGCGCGTTACCCTGAGCCGGCTTGCCTTGAGCGGAGTCGGACGGAAGCGTGACCGGCGTGCGCACGATTATTTCTGCAACGAGCGCCGCCAAGCCGTTCTGTTTCATGGTTTGACGATCGAGGCCGGCACGAACCACGAAGGCGACACCGACTAGTGACGCAGCAGTATCGGACTGGCTGACGATTGTAACGCCACCCGAGCTCTGCACGCTTGGCGCCGACACCGTAGCCGCGGCCGCCGGGGCTGGACGCGGACATAGTGAAATAACAAAAGCGGCCGCCACACAAACTAGCGACAGATGCCTCACGGAGACGATCCCTTTTGCGGGGCTGCTGCGATCAGATCGACGACGACGGGTTTGCCAAGGTAGCGCCGTACGACGTCGGCGACGTATTGCGGATCGAGCTCGCGTGCCGCTCGCTGGTAAGATCCATCCATGCTTCCCGGAGCGTAATCGAGATTGCCCTCGACCGTGTACCAGCCGAAATTGTCCGCGCGCTCTTGCGGAGTCTGCGTATCGGCAGCGACGTGGTAAAGAAATGCTTCGCGCGCGGCGTCGAACGTCTGCCTGTCCATGGGCTGCTGCATCGTGGTCAGGGCTTTGAGCACGCGCTGCTCGGCCTGCTTCCCATGATCCCCGCCAATCGTCACGACCATGACGCCTGGGTCGTGCAGCGTGATGAACTGACCGACCACCACGGCGTCCCCTTGCAATCGATCGAGTTCCTTCGAAACGACGCCGGTCTGATCGCGAAAAAGATAATCCGCGACGAAATCTAAGGCGGTCGCGGCTTTTTCGTCGGAAATCGGAGGACCGGTCCACGCGAGGCCTATGCCGTCAATGGCGCCGGTCGCCGTAGTTGACGTGGGCGCACCCGCAAGCTTCGAGTCATACGGCGCATCCATTGCACCCATTGCGTTCCCGTCGGTGACCGCGCTGATGCTCGAAGCATCTACGTTGCCGCTGAGCGTCAGTACCGCGTTCTCGGCGCGAAAGGCGCGCTTGGCGAAGGCGCTCACTTGAGGCGCGGTGATGCTCGTGAGCGCGGAAACGGAGGTCGGCAGCGGCGGATAGTGCGCCGGTCCGTTTGCAAAGATCTGTCGAAAAAGCAAGTCGTGCAGCGCCGAGTCGCTTTCGTAACGCTGCTGCACGCCCAGTACTGCGGCGTTGGCCCGAGCAGTCTTCACCGCGGCATCGTCGACAGTCGGAGCAAAATATGCCGCGGTCATCGCGGCAACGACGCGTCGAACGTAGGAGGCCGGGACGATTGCCGCGATCCCGACGATGTCGGGATATACCTCGATGTTGAGTTCTCCCCCGACGGTATGCACGAGCGCATAGAGCGACTTGCCGCTGGCGAGAGGCGCGACTGCCGCAGCGGTTGCTGCTAAGTTCGAGATTCCGGGCGTCGCATTGTCGTAACCGGCGCCAGGCGCACGAAACCAAAGCCCCACGGCTGCAGACTCAACGGTGGGGTCGGGATCGAGCACGTACGACCCACCCCGAGGTAAGGAACCAAGATGTTGCGACATGGCGGCCGTTGCCGGGGCAGCAATCAGGAGCGAGGCAACGCCGAACGTAGCCGTCGCGACAGCCGCGCGGAGAATCATGCGGGTTCCGGCGATATCTTGGGCGGCAGGCGCGAGGGCTTCTCGACCCGTTTGGGCTCATCGACGGCCGGACGCTCGGCCTGCGCGTCAGTTGCCGGCGCAGCGACGCCGGTTGCGCGGTCGTACGGTCGGCCTTCGAGGATGGCGCGCACCTCTTCGGCTTCCACCGTTTCGTATTCCAATAAAGACGCCACCATTCGCTCGACTTTTTTCCAGTTCTCGTCCAGGAGCTGTTTGCCGTTACCGTAGCAGGTTTCTATGATCTTGCGCACCTCGGCGTCAATCTTGCTCGCCACTTCCTCGGAATAGTTGCGCTCCTCGCCGAAGTCTCGACCTAAAAAGACTTGATGGGCGCCGCGGCCGAACTGGATCGGCCCCAGTTCGCTCATTCCATATTGCGTCACCATCCGGCGTGCGAGCTCGGTGGCCTTTTCAAAGTCGTTGCTCGCGCCGGTCGTAACGTCGCCGAACTTAATCTCCTCGGCAAGACGCCCGCCCATCGCCATCGTGATCGCCGCAAGGAGCTCTTCGCGCGTCTGACTATGCCGATCGTCCTCCGGCAACGACCACGTAATTCCCATCGCCATGCCGCGCGGGATGATCGTCACTTTGTGAACCGGGTCTGCTTTTTCGAGCAACCCGCCGACGATCGCATGGCCCGATTCGTGGTACGCCGTGACTTCCTTCTCTTTTTGCGACATCACTAACGATTTACGCTCGGGACCTACCATCACGCGATCGATCGCTTCGTCGCAGTCGTTCATCTCAATAAAGTTCTTGTTCTTGCGGGCCGCTAGCAGCGCAGCCTCATTGAGCAAATTTTCGAGATCGGCGCCGGAGAAACCGGGGGTTCGCTTTGCGAGCGTTTCGAGCGAAACTTCCTTCCCGAGCGGCTTGTTGCGCGCGTGCACTTCGAGAATCTTTTCGCGTCCCCTGAAATCCGCGCGCCCAACGACGATCTGCCGGTCGAAACGTCCCGGTCTTAAGAGCGCCGGATCCAGCACGTCGGAACGATTCGTCGCCGCGATCAGAATGACGCCGGTATTTTGGTCGAAACCATCCATCTCGACCAGCAGCTGATTGAGAGTCTGCTCGCGCTCGTCGTGTCCCCCGCCCAAGCCTGCGCCGCGCTGCCTTCCCACGGCGTCAATTTCATCGATAAAGACGATGCAAGGTGCAGATTTTTTAGCTTGATCGAACAGATCTCGGACGCGCGAGGCACCGACGCCGACGAACATTTCGACGAAGTCGGAGCCCGAGATCGAAAGGAATGGAACCCCCGCCTCTCCGGCGATCGCGCGCGCCAGCAGGGTCTTGCCGGTTCCCGGTGGACCGAGCAGCAGCACGCCTTTTGGAATCCGCGCTCCAAGCGATTGGTATTTCTTGGGATATTTCAAGAAATCGACGATCTCGGCGAGCTCCTCTTTGGCTTCGTCCACTCCTGCGACGTCCGCAAATGTCACTTTGGGGCGATTCTCCGAGAGCATCTTTGCGCGAGAGCGCCCAAAGGAGAGCGCTTGGCTTCCGCCGCTTTGGGCCTGCCGGAGGATAAAAAAAAGCAAGAGCACCGTTATGACCAGCGGTCCCAAGGTCATAAGACTGGAGAGGAGTCCCGTGTTCGATTGCTGGTCGAAGCTTATCGCCCCGCTCTTTACCCGCTTGTAAACCTGATCGACGAAAGTTTGGTCGACGTTGGGGACCGCGACGGAGTACTTGGTTCCGTTGGAAAGATCTCCAATCGCGTTGAGCCCGGTTGCGTGGAATGATTGAACCTGGCCCGCTTCGAGTTTCTGGTAAAAGGCTCCGTAATCGAGCCGCGTTTCACCTTCGCTCGGCTGGACGAACCGCTCCACGATGATGAAAACGGCAATGACCGCGAAGATGATGAGGCCGATGGACTTGAGATGTTTGCTCACCCGTTAGACCGTTTTACCCCTCTCGAACTGGCTATATCTCGAACTCGCTATATAAGGAAGATTACGGTAAGGTTCCTTATTGTCCAAAACGTAACCTATTGTGCGCTTTTCCCAACAACGCTTGAAGAAACTCCACCGTGTCGCCATCAGCTTCCGAGCTCCCGTAACCCTGCACCAAGCAAAGCCCTCCTATGAACACATCTATAAGAATGGGCGGTTGCCGGACGTAGTCTGTAGCTACCTTAGCCGCTAAGCGACCGATCGCCTGTGCGGCGCGTCCATACTTCACTCTCGGGTAATATTCGTGACGACGCCCCTCTCGATTCTCAGGGCGAGCCCAGGCTTCATATGGAAGGTCCCGGTGGTGCCGCCTTCGAGCGCGCGTACCGCCGCCTCGACGTGGAAGAAATCGATGTCGCGAAGCGCGTCTTCCCTCCCGAGCTGCTCTCGAACCGATCGACGAAGCTGCGCGCGCGCAGACGCATCGCGCTCTTCTGAGACCAGCTCGGCCGCCCGTGCCACCGCGGAATCCAGACCTGGAAAGAGCGGACGCAGCGTGTTGAGAGCCTCCCGCACGGCGTTGCGGCGCAGGCTTGCGTCGGCATTCGACGGATCGACCGCGTAAGGCAGCGCTTGCGCGTGACAATAGGCGCGCAGCGCCTCCGACGCAATTACAAGGAGAGGCCGCGCCAGATCGAGCGATGGAGCCAGCCGGCGACGGCCGCGCATGCCGCCCAGCCCAGCCGGCCCGGTGCCGCGCAGCAAAGCCAGGAGCACCGTTTCGCTCTGGTCTTCAGCGTGATGTCCGGTTGCCACGACGGTACACGCCCGACGCTTTGCCACTTCAATCAGTGCGTCATAGCGGGCGGTGCGCAATCGCTCCTCGTTCCAGCCATTGGGTTGCAGCGCCACGAGGTCGAGCGGCATCTCCAGTTGAGCCGCGAGCTGCAGCACGATGCACTCGTCCTGCCACGCGGAAGCGCGCAGTCCGTGGTTGACGAAGGCGGCCCGGATCGTAAGCCGATCGCGCCTTGCAACGGCGTGCATGGCCGCGGCGAGCGCGACGGAGTCGGGTCCGCCGCTGCACGCGACGAGGACATGCTCGCCCTGACGAAAAACGCCGCTTCGCTCGATCGCGCGCTCGATGGCGCGCTCCGGATGCGCACCCCTCATCTGTCGCCTGACACTATCGGCGCACGTGGGCCGCAATCTCGCGTTCGACATCGCGTTTTGCCACGTCGGCTCGCTTGTCCCAAAGCTTCTTCCCGCGCACGAGCCCAAGCTGAATTTTCGCAATGCCTCGGGTGAAATAGAGACGAAGGGGCACGACCGTCAAGCCTTTTTCGGCGACCCTGCTCTGCAGGCGCAGGATCTCTTCCTTACGCAGGAGCAGCTTGCGCGGCCGCGTCGGTTCAGCGTTCGAAAAACTTCCTTGCCTGTAGGGCGGAACGTGCATCCCGAGCAGCCACGCTTCACCATCACGAAAGCGCGCGTAAGCCTCACTCAAGCTGGCGCCGCCGCCGCGGATGGCTTTGACCTCCGTTCCAGTCAAGACGAGGCCGGCTTCGAGCGATTCGATGATGTGATACTCGTAGCGCGCGCGGCGATTGTCGATCGAGGGTGAGTTGCTCATTGCGTTAAGAGCGGATTGCGCCGGTCGTCGGCAGCTTCCAGGCTTCCGCGCGAGACGAAACTGCCCTCGGCGCGCGCAAGTTCGTGACCCTTAGTATCGAAAATGCCGGCTTCGACGCCGAGGACGTTGCGACGCTGCCACGTTACGTGACCGCGCACTTCGATCGGCTCCTCGAGCGGCACGGGTTTGCGAAAACGCACGCGGACGGTCGCGGTAACGCCGCGATGACCGGCAAACCCAGCCGCATGCGCCATTGCCTCGTCGAGCAATGCCATGACGATGCCTCCGTGGGCGATTCCACGCCACCCTTGGTAATTCGACGCCAACTTGAGGTGGGCGAGCACCCCGTCCGCATCGTCGGCACGATCGAAGTGGACGTGCAAGCCGATCGGATTGGTTGGACCGCATGCAAAACAGTTGCCGTCGTCGAACGGCACGCCGCTCATCGTCCCACCTGCAACCGCTCGATGAGATATGCCGGCAAGCCTGCGGCGCGCATCTTGCGCTGGACCTCGCCAATCGGATACTCGTAACGAATCCACGTTACGCATTGGACGGCTGGATCGTACAGAGCGAAACTTGCGTTGGGATTGAGGTCCCGCGGTTGACCGACGCTGCCGACGTCGATGATGTACCGCTTCTCGGCCTCGAGTTTCACCTCGCCTCCCTGCTGCATATGCTTGTGTCCGATGCTGCCGTCGGCCTCCAGCGTCCAGTATTCGGCGATGTGCGTATGCCCGACAAACACGATGCGCGCGTCGGTCGCGTCGAAGGCACGCGCGGCGGCGCTCTTGTCGAGAATATACTCGAAGTAGTTGACCGGCGCGCCGTGCACGAGCAAAAACTCGGGCAGGCGCATCTCGTACGGAAGTCCGTTCAGCCATTCCCGGCTCGTCTGGTCGAGCACGCCCTGCGTCCAGACGATCGCGGCGCGCGCCGCATTGTTGAAGTTCTCCACGCCGAAGTTCTCGGTGGCGGCGAGGTCGTGATTGCCCAAGACGGCGTGCCGGCAGCGCTCGCGCAGCGCGGCGACGCACTCGTTCGGATTCGGTCCATATCCCACAACGTCGCCCAGCGAGAGTAAGGCGTCCTCGTCAGAAATCGTCGAAAAGACACGCTCGAGCGAGTCCAAATTCCCGTGCACGTCCGAGACGATCGCGTACCTCACCGCTAGGCAAAGACCTCGGCCAACACCGAGCGCAGCGCGTCGCCAAAGGCTGCGCGCATCGCGGGAGTCCCCGCACTGACCCTTATGTAAGGATCCAGCGGTGGCGCGCCGGGCTTACGTATCCAGACGCCTCGTGTCAGCAGCTCGTCCATGACGCGGGCCGCGCGTTGGGCCGTCTCCATCTCGATGCAGACGAAGTTCGTATGCGATTCAATGTATCCGCGGCCCAGCTCTCGTGCCAGCCGATAGTAGTCGTCGCGCGCGAGCGAGGTTTCCTCGACGACGTACCTACGAAACTCATCGTCACTTAGCGATGCAAGCGCGCCAATCTGAGCGTTGCGGTTGATGCCGTAATGGAGCCGAATCTTCTGAAACGTCCTTACGTTGCTTTCGGTCGCAAGCGCATAGCCAATTCGAGCGCCGGCCATTCCGTACGCCTTGGAGAACGTGCGCAATCGAATGAGCCGGTCTTCAAAACTCTGGGGCGATAATTCATCCTCGTCCACGAAATCGGCATAGGCCTCGTCGAGCAACAACAGGCTGTCGCGCGACAGCGCCTCGTAGAACGCGACGATCTCGTCGGCTCGGATGAAGCGTCCGCTTGGATTGTCCGGATTGGCGAGGTAGACGATTGAGGGGTGCTCCCGGCGCGCCGCCGCCGCCAACGCGGCGCAATCGGGCGTGCCGTCATTACGGTAGGCGACTTCGCTCAGGCGGCCGCCGTATCCAGCGACGTGATAGGCAAAGGTCGGGTAGGTTCCGCGCGTTACGAGCGCCACATCGCCCGGTGCGAGGAACGCGCGCACCGCCAAACCCATTAGATCGTCTATGCCCGCCCCAATGACGATCTGCTCCGGACGACAAGCATGCTTTTCGGCCAGCGCGTCGCGTAAGTCGAGCGATTCAGGATCGCCGTACCACGAGAGCCGTGTCAGCTCGCGGCTCATCGCCGCGACGGCCTTGGGCGATGGACCAAACGCGCTCTCGTTCGCGCCGAGGCGCACCAGCTCACGCTGACCCGTTTCGCGCATCAACTGTTCGGGGCCAATGAAGGGCGTGGTCAAAGGAATCGCTTCGACGGCGCGGGTCGGACGAATCACCGCTAAAGTCAGCCTCCTAAAAACGAGACAACCGAGACGAGAGTACCGGCAGGCAACTCTTCGTCGCGCTCTTCCATCACGACGTATCCATCGGCACGCGCCGTCAAGCTGACCGAAAAGGACCGCACCGGGAGCGGCTGCGCAAAGGGTGCTCCGCCATCATCCCGTAGCGTTACCGGCACGTACCACGTCCAATCGGGGCGGCTGTGAGCTGGCGCCGCGAGGTGCGCCTGAAGCGTCGGTGCGACAACGGGCGCACCGACGAGCGCTGCGATAATCGGCGCGGCGACCGCCTCGAGGACGAGCAACGCCGACATCGGGTTGCCCGGTAATCCGATAATCGGCTTGCCGGCGTCGGCGCCAAAGAGCGTTGGCTTTCCCGGCTTCACCCGAAGTCCGTGGACGACGATGCCGGGATTTGCGATCGTTGCCACGGCGCGTGGCAAGCGGTCCCGCTCTCCGACTGAAGAGCCTCCAGTAACGACGACGCCATCACACTCCGCCAATGCCGTCTCAAGCGCCGATTCGAACTCCGACTCTTCGTCGCGCAACGTCGGATAGTGCCTTGCCGTGGCACCCATCGCCCGAAGGGACGCCGCGATCGCATAGCGATTCGAATCGCGAATCTGACCGGGCGCCGGCGACCGCTCGGGTTCTACCAACTCGTCGCCGCTAGAGAAGACTGCGACAATCGGCCGCCGATAAACCGGAACTGCGGTGACGCCGAGCGTCGCGAGAACGCCGATCTGCGGCGCCCGGATGCGCCGGCCGGCTTGAAGAACGGTTTCGCCGCGGCGCATGTCGGCGCCGCGCTCGACAACATTGGCTCCCGTTGCCACGGCCTCGTGGACTACCAGCCGGTTTTGCGCGGCACTCGCCTCTTCGATCGGTACGACCGCATCGGTGCCCTCCGGAAGCACGCCGCCGGTCGGAATCCTGCAGGCGGATCTTACGCCAATAGAGACGGCGGGCATCGTGCCCATGCGAACCTCATCGACCAATTCGAACTCGCCGGGCGTCTCTCCAGCGCGCAATGCGAAGCCGTCCATCGCCGAGCGATGCGCGCCCGGATAATCGTCATCGGTAACGACCGGTTCGGCCAAAACTCGGCCCATCGCCTCGTCGAGCGCGACGAGCTCGCTCTGCGGCGGTGGAATCGTTACGCGCGCAAAAAACGCCACGATCGCCTGACGCGGCGGGAGCAGTCGCTCTACCGCAAATTCGGTTTTCGGTAGGACTGGATTTACGGACCGCATAAGGCGCGCTTCTCCATGCTCGATATCGCTGTGATTCGGCGCGATCCCGACCGCGTGCGAAATACTCTCATTCGACGCGGGCTCGATCCATCGCCGGTCGGCGAGATTCTGCGCTACGACGAAGAGTACCGCTCCGCCCTTAGTGAGGTCGAGCGAGCAAAGGCCGAGAAGAACCGGCTTTCCCTCGCAATCGGCGAGGCGGAGGATAAAGCGGCTGCTGCGCGCGAGCTGCGCCCGAAGTTAAGCCGGCTCGCGCAACGCCTCGAAGGGTTGGAAGAGCGTGCGCGCTCTCTCTCCTTTTCAGGCGAGGCTTCGCCGTTGCGCGCGCTGCTCGATAATATGCCCAATCTCATCGATGGATCCGTTCCTGAAGGAGCCGGGGAAATTGCCAACGTCGAGCTGCGCCGCTGGGGTCAGCCACGCACGTTCGATTTCACGCCGAAGCCGCATTGGGAGCTAGGCGAGGTGCTGGGGATTCTGGATTTCGCGCGCGCCGCAAAGCTTTCGGGAAGCCGCTTCTCCGTGCTCGCAGGCGCGGGCGCGCGCCTCTCCCGCGCGCTCGCCGCATTTTTCCTCGATCGCGCAGCGAGCCGCGGATACCTCGAGATCGCACCGCCGCTTCTCGTTTCGCGCGAGACGATGTGGTCGACGGGGCAGTTGAGCAAATTTTCGGACGCAATGTTTAAGGACGACGCCGCCGATCTCTTCATGATCCCGACGTCCGAGGTTCCGCTTACGGCGCTTCGCGGCGGCGAGATTCTGGAGTTCGACGAATTGCCTCGCAAGTACGTCGCGGGCACGCCATGCTTTCGCAAAGAGGCGGGTGCCGCGGGCAAGGATACGCGCGGACTCATGCGTCAGCATCAGTTCGACAAGGTCGAGCTCGTCTGGCTCACTGCACCGGAGGCTTCTTTCGACGCACACGACACCCTCACGCACGACGCGGAGTCGCTGCTGCAGGAATTGGAGCTTCCGTATCGCGTCGTCGCGGTTTGCGCCGGCGACATTGGATTCAATGCGGCGAAGCAACAGGACATCGAGGTGTGGATCCCCAGCAGCGGCGGCTATCGCGAGATCAGCTCGTGTTCGAACTGCACCGACTTTCAGGCACGCCGAGGGTCGATACGCTTTCGGCGCGAGCCGGGGAGCAAACCGGAGTTCGTGCATACGCTCAACGGATCAGGACTCGCGATCGGCCGCACTATGATCGCCATCCTTGAGAACTTTCAAGAGCCGGACGGCTCGGTCGTGCTGCCCCCCGTGCTACATTCCTACGCCGGCTTTTCTACCATCAAACGATAGCAAAGCGCGCATTCGCCTCTTTTACGAAACGTCTTGAATGAGCTCGAGCAGCACTTCGCGGTCGAGGTAGCGGATGTGACCGTGTTCGCGCCGTAGAGCTTGGCGCGATTCGAGCTCGGCAATCGCGCGGGCTGCAACCTCTTTGACGGTTCCGCCCGCGGCGGCGATCTGTGATTGCGTAACGGTCGATAACGATGCGGAAGCCGGCGCGAGGCCGCGTTCCGGCATCGCGTAGGGTAGCAGCACGCGAGCGATGCGCCCGAGTATCGGCAGCGAACCTTGCACGCTCAGCGCGTCGGCCAAGAGGCGCACGCGTTGAGCCATCACGATTCCCAGCGCGTTCGTCAGCTGTGGATAACGCGCGGTAACATCCGAAACCACGTCCCACGGCAGCTTGAGCACGTGCGCGGATTTTGAAAAGACGGCGATGCGCGCCATCTTTAGACCGCGATCGAAGTACTCTGCGACCCCGAAGAGCTCGTAGGGAAAAATTTCATAGAGAATGCGCTCGCGCTCACGACCGCCGCCGTTAGCGCGTGCGACGATCCCCTCGGTCACCATTCCCATGTACGGCCAATCGACGTTTTCCGCGACGAGCGTCTGTCCGCGACGACCCGTCTGCCAGATCGCTGCGGCGGCGAGCTCTGCGCGCACGCCGGTATCCAGTCCCGCAAAGGCTGGACATCGGCTCAAATGCTGCACGGCCGAGTTGCGATCTGTTCCCTCGCCGGGACGGTGAGTCAAACGCAACTGCCAAACGCGGCTCGCAACGCGACGCGTTTCGATTACAAACCGTTCCGGCCGGTCCTGAGTGATGCGCGACGAGAGCGCCCGCGGTTCGTTTTCGGTTATCAGGGTAATCGAGGCTCCCGATGGAAGACGGTCGAGGGCTTTGCGCACGAGGTCCGGCCGCTCCCAGGCCGGAAGGCCTCGTAAGTCGATTTCGGCTGGCTGTATCACACTCGTCACGTTCTCGGCAAGCCGAGCGCTCTACTCCCTTAGAGAGGTCGAACGAGAGGAGTTAGAATGGTACGGTCTTCTATTTTGCGGTTCGTGAGCTACATTGCGCTCGTAAGCATCCCAATTGGCATTGCCACGATGCCAAGCGCGGTGTCAGGCCAGCCAACCAACTCGCAATACACGACAGCGATAACCGAGGTCTACGGATCGCCATATCCGCTTGCCGGGCGCCTCGACATCGAGCTCTTTTCCGACGGCACGCTGCGCGGATACTACCACACCGCGTTCTACAAGCTCTATATCCCAGTCGCGGGCGGTCGTGACGGCAATTACATTTGGTTCGACATCGGACCGTCGAGCGTCGACCTCGGCCTCGGCGCCGGTCCTGAGGGAAAGCTCCACGTTGTAGCGAGCATGAATAACGACGGCTCCTTCCGAGGGCAAATCTATCCCGAGACGGCGGCCGTGCTGACGGGTCTCTCGTTGCAGTATCAGTTCACGAGTCCGTCGTCGGGTTCGCCGAATTCGACGAACGACCAGTATATCTTCACGGCCACACCGGCGACGGACATGGAACCGACGCCACACCCGTAGCACTTAGAGGCTAATCTCAGCTTAACGGGCGGCGGGAGAATCTCCACCGGTTGTCAGGCTCATCGGATATCGTGAAAACGTCATGTCGACTATCACGATTCCCGCCTCGCGCGAGCTCGCCGGTGCGACCGGCACCATTCTTGCGAAGTTGCCGCGCTGGTTCTGGGGCGCGGCAGCGCTTCTGGTTGCCGGCGCCATCCTCGCCGGCCTCTTGCTGCGCACGCGTTCGAACGTTTCGCTCATCACCACCCCGGTAACGCAGACGACTCTGGTTGCCTCGGTAACCGCGTCGGGCACGGTCAACCCCCAGAATCTCATTTCGGTCGGCACGCAAGTCTCGGGAACGATCGCGTCGATCGACGTCGATTACAACAGCAAGGTCACGCGAGGAGCGGTCTTGGCTCGACTCGATCCGAGCACGTTTGACGCGCAGCTCGAACAAGCCGAGGCCGCCCTCGCCCAAGCGCGCTCCCAGGTGACGCAGGCGGCCGCAAGCGCAAACGGTGCGGCGTCGGGCATTACGGTTGCAAGCGCAAACGCCGCCGCCGAATCGGCCGCGATCGCGTCGGCCAAGGCCAACGTCACCAAAACGGAAGCAGCGTTGGTGCTGGCGCAGAAAACCGAAGGGCGCGACGGCGCACTCCTCGGACAAGGCTACGTCGCTCAGAGCACGGTTGACACCGATCGCTCGAACGTCGCACAGGATGAAAGCGACGTTGCGGCTGCGCAAGCCGCCGTTGCACAGGCGCAGGCTCAAGGCGTCGCAAGCAACGCCACGGTGAGCCAAAACGCATCGGCGGCAGAGAGCCAAGTCGCAAGCACGCAAGCAGCGGCCGCGAATGTCGACGCGGCGGAAGCCGTCGTTCGGCAGGACGAACTCAATTTGCAGCACACCGTCATCACCTCGCCCGTCGATGGTACCGTCGTCGCCCGCGACGTTTCGGTCGGTCAGACCGTCGCTGCGTCGTTGCAGACTCCGACACTCTTCTCAATCGCACAGAACCTCGGAAAGATGGAAATCGACATCAACGTCGGAGAGCCCGATATCGGTAACGTCAAGTCCGGAGATCCGGTCGCGTTTTCGGTCCTTGCCTATCCGAACGAAGTTTTCCACGGGACCGTCTCGCAAGTGCGCATCAACCCTCAAACCTTGAACAACGTCGTGACCTACGACGTCGTGGTCTTCGCCCAAAATAGCGGCGGCAAGCTTCTGCCGGGCATGACGGCAAATGCGACCATCGACGTCGCAAGCGCACGCAACGCCCTCACCGTCCCCCTCAGTGCGCTTCACACGCCACGCTCCACCGCCACAACGCCTTGGGGAAGCGTGACCGGCTCGGCGGCAAACAGCGCAATCGCAGCCGGCTCGACGGCGCGGCTTGTTGTCGATCGCAACGGCAGACCAGTGCCAATCGAAGTATATATTCGCCTGACCAACGGTACGCAAGCCGCAGTCGCACCCGTGCAGTCCGGCGCACTTTCCGCAGGCGATCAGGTCGTCATCGCAAAGAATGCGACGCCCCACAACGCTGGCGCGGCGAACCAGAACGCGCGCTCTCCGGTAGGCGGTGCGTCGGTGGGCGCGGCCGTGCGGGGACTCCATTGATGCGACCCGTCGTAACGGCCATCGGCTTGCGCAAGGAGTACGTCATGGGTAACGATCGCGTTTACGCGCTGCGCGGCGTTGACTTGACCGTCGAGTCGGGCGAGTTCGTCGCCGTGATGGGACCCTCGGGCTCGGGCAAGTCGACCTTCATGCACGTCGTCGGATTGCTCGACACGCCAACGGAGGGCATCTACTGCTTCGAAGGCGCAGAGGTCTCCCACCTGAGTTCCGACGAGCGCGCCGACATCCGCGGCCGCCGACTCGGGTTCGTCTTCCAGGCTTACAATCTACTACCGCGCACGAGCGCACTCGAAAACGTCGAGCTGCCGATGGTCTATGCGGGCGTATCTGAGTTGCAGCGCGAGCAGATCGCTCGTGCGAAGCTCGAACTGGTGGGCATTTCGGCGCTGGCGAGCCATTACCCCAACCAAATGTCGGGCGGCCAGCAGCAGCGAGTCGCGATCGCGCGCTCGCTCGTCAACAATCCCGGACTCATTCTGGCTGACGAACCAACCGGAGCACTAGACACGAAGAGTTCGCAAGAAGTAATGCGCCTCTTTGCGCGATTGAACCAAGAGCAAGGTATGACGATCATGATCGTGACGCACGAACCCGACGTTGCCGCATACGCGCGCCGAATCGTGACGTTCCGCGACGGTCTCATAACAAGCGATACCTTCAACGAAGAGCGCGCCGCATGACGCTCAAGCTAACGCTCCGTCTCGCGCTGACGGCTCTCATCCGCAACAAGGCTCGCTCGATGCTCACGATGCTCGGCATTGTGATCGGCGTCGCCGCGGTGATCGTCACCGTCGCGATCGGCGTTGGCGCACGTACTTCCGTGCAGCAGAGCATTGCCAGCCTGGGCTCAAATCTGATCGTCATACAACCGGGCAGCGTGACGCAGACCGGCGCGCGCACCGGCTTCGGCGGTGCCTCGACCCTTACTCCGGACGACGGCCTGGCGATCGCAAAGCTCCTCGGAGTGGCCGCCGTGTCACCGACGGTCTCGCTGCGCACGCAGGTCGTCGCCGGCGAAAACAATTGGCAGACGACGATTACGGGCGTGGCTCCGACATACACGTTCATCCGTTCGTGGGCGCTTGCGAGCGGGCGTTTCTTCAACGAGAACGAGGTCACATCGGCGTCGAAGTCGGCGGTGCTTGGGCAGACCGTCGTCGACCAGCTCTTTCCAAACGGCAGCTCGCCCGTCGGCCAAACGGTCATCGTCAAAGGGGCACCGTTCACCGTCATCGGCACGCTGGCTCCGCTGGGGCAGAGCGGCCTCGGTCAGGATCAGGATGACATCGTGCTCATTCCGTATACCTCGGCGATGGAGCGGCTTAGCGGGCTGACAACCGTAAACACGCTGATGGTCTCCGCCGCCAGTTCGGCGCAGATCGATCCGGTAACGCAAAGCATCACTCAATTGCTCGAACAGCGCCATCGTATCGTTCCGCCGCAGACCGACGATTTTCAGGTGCGTAATTTACAAGCAATCGCGCAGACCGCTTCCCAAACCGGGACGGTTATGGAGCTCCTGCTCGCCGGCGTCGCTGCGGTTTCGCTGATCGTTGGTGGAATCGGAATCATGAACATCATGCTCGTTTCGGTCACGGAACGCACTCGGGAGATCGGCTTGCGCATGGCGGTTGGTGCGCGGGGCGCGACGATTCTGCGACAGTTTCTCGCCGAGTCAGTCGTGCTCTCGACGATCGGCGGCCTCATCGGCGTCGTCGCCGGGGGAATCGGCACGATCGCGGTCGCCCTGCTCGCGCATTGGCCAATGGCAATTCCGCTGCAGTGGGTTCTCGCCTCGGTAGCGTTTTCGGCGATGGTCGGCATCTTCTTCGGTTATTATCCGGCGCGTCAGGCCGCGCAGCTCAACCCGATCGAGGCGCTGCGATTCGAGTGAACGCACGGATCGCGGTCATCGACGACGAGCCGCATATTCGGGATTTGCTCTCGCTAGCGCTTGGTCATCGCGGATACACCGTGCGTTGCGCCGCAGACGGCGCTGCCGGGCTTACGCTCGTGCGGGAATGGTCGCCGGACCTTATCGTGCTTGACGTCATGATGCCCAAGGCGAGCGGCATCGAGCTCTTACCCACGCTTCGGCGCATCACGGAGGCGCCAATCGTCATGCTGAGCGCGCGGGGCGAGGTCGACGATAAAGTCGAGGGGCTCGCGCACGGAGCAGACGACTACCTCAGCAAGCCATTCGAGATTTCCGAACTGATTGCGCACATCGACGCCAAACTCCGTCGTCCCCACATGGAGACGCGCTCGACGCTGGAATACGAAGGGCTGACCGTCGATCTCGAAGAGCATGTCGTCGAACGGGAGGGACGGCGCTTGGACCTCTCTCCGCTCGAATACCAGCTGCTGGTTACGCTCTTGCGTCGTCCCCGCCGCGTCTTCACGCGCGAAGAGCTGCTTGACGAAGTCTGGGGCGACGCTGAAGTCGGAACCGGCGCGGTCGAACGATACATCTCATATCTTCGCGGGAAAATCGATGAAGGTTTTGGGCGTCCTCTGATCCAGACGATTCGCGGCGCCGGATACACGTTGCGTGCCTGAGCCGTTTGCGCCCTTTGCGCGGCGGCTGACAACCGGCTACGTTGTGCTCGCCGTCGCGTTGATCGTCTTGGTTGTCGCGACGACAAGCGTACTCGCCTTTCTGCTCTACATCGGCACGTTGAACGAGGCAGTTGGCGCCGATGCGCAACGCGTTACGCAGCGCGCGGCTTCCTACGAACGGTTACATCGCCCGTTGGATCTCTATGCACGCCAGCTCGTAAATGAAACGAGCGGTCCGCGCGTCGCGGTGCGCGTTTATGACGAGCAGCGCCGGCTCCTGGCGCAGAGCGGACCCGGCAACGGGATCGCAGCCGGACGTTTCACGCGCGCCGCCGCCGACGTGCTCGGCCTTCGTCCGTCTATCGTAAAGGTCGCCAACGGAACGGTCGTCGTTGCCCCGGATCTCGAAGGCTTCGCTCGTCTGCTGGGGCGATATTTGGCGTTCGTCTTGCCGATCGGCGCCCTCGCGGTTTTCGCCGCCTGGCTCATCGGACGCGCGATCACCCGACGCGCGATCGCACCTTTGGAAGGCGTCGCGTCGGCTCTGCGCCGTATCGCCGGCGGCGATTTCTCACCCGAGCCACTGCATATCGACGACACCAGCCTACGCGAGCTCACCGCGGCCTACAACGACGTCGCGCATCGCTTGACGACAGTCACGGTGGAGCGCGAGCGCAACGAATTACAGATGCGTCAATTCATAGCCGATGCTGGTCACGAGTTGCGGACGCCGCTCACGATCGTCATGGGATATCTCGAGATTTTGCAAGAGGGCATGGTCGGCGATGCCGCCGACGTTGGACACGTGTACGAAACGATGCTGGCGCAAAGCCGTCGCATGCGGGCTGCGATCGAGCAACTCATTTTGCTCGCACGCCTCGAGCGACCCGTGCCGCCCCGCACCGAGCGTGTCGACGTGGCCGCAGTCGTCAGGCGTGCCGCCCATGCGCTGCAACCGCTCGCCGGAGATCGTCGCATCGTCATAGCCGCGCCGCCGTCACCCTGCATCGTGGAAGCCGACGAAGGCGAGCTCTATGAAGCGTTTAAGAACGTCGTCGAGAACGCGGTTCGCTACGCGCCACACTCGCCGATCGCCGTCGATGTATCAAATAACGACGACCGCGTAATCGTCGCGGTCGGCGACCGCGGCCCTGGAATGGAGGCTCAGGACGTCGAGCATGCCTTCGACCGTTTTTATCGCGGTGGTGACCGCACCGGCGAGGGTTCGGGACTCGGCCTCGCGATCGCAAAGCGGGCCGTCGAACGCATCGGCGGCACAATCGGCATCGAGAGCCGGCTCGGTTCGGGCACGCGGGTAACTATCTCGCTCCCTCGCGGGTAGAGACGACCATGAGCGTCAAAGTCTATGGAATCAATCATGTCGCGATTGAGGTCGACGACATCGAGAAGGCAGTCGCATTTTATCAGGACGTCTTCGATCTGGAGAAGCTCGACGAAGGCGAAGGCGACGCGTTTTTCAAGATCGGCGAGCACCAGTTTCTCGCAATGTTCGAGGTTGAGAAGGTTCGGCCCAGCGGCACGCGTCACTTCGGTCTCATCGTGCGCGACGAAGCGCAGCTCGCGCAAGTTCGGGAGAAACTGACGACGAAGTATGGAATCAAGCTGCTGCCGCACTTTCGCTGCGATTTTGTCGATCCGTTTGGAAACCGCGTGCAAGTCGTGGACTTGCATGACGAATCGCTCGTCTGGCTGTTACCGTATCAAGAGGTTCAAGAGGCGGGCGTCGTTTTTAAATAACCGCCTTTTCTTCGAGCACGGTACGGTTGAGGTGCTCGGGCCGGAAGCCAATGCCGACTAACCGTCCGGGAATGCGAGGCAGGAAGGGAAACCATCTAAGGAGCCCAGGTAACCGCTGCAAAAGCGGCGTCTTGCCGTTGGCAAGAACCCGGCCGATGATCTTACTCTGAATGAAGAGCTGCAGCGCTTGCGTCAACCGCGCGGCCGATTCGCGCCGCCGCTGAACGGCGCGCAAGATCTCCCAGCGAGACGCCACCGCGCAAGAGCTTGGGGCCGAGCATATTTGCCGCTGCGACCGCATCCTGGATCGCGAGATTGATGCCGACCCCGCCGATCGGCGACATCGCATGCGCGGCATCGCCGATGCAGATAAGACCGGAGCGATACCACTGCCGTAGGCGGTTGACGCGGACCGTCAGGAGCTTGACGTCGTCCCAGCGCTCGATCTCACCGACACGATCGCGCAGAAACGGCACGATCGCGCCAACCCGCTGCCGAAACTCGTCCAAGCCGAGTTCCTGCAGTTCGGCGAGCGAGTCTTTTGGAATGACGTACGCGCATTGCCAGTACGCTCCCCGATCGATCAGCGCCATGATGCGGCCGTCTCGAATGTAACCAAAGGTTTGATGCGGGTCGTCGGGGCGTTTCGTCAATCGCAGCCAAAGAACGTCCATTGGGGCGCCGAGCTCCGTAACGTCAAGCCTCGCGTAACGGCGCACGACAGATTCTCTACCGTCGGCCGCAATCGTGAGATCGGCGCGTATCTCCAGCGGGCCCGACGGCGTCTCGGCGCGCACCCCGGCGACACGGCCATTCTCCCAAAGTAGCTCCTCGCCGCGCGCCTGCATGCGCAGATCGAAACACGGAAAACGCCTCGCCTCTTCAGCTAAAAAGTTTAGAAACTCCCACTGCGGCATGAATGCGACGAATTTGCAGCGGGTCGGGAGATGACTAAAATCCGCCACGGTAACGAGCGCGTCGCCGAGGTTACCAGCCAGCGTGGTCACTTCTTGGTGCGGACGCTTAAGAAATGCTTCGAGCAGTCCGAGCTCGTCCATCACTTCTAGCGTCGAGGGATGGATCGTATCGCCTCGGAAGTCGCGTAAGAAATCGGCGTGCTTCTCGAGCAAAACGGTCCGAACCCCGGCGCGGGCGAAGAGCATCGCGGCCATCATTCCGGCCGGCCCGCCGCCTACGATGCAGCACCCCCCCTGCGCGGTGTTCACCGAAGATTCTTGGCGTAAAAATGGTAACGGGCGAATTCGGCTTCCCGCTCATTTACACGCGCTTCGCACGCAGCGCCGATTTCGTCGACGAAGTTCTCAAGCGAACGGTTTGCTACGCGGGGCGTTAGTGCGGCGTCGAGCAGCTTTCCGACAAGCTGCATCGGCAACTCGTAAACGCCCCGAAAATAGAGCACGCACTCCCCAAGAGCGCCCGGTTCTACGCCCACGCTTCCCTTAAACTCGGGAAATGCGGCCGGAAGGTTCGCGGCTTTGAAGGTGACGGCGAACGATCGCGAGGCTTCGGGATTCTCCGTCACGCTTAGTTGAATCGGCACGGCCACGTAACCGACGTCCGGCAGATGCAGATCGCCTAAGCTGACGTGCAACGCGAAGCCACGCCACGGACCATCCTGGTCCGCAATGGCGCGCAGCGTCTTGCCGAGCGCTTCGTATGCGAGATCCGCCGGAACCCGCAGCGTGCGTTCGAGCCGTACTTCCGGCATCTCACGATCTCCTCAACTCGTCCCTTCGCCGGTCCCCCGCGACCGCCTCGGCCGTTCGGCTAGGAGAAAGGTGCACCTATCCACAATCTTAGGCGCACCTAAATGCGTCTTTTTCTCCGGTCCGCGTGTGCCGTGGCCGCCTTCGCGGTGCTCCTGCTGATTGTGCTACCCACTCGCGCGCTTGCTGACGCCGACGAGCCGGCTTCGCCAAACTCCACCTCGCTAGGATTGCAGCCGATTGCCGGCCCTATTCCCCAAGCGACACCGGCACCGGGCGAGTCGCGGATTTTCCAACGCGCCGACGGCGCATACCAAGCAATCCCCGCTGTTCAGGGTCGTATTAAAACGTTTCACATCGTCGAACGCGCCGCGCCGTGGACGCTCAAACCCGGTTTGACGGTAATGGCGAACACGTACAACGGCGTCGTGCCTGGTCCGGCTCTCGTCGTGCGGCAGCGCGATACGCTCGTAATCGATTACACGAACGACGGAGCAACGCCCGACTCGATTCACATGCACGGCGTGCACGACATCCCCGTGGCGATGGACGGCGTCGGCGGCATATCGCAGCCGCTGGTCCCACACGGCAGCCACTTCGTCTACCGATTCGTCGCCGACCAACCCGGGACGTTCATCTATCACACGCACGACAACGAAGCGATGCTCGACTCAGGCTTATACGGCGCCATCATCGTCGAGCCGAGCAATCCCGGTTCGGCAGAGCGCGGCTTCGCGCATGATTTTCTCGAGATGATCTCGTCGTGGCAGGTTCAGAGCGCAGCCGAAAACGAGTTCACGCTCAACGGCAAGGAGTATCCCGCGACGCGCGCGCTTAACGTCCGCGCCGGCGAGCGTTTTCGCATTCGGTGGGTCAACATCTCGGGCGAAGAGTTCCACACCATGCACACGCATGGCCATTACCAGCAGATCATCGCGCGCGACGCGGCGCCGGTGGGGTATAACGACGTCGAAGATACCGTTTTGGTCGCGCCGGGGCAGCGCGTCGACGTTGCAATCGACGCGAATGCAAAGCCCGGAACGTGGTTGATCCACTGTCACGTGATGGATCACATCGAAGACGCAAGCGGCATGCCGAGCGGGCTCATCACCGCAATTCACTACGTCGGAACGCCCAACACACTCGCCTCGATGTACCACGCGATGAGGCCGGCCGCGCCCTCGGGCACGCGCGCTTTGAGCTTCTGGACGACGGTGCTGCTGGGGGCGATCGCCGGTTTCACGATCTTCCTGGGTTTGCCGATCGCGCGCGCGCGCCGGCTTTCGCCGCAGACGGTCGCGCTACTCAACGCGCTTGCGATCGGCATTCTTCTTTACCTCGTCGTCGAGATCGCACAAAACGCAATCCTCCCGATCTCACAAGGGCTCAACGCTTGGCATGCCGGCGCAGCTGCCTTTCCGATTGCCCCGGTCGCCGTCTTCGTCATTGGACTACTCATAGGTCTCGTCGGACTAGGCAGCGCAGCGACGCACTTCACGCGGCAGGCCGCGATGCATGCTGAAAATCCGATCGTGCTCGCGGCCTTGATCGCGGTCGGCATCGGCGCTCATAACTTCGGCGAGGGCTTGGCGATCGGCGCGTCGGCGGCGTCAGGAGCGACGGCGGTCGCGCTCGCGCTCATCGTCGGCTTCGGCCTGCACAACGCAACGGAAGGCTTTGGGGTCGCGGCCCCACTGGTTGGGCGCGTCGTTCCCACGTGGGCGCAGATCGGACTCGCCGGGCTTATTGCCGGCGGGCCGACGTTCGTCGGCACGATTCTCGGTTACAGCTTCTACTCGCCGACGCTCTCGGTCTTCTTCCTCGCAATCGCGGTAGGCGCTCTCGTATTCGTAATCGGTGAGCTTTGGAGCGTCTTGCGGCGCACGGGGCTTACCGGATTCGTCACCGCAACGATGTGCGCAGGCTTTCTCATCGCGCTTGCGACCGAACTCTTTCTCGACATGAACGGCGGTTAGGAGACAGCCTTGACGTTTGAAGAGTTCTATCCCGAGTATCTCGCCGCACATCGCGGTCGCCGCACGAAGATCGTTCACACGGTTGGCCTGTTGAGCGGTTTGGCCGTCGGCATTAGCGCGCTCGCGCTGAGGCGCCCTGCGCTGGCCCTCGGAGGTTTGGCGCTCGGCTATCTTCCGGCGTTCGTTTCGCATTGGATCTTTGAAAAGAATCAGCCCAAGACGCTGGAACATCCGGGCCTGTCGCTTTGCGGCGATTTCGTGATGGTCTATCAATTCTTGACCGGCACGCTAGACGAAATCAGGGGCTGATTCGTGCCGGGCACGGATCTCGAGCCGATTCCGGGGACGCATCGCAACGTCTGGCCCGGAACCACTCCGGCTGCGGCGACGTCGTCGGAGGCCGACGTGCTGCTCACCGCGTGGTTACGGCCGAAGCGCGGAGGCGAGCTCGACGCCGAGCGTGCGCGGCTGCTTGGTGCGACGCTGCCCGCGCAGCGAGCGTACGTTAGCCGCTCCGACTTAGAGCGGCAAACGACGGCCGACCCAAAGGACGTCGATGCACTGCGTCGCTACTGTGCAAAATTCGGAATCGAGATCGTCGGAACGCACTGGCGATCGGTCATTCTGCGCGGACCGCTGGAGAAATCGATCAAGGCCTTTGGGGCAACGGCCGCGATCTACGAAACTCCCGACAAGCGACGCTTTCGGCATCGCTCCGAATCCTTGCACGCGCCTGCCGAGATCGCGGCGATTCTTCGCGGGCCATTTGGCATTCATCAGTGGCCCCGCTCGCACGCGATCGGCACGTTGCACGGGCAGACGACCCCGCTCTCTGCAAAGGAGGTTGTGGCGCGCTACCAGTTCCCCGACGCGGACGGTTCGGGCCAAACTGTGGGCATCTTGCAGTTGCGCGGAACGTTCAAGCCCGACGATTTTACGAAATGCATGCAATCGCAAGGCGTCGCGGCGCAGCTTCCGGTGGTCAAGCGCGTCGATGATGCCGAACTCACGCACGGCATCGAAACCGAAAAGGACGTCGAGTCCGCCATCGACACGCAAATCGTCGGGGCGCTCGCGCCCGGCGCACAGATTGTGGTGTACGCGGCGCCGGACGACGAACGCGGTGTGCTCGACGCCATTCGCACCGCGCTCTTCGACGACGAAAGACGACCCTCGATTCTTTCGATCAGTTTTGGATTTCCGGAACAGTTATGGACCCCGATCGCGTTGACGATCCTCGACGAGCTCTTCACGGCGGCCGCACTGCTCGGCGTCAGCATTTTTTGCGCGTCCGGCGATAACGGAGCGGAGATGGATTACGACGGCAAACCGCACGTTCTCGCGCCGGCCTCGAGCGTATTCGCACATGGTTGTGGCGGGACGGAAATTCCGCGCGATGCCGCTGCCGGCGAGGAGATTGGATGGCAGAAGAGCGGCGGCGGATTCAGCGAGCGATTCGGCGTGCCGCCTTGGCAGAGCGTCGCAATCTCGACGGCCACCGAATACGGGATCAGAGCAGGGCGCGGCGTTCCGGATTTCGCCGCGCAAATCATGCCTGGTTACACCGTTTGCTTTGAAGGCAGTACGATCGCCATGGGCGGAACGAGCGCCGTCGCGCCGATGTGGGCGGCGTTAGCGGCCCGGCTTAACCAGCGGCTCGGACATTCGATCGGATTCTTCGCGCCGCTTCTCTACGGCGCACTGGCAGGCTCGCTGTTGCGCAACGTGACGGCCGGGGGCAACGATCGCTTTCGAAGTGCCGCCGGTTGGAATCCGTGCACCGGCCTGGGCGTTCCGATCGGAGGCGCGATCGAGCACGCGTTAAAGGAAGCCGGCTCTTAGAGCGTCAGAAGCCGACGCATCCGAGCGCGTCGTCATGGAATGTCTGGTGCGCGGCCTTGTATTTGGAAACGGCACCCGCGAGCCGCTCCTTGTCGCATCCCGGCATTGCGGCGAGCTTTTGATGGAGTTCGTCGATCGAACGACCGTGCGCCTCGAGCGCGCTGGCCGTATCGGCCTTTGCATCCGCCATAGTATGCCTACGTTTCTTTCCGCGGCATCGCCGCTAAATTATTGGTAGATTGATGTATCGCCTCAGCATGCGCGAGCGCCTGCTCTGCGGTCAAGCGCGCGCCTTCGCTCATCCTACGAGCGAGTTCGTCGGCAGCGTAAACTTCGGCAAGTAAGCGCATCAGGCGCTCGTGGCCACGCCGTTCCGTCGCCTCTCGCACTTGGCCGCGCGAGATGTAGTAGGCGTCGGTAAAGCCGACGAGTAGAACTGCACGCTCGTGATCCTTGAGGAGCGCGCAGAACAGCGCGTGATGCTCGAGCACCGCTCCGAGCAAACCCGAACGGGAACTTCGCTGCAACATGAGCGCTTCGTGCAAATGCACGCGCGCATCGTCGAGCTCGCCCGCGGTGATGGCATAGGCCGCAAGATTCGAGAGCACGAGAACGAGATACACCGAGTTGAGACGGGCGTACATTTCTTTGGCCCTAAGTGCGGCCTCGCGAGCTGCGGGGATGTTTCCGGATGCAAACTCGAGTTCGCCGAGATTGAGTAGCGCGCTCGCGTGTGCCTCGCTCCCGGGCCGCTCCAAGCGCGCAACCTCCCAGAATCGCCGGCGCGCGAGATCGACGTCGCCCCGTTGAAGGTCCGTTACGGCCCAAGCCCGCAGGACCGCGTTCCGGGCGATCGGCGAAAGCAGCTCAGGCGTTTGATAAGCATCATTCAAGGTACGGTCGGCTTCAGCGAAGCGTCCGGCTGAACGGTAAGAAGCCCCGAGCATCGTCAAGGCGCGCGCGATTTCGTCGGCCGCGTTCGTGGCCCGGGCGACTTCGACTGCTCGGAGCGCCATTTGCTCCCTCGTCGCGAAAGGGCGCCCAACAAGAGACTCGAGCGCTACGCAGTGACGAAGAATGCGCGCGTGAACGAGCGCATCGGGCATGGCACCTGCGAGATCGGCGGCGGCTTCAAACCACGTAAGCGCTTCTTGTGAGGTCGTAATCAACTCGGGCCATTCCATCTCGGCAAGCAATCGTAGCCCGATCTCCGGCTCGTGACCTTTAAAAATCGTCCACTCGATCGCTGCGCGAATGTTGTCGAGTTCCGGCAGAACTAGTCGCCTCCACTCCGCATCGTCCAACGCGCGCACCAGCGGTCGCAGTTCTTGCACGAACGTCGCGTAAAAGCGCGCATGCTTTCCTGCGGTCGCCTCCGCCTCGGATGCCTCGGCCAAGCGTTCGAGCCCGTACTCGCGTATGGTAACGAGCATTCGGTACCACTGATCGTCACCGAACGACTCGACAAGCACGAGCGATTTATCTGCCAGCGATGAGATCGAGTCGAGGACTTCCCATTCGTCCATCTCTTCGCCGCTGCAGATCTCGGTTGCAGCCTGCAGCGAGCATCCGCCGGCAAAGATCGAAAGCCTCCGAAAGAGCGCGCGCTCGCGCTCGCCGAGCAGATCGAAGCTCCAATCGATCGTAGCGCGCAGAGTTTGCTGGCGCGGCAGCGCGCTCCGGTCGCCACCGGTCAGCACCCGGAATCTCGCATCGAGCTTCTGGGCGAGCTGCTGCGGCGAGAGCACTTTGACTCGCGCAGCCGCCAGTTCGATTGCCAATGGAATGCCGTCCAATCGCCGACAGATCTCGGTCACATGGGCTGCGTTCTCGTCGGTAATTGCAAATCGAATATTCCCAGCGAGAGCGCGGTCGGTGAAGAGCGCCACCGCATCATACCCTAACGCCCATTGCGCCGTCGTCGCTTCGCCGGCCGGCGGCACGGCGAGCGAGGGCAGGCGAAAAATGTGTTCGCCGCCGATGCCTAGGCTCTCGCGGCTGGTTGCGAGTATGCGTATATCGGGACAACCGCGCAAGATCGCGACGACGACGTTACGCGCCTCGCCGATCACGTGCTCGCAGTTATCGAGAACCAAGAGCAGGCGCCGTCGGCTGAGGTAGTTCTGGAGGGTGTCGAGCAGCGGACGATGCGGTTCTTCTCGGATTCCAAGCGTACGTGCTATCTCCGCGCTCACCACCGACGCGTCGGAGATCGGAGCGAAATCCGCCAGCCATACGCCATCGCTAAAACCTTCGAGCAGCTCGGCCCCCACCTGAAGCGCACATCGCGTCTTGCCTGCACCGCCGGCACCCACCAGCGTGACGAGCCGGTTGTTCTGCACCAGCCGCTTGATCTCGGCAAGCTCGTGCTCGCGCCCAACGAACGATGTGAGTTGCAGTGGAAGATTGTTCGAGAACGCGTCGACCGAGCGCAACGCCGGAAATTCCTCGATCAGCTGCGGTGCGACGAGTTGATAGACACGCTCGGGCTGCGCTAAATCCTTGAGGCGATGGGCGCCCAGATCGCGCAAGCTGAACTGCGGTGGCATCTGCACTTGGAGCAAGTCGGCCGTCGTGCCGGAGACGAGCACCTGGCCGCCGTGACCGATTGCGAGCAATCGCGCCACGCGGTTGACTACCGGACCGAAATAATCTCCGTCGCGCTCGTCGGCTGTCCCGGTGTGCACTGCCATGCGCACGAACACGCCTTCGACGGTTGAGAAATCTTCAGCGGCAAGCGCGCGTTGCGCGTCGGATGCGGCAGCCGTTGCCTGGTGCGGCTGCGCGAAGGCCGCGCAGAACGAATCGCCCATAGTCTTAAAGATATATGCGCCTCGCGCTTCGAGCGTAGCGCGCATGAGGGCGTCGTGGCGCGCGAGCGCCGCGGCCATGGCGTCACGGTCGCGTTCCCAGCGCGTCGCGCTGCCTTCGATGTCCGAAAACAAGAACGTGACCGTACCGCTGGGGTAAGCTATAACGGTCTCTCTTTTCTCAACGCGGCGGCATGGGCAGCGTGTTGGGTGCGAGTGCATCCGCGAGAGCGCGAAAAACAGCGATTGCGCCGAGTCCCGCGTTGCCTTTGTCGTCGTACGCGTCGGGCCCGTTCGTCGCTTCTACCGCGATCGTGAGCTTCTGCGCGGGCAGATAACCGACAATGCCGGAAGCGCCGGCAAAGCCCAGCGTCTGAGAGATCCAGGCCCCGCTGTCGATCACCCCGAGGCCGTAGTTGAACGCACTGGTGTTTTCGCGGCAGGCAGAACAGTCCGGTTGCGCGTGACCGAAGCCGATGAGGCTTGGGACGAGCTGCGCGGCCGACGACGCCGGCGACAGCAATTTCCCCGACGCGACGGCCTCAATCGAAAGGCTCAGATCGGATATGTCGGTCGTCTCGACGGCGCCTTCGACGGTCGTCCACGACGGATTCCAAAACGTCGCTTCCTCGTAAAACGGGACGCCGGGTTTAATACCGAGTGCCGCTCGACGCTCGGAGCTGAACGAATGCAAGACAGGCTTGGGAATCTCAGGCGTGGTCGACGCGCGCGTCTGCTTCAGGCCCATCGGTTCTAAGACGTATTGCCGTATCGCATCAGCGAGCGGCATGCCGGCGATCTTCGCGAGAACCAGGCCGAGTATCACGTAGTTCGTGTGCGAGTAGCCCCAGTTCGCGCCGGGCGCGAACTCCATGGGCTTCGACACGCCGATCTGTATCAGTTTCATGGGTGTCCACTGGCGAAATGGGTCGAGGTAGACGCCCTGAGTCGTCTCCGGCTGATACACGTAATCGGCGTAGCCCGAGGTCATTTGCGCCAAGTTCCTGAGCGTGATGCGGCCGGCGTTGGGAAGCTCGGGAAAGTACGCGCTGAGTTTCGTGTCGAGCGTCACCTTCTTGCGATCGACGAACTCGAGCAACAGGGTCGCCATGTACGTGAACGCGAGCGCTCCGTTGCGAAAGTGCATCTCCGGCGTCGCCGGCACGCCGGTCATCGAATCGCCGAAAGCGGCGGTGTGGACGTTGGCTCCGTTAGACCGCACTTGTACGATGACCGCCTTCAGGTGGTTTTCCGCCATCGAACTGCGCACAACGCTCTCGATTTTGGAAACGGCATTCGTGTCGGCGGCGCGTGCGAGTGCAAAACTAGACAATAGTAGTGGCGCAATCGACGCTGCGATGAAATGCAGCCGTCTAAGCGAAGAGAAATGCATTTAGTGACCTATTTCGAGACAGCGTCCAGCATGATGGCCGTGTGATCGGCTTGCGTCGCCTCGCGTTTGGTGTTGTGAAAGCTTGCGACCAACCAATCATTTTTGTCACGCACAATCAGCATGGTCGCGATCGTGCGGACGATTCCTTTTACCGGTCCTTCCGGAATTTGAATCTCACAAGGCATGATGGCGAGTACTTTATCTTCGGAGAGCACCTTGACGTGCTCGACAACCAACTTTAGCTTGCTTCGCGCATAGGGGCCCTTAAAGATCTTGTCATGCATTCCGACCACGGCGTCGCGGCCTTTGACATATATTCCGAGCAAATTGATGAAGTCGACGTCACCGGTGCACTTTTGCGCCCAGGATCTCCCGTCACCCCGACCCCAGGCTTCCTCGAGAGCGCGCAGGGTAGGCTCAATCGATCGAACTGCAGCGGCATCTTCCACCTTGTGTAGCTCCTTAGTTCGGCTGTGTCTTCTTAAGTTCGCCCGGTATTTTCGAGAACCCCGAAAAAGTATCCCGGAGTCTAGTCTTTCGGGGCTTTTTGCGTTCTCCATGACGTTCCCTGATAGGCCGGGATCGGTACTATCCGGCCCGCGTGGAGCGTATACGTGATGAGAAGCGCCGTTGCTACGATGCAGACAATCACTGCGAGTATAGAGGCTTCGATCCCAAAAACACCGCCCGTAATGAAGTCCGGGCCACTTACCACGCCGCGAAAAAGACTTGGCAGAGCGGGATGCCCCGAGACGGGGACGCCAAAAATACTGCCTTCAGTAAAATTCCATCCGAGGTGAATGCCGATCGGAAGCCAAAGGCGTCGGGTCGCGGCATATGCGACGGCAAGGAGCCCTCCAGCCTCGGTCGCGATTGCTAAGGAGCTCCAGACCGTTGCATGGGGATTGATCGCGTGAAGCGCCCCGAAGACAATCGCAGAAACGGCCATACCGATCCAGGTTCCAGCGATGGACTGCACCACGCGAAACAAGAAACCGCGAAAGAGCAGTTCCTCGATCACCGCTACGGGGGCCGCCGTCGCGAATGCCGCAGATATACCTGGAACCCAGGCATATCCGAGATAACGATAGTTGCCGGCGAGTGTAAGCAGACCAATTACGGTAGAAAAAAGCACCACACCAATCGACAATCCGAATACGCTTTGCGGGAGAAAGGCCGCAGGTGCAAGCTCGTCTACGGGTCGCCGCTCCGTCAAACGGACATACAGCGCGTACACGCCAAATGCGAGAAGCAATATCAGGACGGCTTCTAGCCAGCTTGGAATTCTATGGTGAATGACCAGCTGAGCGCCGTGAACCACAACGACCAAAGCGACCATCCCGCCGAGCATGATGCCAATTCGCTTGAGAGAGTCAACTGGTTTCATTTAGCGCCGCCTTCAGGGGTTCGGGCATCCTGTTCTAGCAGCCGCCGGTGATTCCGGCCGCTCTTAGACACTTCGGCAAGCCAAATCGTCGGTGCGGCCGGAGCTGAAGCCGCGTTGCGTCCGCAAGCCGTAGCGCCAAGGATGCAAATGCCGGCGTATGACGGGGCGATTGCATAGCTGCGCGCCGCGATGGGAGTCGATCGCTCGAAGAACCGCTCACGATACAGGCTGCGCACATCGACTCAAGGGCATTTTGGAGGAGAGGGTGGGATTCGAACCCACGAAACGCTCATCACGTTCTGCGGTTTTCAAGACCGCCGCATTCAACCACTCTGCCACCTCTCCAAGTGCCCGCTAACGTCGATTGTTATTGCGGTTTCCGCAAATGGGCTTGCTAACGGAGATCGTTCAGCAGAGCCATTTGCTAACATTTGCTAACGTAACTTTAGGCCCTCTCCGCAGCCAAGAGCGACCGGGCGAGCTCGTTGACCGCCTGTCGCCCCAGCCCCTCGACCGAACGCGCGTACACGGAAAGCGTCACGACCGGCGAGCTGTGCCCGAGCAACGTTTGCACCTCCTTGATCGAAACGCCGTCGCTTAAGGTGAGCGATGCGAAGGCATGGCGCAGATCGTGAAACCGAAAGCCTCGCAATCCAACCGACTTTGCGAGTTTCGAGAACTGGCTCGTAAACGTGTCGGGCGGCCATGGCGAACCGTCGGGATTCGGAAACACAAGGTCATTGCCGACGTAAGCGCCGCCGGCTGCGCCTCGTTCTTCTTCTTGCTGTGCCTTATGCGAGCGCAAAAGTGTGATGCATTCAGGTGCCAACGGAATGACTCGCCTCGACGTCTTCGACTTCGGTGCTTTGAATCGGACTCGTTCGTTTATCGCCCGTGAATGTTCCAGCGACTCGGCAACGAACACGGAGCCTTTATCGAGATCTACGTGCCGCCAGCGAAGCGCAAGCAGCTCCCCGCGACGTAGACCCGTGACCGCGGTAAGAGCGATCGGAACCCCCAGCCGTGTACCTTTCGCCGCGGCAATCAAGAAGCGAATCTGGTCCCGATTCATCGGCGTTGGCTCCCGCTTTTCCGGGGCCGGAGCCTTTACGCGATCGGCCACGTTCTCCGGGAGAACGCGTTCTTCGCGCACCCCATATTGAAGCGCGGTGTGGAGCGCTCGGTGCACGTGCAGACAGGTCTGTTTGGAGAGACCCTTGTCGTGTATCGTTCTGTAGATCTTACGGAGATGCTCGGGCTCGAGCTTGGATAACTTTATGCCACCGACGACTGGAACGACGTGCAGCTTGACGATCGACGCGTACCGTTCCGCCGTCCTCGGCGCTAGCCGCTCCTGGGTCGCATCGAGCCATGAATAAAGAAACTGCTCGACGCTCGTTGAGCCGGCTCGCTCCTGCAGCATGCCCTTATCGACTTTCGAGAGGATCTGGCGCTTTTTGGCGTCCGCCTCGAATTTCGACATTTTTCCGATCCGTACGCTGCGCAGGTTTCGCCTTCTGCCATTCGACAGTGGCGCATCGTACAGCAGGTACCAGATCTTTGACTTGCCGCGTTGATATAGATGACCTTCCACGTTATTTTACGCCTCCTGGAAGGTGGTTGAAGGCGGCGGTCGCGCCTACTTCAGCCGCGGACGTTCCGAATACCTGCCGGAGCGCGATCTTGGAAATCCGCGTCCGCCGTTTCCCAAAATTCACCGCTGGAAGCAGCCCTAAACGGACAGCTTCATACGCTGCATTCTTCGGTATGCGCAGAAGAGCAGCCGCTTCTGCGACCGTCAACGATTCAGGCGCAGTTTCCCAATCTAAGTCTTCGAGGCGCTTTCTCACGGCGTCACCCTTCCATCTATTACAATGTTACGCGGCTATGCAATCTGCTATCGAGAATTCCGGCCGAACCGTTATCGGTCTATCGTCATCGAGTCGCGAGCGCGTTGCTCTTTACGGATGCTGTACTCAACGTCTCGCCGTAGCTCGTTGGGCAGAGCTCGATACTCGTGCTCGATCGCGGCAGCGAGGTCGTCGAGCCGTGCGGCGCCCATCGCAGCGTCGCAACCGATGCGCGCGACGCCGGCACGCTCGAAGACATTCAGTCGCTGCTCGATTCTCGGTACTCGATCGCGAGCGGCACGCGCGTTATTCATTTCCCGCTCTAACCCCAGCGACGCGTCGACGTAGCGCCGGTAGACGCGTTCGCGGTCGACTATATCTTTTTCAAGCTGTGGCCGATCACGCTGCTCGCACTCATGCGTTGCATCCGCCAGCGCCCTTTCGTAGCGCGAGCGCTGCTCGCCGCATAAACGCTCCTCTTCCTTTGCCGCAGCACGGCGCGCCAGCGGATTCCACGACCGCTTCTCTCTGGCGAGCTGCGCGAGCCGAACGCGCTCGGCGTCTGTGTAGCGGCTAGCTTCGGCCGTTCGCTCGTGAATTCGCGTCCGCTCGGTGCCCAGAGCTTCGTCGAGTGTAGGTGGGCGCTCGACATGCTGCAGGTGCTGGCGCTCGAGGCGAGCCCGCTGATAGCGTCCCTCTTCCTCCGCGCGGATGACGTTGAGGCGCAGACGTATCTCGGCCAGTGTCACCGGACGCTGCTCACGGTGTTGTGCGTGCTCGCTCCGGTTGCGCGTCGGCGCAACGAACGCATCGAGTACCCGCCGCGCTCCGAAATCGCCCACACGTGCCCGCTCCGTGACGAACGATCGATAGTCGAGCGGCTTCTCGTCGCGTGCGCGCCTCCGCTCTGACGCCAGCACGATCTTCGTCGCCTCCCAGCGCACCCGCGCGGCGTAGTACTCTTTCGCACGCCGACGGCCCATGACCGCGTCGACCGACCAGTATGCGAACTGGCGCGCGATGACAGCGCGCGTGCCCAGCCGCGCCACTGCGCGCAAGAGCAGGCGCGCTTCGCGGCGCCGCTGGGCATCGCACTGCCGTTGCGCTCGCTCGCGCTCCCAGGCTGCATCTCGGCGTGCGCCCATCGCCTGCGCACGTTCACTGAAGAAGCGGTCGCGGTACGCTCGGTACTCTGACCGCAGCCGCGCATGGTCGGCGATGCGTTCGGCGTCCCGCAGCGGCCAGCGCGGGTCGCTACGTGCTTCACGTTCGGCGCGATCGCCAAGGGCGCTGCGGCTGCGCTTGGGTGGCTGCTCCGGTACATACGGACACGGGCCAAAGCGCTCCTCGAGCACGGCTTTCTTGCAGCGCGGATGAATCCGCGACGCGCCGCAGCCGTGCGCTTGGGGATCTCCGCCCGCTGCAAACGCCAGGCCCTGCACGCGCGCACCGCGCCGGATCAGCTTGACCACGATGCCGTCGCGATCGAGCCGCTGCTCAAGATCGCCCCACTTCTTCGCGCTTTCAACTGCTGCAAGTATCGTTGGACGAACCGTATCCGCCCATGGCGCGGAGCGCGCAATCTCGGCGATTGGTTCGCGCGCAGGGGTGAACGGACCGAATCGCGATTCCATCGCCCGCAGTGCACAGCGCGCATCAATGCGTGACGCCGCACACCCCGGCGCTCTGCGGTCCAACCCCTCGGCGAATGCCAAGCCCTGAACGCGCTCGCCGCGTTGAACCAGCTTCGCCACGACGCCATGCGCACGCAGGCGCTGATGCAAGTCGCTCCAATCCTTGGCGCGGTCGACGGCATCGAGCACGTAGGGCCGCGCACTCTCCGCCCAAGGCACCTCGCCGCGCTCGTGCAGCCGGCGGTACGCGCCGTCGCTCAGCCGACGCTCGGGATCCGGCGGCGGCGCATACAGGTGCTCAACGCGCTGAACCATGTCGCGGTTGTGATGCCCGACCACGATCGCCCAGCCGCGTTCGGCCGCAATCTCGGCGCACACCCGCTCGCGTTTGATCCGCTCGTGCCACAGGTCGTTGGCCTTGCCATCCGGTCCGATGCGGTTGGCGATTACGTGCGCGTGGAAGTCGTCGGTGTCCTTATGCGCGGCGAGTACATACTGGCTCTTCTCCATGCCGATCGCCTTCAGCAACCGTTCCGCATCGCTGACAACCTGCTCGCGCGTCGGGCGTTCGTTCTTGGCATAGGCGACGATCATGTGGTAGACCGGATCGCGGCAGCGCTTGGACAATGCTGCGGCGGCTTCCATCTCGATCGCCGCCGTCTCCACCGACATAACGTCGCGTAGATGCACCCATTCGGCTTTCTCCGGTGCGCTGGCATAGGCAACGCCGCCTTCAAACGAGTGACCGGCGGCAGCGACGGCGCGCTGATGGGTATGCTCGGTAATATAGTCGACCCCGATCGCGAAGGTGCGGGTATGAGCGCGCGCCGGCACCGCCTTCGTAATCATGACCTCACCTCCGCAAAAGAAAAAGCCCCGCGCAAACTGCTGACGCTGGGGCTTGATAGTTTCACCCGCATTATTATGCGGGCGAAAGTCGAGCGTACTTTGTTACGTCAAGTATACCACAGATGCAAGGTTATCGCTAAATTTTTTTCACGTGCAGCAGGCAGCGATCGAAGCGTCTACCCGTTAGCATCTCAGCTTTCTGCGATCGTCCACTTTTCAAAACGCAAGCCGGTGGTTGTGCGTACAAACGCGCAACCAGAACTGCGGGTCGCGTCGCCTTCGGCGCCACTGAAGCCTATAACGCCCGCAGTCTCCCCTCGCGCCCGTCGCCATGGAACAAAATCGTTAACCGTGACAGATGCTGTCAGCGTCGAGGGACGGATGCGAGAGGAAAGGACATACCCAATGCCCACGAGGCTATAGCAAGGCAGTGGCTCTGATGCAGGCTTTCTGATCCACGCAGCACTGCGCGAGGGTTGACCACTGCGCCGAACGCTTGTAAGCTTAACAGTACGGCTTTGGCACATGGGTCCGTCCGTTGTCAGGAGCAAAGAAGATGATTGAGAGACTCGGCTTCGTTGGGATCGCCCTAGTTGGTACGATCGTTGCTCTGCCAAAGGTACCGGTGTTCCCTGGCCAGATCGTTGCGCAGCTGATCACCCCTACACCACCTCTGGTGATACCTGCCTGGATTTTAGGCGGCGGGAACTTCTACGGCGGTCAACAAGCGGGCACGTCGCCCTGTCCAACCGAATGTTTATTCTACGATGTCGATCCTGGCGCCACGGCTGACCAAAGTCTCTTTGCGGGCGTCATCGACGCCAGTGCCTACACCGACACGGCGTTAGAGAGCAACTGTCCGGGTATTGGCTCGGGCGGCAGCAACGTCTCGAACTGCAATCCGTACAAGTACATCAACATGGGCATCCTTCTTTGCGAGGGTGGCTTGGAATCGACCGCCGCATTTAACTACCTCAACAGCAGCGACGAGACGGGCTTTCTTCACACCTATTCTACGCCGCCGCCGCCCATCCAGACGCCGGCCCCAGGGAATCGTCTTACTCAACCTGGCAGTTGCGCCAGTCCAACACCCACTTTTACGCCTACCAATGGATTCCTGACGAATCCGGGTGATTTGGGTTTTCAGACGTGGCTGGTAAACCATGCGTGGAGGGCCATTCCGAGTTATTTCCCACCGCCGTATGGCATTCTCGAAGATAATTTCTCGGTTGTTGGGTGGCCGTGCAGCGCCTCGTACGAGTACGGTGATGAGGCCTGCAATAATCGCGGCACAAGTGCATCTCCGACACCTGGCAATTGGGAAACAGCACTTGGAAGCTTCGAGAGCAGCGCCGCTCAGGCGACCTGTTCTCCGAAGTGCTTTGCCTTCATAGGTAATGGGCTGACACTTGGTGGCGGCTCTAACTCTGGGCCGTGCATCGTGTACACGACCGGCCACTGCTACGTCAAAGCTACGCCCGGCGTCACAGCTGAGGGAGGCATCATTGATGACAAGGACGACCTCGCGAAATTCTGTGCGGCTACGGATACTGCCGGCAACTTGCGCGGCATCGAGGCCGAGGAGATCGTATTTCTCAAGGGTGTTGGTGGAGCCCCTCCTCCTGTGTACGCTAATACGCAGACCATCGTCTACATGATCAACACGATGAGTGACCTCGTTCAATATACCAGTGGCGGCTGTAAAAATATGGTCGCCATTGACGTCGAGGCCGGCGGCGGCAGCTTCTACCCGCTCGATAACTACACCCAGGGCACCGTCCCGGGCGGCATTCCGGTTCGCATGGAGGCCACGGCGTTGCGCTTCCTCGTGCCCAACCCCGTCACGCTAGTTCCCGATCGGATGCAGCCGTTGTACTACACAGTCGGTGGCACCAACAACGACTGGTCCCCGAGCAGCAACCAATGCGCCAACCCCTCCGGCTCTTTCTGCGAAGTGCCGTACTTCTTCGAGGAGACGCTGGTACCACAAGGGCCCGAAGTCACGGTCAACACGTTTACCTATGGTGGCGTGAACAGCGTGGGCGACGGCTGCCCATACCCATCACCATCACCTACTCCCAATGACTCCGGTGGCGCGGTCGATCTTATGGTAGATTGCGTAAGTGCGGACAGTGACCCCGGCGCGGCGGTTTTCAGGCAAGAGTACGAGCACCTCTACATCAACGGAACCGACTACGGCCCGGCAGCCGTGTTGCTCAACACGGCGAGCACGACCAGGGTCCCCATCGACAGCTCTTGGTTTAGTTGCTCCGGGTGCAGCCCGATCACGTCGTTCCACAGCAAGCTCGCACTAGCGGGCGGCGAGTTGACGTCAGTTATCTATGGCAGCGGCACCATCTCGCTGCCATGTACGCAGACTGCTACGCCTTCGCCAAATCCGTACTGCACTGACCAAAACACCGTCCCGGAGAACACCGCAACCTTCGAGCACGATCATCCTGGCAACATCGACGCGCATAGCGGCATAATTCTGCTTGGAACGTCCCCCCCGTGATCCTAGCCGCGTAGACCCTATTCGTCGGATGCTACTCTAGCTAGGCCGCTTGGTTGCTACGATGGGAACCGAGCCCTGACGCCGAACGTTCCATCCGACTTCTCCGTTTATGGAGCAAGGAGTATAAGGTGTATGAGCAGACTTAGTTTTGCCTACCGCCTGTTAAGTGCAGGCGCGATCGGCGCATTGGTTGCGGGTTGCGGCGGGTCGGAGACAAACTCGCCGGTGGCAGGTCAACCGACGGGCGTCTTCTCTGCGGAGGCAGCCGCTACGCACCACTATGTGTCACTTTATAGCTTCACGGGATCTCCTGATGGCGATAAACCCGTGGCCGGGCTTGTCCCGCTCAATGGCGTCCTTTATGGTACTACTTTGTATGGCGGAGAATTTCAGTCTCACGGGGATGGCTATGGGACGGTGTTCAGCATAACCACGACTGGCCAGGAAAACGTGTCCTTACCAATCGCACGTTGACAACCCAGGCTCGGACCTCATCGCTATCAAGGGGTCGCTTTACACCGCGAATGGTGATGGGGGGGCCTATGCTATGGGGGTCGTTTACGCGATTACGACTTCCGGCGGAGTAAGCGCCGTCTATTCGTTCAAAGGGAAGCCGTACGATGGATCGGGCCCGGCTGGGGCTTTAACGGCGCTGAACGGCAAACTGTATGGGGCGACTGCCGTGGGCGGCAGGGGCCGGTGTCGTGGCCGAAAACATGCGATTGGCTGCGGGACTGTCTTTGAGGTGAGTACCTCAGGCGCGGAACGAGTGCTCTACAACTTCAAAGGACGCCGTCATGGCGTTTACCCACTCGGAAACTTAGTTGCCGTAAATGGCTCGCTATACGGTACAACGGCTGAGGGAGGTGATGGTAGCGCGTGTTCCGGCTACGGGTGTGGGACTGTTTTCTCCGTCAGCACTGCCGGCGTGGAACGCGAGCTTTACCAGTTCAAGGGACCGCCCACCGACGGCGAATCCACAGACGGTTCAAGTGGCCTGGTCGCCTTCAACAACGTGTTGTACGGAACGACCACCGACGGTGGCACGAGCGGGTTAGGAACCGTGTATGCCGATCACCTTGTCCGGGAAGGAAACCTTACTTCACAACTTCACCGGTGGTGCAGACGGTGCGAACCCGTCTGCGCGACTCAAGGTTGTCAAGGGCGTTTTGTACGGTACGACCTATGCCGGTGGCACGGGTACGAAATGCTCCGGCGGATGCGGGACGGTATTTGAAATAAGCACGTCGGGCACCGAACAAGTACTGTACAGTTTCCAGGACATCCCAGATGGCAGTCGCCCCCTTTCAGACCTGACTTTAGTAAACGGCAAGCTCTACGGGACAACCTCAACTGGTGGCAGTGAAGGCGCGGGAACCGTATTTCGAATCTCACCGTAAGCTGCCTCGCGCACTACGCCGATCGCGCCGCATTGCCGATTTCGCAGGGTAGGCGTAAAGGGTTGCAGCGGCTCGCAGTTTGGAATCAACTAGCGCGATCCCGGTTCGGTATTCGATGTTCAAAATCGCATTCTCGCGGAACTGCGTGGAAAGGCGTGGAGAGCCTTTAAAGCGCGAAGCGATGGAAACGCTCGATCGCTGCTGAGTTTTTTCGCCGCTTTTCGACGTTTTCTGCTCGTGCGCCGGATCACTTTGCAACCGGAGAGCTGGAGGCGTTAGCCTCTCAGCGGTTGTCGGGTTAGCAAGTTTTGAATTTGCTAACATTTTGCTAACGGCACAGGTCCTGACGCGTACCCGGAGTTACGGTAGGTCCCGCTTTCGTGTTCAATCGACGCTAGCGGTGACTTGTCGGGACGGCCTTAGTGATTTTCAAGACCGCCGCATTCAACCGCTCTGCCACCTCTCCAAAACCCGCCAAGTGCCTTATTTTACGGGTGCTTTTGGCAAACGGCCTTGCTCACAGAGCGGTGGTCGAAGGCCATTTGCTCACCATTTGCTCACGCGCTTTTAGTCCCTGTCGCTTTCGCTATCAAGTCGTTCGCTAGCACGTTGACCGCTTCACGCGCGACGCCCTCGATCACGTGCGCATACGTCGACAGCGTTATCACCGGCGAAGAGTGCCCAAGCAGCGCGGACACCTCGTTGATCGAGGTGCCGTTCTTGAGCGTCAGCGTCGCGAACGCATGGCGCAGGTCGTGGAAGCGAAAGCCCTCATACCGACAAAGCGAGCAATCTGCGCGAACTGCTTGGTGAAGGTATCGGGTGGCCACGGCGTGCCGTCAGGATTGCAGAATACCAAGTCGGCGTCGTGGTAAGGCGGTCCGATCTTGAGTTTCTCTGCGTCCTGCCTCGCTCGATGTGAACGTAGGATCGGAATCACGACGTCGGCAAGCGGAACGACACGCACCTTGCCCGACTTGGGTGCCTTGAAGCGTAAGCCGAAGATCTTGGTTTCTTCGAGCGATTCACGTACGACGAGGCGCTTGCGCTCGAAGTCGATGCTTTTGGACCATCGCAGCGCGAGCAGCTCACCTCGTCGCAGCCCCGTCATTGCCGTGAGCGCCACCGGACACTCGAAACGCGTCCCCTTTGCAGCCTCCATCAGCATTGGGGTCGTGTGCTCGTCGAGCGCCAAGGCGCGCTTTGCCACCCTCGGACTGCGCACGGTCGCGGCTGGATTTGCAGTCAGCCAGCCAAGCGTCTTCGTTCCATACTCCAGCGCGGTGTGAAGCACGCGATGGACGTGCAGACACGATTGGCCGGATAAGCCCTTTCCGCGTATTTTCGCGTAGGCGTTGCTAATGTCAGCCGCGTTGAGTTTTCGCAGCGTAATCTCGGCGAGGTGTGGCTTGATGTGCAGCCGGACGATCGACGCATATCGCTGATAGGTGGTCGGAGAGATGGTCTGGGATTTCGTGGTCGGCGTTAAATACGCGAGCCAAACATCGAGCAGATCGCCAACGGTTTTCGTCGATTCGTCCGTCCATTGGCCGTCGTCGTACCGGCGAAGCACGCGACGTTCGCGTTCCTGCGCTTCGGCCCTGGACATTCTGCCGAGCTTGATACACTTTTGGTGCCGCGGTTCATTGGGCAGGCGCGGTAAGTCAAAGGTGGTGTACCAGACGTTCCCGCGCTTGCGGAGAAAGCCTTTCATATTAAGCCTCCGGTATGCGGCCGAAGGCGGCGGTCAGTCCCCTCAGTTCGCCTTTCTTTGCCAATTCCTCCCGCAGGATAGCCTTAGCTATTCGCGTCTGGCGCTTGCCGAAGTTCGCAGCCGGCAGCAACCCGAGCTTTATTGCCGCATAAACCGCACTCGGCGTAACGCGAAGCAGCGCCGCGGCTTCTCTAACGGTGAGGATTTCTGGGGCGCTCTCCCAAGAAAGGCTAACACGACTCGTATCTTCCACTGTAGACGCCTTCATTCGACAATACGGCGCGAAAAAACGAAAACCGTCCTCAACGACGCTCTTCGTACCGATTAGTCGACTTTCGCCCGCATTATTATGCGGGTGAAACTCGCACGCATCTTTGCACGACAATTATTGCGCGAATATTCAAGAGCGTCAAGTAACATTTCGTCGAGGAACAACCCGCTGCAGTCGCCAAGCGGGTTGAACGGCGAGCGCGGGCGGCGGTAAACCAGGCGATCAAGCAAAGATCGCCGTCGAGTCGATTCTCAACGCGTGCTACGTGGGGAGAACAATGGGGAGAGAACGGCTCAACGCGCGGAAACCCCTGATGGAGCAAGCGTTCGTCAAACCGAACTTCTTGCTTCGCATGTAAGGGCTGTCCGGGGTTGGAGTCCCTATCTCCACCATTGAAATCGTGCAAAAACCCTGACAGCCCAAGGGATTTGCGCGAAAGGATTTGAGACGGACGAGACCATCAAAGCTCGTCCTTCTTTAGAGCTATTAGTTGCGTGAACGCAGGAAGGCGGGATTTATGCTGCCCTCGGTTAAGCCGATACCGAAAAATGAACGCCAACACCTGGAAGCGCCGGAACGTTTAGACTAAGGTGAAGCTCAGGACGCACATGAGAAGGCTTACACCGGTACTGTGCATGGCGCTTTTGGCGCTATCCTGGGGCGATCCGGCCCTAGCGCAGTCCAAAGGGCAAGCAGAAAATCTCCTCGCAGCGATGAAGCTTTGGGGAGACATCAAATTCTTCGATCCCCAGATTGCTGGCGGCAAGGTCGATTGGGATGCGGCCCTGATCCACGCCGAGCCTGCGATTCTATCTTCAAAAACCCCCGAAGCGTACCGGGCGGCTATCGCCTCTATGTTGGCGCCACTCGGCGATCCGGCAACGCACGTTGATGCTCCACCCTCATCCGCCACGCGACGCATTTCAGCGAGCAAAATGGGGAATGCGGTGCTCATTACCGTTTTGCATGGCGTTACCGATAACAAATCGGAGATCGCCGCTGGCGTAGCGTCCGCGGTGGACCTGGCTACAAAGAGCAGCGTAGTCGCTATCGATTTGAGGGACGTGACGGAAGCGAGCGCCGGCGATGCCGCCGCGCTGCGCTACCTGTTTGCTGCGGACTCGCCGCTTCTCGACCTCGTAGCAGGCTCGTTAACGTTACCGCGTGAGCGCTCGCGATCGTATCTGGGTTATCCGAGCCAAAGCAGCGGCGGATACGAGGGGTACTCGGCGTTGGACTCCGTTACCGATGGCGCGATCGTAACGGGTAAATCCAAAGTCCCGCGCAGGTTGGCCATTTTGGTCGACGGCACAACATCCTTGCCTTCCATGGCGCTCGCGCTCTCTGAGGCAGGCGACGCAACGATCTATACCAACGGCGGCGACCCGGCAATTCTTGCGCTGGCCGTTGCCCAGATGAAAATGCCGTACGGCTTTCGCGTAGTATACCGCACGGGCGATCTTGCCGATATCGGTCAGCCCCTGGCTTTGCCGGCTGCAAGTAGCCCGGAAGATGCAATCGCCAAGCTCGCCACCTTAAGAGATGCCAGCCAAAGCTACCGGCGGCGAGATTCAGTGCCGCTCAATGAGAAGGCCTATGGCGACGTCACCTTTCCAGCCGAACCGATGCGAATGCTCGCCATCGCACGGATCTATAACGTGATCCGCTACTTTTCGCCGTACATGGGCCTCATGCACGACGACTGGGATGCCGCGGCGGTCCAAGCGATCGACGACGAACGCAACGCGGCCGATTCCCGTTCATATCTTCTCGGCTTGATGAAGCTCTACGCCCATCTGCACGACTCTCACGGTTTTGTCGGCGGCGACCTCGCGAAGGCCGAGTTCGGCGCTGGCGTTCCGTTCCTGACCCGGTACCTGCACGGGCAGGCCGTTGTCACCAGCATCGCGGTCGGCTACGCCGGAACGCCCGAGCTGCGCGACGGCGACGTGATCGATGCGGTGAACGGCGTGCCGATCCGTCAGGCAATGAGCAACGCTGAAAAGTACCTTTGCGAGTCGACGCCTCAAGCTGCCAACTCTGCCGCGTTACGCGCCGTCATGGAACCATCGGCCTTCACGGGCAAGAAGGGTACGCCGATCACGATTATATTTCATGAGCTTCGCGGCAAGCGTCAAACAATTACGTTAAGCCGAGATACTTACTCGTTTGTTCCCGCCGGATCGGGCCCGAAGTACTTCATTCTGCCGGGAAACGTCGGCTACGTCGACTTCGACCGGATCGATCCGTCGGAAGCCGACGCGATGTTCGACGCGCTCAAGAACACGCGAGCGATCGTCTTCGATAACCGCGGCTACCCGCGAGGTGCAGCCTGGACGGTTGCCCCGCGCCTCACGATGGCCACCGGCGTGCGGGCGGCGCTGTTCGATACACCACTGGTCACCGATCCGCTCGACGTTCAACTGGGCGAAATTCGTCTGTTGCCAACCTTTCAGAAGTTTTATCAACTGCTCCCAACTTCAGACCGCTGGAAATATCTAAAGCCGACGGTGATGCTCATCGACGAGCGGGCCATCAGCCAGTCCGAACATAGCGCGCTGTTTTTTCGGGCGGCCACTCACACCTTATTTGTCGGGACGCCGACCAGCGGCGCGGACGGCGACGTGACGTCGTTAGTCGTTCCGGGAGGTCTTTCGTTCCACTTTTCGGGTGAGGGGGTGCGTCATCCTAACGGCGATGACCTGCAGCGCGTTGGGATCCGTCCTGACGTTTACGCCGAACCGACGGCGGCGGATATAAGCGCCGGAAACGACGTCGTTCTTCAGAAGGGCCTCGAGGAAGCGCTGCTGCTCGCCGGATCGACGTCGAAGGCTCGCGACGCAGCTTTGCACGACGAGATTGCCAGAGAACGGCGGGCGTTGACGACGCCTCAAACCCCACCTGCTGTGGCAGGAGAGCAGGCGTCGCCGCTCACGCTGGCGTGGGCTGTAAGCACCCGCTCGTACGCCGGCACCACGAGCGCGGGGTCGGGGTACTCGGGCTCCGACAAACTCACGTTAGCCAGATCTGGCGCTCCGCAATCCGGCACGTCATTTGGATCGTTTACCGCGCCGCTCGACATCGGACGTTACCGCGGTAAGACGATTCGTATCCGGGGATATCTCAGCAGTCAAGGCGTCAGTGGCGGAGTAGGATTCTGGTTGCGGATCGACGGGCCTTCGCAGCAGTTCGATAACATGCAGGATCGTTGGCTGAGCGGAACGAGCGGCTGGAAACCGTTTGCGATCATCCTTCGCGTTCCGCCGGATGCAACTGACGCGTATTGTGGGCTTCTGCTCGTCGGCACGGGGACGGCCCATGCGTCCGACCTCACAATCGATGTTGTGCCTAACTCTACACCAACGACCGGCGACTAGCGGCGGTACACCCGCGGGCGCCGCCTTCCGTAGCGGCTCCCACGTAGGATTGTCTCCGAGATACGGCGCCGCGCCCGTGGTTACCAACACCCTCGCCTTAGATGCGGCCCCTCTCATTCAGCAACGAGTTCGATGCGATTGCCAAACGGATCGGCAAAGTAGCAATGCGCCTTCCCTTTCAGCGGAATCTCGTCGGTAACGACTCTGACGCCTAGGTCCGACAGCCGCTTGATGTATCCATCATAGTCGGCGCATCGGAATGCTGGATGGGCCTTCTTCGCCGGACGGAAGTCGCTGTCAACGCCAAGATGTACATGAACATCACCGCTGCTGAACCAGCAACCTCCGCGTTTTGCCAGTTCTGGAGGTTTCGTCATCTCCTGGAGTCCGAGCACGCCGACGTAGAACTCGCGCGCGGTCTTCTTCGCCGCACGGCATGGCGAGCTGGACGTGATCGAGGCGCACGAATGGGGTATCACTCATGACACACGGCTTCAATTCGATAGCCGTCCGGATCTCGGACAAATGCCGCATAGTAGCGTTCGCCGTATTCGGCGCATAGTTCGGGGGGCCCATCGTCCGGGGCGCCCTGCGCGATCGCGGCGTTATAGAAAGCATGCACGGCATCTCGGTCCGACGCGATAAATGCGATATGGCAGCGTTTGTCCGGTACCGGAATCGGGGCGGGTGCCTGCCTTATGGCAAAGGACTCATCAGTACCCGAGCGCGCGTAGCCCGCGGCGTCTATAGTCGTCCAAATCCGGAAGTAGCCGATTCCGGCAAAAGCGGAGTCATAGAACGCGATGGATCGAGGGAGGTCTGAGACGCCGAACGATACGTGGTCGAGCATCGGCGTCAACTGTTCGGTTGCGGACGGATTCTTCTCGACCTTGTTGGTCGGATCGCCGCTACGGAAATACGATTGATCGCGAGCAATAACCATATCTGGAACGAACTTGACGAGTAGGTCTTGATGCTCCACAACGTTTGCTTTAAACCATGAATTCCAAGTCGCTTCACTTCCTAGATACCGCGTTACCAGCCGAGTGCGACGATCAACCTCCATTGGGAGCACGGTCGCTACGCCCCGCATCCCAACGTGCTGTAAGAAGCCGTGTTTCAAATCGAAATCCACTATGCCGACCGCCGCGCGTTCATCGTTCAGGAGGCGCCTAGCAAAACTACTTTTAGAACTTGCGATTATCCAAACCGCTCCGTCCTCCCACGAGAACCAAACCGACGTCTGGCAAGGTCCGGCATCGCCAAACGTTGCCAAATGAGCAAAGAGCGGTCGGTTGAGGAGATGTTCGATGTCGAAATCTTGCTCGACGATGTCCATGGCGCCTTCCGTCTGCAACTGATCGTAAAGCCGCAATGCGGCCTGCGAGATGTTCTCCGGCCTTCCGATAATCGTCCTTTTCGTGGTAGGCCATCAACTGCGTCGCAGTTGTCGCCGCACAGAATGAGCCCCAGATGTCGTAGGGCCCGCGCTCGGCAGGCGTACTTCGTCGTAACCGCATTCCGCAAGAAACCGCTCTGAGATTGTAAGGAAGTTCTGTCGAAATGACTAGTCGTAAAAGCAGCTGCGGAATCCAAACAGATGGCTTCGTCGGGTATGGGGGCGGCGTCATTGACGACAAGGACGACCTTGCCAAACTCTGCGCGGCTGCCGATTCTGGCGGCAACTTGCGCGGCATCGAGGCCGAGGAGAACGCGACCGAAGACAGGAACCGGGCGCGTCTCTAGTGATCCATAGCAGGTGCGTCGCAAAAGCGATAGTCGCTAGAGGGGCGGCGTGGATAAGTACAGTAGCCCGCCGCACCAGACGTACTAAACGACGCCAGACTCTTCCACCGCCACAGTTGCGCCGGCGCAATCGATAATGGCTTGCACTCCATACGGCAACTGAGCATTGGCTGTGTAGGCCCGAAATCAAGGCCGGATAGTACGGGCAGACCGTGCAAGCCTTCCTCGGCCAACACATCGATGACGGTGGCTTCGAAACGATCTTGATATGCTTCATCCCCTTGCGGGTCTGGGCGAGCAAGTAGGATGCCGCTTAATGATGCCAAGATGCCCTGTGCCGCAAAGTTGCGGAACCAGTATTTGATGAAATGCGGTGATGGAGCGTCTTCAGACGTTTCATAAAATAAAATTGCTCCGTTCCATGCTGAGAGCGGCGGCCACCACCTCGTGCCCTTTGCCATTTCCAGCACTTCAGCACAACCACCAAGTAGATGTCCCTTTGCAACACCGCTCCCTTGCAACGTTCTTGGCGGAGTTGAAGGCAACAATTTGCGGCGTTGGGTCTGAAGTGATTGGTCGCCCCACTCCAGCCGTTCTGCCGTCCATCCCTCATGATTACACCGAATCAATCCGATTGGCTCGGTTTGAAAAGAGTGCCTTACGAACGGCGTCAACAGTATACTGGTGCATAACGCAGTTTTCCGCAAAACCTGCAAGTATACTTGGCCCGTAGAACGACGTTAGACCGGCCGTGTAACAGGCGAGATGCAAACTTGTCGTATCTGAGAAGCCTAAGAATACTTTTGAGTTGCTACGCATCACATCAAGATTCAAATATGGCATTAAGCGAATAGAATCGTCTCCGCCAATCGCAGCGATGATACCATTGATTGAGGGATCAGCAAACGCGCCCATGAGGTCTTGCGCTCGCGCTTCGGGGTTAGCTGCAATCCATTCTGGCGATGCCAAAGTGTGAGGCATTTCAACAACCTCAACATCAAAAGCTTGTTGTAGTTGTTCTTTGCCAGTCTCGTAACGCCAAGGGAACTTACCTGCTCCACCCCATGAAAGTGTAACTGCAGCAATCCGGCTCCCGGGCGACAAGTGGCGAGGTTTTAGAAGCGATGGTAGCATAGTCGATCTCATCACTTTCGGATGATCAGTCCGGCACGTATCACACGCTTATCAGCGCTCCATAGCCTCCAAACCCTCGCAGGCAGCGACCCACGCAGCGACGCCAAGACGAATCGCAAGCGCGGCGCTTCGATCGCCGAGCAGCGTAGGTGGAATCGTCAATGGAAGCGGGAGCACCCGGAGGACACCGGCCGCGATCGCGCGCGGTTCCTGCGCGAAGCTGCGCCGAAGCTCGACGACGTACCGCTCAGCGCGATCGCACGCGTCACCGGCCTCTCGCCGGCGTCCTGCACGCGGTATCGCAACGGTACGCGCGTGCCGCATCCGCGACATTGGGAGGCGCTGCTCGCGGTCGTCGCCGGTTTGTCTTAACGGAGCGTTACTGCGCCGGATGCATTATTAGTCTATACGCCGGATGCAATTTTAGGCTAAGGCTGCCGCGGTTGAACGTGCTGCGGAATGTGCGGAATCGGCGGTGGTTTGAGGTTCAACTGCGGCAGCCGCGCGTCGCTCGCGCCGTGCGGATGTGCGACGATGCGATAATCGAAGTATACGGACGAGCGGCCATGCTCGTTCTCGCGGATGATGAAGCCGCCTTCGTACTTGGCCGCGACGTAGAGGCCGCGCGTGTCGCCATCGGGCGTCAGGAATACCTGGTAGCCGCGCGCCGCGTCAATCGTACCTGAGAACGCGGAGTCGAAGCGCACTGCGCCCTCTCCGTTCGTTAGCCGCGCCGTTCCAGTGTCTTCGAGCGTTGCACGCGTCGACTCGGCGCCGAATGTTTCGACGTGAGCGCCGTCGCGTTTGCGTATGGCAGTGTAATACACGGAAGCGGTAACGGATCCCGTGAAGTCACCGTCGCCGTCGTAGTTGACGCTAAAGGAATCTCCCGTAGAGTTGTTCTCTACCCAGAGCGGCCAGCCTTGTGAGTTTCCGGCCAGCGCGTATAGAGTTGCCCAGGAGCTGCTGCTGTTCTGGAAAAAACCGCCGGGGAAATTGTTCGAGGAGCCATCAACGCCCGAGGCGCTCGTAGAATGGCCGGAGACTCCGGCGCCGCTCGAAGAAATGCCGTAGACTCCGTCGCCGGACGAAGATTCGCCGTAGACTCCGGTGCCGGACGAAGAAATGCCTTGGACTCCTTCGCCCGACGAAGAACCGCCGTCGACTCCGGCGGCGGTCGGTGAACTGCCGTAGACTCCGTAGCTTGTCGATGATTTGCCGTAAACGCCATAGCTAGACTTCGATTGACCCAAGACGCCTGTTCCAGAGCTCGCGTGGCCTTCCATCGCGTTTCCGGAACCCCTGTTCTGAACGGTCAGGCAATAGCGCGCGGTGGCCTTGCTGCATTTGATCTTGCTGGGGAACGTGGCTTCCGGCTGAGCGCGGTCTGCGCTCGACGCGACCTGGGCGTTCGAAAGCGCGAGGCTCGCGCCTAAGAGTAGCGCACCTGCTCCGCCAATGACGGCGCCTTTAACGATTGCTTTCATATTCTCTTACCTCCGAAAAATAGTGAGCTGCGCTACGGACCGACGACTGCGGATCGGTTCCGCTGATGACTAAAGTGAAACATTCTGTGATCCTTTTCAAGCCTCCCGACGCGGGAGACGTGTGCCGGTCGCCGGCAGGTTCCCATTATACGCCGCGGGCGTGTCGCGGGTTCACTCGGCCTCCTTTTCCTTTCTGACCGAATTTCTGGCAAATGCTTGCGGCCAGGACGCTCCAAAGAAAGGTCGGCGGACCGGTTGATCGCGGCGTGCGTCTGCATCACATCGCTCGTCAGCGCAGGCATAGGTTTGCGCGAGGAGTGATTGGTAAGCGCTCCAGATCTTGATTGTGGAGTAGCCGCTAGGGACGTGAAACCGAACCCGTGAGTCGGCTTCGCGTGTTCAAACGATACTTGCGGGGACTTATCGAGGTTAGCTGCAAACATTTCAAGACCGCCGCATTCAACCACTCTGCCACCTCTCCAAGTCCCCGCAAATCCTTATGGCTATTGAGTTTTTTGCGTAATTCGGTTTCTCACGAAGTCACGCCGCCACCGTTAGGTTCTCACAATCGTGCTTGTAGCCGACTTGCTCTTCTTACTTCGTACGTAAGTTGCCTGGATAAGCCCCCATCTCTAGGCGGACATGCCGCAGCCGCGGTAACTGACACTTCGGATCAAAGACCGGAGCGTTGCAATTCCTCGCTGGTGTACACGATCGGAACACTGGCAGGAGTCATGATGCGGGCGATATCGCGGAAGAAGACGCTCGCGACGCCCTCCGGCGGTTTCTCGGCCTGGTACGTTATCCACGCTACGATGGTCGTGTCAGCCGCCGGGAAGTAGTAGTCCGCGGTGTTGTAACCGGGAAGCGCGCCGGTGTAACCGTACCAGCCCGCGCTGCAGTTGATGCCCAGACCAAATGCCGTGTTCCCGAGGAACTGTCTGCATTCCGTGAGAGGACGGTAGCCCACCGGTCCACCAGTCTTTCCAGTGGCGTACAGCTTGATCCAACGTCTGATATCCGCCATATCCGAAATCATCTCGCCAGCCGATCCCATGAACGCAACGGGGATCGTGTTGCTGACGTCTTCCCAGTTACGCTGCTTGTCGAGGCCGTAACCATGTGCCCACGGCTCCGGCATGGCTTCCGTTTGCGGATAGGAAGTCTGCGTCAATCCGAACGGTCCCAACAGCCGCCGGCGAATCTGATCGCCCGCGCTGTCTTTCGTGACTTCCTCGATGATGAGCCCAAGAATCAAATAGTTGGTATTGCTATAGTGGTAGCCTGCGCCGGGGGGAAAGTAGGGTTTCTGTTTCACGGCCCAAGCGACGAGCATGCGGGGGTCGAAATTCTTCGGCACGGTCATGTTCAAGTGCGCGAACTGCGGAGTATTGAAAGCCTCAAAGAGGCCGCTGCGCATATTGCAGAGTTCACGCACCGTAATCCTATCGCCGTTGGGTATGCTGACGCCCAGCGGAAAGCGACTGACGGGATCGTTGAGGCTGAGTTCTCTTTCGGCGACCAGTTGCAAGATGACGCTCACCACGAACGTTTTAGTGTTGCTGCCGATGCGGAAGTGGTCCGCCGGCGTCAGTGGCCGCTTCGTCGCAAGGTCAGCATAGCCGAAGGCACGCACGAAGCTTGCGCCTTTGCCATCCCAAACGCCGATCAGAACGCCGGGAATGGGCGCGCGTCCACCGTACATCGCGCGGTCCTTCTCAACGGCCGCGACGATCGCGGATTGAATGGACGAACTTGCCACTGACGGCGCCTTTTCGGCACTGCACGTCGTCAAGGGCACCAGAACGGAACCGAGGATAGACGCGACGGCGAATCTCCGCATGTAAAGCTCCTTAGCGGCGCGATTCGGCGGCCCGCAGGCATCTCCCAGGTCCTAGGAGCGCGGGTCGCCGAGCGCTTTAGCCTTAGACGCCTCATCCCGACAAGGCATCTGCAAAGTTTGACGACCATTTGACAACCGCTCCCGCGGAAAGGGCTGGAAAGCCGCGGATGCTTCTGGACATTCAAAATGTTGACAGGTTTCGGTCGTTACGAGGCTTTCGCCGATTTCGCGGCCTTTGCCGGAGCGCTCTTTGGTCTCCGAATCACTTCGGATGTCAGAGTTCGGCGGTTCGAATACGCTCGTCCACCTGGAAACGTCTACGTTACGGTCTGTCTGAGACCAGCGGCTATCGGGGCGTACGCGCTGCCATCTAGTAGACCGCGTCCGGGCGGAGCGTTACCAAATCCACGGCTTGTTACCGATTTGGTAACGGATTACGCATCGGGAGGTCCTCGCAAGTCACGATAGTCATGACTGCAAGGAGTTAGCCACGGGGACATGAAACCGCGTCCGTGAGAAAACTGATTCTTCTCACGGATTTTCTCACGAAATAAGATACGCTAGGTCTCGATAAGGGGTCGATTGTTACGCTTCGCGTGCTTAAACGATACTTGCGAGGGCTTGTCGAGGTTAGCTGCAAACATTTCAAGACCGCCGCATTCAACCGCTCTGCCACCTCTCCAAGTCCTCGCAAGCACCGCTAGTCACCTAGAACCAGCCTTATGGTGACTTATACGTGCAGGATGATGCCTAAAATACGTTATCAAGATCGTTACCAAATAAGCAAGCCTCGATCGGACTCACGTTTTTACGGGAGCGAACCAACTCCGCTCTCTGGCCATAATGGGTCCTTTTCGCCAAAGCGGAGAGACTCCACGAAAGCGGGCCAATTCCACATGGGCGCACTGCAACGGTGGCCGCAATCGATACTGCCATCGCCGGAGGGGTGCGGTGTCGCCGCGGCCGGCGCCGGACCCGCCAGCGCGCCGATTGCCGTCTCCGCCGCAGGTTCGGTCGGCGGCTGGGCCAAAGGTCGCGGAAGTTAGAGTTATGTGCTCGTCCCTCGTACTTTCTGTCTGGAGCGCCGTCGATATCTCACTCTTATGTCCAATGTCGCTGACTGGCTAAAATTGCTGTCGCTGGAACGCTACGCCGGGGAGTTCCAACGCGCAGAAATCGACTTAGAGACGCTCACCAAGCTAACCGAGAGCGACCTTATCGATCTCGGTCTTCCGCTTGGCCCGCGCCGCAAAATTCTGGCTGCTTTGCATGGTGACAAGATTTCGCCGGAAAAGAGCGCGGATGACGAAATCGCGGTAACGTCGCGGGCAGAACGACGTCACGTTACCGTCTTATTCGCCGATTTGGTTGGTTCGACCGAAATCGCGTCCAGAATCGATCCAGAAACGATGGGGCACCTGCTCGCGGATTATCAGCACGTCGTTTCCCAAGAAATCGAGCGGTACGGCGGGTACGTCGCCAAGTTCCTGGGTGATGGCGTAATGGCCTATTTCGGCTGGCCGCGGGCTCGGAGGACGCCGCCGAGCGATCATTGAGGGCCGGTCTCGCGATGACGTCGGCTCTCTCACGTATCAGTGTGCCCGGCATTTCGGCCATTCATGCGCGGCTTGGCATCGCGACTGGAAACGTCGTTATTGGCAACTTGACGGGCACCGGATCGGCCACAGAAGACACGATTGCAGGCGCCACGCCCAATCTCGCGGCTCGGCTGCAGGCAGCCGCCCAGCCCGATGAGGTTGTCATCAGCGACGCACGCATCGACTAATAGGCGCCTTGTTCGACTGCCGCAGCACGGGCCCGCTTGCCCTCAAAGGGTACAGCGATCCGATCACGGCATGGTCGGTGCAGGGCGAGGCGATCGAGACAAACCGGTTCGCGGCGGTACGCGCCATGCGCGCCGGGCTCGTTGGTCGCAATCAGGAACTAAACCTACTTCTCGATGGATGGAACAAAGCGATCGCGGGCCGAGGGAGTGCGTTCGTCATTTCAGGAGAAGGCGGGATCGGCAAATCTCGCTTGGTCGAAGCTTTACGCGGCGCTCACGCAAGCGCCTCGCACGATATTCGCCTTCAGTGTTCCGTGTTCCACGCGACCAGCGCCCTTTTTCCCCTTGGACGCCACATCGAGCAGGCCGCCGGTTTTCTCAGTGAAGACTCGCCATCGACCAAGCGAAGACGTCTAAACGATTTATTTTCGGGAGTGCGCGGCTCCGAAACACTCGTGCCGCTCGTTTCCAAAATGCTTTCTTTGCCGGAGCCCTCGACGGATCTTCGGACTGACACCGGCTCAGAGTAAGGCAGCATTGATCGGTGGACTTGCGACGTGGATCGCCGAAATTTCAGCGCGCTGCCCCGTGCTGCTCGTGCTAGAAGACGCGCATTGGAGCGATGCCACGACGCTCGAATGGTTGACGCGCCTGATCGAGAGTGTCGCGACGCTTCCCCAACAGATCGTCGTGACAGCGCGGCCCAGTTTTACCTCGCCGTGGATCGACCGTCCGCAGGTCACGCATATAACGCTCGATCGCCTCTACGGTGCCGATTGCGAGCGGATCGTTACGGCAGTTCTCAACGAACCGCTTCCAGATCGTCGCATGATCGAGCAAATCGTCCAGAAAAGCGACGGTAATCCGCTCTTTCTTGAAGAGTTGGCAATGGGCGCGACGGCGGCCGGTGCATCCGGGTCCGTCGTACCCGATACCTTGCAGGACGCGCTGATGGCGCGGCTCGATCAACTCGGTGGCGGCAAAGCCGTCGCCCAACAAGCCGCCGTTCTGGGGCGCCGCTTCACCCGACAACTCTTGGGACTGACTTTGTCCTTACCACCGTCGGTGCTCGATGCCGAACTCTCTGGTTTGGTCGCGGCGGGGGTGCTCTATCCTATCGGGCCCCCGGCGCCGGCAGTTACGAATTCAAACACGCCTTGATGCGCGATGCCGCATACGAAAGTTTGCTTCTTGCCAACCGGCGCCGGCTTCACGGTCATGTCGCTGCCCTCATCGAGCGCGACTTCCCGGAATTGGTAGGCAACGAGCCGGAGTTGCTCGCATACCACTACGCAGAAGCGGAGGATGCTCCCCGCGCAGCCTTCTACCATGAGCGCACGGGAGACCGCGCGGTTGCGCGCTTCGCCTATGTTGAAGCGATCGCTAGCTTTCGTGCGGCACTCGCGCAAGTTGAGCGCTTCGCACCTGATGTCGCGAAGGATCGAGCTGAGCTGGCATTGTCGCTCAAGCTGGGCACCGCACTGAGCATCATGCTGGGGCAGAACCATCCCGATGCCGGCGCCGCCTACGAACGCGCGGTGCCGATCGCTCGAGCAATCGGCGACGACCGCACTCTCTTTCAGGCGGTCTGGGGCCTATGGATCCACTCCAACGTCCGTGGCCTGGACACCGCACCGACTCTCGCCGAAGAGCTCGTAAAGCTCAGTGAGCGCTCCGGAAATGAAGATCATCTCCTCGAAGCAATACATTCCCGCTGGTCCACCGCCTTGTTTCGCGGCGAGGTCGGATTGGCCGTGTCTGATGCCGAACGCGGCATGAAACTTTACGATGCCACACGGCATCACCACCTGGCGGCGCTATTTGGCGGCCACGATCCCGGAGTTTGCGCCTACGTGGCCGGGGGCACCACAGTTGCGCTGCATGGCTACCCAGTTCAAGGAGGGTTGTGGGCCCAAAAAGGTGTTGAACTAGCCGACTCGCTCGAGCACCCGCATAGCATTGCCCACGGTCTCCTGAATGCGGCGCTCGCCTGTGCCTGCACTCGAGACATCGAGCCGTTGAGACGCTACACGCCGCGCCTTATCGCGGTTGCAGAAAAGTTCAACTTCCTGCCGCATGCGGCGGTTGGTAACTTCTTGTTGCAGATATATGGGGATGGTGCGTCCGAAAATCTCGACAAAATCGAGCCGGATTACTTGCGGGCTCGTGCGCTGAGCCCATTGCCAATCCCGCTCGCCGCGTTCATGGCGGAGCGGCTGCTCGGTGCCGGCCATGCGAATGAAGCGCTCGACGTCATTGCTAGCATGATAGCGGGAATTAAAAAATCCGCACATCGGCCTCTACCTTTCCGAGCTTCATCGCGTGCGCGCGGAAGCATTACATGTCTTGGAGCGTGAAGATGCAGCGAGAACCGAGGGAAACGAGGCGCTTAGGATTGCGCGCACCCAAGGTGCGGGTCTGCTAGTGTTGCGAACTCAGTGTACGCGGGTGGTTCTTGGGGAGCCGGCAGCGCAACGCGAGCTTCGCGACTGCATCGCTACATGGCCCGATAACGAGACCTGCTCGGATCTAACGGCCGCGAAAACGTTGGCACAATACCGATAATTAAAATCCCAGAGGGCGGGCCCGCACAACGCGCACTCGGCCATCTCCTACGCACGTTGCTGAACTTTGACCGACAGTACCAACATATCTCTTGGCTCCGTAGCCTCATTGGGGTCGTCGCCGGGTCTACGGTAACCAGCGCCGGTTTAACGGTCATAGACGGCAATCGCGGAGTTTCTCAGGGCCATCGATTACAGGCTTTGGCCCGGGAGTCCGCGTCCTAACCCTACGATGATTCCAGCCGATGCTCAGCCGTGGCCGGTTTTCAAGTAGCCACCCGCCTCTAGCCGGTTTTCAAGTGGCCACGGCTGGCCGCTTTTGGGTGGGCGCCGAGACCGACCGCTTCTTATAATGCGGGCTGGCAAGCCCAAATTGCCGACAGTATTCTGATAGTGCTGAGCACCTAACATTGGACGCCGTTATCAAGTCTCTGATTTGGTAACGACTTGGTAACGGATTACGTACCGGCGGATCCTCGCAAGTCACGATAGTCCTGACTTCGAAGCCTTAGCCGTGCTTGCGGTGACGCATCGGGACGGCCGCAGGTGATTTCAAGACCGCCGCATTCAACCGCTCTGCCACCTCTCCAAGTGCCCG
>CAWGWT010000010.1:0-167348 GCA_963826325.1 Vulcanimicrobiota bacterium
TCGTCGCAGCCGTGGTTCTATCCGGCAGTCGCCTTCGCGGCGTATACGGGAGCTCGGCGCGGCGAGGTACTCGCGGTGAAATGGTCCGACCTCGACCTCGATGCGGGCACGGTAACGATTCGTGAATCGCTAAGCGAACCGCGGTCCGGTCTCGCATTCAAACGTCCAAAGAACGGAAGGGTGCGAACCATCACGATCGGTGCGGAGCTCGCAGAAATCCTGCAGCACGCACAAAGCAAAGCAGGCAGAGGAGCAGCTCCTCCTCGGTGAGGCGTACAGAAAGGCGATCTGGTCTTTGCGCGGCCTGACGGGGCTCCCGTTACGCCCTGGAACTTCGGGGCGGCGTTTAAAGACCTCGTCGAACGCGCGGGCGTCACACCAATCACGCTGCACGATCTCCGCGATACGCATGCCTCGCTCTGGCGAAGGCTGGCGTGCCGATCGAAGTGATCAGCAACCGACTCGGTCACAGCAGCATCGGAATCACGGTCGATCGGTACCTCACCGTCTATCAGGAGCGAGACGCCGCGGCCGCGGCCGCCTTCGATCGGCTCGTGGCGTAGCGATAATGAAAGCCGACGTGACACAAATGTGACAAATCGGCTTTTCCACAGCCGGTCTTGCGCCGGAAACCCTTGTAAAATAAGAACTATTTAGAATAGCCCCAGCGGGAGTCGAACCCGCGTTACCGCCGTGAGAGGGCGGCGTCCTAGGCCTCTAGACGATAGGGCCATGGCTCCGGGGCAGAGATTCGAACTCCGATAGCATGCTCCAGAGGCATGCGTCCTACCATTAGACGACCCCGGACTGACGGCGCCACGTAATACTACACGACTTAGACTCGTCCTTGCAACCGAAGCAACCTGGCGTCGCGGCGCCATTGTCGATGTGAAAGAAAGCGGTTCGATGCAAAGGATTTAGGCGGAGATCGTTTTCTACACTTCGTATAGTCCATATGAACTATTCGTGCCTCGTCGCCGTATCCTGTTCGTCCCCCTCATTATAGCGAGTTTTCCAAGCAGGCCGGCCCGCATCCACCTTGACGTCAACGGTCTAGTGGCTGAGCCAAGACGGGGAGATGCCCATCGGCACACGGGGCGGCTACACGCTGGTCCAAGCAGCCGGTAGTATGGAATACGCCCTGGGCCGCCGGAGAACAATAACATTATAAGGAGGTTGCGTGCAGGCTATCGTTCTGGTGGGGGGAGAGGGAACGCGTCTGCGGCCGCTGACGTACGGCACGCCCAAGCCGATGGTGCCCATTATGAACGTGCCCTTCTTGGCGCGTACGCTCGAGCGCCTCTACGCTGCCGACATCCGCGAGGTAATCCTCGCTGCCGGTTATATGCCGCAAGCGATCGTCGAGTACTTCGGTGACGGACGGAAGCTCGGCATGAAGGTTACGTATGCGATCGAGGAGACGCCGCTTGGCACGGCAGGCGCTCTCAAGAACGTGGAATCACAAATCACCGGCCCATTCTTTGTCCTTAACGGCGACGTCCTTACTAGTCTCGACTTGGGCGCGATGCGTGAATATCACCAACAGAAAGGAGGCCTTGGCTCCCTGCATCTCATTGCGGTCAAGGATCCGTCGCCGTTTGGATGCGTCATGCACGCGGAAGACGGCCGGATTACCGCCTTCGTTGAAAAACCGCCGAAGGGCCAAGAACCGACCAACGAAATCAACGCCGGGACCTACTTGCTGGAGCGCGAGATTCTCGACTTCATTCCCCCTGGCCGCAACATCTCGATTGAGCGCGCGACTTTTCCGGAAGTCATCGCAGCAGGTCGAGCTCTCTACGCGTACACCACCGCCGATTATTGGCTCGATCTGGGCAGACCTGAGCAATATCTCGCGGCCCATCGGGACATTTTTAGCGGTGCGATGCCGCTTACCGTAGAGCCGGGAGTCAACGGCGAGGGGAGCGACGCACTTCGCGACCATCCAGGAGTCATTCCGCCGGTTCACGTGGCTGCCGACGTCGTCGTGGACGCGAGTGCGAAGTTGGGGCCAAACGTCGTGCTCGGAAGACGCTGCAGTATCGGCGCAGATGCCACCGTTAGAGAATCGGTGCTTTGGGAGCGCGTTAGCGTCGGCGCGGGGGCCGTCATAGAAGAAGCGATCGTTGCAAGCGACGTCACGATCGGTCCGAAGGCCCATGTCGCAAGGGGAAGTGTAATCGGCCACGATGTAACGGTCGAGCCCGGCGCGATCCTGCAACCGGGCGCCCGCCTAGGCGCGCCCAAGCAAGAAGTGGCAGGCTAGCGGGGGAACGTTCGGTTTACCGCGCATCCGCCGCTGGGTAAACTGTGATTCTATCAGGGGAAGGAGTCCGTCGCCTACATGCTACCACCGCGAGCCTTATTTTTGGGTTCCTATCCCCCGCGTGAGTGCGGAATCGCTACGTTTACCAAAGACATGGTCGACGCTTATGATCGGGCGTTTCATTTTTCAAGCCCCGTCATTGCGGTTGACGAGCCTGGTGCCCACGTTCGCCGCTATTCCGGGGAGGTCGTAGGTCGCATCGCGGAGGAAGAGCGGACAAGCTACGTAGCGGCCGCAAAGTTCGTCAATGCTTACCCGGTGGAGCTCGTCAACGTACAGCACGAGTTTGGGCTCTTTGGCGGCGAGCGCGGCGAGTGGCTCGTCGACTTCATCCGCGCCCTTGAAAAACCGGTGGTGTTGACGTTGCACACCGTTCTGCCCGAGCCGGATGAAACGTACCTCCGCGTCACGCGCGCGCTCTGCGAACAGGCGACCAAAGTAGTGGCGCTCTCGGAGACCGGACGCGGTCTGCTGCAAGGGATCTATGGAATCGATCCGCAGCGGCTCGAGGTGATTCACCACGGAGTTCCAGACGTGCCGTTCCAAGACACCAACGCGGCGAAGGCCTCGTTCGGCATCGGCCAGCGTACGGTGATCTCCACTTTCGGATTGATCAGCCGGGGTAAAGGCCTCGAGTATGCGATCGAGGCGATGCGCGGCGTCGTCAAACGTCATCCTGAAACGCTCTACCTCATTCTTGGCGAAACGCATCCGGTCGTGCGCCGCCGCGAAGGCGAATCGTACCGTGAATCGCTACATGCGATGGTGCGAGATTATGGGCTTCACTATAACGTCCAACTCGTCGACAAATATCTTGATTTCGACGAGGTCGTCAGTTATCTTAGCGCAACCGACATTTATCTGACGCCATACCTCAACCCGGCACAGATCGTGAGTGGTACGCTCGCCTACGCGGTCGGCTGCGGCAAGGCCATAGTTTCTACTCCGTACCTCTATGCGGAAGAACTGCTGGCGCACGGTCGGGGTTTCTTGTGCGAGTTCCGAGACTCGGCCTCGATTATGCTGTGGTTGAACATGCTGCTCGACGACCCATCTCTTCGCCGTGCAACCGAACGGCGCGCCTATCGCTTCGGTCGCCAGATGACCTGGCCACACGTAGCGGCGGAATACGGGGCGCTCTTTAGCGAGCTTTGCCCTCGCCAACCACTCGAACTGGTGCCGTCTGCGTAAGACGCGCGCCGCTGCGGCGGGCACACCTCCGCTCGATCATTTGGCCGTGCTTTCAGATGACGTAGGCGTCATTCAACACGCGCTCGAAAACGTGCCAAATCGAAAGACGGGATACTGCACCGACGATGTCGCGCGCGCCTTCATGGTTGTGCTCGCACACCTGCGCCTCGTGGCTTCAGACAAACCGAGCCAGCGGTTCGCGTCCACATATCTCGCCTTTTTGCATCACGCGCAACTCGACGACGGGCGCTTTCATAATTTCATGGATTACGATCGCCGCTGGATCGACGAGGTCGGAACGCACGACAGTTGCGGCCGCGCTATCTGGGCCCTCGGCTACGGCGTGGCCAACGCACCGACCGAGAGTTGGCGCCGCGTCTGCGCTACGCTACTCGACCGCACCCTGCCATCGCTTGACTCGCTCGAATATATCCGGTCACGCTCGTATGCAGCGCTTGGCTTTGCGCATGCATATGCCGCGATGAAAGACTCGAGGTATAGGGACGCCCTGCGGTACCTCGCCGACGCGATCCTGGCGTCCTACGAGGCGACGGCCACGCGCGACTGGAGATGGTTCGAAGACCGGATGACGTATGACAACGCGCGGCTGCCCGAAGCGCTGATTCGAGCCGGCCAAAGCCTTAAGGAGCCGCGCTACGGGGACGTTGGCCTCGCCGCGCTCGCCTTCTACGAGAGTGTAACGATCGAAAACGGAATCCTCGTGCCGATCGGAAATGACGGCTGGTACAGCCGCGGCGATCGACGCGCGCGCTACTCGCAACAGCCGCTGGAGGCCTGCGCAATGGTCGACGCCGAGCTGGCCGCCTTCGATCTCACAGGCGACGCCGGCCATGTTGCCACTGCAGAGCTCGCACTCGAATGGTACTACGGCAAGAACTCGCGTGGCGTAACGATGGCAAATGGCGGCGGATGCTATGACGGCTTAGGCGAAGACTCCGTCAACGCGAATATGGGCGCCGAATCGACGCTGGCGTTGCTTTCGGCGGCTTACGCAATGGGAGCTCGACGGGCTCGGGTGCTTCGAGCGGTTCGGTAAAAGCTTGCTGCTAACGTCGCAAGCCCGTCGGACGACAGGCAACGACGTGCTCCTCGGCGAAACGCCATAAATGCTCCTGGAAACCGAAATCCTCAACGACGCGCAATCTGCCGCCGTTGCGCAGACTGATGGCCCGGTTTTGATCTTTGCCGGGGCCGGGAGCGGTAAAACGCGAGTGCTAACCCACCGCATCGCCTACTTGCTAGGCGATCTTCGCGTCGCCCCCGAGCGCATCCTAGCCGTTACCTTCACGAACAAAGCAGCCGGTGAGATGAAGTCGCGCTTGCACGCGATGGCAGGTCCCGTCGCACGCGACGTTTGGGTTGGCACGTTCCACGCAATGTGCGTGCGCATCTTGCGCCGCGACGGAACGCGTATCGGTATCGGGCGGAGCTTTGCCGTCATAGACGAGCACGACCAGCGTCAGCTTGTCAAAGAAATTCTCGACGACCTCGATTACGACGAGCGGCATCTTTCGGCCGGGGTGTGCCTCGCCGAGGTCGACAAAGCCAAGAATGCACTGATCTGGCCCGAACAATACGCGCAGAGCCAAACCTCTTTCGTCGGGGAGCGCATCGCCAACGTCTACACCGAATACCAGCGTCGGTTGGCCGAATCGAACTCGCTCGATTTCGACGACCTCATCGTTCGCGCGATCGATCTGCTCGAACGCGACAAAGAGACGCGCGAAAAGTACCAGCATCGGTTCGAATACGTTTTGGTCGACGAGTATCAAGACGTCAATAGCGCTCAATATCGCCTCGTCGCGCTGCTAGCGGGTTATCATGGAAACATCACGGTGGTCGGCGACGACGATCAGTCGATCTATTCGTGGCGTGGCAGCGATTACCGCATGATTCTGCGCTTCGAAGAAGATTTTCCGGGCGCGAAGACATTCAAGCTCGAGGAAAACTATCGCAGCACCGGCCGCATTCTCGATGCGGCTAACAACCTCGTCGCCAATAACCGTTCTCGGGCGCCGAAGCGACTTTTCACCGCCCGCCAGGAAGGTGAGCCGATCACGCTCTATCCCGCGGCAACCGAGCGCGACGAAGCACGGTACGTTGTCGAAAAGGTCAAGAGCATGGTTCGCGACGGTGCCGCATACCGCGATTTCGTCGTACTTTACCGCACCAACGCGCAGTCACGCGTTTTTGAGGAGGCGCTGCTAGCCGAAGGCATTCCTTATCGGGTCGTAGGCGGCGTTGGATTCTACGCGCGAACTGAAATCAAAGACGTCGTTGCCTATCTGCGCTACATCGTCAACGCATCCGACGCGCTGGCCTTTAAACGCATCGTCAACGTCCCGCGCAGAGGCATCGGACAGCAGACCCTTGCGGCCCTCGTTGCGGCGGCCAACGCCTCGCATATATCCGTAGGCGAGGCCATTTTTAGCAACGAGCTGTTGCGTGCGGCCGTCCCGAAGAAGCTCAAGGAACTCGAACGCTTCGCCGAACTGATAGCGGACCTACGCAAGTTCGCCGAAAGCGGCGGGATTGCCGATCTTCTTGTTGCCATCATGGAGCGGTCCGGCTACGTTCGCGAGCTGCAAAGCGAGGATTCACACGACGCCCGAGCGCGCCTGGAGAATCTTTCCGAACTCGTCGGCGTCGCCCGTGAGTACGAGGCCCGCGATGAGGAGCCGTCGTTGGCTGGATTTCTAGCCAACATCGCACTCGTGAGCGATCTGGATGCACTCGAGGAAGACGCCTCGTACGTGACGTTGATGACGCTGCACAGCGCCAAAGGGCTCGAATTTTCGAGCGTATTTTTGACTGGATTGGAAGAGGGCGTTTTTCCGCACAGTCGTACGCTGACCGAGCCTGCGGAATTGGAAGAGGAACGTCGACTCGCCTACGTGGGAATTACTCGGGCGATCGACCGCCTCTTCCTAACATACGCGGCGCGGCGGGCGCTCTTCGGGAACACGTATGCGTATCCGAAATCGCGCTTCTTGGAGGAGATACCGGCGGTCGACGTCCTCGAGAGCGACAGCGTGCCGCTGCCTCGCCCCGCGGGAGGACGCTGGCGCGAGGTCGCGATCCATGAATCCGCTGGAGCCGGCGTGCACCTCGGGCTCAAGGACGGCGACCGCGTGCGCCATCCTAAGTGGGGCGAAGGCCGGATCGAAAGTATCGTCGGTGCCGGGGGCGACGGGCTGGTAACGATCGACTTTCCCAACGTGGGCCAAAAAATGCTCATGTTGAAATACGCGCCTCTCGAAAAGATCTAACTCCTCATCCTCGGCTGAGGTGTAGGATGGCTCAGAAATTGCGGGTTGCGGTCGCCGGCGCGTTCGGGCGTATGGGCACGGTTGCGCGTGAAGCCCTGCAAACAACGGGCGAATATTGCTGCGGTCTCGCACGCACTGCCGATCCGGAGCACGAAATCTTCGATTCGCTCGACGGCGTGCTTGGACGAAAGCCCGACGTCCTGCTCGATCTGACGACGCAACCCGCGAGTTACGAAATTTCTCTCGCGGCCGTCGGGCGTGGTGTCCGCATTGTCGTCGGGGCGAGCGGTTGGAGCGACGACCAGCGCGTGGCGCTGGAAGCGTTGGCGAACGAGCGTCGCGTTGGCGCGCTCATCGTTCCGAACTTCTCGCTCGGAGCAACGCTGATGATGCGCTTCGCGCAAGAGGCGGCGCGCTTTTTTTCCGACGTCGAGATCGTCGAGCTCCATCATGTCGCAAAGAAAGACAAACCTTCCGGGACGGCGCGCGAAACCGCTGCTCGCGTCGAGAGCGTTACCGGCAGAGTGCCGGCAGTTCACAGCGTTCGATTAACGGGATTGCTTGCACACCACGAGGTGCTCTTCGGCGGCCCAGGAGAGCTGCTCACGATACGTCACGACTCCTTCACGCGCGAATCCTTCGTAGCTGGAATGCTAGCCGCCGTTCGCGCCGTCGTGCGCCGGCGGGGCCTTTCGATCGGGCTCGATTCGATTCTCGATGACCCCGCTGCCGATGTCATTCTCAGCCGGTCGAAGGATGAAGTGAGCGCATGAACGTCGCCGTCGTGGGCGCGACGGGTGCCGTCGGCGAAACGATTCTGCGCCTACTCGAGGAGCGCGATCTTCCGATCGGCAAGCTGGGGCCGTTTGCTTCCCGCGCGTGCTCCGGCGCCGTTATGTTTCGAGGCGATCCAATCGACGTGCGCCCGGCATCCAACGATGCGTTGGGCGGATTCGATGTCGTATTCTTTGCCGGCGGCGAGGAATCGAGCGAAAGATACGCGCCGGCTCTATTGGCTCGGGGTTCGATCGTCATCGACAACAGCGCCACCTTTCGCATGCGGGACGGCGTGCCGCTCATCGTTCCGGACATAAACGCAGAATCGCTGCGCGTCGAGCAGCGTCTCTTTCCCGTCGCAAACTGCACCGCCATCATTCTCAGCATCGCATTGCGACCGGTTCGCGACGTTGCGGGATTGCGCTCAGTTCGCGTTGCGACATATCAGGCCGCCAGCGGTGCGGGCCGCGCGGGACTCCAGGAGTTTTTGGAAGACGAACGCGCGATGGTTTACGGCGACCCTGAACCGCAACCGGAGGTCTTTCTCCGACCGCTCGCACGCAACGTCGTGCCGCAGATAGGAGCGCTTGACGCGTCGGGATGGACCGGCGAAGAGCGCAAGGTTTGCGACGAAACTCGCAAGCTGCTCGATTTGCCCGAGCTGCTGGTTAGTGCCACCGCGGTTCGAGTGCCCGTGCGAACGGCGCATAGCGAAGCAGTGTTTCTCGAAACGCAGCGCCCGACAAGCACGCAGGAGCTGGCGAGAGCTTTCAAAACCACGCGGGGTATCATCTTTCACCCAGACGGAATCGTGACGCCACGCGAGGTCGAGGGAACCGACGGCGTGCACGTCGCGCGTCTGCGCGCGGAGTCCTTGCGCTCCGATCGAGATGAGGCAGCTCAGCATGACAAAGCGCATAACTTTGCGTTGTGGTGCGTCGGCGACCAGTTGCGCACGGGTGCGGCGACAAATGCCGTGCAGATCCTCGAGCTGCTCCTCGCCAAAGGATATGTCGCAGCATGAACGCAGGCTGGCCCGAGCCCATCGACTCAGCTCGGGATAAACCACGTCGATGGGCGGGTGTCGCGGTGTTGAAGTTCGGCGGAACTTCGGTCGCAAGGCGAGAGGATCGTACGGTTGCCTATCGTCGCGTGCGCGACGCCCTCGAAGCAGGCTTCGCAACGGTCGCGGTCGTGTCGGCAATGGGTCGATCTCCCGACGCCTATGCCACCGACACGTTGCTCCGGCTCATCGATGGGCGCGCCGGCAGCTCGAACGCCGATCTGCTCCTTGCCGCAGGCGAGCTCATTTCGGCGTCCGTTTTCGCCGACGAGCTTTCCGACGATGGTATCGAAGCGATTGCGATCTCGGGCGCACAGGCCGGTATCGTCACCGACGCTCGCCACGGCGACGCGACGATTCTGCGCGTCGAGCCGCGCGCAATAATTGACCTGCTCGAGCGCAACGTCGTTCCCGTAGTCGCCGGCTTCCAAGGTGCCACTGAAGATGGCAGCATCACGACATTGGGCCGAGGGGGAACCGACCTCTCCGCGATTGCGATCGGACATGCTCTCGAGGCGCAGCGCGTCGACGTCTATACGGACGTCAGCGGGGCTATGACCGCGGATCCTCGCCGCGTTCCCAGCGCTCGCACAATCGAGCGTGCCTCGCTCGCCGAAATGGCCGAGCTCGCTAACCACGGTGCAACGGTGGTGCATCACAAAGCAGCCGAGTACGCGAATCGTACCGCCACCCGCTACACGGTGAAGGGCTTGCGCTCCGACCGCGGCACCCTCGTGGACGAAGGTGCCGATGCGGACCGCCCCGTGACCGGAGTGACTGCAACCGGACGCGTAACCTGGGTGCGTATCATTCGCGGCGACATCGAATCGCCGAAGCGCCGGATGGAGACCGAGCTCGAGATGTTTCGTCGGTTTGCGGCGGAAAAAATTTCGATCGATCAGGTCACGATCAATCAGGCCGGCGTCGCGTTCGTTGTTGAAGGCGATCGGGGAAGTGAAGTCCGTCGCCTGCTTGGAGACTTGAATCTCGCCGTTCGGCTGCGCGAAGGCTGCTCGAAGCTCTCGATCGTCGGCAACGGCATGCGCGGCACGCCCGGCGTCGTCCATCGCGTCGTGGATGCGCTCTCGCGAGCCGATGTAGAAATCATTCATTGTACCGACAGCAACGTAACGATCTCGATCCTCGTGCCGGCCGACCACGTTACTCGCGCGGAGAGGGCGGTGCACGAGCAGTTTGAGCTCGACAAAGGAGATCCGGTTCCATGAATACGCGGCTTGGAGCAATTCTTACGGCGATGGTGACCCCGTTTGACGAGCGCGGCGAGCTCGATCTGCGAGAGGGGCAGCGCCTTGCGCGCTGGCTCGTCGAAGGCGGAAACGATGGGCTCGTCGTCGCCGGTTCGACCGGCGAAGGCCAGACGCTCGACGCACGCGAGCGCATCGAATTGTGGAGAGCCGTCAAAGAGACCGTCGGAAGCGAGGCGGTTTTGGTTGCCAACGCCGGAACGAATTCCACCCGAGAGTCGGTCTCGGCCGCGCAAGACGCTGCGGCAGCCGGTGCTGATGCCATTCTCGCGGTTGTCCCTTACTATAACAAACCGACGCAGAGCGGGATGCTGGCGCACTTCGGCGCGATCGCGCAGGCCACACCGCTGCCCGTCGTCGTCTACAACATTCCGGGCCGCACCTCGGCCAACATGCTGCCGGAAACGCTTTTGGAGCTCGCGCGGCGGCATTCCAACATCGTAGGAGTTAAAGAATCGAGCGGTGACCTCAAGCAAATCGGCTTAATTCTTCGCAACAGGTCCAGCGAGTTTATCGTCTGGGCCGGAGACGATCATCTCTTTTTACCCTGCCTGGCGTTAGGCGCCGACGGCGTCGTGGGGGTCGCTTCTCATCTTTGTTCGCGGGAGTACGCGCGAATGCTCGACGCGTATCGGCGCGGTCGTGTCGAAGAGGCGGCGCGGATTCACGCGTCGCTCCTGCCGCTCTTCGATGCTTTGTTTGCGACGACGAGTCCGATCCCGATCAAGTGGGCGATGCGTCAGTTAGGTTTTCGAGTCGGTGAGTGCCGTTTGCCGCTCGACGTCATGCCGCCGGCGGCGGCGGATCAACTGCGGCCTCTAATCGCCTCATACCTTTCACGCGGACCTTCGACTCAGCTCAGGACAGGCTCCGAAGCGCGGTGACCTCGCTGCAAATCCTTGGATGCCGACTCGATCCAATCGAAGCGGAGGACGCCGCGGCACGTATCCTCGCGTTTGCGCGCGAGAGCCGCAGTTCGCAGGTCGTTACGCTGGGCACTGAGATGGTCGTCTACGCTCAACAGCACGTGCGATTCCGCGCAATCGTCAATGACTGCGCGCTCTCGCTCTGCGACACCATCGGATTGCTAGCCGTCGCTCGACGTCGCGGTGCGCCGATGCGCGCGCGCGTGACCGGCGTCGAGTTGGTCAAACGTCTCTGCCAGGGCGCGGCCGCAGGAGGGCTGCCGATCTACTTCTTAGGCGGCGCTGCGGGCGTAGCTGCCGATGCTGCCGCCACCCTGAGGTCGCATTTTCCCGGTCTGATCATTGCGGGAACGCGCAGCGGTTACTTTCGGGAAGATGAGAGTCAGGCGGTCGTCCGTACGATCGCGGCGAGCGGCGCAAAGCTGCTGCTCGCAGGTATGGGATCGCCGCGCCAAGAGTACTGGCTGGCGGAACATCTGCGTGAAACCGGATGCGGCGCCGGAATCGGCGTCGGCGGCTCGTTCGACGTAATCTCCGGTCGCGTCAAAAGAGCGCCGCAAGCCATTCGAAGATTTGGCTTGGAATGGCTCTACCGATTGGTCAAGGAGCCTCGGCGCTGGCGCCGTCAGCTCGCGCTGCCCCTCTTCGTCTGGCTCGTCGCGCTCGACGAGCTCGGCTTTCGGCCAATGCGAAAAGAGGCGCCCGGCTCGTGAAGGCTATGATACTGGCGGGCGGTCTCTCTACGCGTCTTTACCCGTTGACCAAACTCGTCCCCAAGCCGCTCGTACCCGTCGCAGGGGTTCCGAATGCGGCGCATTTGATTCATTATCTGAAGGCGTACGGATTCGACGAGATTGCGATCAACGTGCACTATCTTGCCGAGAGAATCGTCGCGGCGCTGGGCGACGGTTCGCGGTTTGGGGTGAGGCTTCACTACTCTTACGAACCCGAGCTGCTCGGCAGCGCCGGCGGCGTAAAGAAGATCGAAGGCTTTTTCGAAAACGAGACCTTTGTCGTCATTGGTTGCGACGAAATCACCGATCTTCGGCTTGATCGTCTGCTCGAGTTTCACCGCGACCGCGGCGCGGTTGCGACGATTGGGCTCGTCCAACGTGAGGAAGTCGACCAATACGGCGTAGTCGTCGTCGACGAGCGCGGCAAGATCGTCGGGTTTCAAGAGAAGCCAGCGAAAGGCACCGAACGCAGCAAGCTAGTCAATACCGGCGTGTACGTTTTTTCGCCGCGGATCTTCGAGCGTATACCAGCCGACCAATTCTATGATTTCGGAAGCCAAGTTTTTCCGGCGATGAAGGCTGCCGATGAGCAATTCTACGGGTTCGATGGCCGCGGCGCGTATTGGGCCGATATCGGTACCCCGAGCGAGTACCGCCGCGCAAGCTACGACGTGGTGAGCGGCATGGTGCAGATACCGCAAACTACGCCAAACGGCATCGATCCCACGGCGATGCTCGAAGAAGGAGTGCGCATCGAGGGGCCGGTGCGGATTGGCGCCGGCGTACGCGTCGGCGAGGGAACGTCCATCCTGGGCCCCAGCGTCCTAGACGATCGTGTGCAAGTGGAAGCCGGCGCACGCCTCGAGCGCACGATCTGTTGGGAGAGTGCAACGATCGGGGCGCGAGCGGACCTGCGCGATACGATAGTCGGGGCCCATTGCGTCGTCGAGCCGGAGAGCATTCTCGCCAATGCGCTCGTCGCGTAACAATGAAGCGGAGATCTCTAGTTAGCAATCGCGATCGTCGTGAACGAGAAGCATGCCGCTGCTCGATTTGCTCTTTCCGCCTCAATGCGCAGGCTGCAACGCGCTGGGCGCCGGTCTTTGCGCTGCGTGTACGCCGAGCAGTCAGAGCATTCACGTCTGCTTTCCGACGCTTCGCGTCACCGCCTTCGGTGCCTATGAAGGTACGCTACGCTCGGCGGTGCTTGCGCTCAAAGATGGCCGACGAGACGTCGCGGAAGCGCTCGGGAAGATCGTGGCGCCGTTCGTCGAGCCTGGATCGCTGCTCGTTCCGATCCCAACGACCGCCAGACGCCGGCGCATCCGCGGTCTCGACGGCGTTGCGTTCGTTGCCCAACGCGCCGCGCAGATCGCGGGCGCGCGTGTCGTGGCGGCCCTCGAACAGCGATTGGGCGACGCCCAACGGGGGCGCTCCCGTATGCAGCGCCTGGCGGCCCACGGCCGATTTTCCTGTGATCCCGCGGGTGTCGCGGCACGGCGGGTTACGTTATTCGATGACGTTTGTACGACCGGCTCGACATTGCGCGACTGCGCCGCGGCCGTGCGCGAGGCGGGCGGCCTGGTGGAGGATGCCGTCGTCGTCGCCGTGACGAAGAGCGACCAGCCGTGGAGTATCCCCAACTAACGCCGCTCGATGCGCTCTACTTGCAACGCTCTTACGAGCTCGCTGCGCGTGGAATCGGTGACACCTCACCAAATCCGCCGGCCGGCGCGCTCGTGGTGCGCGATGGCCGCGTCGTCGGTGAAGGCTACCATCGCCGCGCCGGCGAGGCGCACGCCGAACCGCAAGCGCTCGAGCAAGCCGGCTCAAACGCGCGCGGCTCTACCGTCTATGTTTCGCTCGAGCCGTGCCGGCACGTCGGACGCACGCCGCCCTGCACGAAAGCGTTGATTGAAGCCGGTGTCGCACGCGTCGTGGCGGGAACGCTCGATCCAACTGACCATGGCGGCGCGAACCAGCTAAAAAAACGCGGCATCGAGTTCGTGGTCGCCGAAGATCAGGCCGCACGCGCGTTGATCGAGATCTTCGCCGGCACGATGCGCAGCAATCGTCCGTATGCTGCGCTGAAGATGGCAATGTCGCTCGACGGCGTGATAGCGCCTCGCCCCGGCCTGCAAGCGCGAATCGGCTCCGAAGCTGAGGAGCGTTACGTGCGCGAACTTCGCACCATCTCCGACGCCGTAATGGTGGGCGCCGGAACGATCCGCGTCGACGATCCGCGGCTTACGGTGCGGCCGCCGCACGACCGCGTGCGCCCGTACGTGCGCATCGTCGCTTGCGAGAGCGATGCGGTTTCCGTGCGCAGCCGCGTCTTCGCAGCCGAAGATGGCTATTCAAAAACGGTCGTGCTGGCGCCGGCAGGTCTTCGCACGATGTTCGATGGACTTCGTGAGGTTGCCGACGTCATCGACGTCGGGTCTGCCGGTGCGGTAACGCTCGATCTCCGGCAGGCGATGGAGTCCTTGCGCGCGCGCGGCATCTTCAGCGTGCTTTGCGAAGGGGGTCCAAAACTGGGTGCAAGCCTGCTCGGCGCCCGCTTAATCGATCGCGTCTATTGGGCGATCGCGCCGCGTTTTTTGAGCGGCGCGGCCGCGGTTCCGGTTCTCTCCGGCACCGACCTTGATATCGGTCTGGCGCGCTTCGATCGCGTCGAACGCGTGGGCCCCGACGTGGTCGTTTCGGGAACTCCGTGTTCAGCGGCTTAATTGCCTATCGGGGAAGTGTGACCGGGATCGATGCGTTCTCCGGCGGGGGAATAACGTTGAAAGTGCGTTGTGAGGGCGTCGAACGCGAGCGTCCGGAGGCCAAAGACTCGATTTCAATCGACGGTGTGTGCCTTACGGCTACCGCCATCGACGGCGAGATCATATCGTTTGACGTTATACCGGAGACCCTCGCGTGCAGCACGCTGGGTGAACGCGAAATCGGCGACTATGTCAACGTCGAGTACGCGTTGCGTCTTGGAGATCGTCTCGGTGGGCATCTGGTCTACGGGCACATCGACGCCGCCTCGCGCGTACTCGATAGAGTCAACGAAGGTCAGGGGGAGCGCATGCGAATTGAAACAGCGCCCGCGCTTGTGCCGATGATCGCAACTAAGGGATTCGTCGCCGTAGACGGCGTGAGCCTTACCGTTGCCGCTGCAGATAAAGATTGGTTTGAGGTGGCGCTCATTCCCGAAACGCTCGCCCGCACGACGCTCGGAGCCCGCCTTCTGGGCAGCCGCGTCAACCTCGAAGTCGATCCTGTCGCCCGGTATGCCGATCGTGTCATCATGAGCCTGTCGAAGGATGATTCGTGACAAAATTCCGCGATACCGCGCCCCCCACTGCGCGGATCTTCCAGTCGAGGCTTCAAGTGCAATGGGCCGACGTCGACGTCGCCGGCATCATGTATTTTGCGGCCTACTCACGGTTCGCGGAGTACGCCGAGATGGCGCTCTTTGCGGAGCTCGATTTCCCCTATGACAGCGTCTTTGCAAAATACGGGTTTTGGTTGCCGCGCGTGCGCGTCGAAGCCGAATATCATGCGCCATCAATGATGAGCGATTGGCTTCGGATGCGTACGCATGTCGAGCACGTCGGCAGGTCGAGCATTCGGTGGGAAACAGTATTCTTCAACGAGCGCACCGGCGACGCAGGCGCGGTGATGAGGTTTATTGTTGCAGCTATCGATGCGACAACGAAGAAGAGTCGTCCGCTGCCCGAGCCGATTCGTGCGGCACTACAGACATGCGTGTAGCAATGCTTGTCGCGCCGCGCCGGATTGAGTTGCGCGAAGAGCTCGCGCCGATGCCGCCTCCTGGAGGCATCGTCGTTCGCATCCGAGCGGCGCTTACGGATGGCACCGATCTGAAGGCCTACCGTCGCGGACATCCTAAGATGCCTATGCCGGCGCGCTTCGGGCATGAGTTTTCGGGCGACGTTGCCGCGATCGGTGACGGCGTGAGCGCGTTTTCGTCAGGTGACCCCGTGATGTGCGTGCACACGGCGCCCTGCGGGGTCTGCTTTTGGTGCACGCACTCGCAAGAAGAGCTCTGCGAGAGCGTGATGCCGGCCATGCTCTTAGGGGCCTATTCGGATCTCATCGCGGTGCCTAAACGCATCGTCGATCGAAACTGCTTTGCGAAACCGGATGACGTAAGCTATCCGGAAGGAGCATTTCTCGAACCGCTCGCATGCGTCGTCCATTCGATCGCGACCCTCGCGCCCGATCGCGGTTCGACGGTAGCGATTCTCGGCAACGGAGGCTTCGGCATACTCCACGCGCTCTTGCTGCAACGCGAGGGCGTCAAGACGATCCTTTTCGGCAGAAGGCCCGAGCGCCTGGAGCTCGCGCGCGCGCTCGGACTGCAGAGTGTCGACACCCGGCCCGTACCGATCCGCGAATCGATATTCAACCACACGCAGGGACGCGGCGCCGACGCGGTTATCGAATGCACGGGGACGACCGAGATGTGGGAGAGCGCGCCGTCGTTGGTGCGGCGCGGCGGGCGCGTTTCGTTCTTTGCGGGCTTGCCGCCAGAGGCTCGCGTCTCGTTTAGCGCGGCGCGTCTTCATTACGACGAGGTCCAGCTTCTCGCGCCGTTTCATTTTTCGCCCGCCGACGTACGCGCAGCCTTCGAGCTGATCGCCGCTCACGCGTTCCCACTCTCACGACTGATCTCGCACGTCTATCCGCTCGGCGAAATTGCGGCGGCGTTTGGTAAGCTCGATGCGGGGGAGGGACTCAAAGTTTTGATCGAGCCATGAACGCACGAACGATGCGGGCGGCCGTGCTTTATGACGTCGACGACGTCCGGATCGAGAACCGCGCCATTCCCGAGCTTGGCGACGGCGAGCTTCTCGTCCGCACCATGGCGAGCGGCATCTGCAGCGGTGACGTAATGGGGTGGTACATCCGACGCAAGGCGCCGCTCGTGCTCGGACACGAGCCGGCCGGCGTCGTCGTGGAAGCCCGGGGAGAGACAAAGTTTTCTATCGATGACCGCGTTTTCGTGCACCATCACGCGCCATGCTTTTTCTGTCGCGCCTGCAGACAGGGCGAGTATGTGCAGTGCGCGACGTGGCGGGCAACGAAAATCGATCCCGGCGGCATCGCCGAATACTTTCGCGTTCCGCAAGCGAATCTGAGCGACACGCTGCTACTGCCGCAAAACGTAAGTTTCCTAGACGCGTCATTGGTCGAACCGCTCGCCTGCGTCGTGAAGTCACTTCGGCGCAGCGGGCTGCGCGCTGGGGATCGTCTCTACGTCATCGGGCTCGGCGTCATGGGGCAACTTCACGTGCTTGCTGCGCGATCCCTCGGCGCAGAAGTCTTAGCGAGCGACTATATCGAAGCTCGCCGCGCCGTTGCCCTTCGCAACGGCGCTGTCGTTTTCCACCCAGATGACGCGCGGCGTGCGCTGTGCGACGGCGCCGACGTCGTAATCTGCGGACCGGGTACGGCAGAGGCGATGCAAAGCGCAATCGCGGCCGCCGCGCGCGCCGGCACCGTCGTGATGTTCACGCCGTTTCAGCCCGGCGCCCCGGTGTCTATCGACCCCGAGCAAATGTACTTCAACGATCTGCGCGTAGTGGCGAGCTATTCGTGCGGACCCGATGATACTCGCACGGCGCTGGACCTGATCGCCGCGGGAGCCGTCACTGCCGAAAAAGTCGACGCGACCATCGTTTCAATCGACGAAGTTCCCGACGTCTATCGGCGGTTTGCCGAAGCGCACATGATCAAGCCGATCGTCGCCTTCGTTTAACTTTCCACATAGATCGGCGGCGCCGCCTCGGGCACCGCTAGCGCGACGTCATCCGCGCGCGAGGTGACGCGCCAGGCGAGAAAGAGCGACCCGACGTAGAGCAGCGCTGCCAAAAACCATGGCGCGCCGATCAGACCGAGCGACCGCCACGGCCCCGCGAACTGCGCGAAGGTCAGGGTGAAGAGCGACGGTCCGATCAACATCGAGATGCCACGCACCGATCCGAGCGCGCCCTGAAGCTCGCCCTGTTCGGACGCGCCGACGTGCCTGGTCATCAAAGCTTGCGACGACGCCTGATACATCGGCAGCGAGATGATGACCGCGGCGATCAAGAAGATGAAGCCGTTGTTCGTCCCCATTAGAACGAGACCGATAACGGCCAGCACGAGGCTTGCGAGCAGCGTGCGCCGCTCGCCGAGCCGCTTAACGACCGGGCCAATCATGGTCGCCTGATTGACCGCGGCGACCGTGCCGACGAGTGCGAGCGTCAGACCGATGCTTCCGGTGCTCCAGCCAAACGCCGCGATGCAATAGATGACCCAAACATTCGGAAAGACTTCGTGCGCGACGTAGGTGATGAAGTTCACCCACGTTAAGCCCCAGAGCTCGTGGTGCGAGCGTAACAGCTTCAGCGAACCGACCGGATTCGCGCGCTTCCATTCGAGCCGTGGTGTGCGGCGGGCGCGTGGAAGGGATTCGGGCAAGACGAACAGTCCGTAGAGCGTGTTGAGTAAAGCAAACGCCGCCGCCGCCCAAAAGGCCAAGCGAGGATTGGCGTTTCCGACGAGTCCGCCGATTGCCGGACCAAGGACGAAACCAAGCCCGAAGGCGCTCCCGAGCATGCCGAAGGCGGCGGCACGTTTTTCCGGCGGCGTGACGTCGGCGATGTAGGCGCTCGCCGCCGTGATATTCGACGACGCAATGCCGGAGAGCACGCGACCGGCAAAGAGCCACCAAAGGTTCGGCGCCAGCGCCATGATCGCGAAGTCGACGACCGCCACAGCATTCGACACCAGAATGACCGGCCGTCGGCCGATGCGATCCGAAAGCATGCCCAAAAGCGGCGAGCAGAAAAACTGCATCAGCGCCCAGGCCGTTGCAAAGATTCCGATGATCTCCGCGGCCGAGGCGTAGTTGTCGCCGACGAAGCTTGCGATAAGCTTAGGCAGCACGGGACCGATCATGCCGAACGTCAGCATGTCGATCAGCACCGTGATGAAGATGAAGACCGTCGCCGCGCTGCGCGTCGTATTATGCATCGTAGACCGCCGAGAGCCAGCGATCGACCGCGCGATTTATTCGAGCGCGATCGTGCGTTGCCAAGAGGTCGAGAAGAAAGCCGCGGAACCCCGCGATCAAAAGCGTGCCCAGTGACTCCGATTGAGCGCGCCTATTGCCCGGAAGATGCGTGCAAGCATCGAGCGCCTCGAGCCATTCGTTGACGGCGCCGTCAAGGAAACCCGGAAACCGGGCGCGATCGCTCAACGCCAACGCGTACACTTCAAAGAAGAGCCGAGTGAGCGGCTCCCATTCCGGCTTGCTCCACTCGAGCCAAAGCGCACGCGCCACCTGGCGAGGCGAAAGGTCGGTGAGCGCGAGTTTCGCCATCATCGCGCGCTGACGGGCGCGGCCCTGCCGGACGATCTCGATAACCAACCCCTCCTTTGATCCGAAGTAATAGAGGAGCACTCGCGGGCTCGAGCCGATGGCCTTAGCCAACGGCCGCAGCGACAAATCCGCCAAACCATGGCGACAGACGTAGTCGACGGCCCGGTCGAGCAGCTCGGCGCGCCGCGCCTCGTCCGCGGTTCTCGACACGCCCTATGCTAGCATACTTGAAACATTCGTTTCAAGTATGATGATATTTAATTTGGCAACGTATTCGGGACAGTGGTGAAGCCGCCGAAGGACCCGGAGTAACCGGAGGGACTGCTCTGGTAGGTTCCAGCGCCTTGCGCGCGCGGATACGTGCGCTGATCGATCAGCGGAAAACCGTCGCTTATGGTTGCATCCGATACAAAGATGAGCGTCGAGCTTGAGTTGAGGCGGAAGGTTCCGGCACAATAGAGCGCGTTGAGATTGCGCCAGCGTACCGCCGTCCGACGATAGGGCTTTTTGTAAATTAACATTCGTCCTTCGATGCCGCCGGCACAGAGGTCCGGATTGTCGACGACAATCAAGTCGTCGGTTTTTGGATCGATGCCGACGCCGCCCGCATAGCCGCGCTCTTTCTTCAGATGCAGTTTCTTGCACGTGCTCGATCCGGCCGGATATTTGACGACTCCCATGAATCCGTCGGGCCCGTAGCCGTTGACGAAAACGTCACCTTCGTTGTCCACCGCGATTGCGACGCCGTCGGTAATCAAGGAACACGTAAGCTCAGCCGGCTGCGACGATCCCGCTTTGAAGACCGCCACATTGTCGAGATTGAGGGCGTAGATCGTAGCTTTCTTATCGATGGCGATGTCGTAAGGATCGCCGTAAGGATCGCTGAGCGTGGTTTGCGCTTTTGTCTTTACGTTGTAAGTGACGACCTCCGCCGGCGAATAGTTGGCGATTGCGATAACGTCGCCGTTGGCGACCAATCCGTAGCCGCTAAAAATTCCCAGCGATGGCGAAAGCGGCCGCGGATCGTTACCGCCGCCGGGACTCATCGGCCAATACTCCAAAGCGCCGCTCTGCAAGTTGAGCATGATCAGCGCAGGCTTTTTGAATGCTTGCGTAGTGGCCTGGCTAAGTTGCGGACTGGAGATGGTGTAATCAACGCCAGCCGGCGTCGTGCTCGAGCCGCATCCTGCGAGCAAAAGTGCCGCAAACGCAAGTCTGTGCCGCACCTTGAAAGATGCGACGGCTCTCGATCTCCGACCTCGCGCACTCCCCAGGCGACCCTGCTGAGGACCGGTTGGCAGCTCACTGCCCATCAGTGATACGGCTTGACATCTGTAAAGTAAGCCGTAACCTGGAGATATGAGCCGTTTCGCTGACCTTCTCAACTCGGCGATCGACGAGGCCCGCCTCACGGCCGCCGAGGTCGCAGAGAGTGCGGGATTGACCGAGTCGGCCATCTCCCTGCTGCGCGCAGGGCGCCGGGAGCCATCCTACCGCACCCTGCAGCGGCTGGCTCACGTCTTTCCGACGCTGGGCGAACAGCTCGCGGAGCGCGAGGGCCCCTTCGATTCCATCGAGGACGCAATTGTCGATATCCGCGCCGGCAAGATGGTCGTCGTGCTCGACGATGAGGACCGCGAGAACGAGGGTGATCTTGTGATGGCAGCCCAGATGGTAACGCCCGAGTCCATTAACTTCATGCGTAAAGGCGCCGGCGGCCTGATTTGCGTGCCGATGGTCGGTTCCCGCCTCGACGAGCTACACATCCCGCAGATGGTGCGAGAAAACACGGCCGTGCACGAAACGGCCTTTACCGTTTCTGTTGAGGCGCGCGGCGTGACGTCGACCGGCATCTCGGCCTACGATCGTGCGGCGACGATCAAGAAACTGCTCGATCCGGAGGCGCGGCCGGCCGATTTTTTGCGGCCCGGACATACCTTTCCGCTACGCGCACGTGAAGGCGGCGTGCTGGTGCGCGCGGGACAAACCGAAGCGGCGGTCGATCTGGCGCGGCTCGCCGGACTCTACCCGGCGGGCGTGATCTGCGAGATCATGGCCGACGACGGCACGATGGAGCGTCTCGAAGGATTGCGTAGCTACGCCGACCGGCACGCGCTCAAACTCATCACCGTCAAGGATTTGATAGCCTATCGGATGCGCACCGAGAAGCTCGTCAAGAGGATTGCCGAGTTCGAACTTCCGACGACTTTGGGCAAATGGACCGGCGTCGCGTACACCACGACGATCGATGAAAATACTCACGTCGCGTTGGTCATGGGAGAGATCGGCGACGGCAAAGAGATACTTGTTCGCGTTCACTCGGAATGCATGACCGGCGACGCCTTGCACTCGATCCGCTGCGATTGCGCGGCACAGCGTGACGGGGCGATGGCGCTTATCGCGCGTGAAGGGCGCGGAGTCTTTCTCTATTTGCGCCAGGAAGGCCGAGGCATCGGTCTTGCCGACAAGCTGCGCGCCTACGAGCTGCAAGACCGGGGCGCGGACACCGTCGAGGCAAACCTGGCACTGGGCCTTCCGATCGATAAGCGCGATTACGGCATCGGATCGCAGCTCCTCTTCGATCTCGGCGTGCGCGAGATGCGGCTTGTCACCAACAATCCGAAGAAGATATTCGGCCTGGAGGGTTACGGGCTGAAGATCGTCGGACGCGTGCCGTTGCAGACGACGCCGACGGCACATAATAAGCATTACATCGATACCAAGCGCTCGAAGCTCGGTCACATCTTAGACGAAGTGGCCGCATCGTGAAGCGGGATGACGGCGCACGGCCGGCGGTGCCGGATTGCACCGGGCACCGCTTTGCGATCGTCTCTGCGCGCTTCCACGCCGACCTCGCCGACCGGCTTGTTGACGGCGCGAAGCGCGCGTTGCGCGACTGCAAGGTCGCCAATGATAACGTCTGTATCTTCGACGTTCCCGGTTGCTTCGAGCTGCCGCTGGCGTGTCAAAGTCTCATCGAGACCGATAGCTTCGATGCGCTCGTGGCGCTGGGCGCGGTTATCCGAGGCCAGACGCCGCACTTTGATTTCATTGCGGGCGAGTGCGCTCGAGGAATCATGGACGTGCAGCTCGCGACCAGCACGCCGATCGGTTTCGGCGTCCTCACGACCGAGAATCTCGCGCAGGCCCAAGAGCGCGCCGATCCGCAAGGCGGCGATAAAGGATACGCGGCCGCGCTCGCTGCCGCGACTCTGTTGCGCATGACTGCCGGGATCCCGCGCGCAGGCTTTCGCAGGAGCGAAAATCGAAGGCCCTAGAGTGACGCCATTGACGCCCGTCGAGTGGGACGGCGATGCCGTGCGCTATCTCGATCAGCGGTTGCTTCCACGCGAGGTCCGCTACGAGCGCGCCCGAACCGCCGACGAAATCGTCGGCGCGATCAAAAGCCTTGCCGTGCGCGGTGCACCCTGCATCGGCGTCTTTGGCGCCTACGGCGTAGCGTTGCTTCGTCGGAGCGTCGCGGACGAGGCGGGTTTTGCGGCGGCGGCGCGGCGCGTTCGCGAGGCGCGGCCCACGGCAGTGAATCTGTCCTGGGCCGTCGACCGCGTTCTTGGTGCGAACGATGCATTGGAAGAAGCGCGCGCGATCCATAACGAGCAGGTAGCGATCGACGCCGCATTAGCCAACAATGGACTCGAACTGATCCCCAAAGGAGCGCGCGTTCTCACGCATTGCAACACCGGCGCTCTTGCCACCGCGGGCGCCGGAACCGCGCTCGGCGTCATCATCGCGGCGCAACGCGGCGGGAAGAGACCGCGCGTCTTCGTAAGCGAGACGCGTCCTCTCTTGCAAGGCTCGCGTTTGAACTATCTGGAGCTGCAGGGGGCCGGCGTCGATGCGGTGCTGATTGTCGATTCGGCCGCTGCCGTCGCGATCAAAGAGCAGCGGATCGATCTAGCGATCGTCGGGGCCGATCGGATCGCACGAAACGGCGACGTCGCGAACAAGGTCGGCACCTATGCGCTCGCGATCTTGGCGGCGCACCACGGCATCCCGTTCTACGTCGCTGCGCCGCGCTCGACGTTCGACTTGACGATCCCAAACGGAACGGCGATTTCTATTGAGGAGCGAGCTGCCGACGAGGTTACCTCGTTTGCGGGCGCTCGGGCCGCGCCCGACGGCGCCGTCGTCTATAACCCGGCGTTCGACGTAACGCCCGGACATCTCGTTACCGCCTTCGTTACCGAATACGGGATCCTACGACCGCCGTACCTCGAGTCGATTCCGTCGCTCGAGTTCCGGCCGAGCGCCGAATTTCTCACGATGGCATTCTGAGCTCGTCGAAAGACGAAGCGTGAAGTTTTACGATTTTCTCGACAACGAACCGGCAATCGGTAAGCTTGTCGTTATTGAAGGGACGGAACGCGCGCTTGCAGAGCGCGCTTTGGAGGTGCTACTCGATCGTCTGCTGCCGCAGGACGTGCGCGAATTGAATCTCGCGCACTTCTCAGCGGAAGAGGCCGGCGATGCGGCGCGGATTGTTGAGGCGCTCCAAGCGATGCCCTTTCTTGCCGATCGCCGCGTGGTAGTAGTTTCCGATACGCAAACGATGCGCGCGGCGGCGCGTCGCGATCTTTGGGCCGTGGCTGAAAATGTGCCTGAGGGAAGCACCTTAGTGTTGCTCGACCTTCTTTCGCCGCGCGGCAAGGGCGCTGCGCCATTTGGCGTATTGGCGGGGCGCGCGGCGTTGCGCATCGATACGACCGCCGGCGGGCAGACGCGCGAGCGATTCGTCGAGGAAACGCTGCGGCGTTTGAAGGCGAAAGCGGAGCCGCGCGCGATCGACGAGCTTGCGCGCAGCGAGGCAGAGCTGGCGGCGGTGCGCAACGACCTCGAAAAGCTGGCGCTCCTCGGCAAGAAGATCACGGTAAAAGATGTCGAGCGCGAAGCGCTTTCTATCGAGGATCCGAAGGCATATAAGTACGCAAGCGCGCTCGCCGAGGGAAAAGTCGAAGAGGCGCTCGCGATTGCCCATGAATTATTCGCAGATCAGGCGCGCAACGCCGCCGTACCGTTGCTATCAGCGCTCGCGACCGAGTGCCTCTGCCTGTGGGAACTGGCGCGTCCCGGTGGCGAGCTTCCCGCGCGCTCGCGCTGGCGCGAACGGGTGCTGCGTCCCATCGCGCGACGCGTTGGCGAGCGCCGGGCGCGCGTCGCGTACGAGCGCGCCGTTCGCGGTATAGAAGCGGTCGTAACGGGGCGTGCCGGGAACGATCCTGAGGATCACCGCACACTCGTCGATCGCATCACCGCCGAGCTGTCCGGCCTCTCCCGCCGTTAACGCATTAAATAGTCCACTGCCAGGCGTTCCACGATTCGATGACCGGGTTCGGGGCGAAGCCATGGAAGTCGACGCTAATCGCTTCTTGCTGACGCTGCCACCAGAAGTAGACGATCGGGTTGTCGATCGAGAGCGAGCGTTCGATGGTTGCGTACGCCCGCTTGCGTGTGGCGCGATCGTAGTGCGTTAGGGCAATCGCCTGCGCCACATCCATCGCTCGACTGCAATAGCGTGGATCGTTATAGCCGTGCGGAGGAAAATTATTGCAGGTCAACTCCGAGGAATCGTCGGGATCAATGCCCGCGTACCAGTCATACATGAGGAGATCGAACTTGCCGCCGTGCTGAATCCCGCCCATGCCTTGTGGAGCGTAGAGAATGTCTAGCGGAAAATATTTGACGCTGACCACGATGCCGATCTTCCGCAGCGCGGCCTGTACGAGCAAGCTCGCGGAGCGGTCGGTCGCCGATTCCGCGGCGGTCGCGAGGAGCAGCTCTAAGGGTCGGCCGTTCTTGCGCACCATTCCATTACCGTCAGCGACCCAACCGGCAGCTTCGAGCAGTTTCTTTGCCATGGTCGGGTCGAAGCGTTGCGATCTTACCGACGGATCGAAGGCCCAGATCCAGTTTGGAAGGTCCTCGGTCGCGGTCGTCTCCTGGCCGTACGTGAGTTGTCGTGTCAATGCCGTCTTGTCGATTGCGGCTGCGATGGCGGTACGGATCCGCACGTCGGCGAGCACGGGGTGCGAGATATTCATCTCGAGGCCGTTGAAGCCGTTCACATTCACCCAAACGATGTGCGCGTCGGGCAATGCACGCAGCGCCGGATACGTTTGAATCGTCGGTTGATAGAAATAATCGATCGCGTGCGTGCGCAGCAGATTGATCGCCGAATTTTCGTCGGGAACGAAGTCGATCTGCACGCCTCGTAACCTTGGCGCGCCCTTAAAGAATTTGCGGTTTGCGTCGAGTACGATGCGATCGCCGCGCTCCCACCGCACGAAACGGAACGGGCCGTCCGAGACCAGCGGCTGTGAGTCGAAGGGAATGCGGTTGACGTCGGGATATTTCGCGAGGACGTGCGCGGGTACGATGTCGTAAGGCTGGTCGCTTTCGGAAAAGAACGTATTAACAAAAGGCGAGAACCGCCGCTTCAGGTGCACGACCACGCTATAGGGGTCAGGCGTATCGACCGAGCGCACATCGTCGTAACCGTGGCGCGAAACGGCATCGTTATTTGGATTTTCGATGGCTTGCCACGACCAGACGACGTCGCGCGCCGTCACGGGAACGCCGTCGCTCCAGCGCACATCGCGGCGCAAATGATAGTGAACCGTCAGGCCGTCGGCGCTGATGCCGCGGTTTGCCTGACTCGGTACCCTGGCGGCAAGCATCGGTACCGGGTCGCCGCTCGAATCGGCGGACAGTAGCGGTTCAAACATAAGCCGGTCGATGAAAACCTCAATGGTAGTACCGGCAAGCAGCGGATTGAGGGTTTTCGGCTCTTCGTTGACGGCAATGCGGAGCAAGCCCGCATGCGTCCATGAATGGCGCCGCCCGGCGACGCCTCCGCTTTTCGTGCAGCCGGCAAGATTGAACGCCAGAGCGAGCAAAACGGCCGCTGCTGCTCTCATTTGAATGCAGTACGCTGACGAGGCGGCGCCTTCCCGGGAGGCGAAGGGCAACGTCCTTCATGGATTACGAAACCTATGCCTCGCCGTTCTCGTGGAGATATGGAAGCGCGGCGCTGCGCGCGCTCTTTTCGGAGAAGGCGCGGCGGCGGCTCTGGCGAGCCGTATGGGTCGCGCTAGCCGAGGCGCAATCTGCACAAGGGTTGATCGAAGAAGTCGAGGTCGCCGACTTGCGCGCGCACGCCAATGAGATTGACATCGAGGCGGCGGCTCAGATCGAACGTGAGATACATCACGATCTCATGGCCGAAATCCGCGTCTTCGCGCAGCAGGCGCAACGCGGTGGAGGAAAACTGCATCTCGGCGCGACCTCGATGGATGTCGAGGATACCGTCGAAACGTATCGGCTGCGGCTGGCGCTGTCGCACGTCGGCGAGAACCTCTACGCGCTGCTTGGGGTCTTCTGCGCGCAAATTCGCAGGTACGCCGATTTCGTATGCATGGCCTACACGCACCTGCAGCCCGCGGAGCCGACGACGCTCGGGTATCGGCTCGCCGCCTACGCGCAAGATTTACTCGTTGACAATGAAAATCTGCGTTTCGTCTTCGACAATTTAACCGCGAAGGGTTTACGCGGCGCCGTCGGAACGGCCGCGTCGTACGAGCGCCTCGTGCAAAGTACCGGGCGCTCTGGAGAGATCGAAGCGTACGTGCTGGACCGTTTTGGCCTTCTCGCACGAGAAATCAGTACGCAGACCTATCCGCGTAAGCTCGACTATCTCTTGCTATCGGCGCTTGCCGGTCTTGGCGCATCCCTCTCGAAGTTTGCCGCCGACGTTCGCATGCTGGGCAGCCCAGGCTTTGGTGAGGTCGCCGAACCATTCGCTCGAGACCAGGTTGGCAGTTCCTCGATGCCGTTTAAGCAGAATCCCATTCTGTGCGAGCGCATCGGATCGCTCGCGCGCTTACTGCCCGGCTATGCCGACGTTGCGTGGCAAAATGCGGCCACGAATTTCCTGGAACGCACGCTCGACGACAGCGCGAACCGGCGAGTGGTGCTGCCGGAAGCCCTGCTCTGCGCAGACGAAATCGTGACGCTCGCGCGCACGGTTATCGAGGGGCTGCAGGGTCGACGAGCGGCGCATCGCAGCGAATCTGCGCGCGTATGCGCCGTTCGCGGGAACGCAGGCCGTGATGTTGGAAGCGACACGCGCCGGCGGAGACCGCCAGCATTTGCACGAAATACTGCGGCGTGTATCGATGGAAGCGTGGGCGGCAGTTAGGCGTGGCGAGGACAATCCGCTTTCGCGCCTACTCGCCGAAGAGCGCGAATTGACCTCACTTGTCGATCCTGCCGAAATTCGGCGTCTGCTCGATCCGAGCATTCACGTCGGTACCGCGCCGCAGCGCGCGCGGCTGCTAGCCGACCGCATCGACGGCGTTGAAGCATTCCCGCGTCAAGTCGAGGTAGCGGTGACGTGAACAAAGGGATCGAAATCGCGCGGGGCAAGACGAAAGTACTCTACGAGAATCCCGGCCAGCCGCATCAGCTCGTCGTCGCGCAGACCGATCGAATCTCGGCTGGGGACGGCGCGCGCCGCCATGAGATTGCGGGCAAAGGACGACTCGCCGCCCAAACGACCGCTAGAGTCTTCCGGTTACTCAATCTTTGCGGCTTGCCGACGCATTACCTCAATGGTGGTGAAGACGACGACGACAACGAAATGGTCGTGCGCCGCTGCAACATGATCCCGCTTGAGGTCGTCACGCGTGGCGTCGCGGCGGGCTCATTCGCCCGGCGCAATCCCAGCCTCCAACGCGGGGCGCTCCTCGTGCCGCGCGTGATCGAGTTTTTCTTCAAGGACGACGCGGCGCACGATCCGCTGATTACTCCCGATGAGGTCGTGGCTCGCAACATCGCAGCGCCGCAGGAGGTCGGCGTGATGACGGAGCTGGCGCGCTTGACCTTCGATATCCTCTCTCACGCGTGGCGAAAGCGCGACGTTTTGCTGGTGGATCTCAAAATTGAGTTTGGACGTCTCGCCGGGGGCGAGAACCAAGGCCAACTCGTGATCGCCGACGTGATCGACAATGACTCGTGGCGCCTCTGGCCGCAGGGGCGCGAAGAGCTCATGCTCGACAAGCAGATCTATCGCAACCTGGAAGCCGTTGATGACGAAGGGCTCGAGCGTGTACGGCATGCGTACGAGCGGGTCGCCGACCTCGTCGGCATGTTTCCGGTAATGCGGCCCGGCATGGCTGCCGTGATCGCCGATTCCCCCGCTCAAGTTGAGCGCGCGAACGAAATCGTCAAAGCCCTCGGGCAACTCGGCTTGCCGACGATTCGCCACGTCGCAAGCCCAACGGCAACGCCCGGGTTCGTGTTGCAGCTTACGCAGCAACTCGAGGCAAGCTTTGCCCGTCTGATCCTTATCGCCGTCGGCGAAAACGAGCTGCTAAGGACGATGCTCGATGCGACGTCATCCGCGCCCGTGATCGACGGAGCGATCGAACCACAAAGGCTGGCGATGGATTGCGCCAAGCTTCTGGGCCTCGAAGACACGGTGCTCTTTGGACGCACGCTCTTGATGCAAGCCAATGCTCGTTCGAGCGTGCTTCATGCCGACGCTTCGCTGCAGCAGCAGATGCCTATGCCGCAGGGAGCTGCGCTTGGTTAGTGGGCTTTCCGGAGTCCCGAACGTCGCACTGCGCGACGACGAGCTGCAACGAATCGCGCAACGTCTTGGACGCGAACCTTCACCGGTCGAACTGCAGGCGTTCAACGCGCAATGGAGCGAGCATTGCAGCTATAAGTCGAGCCGCCACTACTTAAAGCGGCTGCCGACCAGCGGGGCCGACGTCGTTCTGGGACCGGGCGAAGACGCGGGCGCGCTCCACCTCGGGGTGCACGGCGGCGATCGGTACTCGGTCGTCGTCGCACACGAATCGCACAATCATCCTTCGCAGATCGTTCCCTTCGAAGGTGCCGCGACGGGCATCGGCGGGATCGTGCGCGACGTGCTGTGCATGGGCGCTGAGGTAATTGGCGTTGCCGATTCGTTGCGCTTCGGGCGCGTTGAGAACGCAGAATCGCACGCGCGTCACGTGGCGGAAGGCGTCGTCGACGGAATCTCGGCCTATGGCAACGCCATAGGAGTGCCAAACCTTGCCGGTGACGCCTATTTCGACGAAGGCTTCGATGAGAATTGCCTGGTCAACGTGGTCGCGCTCGGGCTAGTCAAGGAAGCCGACCTCATTCACTCCTATGCGCCGAAGGGCGCGCAGGAGTGGGCGATTGTTCTCGTCGGCAAGGCTACCGATTCCAGCGGTTTCGGCGGCGCTTCGTTTTCTTCGCTCACGCTCGACGCCACGGGGGCCGAAGCCGGCAAGGGGGCGGTCCAAGTACCCGATCCGTTTTTAAAGAACGTGCTGATGCGGGCGAGCTATCGCGTCTTCGCGTTGTTGCGCGCACGTAAGATCGACGCGGCCTTCAAAGACCTTGGCGCCGGCGGCATCGTTGGCTGCTCGGCCGAAATCACGTCGCAGGGCGGCTACGGCGCCGAGATCGATCTGGACAAAGTCAACGTCGCCATTGAAGGGATGCCTGCCGAAGTCATCGCGGTTGGGGAAACGCAAGAACGCTTGCTATGGCTCCTGCCGCGCGACGTCGCGGCCGAGGTCGTGCGCATCTATAACGAAGAGTTTACGCTCCCCGACGTTGCCTACAACGCACGAGCTACCATCATCGGACGCGTGACGGCGCAACGGCAGTACGTCTTGCGCTACCACGGTGCTGTCGTGATGGATGTGCCGAGCGATTTTCTCACCGGCTCGATTCGCGACGACTTGCCGTATACGGAGGTGATTCATCATGTGGGGCCGATCGACGAACTGCCGGCCGTTGATGTCGAAGCTGTTTTTCCCCGCGTGCTGGCGCACCGCGACGTCGCGTCGCGCGAGCCGCTTTATCGCCGCTACGATGCAGTCGTGCGCGGCTGCACCGTGTTGCCGCGCGGTGCTGCCGACGCGGGGGTCCTCGCTCCGATTGCAGGGTCGCGCCTCGGGGTAGCCGTGGCTCTCGGTGGCAATCCGCGCTTCGGGCGCAGCGATGCGGGCTACGCCGCTGAACGCGCGGTTCTCGAGGCGATGCGTCGGGTGGTCGCCGTGGGAGCCCGGCCGATTGGCCTTACCGACTGTTTGAACTTCGGCAATCCGCGCAAGCCCGATCAGTACGGCGCGTTTGTCGCAGCAGTGGACGGGCTCGCCCGCGCGGCAACCGAGCTCGACCTTCCGTTCGTCTCCGGCAACGTCAGTCTTTACAATGAATCCGTCGACGGGCGACCTGTCCCCGCTTCGGCGATTGTGGCGTGCATCGGCAGGCTTGACGATATCGGCGCCGCCGTCACGCCGGGTTTGAAGCAGGCAGGATCGACGCTTCTTTGGATCGGTAGCCGCGAACTCGTCGTCGGTGGGTCGGTCCTAGGTGAGTTGCTCGGCATACCAGGCGCACTGCCTACGATCTCATACGGCGGCGAACGCGTCGCCGCAGGAATTTTGCACGACGCGATTGCGCGCGGCGTCCTGAGCTCCTGCCGCGCAATCTCCGACGGAGGAATGCTGACCGCACTGGCGCGCCTCGCCTTCGACGCAATGCTGCGCGGCCGGACGATTGGTGCCGAGATCGATTTCGGCAATCCGCTTTGCGAAGCCGGCGGCTTCATCTGCGAAGTAACCGACGCAAGCGAGATCGATCTCACCGGAGCGCTCCGAATCGGCGAGACGGTTGCCGGTTCGCAACTGATCGTCAACGGTGCCCGCTTTGACATTCCGCGCCTGTACGACCTGTGGTCGAAGCCGATCGCCGAGGTCTATCCGTGAGCGCGCGCATCGCGGTTCCCGTTTTCCCCGGGACAAACTCCGAAGACGAGACGGTGCGCTTGCTGCGCGATTGCGGCGGCGATGCTGAGCTCGTCCATTGGTCGCAACCCGAGAGGTTACAGGCCTATGATGCGTACGTTCTCTCCGGCGGCTTTGCGTACGAAGATCGCATCCGCGCCGGTGCGATCGCGGCGCACGACCGAATCATGGACTTCGTCATCGACGGTGCGGGTGCCGGAAAGCTGGTTTTCGGAATCTGCAACGGTGCGCAGATCTTGCTCGAAGCTGGACTCGTTCCGGGCACGAGGAGCGTGCGCAAGCCAACCGCCGCGTTTGCGAAGAATTCTCCCGAACCTCATTTCGTTTGCCGGCACGTCTATCTAAAGCTTGACGTCGAGCCGTCGCGCTGCCCGATTACGGCGGCATTGCCGCAGGGCGCGCTCGTTCCCGCGTGGGCGGCACACAGCGAGGGACGCCTTGCCGCAACCCCGGAGCATCTGGACGAGATCTTAACGGGCCGCCACGTCGCCTTCGTCTACGCACACGCCGACGGCAGCGTCGACGATGCAGCGATTCCCAATGGATCGGCGCTCGGTTGTGCCGGCTTGGTGAGTCGCGACGGCAACGTCCTGGCGATAATGCCGCATCCGGAGCGCGATGGCTGGAACTTCAATCACCTCGATCGACGCGAAGGCGAAGACGTGCTGGCGCCTTCGGGCGGTGCGCTGCTCTTCCGCAGCTTCGTGCAAGCCGTCTCGTTACCGAGCTAGCCTGGGATTCGAAGGACGAAAGGTGACACTGCGAGCGGTTTCGATTAGCCTCAAAATACCAGACAATACGGCGTACACGGCGCTCGTCGCCTTGCGCAGGCTGGGCGTTAAGGTCAATCGCATCGAGCGCAGTGAGATCTCGTTTTTCAATGACGACTGCGACGTCGAAACGCTCACGGATCGCATCATGTCCGACGAGACCATTTTCAATCCCAACAAGCACCGCCTGACCGTGCTCGAATACTCGGCACCGCGCGCGGGCGAAGTTTGGGTCGAGCCGCTCGCCGACTCAGGCTTCGACGGGCTCAGGCTGACACGCGAGAGGCTCAGGATGACGCGTCGCGCGATTGCCTGGCGCCTTTTCGACGCGCACGGCGCGCCCGTAGAGCGCGCCGTTTTGGATGCGGCGATCGAGCGCCTCTTGTGCAATCCGGCGATTGATCGTGCGACTACCGACGGCGATGCAACCGACCGGGACATCTCCGTCGAAATCGAGTAGTAGAATAAAATGGACCGGCCGTATACCATCGCAACGCTGGGCTCTCATTCGGCGCTGCAGATTCTAAAAGGAGCCCACGACGAAGGATTCCGTACGCTCGCCATACCGAGTCGCGACACCGAACGTCTCTATCGTTCCTTCGGCTTCGTCGATGAAGTGATCGCGCTGAATGACTATTCGGAGTTCATGTCGCTCATTACCGAGCTCGAAAAGCGCAAGGTCATCATCGTGCCGCACGGCTCGTTCGTGGCCTACCTCTCGCTCGACGAGCATAAGAAGATGACGATTCCCTACTTTGGAAATAAGGCGGTGCTCGATTGGGAGGCAAGTCGCGAACTGCAGCGCGAGTGGCTCTCTCGCGCGGGCCTCAAGTTGCCGCGGCAGTTTCGCAGCGGCGCCGAAATCGACCGACCGGTCATCGTCAAGCTCTACGGGGCGGCGGGCGGCAAGGGTTACATGTTCATTAGGGACGCACACGACTTCGAGGCTCGCGCCGCTCACCTCAAGGAAGCTTATACTATCCAGGAATACATTATCGGCGTCCCGCTCTATATTCACTACTTTTACTCACCTCTCCAGCGAAAGCTCGAGATCATGTCGATGGACCGCCGTTACGAAACCAACGTCGATTCGCTGGGCCGCATCCCGGCGGCCGCGCAAGAGGGGATGGACGTAAGCCCTTCCTACGTCGTGGTCGGCAATCAACCGGTTTCTCTGCGCGAGTCGATGCTTGCGGAAGCATTGCATATGGGCGACGAACTGGTCCGGGTGAGCAAGGAGATCTGCGGCCCCAAGGGCCTCTTCGGCGCCTTCTGCATCGAAACGATCATTACGCCCGACATCCAGTTTTACGTTATGGAGATCTCGGCACGGATTGTCGCCGGTACGAATCTCTTCATCGACGGGTCCCCGTACTCATATCTCAACTATTCCGAGCCCATGTCGACAGGGCGGCGCATTGCGCGCGAGCTGAAGAACGCGCTGCTCACGAATAACTTGCACCTGGTGCTGGATGACTCGAGCGTTCTGTAGAGCGGCTGCGCTGATCGTCGCGCTCATTCTGACCATCGCGGCTCCCCGGGCCGTGCGCGCGACGCTCGAAGTCGATCCGGCGGTGCTCTATGCGCAGATGAAGGATGCCTACGCAAAAGGGGCGGCGGCAGGTTGGGATTTTCGCTCGGAAGAGATCTATCTCTCCACGATCTTCAACGCGGGTCGAGCGTACTCACTGCAGTACCCCGACGATCCGGCATACGGCGAGCTTGCGACGCTGACCGTTAGCATCGGGACCGGTCAGCACTACAACCCCCTAACGAATCACGACGGTGCCGTTTGGTGGGTCCGAGAGGCCGCCGATTGGGTGATGAAGCACTCCGAGGACCCGCAGCTCATCGGTCAAGCGCAGGCGTTACTGCAGCGCGTCAACTCCGAAGACGACCTCCCGGAGCTGGCTAGGCTTGCCGACGCGGATGCGGCGGCGAACGTGCGCGCATATCCAGGCGACGTCGATGCTTTGCTCATACAGGTGGAGGCCGATTGGCGCGCCTGGCTGCTAACGCGCGATCCGTCGTGGCGTTCGCTCGCGCTCGCTCGCGCGGCCGCGCGCAACTTTCCGGTCGCCCACCTGCCGACAAACTGGGGCAACGAGTTGGTGAACGCAGCCAACGCCGCCTCAACCGATCGCGGATATACCAATGCGGACGTCGCGAACGCCCAGGGCTTTCTTGCGCGTCTGAAAGCCGTCGATCCCATCCGAGTGATTGCGACGGTACAGGCGTTGCCGCACGATGTCTACCTTACCACGCTTGCGCCGGCCGACGAGTACTTCGGTCCAATGGGCATGTCGATCCTTGAAATCGAAAACCGCCTCAAGCACATCAACTTCATGCTCGATTACGCCTACGGAAACCGAGAAAGCGACCCGGCATTCGACGTCGCGAAAGCAATCGTAGCCATGCAGAAGGTCTATCCGCGCGATCGTGATCTGCCGATGCTGATCTACTGGTGCTACACCACGCTCGAGCGAATGACCGATGCTCAGTCACGCCAGGTCGCGCGCCGGCTCAAGGAAATCCTCACGATCGAATATCAGGACAGCCCGCAAGCGCGAAAGCTTCTGGGCAGCTAGGGCGAAAGCTGCAAGATGGATCCGGTCAATCTGTCGCTCGCGTTTCGGGCGGGAAGCGGAGGCATTTCGATCTTCGCGGCGTCGCCGTCGGCGACCGCGCTAAGTCGCGCGCCGAGCGTCATCGCGGGGATTCGTGTCGAATGACGCGCCGGTGAGCACCGAGCACGTCGCTAACGCGATCGCCCGCTACGATCTTTCGCGTTTGACGCTCTGCTCCATCGGAAGTCACTCGGCGCTCGACGTCGCCTACGGGGCGCGCGCTCAGGCACTGCGCAATCTCGTCGTTACCGCCAAGGGCCGCGAGCGCACGTACGCGCGCTATTTTGCCGTACGTGAGACGCCTACGCGACGCGGATGCGTCGACGCCGTCTTGGAGCTGGCTTCATTTACCGACATACTCCGCGAGGACGTTCAGCGCCAACTTCTCGATCAGAACGTCGTCTTCGTGCCCAACCGCTCATTTGAAGTTTACCTTCGTCAGCAATACGCGTACGACGACATTGAGCGCCGTATGCTCGTTCCGTTTTTCGGCAACCGGTATTTGCTGCGGGCCGAAGAACGCGACGGCGAAATGGTAGATCAGTATGCGCTGTTGGAGCGGGCCGGTATCCGCCATCCGCGGCAGTTTCGGTCGCCCGAGGAAATCGACCGGCTGGTCATGGTAAAGGCACCGCACGCGCGCGTCACGTTCGAGCGCGCATTTTTTCTGGCATCCTCGCCGCAAGAGTATCGCGAGATCAGTTCTCGTTTAATTGGAGAGAACGTGCTCATGCCTGAGGGCCTGGCGACGGCGCGGATCGAGGAGTACGCGCTCGGCCCATCGGTGAATTTGAACTTCTTCTTTTCGCCCCTGCTCGGAGAACTGGAGCTCTCCGGCACCGATATGCGTCGGCAGACTAACCTCGAAGGTTTTCGTAACCTTCCCCCGGCGGCGTTCGAGGTGCTGCGGGGCGTGGAGATGCGCTTGGAAGAAGCCGGACACATCGCGGCCACGGTCCTGGAATCGATGCTCGAGCCGGCCTTTGAAATGGGGGAGCGCTTCGTTGAGGCCGCACGAGAGCTGCAGGCGCCCGGAGTCATCGGCCCGTTCGCGCTTCAATGCGTCGTGGTGGCCGGTCCGCCTAAGGAGCTCGTCTGCTACGACGTCTCGCTGCGCATCCCCGGTTCGCCGGGGACGCGTTATACGCCCTACTCGGCTTATCGCTGGGGCCGAGACGTTTCGGTCGGCGAGAGAATCGCGATGGAAGTCGTGATGGCGCGCGACACCGATCGCCTCGAGGATGTGTTGACATAGAGACTTCGGAACTCGCTAGAGGGAGGTTCCCATGACCGTCGACCACGTGCAAGAACGCACCGGAATAATTACCTTTAAAGGAAAGCCGATGACGCTGCTCGGCCCGCAGCCGCGCGCCGGAGATCCGGCGCCGGCGTTTTCGTTGACTGCGGGCGACCTTTCGACCGTCAATCTCGACATTTTCTTGGATGAAGGTAAACGAGCGGCACTCCTGATCGTCGTGCCCTCGCTCGACACCAGCGTCTGCTCGATCGAGTCACAGAAGTTCAATGCGCGACTGGGAGAGCTTCCGGCGGGCATTCGAGCCGCCGTGGTAAGCATGGACTTGCCGTTCGCACAGGCCCGCTGGTGCGGCGCGCAAGGCGACGTCAAGCTCGAGATGCTCTCGGATTATCGCGATCGCAGCTTCGGACTGAACTACGGGCTTCTGATCGAGGAGCTGGGGCTGTTGGCACGTGCGATTCTAGTAATCGGCAAGAACGCAACAATTGAATACGTCCAGATCGTGCCCGAAGTAGCGAGCGAGCCGGATTACGACGCTGCGCTTAAGGCGGCCGCGGCCGCAGGATGATCGCACGTGCCCCAGACCGTCTTCGTTCTCGATTTCGGCGCTCAGTACGGGCAGCTGATCGCGCGGCGCACGCGTGAACTCGGAGCTTACTGCGAGATCGTTCCTCACGACACGCCGTGGACTACGCTTTCGCTGCGCCGGCCGTCAGCTCTAATTCTCTCCGGCGGCCCCGAGAGCACCTTAGTCGATGGCGCCCCCGAGATGGACGGCGAAATCGTCGATTCCGGCGTGCCAATCTTGGGCATCTGCTACGGGATGCAGCTTTTAGCGCGCGACATCGGGGCCGAGCTGGTCAAGCTCGACCATGCCGAGTATGGTCCCGCGAGCCTCGTGATCTTGGATCGCAAAACCCCACTCTTTGATGGAGTGCCTGAAGAGTCGCGAGTCTGGATGTCTCATGGAGATACCGTAGTCTCGCTGCCGCACGGCTATCGCGCACTCGCTTCGACGGCTCGTTGTCACGTCGCGGCAATGGGCAACCCAAGGAAAAACATCTACGGCGTTCAGTTTCATCCCGAAGTCGTGCACACGCAACACGGACGGACGATCCTCGAGAACTTTCTGACGCAGATCGCCGGTCTCACGCGGGATTGGAAAATGGACTCCTTCCTCGAGCGCTCGCTCGAGGAAATTCGCTCGCGCGTCGGCAGCGACAAGGCGATCTGCGCGCTCTCGGGCGGGGTCGATTCGGCGGTTGCCGCGACGCTCGTCGCGCGCGCGATCGGCGGCCAGCTCACGTGCATCTTCGTCGATCATGGCTTATTGCGCGAAGGCGAGGTAGAGGAAGTGCTTGCCGCCTTCCGTGAGCTGCTTCATCTCAACGTCATCGCCGTCGATGCGCGCGATCGCTTTTTGCGCAGGCTAAAAGGCGTGGACGATCCGGAGCGCAAGCGAGTCATCATCGGGCACGAGTTCATAGAGATCTTCGAGCAAGAGGCGGTCAAAATACCCGGCGTAAAGCATTTAGTGCAGGGCACGCTCTATCCGGACGTGATTGAGTCGAAAACTCCCGAGAGCAAAGCCGGAGAGAAGATCAAATCGCACCACAACGTCGGCGGTTTGCCTGAGAAAATGGGGCTGTCGCTGATCGAGCCGCTTCGCACGCTCTTTAAAGACGAAGTGCGCGAGCTTGGGCGAACATTGGGCTTGCCGGAAAACATCGTGCGCCGCCAGCCTTTCCCCGGCCCCGGATTGGCCGTGCGCATCATCGGCGACGTCACGCCCGAGCGGCTGGAGATGGTGCGGCGCGCCGATGCGATCGTGCGCCAAGAGATCGACTCCGCTGGGCTCGATCCGCACCCTTGGCAGTACTTTGCCGTCCTCACGCCGGTGAAGAGCGTCGGCGTGATGGGAGACGGTCGAACGTATGCGAACCTCGTGGCGATTCGCGCGATCACCAGCGAAGACGGCATGACGGCCGACTGGGCGCGCCTGCCGCACGATCTTCTCGAGCGCGTTTCGGCGCGAATCGTCAACGAAGTGCCTGGCGTAAATCGCATCGCGTATGACATCACGACGAAGCCCCCCGCAACCGTCGAATGGGAATAGAAGATGCGGGTGCTTGTCGTCGGTAACGGCGCACGCGAAGATGCGCTCTCATGGCGGCTGGCAGAGTCGCCCTCATGCGAAGCTGTCTTCGCGGCACCCGGCAACGCCGGCACCGCGGCGCGCGGCGAAAATTGGGCACTTAGTGCGACGGACGGTAAGGGGCTTGCGGAGCGTTGCGCGGCCGAAGGGATCGATTTGGCAGTTCTCGGCCCGGAAACCGCAATCGCCGCCGGCGTCGCTGATCGGTTGCGCGATGCCGGCATAGCCGTGCTCGGCCCAAATCGCTCGGCCGGGCGTCTCGAATCGAGCAAGCTCTTTGCGAAGCGATTCATGGAACGCCACGGCATCCCCACGGCGCGCGCCGCAATCGTGCATTCGCTCGAGGCGGCAAACAAAGTGCTCGACGACTGGGAGGGCCCGGTCGTCGTGAAAGCCGACGGCCTCGCTGCCGGCAAGGGCGTCGTTGTGACCCCAGGGGTCGAAGCGGCGCGCGCGGTTCTTGTCGATTGGTATGGCACCGGCCGAATTCCGGGTGGCGGCTCGGACATCGTCCTCGAGGAGCAGCTTGACGGTCGCGAGGTGAGCATCTTTGCGCTCTGCGACGGTCGCGCGATCGTGCCGATCGGCGCGGCCTGCGATTATAAGCGCGCCGGCGACGGCGATACAGGACCGAACACGGGTGGTATGGGCGCATACTCGCCGCCGGCCGGGTTTCCCGACGATCTCTACGATTGCGTGCGCGAGCGAATCCTCGCGCCTCTCCTGCGAGGTCTGCTGGCTGAAGGCGAAGAGTACGTCGGGGTGGTCTATTGCGGACTGATGTGGACCGCTGACGGTCCCTACGTCATCGAGTTCAACGCGCGTTTCGGCGATCCCGAGACGCAAGCGTTGCTGCCGCGAATCGGGGGCGACTTCGCACTCTTGCTCGACTCGGTCGCCCGCGGCGCGATGGACCTTTCGCTGACGAGTACGTCGCCGCAACACTGCGTCGGCATCGTCCTTGCGACCGCGGACTATCCTCGGACCGCTACGCCGTTGCAAGGACTAACTACCGACCTTTCGCTCGATGCGGGTTGCCGAGCTTTTTGGGGTGCTTCCCAGCAGCTCGACGGTAGCGTCACTTCCCGTGGCGGGCGAGTTCTTACCGTCACTGCGCTGGGGTCCGATCTGGCAAAGGCGCGTTCGAGGGCGTACGACGCGGTCAAACAGCTTGCCGGGCGGCTCGCTACAGCGCCGTTGACGTATCGTACCGATATCGCAAAGCTCGTATAAAGCCGCCGGAGCGAGGTACCTAGCGCAGTCGAACGGATGGGTATGAGACCAGCCATGTGGCGGTTGCCGCGGGCCCTGCTTCCAATTTACGGCACGACGCTCGTCGACACGCTCGGCTACACGATGATGATCCCGCTGCTTCCCGCAGTCATTCGGGAGTATCATGCTTCCGACGTGCTGGTCGGCGCTCTGCTGAGCGTTCCGGCGCTCTGCTCGATGGTTGCCGCGCCGGTCTGGGGGAAGTTCAGCGATCGTGTTGGGCGCAAACCGATCATCATTACCGCGCAAGTCCTCACGGGCGCGGGCTATCTCGCTCAAGCGATGTCGCACTCGCTCGTTTGGATTTTTGTCGCGCGCATCGTGTCGGGGTGCGGCGGCGGCAGCCTCGGAGCGGTCCAGTCCTACATCGCCGACGTCACAAAAGAAGATCAGCGGGATCTCGCATACTCGCTCTACGGCGCCGTCTTCGGCATGGCATTCATCGTCGGGCCCGTGACGGCGGGCTTTCTGATGAAGCACGGCCTAGCATTTCCGTTCTTCATAGGGGCCGCATTGGAAGCGTTCAACATCGTTTTTACCGCGATGCTTCTGCCGTCGCGCATGCAAACCAAGAGAAGCAAGACGAGCATCAGCGAATCGCTGCAAGCGGCCAACGTACCCGGCGTACGGCGAGTCCTCATCCGCCAGTTCTTGGCAATTTTTGCGATCGTTTTCTTTTTGGCGAACTTCTCGCTCTATCTCCACCACGTGCTTCATTCGGCCGTGACGCAAGTGGGGTGGCTGCTCTCGGTTGCGGGGGGAGTTGGCGGCGCGGCGCTAATTCTCGTCGTCTCGCCGCTGGCCGCCCGAATCGGCGATCGCGGGGTTGCCCAAATCGGCCTTCTCCTCAGCTTCGTCGCTTACGGAATGCTCTCGTTCGTCACCGATCTTGCGATCTTTTTTGTCGTTCTCGTTCTGTGGGCAGTGGGCTCCTCGATGGTCGAGCCGACCTTGACCTCGCTTCTCTCGGTTCGGGCGAAAAAGAGCGAGCGGGGAGCAATTATGGGCGTGAGCGACTCGATCAATAGCCTTGCAATGATCCTTGGTCCGGCAACTGGCTCGGCAATCGTCGGCTATAACGCGCGGCTGCTTGGCGTGTTGCCCGCTTGCGCCGCCTTAGCGGCCTTCGTTATGGGGCGCTTCCCCGCAGCCGTCCCGGACTCGCGGAAAAAGCGTCGCCCAGCCGGAAAGTCGGCTAGCCCCGGTGTAACCTCGAGCGCGGACGGAGGTTAGTAAGGAGCATCATGGCAGATCGTTTTCCACAGCAAAATCAATATGGGTCGACGCTCGCGCCGGCGATTGCGGCCCATTCATTGCTTGCCCAGGTGCTCGGAATTACCGCACTTGGCCTGTGCATCACCGCGCTCGCGGCGTGGCTCTCGCAAGGCTTCGCGACGCCAGGCATCGGCCTGATTGCGATGATCGTGGGACTCGTTCTCCTCTTCTCGATCTACGGAACGCGACGCAACGAGGCCCTCTCACTGCTGCTCTTCTATGCGTTCGCATTCTGCGAGGGCATCGGAATCGCGCCGGTCGTTGGTCAATACGTCCGCGCCTTCGGGCCCGAGGTGGTCGTCAACGCGGCGCTCACGACGGGTCTGGGGATGTTTGCGCTCGCCGCAATCGTTTACGCGACTGGTCTCGACTTGCGCCGATTCCAGGGAATCTTTACGATTGCGTTGCTCGGCTTGATCGTGGTCGGCATCATTTCGATCTTCGTGCGTTTCATTCACCCGGAAACCTACGCTTGGCTGACGCTGGCGATCTTTTCGGGCTTGGTCTTGATCGATTTCGCCCGGCTGCGCGCCGGCGGCGATGGCCTGACGCCGGTCTTGATGGCAACCAGCATCTATCTCGACGCGATTAATATCTTCCTAGCCTTGCTTCAAATCTTCGGCGGGAGGCGCTCGCAGGACTAAGAAAGCAGCGGTCCGCCCCGCCCATCTGCTATAATGGAAACAGGATGTGCGGAATAACGGGGGTCTTCGCGCCGGGACGCGACGCGGCCCGGCTCGCGTTTTTCGCGCTGTATGCGCTGCAGCACCGCGGTCAGGAATCCGCGGGCATCGCTGCAGCCGACGGCGGAACGATCCGCTCGCACAAGGAGATGGGCCTGCTCGGCGCCATCTTCGACGAGGACATTCTCGGCGAGCTCCGCGGACACATTGCGATCGGTCATACGCGTTATTCGACGACCGGATCGTCGATTGTGGTCAACGCGCAACCGCTGCTCGAGCGTTCGGACCTCGGCGACTTCGCTTTCGCGCACAACGGAAACCTGACAAACACCGACGAGTTGCGCGAGTCGCTCGCACCGACAACGGTCCTGCAAGCGACTTCCGATTCAGAAGTCATGGCCAAGCTGATCGTCGAGTCGAAAGGTTCGATACTCGATCGTATCAAATCCGTGCTCGCCTCGGCGCGCGGCGCGTATTCGATCGTCCTGTGCACTGAGAGCGAGCTCTACGCCTTCCGCGATCCGTGGGGCGTGCGGCCACTCTGCTTGGGACGTCTGGCTGAAGGGGGCTATGTCGTCGCATCGGAATCGTGCGCGCTCGGGCCGATTGGGGCGCAGTATCTGCGGGAGATCGATCGCGGCGAAGTGGTCCGTATCACTGCGGACGGTCTTGAATCGTTCAAAACGGAGACGGATCACGCGCAGCCGGCGCTCTGTATGTTCGAATACATCTACTTTGCGCGCCCGGATTCCAAGCTCAACGATCGTTCGGTCTACATGGCACGCTACGCCATGGGACGGCAGCTCGCTAAGGAGCATCCAGTAGACGCCGACGTCGTGATGGCCGTCCCCGACTCGGCCGTAGCCGGCGGCATTGGCTACGCCACCGAGAGCGGGTTGCCGTATATCGAGGGTCTCATCAAGAACCGCTATATTGGACGCACCTTTATCAGCCCCGATCAGAGGATGCGAGCCCGCGGCGTCCACTTGAAGTTCAATCCGGTCGTCGAGAACCTCCGCGAGCAACGGGTGATCGTCGTCGACGACTCGATCATACGCCTGACGACCACGCCGCGCATCGTTGCGTTGCTCCGCGAAGCAGGGGCTCGCGAGGTGCATTTGCGGATCACTTCACCGCCGATCAAGCATCCGTGCTATCTCGGCGTGGATATGGCAACTTACGACGAGCTCATCGCGGCGAACTATTCGATAGAAGAGATTCGGCGCAAGACCGGCGCCGATTCACTCGGTTATCTAAGCCTCGAGGGACTCATTGAATCAGTCGGGCGCAAGCGCGAAGAGATGTGTCTTGGCTGCCTCATTGGCGAGTACCCTAATGTGCCGGCTGCGCACGAGGTCCACGCCGCCCCAGTTTAACCGGCCCATTTGGCAAGACCAATCGGTTCAAGGGCCTTGTTTGTCGCTTGCTACAGTCCAGATGCGTGACGTTGGGAAAGAGAATCGCGGCGCCACGCCTTGGGCTGGTCGCAGAACGAGCTGGCCCGTCGTGCCGAGGTGAATCATCCGACGCTTTACAAAATCGAAGCGGATCAACGGCTCAATCCTTCCGTTAGCGTCGTCGTGCGGATCGCTCGCGCGCTCGGGACGAGCGCCGAGGCACTCTACGGGCTGGAGCGAGACGAAACGCGGCTCTTCGTTGAAGCGAACAAAGCGGCAATGGTCGTCGAGATTCGGACGCTCGGACGGAAGGTCGGCGAGTCCGCACGCGCGCGTGCGCAGGCCTTTGTCGCTCTTGCGCTCGAGCGTGCCGGGGCGACCGTGCGCGACACGCCGCCTACCGGTGAGGTCGCAGAGGAATCACGTCTGCCGGCGGAAGCTGGGCAGTTAGCCGCAGGGGGTCTTGCGCTAATTGAGGAGCTGCAGGCAATTCGGCGGCGCATTGAGGCCCTTGAGGGGTGGCGTCATACTGAAGAAGGACGTGTTCGAAGCGCGCAACGCGATAACCAATGGGTCGGACCAATCGTTGGACTCTAACACGAGCCAATGTTAACGGGGCCGGGTGCCACCTGGCCGGCACTGATTTAGGCGGGGAAGACTCGGTCACGCACCTCTTGGGCGTAGGTTTGCAGCGCTTCGGTCGCGATGCTTCCGACCTCCGCATAGCGTTTGGCGAACCTTGGCGAGTGGGGGTACATGCCGAGAATGTCGTGGAGCACGAGAACTTGTGCGTCGCAGTTTGGCCCGGAGCCTATTCCGATTGTCGGAATCGAGAGATCGGCGGTGATCTCTCGCGCGATCTCGTAATCCACGACCTCGAGAACGATCGCATAAGCGCCCGCAGCTTCCACCGATCGCGCGTCATCGATCAAGCGGTCGCGGTGAGTGCGCATCTTGAATCCGGGGCCTAGGCCGGCCGTCTGCGGGGTTACGCCGATGTGTCCGACGACTGGGATTCCGGCACCCGTGATCGCGCGAATGCGGTCGGCTTGGTCGCGACCTCCCTCGAGCTTCACCGAACAGGCTCCGCCCTCTTTGACGAACCGAATCGCCGCCCGCAGGGCTTCTTCGTTGCTTACCTGATAGGAACCGAACGGCATATCGGACATGATATGCGCGCGAGCCGTTGCGCGAACGACGGCTTGGGTGTGATAGATGATGTTCTCAACCGTTACCGGCGTCGTCTCGTCAAAGCCGAGTACGACGTTGCCGACGCTATCGCCGACGAGGATGACGTCGATTCCGGCCGCTTCGACGAACTGTCCGAACGGCGCGTCGTAGGCGGTTGCAATCGGGAAGAGCGTCTTGCCCTTGCGCCGTTTGATCGCCCCCGCGGTAAGGCGGCGAACCGCGGGATTCTTATGCGGCTCGTACGGGCGAGCGCTTTCGCTCGCCTGATGCGACTTCACACCCTGAGCTCTGCCGCCCGCGCGCCGTTGGGATGGGCTTTGGACTGGTCGGCAAGCGACTCGACGAGCGCGATGAACGCACGCACCGGGACTCCGGTAGGACCCTTCGCCTGCCAAGCAGATTCGTTCTCGAGATAGGCCGTCCCGGCGATGTCGAGATGGAGCCACGGCGTGCTTCCAACAAACTCTCGCAGGAATGCTGCGGCGGTCAACGTGCCTGCGGGACGCCCGCCGGTGTTCTTGAGATCGGCGATGTCGCTCTTCATTTGCTGCGTGTAATCTTCGTAATATGGCATCTGCCAATAGCGTTCGCCGGTCGGCTTCGCCGCAGCCAAGAATGCGGCGCCGAAAGCGTCGTCGTTCGTTACGGCCGCCGACGATGCGTGGCCCAGCGCGATGATACACGCACCCGTGAGCGTCGCCGCATCGACGATCTTCGTCGCGCCGAGCTTGTTGGCATAGCATAGCGCGTCGGCGAGAATAAGACGTCCCTCCGCGTCGGTGTTGATCACCTCAATGGTCGTGCCGTTCATTGCCGTGACGATGTCCCCGGGTTTCGTCGCTTTACTGCCCGGCATGTTTTCGGTTGCGGGGACAATCCCGACGACGTTGATCTTCGGCTTCAACTTGCCGACCGCGCTCATCGCGGCAATCACGGCCGCGCCGCCGGACATATCGTACTTCATATCCTCCATTTTCTCAGCCGGCTTGATCGAGATGCCGCCGGTGTCGAAGGTAATGCCTTTGCCGACGAGCGCGAGCAGCTCTTTGCTCGATGGATCACCCTCATAGCGCAAGACGATGAACTTCGGAGGCTGCACGCTCCCCTGTGCCACGGAAAGGAAAGAACCCATGCCTTCTTGGGTGGCTCGCGCTTCGTCGAGGACGTCGATCTCCAGTCCCGCCGCTTCGGCAACTTTTGCGGCCTCCTCAGCCATGCGAGTGGGCGTCATGTCGTTCGCGGGCGTGAGCGCCATTCGGCGTGCCAAGTTCACGGCATCGCCGAGCGCCGCACCGTGGCCAATACCGCGCTCGATCTCGTTTGCATCAAAGCCCTTACTCAAGACGACGATCTCTTTGGTAGCGAGACGGCGTTCGGGACGTTCCTGATAGAGTGTGGTGTCGAAACTGCCGGCGATGGCGCCTTCAGCGACGAACGACGCGAAGGCGGCTTGATCGCCGGACGGCGGGGGCAACGCTATCGCGATCTTCTCGACGTTGCGGCGCCCAAGATAGCGAACCGCACTTCCCGCATAACGTGCGAGCAAATACGGCTGGAAGGCCGAGCGATCCCCGAGCGAAACCGCAAGCACACGGCGAAACGGCCGACCTTTAGTGTAAACGAGTACGTGCTCGCCGAGCTTTCCTCGAACGTCGCCCGACGTCAGCGCGTCGGCAATGATGCCGTCAAGCGACGCATCGATCTCCTTGGCGATTCCTTCCAGCGGACTCTCAGAGAAGAAGGGAACGACGAGCGCATCGGCGCTAACGCCAATGGGCTCATCAGCGGAGATATAAACTTGCATGGTGGACCTTTCGGACGGTGAAGTACTGCAGCGTATGGCGGAAAGCTGGGAGAATCCTCGTTCGGGCCCCAAAGCCGCTGCCCCGGATCGCTACGCCGAAGCCGGCGTTGACGTCGCCGCCGGCAATGAGGCCGTCGCGCGGTACCAACGCATTCTCGCGCAATGGCGCCACCCAGACCAGCTTGACGCCATCGGCGGCTTCGCGGGACTCTTCCATCTCCCCGGTGACCGTGACCGTGCGCTAGTCGCTTCGACCGACGGCGTCGGCACGAAAGTGCTCATCGCGGCCGAACTGGAGCGTTACGGCGGTGTTGGGCGCGATCTTGTGAATCATTGCGTGAACGATATTCTCGTCTGCAACGCAACGCCGCTTTTCTTTTTGGATTATCTGGCCGTCGGTAGACTCGACCCTCGCGTTGCGGCCGACATCGTTAGCGGCTGCGCCGAGGCTTGTCGAGCACACGACTGCGCGCTGCTCGGCGGAGAGACCGCGGAGATGCCTGGCATCTACTCGCCCGATCATTTCGATCTCGCCGGAACGATCGTGGGGATCGTCGGGATCGCCGACATTCCTGAGCCGCAGAGCGTCGTCCCTGGCGACGCGATCGTCGGTTTGCCCGGGGTAGGTCTCCATACAAACGGCTACACGCTCGCGCGATCACTTCTACCGCGCAGCATGTGGCGCGCTGGTTTCGATGACGGTACGTACGCCGACGCGCTGCTTGCCGAACATCCGTCGTATTACCGTAGCGTCCGCGCGATTCAAGCGGTAGCGAAAGTGAAGGCGATGGCGCACATCACGGGGGGTGGGCTACTCGAAAACGTCCCTCGCACTTTGCCGGAGAATGTCAAAGCGATCTTTGAACAGCAACGTTGGATCGTACCACCGATCATGCAAGAGTTGGTGCGTCGCGGGAACCTGGCAATGCAGGAGCGTTATCGCGTCTTCAACATGGGCATCGGCTACACGCTAGTCGTTCCCTTTACCGATGCCCCGGCGGCGATAGACGCCGTACCGAGTGCGAAGGTGGTTGGCTGGATCGAAGCGCGGATGCCCGACGAGCCACGCGTCGTCATCCATCCCGGGCGCGACGATCAATGATGGAGCGGCTCATCCGCTCGCTCGCACTTGCCGTAGACTCCGAATCGCCGCGCGACCAACGCGCCGGCGCCGCCGCGCAGATCATTCGCGATGCGCGCGGCTATCGCTGGGTCGGCATCTACGACGTGGACGACGAGGACATCGTCATTATCGGCTACACCGGGTCTTCTCCGCCCGAGCATCAACGCTTCGCCGTCATGCAGGGATTGAGCGGCGAAGCGGTGCGCTCGCGGGCAACCGTGGTCAGCAATGACGTTGGCCGTAATCCGAGCTATCTCGTGACGTTCCAGGGCACGGGTTCGGAGATCGTGGTACCGATACTCGGCGCTGAGAGCGGCATCGTCATCGGGACGATCGACGTCGAGAGCGATCGCATCGATGCATTTTCGCAGGACGACGTCGCGTTCGTCGAGGAGTGCGCGGCGGCCCTTCGGCCGCTCTACGACTAGGCGTGCCGACGTTTTGCAATCTCGTCGTCGAACTCGATCGAAATTTCGAAGTCACGCCGTTGCCGGGGATAGAAATCGGGAAGCCCGCGTCTGCCGACGAGCTAACGTTGGCATGGATCGACGAGATCTTCGCCGGAAGCTGGAGCTCCGAAGCGTACGCCGGTTTGAATCTCGTCGCTCGCCGTGGGGGCGAGCCGGTGGGTTTCGCGACGATCGAACCGCGGGGCTTGAAGTATGCGTGGCTGGAGGGCCTCTCGCGCGAATCCGGCGTCGGCATCTTCGGCCCATTTGGCGTCGCACCGGAAGAACGCACGACTGGACTTGGCATGTGTTTGGTGCGGCACGCGCTGAACGCGCTACGCGAACGCGGGTATGCCCGCGCGCTCATTGCCGCGGTTGGCGACGAAGGGCTCATTCGATATTTCGCCGACGCCGTCGGCGCGCGAATCGGCGAGCGCTTCACGGACGCGGCGCTCTACCGGCCCGCGCGGCGAACCCTGGTGATGGCTTCAGGTGATGGAAGCAACTTTCAAGCGGTGCTGGATGCGTCACGGCGCGGCACTCTACCGATCGAAGTCGTCGCGTTACTCAGCAACAATCGGCGGGCCTATGCGATCGAGCGAGCGCGAAACTCGGCGCTGAGCTGTATTCAGGTCGTTACCTGGAATCGCAGTGAAGAGACCCGTGAAGCGTACGACGCGCATTTGCTCGAGAAGGCGAGATCGGTGCAGCCCGATCTCGTGTTACTGCTTGGCTGGATGCATCTGCTTTCGGATTCGTTCGTTCGCGCCTTTCCGCAGATGCTGAATCTGCACCCTGCGTTTCTGCCGCTCGATCCGCGGCGCGACGATGTCGTGATGCCCGATGGTACGCAGATGCCCGCTTATCGCGGTCCTCAGGCGGTCCGGGATGCCTTGGCAGCGTCAAGTAGTTGGGTTGGTGCAACGATCCATCGGGTTACGAGCGCGACCGATCGTGGTCCGGTGCTCGCCCGTCGGCCGCTGCGAGTGAAAGTGGGAGAAGATGAAGCGCAGCTCATGGAGCGAGTGCACGAGACGGAGCGCGGCGTCGTTCGAACCGGCGTTACACGCTGGCTCTACGAAAGATGAGAGTCGTGCTTGCGAGACGCGCAGGGCCGTGCCGCAGTTAGCGACCTGCTAGGTTCGGCGATTCGGTGTAAACGAGACAGTGGCAAAGACCGCGAGACTTTGCACCGACCCAAGCCGGGGCGTCACATCGAGCCCGCGTCCAAGGTCATCGTTTGTCAAAAGCAGCCTAGCACTTGGAAGCTGAGATGTCCACGGACACCGAAAAACATCCGACCAGCAAAATGGTGAGGCATCAGTCGGGTCGCCATGATCTGTTAGGTGTTGAGCATGCGCAGCCGGCTGCTTCCCACCGACGGGTATTCCCCCCTGAACTCGGCGAAGTTTACAGCCTTCCACTTTTTTTTGTGAAAGTAGGATAACGCATGCGATTCTCCGTTTCCATAGGCCGCCTAACCTGCGCCACGATGATTCTAGCTCTGGCAGCGTGTGCTAGCGGAACCGGTTTGCGCGCGACACCGGCGGGGATGGCCAGACCGAATCCGTTGCGGATATCGCGGCAAGCAAAGTCCGGCGCATTGCTCTATGTCTCGGATGGGAGTTCGTCGGTCGACATGTATACGTATCCGGCGCTCAAAATGTCCACCAAGATCGATGGTTTCACACAGCCTGAGGGCCTGTGCGTCGACAAGGCTGGTGATGTTTTTGTTGCAAACTTCGGTGCCGACGAGATGGTCGAGTACGCCCACGGTGCGACGAAGAAAAAAGCGACACTCAAGACCGGGACCGATTACAACCCCTACGCATGCTCCGTTGATCCTCGAACCGGCAACTTGGCCGTGACCGTATGGCGGGGAGGAGATGGCCCGGGCTATCTCCTCGTGTATACCAAGGGTAAAGGAAAGCCCAAGATGTATTCGGATTCCAAGTTCGTGTATGCGCTTTACCCGGGCTATGATAACAAGAGCAACATCTGGCTTAACGGTACCGCGAGCGGCAGTAAGCCTGTTTATGCCGAGCTCCCAAAAGGAAAGAGCAGTTTCGTGAAGGTCACACTGAAAAAGAGCATCGAGTATCCAGGCAACCTACAGGTCGACGGAAAGTATATGGCATTCGGCGATCTGTCCGCCGGAAAGATTTACCGTACCAGCGGCGCCAAAGTCCTTGGCACTACATCTTTCAGCGACGCAAACTCAATCTACGGCTATTATATCGACGGCGGCAACGTCGTATGTGCCGACGGGACGCAGTACATTGAAATCTACAAGTACCCGGCCGGCGGTTCCCCGACGGGAAGCGTTTACTTCGGACCTTCCGCCAGTGTGGCTATCAGCGATAAGTAAACGCCGTGCGCCTGACGGTGCTGTTCGCGAAATCGGCTGAATGACAATGGCGCGATGAAAACAAGGTTTCAACATTGCGACAGGGTCGAGCAGCGCCATTTCGCTCGTCGGGCTGTTCAGCCGATGGCAACCGAATGGCAACGGTCGCGTCCATCACAGAGAAAAACGCCCGTAAAAACGGGCGTTCTTTGGTGGAGGCAAGGAGACTCGAACTCCTGACCCTTACGCTGCCAGCGTAATGCTCTACCAGCTGAGCTATGCCCCCACGGCGTCACGTCGCAACGCGCGGGCTTTCATTCCGATAGGAACGAGTCCTCTGCTAGCCTCCCGAGTCGTCCGCTCAGGGCCATCGTCACGAAGGACGATAGGAGAGTACTTAGCCAAGACAGCGTAGCGTTCGCCCTGGGGATGTAGCTCAGCTGGTAGAGCACCTGCTTTGCAAGCAGGGGGCCAGGGGTTCGAGTCCCCTCATCTCCACCATGGCGCGGCTGGACTTGCCGTTGCGACTAAGCTATAAAAAGGGATACCAGCTATCTTTGGAGGGTTCCCACGATGAATAAGCGCTATCTCCCCAGCGCGGCGGTCGCGTTATTTGTTGCGGCTCTGCTTGTCGCGTGCCACGGCATTGGAAGCGGGACCTATACGCCGGCTGTCTCGCAAGAGGATTCATCGCTCGCGTCCTAATCCTCGGCCGTGCCTTTAACGCCTGGTGAATGCAAAGCGCCGGCGCGCAAAGTCCCGGGAAAGTACTTGAGCTATTTTGCTGACGGAAAGGTCAAAAAAACTACTTTTAAGGCCTATACCTCAGCGGACTCTGCAATCTGGGAGCTTGTGGACTACACGAAGCCGACACCTACACCGAAGCCGACACCGACGCCGAAGCCGACACCGACGCCGAAGCCCACACCGACCCCCAAACCGACACCCACTCCCAAACCAGTGAAACTCTACTATTATTGGGGCACGTTCTCGATGAAAAACAAGCAAGAGGGTTGCACCTATCTGTTTACCACGGCGAACGGTAAGCCGTTCAAGGGCACTCATTACAGCGGCTTCACCGAAGGCTATCCCAACTTGAAGAGTGCCGCGAACTCCGAACCCATTGCAGAGGGGCCAATCACCTCACTCGTCATTTCGAAGCTCTCGTCGAAGGGCGGTTCCGGTAAGGCAACCCTGAAAGAGACAAACGGCAAACTCTATACCAGCGGATCGATAAAATTGGTTGGCCGCGAAGTGATCAAAGATGTGGAGCGGGCGCAGCGGTTAATGGAAAATCTAACCCAGCAGCGCTAGACGTTATCGTCAAGCCTGGCTCGCAGCGCCCCGCGTCTCCGACGAGACCGGGGCGCTTGTCTGCGCGTGCGGTAGTGGACGGCTACATTCAGCGCTAGCCACAGCCTACGTCGTTACGCGTAATCCCGTCGAGCTCGTCGCCGGTGTTCGAGGCCGTGGCAACGGTTCGTAATTCGACTTACCGAGGTTACGAAGGGCCGGTAATAAGGTAGCGCGTACCTTGCGAGGGGTACGTCATGCTATGAGCTCGATACGAGTGTTGGTCGGGACGCGCAAAGGCGCGTTTGTTCTGGAATCCGACGGCAAGCGCCAAGATTGGATCATAAACGGTCCGCGTTTTGCGGGCTGGGAAATCTACCACCTCAAGGCTTCTCCAGCCGATCCGAATAGAATCTACGCGTCGCAGTCATCGAGCTGGTTCGGTCAGATCGTGCAGCGCTCCGACGACGGCGGTCGCACATGGAGTCCGGTCGGCAATCGCTTCGTCTACGATGGAACGCCGGGTACGCATCAATGGTACGACGGAACGCCGCATCCGTGGGAGTTCGCACGGGTTTGGCATTTCGAGCCGTCATTTCACGACCCCGATACCGTCTACGCAGGTGTCGAGGATGCCGCGCTCTTTCGCTCGACCGACGGCGGGCACAACTGGGAAGAGCTGGCAGGGCTGCGCACGCACAAATCGGCCCATTCGTGGCAACCTGGCGCGGGCGGAATGTGCTTACACACGATCATCCTAAATCAGAGCGATCCCAGACGCATCATTTGCGCGATTTCAGCGGCGGGCGCGTTTCGCAGTGACGACGCCGGCGTCACCTGGCGGCCAATCAACCGCGGTTTGAAATCGGCCGGCATTCCCGAACAAGAAGCGGAGGTCGGACACTGCGTTCATCGTATCGCCATGCACTCCGCGCACCCGCACGTGCTTTTCATGCAGAAGCACTGGGACGTCATGCGCAGTGACGACGCCGGCGATTTGTGGCGAGAGGTCAGCGGCAACCTGCCGACCGACTTCGGGTTCACGATCGACGTCCACGCGCACGAGCCGCAGACGATCTACGTGGTTCCGATCAAGAGCGACTCGGAGCATTTCCCTCTCGACGGCCGGCTGTGCGTCTACCGCAGCCGGACGGGCGGCGACGAGTGGGAGCCGCTCACCAGGGGACTACCGCAGCGAAATTGTTACGTCAACGTGCTTCGCGATGCGATGGCCGTCGATGCGCTCGACTCATGCGGCATCTATTTCGGCACCACCGGCGGGCAAGTTTACGCCTCGCCCGATTCCGGCGAAACGTGGGCGCCGATCGTGCGCGATCTGCCCGCCGTCCTCTCGGTAGAAGTGCAGACGCTCGCGTGATCCGCGTCGTCCTGCCGGCGCACCTGCGTTCGCTCGCGCGCGTCGACGGCGAGGTGAATCTCGAAATCCACGGTGAGGTGACCCAACGGTCGCTGCTCGACGCGCTGGAATCACGCTATCCCGCGCTATTGGGAACGATGCGCGATCACGCGACGCAGAAACGCCGGGCGTACGTGCGCTTTTTCGCATGCGAGCAGGACCTATCGCACGAACGACCCGACGCGCCTCTCCCAAACGCCGTCGTAATCGGCGCCGAACCATTCCTAGTGGTCGGCGCCATGGCCGGAGGATAATCCGTCAGGTTCACGTTTAGCAGATCGAGACCGCTGCGAATTTCTCGTGCGGCTCGACCGGATCTTCTGATTTTGAACCGGTGCGAGAAGCTCGGCCTGCCCGCTATGTCCGTCGCAAACGACTTTATTTTTTGGACGAAGTCCGCAAGGCAGCCGTCCCACGAATGGGGTGCGGAAAAGCTGGCCGAAGCTTGGGCAATGAAAGCTCTGTCGTATCTCACTTTGGGCTTCTGGTTCCTGGCGGTGGTTGCGCCGGCCGATGCGAGCGCGCGGCCAGTTCCTTCAATGCGCGAAGTATTGACGGCCACGTATGCCGTCCGCGAATTGGATGATGTGGAGCTTGCCCGCAACGCCAAGGCGGTTGCCTGGGAAGAAGACTTTCGCGACCCGCGACAGCTATCGCGTTCTGCGCGCTACAGCGCCGTCTACATACGGCGACTCGAAGGCGGAGGGAGTGTTCGCCTCACCGCCGGGCGCGCAAGCGGTTACTATGAGGAAAAGAACCCCACGTGGTCTCCCGACGGCCGCCAGGTCGCGTTTCTTTCCGATGCTCGATCGAAGGGGCAACGGCAGATTTTCGTTGCGGACTCCGACGGCGGGCGCATCCGCCAGATCGGAAGTCTCGTAGGCGACGTTCAACATCTGACGTGGGCGCCAAACGGCAAAACGCTCGCTTTTCTTTATATCTCCGGGGCGCACCGTGAAGCGGGCGCGCTAGCACCGGGCGCACGGGATGTGGGCGTCATCGGCGCGAGCTTCGATGAGCAGCGTCTTGCAACGGTCGACCTCGTCGACGGGGCGCTTCACTTGCTAACACCGCGCGACACTTACACGTATGAATACGGTTGGTCGCCGGATGGGCAGCAAATCGCGGTGACCTACGCAAACGGAAACGGCGACGATAATTGGTGGATCGCGCGCTTGGCTCGGGTCAACGTCGCAACGCGGGCGATGCACGACTTGCTCGTGCCGGCGTTTCAAATTAACGATCCGCAATGGTCGCCCGACGGCAAACAGATCGCGATCGTCGGCGGCATCATGAGCGACTTCGGCTCAACTGGTGGGGACGTCTATCTCGTTGACGCTGCCGGCGGCTCGTCGCGCGACGTCACCGAGGGGGCACCGATCTCGGTGCAATCGCTGCGCTGGAACGACGCATCGAGTATCGATGTGGTCGCGCACGTTACCGGGGCGATGCACTTAATGCGTCTGGACGTCGCCGCGGCTCGTCTGACGGCGCTTACCAATCGCGAGGAGTCGCTCTGGAGCTGGTCGAGCGCCAGAAACGGGGCGGTCGTGGCGCTCGTGCGCGCCTCGTTCGCCGATCCGCCGGAAATTTGGGCCGGACCGCCTTCGGCGCTGCGTCAGATTTCGGCGAGCAACGCGAGCGCGGTGCGTCTTTACGGCAAAGCAGTCTCGCTGAATTGGCAGAGCGATCAACTCACGATTCAAGGGTGGCTCGTCTATCCACGCGATTTTAATCCGCACGCGAGCTACCCAATGGTGACCATCATCCATGGAGGACCATCGGCGCAAACGGTGCCGTCGTTCGGAAGTCGTAATCTCAACGCGCTCGCCTCGCAAGGCTACTTTGTTTTCATGCCTAATCCGCGCGGCAGTTTCGGGCAAGGCGAAGCCTTTACGAAAGCCAACGTCAAGGATTTCGGCTATGGCGACTGGCGCGACGACCTGGCTGGAATCGATGCAGCGCTCAAAGCGGCTCCGATTGACGCAAACCGCCTCGGGCTTATGGGCTGGAGTTACGGGGGCTATATCGCGATGTGGGCAGAGACCCAGACGTCCCGCTTTAAAGCGATCGTCGCCGGCGCAGGCGTTGTCAACTGGCAATCGTATTACGGGCTGAACAAAATCGACCAATGGATGATTCCGTTCTTCGGCGCTTCGGTCTATCAGGACCCGGAGGTCTACGCACGAAGCTCTCCGATCACGTTCATCACGCACTCGAAAACGCCCGTTCTCATCCTTCAAGGTGAGCGCGATGAAGAAGTTCCCGCACCGCAAGCATTCGAATTCTGGCACGCCATGCTTACGCTGGGCGTCCCAAGCACACTCGTGGTCTATGCGGACGAAGGCCACGCACCGCAGAAGATCGCCGACCAGATCGATATCCTCAACCAGACCGTGCGGTGGTTCAATCGCTATCTGTAGGCCTCCGGGTGTCGGTGAGATCCGGCGGCTCACGTTGTGCCGGGCTAGCGGCAAGGTTTCGAAGCGTCGTATGCGTTGAGCGACACGCGCGTCTCGTCATAAGGCGCAAAATTGCGCAAAATATAGTACAAACGAACCAAGGGGGACCGCGCGAGGCTCTGAAATTTTAATAAGGCTCCTTGAGAGCCTGCTGAGGGTAGGGGCTGTCTTGGTTCTGAGCAGGGCGGCCCCTATTTTAATTCGGGTGAGGCCACTTGAATACGGATTCGGGGCTATGGTCGGTAAATCAGGCGGTAGAAATCCGACATCGTGCACACGATGGATCGGCAATTGCATTGACTGCAGGTTGTCGCTAGTTAAATCATTGGCGGCAGTAGGCTGTGGATAACCGCGCGCCCCGTTTGCAACGAGACGGCGCCTGCGCAACCCGCCTACCGAGGCTTACGCTATTGTTTGGCGAATGGGAAACGCGACTCCAGCCCTCTGCGCTACTTTCGGCGGCGCCGCTCAGGGATGCGAATGGAGCCAAAAGTCTCGTAGGCGCTACGAGCAAATTTCGTCCGAAAGACGCCGATGACTCACCGTGAACCGCTCGTTCTGAATTTCGAACAGAGCGAATGGGACTTCGCCGGTTGCGAAGATCTAGCGAAACTTCTGGAACCGACGTACACTCACCCGAACGTTATCCTGGACCTGACTCCGGTAACTTACATGGATGCATGCTGTCTCCGCCAGGTTGCGAGAATGCAAGCGGAACGAGCGAAGCGCGGTTCCCTCCCGGTGCATTTGGTAGTAGCTTCGCCTCACATTCGTCGCGTGTTCAAAATGGTCCAATTCGATAGAGTCTGGCCATTGTACGATAAGTTAGAGCCCGCTCTCGCGGCTGCAAGGGGTTTCGCTTTAGAAGCTATGTTTTAGGCTATGGCTTAGCCGTTGCACTGCCGGCCGCGTGCGGCAGAAGGCGCTTTGCTCGCGCCTGCGATGACGGTTCCCCAACAGGGGTCCTCGGTTGCCCGGGCCGCTTTCCCGGCGCTCGCTATTCGGGTGTTACGAGTCAATCGCTACGGTCCGGGACATCGATACCTGCCTTGCATTCGCTGGTGGGCCGTCCTGGGATCGAACCAGGGACCTCATGCTTATCAAGCATGCGCTCTAACCAGCTGAGCTAACGGCCCGACGCGAGCTAAAACTATAGCACGCCGCGCGGGCGCTTCCTCTTAAATCAGGGAGATCCACTTCTTCGTGATTTCATCCTCGTTTTTGAGCTGGGCCATGAGCAGTGCCTCGAGTACTTCGTGTTCGCGGAGAATTTCCGCACGTTCGGCTGCTTCGTAATCGAAGGCTTGGTGCTGCGCCGCGATCTTCGCCTGTTGCTCGGGGCGCACGTCCGAGTCGGACGCCGAAGCGGCGCTGTTGCGGGGCGCGGAGGCGCCGCGCGCCGCGTTCGTTCGCTCGCTGCGAAGAGGAGTCAAAGAGCCAGTCATCATTCGGTGATCGATTGGATGAACTTCTTCGTGATCGAGTCGTCCATCTTGCGCTGTGCCATGTCGACGTTACGCAGCGTATCGACTTCGCGCATATTTTCGCTGCGCTCATCCATCATTTGGTCGAAAACTTCCGATTGCATCTGAAGCTGCTCTTGATTTTGGATCTCCGACGTGTACATGCCGAGCTGAAAGGTTTCGTCCTGTGTGTTTAGTGCGTTCATTGCGGCGTTTTCGGCGTTCCCGGCGGCGCCGTTCCCAAGCGCGCCGCCGAGCGCGTTGCCGAGGAGCCCGGAGCCGAGCCCTTCGAGAACCGGAAGCAAAAATGCCATGTCGTTGCTCCTTTGCGAGTTAGTTCGAGTCGTCGCTAAACTGCGTGTAATCCGTCGCTTGAGGCAGGTAACCTTGACTTTGCGGCAGCCCGGGCAGCGCGGGCGGGCTGAGCGGAAGACTTTGCGCTTGCGCAGAGAGCGAGCCAAGTGCAGAGATGAGACTGCCTAACTCGGCGATCGCCGAGCTTTCTACCGACTCGCTGGAGTCGCCGGGGAACGTTCCGCTTAGCGGTCCGCTGATTGAGCCGCTGCAGCCGCCGCGGGACATGCCGCCGGCGATTGTGTTGCCCAAAGGCTGCGCCGAGATCGTCCCTTCGATTGGAGGCAAGGATGACATATAGATACTCCTTTTCTTACGAGTTGTTGTCGCCATTGTCGTCACTCAGCAGCGCGACGTAGTCCGTCGCTTGCCGATGATACGTGCGACCCTCCCGCGTTGAGCCGCCGGGAATTCGCGGGGGAGAAGGCATTGTCGGAAGCCGTTGCGCGACGGTGTGGAGCGCGCCGACCGAAGCGATCGTGGCGCCCGATTCAGCGATGGCGAAGGATTTCGGCGAGTCGCCGGTCAGCCGTTTATAGTGGCGCATCACCGAGTCGGCATAGGCGAGGTCGCGACCGTCCGGCCAGAGCGTCTTCGTTCCCGCCGCCGTTGGAGAGCCGGTGTTGTAGGCGGAGAGGGCCTCGCGGACGTTGCCGCCGTAGCGCTTGAGTAAGCCTGAAACCATGCCGGCGGCATAATCCGCGTTTTGCGCCGGATCCATGGCCGCCGCCGTTCCAGCAAAGGAATGCGAGCGGTCGTCGATTTGAAAGAGGCCGTGGCCATGGCCGCCGTCGCCAACCACGTTTCGGGCGGCGTTGGTGCTGGGGCCACCCGTCTCTTGTGCGGCAATGGCTGCCAGTAGATCGGGATCGAGATGGTACCGGCGGGCGGCGGCGGCGATTTCTGGAGCGAATGTAACTCCGTCGGCGGCCAACTTCGAAACGATGGGATCGATGCTCATGGCAGCCTTCTATCCCTCGCCGTAGGCGTTTGACAAGGCGAGACGCGGGTTCTAGAATGGCACAAGTCCGTGGCGGCCCCGCCTGGTTGGCGGGGCCTCATGCTGCGGCGGCACTCGTTTATGGATCGTTCACATAAGGTAGACATCAGCGGGCTCCTTGCCGGTAGTCGCCAGCGCATGGTGATCGCTGACGAGGTGCCGATCGAGCCGTTCGAGGGCGTGGTCTTTCCGGAGCCGGTTCGCGTGCAGCTCGAACTCAGGCAGGCCGATCGGATGCTGGCCGTCGCGGGCAGCGTTGATGCCCGGGTTCATGGTCAATGCGACGCCTGTTTGGAAGATGTCGACTTGAGCATCCACGTCGATGTCGACGAGCGGGTCGATCCTTCGAGCGGCCGCGACGTGGACCCATTCGGCGAGAGCAACGTACTCACGGGCGAACGCCTCGACGTCGCCGATTTAGCCCAGCAGAGCGTGCTCAGCTCTCTGCCGATGGGCCTGCGCTGCCGCTCCGATTGTCGCGGCCTTTGCGCGATCTGCGGGGCGAACCGAAATGCGGGCGAATGCTCGTGCCAGCCGGCGTAATGTTTTTGAAACGGAGAGTAATGTGGCGAATCTAAAACGGAGAGTAATGTGGCGAATCTAAAATGGAAGACGCCCCGCAGCAAAACGCGTAGCCGCCGTGCGGCCAACTGGAAGCTCGGGGACGTCACGACGGTACTCTGCTCGCAGTGCCATCAGCCTAAGAAGCCGCACTTCGCGTGCCCAAATTGCGGCACGTACAAGGGCCGGCAAATTCTTAAGACCCAAGAAGAGCCGGCCGGTTAGCGTACGTGCCCTCCCCTGGCGTGAGGATCGTGGGCGTCGGCCATTACGCACCATCGCGAATCGTAACCAATCGCGACCTCGAGTCGTGGCTGGAAACCACTGACGACTGGATAACGACCCGCACGGGAATGAAGCGCCGTCACTGGGCTTCTGAGGAGGAAGCGACCAGCGACTTAGCGTCGGCGGCGGCGAGCGCCGCGCTCGTACACGCCGAAATGCGCGCGCGCGATATTGATTGCTTCATCGTCGCAACCGTCACTCCGGATTACTATTTCCCGGCAACGGCCTGTCTCGTCGCCTCTAAACTGGGCGTGACCGGGAAGGCTGCATTCGACATTGCGATTGCGTGCAGCGGCTTCATCTACGGCCTAACCATCGCGGCGAGCCTCATCCGCTCTGGCGTCTACAACCGAATCATGCTCATTGGTGCGGAAACGCTCTCGAAAATTCTCGATAAGCACGACCGATCGACTGCAATACTGTTCGGTGACGGCGCAGGCGCGGTGATCCTTGAGCGCTGCGCCGAAGACAGCTTTCTCGCATCGGACCTGAGTGCCGACGGAAGCCGGCCCGAACTGCTTTACGCTCAGGGCAGCGGGGCGCGTCAGCCGCTCGATCATGCCGCACTCGATGCCAAGGTGCACCTCATTCACATGCAAGGGCGCGAAACGTTCAAGCTGGCGGTGCAAAAGATGGTCGACGCGACCGACTCGGTGCTAAAAAAGGCGAACCTCACCAAAGCCGACGTGACCTTCTTGGTTCCACATCAGGCGAACCGGCGCATCATCGATGCAACGGCGCGGTACCTCGATCTTCCCGACGAAAAAGTCGTGGTCAACATCGCGGAATATGGCAACACGTCGGCCGCGTCGATTCCGATGGCGCTTTCCGAGACTGTGCGGGCGGGCCTCGTAAAGCCGCAAGATCTGCTGGTTTTCGTGGCATTCGGCGGCGGCCTCTCGTGGGGAGCGGTCGCATGGCGTTGGGCGGCATAATGCGAATTGCCGTCGTCTTCCCAGGTCAGGGCTCGCAGTCGATTGCGATGGGGTGCGACGTCGCCCAGCGGTCGCCGGCCGCCGCTGCGCTCTTCGATCGGGCCGCCGCACTGCTCGGCTATGACTTGCTCGCATTGCAGCGCGAGGGGCCCGAAGAAAAGCTGCGTGAAACGGAGTTCAGCCAGCCGGCGATCTTCACGACCAATCTCGCGCTCTACGCCGCGGTCGGCGGTGCATTCGAACCGATCGTAACGGCAGGCCACTCCTTCGCCGAACTCTGTAGCCTCGTCATCGCCGGGTCGCTACCGTTCGACGACGCGCTGCGCATCGTCAGCGAACGCGGAAAGGCGATGCAGTCGGCGGCCCAACGCAATCGCGGCGGAATGTCTGCAGTTCTGGGTCTCACTCCGGCAGAAGTTCGTGAGGTGCTCGACCGCGAGCACGGTTCGGTCGCTCTGGCAAACTTCAACTCGCCGACGCAGATCGTAATAAGCGGCGGTCTCGAAGCCGTCCACGCTGCGGGCCAAGCGATGGTGGATGCGGGTGCCAAGCGAGTGATTCCGTTGAACGTGTCCGGCGCTTGGCATAGCCGGCTCATGGAACCGGCCGTCGAGCGCCTGCGGGTTGCAGTCGAAGCGGGTCATTTTGCCATGCCGGCGTTCGACGTCATCTCGAACGTCGACGGCCGGCCGTATCGCAACGTGGACGTGATTAAAGCCAACCTCATCCGGTCCGTGGTCGACGAAGTGCGCTGGCACGACACAGCGGAGCGGATTCTGGCATACTCACCGGAGATGGTCGTCGAGTTCGGTGCCAGCGGCGTACTGAGCTCGTTGATGAAGCGAATGGAATCAGCTCCGCCCACGATGGTGGTAAGCGATTTTGCCGGCGTCGGCCGGTTGCGCTGCGCGATCGAAGGACCGGCGAAAGCGAGCGTATGAATTTCGCGGGGAAGACGGCGCTGATTACCGGTGGAAGCCGCGGAATCGGACGCGCCGTCGCGATCGAGTTTGCCCGGCGCGGTGCCGACGTTGCACTGATCGGACGCGACACGAGCGCGCTGAAAGAAAGCGCGAAAGCGTGCGCGAACGCGCGTCCTGGTGCGGTTGCGGAGCTTTTTGAAGGTGACGTGGCGGATCGAGCGGCGATCGAGCGGATCGTCGCCGAGGTAGTGACTCGCTTTGGGCACATCGATTGTGCGGTAGCCGGCGCGGGGCAGACCGTCGACGCGCTCCTTCTACGACTGAAATCCGAGACGCTCGACCATATGCTCGACGTCAATCTCAAGTCGGCATTTTATCTATGCGCGGCGGTCGCGAAGCCAATGATGAAGCAGCGGGCCGGGTCGATCGTGCTTGTGACCAGCATCGTCGGCATGATGGGCAACGCGGGCCAGGCTGCGTACGCGGCCTCGAAAGCCGGCCTCATCGGCCTCTGCAAATCGCTGGCAAAGGAGTTGGGTTCGAGGAATATAAGAGTCAACGCCGTCGCGCCGGGTCTTGTCGAGACAGCCATGACTGAGAAGTTGCCCGACGCCGCTAAGGAATTTTTAATCAAGCAAGCCGCTCTCGGCCGAGCCGGGAAGCCGGAAGATGTCAGCGGAGTCGTAGCGTTCCTCTGCTCCGATGCCGCCGGATATGTCACCGGACAAACGCTCGTAGTCGATGGCGGCATTCTGATGTGACTAAACCCCTCGACAGGCTCAGGACTAAAGGCTTTGAAAAGGAGATGTGATGTCCGCCACCTTCGATAAAGTAAAGAAGATCATCGTCGAGCAGCTCGGCGTCGACGAGTCGGAAGTGACGCCCGAAGCGTCGATAACCGACGATCTTGGTGCCGATTCACTCGACCAAGTCGAGTTGGTGATGGCATTCGAGACTGAATTCAACATCGACATTCCCGACGAGGAAGCGGAGAAGATCAAGACGGTCGGCGACGCGGTCAAGCGCATCGACGAGACGACGGCCGGCTCTTCGACCTCCTAGCGACGCATTGTTCGATCAACTCCAGGAACGCCTCGGCGCGATCTTCGAGCGGCTGAGCGGCCGAGGCCGAGTCAGTGAGACGGAAGTCAACGAAGCGCTCCGCGAGGTTCGGGTCGCGTTGCTCGAGGCTGACGTCTCACTCGGTGCAGCGAAAGCATTCGTCGCGCGCATCAAGGAACGCGCAGTCGGCGCGAACGTGCTCGAGTCGCTTACGCCGGCCCAAACCATTCTCAAGATCGTTCACGACGAGCTGGTAGAGCTGCTTGGTCCGCCTACCGGCTCGGGACGAGCTCGTCTGCAATTTTCCGATGCGCCGCCTTCGGTTATCATGCTGGTGGGATTGCAAGGGTCGGGCAAGACGACCCAGGCCGCCAAGCTTGCGCTTCGGCTAAAAGAACAGGGCCGGCGTTCGCTTTTAATTGCGGCCGATGTCTATCGCCCCGCGGCCATCGAGCAGCTGCAGACTCTCGGAAAGCAGATTGGTCTGCCGGTTTATGCCGGCGCAACGAACGACCCCGTGCGTATCGTACGCGAAGGCGTCGCGGAGGCAAAGCGGCTCGGTCTTTCGACGGTAATCGTCGACACGGCGGGACGCCTGCAAATCGACGAAGAGTTAATGCGAGAGCTCGCCGATATCAAGGCCGTCGTAGATCCTCGAGAAGTTCTTCTCGTGGCTGATGCAATGACGGGCCAGGAGGCGACGAACGTCGCCAAAGGTTTCCACGATCGCCTTTGCATCACCGGCATCATTTTGACGAAGTTGGACGGCGACACGCGTGGTGGCGCAGCGCTATCGATTCATAGAGTCACCGGCGCGCCGATCAAATTCATCGGGGTCGGTGAGAAGCTCTCTGCACTCGAACCGTTCTATCCGGAACGGCTGGCATCGCGAATATTGGGCATGGGCGACGCGCTCACGCTCATCGAGAAGACACGGAGCCTTTATTCCGAAGAGCAGGCAAAAAAGCTAGAGGATAAACTCCTCAAACAGACCTTCAGCCTCGAGGATTTCCTCGAGCAGATGCGGCAGATACGCAAGATCGGATCCTTCGGCGACCTCTTGAAGATGGTGCCGGGCCTATCGAAAGCTCTGCCCAAGAATTTTGAGATTCCCGAGCAAGAGTTCGTGAAGATCGAAGCGATCATCAGCTCGATGACGCGCGGCGAGCGGCGTAATCCTGAAGTTCTCAACGGATCGCGCCGCAAGCGGATAGCTCGCGGGTCCGGTACCCAAGTTTCCGACGTAAACCGGCTCGTGAAGCAGTTCGATCAAGCGCGCCAAATGACTAAACACTTAAGCCGAACCAGGCGGGGAAGATGACGAAAGCATGGTAAGAATTCGATTGCGCCGCATCGGCGCAAAGAAACAGCCCACCTATCGTTTCGTGGTCGCCGACGCGCGGGCGCCGCGAGACGGGCGCTTTATTGAAATCTTGGGGCACTACAATCCACGGACGCAACCGCGAACCGTGGTGGTCGACGAGGCGAGGGTGCGCGAGTGGTTGGCCAAGGGCGCTCAACCTTCGGATACCGTCCGACGACTCTTTGCGGAAAAGGGACTCATGGAACGAGGCCCCATTCCGACGGTGAAACGCCGGCCCCGCAATGCGCAAGGCAGTGCGACGTGAGCGCCTTCGACGATGAGTTCGGCCTCTTCAGCGAGACGGTCGTCGAGGAACCCGAGCGTCAAGGTCCGCCTCGTAAAGAGACCAGGCCTCACCAAGAACCAGCGGCTCACAAGGAAGCGGCGCCCCCGCAGCGCCGGCCGGCACCGCGCCGAGAACGAAAGCCGAACGTTTCGACCGGCGATCCTTGGGCAGGGCACCGCCGTGCGACCGAACTTTTGGGTTTTCTCGCGCGCAAGCTGGTGCAGAAGCCCGAGACCGTGAGCGTCGAGCTCTTTATCGACGAAGAAGCGCAGCCGGTTATCGAGCTGATCGTCGATCCCGAGGATTTGGGAAAAGTGATCGGACGCAACGGGCGCGTGGCGCAAGCGCTGCGAACAGTCGTGCGCGCAACCGCCGAGGGTCGCGTTGCCGTCGATATCCTCGACAGTGAAGAGGCGGCTCAAGGGCTCGAGGACGACACCGGCGACGGATGACGTGCCCGTCGGACGGATTGCTGGACCGTTCGGCGTTCGCGGCGAGCTGAAGTGCGACCCAACCAGCGTGGGTCGCACCGTCGTTTCGCGTGGTTCGGAGTTACGGTGCGTGCACGGCGACACTTCGTGGCCCATTCGAGTTGCGGCGGTTCGCCCGCATAAAGGCCGCCTGCTGATTCGTGTCGAGGGCGTCGAGGACTCCGACGCTGCCGCTTCATACTCCGGAGCGGTGCTTTACGCGTCGCGCGCGGCGATCCAGTTAGGAGAGGGCGAGTACCTCGACGACGACCTCGTCGGTTGCGCGGTGCAGGGGGCAGACGGGACGCCGTATGGGATGGTCGAGCGCGTGGAGCACTATCCGTCGAGCGATATGCTGGTCGTCGACGGCGTCATGGTGCCGATGGTCCGTGCGATCGTCGCCCAGATCGACCTGAGTCACCGCCGAATCGTCGTCGATCCGCCGGCCGGGCTTTTCTAACTATTATCGGGATGGGCGTTCACGTAAGCCGTGACCGCGGCATCTACGGCGCTCTTGATCGAAGTGCCCTTGCCGACTTCGCGTTCCAGGATTGCCCCGAAACACGTATAGACGCTGAGCTGGAACGTGATCTGCGCTTTGCCGTGGTGTGGGGTGGACTCTTGAAGCGTACCGGTCGCGATGGTGTTATCGCGATTCGGGCCGCATATGGTGTCGGTCGATTGTGCGACCTCCGATGTGATCGCGGTAAGGCGCGTATTGAACCGGCCGTTGAGCGCAAAGTACAACTCGTGGGCAGCATTGGTTAGATCGGGCGTAGCCACGGAGCCGGCGGCGGTGACCGGCGCGATGATCACGCCGCGCGACGGTTTGACTACAGGCGACGGCGATGCCGTACGTGAGCCCTTGTGTTTGAAGACCGAGTTGACCATAGCGCCGAGTCCCTGGATTGGAACCTGTGCACCATTCGAGGAGCTAGGAGCAGGCGTGTTCGGCTGGGTTTGGACGCTTTGCGTTCCGCGTCCCAGAAATGCAAGAATCTGCGACCGCGCGAGCAGCGATTGCGACGCAACGTCGGCCACGCTCGATACCTGAGCCGTTTGCGAAAAGAGAATGACCCCGCTCGCAACACTTACCACTTGCTCGACGACCGCGGCGCTGTCTCCGACCGGCGTGACATATCCACTGATATAAAAGTCGGCGTGAGCGGTGCGCGCGTTTTCAAGAAAATCCGCCCGCTTGACGCCTTGCGGAACCGCCCGTACGGTGATGCCCCCGGCGGCGACCATCTCCTGAGCGAGAATCTGCCCGATTGCCATACCGATCTTTGGGTCGGCGCCGGTTTGAACGTCGAAAGGATAGACGACAACGACCGGCATTTGCTCGATGGCGGGGGGCGTGACGACGGGAGCGGGTGTCGGCGGCTGTGCCGCGGCGGCGGCAGCAAATGCAAGCGACGCGCAAAGCAAGAGCAATCCAAGAATGCGGCGCAGAGCGTTTATTTCAAGCATCGGCCGCCGGTCCTTCGTGAAGTGCGTCGAAATGTCCGGTCGGCCAAGCAATACTGTATTCGGCTCCGAACAGAAAAATCGACCCGATGCAGTAGAACCAAAGAAGCAGAACGAGCGGCGCCGAGAGTGCGCCGTAAATATGCGTCAAGTCCACGTGGGTCAAATAGGCCGCGAACGCGTACTGCACCGGCGGCCATGCGATCGCCACCACTACCGCACCCCGCAGCGCAAATTGCCACGAAACGTCTCTGTTTGGAAGCCAGCGGTAGAGTACGACTGCTACGATAAATACGAGCGCAATCGAAAGCAAGTAGCCCAGGATATGCGTAATGCTGCGTGGATCGCGGATTCCAGCGACGTGAAACGTGATTGCGAGAGCGATCGGAAGTGCGATGGCCACCAACAGGAGAACGCTCGTTACCGGGAGCATCACGAGTGAAAGCGCCAAGTTGTGCACAAGCGGGCGCCCTTTTGGAACGTTTAGCGCGCGGTCGAGCGCGTACGCCAGGCCCATAAAGAGATTTTTCCCCGACCATAAAAGGAAGAGCAAGGCGATGATGCTCGATATGCCGCGCCCATAAATGTACGACGTCAAGTTGTTTACGATGTAGTCGTGGAGCGTCGGCGCGAGGGTGTCGAAGAACGCCATGGTGCGATGCTGCGACTCGGGGAACACGAACGTGATCGCACTCAGCGTAAGGACGCTGAGAGGAAAGAGCGCAAAGATGGCGTTGAATGCAACCGACTGCGCGTGGAACGCGCATCCGTCGCGACCGAACCGCACGACGGCTTCGCGGAACGCGGAGATGACTCGCTCCATTCCAGGCGGTATATCGTAAGAAGTGCCGCTATTCCCACCCGGAGCTCCGGTCACCGTAGTGATCGACGGGCGTCCTCTCGCGGCCTACGTGCGCGCGTACGTAGCCGGGGGGCGCGTCTTTGCGCCCGTCGCTCCACTGTTGACGCGCCTCGCAGACCAGTTTTGGTTTGAGGGCGAGACGCTCGTCGTGCAACGCAGGGAACGGCGCGTACGCATTCGGCTTGTGCCGCAGTTCACCGGACAGCTTACGGGTGCGTTCGTGCCCGCCGGACCAGTCCTGCGCGCCCTCGGCGCGTCGGTGCGCTACGAACCGGGCGATCATCGCCTCGTCGTTTCGCTTTCTGCACGTGACGTCATCACCTCTCCGACGCCCTTTAACCCGACTGCTCCATCGGCGTCACCGAATGCCGTCTTCACGCCCACACCGGCAGCGACGCCGCGACCACTTTGGACGGGCTCGCCAATGCCGCGACGCACTGCCCTGCCGCTATCGCAACCGCCTCTTCGCGCAAGCGTTAACCGCCGGGAATAAGTACCATTTTTCCGGGCTCACGCCGGTCGACACGCTCGTAGGCTTCGCGCGCGCGCGACAGCGGGAAGCGTGCGGCAATCGGTGAGGGTTTGACGGAATTCGATTCAAAGAGCGGCCTAAATTTCTCATAGAGCCGGGTGATTTCGTCGAGCCTCATCGCGGCCGTGTCGAGACCAAAAAAGCGCAACCGCCGCCGATAGAAGGCGAAAAGGTCGAGCTGAACGTGGCTGCCCGAACGTGCCGTGAAGATCACCATGCGGCCGCCAGGCGCCAACGATTCAAAAAGCGCGGGAAAGACCGGCGCACCGACCGCATTCAACGCAACGTCAGCGCCGCGACCGGCGGTGGCCTCGCGCACCGCAGCCGGCACATCGTCGCGGTCCGAGCGCAGCAGCACGGCCAGCTCGAGCCCTTGGAGCGGCGCCAAGTCGTCGCTCTCGAGTACGAGCCCGATCACTCGGCCGCCCCGCGCCAGCGCTAATGCAACCGCGGCCGATCCGACGGCTCCCGCGGCGCCCGCCACGATAACCGACTCCCCCTCTTTGAAGCCTGCGAGTTCGACGAGCGCGCTCCACGCGGTGACAAACGGCACGCCGGCAACCGCGGCATCTTCGGCCGAAAGCTGAGCGGGACGTCGAATCACTGCACTCACGGGAAGAATCAGGTGCTCGGCGTGCGTTCCGTCTCGCGTCATGCCCAACTCGCCGCCACCCGAGCCCCACACGGGCATGCCGATTAAAACCTGCGGCCCTTCGATTATTCTCCCGGCGAAATCGCGACCCAAGATGCGTGGGAGGGTGACGCTTGGGAATCTCCCGAGCGCAACCCCGGCATCGCTCGGATTAACGCCGGCAGCCTCGATTTCGATACGCACCGAGTTTTGCGGCAACGGCGCATCGGGAAGGTCGCGTAGCGAAAGATTTTCGAGCGGTCCGAACCGATCGATCTGTAATGCCTTCACCTTCGACCTCGATTGGGAAGGCGGGCGGTCACGACCGGAACCAGCCACAGCGCATAGCCGAATGGATTGCGTACGTTGGCGATCATCTCGTCGAAGTACGCTCGAGTAGCCTCTTCGCTAATCGGCGTAGTCTCTCCGATCAGCGAGGCATATCCATCGCGCCAAGCCTCGAGGATTGCCGCAAACGTTTCCCTTGGAACGCGCAGAGTGTCGACCACGACGTAATCGACCGCAATCTCATCGAGACCGAGCGCCGCCAAGATGCCGTACGCGTTGCGGCCTATGAAGAGATCGGTTCCCGTCGCGCGCCCCGCGATCGCCGGTACTGCGTGCCAAAAGTCACGAGCATCGAGCGCACCACGCTGAAAGTGCAACATCCCGTAATCCTCCGGGATGAGATGCAGTCGGCCACCGGGTCGAGTGACTCGCGCCAGCTCCGCAATGACGCGATCTGCATATGGAATTGAATGCAGGACGTGGCGGCAGAGCGTCAGGTCGAACGTTGCATCGGGAAAGTCCATTGAGAAGACGCTCTGATGCTCGAATCGTAATCGAGGGGCGAGCGTTGCATGCCGCTTGCGCGCGAGTTCCAAATGATCGTCAAGGATGTCGATTCCAAGAACCCGTGCGCGCGGGTACAGCTCGGCCAAGCGTGAAGCAATCTCGCCGGTACCGCAGCCGGCGTCCAAAATGTATGCGTCTTCCGGCAGCGCGTGGCGCTGTATCAGCGGGACTTCTTGAGGCCAGATCGCGCGCGCCTGAGCCTCGAGATTACGCACCATCGATTCGTCGGCCATTTGCCGGGCCTGGGGATTGAGGTCCACGGTAGGATGCTAGCGCTGCGCGACGGCGGCGAGATCGAGATTGCCGAGGCCGCGGTCGGAAACGTTGCGCAACAGCGCTTCCATCGCATCGATCACCGGTAGACGTTCGTGATGCGCCGCGGCCTTCATGAGCATGGCGTCCTTATGCGCCATGCTGAGAGTCCAGAACGGCTCGTACTCGCCGGCGACCATCCGCTTTCCACGGCCTCTGATCTGTCCGCACGGATCGTAAAAATCGAAGAGGGTGTAAGCGTGCTCGTGCGCGAGCTCCTGGACTTCGGCGATGCGGATGATGTCGTTAATGCCACCGACGACGGCGAGGATCATCGCATTGCCCATTAGCTTAAAGATTGCTGCGTCTTGGGGCCGCTCCCCCACGTAGCGCAAATCGCTGCACATGGCTTCTAGATGCTCGCGAACGCCTTCGAAGAGCGTCGCATCGCCGGACGTCATCATGACTCCCTGCGCCTCGAGCGCCATCGGCGGTCCCATGAAGACGGGTGCGTGAAGGAACGCGTATCCACCCTCAACGAGCCGGACCGCCCGCTCGGCGACGCGTTGCGGGGATACGGTGCTATGGTCGAGGATGGGGCTCTCTTTTGCAATTCCCGCACCGGCCACGTCGAGCACGCCGTCGACGCTCGCGTCGTCGCTCAAGCACAGATGAACTCGATCGGCACCCCGCGCCGTCTCCACCGGATCGGTAAAGGCGCGCGCGCCGTACTGTTCGAGCGCCAGCGCCTTCTGGGACGTTCGATTCCAAACGCGGACGGCGATTCCGCGCCGAAGCATCGCGCGAACCATCGCCGAGCCAAGCATGCCGGCGCCGTAGAACGCAACGATCAAGGCATTCGCTTCCGCACGAGCAGATTGAGTGCCGCAACGATGACCGCAGCTGCCAGCGCATACCAGATTTGTACCGGATCGGTAAGGAAGTTCAGACCAAGAACGTTGTCGAGCGAATAGAGGCCGTTGCCGCCGAAGGCGATCGCGATCGCGACCGCAATGTTCGTGGCGGGCAGCTCCCAGCCACCGTTTTGAGTGAAGAAGCCTTTGTCGATGTGCACGGAACCGATAGCGACGAGCATTACGATGACGATGAGCACGGGCCCCAGCGCGCCGCCCAAGCCCAGCACCGTCAACAAACCGCCGATGGTCTCTCCCAAAGCCGCCATGAGTGCGAACATCCTGCCTGGGCGAAAACCGATACCTTCGAAAAAGCCGCCGGTTCCGGCGATGCCATGTCCGCCGAACCAGCCGAAGAGCTTCTGGGTGCCGTGGGCCATCAAACCCAACCCCAAGATTAGCCGAACGACGAAAAAAGCAACGCTCACCGCAACAGTCATGTCGATCACCTCTCGCTCACGGTCTTACCCAAGCTTACCCGCCGTCCAGGATATCGACCTCCTGAAGCTGTACCACCGCGCCATGCAATTAGACGGGCGAACGTTCCTAGTAAGCGGCGGCAGCTCCGGGCTGGGCGCGGCGTGCGTCACGGAGTTCGCGCGAAACGGCGCCAACATCGTAATCTGCGATGTCAGCGAGCGAGGGTCCGAAATGGCGCGAGAGCTGGGCAAAGCTGTCGTATTCGCGCGTACCGACGTCACGGACGGCGCACAGGTTCAGCACGCAGTCGACACGGGTGTGGAGAAGTTCGGTGCGTTGCACGGAGCGATCAACTGTGCCGGAATCGCGACGGCCGAGCGGGTCATCGGTCGCGAGGGACCGCAACCGCTCGAGCACTTTTCCAAGGTTATCTCGGTGAACCTGATCGGCACGTTCAACGTCATCCGTCTGGCCGCCGCGAAGATGATCCAACGTCCCGTCGAGCCCGGTGAAGATCGTGGCGTCATTGTCTGTACGGCTTCGGTCGCTGCCTATGATGGCCAAATCGGGCAAGCCGCATATGCCGCTTCAAAAGGCGGCATCGTTGCATTAACTCTTCCAGTTGCTCGCGAGTTTGCACAACACCAGATCCGCGTCGCGAGCATCGCGCCGGGCATATTCGACACGCCGATGCTCGCGGGATTGCCCGAGGCCGCGCGCGAGTCCCTCGGCAAGCAAGTGCCTTTTCCGTCGCGCCTCGGGAAACCGCATGAGTATGCGCTGCTCGCGCGACATATCGTCGAAAATCAAATGCTCAACGGCGAAGTGATTCGTCTCGACGGTGCGATCCGAATGGCGCCACGCTAAAGGCAATCTGGGAAAGCGCAGCCAAAAACCGAGCGTGAAGTCCGCGCTTATTGCTGCGCTTGTCTTGCTCGGCATCTGCATAGCAACCGCACCGTCGCACGGCGCCATTCGTCCGGCAGCGACGGCTACGCCGATTGCGTTGCCGTCACCCGAACGGCTCCTCTATGAAATACGCCGGCAGTTTCGTTCGCACCGGCCGCCGCCGCCGTACATCACGTACACATTAATTCGGAAGCAGACGCTCGACGACGGCTATCCCGACTTGCTCAACAGCTACACCTATCACATTTGGTGTCGCACGTACGATCGCGCGGCGCTGGGGCGCCGAGTCTATCGCGGTTCGGCGCGCGGCACGCTCGAGTTTCTTCGGCCCTCTTTTAACGAACCGTGGGATCCGGGGCCTCCAACGGCCGATCTCTTCGAGCCGGCGCCCGTCCACCCGCATACCAATCCGCGTGAATTCGTGCCGACGCCCGAGCCGACCGGAAGTCTGCCCCCGGTGATTGCCAGCGTTACGGTGCTCGGCGAATTCGATTACCGCGTCACGCGCATCGCCGACGAAGGCAACCTCACCCACGTAAGTCTTCAGGCGCGGCGCGATCCCGATCGCAACCGTTTGCGCGAGCTCTTCGTCGACCGAAAGACGCTGGAACTCCAAGAGGTCGTTGCCACCGATAAGCTCTACGAGGAAGACAGCGGCAAGCACGTCTATCCGATGCTCTTCACCATCACGCTGAGCTGGATGAATAACATGCCCGTCGTCACGCACATTCACGGAACGCCGACCTATCAGGCCGACGCCGAGTATCTGGGCCGAGACGCGACGGTAGATTACGATTTCAACGACATCACGTTTCCGGTGTCGTTGCCGGAATGGTATTTTGATCCGCGCTCCTACGCGGATCACGGTGCCGACGCCCCGCTCTAGGTGGAGAGGCTATCCCTTTAGGGGCGCGTTGGCTTTGACCAGCGTCGGATACTCTTGGCGAAGCTTACGCAGCTTCGGAAGATCGTTGATGACGATGTAGGGATCTTGCGGGTTGTGCACCGCGAAATCCTGATGGTAAGCCTCGGCCGGATAAAAGCCGCGCAGAGGCGCGACGATCGTCACGATCTTCGATGAATAGATCCGGTCGCCGCTAAGGTGCGCGATATACGCAAGCGCTTCTGAACGCTGCTGCGCCGACGTGTAGAAAACTTCCGAGCGGTATTGTGAGCCCACGTCGGGACCTTGGCGATCGAGCTGCGTCGGATCGTGTGCGACGAGGAAATAGACGTCGAGCAGTTTTTTGAACGAGATCCGTGCGGGGTCGTAAGTGATTTCGACCGATTCGGCATGCCCGGTGGTTCCGGTGCTCACCGTTTCGTACACAGCGGTATCGGCATTGCCGCCCGCGTAGCCGGCCACCACGGTATCGACGCCTTTGAGCGACTCGAAAACAAGCTGCATTCCCCAGAAGCATCCGCCGGCGAGCACGACGCGCTGCGCGGGCACACCCGCGGGGGCGGGCGCGGCTCCCGCGATGCTGAGGCTGCTGAGGCTAAGGAAGAGAACGGCCGCACTAAAGAGCTTCATGCTCCCTATAACGTCCTGGCCTGACGATTGGATGAGGGGCGCTCATCAGCGCAGATGGTCATCGAGCCAGTCGAGCCATAGTCGTGTAAGCTCGGCGGTCTGGCGAGGATTGGCGGGGCCGTGCGTCGTCGCTGGGAAGACCGCGAATCGCACCGGTACGTGGTTGTCGCGCAGCGCATGATAGAGCGCGTACGATTGCGTGATCGGTACGACCGGATCGAGCGTCGTGCCCCAAATGAGGGTCGGCGTCCTGATCTGCCCGTAGTACGTAATCGGGGAGTTGTCGCGGTAGATGCGCTGACCGTCGTCCGTATACGGCGAAGTTCCAAGCGGATAGCGGTCCTGCACGTTGGACGTCGAGAGGTTGTATTCGTCGAACTCGCTGTTTACTGCCGCGCCGGAGACTGCCGCGCGCCAGCGGTGATCGTGGCCGATAAGCCACGACGTCAACTCGCCGCCGTACGACCAGCCGGAGACCGCGACGCGCGCATCGTCGACGCCCCCGGGCCCTTCGAGGGCATCGAGCCCCGCAAGAATGTCGGCGCTTGGTCCGACGACGGTGTTGTGGACGATCGCCGTCATGTACGCGTTGCCGAGGTTATCGCTGCCGCGATAGTTCGGCTGCAAGACGACGTAGCCGCGCGAGGCGATCATCTGTGCGAGCGGCCATGCCTCCCACACGAAGTCGCGACTGCTCGAGAGTCCCGGACCGCCGTGAATCAGCAGCACCGCGGGGTACTTGACGCCGTCGCGGAACGAGGGCGGGTGAGTCACGACGCCGTCTTCGGCAAACCCGTCGGGACCCGTCCAGTTGAGCTCGGTCATTGCACCGAGCGTGATGCGCGAAAGAAACGCGTTGAAGTGCGTCAGCTGCCGCGGAGTGCCGGATCCTGCGGGCAGATAGTACAGCTCGCGAGCGCTCCTAGCGCTCGTTGCGATGAAGGCGATCGAGCCGTCGCGCGCTGCGTCGGCCGCAATCCCCGCGTCGAACGTGCTGCTGGAGTAAGGGTCGCAGACGACGTGAAGATCGCCCAGCCTTAGGGGAACGAGATTTCCGGCAAGATCGACTTTCCACAGGCGATTTTGCGTGTGATCGCTCGCGCAGACCAGAAGATGTCTGCTGTCGGGAAACCAGAGCGATCCGGCAACGTTTCGATCCAAGTCGGAAGCGAGCTGGTGATCGCGAGCACCGGCTACGATTCGCAGCGTATTCTCGGAGTTGAAGTCGCCGTTGAGCGGATACCAATACGTCAAGCGTGAGCCATCGGGTGAGTAGGCCGGGCTGAGCTCGAGCTCGGCGTGACCGGTAAGTTTGCGCGTCGCTCGCGTCGCAACGTCGATCTGCCATAGCGTCGAGCGCTCGTCATCGCCGCTGAACGTGTTCTCGACGCGCGTGTACGTGATGTGACGTCTATCGTGCGTCCAAGCTATCTGCGGTGAGAATATTCCCCCAGGATCAGTCGGGGCGATCGTCCACGAGCCGCTAGTGAGCCTGCGGGCTCGCCCGCCGCCGGCCGGAACTATCCAAAGATGGTCGGACGGGGTCAACGCAGTTGCCGTGTAGTCGTTGTCGCCGGCAAAGAAGAACGGCGCCGGCTCCTGTCTGTCGGCGGCGACGTACGCGATCTCCTGAGCATTTGGACTCCACGCCGCATCAATGACGTCGCCCAGGGCATGCGTGAGCTGCGCGGTTTCTCCGCTCGGGGCGCGGACGAAGAGTTGCGCAATGCCGTTTTCTGACGGACGCGCGATATAGGCCAGGCGCTCGTCGCGCGGGGACCAGCGCGGAACCGCAACACCGGGTGCGCGCGCCGCCGTTTGCATCCGGCCCGATTGCGCATCGACGAGGACCAACGTATTGAGGTATGCCGCGTGGGGGAGATCCTGCGCGATTGCAACGACTGCAATGCGGCTGCCGTTGGGCGAAATCGCCGGCTCCTCGAGATCGACGATTCTCCCCATGTCACCGACCTGCAAGACCGCCGCAAAGAGAAGGTTGAGCATTCGGCCCGGCTTCGGGCCGCAGCGCCTAGCTCTTCCCGTGCGGCCTTAGGTCAAGTAATCGTCGTCGTTCGATTGCCGCGCATGCCGAAGAGCCCAAGAAGGCCGAGCAAACCGACCAGGCCCCACCAACCGGTGCCGTTTCCTGGAGCCGTCGTTTCGGGGTAGCTGCTCACTCCGGGCGCGGCCGTGGCGGTGGCCATAGGATTCATTGTCGCCGTTGCCATCGGCGCCGTCGTGGCGTTCTGGTCAGCGGCTTGTGCCAGCGCTACATGCGGCAAGATGCCCAGGCCGAGCGCAAGCACCGACGAGAGTATCAATGAGTGTTTCATGCCGCTCTTTTTGCCCGTCGTGGCAGGCGGCTAATCCGCGTTCGAGGCGCCTGCGTGCCTGCCCAACGGGCCCGGGGGATGGCTCTGCGGCGGTGGAATACGAACGCGCATGCTCGACGAATTCCATCCGCTCGTGCGGGAATGGTTCTCCTCAAATTTTGGCACGATGACGGAACCCCAAGCTTGGGGCTGGCCCGCCATTCGCGCCGGCAATGACGTATTGATCTCTGCACCGACTGGATCCGGGAAGACCCTCGCTGCCTTTACGCTTGCGCTCGACGATCTCGTGCGCCAAGCGAGCGCGGAAGCGCTTCCAGATCGAACGCTCGCGGTCTATGTCTCACCTCTAAAAGCGCTGACCAATGACGTTCGTGAGAATCTCGAGAAACCGCTTGCGGCGCTAGTTGCGCTCGCGAGCAGTCGCGGGGCTGCGCTGAGCCCCATTCGCACGGCGGTGCGCACCGGCGACACGACGCCTTCCCAGCGCCGGCAGATGCTGAGCAAACCGCCGCACGTGTTGGTAACGACACCCGAGTCGCTTTTTATCCTATTGACTGCTGAGAAATCACGGCTTCTCTTTTCGGGCGTGACGACGGTCATCATCGATGAGATACACGCCATGGCGGCAGATAAGCGCGGTTCGCACCTCGCGCTGACGCTTGCGCGCTTAGACGATCTCATCTTTCGCGCCGGTGGCAAAGCGCCGCAGCGGATCGGTCTTTCCGCGACGGTCCGTCCGATCGAGGAAGTGGCGCGCTTCTTGAGCCCTCGCGCGACGATCGTGAACGTTGGGCATCGCAGGGAAATGGAGCTCTCGGTGGAGGTTCCCGCCGACGAGCTGGGGCCGGTCGCGAGCAAGGAGATGTGGGCCGAGATCTACGATCGGGTTGCCGAGCAAATCCGCGCCCACCGCACGACCTTGATCTTCGTAGGCACGAGGCGCATGAGCGAACGGGTAGCTTTTGCGCTGAACGAGCGTCTCGGCGAAGGCTTTGTCATGCCACACCATGGGAGCCTTGCGCGCGAAATGCGATTCGACGTCGAGCGTCGATTGCGAAGCGGCGAATTGCGAGCGGTGGCAGCGACCGCGTCTCTTGAATTGGGCATCGACATCGGCTCAGTCGATCTCGTCGTGCAACTTGGCTCCCCTCGCGCGATCTCCGTTGCACTGCAGCGCATCGGGCGGTCGGGGCACTGGGTCGGAGCCAGGCCGAAAGGCATCTTTTACGTAACCACGCGCGACGAGCTCCTCGAATGCGCCGCGCTGGTGCGCGGAATTCGCTCCGGGGCACTCGATGCCCTCAAGATACCGGCCGCCCCGCTCGACATACTCGCGCAGCAGATCGTCGCCGCGTGTGCTCAACACGAGTGGATGGCCGATTCGCTCTATGCGATGATTCGTAACGCCTATTCGTATCGCGACCTCGAGCGCCGCGACTTCGATGAAGTCGTCTCCATGCTCGCTGACGGAGTAGCGACGTCGCGCGGGCGCAGCGGAACATTTCTGCATCACGATCGCGTCAACGGTCGCTTGCGTGCGCGGCGCGGTGCGCGCCTAGCCGCGATTACGTGCGGCGGCGCGATTCCGGATACGGCGAACTACAATGTCGTCGTCGAACCGGACGGTCACGTTATCGGCACGCTCGACGAAGATTTTGCGATCGAAAGCATGGCGGGCGATATCTTTCTGCTCGGTACAAACTCGTGGAAGATTCGGCGGGTAGAGGCCGGTGTCGTCCGCGTCGAGGATGCGCACGGCGCGCCGCCCTCTATCCCGTTTTGGAACGGCGAAGGGCTGGGAAGAACGATCGAGCTCTCGCGCGAGGTCTGCGCCGTGCGCGCCGCAATCGACGACCGCGACGATGCAGCCGCGTGGGACTGGCTCGAGCGGGAGTGCGCCCTCGACCATGCGGGAGCGGAACAGGCGGTCGCGTATGTGCGAGCCGGCAAAGCGATTCTTGGCGTAGTCCCGACCGATAGCACGATTGTCGCGGAACGCTTTTTCGACGAAGGCGGTGGCATGCAGCTGATCCTGCACACGCCCTTCGGCGCACGCGTCAACCGCGCATGGGGACTCGCACTCCGAAAGCGATTCTGCAGGTCGTTCAATCTCGAGCTGCAGGCTGCTGCAACCGATAACGGCTTCGTGCTCTCGCTGACCGACCAGCACGCCTTTCCGCTGGACGCCGTTTTCGAGTTCGTAAAATCGGCGAGCGCCGAACCCACCTTGACGCAGGCGCTCCTCCCAGCACCGATGTTCGCAGCGCGCTGGCGCTGGAATGCGGCGCGGGCTTTGGCTATTCTGCGCTTTCGCGGTGGCCGCAAAGTGCCCCCGCAGCTGCTACGCATGCGCGCCGACGATCTGCTCGCGGCCATCTTTCCGGATCAAGCGGCGTGCCCCGAGAATCTCACCGGACCAATTCGCATTCCCGATCACGTTTTGGTCCGCGAAACGATCGGCAACTGCCTCCATGAAGCGATGGATCTCGACGAGCTTTTCGGTGTACTGCGCGCGGTGGAAACCGGGACGGTGCGCACCGTCGCGATCGATACGCCGGAGCCGTCGCCGTTTTGTCATGAGATACTCAACGCCAACCCTTATGCATACCTCGATGATGCTCCGTTGGAGGAGCGACGCGCGCGAGCGGTGCAGTTGCGTCGAACGCTGCGCGACGACGTCGACGGAGCAGGCTTGCTCGACCCGACCGCCATCGCGGAGGTTGCCGCCGAATCGTGGCCGGTCGTGCGCGACGCAGATGAACTTCACGACGCCTTGGCCACGCTCATCGTCCTGCAGCCGGTCCCCGCTTGGAGCGGTTGGTTCGATGAGCTTGTTGCCGACCGCCGCGCGAGTACTATAAATGGCTTTTGGACGTGCGCGGAGCGTTCGCATCTTGCGCATAAAGCTTACGGTGGCGAGCCCGAAGCGTGCGTGGAAGCGGTAACGGAGATCCTGCGAGGTTGGCTAGAATGCAGCGCGCCGCTCACCGTTGCGCGGTTGGGTGAAGGCTTACGAATAGGTAACGACGTGGTCGAGGCGGCGCTGCTTCACCTCGAAGCGCAGGGTCAGGTCTTGCGCGGCCACTTCACCGGGCCGATTGGCGCCGAAGAGTGGTGTAACCGGCGCGTGCTCGCGCGTATCCACCGCTTGACCATCGGAACCTTGCGGCGCGAGATCGAACCGGTTACCACGGCGACATATCTTACCTTCCTCCGGCGGTGGCAGCATGTGGCGCCGGAGACGCGCCTGCACGGTATCGACGGAACGCTGCAGATCGTGCGCCAGCTTGAGGGATATGAGATTCCGGCATTCGCTTGGGAGACGCAGATTCTGCCGGCGCGGATCGCCGGATATCGCCCCGAGCTTCTCGATCGGCTTTGTTACGCAGGCGACGTGATGTGGGGGCGGCTCTCACCTCATCCCGCGCTCGAAGCGGGCCCGTTGGACCAGCGCCCGAGCGTGCGGCCGACGCGGCTTGCGCCGATCGGCCTCTTTCTGCGTGCTAATGCCGACGAACTGATCCTCCGGCGCGAAGGCGATCGCGCCCGGCTTTCACATGCGGCGCGTGAGATTCTCCAAGAGATCGAGCGATTGCGCGCGCCATTCTTTGCCGAGATCGCGCGCGCCACCAAACGGTTGCCGAGTGAAGTGGAGGAGGCACTCTGGCAACTGGTCGCCGCCGGTTTGGTTACGGCCGACGGGTTCGATGCACTCCGCTCCTTGAGCGACGCAAAGCGCCGTCTCGGCGAGAAGGGGCTGCGCGCGCGTCCTCGCTCCTCGAGCGGGCGATGGGCGCTGCTGCAAGCCGCCACCGAACGCATCGATCGCGAAGCATTTGCGCGGCGATTGCTGGCGCGCTGGGGTATCGTCTTTCGCGACGTCATCGCGCGCGAGAGCGTCGCGCCGCGGTGGCGCGAGCTTCTCGGTGTGCTGCGTCGCATGGAGGCGCGCGGAGAGATTCGCGGCGGCCGCTTTGTTGCGGGATTCGTCGGCGAACAGTTCGCGCTGCCGGAAGCGGTCGACGCGTTGCGCGCGGCGCGGCGGATCGGGCCGAATAACGAGCCGATCACCCTAGGATCTTACGACCCGCTCAACCTCGCCGGCATCATTCTGCCCGATGCCGTAGCGTAGTGTGGCTCGCCGTCTTTCTGCTCGGCTGCTATCACGGCGTGAACCCCGCCATGGGCTGGCTCTTTGCCGTTGCGCTCGGGCTCCAAGAACGCAGCAGCGCGGCGGTTCTTGGTGCGGTCGTACCGCTGGTGCTCGGGCACATCGCCTCGGTTGCGCTTATCGTTCTACTCTTGGCCTTTGCCGCGACAGAGTTTCCGCACGCGATCGTACATCGTGTCGCCGGATCGATACTGCTGGCTTTCGGTGCGTACCGATTGGTGCGTGCGCGCCACCCTCGATGGGTGGGCATGCGAGTTGGGTTCTGGGGGCTCGTGCTGTGGGGATTTCTCGTCTCGACCGCGCACGGTGCCGGATTAATGCTCGCCCCATTCGTCACCGGTGCTTCGGCCGCTAAGCAATCGGCAATGGGGATGGCGATGCCCCCGGCTCCGTCGCACGGTAGTTATGCGCTCGGCGCCCTTATCGTGAGCGTGCACACGTTAGGCTACTTGATCGCCCTTACGGCCGTTGCCCTCGTGATCTACACGAAGGTTGGGGTGAGTTTCTTGCGCACGGCATGGTTCAATATGGACATCGTCTGGGCGGCCGCGTTGCTCGCCAGCGGAGCCATCACGCTGCTGACTTAGCGCGGTCGCCAGGAAATCGCTCCGCGGGAACCCAAGCGTCTCTCCCTTATGCTGCTCAAACCGGACCCAACATTCTACGCATCCGCAAAAGACGCGATGCAGGCTCCTCCCGAGACTCTTGCCTACGTTGCGCTACTCAGCGCAAGCGCAAACGGATCACCCGATGCACTCGCCGTCGTCGATACCAACACCGCTTCGCCAAACTACGCTACCGAGCTTGGCCGCGTTGAACTTCCCAATACCGGCGACGAGCTGCACCACTTTGGTTGGAACGCGTGTAGCGCGGCGCTTTGCCCGTTCGCCCCGCGTCCACACGTCGAGCGGCGGTTCCTGATCGTTCCCGGAATACGGTCCTCGCGCATACACGTCATCGACACGAAGCCCGATCCGGCGCAACCAAAAATCGTGCGCGTGATCGAGCCGCAGGAACTGATCGAACGTACGGGCTACACGCGGCCGCATACGGTTCATTGCGGACCCGATGCAATCTACGTCAGCGCGCTCGGCAATGCGGACGGCGACGGCCCGGGCGGAATCTTCATGATGGATTGCGATACGTTCGATATCATCGGACGGTGGGAGGTCGATCGCGGGCCGCAATACCTTGCGTACGATTTCTGGTGGCATTTGACACACGACGTTATGGTCACAAGCGAATGGGGAACGCCGAACATGATCGAGGGCGGCCTCAACCCCAGCCTGCTTCTCGAGGGAAAATACGGCCATCAGCTGCACTTCTGGGATCTGCGGCGGCGACGGCACGTTCAATCGGTCGATCTCGGCGCCGAGCAGCAAATGACGCTCGAATTGCGACCGGCCCACGACCCGGCAAAGGTCTACGGTTTCGTCGGTGTCGTCGTGTCGCTCAAGGACTTGTCGAGCTCGATTTGGCTTTGGCACCGCGAAAACGGCAAGTGGGACGTGCAAAAAGTCATCGAGATTCCGGCCGAGCCGGCCGATCCGGCGCAGTTGCCCGATTTGTTAAAAGGGTTCTCCGCCGTTCCGCCGTTGCTCAGCGACATCGATCTATCGCTCGACGACCGCTATTTGTACGCTTCCTGTTGGGGCACTGGCGAGATGCGACAGTACGATGTGAGCGATCCTTTTCATCCCAAACTCGTCGGTTCGGTCCACATCGGCGGCATCGTGCGCCGTGCGGCGCATCCAAGCGACTCCGCGAAACCACTCGCCGGAGGGCCGCAGATGGTCGAGATCAGCCGCGATGGACGGCGCGTCTACTTCACAAACTCACTTTATCGCGCGTGGGACGATCAGTTCTATCCCGATGGCGTTAAGAGTTGGATGGTGAAGCTCGACATCGCCCAAGACGGCACGATGGCATTCGACCCGAAATTCTTTGCGGAGTTCGATGAAAAGCACCGCGTGCACCAAGTCCGTCTGCAGGGCGGCGATGCGTCGTCCGACTCATACTGTTACTCTTGAGTCAGCGCGATTAACCGCGCCTCGCCGGCGGTAGCGAGCGCCTCGAGGTCCTTGGCCGCCGCATACTCTGCTGCCGTCGGGCGCGCGTAGGCGCCTTCGAGCGAGTTCATCAGGAATCCGAGCTGCTCGCGAATTTTCGTCGGATAGATGACGTCATATTCACTGGAGCTCACGCCCAGCAGCGTTAGCGAAGCGATTTCGCCGTCGATCTGCACGCGTTGCGCAGTCGGCGCGCGATTGCGCGCACTCAATGCCGCGGCAATCGCGCGATCGAGCCGGTCGATCGAACTGCGCAACTGCATCTCGAGCGCCAATCGTGCTTCCAGATCGCCAGGAGCGGGATGGATGCGCGGATCGAGCTGCACTCTTAGGGAAGCTTGTAGCCGCTGCGAACCGTATTGAAGCACGACGGTATACGGCCCGGGAACGACCGTCGGACCGTCCGCGGAATCGGCCCAATCGTCAGTCGGAACCGTTTTGAATCCGGGATAGTCATAGGCCGGCGCATACTTCAGATCCCATTGGAAGTGATTCATGCCCGGTTGTGCGCTCGCGAGCGTTTCGAGCTCGTGCTCCCGCTCCTGATTGGCGTCGAGCTTCTCTTCCTGCTCCGGCGTTAGCTTCGGTGCGCGCTTGCGCTTTAGGTGAAGCGTAAACGTTCGGATCGTCGTGCCATTTGCATCGAGGAACGAGATCGTCGCCGGCGTGCGCCCAGTGTAACTCGGGGGCAAGTTGAAGAACACGGCGGCGCCATATTTCGGATTGTCACCGTAGTTCGGAATCTGTAAGAACGTCGGCCCGCCATACGCGTTCGAAAGCCACGCCGTTTCAGGGCTGAATAGCTGAGTGCCAGCAGTTGAAAGCGTGGTTTCGCGGGCAAACTGTTCGAGCAGCGCGATGTTATCCATGATCCAGAACGCGCGACCATGCGTGGCGGCCACGAGCTCGCCTTCGCGGGTGTCGATCGCAAGGTCACGCACCTGAACGCCGGGCAGATTGAGGGTGAGCGGCTCCCACTGTGCTCCGCCGTCGAGGCTGAGATATATTGTGCTTCGCGTACCAGCGAAAAGCAGGTTGGGCTCACGCGGATCCTGCCGTACGCAGAAGAGATACTGATCTGGAGGCAGCCCGTTCGTGAGCGTCGTCCAATGCGCGCCGTAATCGGTCGTCTCGTATAAGTACGGATGGTAGTCGTCCCACATGTATCGGGAAGCCGTGAGATACGCCGTTCCCTTCGCCGTATGCGAGGGCTCGATCGAGCTAATTTGCGCCCACTGGCGAAGTTGCGGTGGCGTCACGAGCGTCCAATGCTTGCCGTGATCGATCGTCACGTGGACGAGTCCATCGGCCGAGCCGGCCCACAACACGTTGGCGTCGAGCGGCGAGACGGCCAGCGACGCGATATCCGGAAACGTCTCCGCCCCGGTTTGATCGGGATAGACGGGGCCGCCGGAGGTCCCTTCGGTGCTGGGATCATTTCGCGTCAAGTCGGGGCTGATGATGTTCCAAGTCTGCCCTTTGTCCGTGCTGGAGAAGACGACTTGGCCGGCGACTAGCAACTCGTGCGGATTCGCGGGAGAGAAGAAGATCGGATGCGTCCATCCGAAACGGAACTTCGTTTCGATCGCCGGGTTGCCGGCCATATACCGCGGCCAGGGGCTGACGTTCTTTTCATCGCCGGTAATGCGATTGAGCCGGGCTAGCGAGCTATAATAACCGCTTCCGTAGGTTACGTAGACGTCGTCGGGATCGGGCGCAATGAACGTGCTCTCGCCGAGCGCCACCGAATGCCACGCGTCGGGTCCGATGCCGGGCCCGACCTCGGCGCTTACGCCCTCGTATGCGCCTTCGTCCTGCGATGCCCCGAAGACGTGGAACGGAAACTGGTCGTCGATCGCGACGTGGTAAAATTGGCCCGTTGGCTGATTGAGGTCGCTGCTCCAAGTCTGCCCGGCGTCGATCGAGACGGATCCGCCGCCGTCGTCACCGACGAGAAGAATCTTCGGGTTGTGCGAGTTGATCCAGACGATGTGATTATCGCCGTGGGGCGTCTGCAAGCCGCTCCAAGTCTTACCGCCGTCTTTCGTCTTGTAAACGGCGTCAACTTCGGGAGCATATGCAACCTCGGGGTTCGTGGGATCGACGAAAATTGCCGTATAGTAAAATGCACGCTGGCGTAGCTTCCACTCGGAGTTTACTCGCTTCCACGTTGCGCCTGCATCATTCGACCGGAAGACGCCGCCCTCGCGCGCTTGAACGATGGCGTAAACGACGCGCGGATTGCTCGCCGCGACCGCGACGCCGATCTTGCCGAGAATCCCGGTCGCAAATCCCCGATTGGTTGAAATCTTGTTCCAATGCGCGCCGCCGTCCGTCGTCTTGAAGAGCCCGCTTCCCGGACCGCCGTTGATGAGCGTCCAAGGTCGGCGCTGCGCTTGCCACATCGCGGCGTAAAGGACCTTTGGGTCGCGCGAGTCCATCGCAAGGTCGACGCCACCGGTGTTGTCGTCGACGAAAAGGACTTTACGCCACGTTGCGCCGCCGTCGGTCGTCTTGAAGATACCGCGCTCGGAGTTCGGCATGAAGACGTGACCCATCGAAGCCGCATAGACGACGTTCGGATCGCGCGGATCGATCACGAGCTTCGCGATCATATGCGTCTCGCGTAGACCGGCGTACGACCACGTCCTGCCGGCGTTTGTCGTTTTGTAGACGCCGTCGCCGGTGTCGAAGTCGCTACGAATGTCGGCCTCACCGGTACCGGCATAGATCACGTTCGAATTCGAGGGCGCTACTGCTAGCGCGCCGATCGGGTCCGCGATTCCGGGAATCTTACCGTCGGTGATGTTCGACCAGCTCAAGCCGTAATTCGTGCTCTTCCAAACGCCGCCCTCGACGCCGCCGAAATAGTAAAGATTCGGCTGGTTCGGCACGCCGGCAATCGCGACGGAGCGGCCGCCGATATACGGCCCGATGCTGCGCCATTGCAGCTTGCTCGTGAGTTGCTGGGATGGCGAGGGTGCCCCGGAAGCTCCAACTCCAAGCGAGGTAGCGATGAACGACGTAGCGATCAGTGCAGTAACAATACGGGTCATGCGGCGATAATCGCGGGCTCCGGTCGAAAATCCTGGGTATTAATTCCACGCCATGCCACGATCGAAAATGCGCTCAACCCTCGCCGAAGAAGGCGCAGGATACCTACCCAGAAACCTCGGCCATAACGATCATACAAAAGAAGCGCTGTAGGAACGCGCCAAGGAGCTCGGCGTTCGAGGTCGCTCGAGCATGAATCATGAATAAGGAACAGCCGGTGCAAGCAATCAACCGCAAGCAGAAGTAAAAGAGCGGCGAAGCCTTGAAACCTTCGCCGCCATGCCAACTGAACCGAAGTCGCCGCCTCTGACTCTCGACAGGATCGAGCACGTCTTGCTCTTGGTGAACGGTCTCGACCGGACGCTCGCATTTTACGAAGGCGTGCTCGGCGCGCACGTCGAGTCGCGGCTTCCCAAGTATGCGATGGTCGAGCTGCGCGTGGGTGCCTCACACCTCGACGTCGTCGATACGTCGGTGCCGGAAGGCGCGTGGGCGCTGCCGCCGGTGGCCGGAGGCCGTAACGTCGATCACATCGGATTGCGCGTCAAGGCCGATGAGACGGTACTACGCCGGCACCTGGCCGCGCACGGCGTCGAAATCGTTGAGGAACGCGCCAATGAAGCGCCGGCCGGAGTTTCGTTCTACGTTTGCGATCCGTCTGGGAACGTCGTGGAACTCATGACGTGAAGCGATCTCCCTTGGCGTGGTTGGTTTTATTCAGCGCATTTGCGTGGATTGCCGGCGCTACGCCGGGGCCGAGCATCGCGTCGTCGGCCGCACCGCATGCGAATGTTTGCGCGCAAGCGCCGAGTTCAAGAGAGATCGTCGAGCCGCCCGACATTGACGTCTGGACGCTTCCCGTCGATTCGATGGGCGAGCACGAGCTGATTCTCACGGTTCACCGGGAGGGTTTGCGGTACTGCTATGGCTATACGTGGAACGGCGCGACGGGAACGATGTGGCCCACGATTCGGGTCCGGCGCGGCGAGCATTTCGCCCTTCGGATCGTCAACGACATTTCCGGTCAAAGCCGAGGCGAACGCGTTTCGTCAGCGCTCATTCCCCCATGTAAGCCGATGCCGATGCCGTCTGCCAAAACGACACATTACGTCGGATACTTGAACCATACCATCGACGACCGATACATGCCGGTACATCCCGCCGACACGAACATTCACTTCCACGGCTTCGAAGGACCGGCGAACGAAGAGAACATCTTCTTGTCGACCTTGAGCACCCCGATGCACGCGTGCGAGTATCGCGTCACGATTCCTTTCACGCAGCCGCCCGGTTTATACATGTATCACCCGCACTCGCACGGTGCGTCGGGCGATGAAGTCGCCGGCGGCCTCGACGGCGCGTGGATCGTCGAACCCGATGAAGTGCAGCTTTCTCGCGCAGCCGAGCACGTCATCATATTGCGCTATCGGATACCGTTCTTACTGGACAATTCTTTCGCACCCAATGAGGACGCCTTTGTTACGGACGCAGTAGCGCACGAGGCTGCGCTTCGCGCCGAGCGACCCGTCGCGTACGATCCGTTCAATCCTCCGGCCTGGCCGGTCACGTACCCGATGCGAGCCGGCGGCGTCACGCTCGAGTCGAGCGGCTGTAACGGTCTCCAATCCGAGGCGGTGGTCGCGGTCAATGGCGCAGACGTGCCGGCAAGCTCAAGTCCCGGCGCAGCTGCAGCTGCTGCGGATTCTCAATGGGACCTCGGATTCGGCAACGCAGTTGCAAATTCGGATTCGTCCGGCCGGTGCAACCGCTCCACGTTGTGGGGCTCGACGGCATTCCGGTGTCCGGAAATACGGAACATCCGCTCGCAGAGTACATCGCAATGAACGGCGTTTTTCTGACGTCGATGTCGCGCGCCGACATCCTGTTTACCGGCCGGCCCGGTGAGACGTATACGGTCTCGAGCGAGCACTACTGCGAGGGCAAAGACGCATTCTTCCAGATGCATCACGATCTGCTGCGAATCACCGCGGTTCCCGGCTCGGGAAGCCAGACTGTGACGATGAGTTCCAGGCCCGCGGTGATCGCCGATACGCCGGCCGCACGGCTCGTCGCTTTTGTACGAGCGCATCCGTCACTTGTCCGCCGCCGCGCCTTCACGTTTACCGAGTATGCCTTGCCGAAGAACGGAACGATTCCGCTGCATGAGGCTTTTTTTATCACCAATACGACGAACCCGGACTTCCACGAGCACCCGTATTGGCCAGTTTATCGTGCCGGGGCGACCGTACCGTCAAATGCCGACATCATCGTCAAAAAAGGCAGCGTAGAGGAGTGGTATCTCGTCAACGCGACGATGGAAGCGCACGCGTTTCACATTCATCAGATGGCATTCGTGCAAGAGACGAGCCCGGCGGGCATTCCGCTCACCCGCGACACGGTATTCGTTCCGATCGGGAAGCTGCTGCCGAACCATTGGGATCCTAACTACCCGCTGGTTCGGCCGAGAATCACCAAGATCGTGCTCGACTTTCGTAACGTGCCCCGCGGGACGTTCGTCTTCCATTGTCATATGCTTTTTCACGAGGATCGCGGGATGATGGCGGCGATCCAAGTAGTCTAGGTTACTCCGTTGCGAGGATGACGAAAGTTATCGCACCATAATCATCTTTATCGTTAATTTCTTTTCTCTCCATCTTGACTACGGGTGAGGCCGCTTATAGCATTGACGTACTCGCGTAGCAGCTTTTTGGAGAGAAGAGAATATGAGCTGGACACGATTCTCGGCACTTGGGGTAATCGCGGCATTGGTTGGGTGCAGCCAAAGCTCGACGTTCGCACCGACGTCCCAGTCATCGGCGTCTCAAGCACAGCCGTCTGGCGGCGGTCAAGATACCGGCGCTACTCAAGCGTTACGGATGTTTGGAGCGTCCCCCAAACGCTTTAAGAAGATTGCGCACGTGGTCATTATCATCCAAGAAAACCGGACGGCGAACAACCTCTTCAATGACTTACCGGGCGCCGACACGGTACGCACCGCAAAGAACTCGCAGGGCGAGACGGTGCAACTGCAGCCGGTGCCGCTGACTGCGCCGTATGACATCAGCCACAAGCATAAGGCCTTCGAGACCGAATATGCAGATGGCCAGGGCAACGGGTTCGATAAAGTCGGTTCTCGCTGCCATCCCAATGCGAAGTGCCCGCCCCCCGACGTCCGCGCATACGGTTACGTGCCCGAGTCCGAAGTCGAGCCATATTACGTCATGGCGAGCCGTTTTGCGTTCGCAAGCAGGATGTTTCAGACAAACGAGGGACCGAGCTTTCCGGCCCATCAGTACTTGCTGAGCGGCACGTCGACGATCGCGGATGGATCGCCGCTTCGCGCGGCGGAAAATCCACACACGCCCTCGGGGGGCAATACGGGGGGCTGCGATTCACCGCCGGGGTCGTTCGTGACGCTCATCGACCAATACGGGCAAGAGAACCAGTCGACGTATCCCTGCTTCCAGCGCAACTCGCTTATTCAGCTGATCGAGGCACAGGGGCTGAGCTGGCACTACTACCAGAATCATCTTGGGGCCGGACTTTGGAACGGACCCGACGCAATCGAAGCAGTCTGGCAGAGCCCCGAATTCTCAACCGACGTCGTTGAACCGCCCTCGCAGGTGCTCAAGGACATCGATGCGGGAACCTTAGCCAACGTCGTTTGGGTAACGCCGACGTCGGCTGCGTCGGATCATGCCGGCATTACCGATGGTTCCGGTCCATCCTGGGTAGCGTCGGTAGTCAATGAGATTGGCAAGAGCAAGTATTGGAAGGATTCGGCCATCTTCGTAACGTGGGACGACTGGGGAGGCTGGTACGACCCGATCGTGCCTCAAATCTACAACTCCTATGAGCTCAGCTTTCGCGTACCTTTGATCGTGATCTCACCCTATGCCAAACGGCACTACATATCGACGGTTCAGCACGAGTTCGGCAGCATTCTGAAGTTCACCGAGGAGGCGTTTAACCTCGGCTCGCTCGGCACGACCGACGTTCGGGCCGACGATTTGCGCGATTGCTTCGACTTTGCAAAAGCACCGAGCAACTTTCAAGTGATTCCAGCGCCCCACCACGCCGACTATTTCTTGAGGCAACCGGTTTCCACGCAAGAGCCCGACGACGACTTTTAGCCCAGGCCGGGATCGTACCGACAACCTATCGCACCGTAAGGCGTCGTATTTTTGCGGACGCCTTCGGTCTCACGCCAGACTCTTCAGGTGCGAATACATCACCGCCCTAACGCTAATTTAAGCGTAAGCTTGCCGCCTGTCCAGGAAAGCGGCGAATTCTTGCCGGCAGGATGACTCCAGCATTTCCACACAGATAGCATGGACTTACTCGCTTGTCTCCTTAGGAAAGACGAGAATATGAACTTGAGCCGATTCTCGACAGTGGGGATTATCGCGGCATTTGTAGGATGCGCGCAAAGCTCTACGCTCGCTCCGACCTCCCTCTCACCGGTAACTCAAGCGCAACCTTCCAGCGGTCGAGCAACCGGCCCGGCTCGAGCTTTGCGGATGCATGGAGCGCTTTCCAATCGCTCGTCGTCGGAAATTCAGCATGTGGTCATCATCATCCAAGAAAACCGGACGACGAACGATCTCTTCAATGGTTTGGCGGGCGCCGGTACGGTGCTCTCCGCAAAGAACTCGCGGGGCCAGACGGTGCAGCTGCAGCCGGAGATGCTGACCGCTCCCTATGATATCAGCCACAAGCATAGTGCCTTCGAAACCGAATACGCAAACGGCCAGGTCGACGGGTTCGATCGGGTTGGTTCGTGGTGCAATCGGGGCGCAACGTGCCCGGCTTCCGACGTCCGCGCGTACGGCTACGTCCCGAAGTCCGAAGTGATGCCATATTTCGTCATGGCGAGCCGTTATACGTTTGCGAGCAACATGTTCCAGACAAATGAAGGACCAAGTTTTCCGGCGCATCAGTACTTTTTGAGCGGCACGTCGACGATCGCGGACGGATCGGCGCTGCGCGCGGCGGAAAATCCGCACGCGCCCTCAGGAACGATTACGGGCGGCTGCGATTCACCACAGGGATCGCTCGTGACGCTCATCGATCAATACGGGCAAGAGAACCAGTCGACGTATCCCTGCTTCCAGCGTAACTCACTTATCCAGCTGATCGAAGCACAGGGACTGAGCTGGCGCTACTACCAGAATCATCTCGGGGCCGGCCTATGGCAAGGCCCCGACGCGATCGAAGCGGTTCGTGAAGAGCTCCGAATTCTCAAGCCGACGTCGTCGCGCCGCCCTCGCGGGTGCTCAATGACGTTGACGCGGGAACCTTGGCCAACGTCGTTTGGATAACGCCAACGGCGGCTGAGTCGGATCATTCCGGCGTTACCGATGGCTCCGGCCCATCCTGGGTCGCGTCGGTCGTCAATAAGATCGGCGAGAGTCAGTATTGGAACGATACGGCGATCTTTGTAACGTGGGACGACTGGGGAGGCTGGTACGACCCGATCGCGCCTAAAATCTACAACTCCTACGAGCTCGGCTTTCGCGTACCCTTGATCGTGATCTCGCCCTACGCCAAACAACACTATGTATCCACAGTGCAGCACGAGTTCGGCAGCATTCTGAAGTTCACGGAGGAGACGTTTAACCTTGGCTCGCTCGGCACGACCGACGTTCGGGCCGACGATCTCTCCGATTGCTTCAACTTTTCGAGAGCACCGAGCAAATTCCAGCCGATTGCTGCGCCGCACGACGCTGCGTACTTCTTGAAGCAGCCTATCTCCACTCGAGAGCCCGACGACGATTTTTAATTCCGGGGAACTTTAGCTACAACCCGACGTGGCTCCGCAAGAGTCGCATTTTTCGCAGGCGCCGTTTCGCACCATGGTGAGCTGCCCGCACTCCAAGCACGCGTTGCCGGTGTAACCTTTGGCCCGCGAGGCGTTGATCGCTTCCGTGCGCGCGAGCGTTGCGACGGTGGTTCCCGCCGCCTCGGACGGCGAAAAAGTGGCTGTCGCCCGATCCGGCACCGTTGCCGTGCTCGCGCTATGAGGCACGTCGTGGCCGGGATGCAGATGCGCGCTGACGGGATGGAGCTTCTCAGCGACGCCGGCCGGCCGGACCTGAACTCCGGCCTCCTCTTCGGCGATGTACTCAGTCAGCGCTTCGGGTCCCATGGCGTCCATCTGCATTGAGGGCTGCACGTGGGCGAGATCGTAGCGGCCGAGATAGCTGACGGCGAGCTCGCGGAAGATGTAGTCGAGAATCGAGGTCGCCATTTTGATGTGATCGTGACCGATGACGGGACCGTTCGGCTCGAAACGCGTGAAAGTGAACGCCTCGACGAACTCCTCGAGCGGCACACCGTGCTGCAAGCCGAGCGAGATGGCAATGGCGAAGTTGTTCATCAACGAGCGGAAGGCCGCGCCTTCCTTGTGCATGTCGATGAAGATCTCTCCCAGTTGTCCGCCCTCGTACTCGCCGGTGCGCAGGTACACTTTGTGGCCCGCGATCGTGGCCTTCTGCGTGTATCCGCTGCGGCGCTGCGGCATCGACCGGCGCTTGGCTATGTAGCGGTAGACGATCTTCTCGGCAATTTGCAGCGGCTGGGCAAACGGTTGCACTTGAGATGAAAAGGTCGTTTCTTGCTCGATCGGGTCTCCGCCGAAATCGTAGCTCGCGGCGAGCGGTTGCGAAAGCTTCGAGCCATCGCGGTACAGCGCCACAGCCTTGATCATGCGTTCCCACGAGTAGCGATAGGCTTCCTGAACGTCGGCAATCGTTGCAGTTTGGGGGAGATTTATGGTCTTTGAAATCGCCCCGCTGACCCACGGTTGCGCGGCCGCCATCATATCGACGTGCGCGAGCGGCCGTATATAGCGTGTGCCGTATTTGCCGCAGGGCGTGGCGCAATCGAAGATCGCGAGGTGCTCGTCGTTGAGATGCGGCGCGCCCTCGACGGTCATGCGTCCGCAGATATGCGCGGAAGCTTCTTCAATTTGGCGCGACGTAAAACCGAGCCCGTCGCGTAAGATCGAGAAATTCCAGTCGTTCAGTTGCTCTGGCGTGAGGCCGAGCTTTTCCTTACAGAAAGCCTCGCCCAGCACGAACTTATTGAATACGAACGGCAGCTCGAATGCGCTAGGCAGCGCGACCTCTACCCGCGCTATCGCAGCATCGTCGAAGCCCTTCGCCTTTAGGGTCGCACGATTGATGTGCGGGGATTCATCGAGGGTTCCGGTGCCCTTTGCGTAGGTCTCGATGGCATCGATCTGCTCCTGCGAATACCCAAGTTTGTGCAACGCAGCATCGACGGATTGATTAACGATCTTGAAGTAGCCGCCGCCGGCGAGCTTTTTGAATTTTACGAGCGCGAAATCCGGCTCGATGCCGGTGGTGTCGCAATCCATCACGAGCCCGATAGTTCCGGTCGGGGCGGTGACCGTAACTTGTGAATTACGATAACCGGCTACCTCGCCGATAGAGAGGGCGTCGTCCCACATTTTTCGGGCAAGTGCCCACGTTTTTTGCGTGAATAGCGTCGGCATGTGCGTCACCGGCTTGACTGTCAATCCTTCGTATTCGCTCGGATCTGCCGCGTAAGCGGCACGGCGATGATTTCGAATGACGCGCAGCATGGGTTCACGATTCGCTTCAAAGCGCGCGAATGGTCCGAGGTTCTGCGCCAATTCCGCAGAAGTGCGATACGCCGACCCCGTCAGCAGTGAGTTGATCGCTCCGCACCATCCAAAGCTTTCCTCGGAGTCGTACGGTAAACCCATTCGCATCAGCAGGGTGCCGAGATTTGCGTAGCCCAGTCCGAGCGTCCGATAGCCGTGGTTTTTCTCGGCGATGCGCTTCGATGGCATCTGGCCCATCGCAACGGAAATCTCCAACGTCGTGGTCCAGATCCGCGACGCGTCCGCGAAGCGCTGTGCATCAAAGTTACCGTCGTGATTCAGAAACTTGACGAGGTTCACGCTAGCAAGGTTGCACGCCGTGTCATCGATGAAGACGAACTCCGAACACGGATTAGTAGCATTGATGCGCTCGTCGTTCGAACACGTGTGCCACTCTTGGATCGTGTCATCGAATTGCAAGCCGGGATCCGCGCATTGCCACGCGGCGAGGGCGATCTGATCCCAAAGTTCGTGCGCTTTGATGCGTTTGACGACGTCGCCGGTCGTGCGCGCCGTCAGGAGCCAGTCTTCGTTGCGGTCGAGCGCGTCAAAGAAAGCGTTACTCAATCGTACCGAGTTGTTCGAGTTCTGCCCGGAAACGGTAAGGTACGCTTCCGAATCCCAGCTGGTATCGTACTGCTCGATCTCGAGACGGGTGTACCCTTGGCGCGCATAATCGAGGGCGGTCTGCGCCGCGCCCGAGGGGACGCCGGCCGCGATGGCCTCGCGGATCGCGTGGCGCAGCGAGCCATTGAGCGCCGGGTCGAGTCGAGCGTGATCCGGAACGCGCGTATTGTGCGCGGCGAAGATAATCGCGTTGAGATGGCGCTCGAAGACACGCGAGCCGATGACCAGGTCGGCCACCTTGCGCTCTTCGCGGACTTTCCAATTGACAAACTCTTCGATATCGGGGTGGTCGGCGTTAAGCACCACCATCTTGGCCGCGCGGCGGGTCGTTCCGCCTGATTTGATCGCGCCGGCGGCGCGATCGAATACTTTGAGGAACGACATGAGACCCGCTCGAGGTTCCTCCACCGGTGAGTCTCTCGCCGGCCGCGCGGAGCTTCGAAAAATTCGCTCCGCTGCCGCTTCCGCCCTTAAAGATACGCGCTTCGCGCATTACGCCATCGAAGATGCCGCCTTCGTTAACGAGATCGTCCTCGATCCCTAAAATGTAACAAGCGCTAACTTGGGGATGCGAGAACGTATCGGGAGAGGACTTTGCAATACTGTCGGCCGGATCGACGTACCAATGTCCTTGCGGGGGGCCCGAAATACCGTACGCCCAGTGCAATCCGGTGTTGAACCATTGCGGGGAGTTTGGCGCTCCGATCTGCCGCGCGAGCATCGCGCACATCTCGTCGTAATAGATTTGCGCGTCGTTCTCGGAATCGAAGTAACCGTGCTTCCAGCCCCAATAGGCCCAGCACCCCGCCATCCGGTTGAAGACCTGGCGGGCGTCGCGCTCGGCCCCGAATTGGCCGTCTCGCCCGAGAGCTTCCAGCGCCGGTCCGTCGGCAATCGAACGCTGGAGCCAGCCTGGAACGCCTTCCTCCTCGACACGGATCGTCGCTCTGGGGACGCCGGCTTTGCGACAGTACTTCTGCGCGAGGACGTCGACGGCGACCTGACTCCAGCTCGCCGGAACCATGACATCTTTAGTCTCGAAAATAACCGATCCGTCGGGGTTGACGATGCGCGAGTTACGCGGCTCAAACTTTACGCCCGCATACGGATCACCGGGAGCGGAATAAATGCGTGCAAACTTCATACGGAGCTCCTGCCCATCGAACACACGTTCGCTCGAGATGGATTCTGCGAACCCGAATCCGATACCTATAGTGCCAAAACTGGCCCCTTACCACAATATATTGGGGTCATGTCCAAAATCCTTGTGCATCTCCTGTGGCCGAGCGGTGGAGTCGGCGGCCCGCTGGTGCGCCTAGCGCTCGGATGGTGTAGGGGATGTGGACAGTCCCGAGGATACCGGGGATAACCAGTGCAAGGCAAACGACATGTTGGGACCCAATCGCTTTGCGCCGCGGCTTCACGACGTCTTGCATGAGGACCTCGAAGCGGCCGGCATTCGAGGTCTCATCGTCGATCTGGACAACACGCTGCTGGGTTTTGGGGAGACCGAGTTGGCCCAGGAGCATCTCGATTGGGTGGCGCGCGCTTTAGAACGCGGTTTTCGGATCGTCATGCTCTCCAACAACCTTTCCGTCCGCGTCAATAGCCTAGCGGCACAGCTCAACGTCGCGTGCTTTTCAAATGCGCTCAAACCTCTGCCGTTCGGTTTCTTGCGCGCGAAGCGATTTCTGAAGCTGCGCCGGCACGAAATTGCCGTCGTGGGCGACCAGCTCTTCACCGATGTGCTCGGCGGCAAAATCTGCGGGCTTTACACGATCCTCACCGAGCCGATCGAGTCTAAGGATTTTGGCGTGACGCGATTTTTCCGGTTTTTTGAACGCTTAATGCTGCCGGAGCGGCGGGGGTGAAGCTGGCGCTGGTCGGCGATCCGGTCGAACACAGCGTCAGTCCGCAGCTGCATCGGGTCTTCCTTGAAGAAGCCGGCATCGATGGAAGCTATGTTACGGTTCGGGTTCCGCGCGGAGAGGGCGCCGCAGCGATCCGGCGCTTGCGTGAGGAAGGATATACAGGGTGCAACGTTACCTATCCGCTCAAGGAGGAAGCGCTTGCGCCCTGTGACGTGCTCACGCAAGAAGCGTCTCGCGCCCAAGCCGTCAATACGATCTTCCTTGGGCGTCAGGTCGTCGGTACGAACACCGACGGTATCGGCGCGCGCAGCGCGATCGAGGCTTTGCTCGACGAGCCGGTTTCACTCAAACGGGTTGGAGTGCTCGGTTATGGCGCGGCGGCGCGCGCAATTCTCGCCGAGCTGCACGATAACGATGTCTATACGTTCTTATGGGGTCGCGACGAGGAACGCGTACGTGAAACGTGCCGCGGCTTCGAGGCGCGATCGTGGCCGGCGGAAAATCCACCCGAAATTGTGATTAGCACGCTTCCGCCCGACGCGTTTCTCCCTGAAGAGCTGGCAACGGCGTTGCAAATCCCCGACTTGGTTATGGATGCAAACTACGGCGCTCGCGCAACGCTCGCGCGTCGTTTGGGGCGCGACGTAATACCGGGCGACGCGATGTTGGAAGCGCAAGCACGGGCAAGCTTCGATTTTTGGTTGGCGCACGTCGATCACGTTGCCGGCGCGTGACGCAACGGCCGCGCCTGGCGGAGAGGGAGGGATTCGAACCCTCGAGAGGCTCATCACCTCTGCTCGCTTTCCAAGCGAGTGCCTTCAACCGCTCGACCACCTCTCCTAATCCCGCCGGCGGCAAAGCCGCTGGGGCGCCCACGACTCTGCCGGTTGGGGTAGTTGGGGCGCTTCTTGCGGCGCTCCTCGTTGGGGCAGCGCCGCTTGCGGCGGAACGTCATGCGGTAACCGGGCACTTCAACGTGCCGCGTCAGCAGGTGCCCACTCCCATCGGAAGTCCTTCGAGCAACGTCATTACAAACTCCGGGTTCGAGAGCGGATCGATCGACGGCGGTTGGTATCTGTGCGGCGACGTCGGCGCTTACACGACCACCGAGCATCCGTATCGCGGGACGTACGACGAATATTCGGGCACGCGAAGCGGCGCAGGCGAACCACGCGGCAACTCGGGCGTCTGCCAACGCGTTACCGTTCCGTCGGCCGGTTTGCTTACCGTATGGCTCTATCAGCTCTCGGACGAAAGCGATGCCACCTTTGCGTACCAAGAGGCCGATCTGCTCGATGCGCGCGGCAACGTTGTCGTGAATCTCTATAAGGCGGTCAATAATAAGGCCGGATGGGTGTTAGGTAAGTGGAATCTCGCCGCGTATGCCGGTCGAACCTTTTGGCTCTACTTCGGAGTGCACGGCGACGGCTATGAGAAACTCTCCACCGAACAGTTCGTTGACGACGTGGTCTTGACGAGTGCGAGCTCCGCCTCAAAATAGGGACCTTGGCAGCTCCAGCGCGAACAGACGATCTATGCAATCGCCCGACCCGAAGCCGCTGCCCGATCGCCTCGATGAGCATCACGAGCGGGGGCTTGCGCGGACGCTTTTTTGGATCGGTCTCGGAGTTACCGTGGCTGCGGCCGGTGCGACGCTTGCGTACGTCGCCGTGCGCCTGGCTTCTGCCCAACGCCGCGAAGATCCGACCACGCACCGTATTCAAGAACTGATCGACGAAGCGAACTCGCTGCTCAAGGCGCTTGACGACCAGAGGCATAGCGCCTAACGATGGCGCGACGCTCCGCAAGGGCGTCGAACTCGAGCTTGCCTTTACCGATCTGCTCAGCAACGGCCAAGGGGTCGGCCGCACGGGCGGCCTCGTGCTCTTTTGTTTCGGTCCGCTTCCGCAAGAGCGCGCTCGCGTTCGTGTCACCGAAGTGAAACAGCGTTACGCCGTTGCGGAGTTAGTCGAGATACTGCAAGAATCGCCTACCCGCGCGCGGCCTTTCTGTCCCGTCTTTGGAGCTTGCGGTGGGTGCCAAGTACAGCACCTTAACTATGCCGCGCAGCTGCAGTGGAAGCGTAACGTCGTGCGCGACGCGCTAGAGCGAATAGGCGGCTTGAGCAGCGTTGAGGTCTGCGACACCATCGGAATGACGCATCCGCGCGCGTACCGCAATAAGATGTCGCTTGTCGTGGACCATCGCGACGATCCGCCGGCCGTCGGATTCTATCGGCAGCGGTCTCACGAGGTCGTTCCAATCGATGCGTGTCCGATCGTAACGCCGCAACTGAACGCCGATCTTGGCCGCCTCGACTTGGCTCGTCGCACCGCGCCGGTGAGCGCGATGCTTCGCGACGCGCGCCATCTCGTCGCCCGTAGCGCGAACGCGACGAAGAAGAGTCTGTTGACGATTACAACCGCGCGTCCATCGGAGAGCGCCCGGCAGGTCGCGCCGCTGCTGCTCCGCGAGCTTCCCGGGCTTGTAGGCGTCACCAACTCATTCGATCTTGCGAGCGTCAATGCAATCTTAGGCCGGCGTCATCGCGCGCTCGGCGGCGAAATGGAGATTGAGGAAACGATCGGCGGCGTGGTCTATCGGTTTTCGGCTGCCTCGTTTTTTCAGGTCAATGTTGAAATCGTCGGACGCATTTTTGAGTACCTCAAGCCGTGGCTGCGGTCTCCCCAGCGCATCGTCGATCTCTATTGCGGCGTTGGAACGTTTGCGCTCTTCTTCGCTAAATGCGGCTGGAAGGTCCACGGTATCGAAGAGAACCCACAGGCGATCGCCGAAGCCGTCGCCAACGCGCGCCGCAACGGCCTCCAGCAATCGGCTCTCTTTACGACCGGGCGAATAGAGCAGCTCGTTGGCACGCGGACGCTGCGCAACGTATTGCGGGCAGCCGACGTGCTCTTCCTCGATCCCCCGCGCAAGGGTTGCGACGATAGGACGCTCGCCGCAATTGCGGACGAACGCGTCTCCAAGCTCTGGTATTTGTCGTGTGACCCGGCAACGCTCGCAAGGGATTCCAAGTTCCTTGTAGCCAAGGGCTACCGGCTCGGCACCGTTCAGCCCTTCGACATGTTTCCGCAAACCGGGCACGTAGAGGCACTCGTTCAGCTGGAGTACGCTTAGGATTTGCCACAGGACATCATCGATATACGGTACGTCGCCAAATTAGCGCGTCTGGCGCTAAGCGATGAGGAAATCGAGGTCTTCGGGCGGCAGCTCGGCGATCTGCTCGGTCATGTCAACGCCCTCGCGGAGCTCGATATCGAAAGCGTCCCTGCAACGGCTCAAGTGGTCGAGTCGCGCAACGTCATGCGTGAGGATATTCTGGCTCCGTGCCTCGAGCGCGAGCGCGTTTTGGCCCAAGCACCGCAGCGGCAGGGCGGATTTTTCCGAGTGCCGCGTATCCTTGCGGAGTAAGGACGCGGTGGCTGTAGAGCTCATCGAGAAGAGCGGGGCCCAAATCGCACAAGAGGTCCGCTCGAGCAATGTGAGTGCGACCGAGATTACCGAAGCGACGCTCGCGCACATCGAGGCGGTCGACGGCGTGTTCGGCGCGTATTTGACGGTGCTGGGTGATCTCGCCCGAGCGCTTGCGGCGCGCGTCGACGACCGCCTACGCCGCGGCGAACGGCCTGCGCTCGCCGGCGTGCCGATCGCCGTAAAAGACAATATGTGTTTGGAAGGAACGCGCACGACCTGCGGCAGCAAGATCTTGGAGCAATGGATCGCGCCCTATACTGCGACTGCCGTAGCTCGAATGATCGAAGCCGGGGCGATTCCGAGTCGGCAAAACAAACTGCGATGAGTTTGCGATGGGAAGCTCGTGCGAAAACTCGGCGCTCGGCGTTACCCGCAATCCCTACGATCCGGCACGCGTTCCAGGCGGCTCGAGCGGCGGGTCCGCCGCCGCCGTCGCGGCCTATGAGGCGGCGATCGGCCTCGGTAGCGATACGGGCGGTTCGATTCGCGAGCCGGCCGCGTTTTGCAATCTCGTGGGCTTCAAACCGACGTACGGCCGAATCTCGCGCTATGGTTTGATCGCATTTGCGTCGAGTCTCGATCAGATCGGTCCACTCACTCGTACCGTCGAGGATGCGGCGCTCGCCTACGACGCGATGGCCGGTTACGATCAAATGGACGCGACCTCGGTGGACCGCTCCGTCGAACGCACCGCCGGGACGCTGCTCGAAGATCTGCGGGGGCTGCGCGTCGGTATCGTGCGCGAGTTCGACACCAAGCCGCTCGGCGACGACCTCGATGCGCTCTACCGGCGAGCGTATCGCGATCTCGAAGAACTCGGCGCGGAGCTCGTCGAGGTTTCGCTGCCCACCGCCGATTACGGAGTCGCAACATACTACTTGATCGCGCCCGCCGAATGCTCGTCGAACCTGGCGCGGTTCGACGGGGTGCGCTATGGCTTGCGAGTCGAGGGCGACGACGTCCGGACGATGTACGATCGGACGCGCGCGGCCGGCTTCGGTCCGGAAGTCAAACGCCGTATTCTCATCGGTACTCACGCGCTCTCAAGCGGCTATTACGACGCATACTACGTTCGGGCGCAAAAGGCGCGCACACTCATCGCGCGCGATTTCGATCGAGCGTTCGCACGATGCGACGTAATCGCGTGCCCGGCCGCTAGTTCTCCGGCCTTTCAATTCGGTGCGAAGAGCGATCCGTACAGCATGTACCTGATGGATTACTACACGATACCGATGGCGCTCGCCGGGCTGCCGGCGCTATCGGTCCCATGCGGCTGGAGCGTCCCCGCCGGCGGGAGCGTGCCCATGCCGGTTGGCTTGCAGCTTAGCACGCCGCTATTCGGCGAGAAGCTCTTGCTGGGCGTGGCGCATGCCTACGAGCGTGCGACTCGGCACGCCCTGGCACGCAAGCCGTCGCTCGAGGGCGTTCGCGCGTGAACTCCACCTACGAGCCGGTCATCGGCATCGAGTGTCACGTTGAGCTCAAAACCGTGACGAAAATGTTCTGCGGCTGTGCTAACGAGTTTGGCGGCGAGCCGAACACGAAGATTTGTCCGGTTTGCCTCGGCATGCCGGGAGCGCTTCCCGTGCCGAACGCAAAGGCTATCGAGCATATGGTTACCGCCGGCCTGGCATTGGGCGCCGCGATTCCCGGCTTTTCGAAATTTGACCGCAAGAATTACTTCTATCCCGACATGCCCAAAGATTATCAGATTTCTCAGTTTGACATGCCGCTCGCGCTGGGAGGCACGGTCAAGTACTGGCTCGAGGACGGTACGCTGCGCGAGTGCCGCTTGACGCGCATCCATCTCGAAGAAGATACGGGCAAATCCACTCATGCCGGCTCGGGCGACGGCCGCATCGCCGGAAGCTCGTACTCCTTAGTCGACTTCAATCGCGCCGGGGTTCCGCTCATGGAATGCGTCTCCGAGCCGGAACTGCATAGCGCCGCGGAAGCAATCGCTTACCTCGAGTCCTTGCGGCGCACGCTCCTTGCGCTCGGGGTCAGCGACGTAAAGATGGAAGAAGGCTCGTTGCGCTGCGATGCCAACGTCTCGGTCAGACCCGCCGGTTCGTCGGGACTCGGCACGAAGACCGAGATCAAAAACATGAACTCGTTTCGGTCAGTCGAGCGCGCGATCGAGAGCGAGATTGCGCGGCAAATCGAAGTTTTGACGTCGGGTGGACGCGTGGTTCAAGAAACGCGCGGATGGGATGAGATCAATGGCGTCACGCATTCGATGCGCAGCAAAGAAGAAGCGCACGATTATCGCTACTTTCCCGACCCCGATCTCGTCCCGTTGGAGCCGTCGTCCTCGGATATCGCACGGCTGATGGCCGCACTTCCGACGCTGCCGTGGCAACGCTTCGAGCAGTACACCACGCAACACGGTCTCGGACCGAAGCAGGCGACGCAGCTTATCGATAACCCTTCGCTGGGAGAATACTTCGACCGCGTCGTCGCCAGCAGCCGCAATCCGCATCAGGCGAGCAATTTCGTTTTGGGCGACCTCTCGCGGCTCGCCAACGAGACCGGCGTAGCGGTGGCCGATTCGAAGGTTTCGCCTGAAGATCTCGCCGAGTTGATCGCTCTAGTGGAAACGAAGCGCATTAACTCAAAGATCGCCAAAGCGCTGCTCGCGCGCATGTGGGAGGGTGCCGGCGCTCCCATGGCAATCGTCGAACGCGAGGGGCTCGCGCAGACCAGCGACTCTGCGACGATCGAGCGCTTTGTCGACGAAGTTATGATGTCGCACGAAAAGGCCGCTGCCGACTTTAAAGCGGGAAAGAGCAACATTGTGGGTTTTCTCGTCGGTCAGGTGATGAAAGCCTCGCGGGGGAAAGCCGACCCCGCGCTCGTTAACGAGTTGGTGCGTAAGAAGCTCTCTCGCTGAAGCGATTCTTTTCCATGACGCTGGCGGATGAGCGAACGCTCGACGCACTCGATTTTACCGCCATCCGCAATCGGATCGTCGCCGCAACTCGGACCGAGCGCGGAAGGGCCTACGCGCTCGTGCTGATCCCGCATGAGAACTTCGATCTCGTACGCCGCGAACAACTTCATACCGACGCGGTGCGTTCGCTGCTCGTCGGTTCGGATTTTCACGTTATGCCGGCGATCGAAACTTCGGCTCTGACAGAGGCGGCGGCACTTGGGCGAATGCTCGCGGCCGGCGATCTGCGCTCAATCGGCGACGCCGTCGCAGCGGCGGCCGCGGCGCACCGTGCCGTGCGTGAGCATGCCGATCTGGCCGACATTGCGGCAAGTTACACGCCGCTGCGCGAGCTCGCGCGCTCGATCATCGATGCTATCGACGAACGCGGCGCGATCCTCGATCGCGCCTCGCCGGCGCTGGCGCGCATCCGGCGCAACCTCGCGCAATCCCAGGCCGACGCACGCGCCCGCGTGGGCGCGATCCTCACCTCCGCGAAATACGCCAAGACGATTCAGGACCGAATCGTTACAATTCGGAACGGCCGTTTCGTCGTGCCGATCAAAGCCGAGCTTGCCGGAACATTGCCGGGGATCGTTCATGATACGAGCTCGAGCGGGCAGACACTTTTCGTCGAGCCGCTCGCGGCGCTCGAAACGAACAACCACGTGCGGACCCTACAGATTGAAGAAGAACGCGAGGTGCAGCGCATTCTCGAAAGGCTTTCTCGCGAGGTGGGAAGTCACGCCGCCGGTATCGATGCCAACGTCGAAATGCTGGCGCGTCTCGATTTGCTCGGGGCAAAGGCCGGTTTCGCTACTGCAACCAATAGCGTCGTGCCCGAATTGAGCGACGCGCCGTCGCTCGCCATCGAGCGGGGGCGGCATCCGTTGCTGGGTGAGCGCGCCGTGGCGCAATCGCTTTCGGTGGACGAAACGACCCGCCTGCTCGTCGTCAGCGGGCCGAACATGGGCGGCAAGACCGTTGCGCTTAAGATGGCCGGTCTCTTCGTTGTCATGGCCTATTGCGGAATGCAGATGCCCGCGGCGCGTAGCTGCATCGGGCGCTTCGAACGCGTTTTCGCCGACATTGGCGACGAGCAGTCGCTCGTCGCAAACGCCTCAACATTTTCGGCGCGCTTAGAGCGGATGCGCGAAATCCTGGACCGCGCCGACGCCCGAACTCTTGCGATCATAGACGAAATTGGTGGCGGCACGGAACCAAGCGCGGGTGCGGCACTCGCCATCGCGATGTTGGAGTGGCTGCTCGAGCGCGGCACGCGGGCGATCGTCTCGACGCACTCTTTGGAGCTCAAGCTCTTCGCGCATGCCAGGCTCGGGGTTGCAAATGCCAGCGTGCGCTTCGATCCAAAAACCTTCGCACCCACCTTCGAGCTCGATGTCGGAACCCCGGGGCAGTCGTTGGCATTTCCGCTCGCGACGCGCTTAGGGATCGATCCGCGAATCGTCGAGCGCGCCGCGACGCTGCTCGAGCGGCGCGAGCTCGATTACGAGGCAGCCTTGACCGAGCTTGCGTTGCGCAGCAGCGAAATGCGAGAGGAGCGCTCCCATCTCGAAGCGGAGCATCGCGATCTCTCCCGGGAGGTCGAGGTCTTGCGGCGCGATCGCGGCGAGTTCGACCTCGAGCGGCGGCGTTTCAGTGCGCGGGCGGAAGAACGATTGCAGCAAAGCCTGCGAGATTTCGTAAGCGAGCTACACCGGCGCGCGTCGGAGCTTGGCTCGGGCGGCAGCCGCCGAGCTGGAAAGGTAACGCCGTCCCAGGCGGCGTTGCTTGGGCAGACGATCGACGCGATGCGCCGCGATCTCGGGATTAGCCCCGGCCATGCAGACCAGTCCGACAGCGGGGCGTATTCACCCGGCGATCCCGTACGGATCATTTCATTGAACCAGGAGGGCATCGTCGTGGAAGATTGGGACGAAAGGTTGCTCGTTTCGGTCGGTTCAATGAAGATGATGGTGGAGAAGACCGACGTTCGCCGCGAAGGACCTGCGAAGCGTCCGCAACGGTCTGAATCACAAGCGCAGACGCGCTTGGCAGCCACGCAACGCTCCGCAGCAGAACTCGACGTTCGCGGCAAGCGATATGCCGAGGCGCAACCGCTGGTCGACCGATGGATCGACGACGCCCTGCTTGCCGGCAACTCCATCCTGCGTTTGATTCACGGCAAGGGCACCGGCATGCTGGGACGAGGTTTGCAAGAGTATCTGCGCGGCCACGCTGCGGTGAAGAGCTTGCGATACGGCAACGAAGAGGAAGGCTCGACCGGGGTCACCCTCATCGAGCTGCGTACGTGAACGTGGCGGCTGGCCGCGATCTGCTGCAAGAATTCGACCACGTTGAAACCGTTACCGAATTCGAGGAGCGGCTTGCCCTGGGGCGTCCGCTGCGCGTCAAACTCGGCATCGATCCTACGAGTCCCGACCTTCACCTTGGTTTCATGGTCGTGCTGCATCCGCTGCAGCGCTTCGCCGAAGCGGGCCATCGCGTTACCTTGATCATCGGCGACTTTACCGCGCGCATTGGCGATCCCAGCGGGCGCAACGTCACGCGTCCGCAGCTTTCGCGCGAGGAGATCGAAGCGAACATGCGGGCGTACCGGGAACAAGCCGGTAAAGTGCTCGACCTCGAGCGCATCGAGGTGCGGTACAACTCCGAATGGCTCGATCCGTTGACGCTGGCCGATCTCGTTAAGCTCATGGCGAAGACGACCGTCGCTCAGATGCTCGAGCGCAACGACTTTCGCGAGCGCTACGACTCAGGGGTGCCCATCTCGCTCCACGAATTTCTCTATCCCATCGCGCAAGCATACGATTCGGTTGCGATTGAAGCCGACGTCGAGCTTGGCGGCGCCGACCAGCTCTTCAACTTGCTGCTTGGAAGGCAGTACCAACGTGAATCCGGACAAGCGCCGCAAATCTGCGCGACGGTGCCGTTGCTCGTTGGGCTCGACGGGCAGAAGAAGATGAGCAAGTCGTTCGGTAATTACGTCGGCGTTGCGGAACCGGCTGAAGAGCAATTCGGCAAGCTGATGAAGATTGCCGACGAGCTGCTTCCAACCTACGCTCGGCTCGCCGCATTTCGCTCCCGCGCGGAGTCAGAACGGCTCGCGGCGGACCTTGCCGCCGCTCGCGCTAATCCGCTGGAGGAGAAAAAGCGGCTTGCGCAAGAGATCGTCGCGCGTTACCACGATCCGGCTGCGGCGGCGCGCGCGCGCGAATACTTCGAGCGCACGGTTCAGCGCCGGGAGATCCCGTCGGGCGAGCTCGAAGAGATCGAGCTCGGCGATTGCAAGCGCGTTGCCGAAGTTTTAGTCAAGTCGGGTTTTGCGGAGAGCCGGCGGGCCGCCGAACGGCTCATTTCAGGCAACGCCGTGAAAATCGATGGCGATCTGGTTCGCGACGTCCATGCGCTCTGGACCAGCGTCGCGCCCGCGGTGCTTTCGGTGGGCTCGCGGCGGTTCGTTAGGGTGCAGCCGAACAACCCGCGCTAGCTCAGGCGCGCCAGTAGCTCCCTGATCTCCGCGGCCGTAAAAACGTAGGCCGTCCTGCAATACTCGCAGGTCGCTTCGGTCCGATCTCGTTCCTGAATCAGTCGCAAGAGTTCATCAACTCCCAATCCCAAGAGCACCGACTCCACTTTCGCGCGATTACACCGGCAGGCGAAGCGTACGTCGATCGAATGCTGCGAGCGCAGCTCCAGATCGCCGGCAAGTTCACGCAGCAACGCCCCGGCGTCGGCTGTTTTGGCGATGAGCTGCGTCACCGGCGGCATGGCTGCTGCACGCGCCTCCAATGCTGCAAGCGCAGTCTCGTCGGCTCCCGGCAGCGCTCGCGCGAGAATCCCGCCGGCAGCGACGACGCCGCTGGGATTTGCCAGCACGCCGAGCGCGACGATGCTCGGAATCTGCTCCGACTGCGCAAGGTAGACAGCCAAGTCTTCGGCGATTTCGCCCGATTGCAGCGGCACTACACCCACGTAAGGTTGCCCGACGTCACTCGACCGGGTCACCTGCAGAGATCCATCGCCGATCGCTCCGGCGACGTCGAATTTGCCGCGCGCGTCGATGGGTAGCTCGACGCGTCCATTGCGAGCGTAGCCTCTCGCGCCGGCGGTGCGATCGTCGACCAGCCACGCATCAGCAGCTAGCGTTCCCAAGGGGCCGTCGCCGGCGATCTGCAGTGAGATGCGCTCGTTGCCTTTGAGGCTCGCGCTAAAGAGGGCGGCTCCCGTCGTGAGCCGTCCCACGGCCGCGGTGGCGGTTGGCCAGAGATCGTGTCGATCTCGAATTTCTGCGACGAGCTCGGTGGTTATCGCGGCCACCAGCGCGATCCCGGCCTCGAGATCTGATGCGGCAAGGAGCGTATCGGGCATGAGCGCCTCTGGTTCGAAGGCCCGTGCTTTTCCTCCAAAGAAGCGAGGATGATGCGCGTTTTGGTTCTGCACGGACCGAACCTCAATTTACTTGGGGAACGGGAACCCGAAATCTACGGAACGCAAACGCTTGCCGAGCTAAACCAAGCGATCGTTGCCGGCGCAAAGAGTTTAAGCATGGAAGTTCTTTGCGATCAGCATAATGCGGAAGGCGCTATTGTCGATGCGCTCCAGGGGGCCCGGAAGTCCTTTGCCGGCGTAGTGATCAATCCCGGCGCGTACGCCCACTATTCGTATGCCATCCGTGACGCTATCGCCGCAATCGACATTCCCGTAGTGGAAGTGCATCTCTCCAATATCGCCGCACGGGAAGCGTTTCGCCGCCGCAGCGTAACGGCGGCCGCTTGCCGCGGCGTCGTTAGCGGTTTCGGTGCTTTCGGCTATCTGCTTGCGCTCCGCGCGCTCGGCGAAATCGTTTCGCGGTGAACCAAGGAGGAAGGCGGCCCTCCGTTGAGCGATTCCTCCATCGTTGCCGCCGGTGAGGAGATGTAAGGTTGACGAAGGCCGATGTGATTGATGCCGTAGCCATAGAAGCGGAGCTTTCGAGGCGTCGAGCTAGCGAAATAGTCGAGTTCATTTTGAACGAGATCAAAGCAGCGTTGCAGAAGGGCGATCGTGTAGCTCTCAACCCGTTTGGGAGTTTTGTCGTTCGCGCCCGTCAAGCCCGCGAGGGACGCAATCCAAAGACCGGCGAAAAGATTAGTATTGCCGCGCGGAAGGTACCGGCGTTCGTTGCGGGGCAATCGCTCAAGGAAGCTGTCGGCGGCGCGAGAGCGCGCAAGAAAAAACATCCGAGAAAATCCAGCGGGCTGTAGCGAAGCTTGGTTATCGCGCTAGTCTGGGGGACTAGAGATCGCTGGTTCGAATCCAGTCAGCCCGACCATTTATGAAAATCGGTACACTCGAGATGAAAATTGCGCGAGTTGAAGGATTTCAAGTGCGCATTCGCACATCCGACGGCCGCGATATTCGATCCGATCGTGAAGGGATGCCGCCTTGGCCGTATGAGAAAGGCGCGCGCGATCGTTGGTCGGTTGCGCGATGGAAGCAGGATCGCTTCGTCAGTCTCTATCCGGGTTTCGGAGTCGACGTCCTCGACGGCGACGGCGTGATCGTCGAGTTCGGGCAGACGCTGCTCGAAACCGTGCGTGAAAGCTACGATTAGCTGACAACCGGCAATAAACAAAGTCAACTTATTCGTTTGTAAGAGGAAAGAAAGGAGGCTTCCGGCCAAGTACGCGCGGCTGAAAGGAAGGTGCGTGCTTGCATTGCCGGGCGGCCGGATTCTTATTTTTGCTGCTTCTTGTGAGCGGCGGACTCGTCGCATGCAGCGGCAGTTCTTGGGAAGCGCCGATCGGACCACCGGTTACGCAAGCGTCGCGCGGAGCGCACGAGAGCACGCCGATCTCCCACGTCGTCATTATCATTCAAGAGAACCGGAGCTTCGATAATTTGTTCGCCACTTTTAGCGGAGCAAACGGCACGACGGTCGGAAAAGCCGAACCGATGCCGGCGGCCATCGCGAGCCCATGCGCGGCTGCGCATCAGCCGGTCATCACGAAGTCGACTACGGTTCCGTTGACGAAAGTCGATCTGCTCGGCAAGGGCTTTCCGAATAATTGGGATTGGGACCAAGATCTCGCGCACGACTTTCGGCACGGCTACCTCGGCGACTGCGACGCGGGCGGAAATGGATCGAACTCGGAGCCGAGTTTGTCGAACGCCTGCAAAATGGACGGTTTCGATCGCTCGTACTCCGGCCCCAACGGCTCGGGGTCGCAGACGAGCCATCCGACCTGCACGTATACCTACCAATACGTCGACCCGAAGTCTATTCAACCGTATTGGGATATGGCGAAGCAGTACGTGCTGGCCGACAACGCCTTCCAGACACAAGGCAGTGAGAGTTTCACGGCGCATCAAGATCTCATCGCCGGCGGCACGGCGATCGAGCCGTCCGAGAGCGTCATCGACGATCCCACCAACGTTCCATGGGGATGCGATGCGCCGCCAGGCGAGACCACCTCTCTGCTGACGGCCAAAGGGAAATATCTGCAGGACCAAGGTCCGTTTCCGTGCTTTACATACGAAACGCTGCGCGACTTGCTTGACGCCGCGGCGATTTCGTGGAAGTTCTACGCCGTAAAGGTAAACGGCGGTTCGGCAGGCATTTGGAGCGCCTTCGACGCGATCGACGCCGTGCGCCACAGCAAGGAATGGGGAACGAACGTGGTGTGGCCCGATACAAGGATCTTTGACGACATCAAGTCGGGGCATCTTCCAAGCGTTTCTTGGATAACTCCGGATGGCTTGAACTCGGACCACCCGGCCGAAGTGAACCCCAAAAACGACAAGGCGGAAGACAAAGGTCCATCGTGGGTCACGTCGGTCGTCAACGCGATCGGAGAAAGCAAGTACTGGAAAAGCAGTGCGATCGTCGTGCTCTGGGACGATTGGGGCGGCTTTTACGACCACGTGCCGCCGCCTTTCTACGACGATCAGGGCGGCCTCGGTTTTCGATTCCCGATGATCATCATCTCGCCGTACGTGAAACCCCACGTCGAGCACACGCAGTATGAAACGACCAGCGTTCTGAAGTTCATCGAAAAGAATTGGAACCTGCGCTCGCTCGGACAAGAAGATCAGCGCGCGACCAGCATCGGCAACGCGTTCGACTTCAATCAGTCGCCGCGCCGGTTCAAGGTGATTTCGGCCAAATATTCGCGCGCGTTCTTCCTGCAGCAGAAACCGTCAGGCCTGCCGCCCGATACCGAATAGGCCAGAAGGAATTCCATGCGCGTAAGCGCTGCCGCGCTGTGCTGCCTTCTGCTGACGATGTTTGCCGGAATCGTCGCCTGCGGCGGTGGCGCATCTCCGGGCGGAACGCCGGTCCTGCCGAGCGCGTTTCGTGCTGCCGAAAGCAAGACTCGCATCAAGCATGTTGTCGTCGTCATCCAGGAGAACCGCAGCTTCGATAACTTCTTCGCGACCTTTCCCGGAGCGGATGGCACCAAGACGGGCAAAGCCGCCGCCATGTCGAGTTCGGAACAGACGTACTGTGGCGACAAGGGCATGCCGGTGATTACAAAACCGACGAGCGTCCCGTTGACGCAAACCGATCTGGTCGGCTCGGGCTTTGGTTCGAGCGGGAAGTTCGACGAAGACACTGACCTCGACCACATTTACAGCGGCTTCCAGCTCGAGCGCGACCACGATCGAATGGACGGGTTCGACCTGGCGGGATCCGCGGCTGATGGAAGCGGCTTTCCAATTTGCACCTATGCATACCAGTACGTCAATCCATCGCAGATCGCGCCGTATTGGGACATCGCAAAGCACTACGTTCTCGCCGATCACACGTTTCAGACTCAGGGCAGCGGCAGCTTCACCGCGCATCAGGACCTGATCGCCGGCGGCACGCAGATCTCGGACAACGCGGCGCTGATCGACAACCCGACCTACTTCCCGTGGGGCTGTGACGCCAATAGCAGCGTAAGGACCGCGATGATTAAGCGCGGCGGCAAAGTCTACCGCTACGGCGGTCCGTTTCCGTGCCTGACGTATTCGACGTTGCGCGATCTGCTCGACGCCAAGGAAGTCTCGTGGAAGTTCTACGCGGTTCCCGTGCAAAAAGAGAACGGCTGCGACCACGGCGATACGGCAGGCATCTGGAGCGCCTTCGACGCGATCAAGGCGGTGCGCTATAGCGCGGAGTGGCGAAAAAACGTGACGCGCGGCAACAAGCTCTTCTTTAAGGACGTCGCAAAGCGCGAGCTTCCCGCCGTCTCGTGGATCACGCCGGACGGACTAAACTCCGATCATCCGGCCGAGTACAAGCACGCGCCTTGCGGAACCGGCGGAGCACCAACAGACACCGGGCCCTCCTGGGTGGCGTCGATCGTCAACACGATCGGCGAAAGTTCGTATTGGGATTCCACCGCGATCGTAATTCTTTGGGATGATTGGGGCGGTTTCTACGATCACGTCGCGCCGCCGCAGCCGCGAAGCTGGCAGGGCGGCCCAGGCTTCCGCGTGCCGATGCTGATCGTTTCGGCCTACGTCAAACCACACGTCGATCACACCGTTTACGAGTTCGGCAGCATCCTGCGCTTCATCGAAGACGTCTGGGATCTCGGGTCGCTGGGAAAGAACGACGCCCACTCCACGAGCATCGGCAAGGCCTTCGACTTTACGATGGCGGCGCGCAAATTTCACAAAATTAATGCGAAGTATTCCCGCGACTACTTCTTACACCAGCAGCCCTCGGGTATTCCGCCCGATACGGAATAGAATGAACACGATGAAGGCTCGCAGATTTTCTCTACAGACCGTCGCGTTTGCCGCCGGCCTCGCTTTAAGCGCTTGCGGCGGCACGTCCTCGCTTCCGACCAGAATGCCGGTTGAACCGATGGGCCGGTCGGCGCATTCGCCGATCAAGCACGTCGTGCTGATCGTTCAGGAGAATCGAAGCTTCGATAATTTCTTTGCAATGTTTCCCGGCGCTCACGGGGCGACCCGCGGCAGAGCCAAGGAGCCGAAGGGAAACGGATACGTCAACAAATGGGTGACGCTCAAGGCTTCTCCACTGATTATCGACACCGACCTGCAGCACTGCCATAAGGCCTTTGTAACCGATTATGACGGCGGCAAAATGGATGGTTTTTACCTCGAAGGCAAGGGCCCTTGCCCGAACGGAGCTCCGGCCGAAACCCTGCCCTATCAGTACGTTCAGGAATCCGAAATCAAGCCGTACTGGGAGATTGCCAAGCGGTGGGTCTTGGCCGACGAGATGTTTCAAACGCAAGGCAGCGGCAGCTTCACGGCTCATCAAGATCTCATTCGCGGCGGCACGTGCATCGAGGCCTGCGGCGCCCCGTCGTCTAAGACGGAGAGCCTGGTGGACAACCCAACCTATTGGCCATGGGGCTGCGACGCACATAAGACCGTCCGCACCTACATCATCGACGTCGATGGCCAAGTTGACGGCGGCGGCCCGTTCCCGTGCACCAACAAGTTTCCGATCAAATCCGCAGGGTATGTGACGCTGCGCGACGTGCTCGACGCGGCCGGCGTGTCGTGGAAGTATTATACGCCATGCTTCAGCGCGAAGCAATCCGGCTGCAGTCCCAGCTCCGACTGCACCACCGGCCAGGACAATTGCGATGGTAATTTGCTCGATGCGTTCGACGTCATCTATCCGGTTCGCTACGGCGCGGAATGGGGGTCGAACGTTTCTTGGCCCGAGACGAATATCTTCACCGATATAAAAAAGGGCGCATTGCCGGCGGTCTCATGGGTGATTCCCGAAGATGATGAAAACGATCATCCAGGCGAAGCGCACGACGATGGCCCACAATGGGTTGCAAGCGTCGTCAACGCGATCGGCAAGAGCTCGTATTGGAAATCGAGTGCGATTATCGTCATCTGGGACGATTGGGGTGGTTTCTACGACAACGCGCCGCCGCCGCAGTATAAGGACGTGCAAGGCGGCCTTGGCTTCCGCGTCCCTATGATGGTCGTCTCGCCGTTCGCGATCGCCGGATCGGGAGGGAAAGGTTATATCTCGCACACGCCATACGAGTTCGGCAGCATCTTAAAGTACATCGAACAAAATTGGAATCTGGCATCGCTGGGAACGACGGACGCGCGCGCGGCGTCGATCTCAGACGTCTTTAACTACGCGCAAGCGCCGCGCGCGTTTTCGAAGATTGCGTCGAAGAAATCGGCGCAGTACTTCATCAACAAACCGCATCTCGTGCAGCATGGCGATCCGCAGTAAAACTACGGCGTTGCTTGCGGGTCTTACGCTCGCCGGCTGTTCGCTCGGTTCGCAACCTTCGGTGCCATACATGGAGAGCGCCGCGGCGTTGGAGTCGCTTAACCAAACGGGTGCCGGCAAGATCAAGCACGTCGTCTATATCGTGCAGGAGAATCGAAGCTTTGACGATCTCTTCCACGGGTATCCCGGGGCGGATACCGTCTCGAGCGGCAAGGATTCGAACGATCACACTATCCTTCTTAAACCGGTGCCGCTCTCGGATCAGTACGTCATCGATCACTCGGCGGCCGCCATGTTCGCCGCATGCAATGGGATTGGGAAGTTGCCGGGGACCAAGTGCCGGATGAACGGCTTCAACAACGAGTCGTACTGCTGCGGTCCGCGGGGCGTGAAATATCCTATGTACGTCTACGCTCCGCATTCGGACACTAAGCCGTATTTCGACATGGCGCACGAAGGCGTCGTGGCCGATCGCATGTTCCAATCGCATCTTGACGAGAGCTTCGTTAGCCATCAATATATTATCGCCGCGCAGGCGGCCTCGAGCGTCGATCTGCCGTATGGGGCGTGGGGCTGCGAGGGCGGTTCGAGCGATGTCGTACAGACGATCACCCAAAATCGAAAGTACGGGCCGCCCCAAGTGGCCTGCTTTGATTATCAGACGCTCGGCGACGAGCTGGACCATGCGCACCGGTCGTGGCGTTTCTACGCCAGCAAATATGGAAGCCCGTCGAGCGGAGCCGGAGGCTATTGGTCGAGCTATCAGGCGGTGAGGCACATCTACTACGGGCCCGATTGGAAAAAGGTCATCTCGCCGAATTGGAAGTTCATTACCGACGTACGCGCCGGCAAACTCGCCGACTTTACCTGGATCACGCCGGTCTGCGACGACTCCGACCACGTCAACTGCCCCGGCGGCTTCGGCCCTTCGTGGGTCGCGGCATTGGTCGATACGGTCGGAAAGAGCAAGTTCTGGGACTCGACGGCCATCTTCGTGCAGTGGGACGACTGGGGCGGTCTCTACGATCACGTTCCGCCGCCGTACGAAGATTACGACGGCCTGGGCTTCCGCGTTCCGCTGCTCGTAATCTCTCCCTATGCCAAACACGATTACGTTTCGCACGTGCAGTACGAGACGGCGAGCGTGCTGCGTTTTGCCGAAGATCTTTTCGGCCTCGGTCAGCTCGCCGCGGCCGACAAACGGGCGAACTCACCAGCACTCGATTGTTTCGACTTCTCGCAGAAGCCGCGTCCGTTCGTCAAAATCAAGGCGCCGCTGCCGGCGAAGTTCTTCATGCACCAGTACGACGAGTACCAGGCACCCGATTACGAGTAAGACTTACCCCGGAGTCTGCTCTTCGTTTGCGACGTCGTTGATTTCCGCGCCAACCTGAGCGGGCTCGTTGACGAATTCCACCGCCTCGATGTCTTCGGCGGCCGAGATCGCCGCCCGGCGTACCTCGTAGTTGCCCAAGGCTGGGTCTCCCACGCTCCACTCGATTGCGTAAGGTGCTTTGACGCTCGCTTGCGCGGCGAATCCCGATATGAGCCTGCCGGTCAAATTTCGTCCGCGGTAGTTTAACCTGACCTCCTGATCGACAAATCCTTGGAGCTCCTCGTCTGTCATTGTTACCGAGTTTCATCCCAAGGAGCCTAACCCATTTCGCGCGGCTACCGCAGGCTTCGATATGAATCTGAGCAGCCGTTAGGCGTACTCGCAGGACCGGCGGAACTCCGCATTACTTGAGCGTGTCGTCGGTGTCATGAGTCGAGCACCCCATCCGGATGCGTTCCTCCTCGGACGCGAGCGCGAGCTTCGCGTCATCGAAGAACGGCTCGATAGCGTGAGCGACAGAGGTAGCGCTTTGCTCATTCGAGGTGAGGCCGGAGTTGGGAAAACGGCGATTTTAGAGGCTGCAAAATTGCGAGCGGCCTCGCGAAAAATGTCGTTGCTAGCCGCGACCGGCGTGCCGTCGGAAACGAATTTGCCGTTCGCGGGCCTTTACGAGCTCCTGCGACCGATCGTCGAGCGCACCGAGCGATTACCCGGCCCTCAACAAGACGCACTTCGTGCAGCCTTTGGGCTTGCAGATGTTCCGGCCGCCGAACTTTTCCTAATTGCATTAGGCGCACTCGACCTGCTGAGCGACTTCGCATCCGAGCACGCGCTATTGTTGGTTGTCGACGATGCGCAATGGTTAGATCGGTCGACCATCAACGTGCTTGCGTTTATTGCGCGTCGGCTGCAGTCCGAGCCGATCGTGTTGCTTGTCGCGAGCCGCGACCTTCCCAAAACGCTTTTCACGGACGTCATTCCAGAGCTGCGAGTCGAAGGTCTCGACGAGATTGCATCGCGTGAGTTACTGCTGGCGCACAGCCCCGATCTTTCGAGTGAAATTCGCGATCGCGTCCTGCGTGAATCCGCCGGCAATCCTTTAGCGCTCGTAGAGCTGCCAAAGGCTATTGCACTCGAAGCGTCGAGCAGGGGATTGTTTTCGGCACATTTGCCGCTCACGACCCGGCTAGAACGCGCCTTCGCTTCTCGGATTTCGGAACTGCCGCTTATGACGCGACAAGTGTTGCTGATCGCTGCGACGGATGAGGGATCGAACCTCGCCGAGATCTTGAGCGCCGCGAAGTTGCTCGGCAGCGAGGAGCTATCCCTCGAGGTACTAGCGCCCGCGGTCACGGCGAGATTGATTTACGGTGATGCGGGCAGCTTGCAGTTTCGACATCCGCTCGTTCGATCTGCCGTGAGCGGCTCATCTAACATCGTCGAACGTGCCGCTGCGCACATTGCACTTGCAACGGTGCTGAAAGACGATCCCGACCGCAGCGTTTGGCATCGAGCAGCCGCTACCGTCGGACCCGACGAAAGGGTAGCGCAAGCTCTCGAATCAGCAGGCACTCGCGCCTTGCAGCGCGGTGACGTGCGTGTCGCGATTCAGGCTCTCGAGCGCGCCGCGGAGCTCAGCGCCGATATAACGAGGCGAGCACGGTGTCTGTTGAAGGCATCGGAACTGGCATTCGAAATAGGCTGGAACGGCATTGTGGTGAACCTCCTTAAAAAAGCGGAAACGCTGGAGCTTTCACGGCGCGATCGTGTCTGGTTGACGTGGTTCCGCGAGGCGGCGCAGCGCAGCATTTCCGGCGCGGAAGCCCTAAAAGAGATCGCAGACAGCATCAAGACCGGCGACGACGTCGACCTTGCGCTGGACCTGCTCTCGGGCCCAGCGACGAGAGGCTGGTGGGCCGAGCCCGACGAGGAAGTCTGCAAGCACGTCATCAGAGCTGTCGAGCGCGTGCGAACTTCCTTCGGTGATGACCCGCGATTCGTTCTCATCGTCGCCATGACCGATCCGATCGATCGTGGAGCATTCGTAATCGAGCGACTGCGTCGCTTTGCGGCAAACCTTCGCGATGATGCGCGGACCGCACACCTATTGGGCCTGGCGGCAATTCAAATCGGCGATTTCGATTTGGCCGAGCGCTTTCTAAACAGTGCGATCGCCGGCTTAAGGAGTGACGGCAGGCTGGCTCTGTTGGCGCACATGTTGGTTCTGCGGGCCTGGAGCGCAATTTTTCGTGGAAATCGCAACGTAGCTATTGCGGATGCGGAGGAGGGCATGCGCCTCGCGCAAGAGACGGAGCAACCCACGTACGTTTCGCTTGCGCGAGCTGCCGCGGCCATGTCTGCAGCGTTGCGCGGCGATTACGAATCTGCCGAGGCGCTAGCAAACGACGCGGAACGAATCGGGCAGCCTCTCGGCATACTGCTGGCCGAAGTACAAATGGCGAGGGGCATAAATGCGCTTGGGGCGGGGCGCTACGACGATGCGTACCGGCACCTCCGCCGGATGTTCGACCCGCTAGATAGCGCCTACCATCCTATGCGCCACTGTTACTTCATCGGCGATCTCGCTGAAGCAGCGGTGCAAAGCGGATACCGCGACGACGCCATAGCGTTGCTCGCAGAGATGGAAGAGCTTGCGCGGCGCACGCCGTCACCGCAGTTTCAACTGGGCATGCTCTACGCGCGCGCCATTCTCGCGGACGATTTGGAAGCGCCCGAGCTTTTCGAAGCGGCGCTCGCAGCCGCAGCCGGACACTCGTCTTTCACGATGGCGCGCCTGCGCTTGGCTTTCGGCGCGTGGCTTCGCCGAGCCCGGCGTGTCAAAGAGGCGCGTCCATTATTGCAGGCTGCGATGGAGGCTTTTGACGCGCTGGGCGCTTTGCCGTGGAGCGAACGGGCGCGTCAAGAACTCCGGGCAGCCGGCGCCTCCATTCAGCGGCGGGTCCCCGAGCGCCAGAAGAATTGACGCCCCAAGAGTTACAGATCGCGCTAATGGCCGCGGAGGGGTTAACAAACCGCGAAATCGGACAAAAGCTATATCTGTCGCATCGAACCGTCGGCTCGCACCTGTATCGGATCTATCCAAAGCTCGATATCACCTCGCGGTTTCAACTGCGCGACGCGCTGGCAAGCGAGGGAAGCCACGCTTAAGTCATCCTAAGGTTGCTCAGAGACGGGGGCGTCAGATGCAGTCATGTGACTGATGCTGGGGCATGCCGTCTGCTCCTACTATGCGCCTATGAGTATTTCTGAAGCCGCCGGCTCGCAATCCGAGTTTGCATCATTTTTAAAAACGTGTCGGCGGAACATCCCGCCTGATAGCGTGACGCTTGGATCGTGGGAACGTTTGCCGGTCCGGCGTGGACGCCGCGTAACTCAGGAAGAAATCGCCGAAGCCGTAGGCATAAGTCGCAATTGGTATCGTCGTCTTGAGAGCGGCGATGCGCCGCGCGCATCGGCGAAATTGTTAGCCCGTATCGCTAAGGCGTTCCAGTTCACACCCGAAGAGCGAACGAACCTTTTCGTGTTGGGAATTCCTGAGATCGCGCAGATGCTCGCGAGCTAATCCGAAGCTCGTTACGCCACTTCGAAGATCACTTCGAGTTCGACCGGGGCATTGAATGGAAGGCTTGCTACGCCGTATACTAGTCGGACCGGATTCTTCGCGCTGCCGAAGACATCGCAGAACAACTCGGAAGCTGCATCAGCGACCCTCGGATGCTCGACTTGATCTCCGGAGGTCGCGAGCATTACCCCGAGTCGCACGACGCGTTTAACGCGATTTAGGGACCCGAGATGCTCCTTAGCAGTTACCAGGGCGTTGAGCGCGGCGAGGCGCGTTGCGGCTCGGCCATGCGTTGTGTCGAACTCGGCGCCGATGCGCCCACGGTATTTCACATCGTGACCGAGCACGGGCAATGCACCGGTTAAAAAGAGTAGACTGTCTACTTGCACAGTCTCGACATACTCGCCAAACGGCGTCACCGGCGGAGGAAGCTCGAGACCCAGTGAAATCAGCCGCTTGTCGGCGTCGTTTGGATTTTTCATGCCGGCATCATAACATTTGGGATTGCGCGTTTCAGGAACTTAAAAGTCGCGCTTTCGTAGCCGAGTTGCGTTGGGACGCAGCCGAAAGGGGGCGGGTTCGCGTCTGCACACTATTAGTGGCCAGACAATGCACGCGGGCCGTGCTAGCCTTAAGTGAATCTCGTCCAAATGGAGAATAGATTATGGCAAAAGATAGCCTCAACAGCGCGGCAGTGGACGCAAAACTAACCATCGTAATCGGGCACGGCGCTTTCGCGGACGCGTCCAGCTGGAACGGCGTCATCGAACGTTTGCAGGAGCAAGGCTATGACGTCGTCGCTCCGCCCAATCCGCTACGCGGCGTTCACTCCGACTCTGCGTACATTGCAAGTTTTATCAATCAGGTCGAGGGCCCGGTCCTACTCGTCGCCCATTCATACGGGGGAGCCGTGACGAGTAATGCTGCAGCTAAAGCCTCAAATGTCGTCGGGCTCATGTACGTCGCAGCGCTGATTCCCGAGGAAGGCGAGCGACTCGCCGACGTGCATTCGAACGACAGCATCATCAATCCGATGCTTATCGAACGTCAGTATCCGACTGGCTCGGATGGGCAGACGGCACCCGAGTACACGATCGATCCAGCTCACTTCCGCAGCGGGTTTGCCGCCGACGTGCCGGAAGAGCGCACTAGGCTAATGGCCGCCGAGCAGCGTCCCATTGCGGGCGGTGCTTTTGCCGATACTTCCGGGCCGGTCGCATGGAAAACGCTGCCATCCTGGGCAATAATCGCCACTGAAGACGTGGGTGCCGGTGCCGACATTGTTCGCTCGATGGCCGAGCGGGCTGGTGCGAAGCTCACTGAGCTGCGGGGCTCACATGCAATCATGATCTCGCAGCCACAGGCCGTGACCAACGTGATATTGGAGGCAGCAAAAGTCGTTCGCCAGCGGGCTGTTCAGACCGTCTAAGCTGGTTCGTTGCTTCGAGCTTATCGTGGACAACAAAGTTGTGATCGTAACCGGCGCTTCGCAAGGTATTGGTGCCGGCCTCGTGCGGGGGTTTAGAGATCGGAATTATAGCGTAGTTGCCACCTCGAGATCGATTAAACCATCGAGCGATCCAGGTATCGTGACAATCGCCGGCGATATTTCGAGTCCGGGGGTTGGAGAACAAATTGTCGGCGAAGCGGTTAAGCAGTTTAGCAGAGTAGACTCCCTTGTAAACAACGCCGGTATATTCATCGGTAAGCCATTTAACGATTACACGGAAGCCGATTTCGCGAACGCGATTGGCACCAACCTCGGTGGCTTCTTTCGCGTTACGCAGGCGGCAATGGCTCAAATGGTCCGTCAAAGGTCGGGGCACGTCGTCAATATTACGGCGAGCTTGGTCGATCATCCAAACTCCCAGATTCCCGCCTTCCTCGCCTCGGTGACCAAGGGCGGCCTCAACTATGCTACAAAAGCTCTCGCGATCGAATATGCTTCACGCGGCATTCGCGTGAACGCGGTCGCGCCTGGGCATGTCAAGACACCGATGCACCCAGCCGAGACCCACGAGGCACTTGCGAAATTTCATCCACTCGGCCGAATGGCTCAGGTCAGCGATATCGTCGAAGCGGTGCTTTTCCTCGAGTTTGCGGAACTCGTGACCGGGGAGATTCTCCACGTCGACGGCGGCCAAAGCGTGGGCCACTAAGGGATAATGTCTACAACTAGTACGACGGGCTCGCGCACGTGGAGCGTGGATATCGTGCATTCGAACGTCGGCTTCGTGGCGCGTCACATGATGATTGCTGCATACTATTAGTGGCCAGACAACGGACGCGGGTGGTGCTAGGCTCGGCAAGTATCGTCCGAGTCGAAGCCTTCTCGCGCTAAGTCCTTGCCTCTAGCAACCGAAACGAGGGTTGATTTGAAAAGAAGCTTCTTTATCGCCGCTGGTGCAAGCGCCATTGCTATCACTCGGCCTTTACTCGCTGGAGCCGAAGATCTAACGAAAGCCGTGCGGATTGAAACGAACGTGAAAGCGTTCGGCTGGCGCGATCCTATGTGGTATTGCGGCAGTGCCGTTGTATGGCTCAACATCGCGAGCGGCATTTACTATTACAAGGGTGATCGTTGGTACGGTCGCACGAAACGCGGCGCTTACACTTGCGAACGGGAAGCAATTAACGCGGGGAATCGCGCGAGTCTGGATGGTCAGTAATGATTGACGGCATGCTGGCGGCCAAGTCTGGGAGGATCGCAACGGCGTTGAGTTCTGGAGTATCTATCTGCAGTATCTTATCGCGAAGGAGAAGGTAATCTATGTCCCACCATTACTCGGGTCCAAACCTCGCGTTTCCCAATAAGGACGCCCGCTTAAACTGCACCGACCTTTATGTGTTCCCAAAGCCTGGAGATGGTCGCAAAACCATCCTGATTATGAACTCTCACCCATCCTACGGCGTGAATCCGCCGGGCCCTACGGCTACGGATCCGTTCGCAACTACCGCATTGTATGAGGTGATGATCGACACGAATAGTGACGCAATTGCGGAGATCGCCTATAGCGTGCGTTTCGCGGCCTCCAAGGGAGGGGGGCTGACTGCAACCGTCCGTCGCATTGACGGCACGCGGTCTGAACGTACGGGCGATGAAGGGGTAGTTGTCGTCGAGGGTGCAGCCGTCACGACGGGGCGCCGGGCAACGGTTACGGACGCCGGCGACTACCGCTTCTTTGCGGGTTGGCGCAGCGATCCGTTTTTTTTCGACGCACAGGGCGCTATAAACGGTTTGAAATTCACCGGCCAAGACTTCTTCGCTGACAAAAACGTCTGTTCCATCGTGCTGGAAGTGCCCAACTCAAAACTGGGGTCTGCGAATCTTAAGCTGTGGGTCCGAACTATGGATGGGGCGTCCGGAAGTTACGCTCAGGCGGACCGAAACGCTCGGGCCTCGCAGGAACCCTTCCTTGCCGGCGACGAGAAAAGTGCGTATATTACCGGGGAGCCAGCGCAGGACGCGCGGTTCATCCCCGTTTTCGCGCACTCGCTGCAGCACACGGGTGGGTACACGCCGGAGGAAGCAACGCGGGTGGCAGCGACCCAGCTGCCTGACGTGTTGCCTTATGAGCCAGGGCGCGAAGCGTCGTACCCGACCAACGGACGGGCGCTCACCGACGACGTGGAAGTGTACTTCCTTTCGGTGCTCACAAATGGAAAGGTGACGGGAGACGGTCTGAAACCGCATAGCGATTTGCTCGCCGAGTTCCCGTACGTTGGACCGCCGCACAATGTAACCTGAAAACGCTCGGACGGCCGTCAGGTAGAGGTAGAGAATGCTCATTCAGTCCATCCATTTCACATTCGATCCCGAGGACGCGGACAAAGCCGAGGGCTTGCTGCGAGAGTTGCGGGACGAGTCACGCAAAGAGGACGGCGTGATCAGCTTTGACATCGGCCGAAGCAAAGAAAAACCAAACGTATTTGCGTTGTGGGAAGTGTACAGGGATAAAGCGTCTCTTGAGTCCCACATCGCGACGGAACATTTTCAGCGACTGGTGATCCAGGGCGTTCGAATAATGGCTAAGCAACGCAACGCGGAAACGGTCTTTCCCATATCTTAACTCTTGACCGGCGGGTGCGGCCCGTCACGGCACGCGTCACGCGCTAATTTTCCGACGGCACCGTGGCGTCGCTTTCAATCAAGTGCTCTGACCGAAGATCCGACCAAAACGCATGCGGGATTTTCGTCTTGAGCGACGTGTAGTCCGCGAGCACCTGCTGAGGATTCGCGCAGCCGACAACTAGTGCGGCCGCGACGTCCGGCGCGCTCGAGAACTGCAACGCGGCCGTGCGCAGGTCGACACCGTGGCGCGCCGCAATCGCGCGCAGCCGATCGCGCTTCTCGATAGCCGCGGCGGGAATCTTATAATTATCCTTGCCGTAATTGAAGCGCGCGCTGCCGCTGATGAAACCGGCGTTGAGCGACGAACCGACGACAAACGCCATCCCGAACTCGCGGGCCTTTGGAAAGACCTCATGCAGCGCGTTCCCATGATCGACTAAGGAGTATTGACGGGCCAAGAGACATACGTTTGCGTCGGCGACGTTCATCAGCTTGAGAATCGGTTCAGGTGAGTTGACGCCAAGGCCCCAGCCTTTGATCACGCCTCCGTCGCGCATCTTGCTTAACGCCGGAAACGCCCCTTTGCGCGCGACCTCAAATTGCTCTTCCCACGGCCCCGGAAGCCACGGATTATCCGGTGAGAGATCGTGAACGAAGACGACGTCGAGCGCGTCGACGCCTAACCGCTGCAGGCTGTCTTCGATGGAGCGCTTGACGCCGTCGGCAGTGTAATCGTAACGGAGATTGTTCGGTGAAGGAGTGAACGGAAAGTACTCCTTCGCGTTGTTGTTGCGCGACGCGGTGAGCAATTTGCCAACCTTCGAGGAGAGGAGGTATTCGCTGCGCTTCTGTTTGTGCAAAAAGGCACCCAGGCGCCGCTCTGCAAGCCCCAGACCGTACCACGGAGAGGTGTCGTAGTATCGCACCCCGGCGTTCCACGCAGCTTCGATGGTAGCGTACGCATCTTCATCGGTGACGTACGCAAACTCATTGCCGAACGGCACCCCGCCCAGACCAAAGGGTTTTCCCTGGAAGATTTCAGACGCGTTCATGCCTAAGCTTATCCCCGCACGCCGCGAAGGCTAACACCCGCCGGCGCTAGTGCCTGTCGCCAGAGAATCGTCGAACAGCAAAGACTACGAAGTGCCATGCTAATGTTCATCCGAGCGCATATGCTTGGCCGATCGCCTCATCTTCGCTCATCCTCGCGCCGACGGCCATTAGGCGCGCGAGTTCGTCGGAACCGATCGCTTCGCGAAGCACGGCAAGCGCGCGATCGCGTTCGTGCGGTAGGCCGTACTCCTCCGGGATTCCAAGCGTAGTGAGACGATCCTCGACAAAGCCAAAAAGCCGAGCGGTGGCGGTAGACTCGGCGACGGTGGGGTGAGCTCCGGCAGGTCGGTTTTGTAAAGCTATAACGGCGATTTGTTGCAACGAGATTGCCACAAGTGCTACGTACCGAAGTCCATGGGCGACTTCGATGGCCTCCTTTGCATATGGCCACGCGTCGTCGTACCGGCCCAAAGCCATGGAGTACTTGGCCGTATCCGCGAGGGCAGTGGCGAGTCCCGGTGATGCCGACGAACTGAGTGCGCGGTAGGTCTCAAGCGCGTCGCTTATGAGCGACAGGGCCGTTTCAAAATCACCGGCATCATACTCGTTTGACGCACTGACGTCTACAGTGGACAGCGCGAGAGACTCAGCTTCCGCCGCCTTCGCTAGCGCCAATGCTTCACTGAGGTAAGCGCGCGCCGCGACGAAGTCACCCATCAGGGACGCGGCAATCCCCATCGTTTGTAAAGTGTGGGCAGCGAATCGATGATTATTCATCGAACGCGCGCTTTCTAAGACCTCTTGCAATAGGGGCATCGCCTTTTCGGGATTTCCAAGAATCGCCAGGGAACGAGCTGCCGAGGCTCTGCGCTCGAGCGATTCCGGGAGCATCACCGAGATCGCGATATCGGGCGACGGCGCGCTCGGCCACCGCCAAGGTCGTCTTATGTTCGGCGAAGTGTGCAGTCGCCATCGCACTTGCGTATTCCAGCGCCGCCACGACATCAGCCGGAGTACTTTCGTCGATAGCCTCCGTGGCCGTTTGTACCCACCGCCGGGCCTCAGACAGAGGGAAGCTGCGCCACAATATTTCGCCCGAGGCACACAGGCGTTGCCCCAGCACGACGTCACGCCGTTTTGCCAACGTCCACTCGAGTGTCGCGCGCCAATTCTCTAATTCCACCTTTACTGCGGGAAGCCAAACGCGCTCGGGCGTCGTGTCCCACGCCCTGCCAAACCTCTCTGCCAGCTCCACGTAAAAGGTAGCGTGCCGTCGTGCAACCTCGTCTTGGGCACTGCGCACTATGAGTTTGTCCCGCGCGTACTGCCGCGATGACTCCAAGAGTCGATAACGCTGCTCGGTGCCGACCAATTCGGCGACCAACAGCGACTTCGTCACCAGCGAGGACACGAGATCGATCACGGTGATGTCGTCCTCATCGTCATCATGCCCGCAAACCGCCGTCACAGCCGCGAGAGTGCAACCATTCGCGAACACCGAGAGTGCCTCGAAGAATTTCTGCTCCTGCGAGGTCAGCAGATCATAGCTCCAGTCGATCAGTGCGGTCATCGTTTGATGCCGCGGCAAGGCCCGCGGGTCACCGCCAGTGAGAAGCCGGAAACGTTTGTCAAGCCGCTCCGCGATTTGCTGCGGCGCAAGCACCTTTACGCGAGCGGCGGCCAACTCGATCGCCAGCGGAATGCCGTCCAGCCGGCGGCAGATCTCTCCAACTTCCAGTGCGTTGTCATTGGTCAATACAAACCCAGCGTTGACCGCGAGCGCACGATCGACGAACAATGCGACCGCGCCATATCTCAATGCGTCTTGTGCGGTTCGAGAAGAATCAGGTGGGCACGCAAGCGAGGGCAACCGGTAAACCCATTCCGCCTCGACGCCCAATGCTTCGCGGCTGGTCGACAACACGCGTACGTGAGGGCACAGCTCGATGATAGTAGTCGCCACTTCGCGAGCCGCATCAATTATGTGCTCGCAGTTGTCTAAAATAAGTAAGAGGCGGTGCGTCTTAAGGTACGCGGAGACTATGTCTAAAGGAGTCCCGCTCGTGGGGGGAAGTTGCAGGGCCGCTAAGACCGCGCTCGCCACAACTGTTTTTTCCGCGATTGGAGCTAGGTCGACTAGCCAGACACCATCCGAACAGTCGTCGATCAGCGCACTTGCAAGCTGCAGGGCGACGCGCGTCTTACCGACTCCCCCGGCTCCAACAACCGTTACGAGGCGATGCTCGGACAAAAGCGCCGCGATGTCAGCGACCTCGCGCTGCCGCCCAACGAAGGACGTTAGTTGCGCTGGAAGATTGTGTCGCGGAGTCCCTTGCGCGTCGGGACGAACGAGTCGTAAGAGCGATGCGCTGAGGGTATCACTGCGCTCGCGTTGGAGCGACGGGTGAGGCACGCCAATGGCGCTTCGGAGGAGCATCTCGCGTTCCGGCGATAATCCAAGCGCGCGCCCCAGCAAGACTACAGTCTCGCGATAGGGCCGCGTGCGCGCTCCACGCTCGAGCGTGCTGATGGCCTCCACGCTCAGTTTCGCCCGCTCCGAGAGTTCTTGCTGCGTCATCCCGGCATCGAGACGAAACTGCCTAAGCAGCGCTCCGAAGTGGGGTCGACCGGCAGCTTCCATCTCTACCTCCAGTCGGCGTCCGAAACTGTACGGATATCTGTACGGGCGTACCTGGACCTTTCCCCTGCGCGGGCGGAGAATCGGAATTGCCAAAAATCACTTGCACTTCAGGAGAACTCAACGATGCGCATTTCAAAAGCCACGAGTTCTGCGCTCACCGCCGCCGCAGTACTCACAATACTCGCCGGCTGCTCCGGGGGTAGTTCGCAACTGGCCCCGCCTCTGGGCGGAGACCCGTCCAGCGCAACTCAGCCCGTCCGGGAGCTAGTCGTGGCGGGTCGTCGCTTTAGCGATAGCGTCTTCGTGCGAAACAGCCTCATTGGAGTTGGCCACCCAGTGATTCGGAGCTTTTTCAGCACCGCAGCCAAAGGGAAGCCGCTAATCTTTGTGTCGGACGCTACGAACAACGTCGTAGACATTTACCTACAAGCACACAAGAACAAGTTAGTCGGCCAAATCACCGGTTTTACGTATTTACAAGGGGTCGCAACTGACAGGGCAGGTAATTTGTACGTGGCAACGCAGCCCAATAGTCCGCAGATCTTTGTCTATGCACCTCCCTACACAGGAGCGCCCAGACTAACCCTCAACGATAGCGGCGGCTTTCCCACAGCTGTTGCCATTTCGCGTTGGGGGGTCGTTGCCGTCGCGAACGAATGTAACGTCCCGTCTTGCGGGGCGGGGACAAGCAGCATTACTTTTTACGCCAAGAATTCAACCGAGCCATGCGCGACGATTGCTCTCGATCCGACGAAGTTTTCGTATTTGGCCTACGGCGCTGCATTTGACCACAACGGCAATTTCTACTTCGACGGAGCCAACTCGACATTTAGTTCGGTCTTCGGCGAAATCAGCGGCGGTTGCAAAGCAACAAAGGCCCGGCTGCTCACTACCACCAATACGGTGAAGTTCGCTCAAGGTATTCAGATCGACAAGAGGGGCCGGGTAGCCGTCGTCGATACGAGCAGTGCACTAATTGACACTTACGAGCCGCCCAAGAAGGGTTCTTTCGGTAGCCCTGTCTCGACGACATTGCTAACGGGATCGTCTAACCCGGTTACCATTGCGTTTCTTTCTTCGGGTTGTGCGTTCTACGTCACCGATGGTACCGATGACGTTGTGAACGAGTATAAATATCCGGCAGGCGGCGCAGCGACAAATACTATATCCGTAGGCGGAACAGCCCTAGGCGTTTCCGTTACCCCACCGCTCGTTCCGTAAGATAGCTTTGAAGAATTTTCCTCGGCAAATTACCGGGGCAGGGAGGTCGAGCGCAACCGCTCGGCCTCTTTCCATTGGCAATTGCCAACTCACCGGCCATGACCTGCGCGCAGAGCGGTTAAATGCGGCGACCTTGAAATGCACACTGCGCGCCTTGATAAGGCCGGCTAACTGCCGGAGGTGCGTGAAACTAATCTTTTGCGACCGATTTGCAGGTGGCCAGACGATAGATCCGGCGAAACCGCTTATCGATCGTATAGTCGTCTTGATCGGGGGACCCCCTGCGGCGATCTTCGCGTTCCGGCGAGAACCCGAGCGCGCGTCCAAGCAAAGCCACCGTCTCCGGATAGGGCCGCGTTCGTGCTCCACACTCGAGCGTGCTGATCGCCTCGACGCTTATCTTCGCCCGCTCTGCGAGCTTTTGCTGCGTCATTGCCTAGCGAGGCGAAACTGCCGCAGCAGTGCCCCGAAGTGGGGGTCGACCGGCAGCGTCCACCTCCCATCCTGTCGGTCAACAGAACTGTACGGATAATTTGTACGGGCGTACCTGGACCTCTTCCCTCCGCGGGCAGACAATGAATCGGCGGACCCACAAGCGCTAAAGTATCGACGATTGCCGCGCCGCTCGGGAAGCGCGCGATCTCTCAAGCCGGATCTCGTCACCGTTACCTACTTCATAAGGAGACTCAACCATGCGTAACTCGGCAATGAACGCGCTCGCCGCATGCGCGGCCCAGACCATTCTGGCCGCCTGTTCCGGTGGAACTTCACCAATGGCTCCAACACCGCTCGGCTATACTGGCTCCGTCCCTGAACATGCTTCCGGTCGCCCAAAGTACATTCTTGTGGGAAGCGTCTCTCTCAAGAGTATTTTCGTCTTCAAGGCGACGGCCACCGGATCTGCCAAGCCGGTAGCGACCATCTCGGGCAGCCAAACGAATATCGTGAATCCCAGCGAGCTCTTCATAGACGGTAGGCGACTCTGGGTCGCGAATTACGCCACTCCCGGGGGAAGCATTGAGGCGTTTAACAAGCGTAAACGTGGCAATGTCGCCCCTAAAGCCTACATCTCCGGTTCAAAGACTCAGCTCGATGGGCAAACCAGCGTCTACGTCCTTCCTGATGGTGATATTGTCTCGTCAAATGCCGCAAGCGACAGCGTCCTCGTCTTCCCTCCGGGCAGCAACGGCAACGTCCGTCCTGCGCGTGTCATTGCCGGTTCAAAGACACAGCTAGACAATGCAAACTCCATTTGGATGGACCCCACGTCGCAAAACCTCTTAGTTGCGAGCACAGGGTTCGGTGGACCGGGCAACGGCATTCTCGCATTCAGTTCAACCGCAAAGGGAAACCCGGCGCCGCTTTACATGATCGCCGGCTCAAAAACGACCTTGTGCCAGCCGGTCGGCGTCGTGATCGATTCGAAAGGCTTGATCTATGTGACGAATAGCAACCAGGCCGGAGGCTGCACCCCGGCGATTCTCGTCTTCGCTTCGGGCGCTAAGGGAAATGTAGCACCCATTCGCACGATCCTTGGTTCCAAGACGACACTCAAAACGCCGTACCGTATTCGCGTCGACGCGCTTGGATACACTTATGTAACGGATTACCAAGATCAATCCGTCAAGGTATTTGGTCCCGGCGCCAGCGGCGACACAGCACCCGTGCAAAACATCACGAACATTCCCGAGCCCGTCGGGCTTGAGCTTCAGTAGGTATGACTTCTCAGGCGTTCGTCAGCATTTCTCCTGATCGTCAAGTCAAGCCATCCCTCACAGTTATCAACTGCCTAAAATGCGACCTCAGATCAAGTTTATAAAACGTTCATGACCTGGAAATGTCCACAGTGTCATCGGACCTTTCGCCAAGTCAATCAACGTCACGCCTGTGGCGTGGGCGGGCCCGCCACCTTGCTCAAGGACCGTCCGCCGGAACTTGCCCGCCTGTACCGCAAACTCGAGGCCACGATCAATGGTTTTGGCGTCGTGGAAGTGGTTACGCGTAACCGGTATGCGCTGTTCCGCACTACGCGTATCTTTACCGACCTGACCGTCACGCGTGACGCGTTGCGAGTGGTGATTCACCTGGGGCGCAAAGTGAGCGCACCTTGCTTCATCAAAATAGGGGAGGGCGATAAGCGTGTCTCTCACGTAGCTTTCGTCCGGACCGAGGAGGATCTCCGCACCATCAAGCCCTTCCTGCTCGAGGCGTTCAATCTCGCTGCCGGTGAAGAGTGAAGAGCTTCTTCTTCGGCAGCGACGGTTTGTTGCGGCCGATCTACCGCGGGGCGATCTACTTCGCGTTGGGAAGTTGGGTTCTCTTACCGTTGATGGAGCGCGTGTACGAGGCGACTGCGAAGGTCCTGCACGTGCCGCCCGGTCTCAACGCGGCAGAGACCGCGCTAGGCGAGATCGTCTTTAATTTCGCAATTGCGTTGATCTGCACGGGCATCTTCGCGCTGTACGAACATCGCCGCGTCGACAGTTATGGACTTCCGGTGGAACGCGCGCTGGGAGCACGCACGTGGGAGGGCGCGGCGACCGGGATCGCCATGGCGGGAGCTGTCGCGCTCGGCATGTTCTTCCTCGGCGGTATGAAGATCAATGGTTTCGCAACGACGGGAAGCGCACTTGCAATCTCCGCCTTGGCGTGGCTCGGCGCGAATATCTGCGTCGGCATCTCCGAAGAGTTTTGGTACCGGTCCTATTTCCTGCAGACGCTCTGGAAGAGCCTCGGATTCTGGCCGGCCGCGACGCTGATTGCGCTGATCTTCGCCGCCGATCACTACTTCTTCAAAGCCGGCGAGAACGTCTGGGACGTCATCACGCTCGTCTCGCTGAGTATCTTAATGTCGTACTCGGTGCTCAAAACCGGCACGCTCTGGTTCGCCGTCGGCTTTCACATCGCATTCGACTATATGCAGCTCTTCGTCATCGGCACTCCGAACGGCTCGCGGGTTCCGGTAGGCCGTTTGCTCGACGCATCGTTCAGCGGACCGGCATGGCTGACTGGCGGCATCCTCGGGACCGAGGCGAGTTTTCTCATGTATCCGATGATCGCGCTGCTCTGGGTCTATGTGTGGTGGCGCTTTACGCCGCGATCCGAGCGTAAATTGAATGTCACTTAACTAATGCCGGCGACGCAGGCCATCGAGCACGATGCCGAGATAATCCGGTTCGCCCGCAAGCTGGTGTTTTCGATATGCGGCCTCGTCGAAGAGCCAATCGGGCAGTGTCGCCGGAAGTCCGATCTCGTCGTTTTGCACGTCGAACTCAAATAATACCGGGGGGTTCTGATACGTCCACACGGCGCGCGTGACAACCCAGCACCCCAGCACGTCGCGAAAGTAGGCCGTAACCTCCGTTGGGCTCACCGGCGCTCTTGGCGTCGGACGGTAGGTTCCCACGAAATGCGCCTTCCACAGATCGTGCGTCTGCACGTCGATCCAGAGATCGCGAAGGTTATGTTTTTCGGGATCGCTGCGCGGATGCAGCCGCAAGTGATACGCCTCGTGACCATCGATCTGTTCGATCGGGGGAGTTTTTTCCGTGCTGCCGATCGTATACGCCGGCTGCGCAATCGCAACGACGGTCGCGATCGTCTTCAAGCCGGCCACGTCGGGTAGCATCGTGACGCCATTGCCGGGTGGCGCTACGTGCACCGAGGAGCGCGTCGTAAACGCGAATGGTCCCAAGAATTCCGGCACAATCATTGCGGGCGGAAGCTTGCCGTTGGGAGCGGGGTCGCTGACGTTCTCCATGCCGTCCGCGAGGCGGACCGCGTAGCGATGCACTTCCACGTTCGACGCACTTCCGGTGTAGTAGCCCATCGGCGTTTCGGTAACGTGCCACGTCGTCGTCCAGATCGCGTAGGGCGGAACGGGATACGTCTGCCAGCGCCGAAACGCGACGTCGAAGATCTGTTGAGGCGTCTCCGGTCGTGACGTTTCCGGCGCATCCGGCGCGAGCAGCGGCGGAGCTTGCGCGCGAGCGAAGGAAGTCGCAACAATGAGAATAATCGCACAGCTCAGCGCGCAAAGGAGAGTTCGCATGCACGTGCTTCGGAATCTCGCCATTTTATCCGTGCTATTGGTCGTGGTGCTCGCACCCGCCCGTTCGACCGCGGCCGACCAACCCGCCACGGCGCAGACGGCTGCGCCGAGTACCGCGCTGACCGCGCGTTTTACGGCCTTCCTCACCGACGTGCTTGCGGGCCGTGTGCCGGCGACGGGCCTCACCGACGCGATGAAGACCGGATTGACGCCGCAACTGCTCTCGCAGATCGACGGCTCCTTCGCTCCGCTCGGCGCGTTTCAAAGGCTGCAGTTCGTCCGGCAGGATACGCTCGAAGGATATCAACGCTACCACTATGTCGCGATCTTCGCCAAAGGCACGCAGCCGCTGATGTTCGTTCTCGAAGCCGGCGGCAACGTCGCGGGCTTCTTTAAAGACCAAGCCAAGCAGTAAAAACGCGAGGCCGGAGGCGCCTCCGCCAACCAGGCCGGGACCCCATCGCTCGCCCAAGGAGCAAGCTATCGCCTTGTTGAATTGAGCGCGGACCGGCCGTGATCGCCTCACCCTATAGAGGCGACGTCTTGCCGGTTTCCACTCAGAAGGGAAAAGCATGATCACATTATCTAAGGGAGCGATTCTCGCGGGAGCCGGCGCCCTCTTATTGGGAGGGAGCCTCGCGCTATCGAGCGTCGGCGCCGCCTCGGGAGCTGGTGCAATCCAGCCCGACAATTCGTCGTCCTGCATTAAGAAAGGGCCGTGCACCAGAACAACCAACGGCAAAGGACCAGCCATTTATGCCGCCTCACTGTCAAGCCACTTGAATTCAGCCGCGGCCGTGGAGGCCGTTGCCAACGGACTCATCGGCATGCACTCGTATTCGGCGCTCGAAGCGGGTGGATGGTCCGAGAACGATAGTACCAGCTACGCCGGGTTTTACGCGTCCACTGACGCCAGCACGGGGTTTCCATTCGAGGCATACAGCTCGTCCACCGGCGACGAATTCTACGTGGACGAGCTAGGCGACGGCTCCTTTGACGGATCCGTCACCGCGAGTACCTACTACACGGCCGAACGCACTCGCGACGGTGGTCGCGTGGGATCGTTCCTCGCGCAGTCAACGCGCGCGACGATCGAAGACAGCGGAACGGCTCGGATGATGAATGGAGAAGCCGCCGTGCGCTTCGATTCGGCCTTTGCGCGGACGATCGATGCTCGCGCGGGGTACCAGGTCTTTCTCACGCCCGACGGAGACACGCGCGGACTCTACATCGCCTCAAAATACGAAGGCGGCTTCATCGTGCGCGAAACGGAGCGCGGACGATCCTCGATCTCGTTCGACTATCGCGTAATCGCCCGCCCCTACGGAGCCAGCGAAACCAGACTCCCCGAAATCAATCTAAGGCGACCGTTGCGGCCCGATCGCAGGTAGTAAGCCTCTGCGCGGGTGCGCCGGTTCGACCGGTGCACCCGCGTCAATTGAAGCGCTACTGCGCGCCGATTTTTTGGTTGGCGTTGTTGAGGAGATAAATCTTGTCAGCGTGGCGTATGCCCAGCGCCTTTTGGTCGTAGATGATGCCGACGTATTGGCCCGGTTTTATCTTGCCCATTTGGTACGTCGTCTTTCCGTCCGCCGAAAAGACCTGATCGAACTTCGGCACGAGCACGAAGCTCAAAACCTCCTTTGTCTTGGGGTCTTGCACCTTGATGTTGTTGGACGAAACGTGGACGGTAATGCCGTAGAAGGTTGGCGTGGTCGCCGCCGGCGTGATCTGCGGGAAGGCCCAGAAGAGCGCCGCCGCAAGCGTTAGCGCGAGGGCTCGAAGAATTGATGAATGCGTCATGCCTACGGGTGTACCCAGTGGGCGGGCGGTCTATGCCCTACCGGCGAAGGGCGCTACATGGACGCGATGCTCTTTGCCGATGGAGGATCGCGCGGCAATCCGGGTCCTGCGGCGAGCGCGGCCGTGCTGCTCGCTCCCGATGGCGAGCTCCTAGAAGAGATCGGCGCGTACCTCGGCATTGCTACGAACAATGTTGCTGAGTGGACCGCATTGCTGCTCGGTCTCGAAGGCGCGGCGAAGCGCGGAATTCGGCGATTGGGTGTCCGCCTGGACTCGGAGTTGGTCGTAAAGCAATTGCGCGGTGAGTATCGCGTCAAGCATGCGGCCTTGCAACCGCTCTATCGACGCGCGCAACTTTTGCTCCGCGCCTTTGCTGAGGTAGATGTCCGGCACGTGCCGCGCAAGCAGAACGCACTCGCCGATCGGTTGGTAAACCGGCTGCTCGACCAGGAAGCCCAGGCGCCCGCAAAGTAGGCGCTGGAATGCGGCGTTTTCCGATCGAGCTCTTCATCATTGTGGTGGCGGCCGTGATGCTGGTCCTGGGTTGGCGCATCTACGGAGCCGGCGAGATGGGACGCTTCGGCCCGGTGATTCACGCCCAAAAAGCCCCAAGCGAGCTCTACGCGCGCATGTCGGTTCGGTACCCGAAGCCGCCGATCTACGAGGAAGAGTACCGCATGTCGGATGTCGAGGGCGTTTCGAGCTTCGTCTACCAGATTCGCGGTTACCGGGGTCACGAGATCACGGTGACCGCGCCGGCGGCGCGGGTTTACGATGTCAGCTTTTTCTTCGGGAGGCTCGGCCAAGACGGAATATGGCAGCTCGTCGACAAGCCTCCGCTACCAGATGCCGACGCGCGCTACACAGTCTACGTCAAACAGCTCGCCGATTACCAGAGCGGCCAACGTACGGTCACCTTCACCAATCCGCAGTACTGGGCAACCAAAGCCGGACGGCAGTTTGAGATCGATTTGTCGAAGGGCGTGCCAAAAGATCTCTTGCGCATGCAGAGCAGTCAGGTAGCCGACCCGCGCTACGAGCAGATCGTGATCGACTTCCGCAATTTCGGCCCGGACGAGTTCCGGCATAACGTCCAAGTAGCGCAGACGCGCATCCGCGGCATGCACGGCTGACGTGCGAAAGCGCTTTGCTCTAAGAGGGCTCGTTGTGCTCGCGCTGCTCGCCGCCGTGGCGGTCCAGGCGTACGAGGTCGTCGAAAGTCCCGCTAATCAGCTCTTCGGCAAGACGCTCGTCAGCGGGCCGAAGAACGAGCGTATCATCGCGCTCACGTACGACGACGGACCGAACCCGCCGTACACGAACGAAATCCTCTCGGTCCTGCGCGCGGAGCACGTTGCGGCCACGTTCTTCGTCGTCGGTCGTGCCGTCCAAGCCTATCCGCGCGTCGTGCGGCAGGAGGTTGAGGACGGAAATGCGATTGGAAATCACACCTGGAGCCATGGCCACTTAGTCTTGTACGACACGAACGGTTTGCGCCAAACGCTCCAGCGTACCGATCAGGCGATCTTCGCCGCGACCGGATTTCACACGCGGATCATGCGGCCGCCTTTCGGCGCGCGCGATTGGCTCGTGCTTGGCGAGGTGCGCAAGCTCGGCTACACGCCCATCATGTGGTCGGTGCCGCTCGCGATGGATTGGGAGTATCCTCCGGCGCGCGTTATTGCAGCGCGCGTGCTGCGCTACGCGGCCGACGGCGCGATCATCGATCTACACGACGGCAATCAGGGCATCGTCTGCGCCCGCGTGCATGTTGCGGCGCGCGTCTGCGACCGAAGCGGCGATGTCGGAGCGACCCGCTTGATCGTTGAGGTGCTCAAGCGGCGCGGCTACCGGTTCGTTACCATCCCGCAACTCTTGCGCTCTAACTCGACGCCGGAAGGTGCGCCCCAGCTCAAGTCGTATGTACGCTTGGTAAGCAAGCGACGCTACTTCCCATAAGGAGATTCAGATGACAGCTCTTTGTAGCCGGTTGTTGATTCTTCCGGCAATCTTGATGGCAGCGGCATTTGCCTTCTCAGCGTGCGCCGGAGGCAACTTGTCGACGCCGAGCGTGCAAGGGTTAAGTCAAGCCGCTTCGGCCGCCCATAATGGCGGCGAGATGGGCGCAGCGATCCTCAACGCGCAACCCAACGTAACTTGCCCGTCGAGGTTCTTCGCCTGCGTGACGGTTTCGCAGAAGCACGCCATCGAACTGGACTGGTGCTATGGCCCGCCGAGCGACCCGTGCAGCAATAGCAATGCCGGCAAGCCCAAATGGACCGGCATCGTTTGCGCGGCAGCGGGCAACACCTGCAAAGCCCCGATTAAGCAGCTGACTGCGAAGTGGTCGGGTCCGTTCAAGTGCGGCAAAGGTTGCAACGGAACGTACGAGGTCGACAAGCTCACGCCTGGCCCCGGGTTGAAACAAACCAAACAGTATGCTTACAAACAAGACGTTCACATTTGTGCAGGCAAGAAGTGCCTGATCGACCTGGTCGGCCTTAACGTCGGTCCATAGCTGGGCGCGAGAGGACGTGTAAGAGGCGGCATCACAAACGATGCCGCCTTTACCATAAAATGCGGCGCCCACCGAAGGAGATTTTCAGATGACAGCTCGTTGCAACCGGTGGGCTCTGCAGGCAACCTTAATGGCAGCGGCACTTGCGCTCTCGGCATGCGCCGGCGGCTTGTCGACCACGCCGAACGTGCAAGAGTTCAATCAAGGCCCATCGCGCGGCGCCGATGACGACGCTCGGCAGGGTATGGCGACACTCGACGCGCGCCCGAACGTAAAGTGCCCGAAAAAATACTTGACCTGCTACACGGCTTCGAAAAAAACGGGCTTGGCAATAGCTTGGTGCTATGGCGCGACGAGCAATCCGTGCGTCCGCAGCCATGCCGACAAGGCCAGTTGGAGCGGCATCGTTTGCACGGCGAAGGGCCTGATCTGCAAGAAACCCATTAAGCAGCTGACCGCGAAGTGGTCGGGTCCGTTCAAGTGCAAAAAGAAAGACCAATGCAGAGGAACGTACGAGCTCGATACGCTCGTGCCGGGGCCTGGGCTGAAAAGAACCAAGAATTATGTCTATAAACAAGACATTCAGGCTTGTTCAGGCAGGAAATGCCAAGACGTCTACATCGGCCTTAACGTCGGCAAATAACGAAGACCGACGTCCGCCCAAAGGCGCGTAAAGGTGGGAGCCGTCTCAAGTCGTATCTTGGCCCCATTAACCAAGCGACGCTACTTCCGAAGGAGATTTTCGCATGAAAGCTCGTTGTAGCCGGTGGGCCGCGCCGGCAACCTTGATGGTCGCAGCATTTGCCCTCTCGGCATGCGCCGGGAACAACTTGTCAACCACGCCGAACGTGGAAGGCTTCAATCAAGCCGCATCGGCCGGCGCCGATATCGGCGCTCGTCCGGGCATAACGATCCTCAACGTGCAACCGAACGTAAAATGCCCGAAGAAATACCTGGACTGCGCTACCGTTTCGAAGAAAAAGGGCGCCGTAATAATGTGGTGCTATGGCCCGTCGAGTAGCCAGTGCAGCGAAACCAACATGGTCACCTGGAGCGGCGTCGTTTGCAACGCGAAGGGCAAGACCTGCAAAAAGCCCATTAAGCAGCTGACCGCGGCCTGGACCGGTCCGTTCAAGTGCAAGAAGAAAGACAAATGCGCAAGCAAAGGATATTATGAGCTCGACACGCTCACGCCGGGCCCCGGGCTGAAAGTAACGACAAAATATGTCTACAAACAAGACATTCACTATTGTGTGAGCAGCGCAAGTTGCGGGGATGTATACATCGGCCTTAACGTCGGCAAATAGCGCAGACCGCGAGTAAGACGCCAGAAGGCGGCATCGGCAATGATGCCGCCTTCCAATCTCGGCGGCGACCGATAAGGAGAATTTTCAGATGATATTTCGTTGTAGCCGGTGGGCTGTGCCCGCAACCTTGACGGCAGCAGCCTTTGCGCTCTCGGCCTGCGCCGGCGGGAGCTTGTCGACCGCGCCGAGCGCGCCGGGCTTCAATGAAACCGCGCCGGCGGGCGCCGATAACGCCGCTCTGTCGGGCGTAGCGATCCTCAACGCGCAACCGAACGTAACGTGCCCGAAGAAGTACGACGCCTGCCTGACGGTTTCGCAGAAGCACGGCCTCGCGATGGGGTGGTGCTACGGATCGGGAGCTAAACCATGCGCCCACAGCAATGCCGGCAAGGCCAAATGGAGCGGCGTCGTTTGTAAGGTGAAGGATAAGACCTGCAAAAAGCCCGTTAAGGAGCTGACCGCAAAATGGTCGGGTCCGTTCAAGTGCAAGCACAGTGACAAATGCAAAGGGACCTACGAGCTTGATACTTTCACTCCGGGGCCCGGACTGAAAGTGACCAAAAAATATATTTACAAACAAGACATCCACGCTTGCGTGGGCGCGAAATGCGAGGTCCTGCCGATCGGCATTAACATCGGCAAATAGCCCACTCCCCTATTCGTAGAGTCTTCCGCGCAAGCGGATGAAGCCGTCCGCATGGCAATGGCGTGGGTCGTGATGCGTCCAGTGAACGACGGGCAGGCGGCCAGGATCGTGCACGAGTTCGCCGCACACCTCGATGCGGTCGCCGGGCTGGGCGGGACAACGCGGCGCGATGCTGACGTTGTCGACCACTTCGAGTCTTCCGGCGCTGCTCTGCACGTCGAAGGCCTCGTGCATGGCGTGCGTCCGTGAGCTAAAGAAGAAGCGCGGCGCCGACGCGACGGTTGCCGTAAAATCGACCCAAGCCGGAGCGTTGCCGGCATATGCTGCAGCCAAATTCATCGCCGCTCTTATCACGCGCGGAGCAGCCGCTGACAAGAGCTGCGGCGTTCGGAGCGAAATGACTTGACGCGATGAGGACGATCCAGACGCAGCGCTTGCGGCTCGTTCCGGTGACATCGGACAATGCCCCGCTGCTCTGGGACGTGCTGCAGGAGCCGGATCTCCGCGACTATCAGGATCTGCCCGAGGTCAATCGCGCCCAGTTCTTGCGTGCGGTCGGCGCGCGGCCCAGGCGTTTCGCTCCCAGCGTTGTTGGGCGATTCGAATGGCTGCTGCATTATGCCCGCGGAGACGGCTACCCGCTCGGGTGGGTTTCTTTGCGGGTCGCCGAGTCCGACCGCGCGGCGGCCGAGATCGGATACAGCGTCGTGCGCATCCACCGTGGCAAGGGCATCGCGACCGAAGCCGTTGCGGCGCTTATCGACGAAGGATTTAGCTCCGCCGGGCTGCGTGAGATTCGCGCCTACTGCCTGGCCGAAAACCGTTCCTCGCGCGCCGTTTTACGTCACGTCGGTTTTGAGGAGGAAGGCATGCTGCCCCGGGGAGCCATGGTGCAGGGCAAGCCCGTTGACGTCATCTCGCATTCGCTCAAGCGCGAGTTCTGGACGCCGCGGCTCACTGCGCATCGCCAGGCCACTCGATCCTGACGCCGGCATCATGAAGCGGGCATAGCAGCAAAAAAACTCGGCCGAAAGGGATGAAGCGGCTCAAGTTGGTATTAGCCGCTAAGCAAGCGAGCTACTTCCTACTTAGGAGCCATTAACATGATAACTCGCCATAGCCGGTTGGCTGCGCCGGCAGCCCTTCTGGCAGCATACGCACTCTCAGCGTGCGCTGGAGGCAACTCGCCGACCACGCCGAGCGTGCAAGGCTTCGAACCGGCCGTTTCGGTCGGCGCCGATAACGCCGCCGCGCCGGCCATGGCCATCCTCAACGCGAAACCGAACGTAAACTGTCCGGCCAGATTCTACGACTGCACGACCGTTTCGCAGAAGAACGGCGCCGTCGTAATGTGGTGCTCCGGCACGAGAAAGAAGCCATGCAAGGAAACCAACAAGTACACTTGGAGCGGCATCGTTTGCGTCGCTAACGGCCCGACCTGCAAAAAACCCATTAAACAGTTGACGGCGAAGTGGTCGGGTCCGTTCAAGTGCAAACCGAAAGACAAATGCAAAGGGACGTACGTGCTCGACACGCTTACGCCGGGGCCCGGCCTGAAAGTTACCAAAAAATATATCTACAAAGAAGAGATTCGGATGTGCGCGGGCACCGCTTGCACGGAGGATTACAGCGGCATCAACGTCGAGAAGTGACGCTCACCGTGAATCGTCAGGCCACTCGATCGTAACGCCGGCATCGTGAAAGCCGGCATATCGCTGCGCGAGCGATCCGTCTAGATAGGCGAGCAGCGGCTCGCGCACGACGGCGACGGCAATCCGTTCGCCGGCCTCGGATAGTGGAACCCATGCCACCTCAACGACGTGATCTCCCGCACGCGTGCCGCCCTGCGCGGAGGCACCGTCATCCTGAGCGTATCCCCACTCGTTATCCAGCAATGCGAGCGCAAACGTGACGTTCAAAAAATGCTGCGCACCATCGTAGCTCTCGCTGATGTAGGCGACTTCTCCCACGTCCGCGCGCAGGCCGGTCTCCTCAAAGACCTCGCGCACGACGGTCTCGGCAAGCAGTTCGCCGGGCAACTGACGGCCGCCGGGAAGATTCCAAAGCGGTTTCGGGTGGTTCGGGTAGCGCGACGCCACCATGAGCAGCCGTCCGTCACGCACCGCGATGCCCGTCGCCAAATGAATCACGGCCGGTAGATCTCGCCGATTCGCTCGACGTGCGCTGCGATTTGGTACGAATGCGACGCGGCAAATGCGCCCGCCGACGCCGCTGCCCATGCGTCGCGTTCGAGCAGCGCGAGAATCGCCGCTCCGAGGGCGCGCTCGTCACCACGCGGCACCAGCCGCCCGAATCCGCTGCCCAGCCACTCCGAAATTGCGCCCACGTCGTAAGCGACGACCGGACGGCCGCGTGCGAACGCCTCGATTCCGGCCAGCCCGAAGGGCTCACCCCAAAGCGACGGCATCGCCACCACCGTCGCATCATCGTAGGCGCGCCGTAGCGCGGCGGCATCCAGGCGTCCCAGCGCTTCCAAACGCACTCCGCGCGACCTCGCGTCGTCGAGCGTCGCCGCTAAGTCCGGCCCGACGCCCGCAATACGCAGCAGCGGACGTTCGGGCGGCGGAATCGATGCAACCGCGCGAACGAGCGATCGCGCACCCTTCGAAGGCATGACCCTTCCGGCAAAGAGCACGGCATCGGTTTGGGGACGAGCAGTCGGAGATTGCGCAAAGGCCGCATCGCCGAGCGCGGGCGCGACGACATGCACGCGTCCCGCATCGATACCATTGCGTTGCGCCAGGTTCGCGAGGTACCGCGAAAACGCGATCGTCGCATCGCTCGTCCCAACCGCCCGCGCCACGGCTTCGCGATTTCTGATCAACGCCAGCGTGCGCGCACGCGGCCCATAGGCGCACCCGTTGACGAGCGCATGCCATCCGCAGGTAAGGTCGCCCATCGCCACCTTGCAGATCTGGCCGCCCCGCGGATAGAGCCGGTCGCCGTTCGGGCAAAACGGGCGGTGATCGTGAAGATGATAAACGACGCGCGGCGCAATCCCCGGTATAATCTCGAGAACGCCCGCGTCGAGAACGTTGTGCAGCACCGCCACGTCCGGCCTAAACTCGCGCGCAATCGCGGCCACCGCATCCGCGGCTTCGGCGCAAGGCGCGTCGTGCTCGTCGCTCCATTCCACCGCTTGCGCGGGAACGCCGTAAGCTTCCGGCTGCGTGACGATGCGCGCCACGACGCGTACTTCGTATCCGCGCGAAACGAGTGCCGGAAGCAGCGAACGCAGATAGGTTTCCGTGCCGCCTTCCGCGTCGACGCGTTCGCATGCGACGAGCAGTTTCATCGCGATCGCGCTACATCGAGAAAGAGCGCCAGGTGGCGCTCGGTGCTCTCATCCCAGTTGTAATGCGTTGCCCGCTCGAGCCCCGCGGCTCGCAGGCGCTCGCGCAAAGAAGCATCCTCGACGACCGACCGCAGTGCGCGTGCCCACGCGTCAGGATCGTCCGGCGGCGCGTAAAGCGCCGCCTCGCCGCCGATCTCGGGCAGCGCGCTCGCGCGCGATGCGACGACCGGCGTTCCGCAGGCCATCGCTTCGAGCATCGGCATGCCGAACGTCTCGTGATACGACGCGAGCGTTAGCGCGAGTGCCCCACGGTAACAGGCGCGCAGCGCTTCGTCGAGCCCGGCGACCAAATCGTCGGCAAGATTACCAACGTGAATGGTGCCTGGAAGCTGGGGCGAGCGAGGACCGGCTGTTGCGAGCGCGGGCCCGTCGCCCAACGGCCATGCGCGCCGATAAGCTTCGTAAAGCAACGGGAAGTTTTTGCGCGGTTCGCCGATCGGATCGCCGACGAAGAGCACGAACGGCCGCGCGTTCAACGCTGCGGGAAGCGGCTGCGCTGCACCGGGCGTAAACGATGCCTCGACCCCGTGCTCGATCACTTCGATCTTTTCGAGCGGAACGCGGAGTAGCTCGTGCACTTCGGATCGACCGAACGACGAGACCGCGATGACGCGCGTCGCCCCTCGTGCCGAACGCAGGAAAGGCTCTTGCGCGTGCTGCCTTCTCTTCGGATCGGGATCGGGATAGCGAAACGGAACCGCATCGTGGATCGTTGCGACGCTGGGAAGCGGCGAGGAGAAGAAGCTGCCGTTGGCCGGGTGCCAAACTACGTCGAGATCGCGAACGGCTCGAGCGCCCACGAAGAATGCATCGCTCGCCAGAGCGCGTTCGTACGGTCCACGCTTGCGCTGTGGAAACGGACCGTCGGCGAGCAACGTTAGCTGGACGTCATCCCGCGCCGCGAGCCGTCGCAGTATCGCGCGCACGTATCGTCCGATGCCGCGCGTATCTTCGGCGATTACGCGCGCGTCGACGGCCAAACGCAAAGGCGGCATCGCGGCGACTTCGAAGCTGCCGTCATGGTGTCATCCTGAGCGGTCCACTTGTAATCCTGAGCGGAGTCGAAAGCTGACTCGTATAGCAGCCCATTTGATCCTGGGCGCACGCGAAGAACCTTTCTTGGAAGCGATGCTGGATTCAATCGCGGACGTCGCCTCGGTTCTTATCGTCAACGATAACGGGCCGGATCCCTCGCCGCACGCAGCGACCTTGGCCGCAAGCCGCTTCGGAACGGAGAATCGGCTCACGATCGATCGGACGCCGTTTTCGGGATTTGCCGCGGCGCGCAACGTTTGCATGCGCTTGCACGAACGCACCGGCGCGGATTGGGTCGCCTTCATCGATGCCGACGAGGTCCACGGGCCGGCAGTGCGCCGCATCGCGAATCGCCTCGATCGCGTCCCGCCTGAGTATGATTTCGTGGACGGTTACACGTGGCATTTCTTTGCTTCGTTCGACTACTATACGTCGATCGAACGGCGAATGATGTTCTTTCGCTATCGTGCCGGCCTGCGATGGGAAGGCGCGGTGCACGAGCGGCTGCTCGGTCTGAGGGGTAAGCGCGTAGCGTTGCCGTACGTCTATGGGCATTACGGTCACACCCTCGAGCCCCGCCGGCACGCGGAGAAAGGGCGGCACTATTCCTCGCTCGGCGCCCCAGGGGACGTGCTTGCGGAAGAACAGCTCGACGCGTTCGACGTGGAGCGCTATTTTGCGCCGGTTTACCCCCGACTGCTGCGTTTTACCGGGGTCCACCCCCCGGCGGCTCGGCCGGCCTTGGAACGTTTGAAGCCCGAATTGCGTTCCCACCACAGCCTTACCGAACGTATGGTGCGGGCCCAGCCGGTGCCGGTCAAATTAGGCAACGTCGCTCGGAAGCTGAACTACGAGCTTCGCTGGCGTTCCCGGGGCTCCAGCAGTCGGGCACGCGCTTGTCTAATTGCCGGCGGGACCGGGAATATTTAATAATATGAGGAAGGATATAGCGACAGCGATTAAGCGGTGGGTCGGGGAAGCGTCTTTTCGGGGAGCTTGTGGGCTTGGCCGAATACTTATTGGTAGGACGCGCCAAATCCGGCCGCCGGTCATTGATTTCTCGCTGCTTGCGGAAATATGATCAAGCCCGTAAACTTGATTACCGAGGAGGCAGTTAACTGACCGCCTCTAGGCAATTATGAGCACAGTATTGATGCCGCGCCTTGGACCGTCGATTATTCGGCGCCAGGGCTTAGAGGATTGGCTAGGGCGCTTTAGCAGCGTTCCGGTTCGATTTTTGGTGGCACCCAATGGCTTCGGCAAGACCATGGCCCTTGCAGGCTACCTGCGCCATGTTGCCGGGAATGGGCTCTATTGCGCCGTCCCCGCGGGTGCGGACCCCCAGGCCATTTGGAGCGGGATCGCCCGGGCTCTTCAAGTCGAGAAGCACTTCGGCTCTCACGAGGAGCGAGTGCTGGCACTGGCAGCCCGGGCGCCGCTCGAACTCGCGCTTGACTGCGACCAAATTCCGGATGAAGCCGGCATCGAGGCTATCCTCAGTTTAATCGAAGACGCTCCCGACGACGTCTCGCTGCTCATCGCCTCCCGCTCTCGCGCGGCCTTTGACGTCGGGCGATTCATCTCTGAAGGCAGAGCCGTTCTTTGCGATGTCGAGCGCCTCGCGTTCGATGCGGCGGAGATTCGCCACCTCGCGGAGACGGTAGGCGTGCCGTACACGCATGCCGACGTATTGCGCATGCTTGAAGTGACCGACGGTTGGCCTCAGGTCGTGAGCGGTGCCTTGCGCAAGGCGGGCGAGGATAACCTTCCCCTTTCGCAAGCGTTCGAACACTGGCGCGTGCGGTACGGTCACCTTTTCAACGAGTTCCTCGTCACGGGATTGAAGCACGTGTCGGAACGCGAAGCCGATTCGGTGCTCAAGCTTATGAGCGGTTCGCACCTCGACGACAAAACGCAGATGCAAGCTCTTGAAGAGCAAGGCCTTTTCGTCATTCATACTTCGGAGGGCTATCGGCCGCTGCGCGCGCTCTCGCGCAGCCGTGTGTACGATCGCTACGGACGGCGGGTGGAAGCCGTCTCGCCCATGGAGGTTCGCCTTTTTGGATGGTTCTTGGCCGAGATCGATCAGCAACCGATCGACTGGGTCCGCCGCCGCGATCGGCAAGTTTTCAAGTACGTTGCGCTGCAACCCGGGGGTAGGGTTTCGCGCGCCGAGCTCAGCCAAGTCTTCTGGCCGGGCGCCGAGCGGCATCTGGTCGCGCAAAGCTTGCGCACCGTATGCTCCAACATCCGTAAAGCCATCGCCCATATCGTCGGGTTCAAGGAGGTCGAGTCATACTTCCACGCCGGCGATGAGATTTCGATCGACCTCGACAACGTCATCGTCGACGTCAATCGTTTTGTAACGCACGTAAACGATGCCGACGAGCAATACGAGCGAGGCGAGATGCGTTCGGCCTATGCGCACTATCGAAACGCGGCCCGCGTCTATCGCGGCGATCTCCTTATCGGCGACGCGCACGAGCAGTGGGTTGGGAGCCTCGATACGCTGCTCAAGCAGCGACAAGTCATCGTGCTGGAGCGAATCGCCAATATCGTCTCCACGTTAGACGATCAATCCATCACCGCAGTCGAACCGGATCTTCGGCGCGCCTCGGCTTCCTAGCCCCCGTGCGCAGGGCCTGGATCGGCGCGGCCATCGTCCTTGCGACGTTGACCGCTCTCGGCGCGCAGGCCGAAATCGTGGACCGCACCGGCTTCTTGATGGGCGACTTTCGCGCGTTCTATTGCGCGGCGCGCGTCGTGTCGCACGCGGGCGACCCCTATCGCACCGAGCCGTTGCGCTCGTGCGAGACCTCGATCGGTTCGCAACGCTTCTTTGAAAAGAACCCCGGCGTAACGATCCCCGCGCCGCTACCCGGGTACGCGATTGCAGCGCTCGTGCCGCTTTCGTTGCTTCCATTCGGGTTTGCCGCAACGCTCTGGACTCTTTTGCTGCTGCTCGCCTGGATTGCATGCGTCGCGGCGCTCGCGCGATTTGCGGGCGTATCGTGGGAAATCGCGCTCGGCGTCTTTGCGCTGTCGCTTGGCGTCATTTCGCTGCCCTTTGGCGAGGTCGTGCCCGTCGCGCTCGCCTTCATCTGTCTGTCCGCGTACTGTGCGTGGCGCGGACGGCGCCGCGCCGCTGCGCTCTGCGCCGCGGGCGCGATGATCGAGCCGCATCTCGGGTTGCCAATCTGCCTTGCGCTCGCGGTCTGGATGCCGCAGACGCGCGTCGTGCTCGCGCTGTCTTTAGGCGGTTTGGCGGCGCTCTCGCTCGCCCTCATCGGTCCCGCAGCCAATCTGGAGTACTTCACGAGCGTGCTGCCGGCGCATGCGCTCTCCGAAGTAACCCGGGATACACAGTACAGTCTCACCGCGGTGCTTTCGGCTTTCGGTATCTCGCAAGTGACCGCCGTGCGCGCCGGCATGCTGTGGTACGTCGCGATGCTTGCCGCCGGTGCGCTGGCCGGCGGAATGCTTGCGAAGAGAACGCGAAATCACGCGTTTCTCGTCTGCGTTCCTCCCGCATTTGCGGTCTTCGGCGGCACCTTCATTCACATCACGCAGCTTGCGGCGGCGCTTCCCGCGGCCGCGCTGGTGATTGCGTACTCGGCGCGATCCCGTGCGCTTGCCGTCGTTACATTGCTGCTGCTAGCCGTGCCGTGGGTGTGGGCGATCTCGCCCGCTTTGATCCTGGCGCCTGCGTTCCCAGTCGCCTATCTCGCATGGCGGTACTTTAAGGGAAATGCTCGCGTCGCGCTTCTCGCCGGTCTGGGGGCCGCGGTGCTTGGGTTCGGTCTCATGGAGTTGGCTGTCGCTGCGCCTCACACCATCACGCCGGCGGTGTTGCCGTCGATCGATCCGCATCTCGCTGAGGCGTCGTGGAGCATCTTTGCGCACCGCAGCTCCACCAATAGCATTGCGGCATGGCTGCTGCGTGTGCCCACCTGGGCGGGGCTGGCGTTGCTGCTCGGTCTCGTGCTGCGCGAGGCAGGCGCATTGCGGCTGAACTTCAGCCGCGCGCCGGCGATCGCGCTCGCGGCCGTCTGCACGGTGCTGCCGATGGCGGCGCAGCTCTACGGCGATCGTGCCGGCGGCTGGCTCATGGTGGATTTCCGTGCCTATTACTGTGCCTCGCAGGCGCAACGCGCGGAGATGAATCCGTACTTCGTGCAGCCGCTCCATGACTGCGAGCGCAGCACGCCCGCGCCGTATTACCACGCGACGCCGAACGTGACGATTCCCGCGCCGTATCCGCCCTACGTGCTCGCATTTCTCACGCCGCTGACGTTCTTGCCCTTTGGCGCGGCCGCAATCGCCTGGTGGATATTGATGGCGTTCGCGGGCGCGCTCGCCGTCTACGCGCTGGCGCGCGTAAGTGGTCAACCGCTGCTCGTCGCCTGGGCCGCGCTCGCGCTTTCGCTGGGACTCGTCTCGTTCTCCTCGGGAAATATTTTGCCGCTCGCGCTCGCGGCGATCGTGCTCGCGGCGCTCTGCCTTCAGCGCGGGCGCGTCGTTGCGGCCGTTTTGGCAATTGCGTTTGCGATGGTCGAGCCGCACATTGCGCTTCCCGCAGCGGTCGCGCTCTTTGTGGCGTATCCCTCGATTCGTCTTGCGCTCGCATGTGCGCTTGCGCTGCTCGGCGCCATTTCGGTTTTCAGTGCTGGGCTCGCGCAGACGCTCGCCTACGTCACCGCGGTGCTGCCCGCGCACGCACTGGCCGAGGTCTCGCGCGACAACCAATATAGTCTCGCGACCATCGCTGCATCGTTCGGATTATCCGACGGTGCCGCGGTTGTCGCCGGAAGCATTTCGTATCTATTGATGATCGTGTTGGGGGTGCTGGTGGCATTGCGGCTGGCGCGGCGCTACGACGATCCCGCGTTGATTCTGCTCGTGCCTCCGGCCTTTGCGCTGCTTGGGGGATCGTTCGTCCACACCGTGGAGATCGCGGCGGCCGTTCCGGCCTGTCTCGTCTTGTTCGCGCGTTCGCAGAGCTATCGTGGGTGGCTTTTCGGTGCGTTGATCCTGCTCGCGGTGCCCTGGATGCTGGCAACCTCCGCCGCGCTCTTTTTGGCGCCAATTTTCCCGGCCGGATACCTCACGTATGCGCTGTGGCGCGGCGATCGCGCCTGGTTGCCGCGCGTCGCGCTGGCATCGTTTGCTGCAATTGCGGCGCTCTTTCTGCTGTCGTCGTTCCCCGCTACGCACGCGCTCGCGCACAACGGCATCCATCCCGCGATCGATCCGCGTCTTGCCGAGGCGAGCTGGCGCGCTTTGGTTCTCAGCAACACCACAAATCGTCCCGTCATGTGGCTGTTGCGCTTTCCGACCTGGGTGGGCCTCGTAGCGTTCGCGCTGCCGGCGTTGATGCTGGCAGGTAAACCGCGTCTGATGCTCGCGGCGCAATCCTCGTGATCAGGGAGCGCCTTGCGTGGTCTGGGCTTGCGCTGGTGTTTGCCTTCATCGTCGTCGCCGCCATTGACGTACGCGGAACGGGCGACGACTGGCGGATTTTCTGGCATGCCGGCCATACCGTGGGAAGCGCCGCCATCCTTACGACCTCGCACTTTGCGTACACGCCCGGCGCGGCATGGTTCCTTTGGCCTTTCGCGCAGTTGCCGCTGGCGACCGGATATTTTCTTTACGTTGTCCTCATGGTCGCAGCGGCGCTGGCGGCAGCCTGGCTGGCATCGAAGCTCTACGGCCTCTCGCTCGCGGTTGCGGCCCTCATGGCGCTGGCCTGGTGGCCCTTCACGATTGCAATCTGCTTGGGACAAAACTCGCCCATCGCGCTGCTCTTGGTTACCGCGGCGATCGCTGCGATCGTGCGTCGCGACCGGGTGCTTGCGGGTCTCTCGGTAGGGTTGCTGCTCTATAAGCCCACCGACGCCGTGCCGCTGCTTTTACTCTTCGTCATTTGGAAAGAGTGGCGTTCGCTCGGCGCCGTGGCGCTTTGCGCCGCCGGCTGGTATGCGCTCAGCGCGGGTGCCACGAACGATTGGCTCTGGCCGGTGCCGTACGTGCATGCGCTTGCGGCGCTCTATCGCAGCGACGTCGCCATGAACTCCGACTTTGCAATCAGCGTTCCAACCATGCTCGCTCGTTTCGGGATGCCGGCAGCTTTAGGATGGATGGTCGGAGCAGCGATCCTCGCCGCAAGCGCTCCGCTGTTGCTTCGCGTGTCCCGGCTGGAGGCGGCGAGCATCATGCCGCTCATCGGCCTAGCGGCGAGTCCGCACGCGTGGGGTTATGAAGCGATCCTCGCGTTGCCCGCGCTCTGGCTTGCCGCGAGCCGTCTCAATGTCGTCCGGGCCGCTCTGATAGGTACGGCCTACGCAATCGCGCCGATCTACGTGTTCTCTCGTGAGCTGCATTTTGACGCGTTGGCCATTCCCGTTCTGGGAGGCGCGGCCTTTTGGCTTGCGACCAGTTTATCGCGCCGCGCGCAGCCTACTCCGGCCTTTAAGTAATGCTGTGATGAATGATCTTGGCGATTAACGGAACGAGAGTTCTGATCGCGGATGCGTCCAACACCGTTAAGCGATAGAGCACATGCCAGCGGGCTTCCACACCGGCCAGGAGAAAGTTGAGCGCTAGGTAGACGATGCCGCCGTAGGTCAGCCTTTCCATACCAACGTCTCTACCCAATTCTGGCGGGAACATGCACCGGCACCGCGAGATCCCCTACCCAGGAACGGCGCGTTCCCGAATCGAGATGCACGTGATCGTCGTAGTAGCCGATTCCGCCTGAGACGGCGCGCGACCAACAAGCATCGAACAGATCGCGCATCGAGACGCCCGGGACGTACATATCCGCCGCCTTCGCGTAAAGGTGCATGCTGTTGCGTGCCGCACCCTCGGTCGCCTCGTTTGTCTGCGGCGTGCGATAGCCGCTCGTAATCACCAGCGGTTGGCGGATTCCGTGGAGAAGCAGCGTCTGCTGCACCTCCCATAACGCTTCGATCTCGAAGATGTCTACTTGAACGTACCCTTCTACCGCGGGTACGTGACGATCGCGCATCAGCCAACAGATCATGCGATAGCCCGGATCGTAGACCGTTTTTCCATCCAGGCAGAAGGGCGCGTCAATCTCGTCTGAAGTGCCTGCGTGACGCAGCCATAAAACGCGTTTGATGCCGTTTGGGACCGCGGCGCGAACCGCGAGCGGCGATAGGCTCGCGACCGCAACGCCCGCCAAGCCACTCAAAAAATCTGGGCGCCTCATATGGGTGGCCATTGACGGCATTATAACACGTTGGACTCGATCGCACAGCCCTTTGTGAGCACTGTCAGAAGGGCTTAAGGAAAGGCTGTGAGCCGACCGCCCCGAAGAAGAGTAATTGGTGTCCGATAAGTGGCGGCTCTTTCTTTTGAGCTTCTTAATGCTATTCGTAGAACTAGCGCTTATACGCTGGCTCGGCTCGAATATTATCTACCTCTCGTACTTCTCGAACTTCGTCCTACTGGGCAGCTTTCTCGGCATTGGCATCGGATTTCTGAGGGCCAAGTCTTTACCCGATCTCTTTCCCTGGGCAGTTGTCGAACTCGCCGTCCTAATCGCTTTCGTTCACATCTTTCCAGTCGAGCTAAACCGATCCGGTAGCCAGCTGATTTATTTCGGCGGGGCACCTACCGGCGCGCCGATCTGGATAGCGCTGCCCGCGGTCTTTTTGGCGAGTGCGGCGGTAATGGCGTCGATAGCGCAACGCGTCGGGCGCCTCTTCGCGCGATTCGAAGCGCTGGAGGCTTACCGGCTCGACATCCTTGGCAGCCTTGCGGGCATTGTGGCCTTCTCGTTCTTGTCTTTTCTGGGCGCCGCACCCATCGTATGGGGCGTCGTCGCCTCAGCGCTCTTCCTCGCCCTGTATTTCCCTTCGTTAGGTATCGTTCAGGGCGTTGCCGTGACGGCGATCCTCATCATGCTCGGAACGGAATCCTCACAACCCGAACTTAGTTGGTCGCCTTACTACAAGATCGCCGTGATTGACGCGCAACCCGGGGTTCGTATACTGGCAGTGAACAGCGTCGGCCACCAGGCCATCGAGTCTGTCGCGTATCGGCAAAAGCACGAATCGTATTACTTTCTGCCCTATGCGCATCTGCGGTCCAATCCGCTAAGCAACGTACTTATCATTGGAGCAGGCACCGGCGGCGACGTCGCGATCGCCTTGGCGCAGGGAGCTAAGCACGTCGATGCCGTTGAGATCGATCCGCGGATCTATCAGATCGGAAGAATGTTGGACCCCGATCATCCTTTCCAACAGCCACGGGTGACCGAGCATATCGACGATGGGAGGGCCTTTCTTCAGCAGACGCACAACCGTTACGATCTCATCCTGTTCGCGCTTCCCGACTCGCTTACGCTGGTTTCGGGCCAATCCTCATTGCGGCTTGAAAGCTATTTGTTTACCTTGGAATCAATGCGCGCGGCTCGCGCGCATCTTAATCGCGGCGGTGCGTTCGGGATGTACAACTACTATCGGGAAAACTGGCTGATCGATCGTTTTGCCCACATGCTGGAAATTGTCTACGGACAACGGCCATGTGTTGACGCCGTAGGCCGCTTTGCCTGGTTTGCCACGCTGATGGTCGGTCGCGAACCGGGTGACGTCGCATGCGGCACCGCGTGGAGGCCTGCAATGCTGCCGGTGCCTCCGCCGGTCAACGACGATTATCCGTTCCCCGTATTTACGGAACCGCTCTATACCGGCCTTGTACGGTATTGCACTCGGCGCGATCCTGGTCTTCTCGGTCCTCGTAGTTCGCGCAGCGGCGGGCCCTTTCACTCAAATGCGCAGCTACAGCGATCTCTTCTTCATGGGCGCGGCATTTTTGCTACTCGAAACCAAAAGCGTGGTGCAGTTTGCCCTGCTCTTCGGAACCACGTGGTTCGTCAACGCGTTAGTATTCATTGGCATACTGATTGCGGTTCTCGCCGCGGTCGAGGTAGCGCGGCGATTCCGCAGCCTGAACTCCTACGTGCTGTACCTCTGTCTGTTTGCGTGTTTGGGCATCGCGTGGGCCATTGAGCCCAGGCTTTTGCTCTCGTTGGGCCCTACCGCGCGCTTCGCCGCTGCGGTGTCGCTCGCGTTCACGCCGATCTTCCTAGCGAATCTGATCTTCGCGGAGCGCTTTCGCCAGGTCGGGGCCTCTACCGTTGCGTTCGGCACAAATTTGCTGGGCGCGATGGTCGGAGGGGTACTCGAATATTCGGCCTTGATCGTCGGCTACCGAGATCTCCTGATATTGGTGGCGGCGTTATATGGCCTTGCATTCGTATGCGGGGCGGCGGCACCTCACGGTCCGTGCTGCCGGCAAGGTTGCCGCAGGGATAAAACCGCTCGGGGACCCCGGCCCGCCCCAGCAACATAAACAGCGCAAAGCGCGTGCCCTAACGTTTTCGCCTGGGGACGTGGGCGCAGGTGCACGGGCGGCCGTCTCACCGCGTAAAGTTCAGCCGCGCATAAAGCAACTCCGCAGAGCATCACCAAAGCGAGTGGATTGAATTTCGTTAGCAGTACGAGGGGCATCCATGCCGCCGCCAGCTAGATACGCCGCCACAACGAGTCTGGTGCGCCAAGGTTCGCTCAGATACTTCATGGCGTAAAAGAGCGCGGGAAGCATAAGAGCCGCATCGTACATCCATGCGTGCGGGCTTACGACGATGGCAAGGAGTGAAGTGAAACTCATCGCCGGTACGAAATTCGCTCGGGCCAGCGCAGGCAGGAAGGCCAGCAGCACGATTGCTCCCAGCGCAACCGCCGCGACGGGCGGAGCGCCCAAACGAATCAGGAGAGTCGGCAGTGCTATGCCGTTGTAAAGCGCGCCAAGATCGGTCGCATAAAGAGTTCGAACGACCGCTGCGTAATGAGGCATCCATCCCCATTGGCCTCCCGCTGCCGCGACGCTCGCGAAGTACCAGATGAGGGAGCAAAATGCTACCGTTCCACAGGCCTTCCAATCCTTGCGAACGATGAGCAATGCAACAAACGGAAGGGCAATGGTCGGCTTGAGCAGCAACGCGCCCACAGCCCCCCCAACAGCAGCGAGGATCGTCGCGCCGCGGCGGCAACGGCGACGGAAAGGAGAAGAAGCCAGACGGCGCTGGATTGTCCGACGTCGGCAGCGTAAATGGCGGGTTCCCATGCAAGAGCAGCGACGACGCCAAACCAGCGCGCAAAGCCGAAGACGCCGGCGAGCATCCAGCCGGAGAACCCCACTAGGCAGACCGTCAAGACGAAATTCAGTGCGTAGCCGGCTGCAATCGGCAAGTGTGCGGCGGGAACAAACGCCCACGCAAATGCCGGTGGGTAGGTCCACGCTCCAATTCTCATCCCGTGCGCTACTTGGAACGCGATGTGTTGGGTTTGGTCGACTAGAGCTGAGGTTCCAACCGTTGCTCCGCCCGCCCAAAATCGCGGCCAATCGCCTGGGTAGGCAATTAGCGCGGGAAGCGCCCCAAGCACAAAAAGCACGATGCCGTAGAGCCAAAGGCGCTCAACGGAAATCCGTAACGGCACAACCGCTCCCGTAAAGCCTGATGTCGCGATAGCCGCTCCAGAGCCATAGCGCCGTGCCGCCGATGCAAACGACTGCTAGAACCGAACCTCCGTAATGGGTTACCAGCCCAACCGAGACCAGAATATAGGTCACGGCTACGATTGGTGTTCGCCACGGTTCCTGAAAACGGGTCATCGCGTAGAAGATCGCAGGCAGCGCTAACGCCGCTTCATAGGGCCACGCATGCGGGCTTGCCACCAATCCAACGAGGGGCATCAAGCTTGCTGCCTGGAGAACCGGAGCGCGGGCAGCCAACGGGAGCGCCACGGCTAAGATCGCAATTCCGATGAAGGACGCCATCGTCATGTTAGCGCCGCATCTCATCAGCAACGTCGGGACCGTAAACGCTTTAAACGCGCTCCCCGCAAAATCGATGGGAAGCCACGAGTGGACGGTCCGCACGTAGGTCGCCGGCCACAACCAATCACCATGCGACGCCGGGACGCTCAGAAAGTACCAGCCGGCCGCGCAGGCAACGGCAACGCAGCCCGCCCGCCACTCTTTGCGGACGACAAGGAGCAGGAGCAATGGTACGGCCACGGTGGGCTTGTAAAATAGCAGCCCAACAGCTAGCCCCGCTACTCCGGGCCGTCGATTCAGAAGTCCCCAGCACATCCAAAATATTAAAAGAAGTGTGACTCCTGTATTTTGTCCAGCCTCGATTGCATTTATAGCCGGGGCCCAAGCGAATACGGCCGCAATGCTGAACCAGCGACCGAATCCGTAGACGCGTGCCGCGAGAACGGCGGCGCCAATAAAGATCGCAGCCATTGCGAGCTCCTCGATGACCATGCCGGTTATTGGAGCCAGATGGCTCAGCGGCGCATAAACGAATGCAAAAGCCGGAGGGTAGAAGAACGGCTGCGTGCTAAGGTGGTGAAGCCGTTGCCAGGCGTAGAGTCGCTCCGGGTTGGTCAGCGTGGATGTTCCAACGTTGGCGCCGGCAGACCAAAAGTAGCCAAAGTCGCCTCGGTACGCAACGTCATGAAACCACGGCAACACGATGAACGGCAGCGATGTAATGATCGCGCAGCATGTTCCGTACAGCCAAACACGGTCCAGCGAACAACGCAGGGGATTTGCCGAGCGTACCGTCGCCTCTCCCGCAGCCGGAGTGGGCGCTACACTTTCGATAACGGTCCCAACGCGGTCGAAACGAATCGGTAGGTGTCGTCAATGATGCCTTCGATGTCGTATTTCGATTCCCAACCTGTTGCCGTGCGAAGCTTGTTGGAGTCGCCTATGCGAAAGGGGACATCGGCGAGCGGGGCTGGGATCCTCATGATCGTCGGAAATGCTTGCCCACCGTTCACGCGCGCCCAAATCTTTGTCGCGAGGTCGAGCACCGTCTCCGTGCAGTTTCCGCAAATATTGAAGTCATCGTTACGAAGCCCATGATCCAGGAGAGTCCCTAGCGCCGTAGCCACGTCGCTCGCGTGCGTGAACGTGCGAACCTGATCACCGTTGCCAAAAATCTCAAATGGCGTCTGCTTGATCATCGCCTTGTAGGTGAAATCCGGAATCACGTGCGCCATGCCGAAATCCACGCTTCCATCGCGGCGTACGTCCGGCAGTTCGCCGCCGCCGACGGCATTGAACGGACGAACGATCAGGTACTGCAGGCCAAACTCGGCATGTGCACCGCGCGTCATGAACTCGCCAAAGAGCTTTTGCATTCCATAGTTCGTCAGCGGCACCGGCTGCTGTAGTGCATCCTCCTCGGTGACGGGCCGCGTCAAGCGCTCGTAAACCATGGAGGACGAAAAGTACACGAACATGGCCTCCGGAGCGGCCGCTAACGTTCCGTCAATCGCGTGCGCGAGAATCTCGGTATTATCCCGAGCTATGCGGTAAGGAATACGGTGGAAGTATTTAATGCCGCCGATCAGGGCAGCAAGACAGAGCACGATGTCGTAGCCCGCGAACTCGGCAGGATACATGGCTCGAACGTCCTTGGCTTCCAAAGCAAAATTAGTATGTTCGTAAAAATCGTGTCGGAGGTACCCGTATTTGGAGAAATTGTCGACAACGGTGACATGGTAACCGTCCTTGAGTAGTTCACGAACGACGTACGAGCCGATGAATCCCGCTCCTCCGAGGCACAGTACCTTCTTCATAGGACGCAGCCATGACCCCACATATTCCAGATGTCCACGACCACCTTGTGGTCTGGGAAGGGCATTGCGTGGTACTCCTTATGCGGAGCGCCTACGATGACGATATCGGATCTATCGATGAGCTCCCGCGCTGCGATGAAATCGCGCTCCTGGATGTGTTCGTCCGAGCACAGCACCTCGCGGCTTTGGAAGCGCAGCACCTTCCTTAACTTATAGGAGAGTGATTCGCGCTTATCGTCAGAGTTGGCCTTGAAGGCCATGCCGAGGATGCCGCAGGTCATCCGTGACAAATCGTAACGCATTTTAAGGCGATCTACCAGGTAGTTCGGCAGACCCTCGTTGATGAGCATCGCGGCGTGGCCGAGCGAGAAGCGATGATTGTTAAATGCCGCAAGCTGCATGGTATCCTTGAAGAGGCATGGGCCGGCCGCAAAGCCGGCGGTCGGGACGTCCTTGAGGCGCGGATAGTTCCACGTCATCGCGTGGTGAATGCGATGGAAGTCGGCGCCTTGGTCGTTGGCGAGCATGAAAAACTGATTTGCCGTGGCAAAAATAGTGTAGCGCCAGGTGTTTGAGAAAAGCTTCGCAAGCTCTGCCTCCAAGGGTGTAAGCTCAACCATATCGGTAGTGAGTCGAACGAATAGCTCGCGGCAGCGCCGTACGCCGGACTCGGAACACGCCGAAATCAGCTGTGGAAGCGAGCGGAGCTCCTCCATTGCTTTGCCCTCGGTAATTCGTTCGGGGCAAAAGGCAACGTCGACGCGCTTGCCCTTCTCCAAAAGGGTGCGATGAAGTCGATCGGTCGTGCCCGGATAAACGGTGCTCCGTAATATCAACAGTTGGCCGTCGACGAGATGCTTCATGGCCGAGTCGAGCACCGTCCAGAATGGATCGAAGTCGGGGTTGAGGTGGCGATCAACGGGCGTTCCGGTAACGATTATGACGGTGTCCGCTTTCGAGATTACGCGCTCGTCGAGGCTTATTTGAAAGGTGGCTGCTTCGAGCGCCGCACGCAGAGCCGCTTCGCAGCCGTCCTCCTCAAATGGGACAATACCACGCGCGATCGATTCGCCGGCGCGTGCATTGATATCGAGTGCGCAGACCTTTTGTCCCGAATTCGCCAACGAGACGGCAAGCGGCAAACCTACGTGCCCGAATCCTCCGACGACGACGGTATCGATTCGGTCGGTGAGAAGGCCATCGGGGTTGGCTACTGCCTCCGCTCGGTTCCCACCCCGCAACTTGATCATGTCGCCTCTCCAACGTCAAATGCCCCAGCGTCTAGCTTGAGGCTATATATTGATTCTTGGTAGGCGCCGACAGTTCCCTGAAAGGCAGGCCTTTTTCACAGCTAAATTCCTTAGTTCTGAGGCTGATTATGTCGAAGATGTAAGTAGGGAGGTCCGAAATCCACCGATGGTCTCGCTGCTGAAAAGGTCCTTTTCCGGCACGAGCAATCCGGAGTATTTTGTTCGGTATGCCTGCGTCGGCGCCGTAGTGGTCACGGTAGATGTGGCCTCTTTTCAAGCGCTTTTGTTCCTCGGCGTGCTCTTGCCGTTAACGACGACCATCGCGTTCGTATTAGCGACGTTCGCCCATTACGTCCTCAACAAGGCATGGACGTTTCGCGTGGAGGGCGCACCACATGCGTACCAGTTGACCGCGTACATTACCGTCTTATTCGCGTCCTTCGTGATCACTCAGCTCGTTATCGAGACGGCAGTTCTCGTGTTTCACCTCATTCCGATCGTAGGGAAAATCGCGGCGCTTTTTGTACAGCTCCCTGTCAGCTTTCTGGGGCACCGCTATTTGACGTTCGGAAGCGGACGCAAACTAAAGACATGAGCCAAGAGCAGGCCATTTACGCGCGCCGATTTGCTCACAACGAGGCTTATCGAGCATCGGTCTGGCGAGTGCTCGTGCGCCAGGTGTTCCAGCCGCATGTCGCTGCTGAGGCGCGGGTCCTTGATCTTGGATGCGGCTACGGCGAGTTCATCAACAACGTTCGGGCAGCCAAACGTTATGGGATGGACGCGAATCCAGTTACACGCCAACGACTTGCTTCCGGCGTCGAGTTCATCGAGCAGGACTCATCGGAACCGTGGCCGATCGAAGAGAGTTCCCTCGACGTAATCTTTACGTCGAACCTTTTCGAGCACCTCGCGAATAAAGAGGCACTCCGGTCGACGTTAAAGCACGCACACGGCGCCTTGCGAAAGGGCGGATCGCTCATCGCAATGGGGCCTAACATCCGTTATATTCCGGGCCCATATTGGGACTTTATCGACCATCACATTCCGCTGAGCGATCGCTCGATGGTCGAAGCACTAGAGTTGGCTGGGTTCTCTCGCCGGCGCGTCGTGGATCGCTTCCTTCCTTATACCATGTCGGAGGGCTCGGCCCGGTCACCGCTATTTCTGGTAAGGCTTTATCTGCAAATGCCTTTCGTCTGGCGTTTTTTCGGAAAGCAATTTCTTATCATCATGAAAAAGGACGGTTAAGTAACTGCTCAGCATCGTGGTTCCGGTAAGAAACGAGGCTGAAAGCATCCGGCAGCTTTTCGACTCACTGGCGCGTGCTGTTGCCAGTAAGGCGGAAGTCATCCTCATCTACGACTCCGAGGACGATCCGACGATCGCGCAAGCGCGTAGGCAAGAACGCCGGTTGCCTTGGACCCTACGGCTGGTCAAGAACAATCTCGGACGGGGACCCGCAAACGCACTGCGGGCGGGTTTCGATGCTGCCGCGGGGGACGCGGTTGTCGTAGTCATGGCGGATCTGTCGGACGATCTTCCCCTCATCGATCGAATGTACGCACGCATTCTATCGGGGGACGATGTCGTATGCGGCTCACGGTATATGCGCGGCGGGCGGCAAAACGGTGGTCCGCTGTTCAAGCGAGTCCTTTCACGCCTGGCGGGTCTATCGCTTTTCTGGGGCGCAGGGCTGCCGACCCATGATGCTACGAATGCATTCAAGGCATATCGAACGTCATTTTTACGCTCGTTGAATATCGAAGGCGACGGCGGTTTTGAAATTAGCATGGAAATCACAATCAAGGCATGGTTAGCTGGCGGTCGCGTGAGCGAACTACCCGCAACGTGGACGGACAGAATGGCAGGCGCTTCAAAATTTCGGCTCTGGAAGTGGCTGCCGCGATACCTTCATTGGTACTTCTACGCGCTCAAAGGCCGCTTCATCGCGCCAAAAAGAGACACATGAAACTCGCCTGCCAATTTTGCCAGGTCTGCAAGAGGATCGCGCGTGCATAGCGCGGTCTTTTATTACGTCTTCGCGGTAGGAATGCTGGCTTTCGCGCTGTTTGTAGGGTTGCGACCTATAGCAGAGTCCGAGCCGCCGCAGTTCTGGATTCGGCTCACTCCCACGTGGGCGTTTTGGCTTGCTGCGGCCGCCGCACTCGTCGTCTGGCGATGGCCCGCCATCTCCTTGAACCATCAAATCAATCCCGACGAGTCAGGGTTTATCGCACTAGCGCACGTTGCGACTGTACGCCCAATACCCTGGTTCGATTTCGACGCCAACACCAGTGGCCCGTTTAACGTTTGGCCGTTAACGATGCTGCATACCTTTGGGTTCGGCTTCACCTACGCTGTAGCGCGCGCGACGTCCGTCGTGCTGCTTCTCGTCGGCGTCTTTTCTTTGTACCTATTAATGAAACGCTTGTTCGGCGAAGGAGCCGCGCGGCTTTCATCGCTCTTTGCGATCTGTTTCCTTGCAACGGCCTCTTACGAGCCGGATTTCGCACATTACTCCAGCGAGACCGTTCCGCTTTGCCTAACCGGGCTCTTCGCCTTAACGCTCCTCGAGCTAGGAAGCGACCGTACCTACCGGTCCATTCTCTTTTCCGGGATCGCGGGTGCACTAGCGGGCATCATTCCGCTGGCGAAGCTCCAGGCCGCGCCCGTTGACGCCGCACTCATCACGATTGCCCTTGCCGTTATCCTTTGCGGAACCGGATCTCGCGGCAAAAAGCTCGCGGAGCTGGGAGGCTTGGTTTTTGGCGCGTTTGCGATTGTAGGAGCGGTGGTCGTTCCGGTCGTCTTATCCGGCGCCTGGAATGACTTCTTGATTTCGTATATACGCGAGCCGCTCTGGTACATGAGTGAAGTTAGCACTCCATTGACCCTTAATCGGGGCCAGCCAAATCTCGTCGCATACCCGCCTTTTTTTCTCTTAGCAGTCCTCTCGGCGACGTCCATCGCTATTTCGCTTGCCCTCAGTTTGTCGAAGCGCCGGCCTCCGGCAGCGAGAACAGAGGTCGTGAAGAACCTCATTCCTTTAGCGGCGGCGCTGCTAACACTTCTTGCTGCGGTGTACGCAGTGATGAGAGCCAATGAGCCATACGCGCACCACTTACTGCTTCTGGTGCTTCCCATTAGCGCCTTGACTGGGTGCTCGTTTGCGGCGATGACGAGATTGAGCGGCCGCATCGGCACCGGGCGTGCCGCAGCCGGTATCCTGCTCGCAGCCCTAGTGGTGTCAAGCACCGTCGTTTCGGTGAGGAAGGGAAACGAGTTCGTACTGGCCGAGATCGATCCGAAACGCTACGATGCGGGAGCTTCGGAAATCAGGACGGCAAGCGAGTTTGCGCTGGTCGAATCGATTCCGGCGAACTCGTCACTCACGGTATGGGGATGGGCGCCGGACGTATACGTACTCAGGGATTCGATCGCAGGCACGAGGGACGCATATTCGCAATTCCAAATGTGGCCTGGACCGTACAGGGCATACTACCTAGACAGGTATTTGAATGATCTGCAGAGCAACAAACCGGAGTACTTCTTTGATGCAGTCCGGCCGTTCAAGACTAGTTATTCACTAACGGTTCCTCAGTACGGGCTTGCGAATTCTAAGCCGGTTGCTCGCTACGTTTCCGCACACTACGTGCTTGTCGGCCAAGTGGACGGCTTAAAGCTCTACCGTTCACGTCGTTTTTAGTTCAGATCCGCGCGAACTCTGGTCGTTGGTTCTGGTTTCGAGCACGATCCTGGCGGCCTTGCAGTTGTCGCATTGCGATTGAAGCATTTTGGTGGCCATACGTGGGGGCTAAGTAGGGTTGGCGTTGGTGTATTGGAGCGAGTATACGGCCTTACGCTTGCGCGGCGGCGGACCAAAAGCCGATGGCAAAACTCAGTTTCGCACGTACAAGACGAAAGCGGCGTCCTGAAACCTGGTGTGCCACTTCGTATTTGCTGCCACTGCTTGGGAAAAAGGACTTCCGCGCGCAGCCAGCAGCACGTCGGCTCCGTAGTATTGCACCATTTGCGCCCATAACGGATTCACGCGAATCACGGAGATATACGATCGCCAGATGTTCAGCGGATACGGATCGGCGCGTCCGTCCATGAAGACCCGCAGTTGAGGGTACTGCAAGGCAGCGCTGCAGGCATTGAAATTTTCGCATAGGAGCCGATGATGATTGCGGTCCTGGCTGGCCGAGGTGATCGCAGCCACCGGGCTCTGCGGCGGGTCGCGACGCTCTACCAAGGCGAGGAGAGCTGCCGCGGAGAGTATGACGACGACGATTGAGACGACCGCGAAGCGCTCCATTTCCGCAATGCGTCCGCGCAAGCGGTAGAGTCTGCGGAACAAGCACGTCAAGGCTGCGAGCCGCCAACGGCGCTGCAGCGATCGCGAAGAGCGGAACGTTTCTGTTCGCCAAGAGCACCGCCACAAAGAGCAAAGCCAGCGGCAGGCTTTGCTTTTTGTCCCGCAAGCATTCGCGCAAACCCCCGGCAGCAACGAGCAATGCTAGAGAGAAAGCTCCAAACACAAAGGTTGTGTCGCTCAAAGCAGCGGGTTGCCACTCTTGAATGAAATGTCGGATTGGGCTCATGGAAAGCATCAGAGCATAGACCGGCAAATGCCAGCTCAGCGGCGTGCACAACAAGGCTGGCAGCGATGAGCGCCAAAATACGCAAGTCGCGACTTTTGTGCAAGGAACTCACGCCGCTCGTTGCCACCTCCCCGATTACTCGCGCGAGAAGAAAGACCGGCGCGAGCATTACGCTGGCATGAACGTTCGCCCACAGAACGACGATCGGCGCCGCAGCATAGGCCCAAGCGTCGCGCCGGTCGAGGCAGAGCAGAAACGCCGCAAAGCATCCCCACCCGAGCACTTGCGCGCGGATACCGAACGACGCCGCCAGCGCGCAACCGGTGAACATCAGCACGATAGCGATCGCTTCGGGGGTCGCGGCCTTTGTCGACCGTACGTAGATCGACGCCAGGATACCAATAGGAATGACGGCCATCAAGATCGCGAACGGCACGAGAAGGCCATGGCGCATTGCGAGCGCGACGAAAATGCTGATGAACCACTCTTGCGGCACCCAGGGCGCGCCCGCTGCGGTAAACGTTTCGGTTCCGAGCGCCGTGGGCAGTCGATGCCATTGCAAAATGTAATCGCCCAGCCACCGCTGCCAATACAAGTCTCCGTTGTTCAAGGCGCGGAACGGGTTTACGGCGAGATAGAGCCCTCCCCACAAGACGAGGACGAGCCGAACTGCGTTCTTGCCGCTAGCGCGCGAGTCCAAGCGGTAATGCGACGCCGGTGAAAGCAGCGATGTATGGCGCAAACGCAATTGGGCCGCGTCCCGCTCCGGCGAGCCGATGTCCGATCACCGCTGCGCCGCACGCAATCGCAAGAATCAGCACGGCGAGAGGCGCACCCAGCGCAGCGCCGGTCACGGCAACGAGTTTTACGTCGCCCCACCCCATGCCGTAGCCCCGTGAGAGGAGCGCCGCCGCGGCGAAGGGCGCGACGGCGATCGCTGCGGAGAAAATGATTCCCCAATCGCGTTGCACTATCCCAAAGAACAGCAGTGCCGCAAGCGTTGGCAGCGTGAACACGTCGGGCACGATACCGCAGATCGCGTCGCTGCACCAGCAGGCGACGAGTGCGAAAACGACGATTGTCCCGATTCCGATCTGGACTGCCGTCATGCCAAGTACGACGAGCAGACCGCCGAGCAGCGCGGCAGCGACGACGAGCGCCGCATAGGGCGGCTTACCGGGGGCTGGCCCATCGTCAGCCGGCGTTACGCCGGCGCAGGCAAAGCGGCTTACCTGAGTGCCGAGAAATGCGATACAGCCGAAAAAAATCGCCGCGGCGACCACGGCGATCATGGGCGCGTCGCGAAATAGTTGGCTGCAACCGAGCCGAAGATGATCGTGATGATCGCCGGCACCATGAAAAAGACCATGGGAAAGACCATTTTGACGGGCAACTTCGCCGCCATCTCCTCGACAAGCATCAGGCGGTGATGGCGCGCATCTTGAGCGAGATCGTTGAGCAGTTTGCTGACGTTGGCACCAAGGCGCTCGGCCTGCGTTACGACTCGCAACGCATTGCGCAACGCCGGCTGATTCGTCCGGTCCCCGACGGCCTTCAGCGCATCCGAGCGCGCCCGCCCCAGTCGAATCTCGGAGAGCGCCTCTTTGATCTCATCGCCCAGCGGTCCGGGCACCGCTTCGACAGCGTAGGTCATCGCGGAATTGAGTGCGAGCCCGGCCTGTACGGTCGACGCGACCATATCCAAGAACTCCGGCAAGTTCTTTTGAATCGTCGCGTGGCGCGCTTCGATCGCCCGGTTGAGAATGAAAAACGGCGCGTACCCGCCGCAGAACGTGACGAGCGCGATCAACGGAAGTATCCACGCCACCGGGACGTTGACGAATTGAACCACCAGTAACATGAGCAACGCGCCGAAGAATACGCCGGCCGCCACCCGCAGGGCAAACTTCATCGGCGTCATCGTATACCATCCGGCCTCTGCGAGCCGTCGCATGAGGGCGATGCGGCGTTCCCCAGTCAACAGGCGGCCTAGAAGCGGATAGTCGGTCCGCTCGGATTTCAACGGGTCGCGAGCTTTCAGTTCTTCGAGCTGCTCGCTGAGGACGTTCTTGGTTGGAAGAAGCGACAGCGCAAAGAAGAAGGCTGAAAACGCAAAAACAATCGGGATCAGATAACCCAGCATCAGACGTTTATCCGCAAGAGAGCCTTCAGCGAGAAATACGCCGCGACTTCCAAAGCCAAAACCACCAGGAGCACGATGTGCCCGAGCATGGTGTGTAAGAGCGCGCCGGCTATGTCCTGTTGCGTAACGAAGATAAACATACCCAGCGCGATCGGGATGGCCATCAGTACCCACGCGCTCAATTTTCCTTCGGCCGTCAGCGAGGAGATCTTCCGCTGGATCTGGCGGCGGTCTTTGATCGTATCGGCGAGCTGGTCGAGAATCCTCGCCAGGTCGCCTCCCGTCTCAGACTGCACGCGGAAGCAGCGAGCGAGCATCAGCGATTCATGGCTCGGCATGCGCGCTGTCAGAGTATCCATAGCGTCGAAAATACTCGCGCCTAGATTCGTCTGACCGATAACGCGCCGAAACTCGTGCATGGCCGGATCGGGAAGCTCCTCGATGACGATAGCCAAGGCTTGGCGCAAGCCTAATCCGACTCTCAATCCTCCCGCGATCAGACGCGTCGCCGGCTCGAGTTGCGTCGTGAACGTGTCGAGCCGTCTGCGAATGCTGAACCGGACGTACGCGTAGAAGCCTAATGCTCCGGCTCCGGCGACGACCGGCAGCAAAAGCAATGAGAGAACCAATCCTAAGTGCAGCAGGAATGCGAGCGAAACCCACACGATCGCCACGCCGCTTGAAACGGAAAGGACGATCTCTTGCGGGCTCATTCCGATGCCGGCCCGGTCGAGCTTATCGGCTACGCTGTCGACCTTTGCGGTGGCGCGCCGATTGACCGAGCTCCAGAAGGCGAAGAAGACGAAGAAGACGGTCGCCGCAACGCCGGCAAAGATCGCAACCGGGGCGAGCGTCGTCACCATATGGCTTTCAGCGGTGTCAACTCGCTCAGAGCGCGTGCATCGTACGGAATTCCGTACTCCTCGAAGCGCTTTAGGCAGTTTGGCTGCACCCCGCTATAGCAAAATTCGCCCAACACCCGGTTATCCGCGTCAACGCCGCGTTGCTGAAAACGCAGAATCTCTTGCATCGTCACGATCTCGCCTTCCATCCCCACCACCTCGCTCACGCCGATCACCTTGCGCGCGCCGTCGCGCATGCGGGCGGTGTGAACGACGAGATCCAAAGCGCTTGCGACCTGCTCCCGAATCGCTCGCACGGGAAGGTCGAAGCCGGCCATCAGCACCATCGTTTCGATGCGCGAGAGCGCATCGCGCTGACTGTTTGCGTGAATGGTCGTCAATGATCCGTCGTGGCCGGTGTTCATCGCTTGCAGCATATCCAGCGCCTCGGGTCCGCGGCACTCGCCGATGATGATCCGATCCGGCCGCATGCGCAGGGCGTTACGGAACAGATCGCGGATCCGAATTTCGCCGGTGCCCTCGATGTTGGGCGGCCTCGACTCGAGTCGAACGACGTGCGGTTGGTTAAGCAGCAGCTCCGCCGCGTCTTCGATCGTGATGATCCGTTCCTTGGCGGGCAAAAATGACGAGAGCACGTTGAGGAAGGTCGTTTTTCCGGAACCGGTGCCGCCGCTCACCACGCAGTTGAGACGCGCTTGCACTGCCGCGCGCAAGAAATCCATTATAGGCGGCGGCACCGCCCCGATTCGAATCAGGTCGTCCGAGGTCAAGCGCTGTTTGCCAAAGCGGCGAATCGTCAGTACCGTGCAGTCGATCGCGACCGGCTCGATGATTGCATTGACGCGCGAACCATCCGGAAGCCGTGCGTCCACCATCGGCGACGACTCGTCGATGCGACGGCCCAGCGGCGTGATGATTCGTTCGATGATCAATCGGAGCTGCCGAGCTTCGGTGAAGTGTTTTGCGGACAGCTCGATCATGCCGTGCCGCTCCACGTAGATCGCGTCCGGCCCGTTGACCATGATCTCGGTGACGTCGGGGTCTTTCATGAGGTCTTCGAGCGGCCCGAGGCCCAGTGCCTCGTCAACGATCTCGCGGCGAAGCTCGGCGAGCTCTTGAGCCGAACCCGCGAACTTTCGCTCCGCAACCAGCGCCGCGGCGATGTTCTCGACCTTGGTGCGCAGTTCTGCGAGCTTCGCGGCGTCGGTATGTGCCAGGCTCGCCGACACGAGGTCCAATTGCCGTAGAAGCGCTAAGTGCACGTCGTGCTTGAATGCATCGCGCTCTGGATCGAACGCTACAGCCGCCGAAGCGTGGCCGTTCGGGCGTACCGCTTGTGCCTGGCCGGCCGATGGCTGAAGCCTTGCGAGGGCGCCCTCGGCGGGAAGAGACTCGAGGTACCGTTCCAATCCGGCAATGCTCTTTGCATGATTGCGATTGGTCGAGAGCGGAATCTCGGCGACGATTTTGCTTTCGAGCGCCCGTTCAATCTCGCCACGCGGCACGATGCCGATTTCGCTGCGTGTGTTCACCACCAAGTTGATGCGATTGGCAGGAATGCCGAAGCGTTTCAAGTCGGCGAGCATCGTTTGTGCTCCGGCGACACCTAAGAGCGTCGGCTCCACGATGAGGAAAAAGCGTCCCGCCCGCGTGACGAACGGACGAACCGCGGCCGCAAATGGTTGCGGGGCATCCACCAAAATGGCATCGAATCCCGTCATGCCGTCGGCAAAAGCTTCGACGGTTTGTTCCGACAGGGTAAAGGACTCGTCGTAACGCTCGGTCAGCTCGACAATGGTAATTCCGTCGGCTCGCGCACCCGAAATCGGCGGATTGACGCGGGCCGCGTCAAGATTACGCACCGCCTCGAAGAGCACCGCGACGCTGCGGCGCCCGGTCAAATCCGCGTCGACGACGGCGATGTTTCGTTTCTCGCGCATTGCCCGCGCCAAGTCGTGGCAGAGCGTTGTCGTGCCCGCGCCGCCCTTTGAGCCGACGAAAAGCGTGATCGGTGAGTTCCCCGTCGTCATGGTCGTCAGTGCGCGCTGCGAGGGTCGACGATTTGATCGCCCACGATGGTTTCGACCGGATTGATCGGGATTCGTACCACCGGGAGCGCGGCGGCTATGGGGCGGGAACGCCGGCACGGCCGGTCCGACGGCCGGCGCGGGCGCCGGCGCTCCGAGCAGCGTCAAATCTTCAACCGGCTCCGACCGAATCGCTTCGCGCGGCGAGCGCAACGCCAGTCGCAAGGTCGAATTTGCGTCGGCCCACGCAAGCAGGTCGGCCTGTTTCGGATTCACTTCCAGCGTAACGGTTGAGGCGTTCTGTTCGTCCGGGCCCGGCGTAGCGGACGCATTTTCAAGCGTCGTTCCAACCGCCAACACGCGGATGCCGCGGAAGATCGTTACAGCCTTCTGCGGCCCGTTGTTGCCTCGCCCCGGCGGGATCGCGATCACGTCGACGCGATCGCCCGGCAAGATCATTCCCGAGACTCCCTTGACCCGATCGATCGAAATGCTTATCGCGCGCATCCCCGGCTGCAGCCGCACGGGCAGCGCGAATTCGACGTTAGACCCGATCGTCGATGACGTGAGCTGCGATCCAGCCGGGATCGTGATGAGCGCGAGCGAGCCGACGGCCTGATTCGCACTGGAGAGCGCGTTGGGCTCGAGCGACACCGCGGGCCGTTGTTCGACCCGGAACATCGTCTCCACGATGCGGTCGCGAGCGGGGATGTCTTGCGCCGCGATGAGAACCGGGCGTTGCTCGGTGGGGGCGGGGCGCAGCGAGGAGAGATAGGTTAAGGTGAGCCAGCCCGTTCCCACGGCCAAAATGATCGCGATCAAAAGTGTCGTTCGACGAGTATTCATAGCGTTAACCTCAAAAATGGAGCAACGCTCTGCGATAGAGCCACGAAGGTGGCGCCGAACGCAAAGGCGACTGCGTAAGGAAGCGTTTCGCGCTTAGCGGTTACGATGCCTGGGCCGCCGGCGAGTGCCATCAGAACGACGCGCGAAACCGATGCCCGAACGTTGCCTCGAAGCGCCAGAAAGAGCACGGCGAGTATTCCGCCGCCGATCGCCGTGTAGAGCAGAAACGGCACGCACAAGGGATAGCTAAGCATACCGGCCCCCGCGATGGCGAGCTTGATATCGCCCCCGCCGATACCGCCTCGCGAGTACACGAAGGTACCTGCGGCCGTCAAAACGGCCATTACGGCGAGGCTTTCCGCTGCCGGTTGCAGGCCGCCAAAAGCGTGAACGATCACTGCGGCAACCGCGAGCGATCCCGTGAGCAGATTGGGAATGCGGCGCGTCCTTATGTCGCAATAGCTTGCCGCGATGCAGCCTGCAAGAGTAAACCAGATCGGAAGGAGCACGTTATTTAAAAACTGGCCTTATGGGGCACGATCGCGGTCTGCGGCCGTGCCCCGAAGCAAGAAGCCGGACGTGTTTAGATGGTATTCGCGACGGTATTGAAGAGCGTGCTGAGGTGCGTGCCGAGCGTCGTCACTGCAGCGAGAGCGACTACGGCGACCAGGGCCACGAGCAGGCCGTATTCGACCATTGTTGCGCCTTCGTCATTGCGGATCATCGAGGTGAGGGTGGTAAGCATTCTGTCTCCTTGGTGTGAGTGTTGGGTGGTAGTGAATGTGCGTTGATGCTCCGCAACTAGATCGTCTTGGCGACCACCGTAGCGCCATCTCCGTCGCGAATCATCAAACGAATGCTAAACACTTCCCCCTGACTTAGTCACCAGATTCCGCCAGGCTGTGCCTCGGCGGGAACCTTGAGACCCGCATTCGCTGCTTGAACCAGGAGCTGCGCGCGTGCTGACGTTACGCCCGGCGATGATGTCGCCAGTACGTGGATGAATGTGTCGCGCATATAGTCGGACGCAATCGGTAGGATCGCCTGGAACTTCCCATCCGGACCCGCCGTCAGCGTGTGACGGCTGAGCAGGACGTCGGGAAGGTCTGATGAGAGCGTTGCGAGGAGCGTGACCATCACGGGTGCCGTCGGCGGCGCCTCTCCCGAAATGAGCAGTGCCTCTGCTCCCTTGAGCGGCGTAACGTTTAGCTCGATGGTTCCCTGCATTTCGCCCACGATTGTATCGGTGCGTTCTTGATTTGCCTCAGCGGCTACGGCACTTGCAGCTTGCGCTGCTTGTGCGCTGGCGATCAACTGCGCGTGCCGTGCGAGTTGTGTGATGTGTGTGGCAAGCGCCCGTGAGACGTAGATGTCGTTTGAAACATACCGTGGTGCGATCTGGGCTACTTCGACCCGATCGTTTACTTCGTACAAGTTGTCGCCGGGGCGAATGACCAGCACGATGCCTGGACCGTTCAATTGTACCGCACGCGATGCCGCGAGCCACTCATATTGCAGATTGGCCGTGCGGGCTACGTTGGCCAGTGGAATCCCTTGCTCCGTCGCGGCGCCGGCGCTAAGCGCCGGGAACAGCGAACAGAGTATCAAAAGAGCCACCTGACGATAAAACCGCATGCGTACCTCCTATTACTCCTGGTGAGGCAAGCATGACATCGGGAGTATCGGCTTGCAACAAAAGCCGAAGCCACGCTCTTGATTCTAATTTAACGTGGATGATTTGTTAACTGGTTAACGCCTAGGATCGTGCAATAATGCATTTGGGCCGGACGCCTTCCAGCGCCCGCGTCTACCTTTTGGAGGGGTAATGATCTCAACCACTCACCGGATAATCGCGTTGGCCGCCACCTTGGCTTTCGCCACATACGCGGCGCCGGTTTTCGCCGATCAGGTAACCCTGCTCTCGATTCAATCGGGTCATTCGGTCCTATTGAAGGCCGAGGGGCTTACCCGCGTAGCCGTAGGGGATGGCCGCATCGCCGGCGTCGTACCGATCGGCACCTCGCAGGTAGTCGTAAATGCAAAGGCCCCGGGCCATACCACCGTTTTCGTCTGGGCCGGCGGCAGGCGTGTGACCTATGAAGTGACCGTGACGGAGCAGCAGCTCGACGACGTCGCGCAGATGCTGCGCAGCGCTATCACCGCGCCGGGCGTCGAGGTAATCAGCTTCGACCACTCGATCGTCGTTCGCGGCAGCGTAGGCGACGGCGCGCAGTTCGAGCAAATCAACGATGTCCTCGCGCGGTTCGATCCGATTATGAAAGCTCAGGGCGCGGTGCTCGTCAATGCCGTGACTGTCACGCAGAATCTCGGCAACCTGCAGCGCGCCATCGCAAATGTTCAGGGTGCCAGCGACATCCGCGTCGATCCCGACGGCCACGGCAACGTGATCGTGAGCGGTAACGCGACCGACGCCGTCACGGCGCAAGCGATTCTCGATCGCGCCCGCGGTTTGGCCGGCCCCTACTTGGCCAGCAATGGAGAGCTGATCGACCGTATTAACTCGATCAATAACAGCCAAATCGATATCAAGGTCTACGTGCTCGAAGTCGATAAGACGGCGATGTCGAATCTCGGCATCTCGCTCTACGGTGCGCAGTTGCCGGCCGGAGCGACGGTGCCGACTCTCGTTCCGCCGCTGTTTCCGTTTACCGAAGCGCCTTCGGCGGTCAGCTCGGGTCTCGGTTTCACGATCCAGCCCTTCTACCGCGCGACCACGCTCGCCCCAACGCTCAACCTCCTGATTCAGGACGGGAACGCGAAGATTCTCTCTAGTCCCGACTTGGTGACGAGCCCCGGCAACAAGGCGACCTTCCTCGTTGGCGGAGAGATACCGGTGGTCACCTCGACCGGACTCGGAGCGGTTAACGTTCAGTATCAGCCTTACGGCGTGCAACTTAACGTAACGCCCAGCATTCTCGGCAACGGTTCCGTCCATGCCGTCATTGCGCCGCAAATCTCGGCACTCGATTACGCGAACGCCGTCATCGTTTCGGGCTTTACGATTCCCGCGCTCACCGTCAGCCAGCTCTCTACCGACGTGATCACTCGTCCGGGCGAAAGCATCTTGCTAGGCGGCCTCGTGCAACGGCTCGAGCGGCGCACGATCTCGAAGATTCCATTGCTCTCCGAGATTCCAATTCTCGGCAAGCTCTTCACCTCCACCGCGTACCAGAATTCGCAGTCCGACGTGGTCTTCGTGATGACGCCGGAGATCATAACCAGATGAAGCGCGGGCGTCAGGCGGGACAGGTCTTGGCACTGGTAGCCATCTGCCTTGGCGCCTTGATGGGTTTTAGCGGAATTGCCGTAGACGTCGGTTATTTGGAGTACCGGCAGCAAGCGCAGCAGAGCGCAACCGATGCGGCCGCTATCGGTGGAGCGCAGCAGCTCGTTCGCTCGTACTGTACGAACTCTTCGGCGGCCGTAACCGCCGCTCAGAGCGACGCGCAAAGCAACGGTTTTTCCAACGGCGGTAACATAGCCGTCTCGGCAAACACGCCGCCGCAAACCGGACCCTTTGCCGGCAATGCGTGCGCCGTTAGCGTGCAGATAACCACCCAACACGTCTCGACCAACTTTGCGCGGCTCTTCGGCTTTCCGGGCGGCATGGACGAGTCCACGCAAGCCGTTGGCATGGTAACGGCCCCCGCGGCCCCGGCGTGCATCTATATGCTCAGCACAAGCGTGGAAGGAAACTTTAACGGCGCCAATGTGAGCGCTCCGGCCTGCTCTCTCGACATGAACGACACGGGGAACTTCAACGGCGCCACGATCTCGGCTCCGTTCATCGGCTACGCCGGGGCGGTGCCCGACGTAAACGGCGCAACCTTCAAGCTTGCAGCCCCGGCGCCGATGCTGCCGGTCGCCGATCCCTGCACCGAAATCGCCGGCTGTTCGTATCTAGCGAGCAACCCGCAATCGACGAGCCCGTGCACTTCTTTCAACGGCACCGGATACACTGGTCCACTCGCGTCAGGCTGTTACAGTTCCCTCAACCTGAATGGCGCGAACGTAACGATGAGCGGCACGTACGTGCTAAACGGCACGTCCATCTTCAACGGCGCGCACGTCACCGGCACGAACGTGACGATTTACGTCACCGCCGCCGGAACCGCGCCCAACTTCAACGGTGCGACCGTATCTTTGTCGCCGCCGGCGACCGGAAATAAGGCCGGCGTGCTCTACTATCAGGTACCGAGCAACACGAGTAACCCTAACTTCAACGGCGCCAACGCCACCTACAGCGGGCTCATTTATGCGCCCGGCGCAACCGCGGCGAACTTCAACGGCGCCAACGGCGGCTACGTGGTCTTGGTCTTCGGCGCGGTGGACTTAAACGGGGGCACCGCCGTCGACTTCGCGACGCCGCCCCCGGGTCAATCCCTCCTGTCGCAGGCGGTCCTGGCGCAGTGAAAACACGACGGCC
>CAWGWT010000011.1:0-224378 GCA_963826325.1 Vulcanimicrobiota bacterium
AGACATTATTTGGCCGTCGTGCTCGAGCGACGACTTTCGGCTCCCGCCAATGGGAGTTGATCGTTGGATCGTTGCTCGGGGACGCGACGTTACTAAAAACCACGTCGGGATACTGCTTCCGGGTCCACCACGGACATCGGCAGCAAGAACTCGTGGATTGGAAGTATGCCGAGCTCGCACGATTCGTGCGAACGGCGCCGCGCAGGTCCGGAAACGGATACTATTTTCGGACCGTGACCCATCCAAGACTTACGGAGCTCCGTGAGTCATTCTACGGCGGCGAACGAAAGATCGTGCCTATCAGACTGCTTGCGAGCAATCTGACTGAGTTCGGTCTTGCCGTGTGGATCATGGATGACGGTGCGGCTGACGGCAATCAGCTGCGCCTGAACACGCAGAGCTTCTCGGCCGACGAGGTCGAGGAACTCACCCGTCTCATACGAGCTAAGTTCGGTATCGTGATGACCGTCAATCAAGACAAGAATCGTTCCCGGCTGCGCTGTAAAGCGGCAAGCATGGGACGTCTAATAGATCTTGTGCGACGCCACACGCTACCGAGTATGCTATACAAGCTCTCCCTGTAACGACTTCTCGCTGCCGCGAGAGATGAACGTGCGGCGCCCTAGGGCGTAAATCTATCGCGTTCATAACACGCCACCATCTCGAAAGAGATGAAGGTATAGTCTGCGCTGCAAGCGATTGCAGAACGCCACATCGACGGGGAGGTTTGGCACCTCGATGTCGGATCGTCGCATCCTGGGGCTGTAGTTGGTCCCAAGGGTTGGGCTGTTCGCCCATTAAAGCGGTACGCGATCTGGGTTCAGAACGTCGTGAGACAGTTCGGTCCCTATCCGCTGTGGGCGCAGGAGATTTGAGGAGATTGGACCCTAGTACGAGAGGACCGGGTCGAACGAACCTCTGGTGAACCGGTTGTTCCGCCAGGAGCATAGCCGGGTAGCTATGTTCGGATCAGATAAACGCTGAAAGCATATAAGCGTGAAACTGACTCCAAGATGAGATCTCAATCCCGAAAGGGTGAAGAGTCGTGGTAGACTACCACGTTGATAGGCCGGAGGTGGAAGCGTCGCAAGGCGTGGAGCTGACCGGTACTAATCGCTCGGAAATTTTAACTAATGTGCGCTCCTTGTGGCACTGAAAGTTCTTCTCTGTACAGCTTTTGAGATTTCCCGACGCGATCGGCTCGAGCTCCGGCTCGCCATTGCGATCGGGGACCAAGTTTCTGGCGCCCATGGCGGCGGGGCCCCACCCGTTCCCATCCCGAACACGGCAGTTAAGCCCGCCAGCGCCGATGATAGTCGGGCCGCAGGGCCCCTCGAAAGTAGGACGGTGCCAGATTATTCGAACGGAAGCCCGTCGCACGTGTTGCGATGGGCTTCCGTGCAATCGACGCGTTCCGGACGTCCGCGGATGCAGGGGGTTCCAAATGAAGAGCTATGGACGTTCCCGTTCGACCACCGCTTCGCCGGAAACCGTCTGGCGCGTTTGGTCGGATCCCAATAACTGGAACCGCTGGAACTCGGGAATACGCAACGCCGAGATCGACGGGCCCATCGCGAGCGGCAGAACGGGCAAGATGACGACGAATCGCGGAAGCACGCACGACGTTGAGTTTCACGACGTTACGGATGGGCGCGGCTTTAGCATGTCGATGGCCGGGGCGCCGGCGACGGTTTTTACGTTTGTTTGCGAAATCGTACCGGACGGCAGCGGCAGCACGATCTCGCAAAGCATCGCAATCACCGGACCGCTCGCGTTTCTCGTCGGGCCACTGTTGGGAAACGAGATGGCAAAGCATTTCGTGCCCGCACTCGATGATTTGGCCCGCGCCGCAGAATCTCGCTCGGAATAGGCATCGGAGGCGTGAGGCCCGTGACCATTCGCTGGCGCCCAGCGCGCTTTGCTGCGCTCCTAGTCGCCTACTGGATCTTCGGCTCGCTTGCGATAACGGGAATCATCGTAATCGCATCCTCGGACTTTAGGAATGCACTCCCTATTTACTGCGCTTGGGCGCTCGCCTTTGCGGTGGGCACGTACATCGCGGGAAGCTTCGCGTTCAACCGCACGGCGGTGAGCGTCGAGTCCGGCAATCTGGTGGCCCGCAGCGGCCCACTGCCTTGGGGGTGGAAAGGGTCGAACTCGGTGGTTCGAGTCGCTGACGTGACGCAGCTCACCGTCGACTCTTATATGACGATGGGCTTCTTAGGTCCGGGAGGTCGGCTCTGTCGAGTCTCTGCATGCAGACGCGACGGAACCAGCATCCCGATCGTGGCATACGCGATGATCGGCAATGGCGATCGCGCCGACGCCGAGAATTTGGCACGGCGGATTGAAGGGATGCTGAAGCAGACTATGCCAAGTTGTTAAAGGCATGACGAACGAGCTCGAAAGTATCGGATTTGAGAACAACGAAAACGACAAGTACGGGCATCTTACGCTCGTGGATATCCCTGCGGAGGTTGCAGCGCACGGTCCTTGGTTCAACCAAACACTAACGACCGTCAACGACGCCGTGGTTCGGATCGGAATCTTCAAAGGCGAGTTCCCGTGGCACAAGCACGACGACCAGGACGAGTTCTTCCTCGTACTAGACGGCGAAATCTACATGGACACCGAGGAAACCGGATCGATTCTTTTACGCCGCAATCAGGGCTTCACCGTTCCCAAGCGAACGATGCATCGCCCACGCTCACCGGAAACCTCCGTCGTCCTCATGGTCGAGCGGGTCGGCATCGTTCCAACCGGAGATTGAGAGCCGAGCTGCCGGCAGACGCGCCGGGCGTCTACGGCAGCGCGACGTATTCGAAATTCGAGCGAAATTGCTGCGGACTAAGACTCGTTTGCGACGATAGAGCTGCCAGCTTTTCTTCGTCCGTAAAGTCCGCCGGTTCCAAATAGACCATATAATCGCGCGCAACCCGGTAAGCCTCCGTGGATCTATCGACTTGACGAGTTCGAATGCGATCGGTCTGCGGATCGAGTAAATCTTCCAGGCCGAGCGGATGGATGCGCCCGCTTTCCAACGCGATCAGTGCCCCGCTCCCGCCCTCGACGAGATAGCGAACGGCGCCAAAGCCGAGTGTCCGCGTGTAATCAACGTCGAATGGAACGGGCTTGGCGCAGCGCAGCTCGTAACCAATGTCTTTCGCGTGCACGTCGGAGTTGACGCCGATCGCAGCGAGGCGATTGCGTACGGCGTCGCGGAGGACCGTTCCAAGGGGAACGTCGGCAAGGCGCACGTTACCGAAAGAATCGCGGCCGAGATTATCGCCGGCACTAAAGACGTCGTCCCAGATTCGCTCGGCGATTCCTTCGGCGACGACGACGACGCCGTGCCGGCGCCCCAGAGCGCGGCGTTTCACGATCGCGCCAACGATGGTGTCGCAAACCGACGCCAACGTCGACCGATCGGAAAATTCTTCGGGAAGAACGGCAAGCGTAGAGCCTGCGGCCTTGCACATGCCCAATGCCAGCGAGCCTGACTTGCGCCCCATGCAGACGACGACGTACCATCGGCTGGTCGTACGAGCGTCCTCCATAAGACTTTCAAGAATGCCGGCACCGACGGACCGCGCCGTTTCAAAGCCGAACGTTGGAGCATTTTCGGGCAACGGCAGATCGTTGTCGATCGTTTTCGGCACCGTGGCGACGCCTATGTTGCCACGCGTCCGTTCCGCGATCCGAGCCGCGCCGTACGTCGTATCGTCGCCGCCAATGCAGACGAGATACCTGAGATCGAGCGCGGCCAGCGACCGAACGCAGCGTTCGAGCGTGGCCTCATCTTTGGCCGGATTCGTTCGCGAGGTGCGCAGTATCGAGCCGCCGCTGGTGTGGATTCGCGAAACGTGGTCAAACGTCAGTTCCAGTGTTTGCGGAGTGGTGCCCGCGGCAAGGTCACGATAACCGTCATAAATTCCGATTGCACGCAATCCGCACTTAAATGCTTCCATCGCCGCAGAAGCGATAACGCCGTTGATTCCGGGCGCGGGGCCACCCCCCACGAGAATGCCGAGCGCCTCAGTCACGTGTCGGACGCACGCGATAAATTGCGCCGGCGTCATCGTCGCCGATGAAAAGCGAGCCTTGCGGCCCTACAACAACTCCAGTCGCCTGCCCGTTACGCGACGTGCAGCCGTATTGAAACCCCGTCACGAAGTCCGTCCATTGCGTCGTGGGGTTCGTCCAATCGACGTTCTTGGCCGGACGATCGCCGTTCATCGCCACGAAGACCACCCGCGGCGGCTCGGCGTTGCAGCCGTTATCGTTCTTATGCCAGGAGCCGTGAGTAGAGACGAAAAGACCTCCACGATACCGCTGCGGAAATGCGTAGGCACCCGTTTGATGCAGCGGATAGAACGTTGCGCCGATGATCGTGGAGTATGCGGGGAGCTCGACAAGCGGTTCGACGGTCTTGGAACAGTTGGCGCCCGGTACGTAGGCGCGATGGTTTTCCTCGCACAAGGGCCAACCGTAATCGGCGTCACCGGGACGGCTGGAAAGGTCGTCGAGAAACTCGTACGGGTGGCCGACGGGCAAATCGTCCTGTCCGGCGTCTCCGACCCAAAGCGCGCCGGTTTGTGGATTCACTGCGAGTGCGATCGCGTTGCGAATGCGTTTTGCTCGCTGGGTGAACCGCGTACCGTCGGGCTTCATCACAGAGACGGCGGCGCGCGTAGGGTCGAGCTCCGCGCAGGGCTCGCTTCCTCCGTCCATCGTTGCGTTGCAAGACGATCCGACCGCGACGTACGCCAGGCCGCCGGAATATGCTACCGAGGTGGTCGTATGGACGTCTCCGTCAGTCCCAGGCGCGACGGGTCCGCTGCGCACGTCTGCGATCCGTTGCGGTTGCGTTGCGGAACGTTCGCCGCGATAGGGAATTTCCCAGACGTGGTGCATCGTCGCAACGTAAATCGCGCGGCGGGCAGCCGCAAATGCGACTCCCGACGCGCCCTCGTCATCGAAGGTTGCAAAGACGTGCGGTGTGCCGGGCTTTCCGTCGGCGTTTGGTACGATGTAGACGTCTTGTCCCCGCGTCCCGACGATAAGATCACTATTTGGCAACACGGCGAGCTCACGAGCGCCGCCCACGTCCGCGATCGTTTCGATTGTAAAACCTCGAGGCACGTGGAGATTTGGCACCGCGCGCGCGTCTGCCGCCAAGAATAGAGCGAGAGATAGAACCGCCGCGCGCACCGAGACTCTTTCGGTCGGGCGCGCGCCGTCACCCGGCTAACGGTTCAGGCGAATTTTATGCAGGCGGTGAGCCGGGCTGCTCGTCCGTTTGCGGTCCCTGCTGATACTGCTGATCCGGCGGACCCTGCTCATACTGTTGAGGCGGACCCTGCTGATACTGCTGAGGCGGACCCTGCTGATACTGCTGAGGCGGACCCTGCTGATACTGTTGAGGCGGACCCTGCTGATATTGTTGAGGCGGACCCTGCTGATATTGTTGAGGCGGTCCCTGCTGATACGGTTGTTGATCCGGGCCTTGTTGATAGCGCTGATCCGGCGCTCCTTGGTAATTTTGAGCGCCGCCTTGTTGCATTTGACCGTCGCGCTGACGCATCTGGGCGCGGCGCGCCTGCATTTCCTGCCGGAACTGGTTCTGTTGGTCGCTCGACAGCACACCCATGATTTGGTGGCGTAACTCTCGGGCAGATCCCCGATCGCGTGGGCTTCCCTGCGGATGCGCCTGTGAGTACTGATTGATAATCGATTGAATGCGCTGTTGCTGGTCGCCGGAAAGATTAAGGCGTCCGAAGCGCCTCGTCCAACGGTGTTGGAGCTTCGCTGGGCTGGGATTGGTGTGCCCGTACGCCCGCGCCCCAGGCGCTTGGTTCGCCTGAGCGTAGACGCCCAGCGGCGCCGCAAGCATTGCGACGAAGGCGGCCACGGCCAAAAGCTTGATCCTCATGGCCTCGATCTTAGCCCGTCTGCCGCGATGGCGCCTGAACGCGGGATTAGGACCTAGCAAGCGGCCGAATAGCGACTGCGTTGATCGACGGCGAGACGTGCGCCTGGAAGCGCTTGAAGTTATCGAAGAAGAGCTGCGCAAGTTTACGCGCCTGCTCGTCGTACGCTGCCGAGTCGGCCCATGCATTGCGCGGATTGAGCACGTCGCTCGGCACGTCGGGGACTCCCTTGGGAATCATCAAGCCGAAAAACGGCTCCGCTTCGTAATCGTTAGGTATTCGGCCCTCGATGGCAGCGTTGACCATCGCGCGCGTATGCGCAATCGACATGCGGTGGCCTACCCCGTACGGACCCCCCGTCCAACCAGTATTCACGAGCCAGCACTCGACGGCGTGCTCATCGATCTTTCGCCCCAGCAAGCTCGCATAGACGGTTGGATGATGCACCATGAACGGCGCACCGAAACAGGTCGAAAACGTTGCTTGTGGCTCGCTGATCCCGCGTTCGGTTCCGGCAACCTTCGCAGTGTAACCTGAGAGGAAATGGTACATCGCTTGATCGCGCGACAGTTTCGCGATCGGCGGGAGGACGCCGAATGCGTCGGCCGTCAGCATTATGATGGTCTTGGGGTGACCAGCCTGGCTCGTCGGCACGACGTTGGGAATGAACTCTAACGGATAGGCTGCGCGAGTGTTTTCGGTTTTGGCGTCCGAATCGACGTCAAGCGCGCGCGTCGCCTCGTCGTACGCCACGTTCTCGAGAACGGTTGAAAAGCGATGCGTAGCTGCCCAGATCTCGGGCTCCGCGGTGGCTGAAAGCCGAATGACCTTTGCGTAACAGCCGCCTTCGAAATTGAAGACGCCGTCGGCCGACCAACCATGTTCGTCATCGCCAATGAGCGGGCGGCGCGAATCGGAGGAGAGCGTCGTCTTGCCGGTGCCGGATAGCCCGAAGAGGATGGCGACGTCACCGTTTGCGCCGACATTCGCCGAGCAGTGCATCGGAAGCGTCTCCCGAAGCGGCAGGAGATAGTTCATCACAGTAAAGATGGACTTCTTAATCTCGCCGGCGTAGCGCGTGCCGCCGATTAAGATGACCCGGCGCTCAAAGTTCACCAAGATGAAAGTCCCCGTGCGGGTCCCATCGCGTGCGGGCTCGGCCGCAAAAAGCGCTGCATCCACGACGGTGAACTCGGGGGCGAAGTCGCGTTCGGATCGTTCCGGCCTAATAAAAAGGTGGCGCGCAAAGAGGCTCTGCCAGGCGAGCTCGGTGTAGACGCGCAAGGGCATGCGATAGCGCTCGTCGGCGCCGACGTAACAATCGAGGCTATACGCTTCACGCTCGGAGAGATAGGCGCACACGCGATCCCAAAGCAGGTCAAAGCGAGCGGCGTCAATCGCCTGATTCGCCTCGTTCCAATCGATGTGTTGCTCGCTCGAGGGCTCTCGTACGAAGAATTTGTCCTTTGGAGAGCGACCGGTATGCGGGCGCGTATCGACGATCAGCTGTCCATCCGCTCCCAGAAACCCTTCGCCGCGCGCGATTGCGTGTTCGATCAGCGCGGGCGCCGAGAGGTTTTCCCAGAGTTTACCGACTTTGATCTTTTCGGGTACCGAAAGAATACTGCCCCTCCTCTTGCAACGACTCATATCCTGCTTTCCCGAACTCGCTGGGCGAGCCTGCAGGCAGCCCGCGGCGCCTGCGTCCAATGCAGGGCCCATGCGCTGGATGATTCTATTCCCGGGCTTTGCGGCGATTACACTGAGCGCCGCGACTGCAGCCCAAGCGGTCTTGCCCTTTCATTTCGGTTTCTTCGCAGCGGGCCCCCTCGACGCGATCACCGACGTCGCCGGCGTTCGTATCGCAAATCTAACGAAGATCGAGGGCAGCAACATACGCACTGGAGCGACTGCGGTTCTGCCCAATGCCGATCCCTGGACTCACAAGGTCTCGGCTGCCTTCTTCGCATTCAATGGCAACGGAGAGATGACGGGAACCCATTGGATCGACGAGTCGGGTTATCTCGAAGAGCCGGTCATTCTGACCGATACGCTCGACATTGGAAGAGCGGCGGACGGCGTCGTCAGCTGGATGATCGAGCACCATCCAGCGGTCGGACGTGGTGACGACGTCCCGCTTCCCGTCGTGGCCGAGTGTGACGATGCGCTGCTCAACGACATCCAAGCGCGAGCCGTGACCGCCGCCGACGTCGTCGCGTTGCTCGACTCTGCAAGAACCGGAGAGTTTGAGCGCGGCAGCGTCGGCGCCGGGACCGCCATGAACGCATTTGGCTTTCGGGCCGGCATTGGATCGGCGTCGCGCGTGCTTCCAAGCGATGAAGGTGGCTATCATGTGGGGGTGCTCGTCAACGACAACACCGGGAGCAGCCGGCGGCAGCTAACCATCCTCGGCGTGCCGGTAGGGGAGCGTCTTAAAAATGAATACCGCCCGGTCTTTCCAAAAAAAATAGCGCTCAAAGGACGGCTCGGTCAGGGAAGCATCATCATCGTGATTGCGACGGATGCGCCGCTCGACAGCCGCCAGTTGCGCGCGCTAGCGTTGCGGGCCGCAATGGGCATGGCGCGAACCGGCTTGACGTCGTCGGTCGGGAGCGGCGACCTTATCGTGGCGTTCTCTACGTCACGGGTCTTCGAACAGGTCGCCTATTTTACGGTGGAGGCGCCGAAGCAGCCGATTCTCGAAGACGACGATGCGCTGGACTCACTCTATTCGGCGACTGCCGAAGCGACGCAAGCGGCGATCTACGATGCGCTCTTCGAGGCGAAGACGATGACGGGGCGCAACGGCGTCACGGTCTACGCCCTACCGGCCGCACGCGTCGTGGAAATGCTGCGCGCCGCTCGTGTAGTCGCACCGTGACGACGAAGCTCCCGGCTCGACAATGTCGGCATTTGGTTTCACGATCCCAACCGTTCTTTGACCCGGCTCATCAATGAACGCTGACCATCCATTGGACTCCAAACCGGTCGGTTAGCGAACCGAATTTCCCGCCCCAAAAAGCTTCCCGAAGCGGCATAGTCACCTCGCCGCCCTGGGCGAGTGCGTTGAAGACTCGTTCCCCTTCTGCGTCGTCGCTCGTTGCCAGCGAGAGCGCAATATCGTCATCGCCGTTGGGAGCAGAGCCGGGCCGTCCGTCGGACGCCATGAACTTCACCTCTCCCGCCTCGAAGCTGGCATGCATGACCTTATCGCGGTACTGCGCATCGACATCTTGCTCCATCGGAGAGCCCGCGAAGCGATTGATGCCGACGATCTCACCCCGCAGGCACTCCTTATAAAAATTGAGCGCTTCTTCGCAGCGTCCGTGGAAGAAAAGATATGGCTCGAGCTGCATGCGATTGTAACTCCTTCCTCAAGCGCGACAAGGGTCGCCCGCGTCGCTTAGGGTAAACGTCCGAGTGTCCTGCCGCTCGAATCGTCCGTGAGTCAGTTCGTCCACCTCCACGTCCACTCCGAATACTCCTTGCTCGATGGGGCCTGCCGTGTCGACCGTCCCGGCGATGTTCGAGCCGGGCTCTGCCGGCGCGCGGCCGAAGTTGGAGCGACCGCGGTTGCCTTGACCGATCACGGCGTCATGTACGGCGCTATGGAATTCTACTACGCGGCGCGCGCGCTGCGGCTTACGCCCATTCTGGGGTGCGAAGCCTACTTAGCGCCACGTGGGCGCTTCGATCGCACTGCTCGCGAAGAGGCTCACGTCACCCTGCTTGCAGCAGATCTCATCGGGTACCGCAATCTGATTGCGCTCGTCTCGAAGGGCTTCTTAGAAGGTTACTATTACAAGCCTCGCATCGACCTCGAGCTTCTCGCGCAGCACCACGACGGTCTCATTGCTCTTTCGGGCTGCATGTCTGGATTGGTCGCCGCACCGCTGCTGCGCGGCGACTACGTAACGGCGCTCCGCAATGCCAAAACATACGTTGAAATCTTTGGCGATCGCTTTTACATCGAGGTCATGCGCCACGGTATGCCGGAGCAGGACGCCATCAACGAAGGACTCATTCGCATCGGACGCGAGCTAAGCGTTCCCATCGTTGCGACAAACGATTCGCATTACCTCGAACAGAAAGACGCGCCGGCGCACGACGTTTTACTCTGCATCGGCACCGGCAAGACCGTCTCGGATACGAACAGGATGCGCTTCTATTCCGACCAATTCTACCTCAAATCACCGCAGGAGATGTGCGATCTTTGGAGCGACCTTCCGGAGGCCTGCGAAAACACCGTTCGTATTGCCGAACGCATCGATGTCAGGATTCCGGAGAAAGTCTTCCACCTGCCGCAGTATCCCGTTCCGCAGCAGCCCGGCGGCCCGGAGCGCGGCGATGCAGAGTACCTGAGGGAGCTCTGCGAGATCGGATTGCGCGAGCGCTACGGGGAGGAGCGTGTTGTCGTCGACGCTGCCCTGCGCGAACGGCTGGAATACGAGCTGGGCGTGATCACCACAATGGGTTTTTCTTCCTACTTTTTGATCGTTTGGGATTTCGTGAAATATGCGCGCGACGCCAAGATTCCCGTCGGGCCGGGACGCGGATCGGCCGTGGGATCGCTCGTCGCATATTGCTTGAAGATTACCGATCTGGATCCGCTGCGCTTCAACTTGCTCTTCGAGCGCTTTCTTAATCCCGAGCGCATTTCGATGCCGGACATCGACACCGACTTCTGCGTTGACCGGCGCGATGAAGTCATCGGCTACGTCACGGAAAAATACGGGAAGGACAGGGTAGCGCAGATCGTCACCTTCGGAACGATGGCGGCGCGCGCCGCGATCCGCGACGCCGGCAGGGCGCTCGGGGTGCCGCTTCCCGACGTCGACCGGATCGCAAAGCTGGTGCCCTCCGGACCGGGCGGCTTTTCGATCAAACGCGCAATCGAGCAGATCGCGGAGCTCAAAGCGATCTACGCGGCCCAACCCGAGATACACAAGCTGCTCGACACGGCTAAGGAAATCGAAGGGCTCGCGCGCAACGCGGGCACGCACGCTGCGGGGGTCGTTATCTCGGCCGGACCGCTTATCGAATACACTCCGCTCTGCCGTTTTGGGGACGGCGGCGTCAACACACAGTACGACATGGATTCGATCGAGCGCATCGGTCTGCTCAAAATGGATTTTCTCGGCCTGCGGAACCTGACCGTGATGGAGAACGCCGTTCGGGAGATTCGCAGGACCGTCGATCCCGACTTCGACCTTTCCACGATTCCCTTCGATGACGCGCGGACGTATGAAATGTTGGGACGTGGCGAGACGGTCGGCATCTTTCAGCTCGAGTCGGAAGGTATGAAGCGTGTTTGCGGCGAGCTACAGCCAAGCGGATTCGACGATATCGTTGCGTTGGTTGCGCTCTTTCGCCCGGGTCCGATGGATTGGATCCCGCAGTACATAGCCGGAAAGCACGGGCGGGCAAAACCGCAGTATCTCCATTCAAAACTGCAGCCGATTCTGGCGGACACGTACGGGATCCCGGTTTATCAGGAGCAGGTCATGCGGATGGCGCGAGAGATCGCCGGTTTTACGCTAACCGAAGTCGACGAGCTGCGCAAGGTCATCGGTAAGAAGCAAAAAGAAAAGATTCCATTTTACCAAGAGAAGTTCGTCGCGGGCGCGGCCGTCACGTCGGGAATCGACCGGGCCTTGGCGGAGCGGCTGTTTCATCATATCGAGCCGTTCGCCGGCTACGCTTTCAACAAGGCGCACGCAGCGGCGTACGCATGGATCGCGTATCAGACAGCCTATCTCAAGGCGAATCATTCATTGCAATACCTCGCCGCGTTGATGACGTCGGTCAAAGACAAAACGGAAAAACTCGTCGAATACATCGATGAAGCCAAGAAGGTCGGCATTGACGTCTTGCCACCTGATATCAACGAATCGCTCGTCGATTTTACCGTGGTCGGCGATGCCATCCGCTTCGGCCTGGCAGCCGTTAAAGGGGTTGGCGAGGCGGCGATCCGCAACATCATCGAAACGCGAGCGCGCGACGGACGTTTTTCCGATCTTTTCGATCTAGCCAAGCGAGTCGACCCCAAGCAGGCCAATCGACGCGTGTTCGAAGCGTTGATCAAATGCGGAGCGCTCGATGGCATTGCGGGTAATCGGGCGCAGAACCTGGCTGCGCTCGATACGGCGCTCGAGCTTGCAACGCGCACGGCGCGCGATGCCGAGCTCGGCCAGGTTTCGCTTTTTGGTGAAACGAGTGCTCAAGCCCCCACGTTGGCACCAAAGCTGCCCAGCGTCGCGGCACCAACCACGCGCGAGATGCTCTCCTGGGAGCGTGAGACCCTTGGCATCTTCGTCTCTGGCCATCCGCTTGCGGAAGTCGCACCGCTCCTCGCTCGCGCCGGCGCGATGCCGATCAAAGAGTTGCGAGATCTCCAGGACGATGCAGCAGTGACCGTTGCTGGTACGGTTACCGCGGTGCGCCGCTCGCTCACCAAGGCCGGCCAGCAGATTCTGGTGGCGCAGCTCGAGGATACAACGGCACTCTGCGACGTCGTCCTTTTCTCGAAAACCTATCCTCAAGCTCAGCACCTCTTCGCAAACGATGCCATACTTATCGTCAAAGGGCGTGTGCGATTGCGCGAGCGTCCCGGCGCGGCCCCCGGCGACGAGCCGCGCATCGAGCTTTCCGTCGCAGCGAACGATGTGTCGCGCTTCGTGCCTCCTGCCGTCGCGTCGCTTGGCGGCGCGGTGCGCGGATGGCACGTCGACGTGACTCATCGCGATCAAATCGATCGCTTGGCGCGGCTAATCGATGAGTGGCCCGGGGAGGTACCCGTTGTGATGCATGTACGCGGACGCTCGCAGCGCGTCGCTCGCGCTATTGCAAGCGACGCTCGGGTGCGCGGCGAGCTCGAGCGCATCTTCGATCCTCAGGGCGTGCGTGAGGGCGCCCTGGATGGATACGGATGAACGTCGTACGGACTTCCGACGCGGCCGCTTTGACGGGCCTGCTCGACGCCGGCTGGGGCGCGCCCCAACAGGTCGTCGACGAAGTCGGGCAGGTCTTGGCAGATGTCCGCGCGCGTGGCGATAGCGCCGTCGTCGAGTACGCCCGCCGTTTCGACGATGAAAGTTTCGAGCTTTCGAGGCTGCGCGTGCCGATTCCGATGCTCGACACAGCGAAATCACTCGTATCGTCCGAGATCGTCGCGGCCCTCGAACTCGCCAGGGAACGCATCGCCCGCTTTCACGAGCGCCAACGACAGCCGGATATAGCGTACGCCGAAGAAGACGGGACGCGGTATGCAGTGCGGCGATGCCCTTTGGATTCAGTTGCGGTCTACGCATCGCGAAGCGGAGCTGCGGTGGCGGCCTTGATGGGGGTCGTGCCGGCGAAAATCGCGGGCGTTTCGCGCATCCTCGTGCTCTCGCCGCCGACTCCCGGCGGCCCTTCCGCAGAGCTGCTCTTCGCGTGCGCGCTGTGCGGCGTGAACGAGCTCTACGCCGTAGGCGGCGCCGCGGCAATTGGAGCGGCGGCGTTTGGAACGGATTCGATCGGGCCCGTCGGTAAGGTCGTCGGGCGCGGTAGCATCCGCACGACAGAGGCGAAACGGCAGGTATTCGGACGGTGCGGTGTCGACGCGCTGGCTGGGCCGACGGAAGTGCTCATCGTAGCGGACGACGGAGCAAATAGCGAGTATGTCGTCGGCGAGCTCTTGGCTCAAGCCGAGCTTCCCGGAGTGACGCGCCTGGCGGTTCTCTCGGAGTCTCGGCCCTTGCTCGAAGCGGTCGCTCAGCTGATCGATACGCTTGACCTTCGGACGCTGGATCGGCACGAGTTCGTCAGCGATGCGATTTTGACGCATTGCCGGCTGATCGAGGCGGGCTCCAGAAACGAGCTCTTAGAGGTGCTCAATCGGTTCGCCCCGGCATATCTATCTTTGCAAGTCCGCGATCCTTCGGTCTATTTGGATCGCGTCTACGCCGCCGGCACCGTATTCGTGGGCGACATGTCGCCATTGGCGAGCGGCGAGTATCTCGCCGGTACGAGCCGCGTCGTCCCTACCTCGGGAACGGCGCGTTTTGCGTCGAGTCTCTCCTTATCCGACTTCACCCGCAGTTTCAGCGTCGTCGAGAACTCGCTCGAGCGCGTCGCAAACGATGCAGCAGCCCTGGCGTCGCTCGCCGAGCTCGACGGCCTACCGCATCACGCTCAAACCGCGCGCATGAGGTCCGGTAGTTGACGGCTCCGCAACTCGTGGCGTTCGATGTGGACGGAACGCTGGTGGGGCGCGATCTGGTGATATCGAAACGGGTCCGCGACGCCGTCGCACGGATGGGCGAAGCTGGAACGGCGGGCTGTCTGGTCACGGGACGGATGTATCGCGCGACGCTGCCGTTCGCGCGCGAGCTGGGCCTTGGCGCCCCGCTGATCTGTTATCAAGGCGCTGCGATCGTCGATCCGGCGACCGACGAGGTGCTGGCACACACCGCGCTTGCAAACGAGCTCGTGCGAGAGCTTATCGCAGTCACCGAGCGCGACCGCGTGCACTTGCAGCTCTATCGCAACGACGAGTACTACTGCGAGACGCGCGACCGTTTCTCGGAACTTTATGCCGCACTCTCGATGACGCAACCCGTGGTCGTGCCTTCCTTGAGGGAAGCTTTCGCGTACAGCCCGGCGACGAAGGGACTCGTCATTGGCGACGAGCCGGTTGCGCAGCGGTATGCCGAGAAACTCAGTGAGACCTTCGCGGGGCGCGCAAACGTGACGCGCAGCCTGCCGGAGTTCGTGGAAGTTTTCGATCCTCGAACGGATAAGGGCACCGCCCTGAGATTCGTCGCCGCGCGGTTGGGCGTCGGTATGGATCGGACGGTTGCCATCGGCGATTCCTGGAACGACGCGCCGCTGCTCGAGGCTGCAGGCTTTGCCGTTGCAATGGGATCGTCACCGCCCGAGCTACGCGCGATAGCCGATGGGGTAGTCGCGGATGTGGCACACGATGGCGTCGCCGAGGCAATCGAAAAATACGTGCTTGCGTGCCGGTGAAGGCGCGCCGGCACCGGCGTTCTCGCCTCGCACGCATTCGACCGTTTTGGATGCCGATCGCGCTCGGTACCGCAGTCGTGCTCATTCTGGTCGCAGTGGCGGCGACGTGGCCTGGCTTCTATCCCGGTGAGATCGCCATTGGCGGGAACCATCGTGTAACGCGGGGCGAAATCCTGGCCGCCGCCGCGGTCGCGCCGAACGTCAGCATCTGGTTTCAAAATATCGGCGCAATGGCAAGTCGGATCGAAGCGATTCCTTATATTGAAACGGTCTACGTTCATCGAGCCTTGCCGGCATCGATTCGAATCGTCGTCGTCGAGCGCGTGCCGTTCGCGGTTCTGCGCAGCGGTGCGTCTGCCGCGGTCGTCGATCGCGGTCTGCGCGTGCTCGAGCCGGCAATCGGCGCCGATCCGCTCCCCGTCCTCGATGTCGAACCTGGACTGAATCTTTCGCCCGGAGAGTACGTACGCACGCGCCGTGCGATCGAGTTGCGCGATTGCTACGTGGCGATCGCCGCTCGCCGGATCGTTGCGCGTGAGCTCGGCTTCGACCGCTTTGGAGGCCTGGTCGTCACGATGCGCGGAGGTCTGCGTTTGCTTCTCGGCGCCGATAACGATCTCGGTCGGAAGCTGACGCTCGCCGAGGCGATTCTCTCACAGGTGGTCGGCCCTCAACGGCGAGTCGCGGCGATCGACTTACGGGCTCCTGCGGCTCCCGTCGTCGTTTATCGGTGAGTCAAAAGCCGAGTTCAGTGGCTCGTCAAGTCCAAGAAGACCATGACGTTCCCGCTGATGAGGGAAAGTTTGAGCTGGTCGTTCGGCTGCACCTTGGAGAAATCGACGTACGGACGCCCGGCCGGCAGCGTGGCCTCCTGGCCGTTGTCGAGCACAACATCGACGTGCTTTGCGTCGATCACCTTGACAACCTTAACCGTATAGGTGCCATCATGGATACTCGTCGAGGCGACGGTTGCGGCGCGCCCCACGATCGGCAGCATGAGGATGCAGAGCGCGAAGAGTAAGCAAGTGCGGCTCACGGGCGTCAGACTCCCCTCATTGGCAGAAGTGCGAGTAAGGCTGCATCATAACTCAACCCGCGCCGTGGTTCCACAACAGACCGGACTTTTCCCGACTTCTCCACACGTTTGGGGGGTTCTCCTCAAGGAGATGACGGAGCACTCGCCAAGGCTTGCGAATCTTGTCTGCTTCTGCTAGGTGTAGTAGGATTCGGGCCGCTTCGCCACAATATATTGGGGCCGAGCGGCAAATTTAGGACAGGTGTGACGGAGCGGATGAAGCACGAGACCGTCTGTGGGCTCGATATCGGAACGACCAAAACTTGTGCGGTCGTTGCCGTTAATGGATCCGCCGGACTCGAGATCGTCGGAGTCGGCGAGGCGCCGTCATTGGGAATGCGTAAGGGCGTCGTGGTCGACTTAGACGAGACGATCAAATCGATCGAGGCCTGTACTGAGAAAGCCGAGCGCATGGCTGGGATTCACTTCAGCGACGTATTCGTAGGAATTACCGGCGAACACATCCGAAGCACGAACAATCGCGCGGTGGTTTCAGTCTCGGGCGACGACCGCGAAGTCACCACCGGTGACGTTCGGAGAGTAATCGATGCGAGCAAGATCATCAACCTCCCCAGCGATCGTCAGATCATCCATGCGCTCCCACGCTACTTTACGGTGGATGGACAAGAAGGCGTCAACGATCCAATCGGAATGGCCGGTGGGCGCCTCGAAGTCGACACTCACATCATCACCGGCAGCACGAGCTTCATTACGAACGTGCTCAAATGCGTTCAGCGGGCCGGCTTGGAAGCATTGGGGGTTGTCTTCGAGCCTCTGGCCAGTTCGGCGGCGACGCTTTTGAGCGAAGAGAAACAGGTGGGGGTAGTCTTGCTCGATATCGGAGGCGGGACTACCGACATCGCGGTTTATTCGCTGGGCAGCGCGATTTACACGGCAACCATTCCCATCGGAGGTAACGTTCTGACGAGCGATATTTCGCTCGGCCTCAAGACGACGCTCGCGGAAGCAGAAGAGGTCAAGAAGCGCCTCGGCGCGAGCGAAAACGAGGTTCGGTTCGACGTGCGCACGCTGGACGGCCGCGCGACGCGCGAGCATTCGACGGCAGAACTGCGCCAAATCGTCGTTCCCCGGGTGCTTGAAACGCTGCGCATGGCAAAGCAGAAGATCGTTGAGAACGTACCACGGGACTTAGTGCTCGGCGAGATCGTGCTCACGGGAGGCGGCGCGCAGCTTCCCGGCATAGAGCGGATCGCCGAAGAGGTTTTTGGATTGCCCGTTCGAATCGGGGCGCCCAACACGCTCGGCGGGTTGACCGATGCCTTGGCGGCGCCGCAATACGCGACCGCAATCGGGTTGGTTCTCTTCGGTGCCAACGGTGAGCGCGACGCTGCATCGCGCGTTGGGCGCCGCGGTAATGCACTCGTTACAAAAGTCCAGCGTTGGCTGGCTGACCTTTGGACTTAACGGTACACTTTTCGTTTTAAGGAAGGACCCGAAGAATGGCTGATGGACGACGCTCCACATCGGAACCTGAGCACACAGCGGCGATCAAAGTGGTCGGCGTCGGCGGCGGCGGCTGCAATGCCGTCAATCGCATGATCGCAGCAGGTTTAAGCGGAGTCGACTTCTTCGCGGTCAACTCCGACGTGCAGGCGCTGCGTGGTGCATTGACAGAGAACCGCGTTCACATCGGAGGCAGTCAAACCCGCGGCTTGGGGGCCGGCGCGAATCCGACGCTCGGACGCGAGGCCGCGGAAGCGTCGAAGGAAGATCTGTCGCTGATTCTGGAGGGAGCCGATCTCGTATTTCTGACTGCCGGAATGGGCGGAGGAACCGGAACCGGTGCCTCGCCGGTGATTGCCGAGCTCGCGCGCGAATCGGGCGCCCTGACAATCGCCGTCGTCACGAAGCCCTTTGCGTTCGAGGGAAAGAAACGCATGCAGATCGCCGAGAATGGAATCGCCGAGCTCGAAGCTAAGGTCGACACACTGATCACGATTCCAAACGAACGCATCTTGCAGGTAATCGAGAAGAAGACTCCGCTCAACGAGGCGTTCTCGTACGCCGACGACATATTACGGCAAGGGATCGCGGGCATCAGCGACCTCATCACGCAACCCGGCTTGATCAACTTAGATTTTGCCGATGTCAAGACGATCATGACGGATGCAGGGTCGGCGATGATGGGCATCGGTGAAGGGAGCGGGGAACACCGTGCCGCCGACGCCGCGCAAAAGGCGATCGCATCGCCGTTGCTGGAGACGACCGTCGAGGGCGCGCACGGCGTGATCTTCAACATCACGGGTGGTCCGGATATGGCGATGTATGAGGTGAACGAGGCGGCCGAGATGATCAGCCGAGCCGTCGACTCCGAAGCCCAAATCATCTTCGGTGCGTCGATCGATCCGGCAATGTCCGGCAAGGTACGCGTTACCGTGCTGGCGGCAGGGTTTGGTTCGCGCCGTGGGTATCGCGGGCCTCAGGGTGGATACGCCTTCGACACGGGCAGGCTAGAATCGGTCGCTCCCGTCACGATGGACGATATCGACGTGCCGGCCTTCTTACGCTATCGAGGGTAGGAGTCTCGCGGACTCCTAGTGGCGTATAGCGCACGCGTCTTGCTGGACTCCATCAGCACGATCGGGGTCCGGCTGACGACGCTCGAGGTTACGTTCCCGCGTTTCGTCCTGGCGGAATTTAATACGCATCGTCAACTCTCTCGGAATTCGGCGAGCTCGAGGGCCGTGCCGACATCGAAACTGATCGAGCGCGTCGAGCGCGACCCGGTCCTGCCGTTGGAGTGGGGCCGCAATAAAGCCGGCATGTCGGCGAGCGAGCTTCTTTCCGCGGAAGAAACGCAAGCCGCAAAGTGCATTTGGTTGCAGGCTCGCGACGATGCCGTCCTGCGCGCGCGCCGGCTACTGGAGCTCAACGTGCATAAGCAGGAGCTGAATCGCCTGCTCGAGCCATTTCTGTGGCACACGGTCATCGTGACGGCGACGCAATGGGGAAATTTCTTCGAGCTGCGCTGCGCGCGCAACGCGCAACCCGAGATTCGCGAAGCCGCGCTTCGCATGCGCGCTGCCATCGAGAGGAGCCATCCAGGCAGCGTCGCCTTAGGAGAGTGGCATACGCCGCTGCTGCACCCGGACGAAATCGGCCTAGATTTAGAGGTTCGCAAGCGAGTTTCGGCAGCGCGTTGTGCCCGAGTTTCCTACTTAACGCACGAAGGCCGGCGCGAAATCGAGAAGGATCTCGAACTTTACGAGCGTCTCAGGACCGATCGTCACTTGAGCCCGTTCGAGCACGTAGCAACGCCGGTTAGCGACGCGGAGTTTCACGCAAACTTTCGAGGTTGGATACAGATGCGAGCCGAGGTGGAAAGCTGCAGCGAACTACCATTGCGAGCGCGGCAAACAGCGCACCCCACGTCGGGAATTTGATCGCGAACCAGAGCGCGTCGCCGGTGCTGCGTCCCTGCGCATAGTCGCGCCACTCGTTCTGGACGAGGTCGCCCGCCGCATATGCCTGCGAGCTTTCCGCCGGCACCCGAAGATGCGGCGGGTGTAGTTCGAAGGCGTAGATCACTAGGACGATCGCGCAGAGCGCGCAGAGCGCAGGCCATCGTGCTACGCGCAAGCGCAGAAGAATGAAGCTGCAGACGAAGATCGAGGCCGCGAAGAGTTGTTTCATGCCCCAGACGAGGATCCACGGGACGGACAGGACGCACAAAGCGATCGCGAAAACGGTTCTTGCAAGCCCCCGTAGGTGGATCGCCAACACGAGAAGCGCCGGCAGCGCGAAGCATAGCTCTTCCTGATGCAGATATGCGCCGCCGATAACACAGCAGAATGCAGGAAGAAAGACGAGCAGTTCGCGTCTGCCCGCGGCCGACGTCACTCGTGGCGCCAGCAACAAGCCGATTACGAGAAGCGCGAGATAGGAGAAGCCGCCCGCGAGCCGAGCCAGCCCCGGCGAAAGACCGAAATACGCCAAAGCATACGTCAGACTGTACTGAAAGGGGAAATGAATCTCTGAGGCGGCCTGCGCGGGAACGACGCGCAACGCGTACTCGAGGAGGACGGGCGCTCCGACGGCTCTCAGCGCGAGGAGCGCGAAAATCCCGCCGGTCAAAACCACCGACCAGCGTGCGCGGGGAAGAAAGCAGAGCGTTGCCGCAATCACCGGAACTCCGACGATGGGCTCGATCGACGTCACCACGGCGAGGATTCCGGCGAGTCGGTCGTTGCCCCGTGCCACGGCTAACCCGCAAAGAACAAGTGCGAGCAACGCAAATGGAACGACTTGACCGGTGTTGAGCTCGACGAAACCGGTAGAGAGCAGCAAAGCTGCGACGCTCAGGTCGAGTGGCACGCCCAAGCCGGCGAGCGTCAATGCAGTCAAAGCTATCGACGCCACGATTGCGGCTGCATCAATGGCGCGTGCGTCGGCAAGCGGGAGCCGAGCGAGCGCCATGAACGGGAAAAAATCGTAGGCGGGCAGCGGCGCCGGAAACGCAACCCGAGGATTGCGCGCAAAGAGGTGGCCGCGAAACGTGTCTCCGGCGTTTACACGACGCTCGCACGCATGAAGCGGCTCGTAGGTGTAGGGATTGGCTCGCCGATCCAAAGCCCAGCCGGCGCAATAAAAATCCGGAAAGTCGTCCATCGTTCGCCACGGCGCGGCCGCTCCCAAACGGCTCAGATCGCGCAGCGCCGCAACGGCCAGGGCGGCCATAACGGCGGCGACAACGAGTTGGCGGCGGCGCTCGCGGGAACTCACTGGAGAGCGGGCAAACGCCGTGCGCGTAAAGCGGCCAAAGAAGCTGCGAGCATCGCAACCAGAGCTGCCCAGGTCGGCACTTTAACGAGGAACCAGGTGACGCTCCCGCTCCCGAGCTGCGTGACGTATGCGTGCCACGCTCGCTGCGCCAAATCGTTCGCAGCGAAGCTCCCGACGGTCGTCGCCACGAGCGCGGCTGGAGGTGCGAGCTCGAGCAAGTAGATGCTCGCGGTGATCGATGCCAACGTCCCGATCGCAACGGCGCGATCCGCGCGGAGGCGCAGTAACAAGGCCGCCACGACGAAGACCGTCGTGAGAAAGAGCTTCTTTGTGATCCATACTAAGATCCACGGAACGGCGAGCAGGCAGAGGGCCACGATCGCCACGTTCCTCGGTCGGCCTTGAAGGGTGCCCGTGAGCACGAGCGTGGCCGGTATCGCAAACGAGAGATCGACCATGTGAACGTACGGACCGCCGATCACGCTGCACGCGCCCGGGATGTACGCGATCAGTTCGGCGTGACCGAGCGTTTGTGCGGCGCGCCGACCAAGCCAAACTCCCAACACGAGCATCGCCACATACGAAAAGTCGCCGACGGCGAGCGCCGGCCCCGGCGGCAGGCCGGCCGTTCGAAGCAGATACGTGAGGCTGTACTGATACACGTAAGCGGTTTCGGCGGCGGCCTGGGCCGGAAGAACGCGCGCGACGTATTCCGCGATACCTGAAAGGCCAACCATCGCTGCGCCGGCCCCGGCGAGCACAAGAGCGGTTGTCAGAAGGCTCAGCCGTGCGCGGGAAACCCAGCAGAGCACCGCCGCACAGATCGGCAGGCCCAGATGCGGTTCGATCAGGCTAAGTGCAGCGAGCATGCCGGCGAGGCGATCGCGCCGGTGCGCGAGCGCGACGCCGCAAAAAATCAGTGCGGCGAGCGCGAATGGAACGACTTGCCCGGCATTGAGTAAGACATACCCAGCAGGCAGCACGAGCGCGAGCGCGGCAACGTCGAGCGGTACCGCCACCAGCCCGAGGCCCAACGTCGCCGCTAGGAGGGCTGCCGCGATGGCCAGCGCGCCGATGATGCGGGCAGTCGGAAAGCTCAGCCGCGCTGCGAGCATGAACGGCGGAAAGTCGTACGGTGGCAGCGGCGCGGGAATGACTCGCCGTGGATCTTTGCGATACGCGCTGCCTACGTTCACGGCATGCTCGCAGCGATGGAGCGGCTCATAACGGTACGGATCGGCCCCTCGGTCGAGCGCTAAGCCGGCGCAGTAGAAGTCGGGGAAGTCGTAGAGCTGTCGCCAAGGGAACGCTTCACCGAGGTGTGCGAAATCGCGCAAAGCTGCGATCCCGAGAAGCGCGAGCGCCACGAGCAGTACGCCACGCGCCGCTTTCATGTCGCAAAATAGTCGTCACATCGTGGCGACTCCTGCAGGGTATTGCGCTTTCGAAGTGCGTGGTATATAACGATTAGCAACGGATACGGCGTTCGCGCCGCCGCCGCGGGTGTGATGTAAGAAGAGGTTGGGTGTGGCTCTTCGTTACCGTGCAACGTCGTTGTGCCGGCTCTTTGAGCGTGAGCGCTACGTTGCGGAATACTGGTATCTCTGTCAGCGGGCGGCGCGCCGATTCATGCGCCGCGGTCTCGATCGAGCGGACCTCGAACAAGTCGGTGCAATCGGCTTACTCAAAGCAATCGATCGTTACGATCCGATGCAGACCGCGCCCTTCGAGGCCTATGCATGGCTTCTCATTATCGGGGAGTTGATGCACCACGTACGCGATAGCGAGCGATTTTTGCGAGCGCCGCGCGCCGTGCGCGACCTGGAACGGCGTTGGGCCAAGGCTGAGCGCGAACTCTGGTCGTTGCTTGGGCGGGAACCTTTGGAAAACGAAATCGTTCATTGCCTTGCTGCGACGCCGGCTCAGGTGCACGAAATACGCACTTATCGCGCTCGAAGCCACGTGCTGTCCTTCCGGTTGTCGAGCGGTTTCGAGCCGTCTGCTCCATCCTCTGGAATCGAAGAAATGCTCGACCGGTTGACCGTCGACCGGATGCTCCAGTCTCTCTCTCCGCTCGAGAGACAGATCGTCGTTTCCATCCATCTGGACGGCGTAACGGTCATCGAGCTGGCGGCAAGACTCGGGTATTCGCGTCGACACGTGACGCGGTTGCATCGCGCCGCCATGGACCGCTTGAAAAGCTCGAGTGAAGTAGGCGCGCGACGCGGCGCCGAAGCCAATGCCGATGTTTCGGTATCTTACCGCCGGTGAATCGCATGGGCCCGCGCTCGTTGGTATCCTCGACGGCATTCCGGCACATCTGCGGCTGGACGTTGAAGGGATTAACGAAACCCTCGCGCGACGTCAGGGCGGTCACGGACGCAGCCCGCGCATGAAGATCGAACGGGACGAGATCGAGTTTCTCGCCGGAGTACGCGGTGGCGAGACGCTCGGATCGCCAATTGCGGCAATCGTGCGCAACCGCGATTACCTCACGCCGAAGGTACGAGCGTTGATGGATCCGATTGCCGGTAGCGGCGACCCGCTAACCAACCCGCGACCCGGCCACGCAGATTACGCCGGCGCACTGAAATACCGCCAACGAGACCTGCGCAACGTGCTCGAACGAGCGAGTGCGCGCGAGACGGCGATGCGCGTTTGCTTGGGCGCCATCTGTGCTCAGTTTCTTGCGGCGCTCGGCATCCAAACGCGTAGCTACGTCGCACGAATCGGCGACGTCGAGGCGCCGCCTCTCGACGAGTGGGACCAGGCTGAGGTCGAAAGCAGTGACGTGCGTTGCCCGAATCGTGAAGCTGCTACGGGGATGATCGCGGCGATCGATGCCGCGAAGAAGGCGGGGGATACGCTAGGGGGACGCTTCGTCGTACGCGTCGATGGGCTACCCGTTGGAATCGGGAGTAATCGGCAACCGAACCAGCGGCTCGACGGTATCCTCGCCGGCGCGGTCATGGGCATGCAGACCGTTCGAGCCGTCGAGATCGGGCTTGGCGCCGACGTTGCAGCGACGCCGGGATCGAAGGCGCATGATGCGTTCGCGCTAGCCGGCGAACGCGTCGTGCGCAATAGCAATCGCGCCGGCGGCATCGAAGGCGGGATGAGCAACGCCGAGCCGATCGTCGTGCGTGTTTCGGTGAAGCCGATTCCTACCCTAATGAAGGCGTTGCCGTCGGTCAACCTCCATCAGGGCACAGATGCGCCAGCAACGATCGTTCGAAGCGACGTCTGTGTCGTCCCGGCAGCAGCGATCGTCGGCGAGGCGATGGTCCGGCTCGCACTCATGGGGCCGCTCTTGGAGAAATACGGCGGCGACTCAATGGAAGAAACTCTCGACAACCTTCAACGCAGTCGTGAAGCGGCCGCGCGACTCTTTGCTCGATGAAACGCCACGTGGCGCTTGTGGGATTCATGGCGTCCGGAAAATCGACCATAGGCCGGAAGCTCGCGCGCAAGCTCGGCTGGACGTTCTTCGACACCGATGCGCTCATCGCTCGAGCGCACGGAGCGATTGCTGCGATCTTCGCAAACGAAGGCGAGACGGCGTTTCGCGGTTACGAACGCGCGGCGATTGACAACGCGCTCCAAAGCGTCGAGCCGAGCGTGCTATCGGTTGGAGGGGGAGCGCTCACCGTAGCCGAGAACCGGCGTGCGCTCAACGATCGAGCGTACCGTGTCTTCATCAGAGTGTCGCCGGAAGAAATACTCGCTCGAGCACGGCGAAGCAGGACCATACGGCCGTTGCTCGGCTCTAATCCGACGCTCGAAAGAATCAAGGTGCTCTACGCTGCGCGGATGCCCGACTACGAGAATGCAGACCGCACGATCGATGCGACGCACCGAAGTGACGGACAGGTCGTCGACGAGATCGTCGACTGGCTGCGTCAACTGAAACTCGACGCCGGTCGCGTCGCATCCTAGTGGTCCGGAACGGAGGGATTGATACCGATGCCGGGATGCCGCTTGGCGAAGGGCAAGGAATGAAGAGCGACAATAGCGCCGGCGCTATGCGAGCGATGAGTGACGCAGACATTTGCCAAGCGGCGCCCGGCCCGCGGGTTTCGGCGGCGGTGCCGCGCCCGCTTCGTTGCTCCTCACTCCCATACCGTTGCGGGTATTGTCGTTCGTCGCGCCTCGCGTTCACGGCACCGGCGCTCGAAACAGCGGTATCAATCCCTCCCTTACGGGCCACTAGTGCCGGAGCCGTCGCTTAATGACGACCTCGGTTATCCGGTCGTCGTGGGCGAAGACCTGCGTAGCGAGCTGGCGGCATTTGCGCACAGGCGCGGCCGGCCGAGCGTTTTGCTCTGCGACGCCAACCGGCACGTACGCGCGTTTGCCAATGACGTCGCGGCCGCCGTTGGGGACTCTCCCGTGCTCTCCTTCGCGCTGGGCGAAACGCGCAAACGCTTAGCGACGGTCGAGCGGGTCCTCGACGCGATGCTGCGCGGGGGCGTGGAGCGTTCGAGCATCGTGCTGGGCGTGGGCGGAGGCATCGCAAGCGATCTCTTCGGTTTCGCGTGCGCAACGTACATGCGCGGCGTTCCATACGCGCACGTGGCGACTTCTCTGGTCGCGATGGTTGACGCGGCAATCGGCGGTAAAACTGGCGTAGACCTGCGTGGCGGCAAGAACCTCGCGGGCTGCTTTCGCGATCCGATCGGCGTCTTCTGCGACGTTCGGGCGTTAGATACGCTGCCCAAACGTGCGGTAGCAGAAGGCCTTGCGGAGATCGTCAAAGCGGCCGTCATCGAAGGCGGTGACTTCTTTGCCGCGCTCGAAGAGCTCGCGCCGCATCCTTTTGCCCGGTGGCCGTGGATCAGTGTGATTGAGTGGGCGATCAAAGTCAAGACGATGACGGTAGCCGACGACCGCATAGAGAGCGGCCCGCGCGAACTGCTCAACCTCGGGCACACCTTTGCTCATGCCATTGAACGTGCTTCAAACTATTCAATCACGCACGGTGCAGCGGTCGCGGTAGGTTTGCGTGCGGCGGGATTGCTCGCCTTGCGTACGGGCCGCTTCAGCAAGGTAGAACACTTGCGCGTTCTGACGCTTTTGACGTTGCTAGGCCTGCCGCTGCAGACCTCGGTGGCGCCGGAAGCCATCTTTGCGGCAATGAGCAGCGATAAGAAGAAGCGCTCGGGGCGGATGCGCTTCGTGTTACCGCGCAGCATCGGAGACGTTGAGTATGGCGTCGAGTGCGCCGGTCAAAGCGTGCGCGCGGTTCTGTCACGCCTCCAGGAGCCACCAGAGAAGTTCCGTGCGCATCGTTGACGTGTTGCCGGCAATTCGCTCTCCGCGCTTCGACCTGCCGCTGACGTACGACGCCGGCTCTCTCGACCTATGGATCGGCGATGTCGTACGCGTCTCACTGGCAAGCAGTGAAGTCCTGGCGTTCGTCGTTTCGGCGCCGCGCGAGGTCGCAGAGCCGACGCAACCGCTCAAGCCGGTACTCGAGAGACTCGACGTTCCCCGCGCATTCGGCGAAACGGGGTTGCACCTCGCGCGCTTCGTGGCGGAGCATTACGTTTGCACGCTCGGCGAGGCGTTGAGTGCGGCGGTGCTTGGGAATGCAATTCCAAGGATGCGCGCTTCTTTCGTGCGCGGCGCGCGTCCGAGTCCGCAGCGACATCGCTCAGTGCCATCCCGCCTCATCCGCCTGATTTGGGACGATCTCACCGACGGCTTCGGGCTGGAGCAGCTCCTACGCCACCCTGAGGCACGGCGGATCGGCGATCGAAGCGCGCTGCTCGCGCACGTTCGGGCGCTCACACGCTCGGGCGCATTGCGGCGCGGGCGTCATTTGGTCGAACCGCGAACTACCGAATATCGCGTACGCGTCCTCGATCCGGGCGACGCTCCCATTCGAGGTAAGAAGGCAAAAGCGCTGACGACGTTCGTGCGTGAGCATCCGGGCGTTCCGCGCGCGGATGCGCTTCTTGCCGGTTTCAGCAGCGCCGTGATCGGGCGCGCAGTGCGCAGCGGTGCCCTGCACGAACGTTACGTCCGCCCCGAAACGCGGCGGGCCGCCGCGGGTTTATCGCAGTCACCGGTTGCGACGGCCGAGCAATCCCGTGCGCTGCAGTGGATCGATGCCGCACTCGATGCAAAACGTTTCGCGGCGGCACTTCTCTATGGAGTCACCGCGAGCGGCAAGACCTTGGTTTACATCGAGGCGATCAAACGCGTCGTGCGGGAAGGCGGTCGCGCGATCGTGCTCGTGCCGGAGATCTCGCTAACCCCGCAGACGGCGCAGCGCTTCGAGGCTGCATTCGGCGAGCGCGTCGCCGTCTTGCATTCTGCGCTCTCGGAGCGGGAACGCTACGATGCGTGGCAGGCTTGCGCACGCGGCGAAGTCGACGTGGTCGTGGGAGCCCGCAGCGCCGTCTTCGCTCCGCTCGACCGGGTCGGCTTGTTGATCGTGGACGAAGCACACGATCCATCCTACAAACAAGAAGTCGTACCGCGTTACCACGCTGTCGCGGTCGCCCGCGAGCGAATGAAGCACGAAAGCGGAGTACTGCTGCTTGGCAGTGCCACGCCTTCGCTTGAGGCCTACGCTGCGGCGAAAAGTGGCAGGATTGGGCTGCTGGAGTTGCGCGAAAGAGCTACAGCGCAACCTCTGCCCGACGTACGAATCGTCGATCTGCGCAAAGAGTTCGAAAGCGGCAACCGCAGCATTTTCAGCAGCGCGCTGGTGCAAGCGTTGGGAGAACGGTTGGAACGCGGTGAAAAAAGTTTGCTCTTCGTGAACCGTCGCGGTAGCGCGGGCGCATTGCTCTGCCGTAGCTGCGGAAACTCGCCGCACTGCCCGCGCTGCAGCGTCGCTTTATCCGTCCACCGTAGCGAACGATTGCTCCGCTGCCATTACTGCGACTATCAAGCGCCGATCCCGGAGGTCTGTCCGGCTTGTGGCCTGGAAACGATACGAGAGCTCGGCATCGGAACGGAAAGGGTAGTCGAAGAGGTTCGGCGGCTTTTCCCGCAGGCGCGCGTCCTTCGCATGGATTCCGATACGACGACCCGCGTCGGCGACCACGCGCGGATCCTGGGAGAATTCGAGGCCGAGGGCGACGTTTTGGTCGGGACGCAGATGGTAGCAAAGGGCCTCGACTACCCGACCGTAACGTTGGCCGGCGTCGTGGCCGCAGATCTCGGCCTCTACCTTCCCGACTTTCGCGCGGCGGAACGGAGCTTTGCCTTGATCGCGCAAGTCTTTGGCCGCAGCGGACGGACGCGCCGCGGGGAAGCGATTGTGCAAACCTACGCGCCCGACCATCCCGCAATCGACTTTGCTGCGCGTCACGACTACGATGGGTTCGCCGCGGTGGAATTGCAAGAACGCGCAGCGGCGGGATTTCCGCCAGCGCAACGCCTGGTCTACGTCGGGGTCATCGGACGCGATCGCCGGCGAGTCGCGGCGACCGCGGCTCGGTATGCGGACCAGGTACGGGATGCAGAAGGGGTGGAAGTGCTCGGACCCGCGCCATACCCGATTGCTCGGCTTAACGATGAATGGCGGTACCGCATAGCGCTCCGCAGCCACCGTCCCGCGAGGCTGCGAGCAATCGTAAGGGAGCGGATACTGAAAGCGGCGCGCGCCGATCGAACTACTCGCATAGCAATCAACGTGGACCCGTAAGAAGTGCCCTGCTATTTCTTGCGGGACGAACGGCCTTTAGCGGGTTTTGCAGGCGTGGCTGCGGTGCGTTGAAGTGCTTTGGCGAGCCGCGACTTCTTGCGCGCCGCTTTGTTGGGATGAATGATGCCCTTTGCCGCGGCCTTGTCGAAGGCGCTCTCGACCGGCGGCGATGCCCCCGCCTCGGCCGAGTCGACGGCGCGTTTGAAGAGTGTCTTGAGTTGGCTCTTGACGCTTTTGTTGCGGGCGGAGCGCTTTTCAGATTGCAACGCCCATTTTTCGGCGGCTTTGATGTTTGGCACGGCGTGTATCATAGCAGCAGCGCTCGGCGAGTGTCTACCTCAAAGGCCGCTAGGTTGGCTCGAGTAGTATCTTCTGGTAACTCGCGTAGCGGCTAGGCGCGATCAGTCCCTCCGAAACCTTGGCCTGCACGGCGCAATCCGGCTCGTGGAGGTGCGTGCAGTCGGTAAAGCGGCAGCGCGAGGCCGGCTCGCGCATGTCAGGAAAGGCCTCGCTCAAAGACCGCGCATCGATGGCGCCGAGGCCGAACTCATTGATGCCCGGGCTATCGATGAGAAAGCCGCTCTCGGTCCGATAGAGGCGTCCTGCAGTAGTGGTCTGTTTCCCCAGGCCGAACCGCGAAACGTCGCCTATGGGTGTATCACCTCCGAGTGCGCGAAAAATCGTGCTCTTGCCTACGCCAGAATTACCGACGAGCAGGGCGCGGCGACCGGCTATGAGCTCCCGCAGCGCATCGACATTATCTCCCACCTTGGGATTGACGGCGACTGTAGGGTATTCCAAAGCTTCGTACAGCGTCATAAGAGCTCGCATCTGGACGCCGTCGGTGAGATCGGGTTTGGTAAAAACCACGGCAGCCGCAATCCCCTCGATCCCAGCGAAAGCGAGGAGTTGGTCGAGCGTAACCAAACGCGGCGCCGGATTTGCCAGAGCCGTCACCGTAACGAGCAGGTCGACGTTAGCGGCCATCGTTTTAGCGCGTCCGCCGGCGCTGCGGCGCTCCAGCGTAAAACGACGCGGCTCCATGCGTTCGACGAGAGCTTGCCCGTCTTCGAGAATGCGCACTTCGACGATGTCGCCCGGGACGGGCATGAAGCGGTCTCCCGTCATACGCCGCAGCTGTGCGATTCGCAAACCACTCTCGCCGTCAACCGAGATCCAGGCTGAGTTTTTTCCCGTTGAGACGACGAGTGCCCGATGAGGCTGCGTTACACGCAAGATTGCATGGTTGAGACGGCTAACGGTGAAGCAAACGTGGCTTATCTCACCTTGAGCATCGACGGCGATCTCGATGACGCGCTCCGCGCGGCGATCGACGATGCCGTGCGGAGGGAAGGCGGCAAAGCCGTCTGGCGCAGGAGCGAGGCGGCTGCGTGTTCGTACGCGTTGCTCGAGCTGCCCGACCGGTATGACGGCGCCGCAATTCGGGCGCTCGTGGGGGTAATGGCGTACGATAAGCTGGTCATCGCCTTGGCAGTTTTCCCTACGGTCGCGCAAGCCATGCCGGCGCTGCTCGACGCCCTTGGCGGCCGTGGCAGGCCCGCCGGAGTTCTTAGATGTCGCACCTGCAATGGGGGTGCGGTGGTCGACTGGGATCCCGACGTTACCGATGCCCGAGTCATCATCGGCCTGATAGACCTCGAACTCGGACGTTTCGCCAGCGGGCGCGTTACGGAGCTACTCTCGCCGCTGCCCCATTGGTTGATAGCAAAGCTCGCGGCGAGCGGCTTGGAGGCACCTCAGATCACGCCGAAGCGAATCTTGGAGCTGAGGATCGATCGTGCCTAGCCCGTTGGGGTACGTCGGCATTCCGGACGTCGTCGATGTCATCGCAACGAGCATCCTGATCTATTACGTTTTGTTGCTCATCCGGGGAACTCGTGCCGTGCAGATTCTCACGGGAATTCTAGTTTTGCTCGGATTGCTGGGGATCGCGACGCTCTTCCACCTTTACCTGCTCGGTACGATTTTGCGGCTGCTCGTCGTCGGCGCCGCGGTGACGATTCCAATCGTCTTTCAGCCGGAGCTACGCCGCGCGCTTGAACAGATTGGGCGAGGTAGCCTTTTCCGGATCGAGAGTGAAGGGACTTCGCTGCCGACCGGCCGGACCGATGACCGGACGATTGCCGCACTCGGCCGAACCGCTTTTACACTCGGGCGCAGCCGGCGCGGCGCTTTGATGGTGATCGAACAGCAGAGCGGATTAAAAGATTATTGTGAAAGCGGAACGATGTTGCGCGCCGATCTCTCCGAAGAGCTGCTCCAAACGATCTTTGCCCCCACATCGCCGCTGCACGACGGTGCGGTCGTCATTCGCGAAGGCCGCATCGAGGCCGCCGCCTGCGTCTTACCCCTGTCGGAGCAAACGCCGACGAGGGGTAGGGTTGGCACGCGTCATCGCGCGGCACTTGGACTGACCGAACAGACCGATGCGGTGGTGCTCATCGTCTCGGAGCAAACCGGAGCGATCACCATCGCGCGGGCGGGACTGCTCTCGCGTCCGATTGACGACGAGCAACGGCTTATCAAAATGCTGTTGGCGGTCACGCGGCCGCCGCGACGGCGCCGCCGCCGGCCCGCCTTGATCGCGCATCTTCGTTCGCGCTTGCGGACGCAGCGGGGCGAACCCGCGTCGCGGGTTTCGTGAAGATTCGTTCGGATTGAAGATCGTCAGAAAGAACTTCGCGCTCAAAGCGCTCGCGGTCGCACTCGCAGTCGTCGGCTGGGCCTATTTCCGCATTGCCGGCAATCCGCTCGTTGCGGCGGCCGAGTTCCAGCAGCTCTCGATTCCGATCTCCGTGGCGAACTTGCCACTGGGAGACGTCGCGCGTTTCACGGACCACGAAGCGGTCGTGACGGTCGCGACGAAGCGGGGCGCACCGCCGGTCAAGCCGGAAGAGATCAAAGCGGTGCTCGATCTCTCGAACAAAGGGACGGGCGTCTATAACGTTCCTGTCGTGCTCGTCGCGCCCGACGTCGTCATCCAAAGCCTCAGCCCAGCGTCGGTGACTTTGGCCATCGAGAGAATCGAGCAACGTTCGTTTCCCGTAACGGTCCATTACGTGGGTGCCCAATCGGGCGGAATCGTCGTAGGCGGGGTGGCGATCGTGCCGCAGACGGCGCTGGTTCGGGGACCTAGCTCGCTTCTAGCGCAGGTTTCCGGAGTCCATGCCGACGTCGCGCTAACGAATCAACCAAAAGCGGTCGACGAAATGGTACGCCCCGTTGCGATCAACGCCTCGGGTGCCGAGCTCACGGATCTGTCGCTCTCGCCGAATCTGGTGCGCGTCCAGGTGCGCTTCTCGGAGGGGACCGTGCCCGCTAAGTGAGTCGTCTCTTCGGCACCGATGGCGTGCGGGGCGTAGCGAACGTCGAGCTCACTCCCGAGCTGGCTTTGCGAATCGGGCGCGCCGCCGCAGGTTTGCTTGCTGACGAAGGCAACCCGCGCAGGCCGATCGTTGTCGGGCGAGACACCCGCCTCTCGGGCACGATGCTGGAGGCCGCGCTCGTTGCGGGGATCGCCTCGGTGGGACGCGATACCATCTCGCTTGGCGTCGTTCCCACGCCGGCGGTCGCGTGCGTCACCCGATCGATCGGTGCTGCGGCGGGCGTCGTCATCAGTGCGTCGCACAATCCCATCGCAGACAACGGCATAAAGTTCTTTGGCCCCGACGGTTTCAAGCTGTCGGACGAGCTGGAAGATCAGATCGAGGCATCGCTCGAATCGTCCGAGATCCCGCGCCCCGCCGGCACCGGAGTCGGGGTGGCGCGCGTGGCCCACAATCTCGCGCGTCACTATTATCGGGAACTCAACGAAGGCGCCAGGGAGCTGCGCGGTCTGCACATCATCGTCGATGGCGGTTTCGGGGCTGCCTTTGCGATTGCGCCGTACGCCCTGCGCAAGCTCGGCGCGGAGGTCACCGAAATAAACTGCGAAAACGACGGAGCCCACATCAACGTCAATTGCGGTGCGACCGATCTGCGTGGATTACAAGCGGCGGTTCGCTCGAGAATAGAGGCGGGCGAGCGACGCGTCGTCGGCGTCGCGTTCGACGGCGATGCAGATCGAACGCTCTTCGTCGACGAAACCGCGGCGATCGTAACCGGCGATCACGTGCTGTTTGCGCTGGGGTCCGCAATGCTGACGACCGGCGAGTTAGCCCGGCGCACGATCGTTGCAACGGTGATGAGCAATGTCGGCTTCGAACGGGCGCTGCGCGCGCGCGGAATCGAGTTGATTCGCACTGCGGTCGGTGACCGCTACGTGCTCGAGCAAATGCGCGCCGGCGGCTACAACTTGGGAGGCGAGCAATCGGGTCACGTGATCGATTTTCGCTACAACACGACGGGCGACGGCATACGAACCGCGATCACGCTGCTTGGACTGGTCGCGGCGCAGGATACGACTCTGCACGATTTAGTGCTCCAGGTCGTATACGCTCCGCAAGTACTTGTCAACGTTCGGACCCGTTACCCGGCGGTTCTCGACCGCGCGAGAGTGCGCGAAGAGATCGCCGCAGCAGAGGCCGCCCTCGGGGATTCGGGACGGTTATTGGTTCGTCCGTCGGGGACTGAGCCGCTGATTCGCGTGATGGCCGAGGGGGACGACCGCGGTTTTGTAGAGGAGCAAGTTCGCCGGGTTGTTCAACGAATCGAGCAGGAGGTCGAACGGTTCGATTCGAGGGAAGCCCAGGAATCCGAGGCTGAATAGCCCGGAGGAGGGCGGCCAGTCATGATGCCGAAGCGTCGCCACAACAGGGGCTCGCGAGCGCCGATAGTGTCACAGCGGTCCCCATGCCTGCATAGGTCACTGAGTCGGAACGAAGTTCCGAGCGGGGGATTTCCCGGCAGGGGTGAGTGGGCCGGTCGGCCCTAGGGCGATTCTTTCCCGCCCGAACCCGTCAACTAACCCCGCAAGTGTCGTGAAAGAGGAGCGGATTCTTGCGTCACGTGTTAGCTGTTTGGGCCTTTGCCCTGTTATGCGCCGGTTCGGGCGCCATCGCGCGAGCCGACGGCAGCGCAACCTCACCTCAGGTCAACTATGATGGCTCTTCCGGGGCGGTAAGCGCCCAAGCGATAAGCCCGGACGTCGCAGAGTGGACGTCTCACCTGCTGGTCACCACTCCCAAGCACCATCGCAGCGGGATCGAGCGCTTCACCGGCGGGATTCTGGCCCGCACCTCTAAGATCGCCAGGCAACTTACCAGTAGCGCGCTGCGCTTTTTGGGGTCGCCGTACTCCTTCGGCGGAACGACTGCTTCGGGGTTCGATTGCTCGGGCTTCGTTCAGCACGTGTTCGCGCTGCTGGGCATAGGCTTGCCCCGCACCGCCGACGCGCAGTACGACGCCGGCCGGCCCGCCGTCGGTGGTCCCCGCCCGGGCGACCTGGTCTTCTTCGATACGTACGGCGGCGTCTCGCACGTCGGCATCTATCTAGGACGAGGAAAATTCGTCCACGCCAGCTCTAGCCACGGCGTTACGGTAAGCCGGCTCTCCGAGTCGTATTGGGCCGCCCGCTATGTCGGAGCAAAGCGGCTCATCGCCACACGCTAACTCGCGCCAGCGAGCGGAGCGGTATTTAGGATACCGCCGAAATCCTCAAGCGCCGCTTGTCCCTAAGCGATGCGACGCGATACCTGTCTGAATCAGCTTACGGCTTTATCGAGTAGACAGTCCCCTTGTCGGCACGTCCTCCTCGAGCGGTTGTTCCATAAAGAGTGCCCTTGACACTCACAAGCCCTGACAGCGGCTGGTAACCTTCGGATTTGCCTTTGAAGGCGTAAACGACTTGCTCTTTGCCGGACTTGCTTACCGAAAAGACTGTTCCTTTGCCAGATCTACCGCCGCCGGACGTCGTGCCATACAGGGTCCCCTTTTCGGCCACTAAGCTTCCATTCGGAGACGCCCCATCGGCCCCGCCGCTGAATGCGTGCAGCACGGTCTCTTTGCCCGATGCATCGAGCGCGAAGACGGTGCCGAGATCTTTTGTGCCACCGTAGCCGGTCGTGCCGTACAGCACGCCGTCGACATCGATCAGGTTTCCACTCGGGCGCTCACCGTCAGTGCCGGCCACTTTGAAGCTATAGAGTATGGTCTTTTTGCCGGAGCTCGTCATTTTGAAAACGGTGCCGCCATCGTGCGAGCCGCCGTAGGAAGTTGTCCCATAAAAGTCGCCTTTGACCTCGATCACGCTTCCGATTGGTACGTAGCCGTCGTGGCCGCCCCGGAAAGCATATACGACGTTCTCTGCCCCGCCGGTGGTCAACTCGAAAATCGTGCCGCAGCCACTGTTGCACCGTTTTGAGCCGCCCAGCTGTGTCGCACCGTAAAGCTTGCCGTCCAGCACGGCCATCGGGCTCTGAACCGGGATGGCGCCATCGTGTCCGTTTCCGAAGCTGTGAAGCGGTGTTTCTTTGCCCGTCGCGGTTACTCGGTATGCCAGGTCGCTCGTCGTGCCGTAAAATGCGCCACGTAACGCGGTGACGCCAGAGTCCGGACTGTTGCCACCGGAGCCTCCGACGAAGCTATACAGCGACGTCTCGCGTCCAGAAGGCAGCAGCTTGAAGAGAGTTCCCGCGTTGCTTTTGCCGCCCGTCGTCGTCGTGCCATAGAAAGCGCCACCCATGTAAATCAAATCTCCGTTGGGCGTGTCGCCGTCAGGCGACCCCTTAAAGCTATAGACGGTCTTGTACGTCGAGCTCGCTTGCCGCTCGAATGTCGCTGAACCCGGTAGCAAGGAGGGAGCGCCGCCGGTCTGCGAGCAGGCGGCGCATACGGCGAGGCACGATAGGGCGATGGCGCGATTTAGACGCATTCTCGGCTCCTTGCTTGACGAGACTCGGCAGGGCACGTAGGAAAGCAACCGCCTAAACTTATGATCGCTCGGCGTATGCACGAACTTTGTTGAGGTCGTACGACGGAAACCCCTCAAGGGCCCCTCGGCCGAGTTAATAGAACGGGGCCGAACGGCAGTCCACTCAGCGCGCAGGGAAGGCACGTTGTTGGCGAGGCCCGGTGAACAGGTCGGTGCGTACGACTGCACCGAAATTGCACGGCGAGTGTTCCGGCGACGGGTTATCCGATGAACGTCGATGCGGCGAAAACTCTTGTAGAATATAGCAATTTCAGCAAACCGATGGGGTGTAGCCAAGCGGTAAGGCAGCGGACTTTGACTCCGCCATGCGTTGGTTCGAATCCAGCCACCCCAGCTTTGGCGCTAGTCGTCGGGGCCGCTGTCGAGATCTTCGTTCGATGGCGGCCGGCTTAGGAAATATTGCGGCCCGAGCGGCGCGTTGATCTTCTCGAAGCGCCGCGGCACGTGCGAGGAGTTGAAGCAATCCGAAAGATTATCGGCGCGTACGTCCGTCGTGTGCATTGACGGCAACCCAAAATTCTGCTCGATAAATTTGAGAATGCTGCCAAACTCGTGCTGAACGTGTGAAACGTAGCCCGCTTTGGCGTATGGAGAGATGACGATGAGCGGAACTCGGAAGGAGAGTTCGTAGGAGTTGTATTGCGGCGGCTCCACGTGATCGAACCATCCGCCCCAGTCGTCCCACGTCACGAAGATAACGGTCGAGTTCCAAAACGTGCTTTCTCCGATCGCGTTGACAACCGAAGCCACCCAGGATGGCCCCGTGCCGTTGGTCGTCCCGGAATGGTCGGAAGCCTCGACCGATGGAGTGACCCACGTCACGTTGGCGAGTTTACCGTCTCCGATGTCCGTGAGCACTTGCGCAGATGGAGTAATGACGTTTTGGTAACGACGGCTGAAGCGAATTTCCCGAATAGAATCGTAAGCCTTCCAAAGTCCGGGCCCGGGACTTTCTTGGTAGTAGCGCCAGGTTAGGCCGTGGTTATCGAGCACGTGTGCAAGCGAGACGCGATTGAAGCATGGATAGGTCCGCTGACCTTCTCTGCCATTTTGATCGATTAGGCTGACGAGAGTTCCGATGGGCGAATCGCATCCGCCGAACGGACCGCTGAAATGCTCGGTGTTGTAAGGGTTTTCGGCAGCGCGAAGCGTGGAACCATCGCTAATGGTTGAGGTTCCGCTGATGAGGTATTGGTGCGCCGGGTAGCTAGGGCCTTGGTTCGTCTGAAACATATCGTCGGCGAACGCGTATTGCTCGGCCATCGTCCAGTATGGCTTCGTTTCCTTCTGCGGGACGTAACCGAAAGCGCGGCGGGCTTGGGGCGGACATCGATGCGGCTGCTCGCAGTGCGATGCATCCAGGTTCCACCCATCGAGTTTGCCGTTATCGTACTCTGCCACGAACGACTTATGCTTGTGGTAGAGAAGATACGGCGCCGTAAGTTTGATGAGCTTCAACGGGATCGTTTGGCCGCTTGAGTTGAGGCCGGATTGCACAGTATTGGCGCCGGGGAACCCATTGAAGAGGTCGTCAACCGTTCGGTTCTCCTGAATGATAATGACGACATGAGCTATCGCGTTGGGGCCGGCGGGACTCTTTGCAATGCCCGCGCGCACTGCGGGGCGCTGTGCCGTCGGCACGCCGGTTTGCGTCTGCGATCCGCTGCACCCGAAGAGTGCTGCGAAAGCTGCACAAAGGGCGAGCGCACGGCGGTGCCCCGATAAGCTCATCCGCGTTGCTCCCCAGACGCACCCATTGAGGCCTCGAGGTTCGGTTTAAGACGAGCGCCACCTCGCGCTTGCCCGGCTCTCGGTCGCCTCTAGAGCTTGAGCAGCATTAGAAAACCTCGTTGCGATCGCAACGAGTGGTAGCGTCGTCCGCGGCAGTGGCGGCAGTATTTGGAAAACGAGCGGTAACGCTCAAATCGACCAAGCCGTGCTTGAGGCAGCGAATAACACCTCGAGCGTAACGGGTTTTTCTGCAACGTCCCCCGCGCGATGGCGCAGAGTCGAGGATCGATTCTAAAGAGGGTTGAAGAACTAAAACGCAACGACCGCACGTCAATGGGAGAAGTGCGACATGGTGCGTTTGGTTCGTCGCTGCTACCTTCTGAGCGGCTTGGCTTCGGCGGCTTTACTTGGGGGATGCGGTGAGTCGAACACGGCCGGAATCCCCGCAGCGATGTCGCCATCCACTCACGTTGCCGCACGTGCGGTGCCGGGGGGACGGTCCGGCGATGCCGGAGTTCCTGCTTGCGCGAAGCGCCGATCCGATGAGGCTCGATGCCTTGTCCTTATTGTCGGCGAGAAATCAGACCCGCAAGTATCCGGATGGGCCCCGGCTGATTTTCAAGCTCGGTACAAACTGCCTTCAAGTAACAAGGGTGCGGGGCAGATCGTCGCCATCGTTGACGCCTTCGACAACCCCGACGTCGCCTCGGACCTCGCCGAGTATCGCTCCGAGTTCGGTCTGGGCCCGGCGAACTTCAAGAAATACAACCAAAAAGGCGAGAGCAAGAACTACCCTTCGGGAAGCACCGCATGGGGCGTCGAGATCGATCTCGACGTCGAAATGCTCTCAGCCGCATGTCCGCTGTGCACCATCTATCTGATCGAAGCCGACAGCGCCGTCGGTAGCGATCTAGAGAAAGCCGAAGCCGAAGCCGTACGATTGAGCGCACACGTCGTCACGAACAGCTGGGTATGCTCCGGCTCCGTGAGCTGCGTCGCCCGGCGGTACTTCGACCACCCGGGAGTGGCGTATTTGGCGGCTGGCGGCGATTCCGGGCCCAACGAGCTAGGCGCTCCAGCCTCGTTTGATAGCGTTGCCGCAATCGGCGGCACGGTGCTTTCAAAGACCGGCTCAAAATATAGCGAAGCAATTTGGGGCGGCTTGGGCGGCGGCTGCGCAGAGCGCTTTGGGAAACCTCGATGGCAGCACGATAAATTCTGCGCGCACAGGCTGCTCAATGACGCTGCAGCCGTGGCTTCAGACATTGCGGAGTACGATAGCTATGGCTATGCAGGGTGGTTGACGATAAACGGAACCAGTGCCGCAGCGCCCCTGCTAGCCGGCGTCTTCGGACTCGCTGGGAACGGGATGAAGCAGGACGGCGGACGGACCTTTTGGCAAGCGCGTCACCACAAATTTCTCTATAGGCTCGCCGGATCGTGCGACGGATATAGCGATGGTCGGTACACCGAGTGCGGCGGTTGGGGCTCGCCTAACGGCATTGGAGCATTCTGACGGCGCGATCGGCGGCGCTCCACATCACAAATGGAGACGGAGCGCTCTACTTGCTCCAAAAGGCAGGCATTGTCGGAAGCCACGTGGCCTGGCGTGACGCACTCAACGACGGTCCGGTGCCGGCTGGGTTGTCGCTCGAAGAGACGAGTGCCTTACGGGCACGCTATCTTGCCGAACGGGGTTACGGAAGCCCAATTAAATTGATTCACGACTTTTCACGACGCGACGCGCAGCTTCGCCGCGCGCAGGAGTTCGAAGAGGTCGTGCTCTGGTTCGAACACGACCTCTTCGATCAACTGCAGCTCCTTCAAGCCCTCACCGCGCTGGAAGAGCTCAACCTCGAGCCGGGTCGCGTGTCGGTCATGCAGAGCGATCACTATCTCGCAAGCATGATGGTCGATGAAATCCTTTCGCTCTTCCCCAAGCGGCGAACGGCAACGCCGGCGGTTTTCAAGTCGGCCCGTCGTACGTGGGAACGTTTCACCTCGCCGTCCCCGGCCGATCTGTACGCAGCCGCGGGAGAAGATGCCATCGGGCTGCCTTTCTTGCGTGCAGCTCTGCAGCGGCTCTGCGAAGAGTATCCCTGGAAACGCGATGGCCTCTCGCGCTCACAGCGGCAGGCGCTTTATGCCGCCGCACAAGGACCTGGCAGCCTTGAGGAGCTCTTTGCGCGAGCGCAGACCCGCGAAGAAGCATACTTCTTGGGCGAGCGCATCTTTGAGAAGCTGCTGGAAGATCTTCGCGCCGGCGACGGCGCCCTCATTGAAGAAGAAGAGGGAAAGCTTGTGCCCAGTGCGCTGGGTCGCCGCGTATTGGCCGGCGATGTGGATTGGCTCGAGCGGCATTCCATCGATCGCTGGATCGGCGGTGTCCATCTCGTTGGCGATCATCCAGTGCGCTGGGACGACGATGCAGCTCGTTTCGTCTAGCGAGAGAACAGCTAGATTCAAGGCCAAGCCCGGCTAAGGCGCGAATGGGCAGCCGCTAAGATGACCCACGACGAGTTGAGCATCGACCTCAGAACGGAGGAAGGCAGCGGAGCGCTCGTTTTTAAGCTGCGCGGAAGCCTCGATCTCGCGACGGCGCCGACCGTGCGCGCGGCGCTGAACGAGACGGCCGAACAGGGCAGCCACGATCTTATCGTCGACCTAACGGAATTGGAATTTCTCGATTCGACGGGGCTGGGAGTTTTGATCGGAGCCCACCGTCGCGCCGCCGAGCGCGGTGCATCTTTTCGGCTGATCGTCAGCCACGGTCCGATATCGCGACTGCTGAACATAACTGGTTTGATCACCGTATTTGCGGTCTATCATTCGATCGAAAATGCGCGAACCGACCGATCTCGCGTTACCGCAGCGGTTTAGATTCTAGCTGTACGCCTCGTCGAGGAGCTCGACGACGTGTTTTACCGTTGCGCGATAACCGGCATCGCGCAGACCCGCCGCAATTTGAGTCGCACAGCCGGGATTAGCCGTCGCGACGATCGTTGCGCCGGTTTGCCGGATCGCCTCGACCTTGCGACGCTGCAGCCGTGACGCCATTTCTGGCTGCGTGAGGTTGTATATGCCGGCGCTGCCGCAGCAGACCGCGCTCTCCGCCATTTCGACCAACCGAAGCCCGGGAATACCCGACAACAATCGGCGCGGTGCTCCCGTGACGAGTTGCGCGTGAACGAGGTGACACGGCTCTTGGTACGTGACCGATGCCTCGATCGGCCTTGTCGCCGGACCCAAGTCGAGCGCATCGAGGACTTCGGTGACGTCGCGGACGCGTTTCGAAAAGCTCTTGGCGCGCTGCGCCCATGCGGCATCGCTCGCGAACAACTCGCCGTAATCTTTGAGCGCGCTGCCGCAGCCCGCCGCGTTGACCACGTAGACGTCGGCGCCGCTGCGCTCGAACGCAGCGATATTGCGCTTGGCGAGTTCGCGCGCAAAATCCATCTCGCCGGCATGGACGGCAATTGCGCCACAACAGCCCTGTCCGGCCGGAACGATAACTGATAGACCGCCGCGCCGCAACATTCGCACGGTGGCCGAGTGGACCTCGGCGAAGGCAACCGACATGATGCAGCCGACGTGCAGAAAGGCGGTGCCTAGGGGCTCCGTCACTTCGAAACGCTGATTGCGAGCGACGAAAAAAGCGCTCGATATCGTTGGTGCCAGCTTTGCGGCGCGTCCGAGACCGAAGACCGTTGCCACTGCGACGAGGTGAGTGCGCTGTGCGAACCGCAGCAGTGTCGCGGCGGCACGCATCAGGCTGAGACGGGCGAAGAGCGCGCGCACGAGGGGCCCGGCCAGGGTGCCTTCCCGCGCAGCGGTCGAAGCTTCGGCGCGTCGAATTTGCGTCCGGGCCGTCTCGACGAGCTGGCCATACCGAACGCCGGACGGACACACGGCCTCGCAGGCGCGGCAGTCGAGGCATTGCCACATCTGCTCGACGAAGCCGGCGCTGAGTAGGTCGAGTCGCGATTCGCCAACCGCCTTGATGAGACTAATCCGACCGCGCGGTCCGGAGGTTTCTGTCATAGTCTCGAGATAAGTTGGGCACGACGGTAAGCAGAGGCCACATCGAATGCACGTATCGTAGATGGATGCATCCGGCTGGTCGGTTCCGCTAAAACCCGTTAGCGTATGCTCGGTCATCGGCTTGAGTTGCCTTCGCCTCGAATGAGCGTCATTTCTCCTGAACGAAACCGCGAGATCGTGAACAAGCGCATTAAGGTGGCGGTAACCGGCGCGGCCGGACAGATCGGTTACGCGCTGGTCTTTCGTATGGCGTCGGGGCAAATGTTCGGTCCCGAGACCGAACTCGAGCTCCAGTTGCTCGAACTCGACGAGGCGCTCGGTGCGCTTGGCGGCGTCGTGATGGAGCTCGAAGACTGGGCCTTTCCGCTGCTCAAAGACGTGCGGTACGGCTCGGACGTCAAGGAGGCGATGCGCGGCGTCAACTGGGCGATGCTGGTCGGGGCCGTGCCGCGCAAAGCCGGTATGGAGCGATCCGATCTGCTGCGCATCAACGGCGAAATCTTCATCGAGCAGGGCCGAGCGATCGACGCGCATGCGGCCGACGACGTGCAAGTCTTCGTCGTCGGGAATCCGGCCAACACGAACTGTCTGATCGCGATGAATAATGCGCCGCGCATTCCCAACGATCGCTTCTTTGCGATGACGACGCTCGACGAGCTGCGCGCCCGCGCGCAGCTCGCGCGCAAAGCCGGCGTCGACGTCAAGGACATCGCGCAGATGGTCGTGTGGGGCAATCATTCGACGACGCAGTATCCGGATTTTGCTCACGCCAAGATTGCAAGGACGCTTGGCGCACGATGCCATAAACGACCGCGGCTGGCTCGAGAACGACTTCATTTCGACGGTCCAGAATCGTGGCGCCGAAGTCATCAAGACGCGCGGAGCCTCCTCGGCGGCGTCGGCGGCAAACGCCGCGATCGTCGGCGTCTACAACCTGACTCACGATACGCCGCCGGGCGAATATTACTCGGTCGGTCGTTGCTCGCACGGCGAATACGAGGTCGAGCCGGGCCTGATCTTTTCGTTTCCATCGCGGACGGAAAGCGGCGTCTCGCGCATCGTCGAAGGGATCGAACATGGAGAGTTTGGCCGGCGAAAGCTCGCGGCCACGCTGGACGAACTGCGCAAGGAGCGCGAAGCGGTCAAAGAACTTGGCTTGATTCCCGCGAACGTAGGGAGCATGACCGGATCCGGAAGAGAGCGACCTCGAGCTCGACCTTATCCACGTCAACGTGGCGTCGGCGGCAGGCGCTTATACCGTGGGCAACGCGTCCTTTTTCCGCTACATCCTGCGGCTCGGCGAGCTGGGACTGTCGCTCTCGCTGGCGGATCAGGAAGCGGTCGACGTGCTCGCCGCGGTTCCGCATGCGTTTGGCGCCGAAGAGGAGGTTTCGTTCCTTTCGGGTCCCGGCTGGCGCGTCGTTCCAGCGCAGGGCGAGCTGGATTGGCCGGTCCTGGAAGCGACGCCGGAGCGGCTTCACAGCGTACTCGAGCGAGCGCGCGGCATTCTATGGACGCATGCGGCGCGGTTTCGCGTGAGCGCTCGCGAGATCGCGGCAATCGAGCGGGAGCTCGATGAGGTGTACGGCGTGCTGATGCGCGCTGCGGCCGCGGGCGTCGCCGTCAACATCTCCTACGTAGCCTAAAGACTTAGCGTGAGTACCCTGTGCGAGCTTCCGCTGCGCGGAGCCGGCGGTGAGCCGATTTCCTTTGCGCGCACGATTCATTCGCACGGCTGCGCGCGACTTACCGCCCGCGATCGTCGAGCTTTCGCCACTCGTTTACCGTCGCCGGTTTCGCTTAGGCGGACGGGTCGTGGAGGTGACGATGCACGAGCGTCAAGGCAAAGCTCGTCGTGCAGACGGCGTCGTCCTTGCGACCGAAAGAACGTACGGAGATCGAGGCCTCGATCGCGCGCATGTTTCGGTTTGACGACGATCTCTCGCCGTTTTACGCACTCATTGCTGGTGACGGCGCGCTGGGATGGGCGGCGCAAGGCGCCGGTCGCATTTTCGCGAGTCCTAGCGTGTTTGAAGACGTCGTTAAGACGATCTGCACGACGAACTGCGCGTGGTCGGCAACGATTCGCATGACCAGTGCGTTGGCCGAGCTCGGCGACGGCGCTTTTCCTGAAGCGCTCGTGCTCGCGGGGGCCCCGGATTCGTGGTATCGCGAGGTTGCTCGCATGGGCTATCGCGGGCCCTACGTGCGGGCCATCGCAGCCGCGGTTGCCGCCGGCGAGTTCGATCTCGAAGCACTGCGCAAGGTCGAGCGCTATACCGATGCCGAGGTCGAAGAAAGTCTGCTCTCACTTCCGGGAATCGGGCCATACGGGGCAGCGCACGTGATGCAGCTGCTCGGGCGTCATCGCCGGCTGGTCCTCGACTCGTGGACTCGTCCGAAGTACCTCCGGCTGGCAGGAAAACGACGAGCCGCCGATTCGACGATCCGGCGGCAGTTTGCCCGATACGGCAAGTACGCCGGTCTCGCGTTTTGGCTCTACCTCACGCGCGACTGGCTCGAAGAGTAGCGCCGCAGAGGGCGTGCGGCCGGTCGTGCAATAAATCCCCCCTATGCGCTGGCTGAAATCGATTCCCGCCGTGTTCATCTTTGCGCTCTCTCCGCTGCAGACCGTGGCAGGCACTACCGGCGGCATCACCGGTCGCGTCGTCGAGGTGCGAAGCAATTCGCCCCTTGCGGGCGTGCTGGTCACCGCGAATTCGCCGTCGCAGAGCGCGAGGTCTACCACCGATGCGAGCGGCACGTTCCGCTTCCTCTCGCTTTCACCCGACACGTATACGCTTTCGTTTACCAAAGAGGGTTACGATCCGGTGACGCAACCCGGACTCACCGTCGTCGCCGACCAGGTGCAGACGTACAACGCCTCGATGCTCAAGACGCTGAGAACGATTGCGCGCGTTACCGCTCAATCGGCCGCGAGTTTAGTGAAGCCGGGAACTACGAGCGACGTCTATTCGATCAATGCCGCCGGGCAACAATCACGGCAAGGCGCATCCGGGCCGGGCAGCTTGAATAACGCGTATGGCGCCATTGCGTCGGTGCCCGGCGTGCAGGTCGATCCCGGTGAAGTCGGATGGTGGCAGACCGTGCACGTTCGCGGCGGAGACATCGACCAGGTCGGCTACGAGTTCGATGGCATTCCGGTCAATCGCGCCTACGATAACGCACCTCAGACGATGCTCTCGACTTTGGGAAGTCAAGAAGTTCAAGTCTATACCGGCGGCGTGCCGGCCAGCTCCGACGCGCAGGGGATCTCGGGCTACGTCAATCAGGTCGTCAAAACCGGCACCTCTCCCGGTTACGGCGACATCAATCTCGGCGTCGGTTATCCGGCATTCTATCATCAGGCGTCGATCGAGGCGGGCGGATCTACGCCCGATCGGTTGTTCAGCTACTACGTCGGCATCGGCGGCAGCGATCAGTCCTTTCGCTACGTGAACAGCAACGACGGCTCAAACATCCCAAACTCGTTTTTCTATCCGACAAGTCCGCTTCCAGGCACGACCTGCGGCGTCTCGACTTGCACGGCACTGCCGTACTCCAACGGATACGTCTATACCGGAGCGCCGTCTCCGGTGCTCTTCACGAGCGGTCTTGGCTTTGCACTCGCGAACCAATCCCTGCGGGACACGATCCTAAATTTTCATTTCGGAATCCCGCAGCACAGCGGACTGCGCGACGACGTTCAGCTTCTCTACATGACCAGCGAGAACCTCAACCAGTACTACAGCTCGATTAACGATTTCGGTGCGAACACACTTTTCGCGCAGTTCGGCCCGCTGACGTGGGACGATTCCTATCAATACAGCGGTCCGCCGTTCCAGCCGTTTCGTCCCTCCGCCGTGTACAAGTATTTCTACCCGTCGAGCCCGCCACACCCGTTCCAAGGCTTGTTGCCCGATAACATTCGCGACCCCAACGACAATGGCGTCGCCGTCGAGAAGTTGCAATACCAGCACGAGTTTTCGCCGTCGTCGTACGTCCGCGTCTACGGTTACTCTTTGTATTCGAACTGGGACATCAACGGCTACAACTCCGACGCGCAGCCCTACTACGGATGGGAGCTTCCTTATTTTCTCCCCGACCATACGCACGGCTTCAACCTGAGCTACGTAAACCAACTCAGCGCGCAGCACTTGCTCAGCGTCGAGGGATCGTATACGTACTCGAGTCTCCAGCGGTACTTCGTTACCTACTTCCCCTCCGACTGGAACATCACGAGCTACGTCGGCTCGAACGGCAAGTGTTATGATCCGTCGACGGGTCTACAGATCGGCTGCTACGACCAAACGCAGGGAACGCTCACCAATCCCCAGCCGCCGGTGACCTACTCGTGCAAAGCGAGCCCGAAGCTGCCGGCCTGCGCTGCAGGGATCAACCCTCAATGGCTCGTCACCAATACCTTCGAGCAAGGAAGTCAGGGACTCAATCAGGTGGCCGCCGCTCTCACGGGTTACTCGATCAGCGACCAATGGCGTCCAGACGACCGCGTGAACGTGAACCTCGGCCTGCGTATCGAGAACTTCAGCTATTTCTTCGGCAACACGAGCCCAGACAATCCCGCGCGGCAGTTCTGGTTCAATGCCTACAACGCCGAGTTCTGCTTTGCGCCCGGGGTTAACAATAACAAGCCGATCGATCGCACGGATAACGGCGTCGGGCCTTGCCCGCTCGTCAACAACGTGCAAACCGTTGCGCTTGCGCAGTCCCCGTACGGGCCGCTGGTGAACACGAGCGGCGGTTCCTACGCGACCGCCCGCTTTCAGCCGCGCCTCGGCTTGACCTATACGCTCAATCCTGACGACGTGCTTCGCGGCTCCTTCGGGGTCTACGCGCGGCCGCCGAACTCTTCTTGGACGCAGTACAATACCATCGACGAAAACCTGCCGGCGTTTCTCGGCGACCACTTCTACGGCTACGGGTTCAACACGCCCGACCATTTGATTCGGCCCGACACCTCGTACAACTACGATCTATCCTGGGAGCACCGCGTTAAGGGAACGGACTGGAGTTTCAAGTTGAGCCCGTTCTTCCGCGCGACGCGCGACCAGTTGCAGAACTTCTATATCGATCCCCAGGGCGGCCTCGAGTCCGGACTCAACGTTGGCAGTCAGCAAAGCAGCGGCGTCGAGTTCGCTCTGCAGAAGGGCGACTTATCTCGCGATGGGCTGAGCGGCCAGCTCGCCTTCACGTATACCTACAGCAAAATTAAGTACGAGAACTTCACAAACACCAACCAGAACGTGATCGATCAACTCAACGGCTACATCCTAGCATACGACGCATTCCTCAAGGGCCATGGCGGCTTTCCCTGCTACCTCTACGAGTCGGCCGGCGGAGCGGGAACCAACAATTGCAAACAGCCGGGGGTCGTCGCGAACCCCTACTATAATCAGCCGTATCAAAATCCGTTTTCGCCCACCGCCTGGTATCCGACGTATGACGTCATTCCCGGGCCTGCCGCAGCAGCGAACGGATATGCCGTCCCCTACGTCGCGACGCTCTTAGTGAGCTATAAGCATCAGCGATTTACGGCGACGAATTACTGGAGCTTCAACTCCGGCGCCGAGTACGGCGCACCGACGGCATGGCCCGGATTCAATCCGACGTCCTGCTACGCCCCTCCGACAACGTGGGTAGCCGCGCACGGTAAGGCGCCCGATCCCGCTTCGTGCGACGACTTCGGAACCTTGCCGCTCTTCATTCCGGATCCGTTCACGAACGGCTACGATAATCTGGGTGCTTTCAAGGAGCCTTGGCAGCTACAGATGGGCGTCGCGCTCAGTTACGATGTGAGCCCGCGCGTGACCGCGCGGCTGAACTTCACGAATCTCCTCGACATCTGCGGGCAGCGCGGCTACGCTTGGGATAATCCGTACGTTTGCGTCTACGGCTCGCTGCCGACGAACTTCTTGTATCCCTCGGGGAATTTCTATCCCAACTCCGTCTCCTCGCGCCCGCCCCCGCAGCTGCAATATCCCTACGCGTTCTGGTTTAACGGCAACAACACAGGCTTCTTGGGTGTCGTCGAGCCGCTGCAGGTAACGGGCTCGCTGACGCTGAGGCTTTGAAGGCACAAGCATTCTGTGAGTCGTGACCCGAGTGATCGGTTCGGCGCTGATCCTCGCAGTAAATGATTTTCGGGTCGCGTTGGGAATGGCGATAGGGAGGCCGTATTGAGATTCTTCCGTTCGCTCTGCGCCGCTGCGCTTGCCGCTCTGGCGTCGTCTTGCGTGTTGGAGAAGAACGCTGCCACGGTCCCGCCCACGCTGGGGAGTCCAAGCGCCGCCGTTTCGAGTGCCGGCGGATTCGAACCCGAGCACGAGTGGGGTCCCTCGAATGCCAATCACTGGGAACCAGTGAACGCCGCCGACCCCAGCTCGAACTGGGTGTACCAGATGACGACTGAGCAGCGTCCGGACTACCTCCTGTTTCGCGCGTCGAGCGACGGCGGCAAAACATGGCGAGATTCGCGACACATCTGCCGCCACGGCATACGCGTGCCGTTTCAATACGATCCGCAAATCGGAGTTACCAGCGCGGGGCTCATCTATGCCGTGTGCCTCGACGGCTTCCGCCCGGGCGTCGCGTTCACGCGGTCGCGCGACCACGGCATGCGATGGAGCACTACCGTTAGGCTCGACGGATCGCTCCGATACAGCGACAAGCCGACCCTTGCGATCTCGGCGTCGGGCAAGGACATCTACGTATCGTTCAATTTTTTCAACCGGTTGTACGTCGCAGCGTCGCACGACTACGGCGATTCGTGGGCCCCCCCGGTCAAAGCGACGACGCGTCATGAATGGTATTACTCGTACGGCGGAACCGTCGCGCGCAACGGCGCGATCTGGTTTGCCGTCGACGGCGAGACTGGCCCGGATGAGACGGGCGACGGTCACGTGGAACTCGTGACGTCGTCCGACGGCGGCGCGACGTGGCGCGAGATTCCGTTTGCCGTGACCCATGAGGGAGCGCCCTGCAAGCGCAAGCACTGCTATCCAGACTTTTTTACCGGGCAAGACGCCGTCGCGGCGGATCGTCGCGGCAATCTCGTCTTCGTGTTCGCGAAGAACGACCGTAAGCAGGGGCCGAACGCGCTTTTTGTCAGCACGTCGAAGGACGGCGGCTCGACGTGGCGCGTGCCGGTCGAAATCAACGCGGCCGGAAACAACACGAGCCCCGCCATCGTTGCCGGCCCCCGTGCCGGCGATTTTCGCCTCGTTTGGCAAGACAACCGCAACGGCCACAATGCATGGAACACGTGGTACGCGCGGAGTGCCGACGCGGGCACGACCTGGAGCGAGGCGCTCCGGCTCTCCGATCGTGGCGCGATCGCGCCATACAAGCACCGCGCCGGTTACGAGTTTCCTTTCGGCGACTATCTTGATCTCTCGGTCGATTCGCGCGGCGTCAACCACGTCATCTGGGGAGAAGGCTCGGCAATTTACATTCCCGGCGGAACGTGGTGGACGCTCGGCTTTAAGTAGTCATACCGGCCGAAGTCCGCATTAACGATCCGGCATGCGGTCGCGCGGGATGGGCTTCGTCGTAAGCGCGGCGCTTATGGCCCATCGCAAGTTGCAGGTAAATGCCGGTCGTGGCGAGGCTTTCGTGGCCAAGCAGCTCGCGAACGGTTTCGAGATCGACCCCGTTCTCGACGAGATGGGTCGCAAAGGAGTGGCGCAGGGTGTGCGGGCTGGCGTGCTTTTGGATGCCGCTGACGCGGTAGATGGCGTTGAAGATGCGCCAGACATGCTTGGGCGTGAGCCCTTTGCCGCCGCGTCCTAAAAAAAGCGAATCATCGGCGCTGCGCGGTCGCACGCGTAGGTACGCTTTGATCGCCGCCGCGGCCGTGCGATTGATGACGACCGTCCGCTCCTTGTTGCCCTTGCCCGTCACTCGAATCGTTCGTTCGACGAGGTCGACGTCGGCGAGCCGGACCCCCGCGAGTTCCGCACGCCGCATGCCGCTGGCGTAGAACAACTCCATGATCGCCGCGTCCCGGAGGCGCGCGGCGTCGGTTCGGCCGGCAAGCGACGTGCGCAGCAGCGTCATAACCTCACCCACCTTGAGCGGCGCGGGCCGGCGTTTGGCCACCGAGGGTCCCGGAATCGCCGCCGCCGGATCGTTTTCTAACACGCCGGTAATTTTAAGGAATCGGTAGAGCGCACGAATCGACGAAAGCTTGCGGCAGACGGTTTGGCTATGACAGCCTCGGGCGTCGAACATGTGCGCGATGTACTGCCGAATCTGTGAGGCGGCGACCGCGCGCAGCGAGGGATCTGGAAAGTCGGCGGGCCGTTGGGCGTGCTTTGCGTGAAGAAAAGCTGCGAACTCCGCCAAATCGCGCTCGTAGGCGGCCACCGTGAGAGGACTGCGCTTGCGCTCGGTAAGCAGGTACCCGGTGAGGTCCCGCACCAGCGGATCGGGCATCGAAGGGGGCTTCTTCGAGGTAGCTGAAAGCGACATAATAAATCTTTCATCGCATTCGCGCGAGGAAAAGAACCTCCTGCGGGCGGGCGACTTACCGATTGCCGGTGCCAGCGCCCCTACGGCCTCTTCTCCAACAGCCAGCGCGGAGGAGCAGACGTAAGGACGGCCGAGAGACGATGCGTTCTCGCGAGTACGAGGAGATCGGCTTGATCGAAGATCTTATGTAAGCGCCGGTTTTTACGAGCTCTTTGACAGCGTCGGTGGATCGGGAAAATGAACGAGATCGACGAACCTTCTAGGGTATGGAATCCGGTTAGCGCGCTGTTGACGACGTGCGTAAATATGCAGTCGTCGACGCCTGCTCGAAAGATGGCGTAGCGCCAGATTCCGAGGTAGATATAGAGCGACGCAAGGCCCACGTAAAGAGCCGCGAGCGCGAGGGGCCAACCCACCCGATATGCGAGCGAACGCGGCGCGGCCCCGGTCATTGAAGAGCCGCTTACGGGCGCTTACACGTCAGGATCCAGGCGGTCAACTCGAGCCTCTTGAGCATCGCCGTGTCGTGATTCTTGGCGGCCTCGGGGCACGTGCCGTGCAAGAAGCGCCGGCGGCTATGGAAGTACTCTACGTCCACAACGAGGCGATTCGCATTGGTGTAGACGTCGAACTGATGGCACCAGCCCTGCGTGTAACATTGCTCCACGACGGCAAAGTCAAAGAACTTAACGAGATCTTTGACTTGATTGTTATCACCCTTTTGATCGACGGTTAGGCCTCGGGCGTGCGCGGCCTTGGCGACCCACCTATCGTACACGAGCTGCTTCTGGTAGGTGAGTGGAAACCCCGTCTTGTTCTGGTAGCCGTCCAGATTATCGGGGTCGACTCCGTCGAAGCCTTTCTGCTTGCAGAGATCGTACCGGGCAGCCATGATCGGCTCGAGGATCGACGTTTGCCGTATGTCGAGCCAGCGTTCGCCGGCCCAGTGTCCATCTTTGTCGCCGAGGACGCTCTTTGGAAACTTATCGGCGTCCGGACGCCAGTTCTCCCACGTTCCGACGTCGATGTAGCAGATGACGCGCTTACCCATCGCGTGAAGTTTGGCAACGGTCTGCGCACGCGTATCGAACATATCAAGATCGAAGATCTTCGCGGGATAGCTCAAATCGAGCTTTCCGTCGTACTGAATCTGATACGACTCACCCGCCGCTGGGACCCAGCGGGCACCGGCGGCCGCGACGGCGCCATTATCTCTCGGCACGCCGGCCGGAGTCGTCAGCGCTTCCCCACCGCAGGCTACGAGTAAGAGCGTGAGCCCGGCGAGTGAAACGAAGCCGTGAAAGACGCGTAGGGCGCTCATAGAAGATGCGTTCGTGAAGCTCGGCCTTCTTCTTCTGACGCTCCAGACGTTCGTGGCATGCAGCAACCCGTCGCCGTACGTCACCACGGTTGGGATTCTGAAGCCTGGAGCGACGTTAGTGGTTCGTGTGGACTCGGCCAAGGTGAACGCGTATCAGCCGGCGACCGGCCAGCGCCGCGATCTCTTCACGATTGCGGCAACCGCCTTACCGAGGGGAACGCCACCACCGACGCCGCGCCTTCGGGCGGCCCCACTCGGACTCGTCGTGCACGCGGGCGGCACGCTTGACTCGCTGCTCGTGCGCGTGCCCGACGGCGTAAATCTCGTAGTGGAGTCCAGAAGCGGCGACGTCAACGTTACCGACATCAGCGGCAATGCCCGCGTCGTCGCGCAGCGTGGCAACGTCGATCTGAAACTCTTCGGTTACGCGCAAGCCGCGGTCGGACGCGGCAATCTTTCGGTGATGATGGGCGCCACCCAGTGGCCGGGCACGCTTCATTTTTCGACGCAGCGCGGCGACGTCGAGGTCTGGATCCGCGCCAATACAGCTTTCGGCGTGCATCTCCACACCGGCGACGGCGCGCTCTTTACCGACTTTGGGCTGCGCGGAACGTCGAACGGAAACTCGGAAACCATCGACGGCAGCGTCGGGCGCAGCTCGGCGCAACGTATCGACGTTGACACATCCGCCGGAGCGGCGCGGCTCCTGCGGCTACAGCCGCAGCCGTGAGCCGGCGAGCAAAGTCTCCCGCGCCTTGACGAGGCGCACCATCGCGTCGTTATATGGCGTGGCCGTCGCCGTCCGACGCCCAAATGCGACGACCGCACCGTTGATGTGGTCGATCTCGCTGGGATGACCCGACTCGAGGTCGTAAGCCATCGAGCTTTTCGCGTCCGCGCCAAGCGCGACGACCTCGGTAACGTACTGCCAAGGGTTGACGAATGGAAGATTGATCTTCAGTGCGGCCGCAACGCTAGCCGTCTCTTCCGCGAGCGCCTCGGCAAGACGCGCAGCGTTCGGGTCCTTGGGTATTTCACCGGCTTCGCAGTCGAGCAGTGCCGAAAGCGCATTGACGGCCGCATTCGCAACGAGCTTTCCCCAAAGGTGCGGACGAATGTCGTAAACGACCGAAGCGCGCAAACCGCTGCGCACGAGCAAATCGGTCACGGTGCGAGCGGTTGTCGGGGAAGCCGTCATCGTTCCGATGATGGTATTGCCTTGTTTCGAGCTCCTCACGTGGCCGGCGCCGATCGTTTGCGAAGACTCGGTGGTGATTCCAACGATCACCGGCACCGCTCCGCCGAGCGCGGTCTTGATCGCGTCTTCGTTGCCGACGCCGTTCTGCAGCGAGATGACGGGCGCGGATGGGTCGAGCTCGCCTGCAAATGCGCGCAGCGCGCGCAGCGTATCCACCGCTTTGACGAAGAGAAAGAGCATCTGCGAATCGTAAAGGTCGCGTGCTCGCCATGCAACGGAAACCTTCCGGGCCGGCTCCTCGTTGACGCGCAGCCCGGTGCGCTCGACCGATTGCGCGACTTGAGGGTTGTCGTCGAGCATCGTCACGTCACAGCGGGCGGCCAAATGGTACCCGAAGAGCGTCCCCATGGCGCCGGCGCCAATGATGCCGACGCGCGGCCGTTCCGCTTCTTCTGCCACTAGTTAGGGGCCACTAGAACTGGTACTGGATGCCGAACGTGTTGCGGCGCGAGGCGTGCGTAATGTCGCGCTGCCCGAAGAAGAGCTCCGTCCCGGGAGCGAGGTGCAGGTTTCCATAGAGGTCGATCATCGGATAGGTTAGATCGTAGACGCGCGCCTCAAAACCGAGGCCGTGCAGCGGCGCGTACTGGCCCAGCACACCAACCTGCGAGATATAAAACGCCGCCACCGATTTGAAAGCTGCCTGCGTTTTTCTCCAGCACTGCGTTCCAAGTCGTATTGTTGCCGATGGAATTCGCGCCGAGCATGACGCTGGTGGTGCTGTGCGGCAGCAGTACGAGGTTGATGTCGCCCAGCGGCCCCTGGCTGGTGGTGAGAACGGGGTTGAGTCCGGCATTGTGCTGCGGCGAGAGGCCGCTCAGGCGCACTTGGACCGCGATCAGATTGCGGGCGAGCGAAGCGAGCTTACCTTGCAGCTGCGAGCGCGCCGCCGGAGAGATCCCTCCGCTCGCCGGCGGATTGCCGGCCGGGGCGGATCCAGGGTATGGAGAGGTGCTCGGCACCGTGAGGGGAGCGGGCGTCGCTCCCGCATCGACGCCGTAAACGTGGCTGGTTCCTCCCAGCTCCGCTAAAAGCGTGTTGGCCTTCTGCAGAACCGCATCAAGATTCGCGATCGTGTTGCGCATCTGGGCTTGAGTCTGCGGATCACCCGTCACGGTGCGCAGGTCTTTCGTCAGCGCGGCGAGCGTCTGGGTCGTATCGGCAATGTTTTGAGTCGTCGCTAAAACATTCGCCTTGAGGCGCGGATCGGTCGCCAGATCCTGCAGCGCGCTCATCGAGCGATTCAGCGCCGTCGCCGTGGATTGGAACTGGTCGAGTAAAGTGCCCACCTTTTTTGAATCGGTCGTTGCGGCGGTGTTCAGCGTCGAGGAGAGCTGCACCACGTTGGCGCTGGCAGCGCCCAAGTTGCCTTGAAGGTTTGTACCGAGTGCGAGGAACTCGTCGGTAAGCCGCGCGAGCGATGCCTTCGTCGATATCGTCAGGTCGTTGGCATTATTCAGCGTCGTTTGCAGGGTGTTGAGCAGCTTGGGAGTGCGCTGTGCGATTAATCCCATAACGCTATCGAACCGTCTGAGCTCGCCCTGTCCCTGCTCGAGCAGGTCGGCGATCGACGTTCCGTTGGTTCCGCGGGGCTGATCGGCGATCGGCAAGACTTGTCTGGGCAGCAGCGGAACGGGTGGCTTTGCACGCGGCGGCACGATGACGACCGCCGGCGATCCGGTCAGCGGTGACTGGATCAAAAAGCGCGAGGCCGCGGGGATATCGATATTGCGGTTGATGGCCAAGATGACGTCGACCGTGTTGTCGGCAAGTAACTCGATCGAGTCGACGGTCCCGATGTCGACGCCGCTGAAGTAGACCAAAGCTCCAGGGGTTACACCCGCCGCCGACTGAAAATGGATGCCGATGCGATACCCAGTGTGCCGGGTTCCGAAATCGGTAATGACATAGAAGACGCCGAAGAGCAGGAGCAGTGCAACAATCGCGAACGCACCGACCTGAGCTTGCCTAGTCATAGGAGAATTATTAGGCTTTGATGGGAGAATCGCCTCGCTCGGAGGCCAAACGGGCTACGTTTCGCAGCAGAGGTCCCTCAAATATGCCAGGCAATTGAGCGCAGAGAGAACCGTCGAGCCTTTCCGCTCGCATCGGCGACCACCGATAATGCACAGCGCATCACGGTAAATCTTTCGGGGAGATCGGCACCGAATCGCGAGGCCGTGCGCTGCTATGCCGCGTCAGCGAAAGCTCCATTGTCGAGATGGCGCTCAGTCAGCCTTTTTGGGCTGCCTGCGCCGGCGGCGTTCTTAACGGAGGGCACTAGTCGCGAAGATAGAGAGTCCAGGGCCTCTCGGGATGGTGATCGGGCGGAAAAGTCTCGCCCGCAGCGAGATGCAGACGATGCCCGCACTCCGAGCATTCGTACTCCCCGCCAACCACGACGGGCTCGCCTCCATTGCCAAAAATCTCGGCCATGCTTCTCTATCTACCCGTTTTTGAGCGGAAAGACGCCCGCGCGCGCCGCGCCGAGCTACAGAGGGATCGGGCCAACCTCCGAGCCTTGCAAAAACTGAGCAACGATGGGATTGATGGAGCTTTGAATGCGCTCTGCGGTGTCGTACGCGATGATCGCTCCCTCGAAAAGCATCGCGACGTAATCGGCCATCGCAAAGATCGAAGGGAGGTCGTGCGAAATCACGACGGCGGTACCATTGAGCTTCTCGCGCAGCTTGAGAATGGTATCCGTGATCAAATTGGTCACGATGGGATCGAGGCCGGTCGTGGGCTCATCGTACAGAACCAGGTCCGGCCGCGTTACGATGGCGCGGGCGAAACCGGCTCGCTTGAGCATACCGCCTGAGAGTTCGCCCGGCAGATTGTCGTACGCATCGGTAAGGCCAACGCTTCCAAGCGCGTCGAGAACGGCGCGACGGATTTCGCCGTCTGAGAGCTTGGTGTGCTCGCGCAGCGGAAGCGCGACGTTCTCGCCGACCGTGAGACTGTCGAGCAGCGCGGAAAATTGAAACGAGAGGCTGATCTTCTTCCGAACGGCGTTGCGCTGCTCTTCGGACATGTGGCAGATATCCTGACCGCGCACATAAACGTGTCCCTCGTCAGGCAAGAGCAGGCCGTCAAGCAATCGCAGGATCGTCGATTTTCCCGCACCCGAGAGCCCGATTACACAAGTGATGGCACCCTCTACGATGTCGAGACCGCAGTTCTTCAGAACGACGCGGTCGCCGAATGCTAGCGTCACGTTTTCGATTCGGGCAATCGCCTTGGACTTCTCGGCGTTTACAATCGCCATTCTAGCCGAATAGGAAAAACGAGAGAACGAAGTTTGAGATGAAGATCAGAATCATCGCAAGCACGACCGCGCGCGTCGTCGACTGCCCGACGCCGGCGGCGCCGCCGCGCGTCGACAGTCCTTGGTAGGCGCCCACCATTGCGATGATCGCGGCGAAGACCAGCGATTTAAGGATACCTTTCACCACATCGCTGAAATCGATGGACTGCCTTACCGAGGAGATGAAGCCTTCGTACGAGATGTGCGCGTAGGTCTGCGCGACCCACATTCCGCCGAGAATGGAAACGACGTCGCCAAAGATCGTGAGCAGCGGCAGCATGAGAAGCAGCGCCACCAGACGCGGTACGACGAGAAACCGCGAGGGCTCCAGACCCATCGAACGCAGCGCCTCGACTTGCTCGGTGACGACCATCGAGCCGAGCTCGGCCGCGATCGCCGAGCCGACGCGGCCGGCCACCACGACTGCCGTGAGCATCGGCCCAAGCTCTCGCACGGAGGCATAGGCGACGGCGCCCCCTACGAGGTTCGCAAACCCGTACGCGACGGCTTGCTGTGCCGACTCCAGCGAGATCACCATCCCGGTGAAGAGGGTGGTGAGCATCACGATGGCCGCGGACTGCACGCCGAGCAGCGCGCACTGCGAAATCGTTTCGGCGATGCGAATGCGAAGACGCGCCATGAACCCGACGGACTCGGCCGAAAGCAGCGTCAACCCGCCGGCATATTCGAAGAAATCGGTGGTTGCGCGACCGAAGCGCTCGAGGACTCTCACGGCGCGTTGGCCTCAAGCCCGCGTAGCGCGTCGAGAATCGACCCGGTTGCCTCGATCCGCTTTACTGCGACGCCGCGTTCGGCCGTAAGATTGAAGTGGACCTGGTTGGCGCGTTCCAGCCGACGATCGACGTCGCGCAGATGCGCGCGCGCCTCCGCATCGAATCCTTCGAAATAACATTGAACCGCGTCCAAATAGGTGGCTCGCATGGCTTCGTCGATAGTCCCGTCGCCGATCGCCGCCTCGATTGCGCGCTGCGCTCGCTTCATCGCGCGCTGCGTGATATGGAACGCTCCGACGCGCGCTACGAGCTCCAGCAAGGCGGCGTCAATGGGCATGAACGGGCAGCAGTGTGCGGAGTGCCGCATTTTGGATCGAGAAGAGCTTGCGGATTCCGGTCTCGGCCAGCGCTAGCAGGGTGTCGAGATCGCGCCGATCGAACGGCGCTGCCTCGGCGGTGCCTTGCAGCTCGACGAATCGCCCCGCGTCCGTCATGAAGACGTTCATGTCAACGAGCGCCTGACTATCTTCTTCGTAAGCGAGGTCGAGCAGCGGGTGCCCGGCGACGATGCCGACGCTGATTGCCGCGACCATTGCGGTCAGCGGCCAATGGGCCCGATCGGCCGGATCGAAGCGCGTGCGCAAGGCGAGCGCGAGCGCAACCCAAGCTCCGGTGACGGCCGCGGTCCGCGTGCCGCCGTCGGCTTGAATAACGTCGCAATCGAGCCAAATCGTACGCTCGCCAAGCTTCGCGGTGTCGGTTACGGCGCGCAATGCACGCCCGATGATTCGCTGGATCTCCTGCGTTCGTCCACCGACGCGGCCTTTGGAGGCTTCGCGCTGCGTGCGTTCCTGCGTCGCTCGCGGCAGCATCGCGTATTCGGCCGTCACCCAGCCGACGCCTCGACCTTTCATCCAGGCAGGGACGCGCTCTTCCACAGAAGCGGCACAGATGAGTCGAGTGTTGCCGATGCCGATCAAGACGCTACCCTCGGGATATTTCAAGAAGCCTGGTTCGATCGTCACCGGACGCAGCTCGTCAGGGCCTCGGCGGTCGCTGCGGACCATTACTCGACGGTGACGGTTTTGGCGAGATTGCGTGGTTGGTCCACGTCCTTGCCCTCGATGTCGGCGATGTGGTACGCGAGCAGCTGCAAGGGAATGATGTTGACGATCGGCGAGAGCAACTCGTCGACCTTCGGCACCCAGAAAACGTGATCGGCCACCGCGGCGATCTCGTCGTCCCCGCGATTCGCGACGACAATGACGGGCGCTTCCCGCGCTTTCGACTCCATCAGGTTCGAGATCATCTTTTCACGCACGCGATCCTCCGTAGCTATGCCGACGACCGGCACGGTGGAGTCGAGCAGCGCGATCGGCCCGTGCTTCATCTCTCCGGCGGGATAACCCTCGGCGTGAATGTACGAGATCTCTTTGAGTTTAAGCGCGCCTTCCAGGGCGGTTGGGAAATTGACATAACGACCGATGAACAGCACGCTCTGTGACTTTCGCAAGTCGCGCGCGACCTTCCGAATTTCCTCGGACGTGTTGAGCACGATGTCGACGGCGGCCGGCAGCAACTTCGTTCCTTCTGCGACCTCCCTTAAACGTCGCTCGTCCGTAGAGCCCCGTAGCCGCGCGAGATAGAGCGCGAAGAGCGTCATGGCGGCAACTTGAGAGACGTACGTCTTGGTTGCTGCAACTCCGATCTCTGGGCCGCCTCGCGTAAAGAGCATGCCATCGGCGAGCCGGGTAAGATGCGAGCCGAGCACGTTGCAAATCCCCAAAACGCCGGAGCCGGCCGCCTTCGCGATTCGCACGGCTTCGATCGTGTCGGCCGTCTCGCCGGATTGCGACATCGCGATGACGAGCGCCGTCGGATCGATCACCGGATCGCCGTAGCGAAACTCGCTGGCCAGCTCCATCTCTACCGGCAGGCGCACGAGCGAGCGGAGCAGATACATGCCGACCATTCCGGCGTGATAGGCGGTGCCGCATCCCGTGATTGCGATTTTGCTGATGCTTTTCAGGCGCTGCGCCGTGATTTCGCCGAGTTCGCTGCCGAGATGAACCAAACCGGAGTCGTCTACTCGGCCGCTGAGCGTCTCCTTGATGACGTAGGGCTGCTCGAAGATCTCCTTGAGCATGAAGTGCTTGAAGCCGGTCTTCTCGGCCGATCCGGCATCCCACGTGATGGCAATGGGATCGCGCTCGATGCGCGCGCCGGAGTAATCGGTGAGGCGGTAGCCGTCGCGCGCCACGACGGCGATCTCTCCTTCCTGCAAGATGATCTCGCGCCGCGTGTAGGGTAGTATCGCCGGCGTATCCGAAGCGACGTACATCTCACCGTCACCGATGCCAAGCACGAGCGGGCTGGCGCCATTGCGCGCGAAGACTAGATGATCGGGATCGTCGCTGGAGATCACGCCAAGCGCGTACGCTCCGCGGACGTCGTGAAGCGTTCGGCGCACCGCTTCCTCGAGATCTCCGTCGTAATGAAGTTCGATCAAATGCGCGAGGACCTCGGTATCGGTCTGGCTGCTGAACACGTGACCGAGCTCGAGCAGGCGCGCGCGCAATCCCGCGTAGTTTTCGATGATGCCGTTATGGACGACGGCGATGCGCCCGCGGCAATCGAGGTGCGGGTGAGCGTTGGCGTCCGAGGGCGGACCGTGCGTTGCCCATCGCGTGTGCCCGACGCCGACTACGCCGGAGAGCGATTCGCCGTTATTCAGCCGCTCCGCGAGCCTAGAAAGCTTGCCTTCGGCTTTCGAGCCTGCCAGCATTCCGGCCGAATCGATCACGGCGATTCCGGCGCTGTCGTATCCGCGATATTCCAGGCGCCGCAGCGCGTCGAGAATGATCGGGACGCTATCGCGCCGCCCGATGTATCCGACGATCCCGCACATTGTGTTACCCCACCGTGCTCCGCACTATTTTATTCCTTCCCTGGTCCGGCGGTAGTTGATTTTTCCTTCGGCAATCTCGTCGAGCGCGATCGAAACCGGCTTGTTCGGATTGATGCTATCTTGGTCGACGAGCGGCTCGCTCGCGAAATATTCCCGGCGGTCGGTTGCGGGCAGTTGTTGGACGCGAATCCAATTGTTCAACTGACGGGCACGCTTGGTAACGATGTTGACGAGACTGAATTTCGAGTCGGCGTGCTGGAGCAGCGCGTCGAGATCTCCGAATACGGACTTGCTCATGAAGTACTGAATGATTCCTTTCTGTTAGGACGACTCGACGCGGCGGATCGAGTCGTCGGGGTATCGGTGGATCCGAAAGCGCTCCGCTTGCAAGATTGCCTCTAGATCGCGCACCGCCTCTTGCGGGCGGTCCTGTGCGTTGACCACGATGTAATCGAATCTGCGGATGAACTTCATCTCCTGCTGCGCGATTTCGAGCCGTCGCGCGATCTCTTCGTTCGTTTCGGTTCGCCGCGCGAGAAGCCGCTCGCGCAAATTCGAGAACCGGTCCGGCACCAGAAAGATCAGCACCGCGTCCGGATACGCCGCCTTGACGGCGAGTGCCCCGTTTACCTCGGGTTTCATGACGACGTCGTATCCCTCGGTCAGACTCCGCTCGATGTAATCGCGCGGCGTCCCGTAAAGGTTGCCGTTATACTCGCGCCACTCCAATAGCCCGCCCTCGCGCAGGAGCCGGTCGAACTCCGACCCCGAAACGAAGAAGTAGTGCTCTTCGTTGCGTTCGTCCGACCGAGGCGGGCGCGTCGTGGCCGAAACCGAGTATCGCAGACTCGGGCGATGCTCGCGGAGCGCCTCGACGAGGGTATCCTTGCCGGCTCCCGACGGCCCCGAAACGACGAATAGCAGGCCAGGCCCCGTGCTCAACCCCCTTTTGTGTTGCGGATAGTCGCGAGGCTCTCCTGTGCCGCCGTGCCGATTAGCACTAAAAATCGAGTCCGCGGCCGTCGAGCTGCGGCACGCGTAGGCCTATGGCACTATCTTGAGCATCGCAAAGCCGCCGGCGTCGACGACGACTGGAATGCCGGAGGAGATCGCGTCCTTACTTAACCGGCCCTTGTCCTGCCACTCGTTCCACACCGTCGAGAAGAGCCGCACTGCACAATCGTTACCCTCGACGCCGGAATAGGAGGCTGCCATCGCCGCGGTGCGGTCGCTCGAGTTCCCCACAAAGATGAGAATGCCGTCGTCTCCGGCAAACGCCACGACGGTGGCCTCCGGATCGGTGACGCGGACGCCATCGGTCACGTCGCGGCTATAGATCGTTCGCTGCGCAGGGGACGGCAGCTCGGAGGTCGTGTGCACGTGCAAGCCGTCGGGCATCCGGCACGCGATCCACGCGATCGACCCGCCACGAAACGGAACGTTGATCGCTGTAAGCCAGCGCCAATCGTCTGCAAGAGCGGGATTGATTTCTCCCGCAGCTGCATCACGCGCAGACCGCCGGCACCTTCGATGGCAGCCCAAAGGTAGCGAGGCGCGTCCCAGGGCGAGAGCATCATTCCCTGGTTCGAGAGGATCTCGCCGTGGAGCCATTCCGAGAACTGGCCGGGCACCGTATTGTTGCGCCGCGGGTCGATGGAAAAATGGTGAAAGCTGGTTGCCAGTGCTTTTGCCATGAAGCTAGGCTGATGTTTCGAGGCGGCAAACGCGAACCAATACGAGACGGCTACCCAGACGCCGCCAAGCAGACCGTAGGCTTTTACCGGACCATAATCGAGCGCGTTGCGCGGTACCGTGCGAATGCCGGCATCGGTCCAAAATGCGCGTCGCTGAGCGCGCTAATGATTCTAGCGGCTCGGTCGGGCGGTGCGACATCGAAGAGCACCGGAAAGATCAGATCGGCCGTGACGTCGGTGCGGCGCGAGCCGTCGACATCGATGTTGAGCAAGTAGAGATCGTTCTCGGGATTGACCAGATGCGTGTTGATCGCATCGCGCAATCCCTCTGCCGCCACACGATACGTTTGCTCCTTCTCGTCGCCCAAATGACGAGCGAGCTCGGAGAGCACCCTCAATGCTGCATAGCACGCCGAGTTGAGCTCGGTCGACGCTCCGCTGATGCGATAGTGTGGAATGATGTTGCGCCAACCGACGATTCCCCAATCCTCCGTGCCGGTCGCAGTACACCAGATGAGGCCGTCCGCGTTACGCTGCGAAAGCATGTACTCCATCGCACGAACGGCACACGGATAGTACTCGCGCAAAAAAGCTCTCATTTCCCGTCGCGGCAATGTGGTGACCGAGCGCGATGACTACAAGCGGCGTGTTGTCGTTCACGTTGAGCCCGTAGTCGTCCCAGTTATCGTTGCGAACGTCGTAGTACTCGACGATCTTTCCGTTGGGCTGCTGCAGTCGAAAATACGCCGAGAGCGACTCTCGGGCGAAGTCCGGATCCAAGTAGTCGGCTCCGAACGTCATCCATGCGGTGTCGCGGCCGACGCTATTGTTGCTGCGGGTGGGGTCGTTGGTGAAGCACCAGCCGGTCGGGGTGTAAGTCTGCACGCGCAGCATATTGGCTTTCGCCCATAAGACGCCGTGATTGACGTCGACGCTCGGCGTGCGAAGAACGGAGCGCCGCAGGAAGTTCCAATAATATTCGGTGGTTCGGCGACTCGCCTCAGCGGCGGCCGGACAGCGTTTGGCCGACGCTTCGAGATCCTCGCGCGAGCTTGCCGATAGGACGAACAGAAACTCGACCCTGCGCTCGCCTCCCGGGGGAAGCTCGATTGCGGCATGCAGTACGCCGATCGGGTCTCCATCCTGCGACGCTACCGAGTTGGCAAGCTGCCGCGGCGAAAGCTCTCCAACGACTTTACCGCGATCCGAGTTCGTCTCCCAGCCATCGGGCGCGTCTAGCATGGCGAAGAGCCGAACCTGTGACGGCGTATCGCGGTTCCATGCGACGATGCCGCCCAACGCGTCATCGTACTGTGTAATGACGTCATGTTCGGTATTACCGCGCAGCTCGCAGAAACCATAGGTGTCGAACGACGCCGGCAGTTCGCCGGCGTTTGTCAGATGAATGCGATAGTAAACCGCCGGCGGCGGAATTTCGTTTGTGCTTCGCCACGCGTCGTTGTACGGAAAGATCTGCTCGTGGACGCGCACGCCGTTATCGAGCGTAAAGATGTGATCTTGCCGCTCTGGGTGGATATGAAACTCGCCCTGGAGGCGGCCGAGGCGAACCCTGCTCGTGCGATCCCAATGGTGAACTTCGACGGCACCGATAAAATCGTAGCCGGCGTCGGGTGAGTAAATCTTCTGGATCGAGCCGGTCGGCTTGAGGACCGTGCAGCAGCGCGGTGCGCCGATCGTGCTGCCCTGGGCCATCTCTTCATCGCTGAGAACGTACGCAAAACGCGGATCGATGACGGCGTGGTGCGAAAAGTCGGTTGAGACCGGCAAAAGATCGTAGCGAGCGGTCATGCGACCGAGGCTAAGCCGGGATTATGCAGAGTGCGCTTTGCATCGCCGCGGCGACGTTGGGATCGCTCGGCGCTCCGCGCGGGCGAGCGTACGTGGTCCGTATCTCCTGACCGTTACCGACGGCAAAGCCCTCTTGAAGCGTCTCTCCGCCGGGCAGGGTGAAGGTCGCAACGCCCGCAGAGCCGGGACACGGCGCAAAAGGAACGCTCCCGCGGAACTTGGCGCCGTGATGCTGCATCAATGCCTCAATGGTCACCTGTGAGGCCAGGTCTTGGAGCGTGCCGCCAAACTTTCTTTTGGCGTAGAAGTACTCTTGAGCGGTCGCGCCGCTACCACTCGACCAGGCGGCACTCGCGCCGGGCATCGGCTGCCATCCCTTCGGAGAGACCGGGGAACCGCCATGACCGCAGGCGGCGAACAACGCGAGCGGCGTAACGGCCAAGGCTATTCGATTTCTCACAATAAGATGGTTTGATGCTGACCGATTGGGTCCTTATCCACCGGCTGGCTCACGAGCTCGGGGACCGGTTGCGCGGCGCAAGGGTCGACGATGCCGGTTTGCTGGCCGATGGGCGCATCGCGATTCTTTTCCGACGTCGCGGCGCGGGCGTGCTGCTTGCAATCGATCTGTTTTCATCCCCGCCGCTGGTCACGCTCGAGGAAGGGGAGCTGGGAATTGGCGTGGAGCCCGGCTTCGTGCGCACGCTCGCGCGATCGCTGCAAGGAATGCTCCTGCGCGCGGTGAGTGCGCGGCGTAACGATCGGCTGCTTCGGTTGAGCTTCGCCTCGCGCTCGGCGTTTGGAGTAGGCGAAGAACTCGAGCTTTATCTGGAGTTGGTTCCACGTTTCGGCAACGTCGTACTCGTCAAGGATGGCAGCGTCATCGCGGCACTCAAGGAATTTGCGCTATCGGACAACCCGCGGCGCGCGGTGCAATCCGGCGCGTCGTACCTTCTTCCGCCGCTCCCGGTGCGGGTCGCCGCGCTTCCAGCAGTCGACGACAAGGATGCGATCGCGCAGCCGCTCTTCGTCTACCGGCGAGGCGGAAAACTGGTGCAAGCGTACGTAGTTCCGCTCGACGGATTCCAAGATGCGGAACTCTCGCGGGAAGGCTCGATTTTACGAATCTTCTCAGAGCTGCGGTTACAACAAGCGTCGCATTCGGGAGAGCAGCGAATTGTCGCGCGCCGGCGCGCGCTCATCAAGCGGCTCGACGAACGGGAGCGCAAACTCCGGACCGAGCTAGCTTCGGTAGCGGCGAAGCTCCGGCGTACCGAGCAGCGCCATGCCCTGCGCTCCGAAGGCGAGAGCATCTTCGCGAGCCTGCACCTAGTCGAGGAACTCAAACGCGATGCCGCCAAGGAGCGTGCCGCCGAAATTTTCGCCGAGTACAAGAAGCTCGTGAAAAGCGTACCGCACCTCCAAACGCGCGAACGCGTGCTGCGCGGCTCGCTCGAAGCGGTCGAAACGCTCCGCTGGGAAGCCGAGCGTGCCGGCGACGAAGACCTCGAAGCGGTCGAAACGACGGTCGCAGAGCTTGGACCCAAGCGCCGCGCGCTCGAGCCGCGTCGGCTCGCCTCGCGCAAACGGCCGTTGCTCGAGTTTCGCACGCCGCGCGGATCGCGGATCGTCGTAGGACGATCGCCCATCGAAAATGCCGACCTCACCTTCCGCGTCGCTCGGCCGAACGACCTCTGGTTCCACGCCGCGCGAATTCCCGGCGCGCACGTCATCCTCGCCCGAGACGATCGAACGACGGCGCCCGATGAGGATCTGGCGCTGGCGGCCTCGCTTGCGGCGTTTTACTCGCGCGCCAAGACTTCCTCATCGGTGTCGGTGGACTACACGCTGCGCAAGCACGTGCGCAAGCAACGTGCGGCGCCGCCCGGTCTGGTTTGGTACACCCATGCGAAAACAATCGTCGCAGAACCGAGATCGCTGGATTCTCTCCGGTGAGAGCCCGATGCGGGAGGACCCTCCCGCAGAGCGCGCAACCATCCGCACATAGCACCACCCAGGAATCCGAGGAGGCTAGAACGTGAAGAATCCATTGGACTCGCTGTCAGGTACGGTCCTCAGCGGTTTCATCCTGACCGTGATCCTGTATTTCATCGCACGCGCGATCGTATCGCACGCGATGGGGACGGGAGCATAAGATGTGGCAAGATCCCATCTTCCGCTGGTTCCACATCCTGGCAGGCATCATGTGGATCGGGTTGCTCTACTTCTTCAACTTCGTCAACGTCGCGGCGGTCAAAGAGGCGACTGCAGCCGGCGAGGCCGGGCCGATCTCGAAATACGTCGTGCCGCGCGCTCTTTTCTGGTTCCGCTGGGGCGCCGTTGCGACGTGGATCTTCGGTGCGGCGCTACTGAGTAACTTTCACGGACCATCCGGCGGTAACGGATTCGTCGCCGCCTTCGGGTTGCAAGGCGCGATGGCACCGATCGGATTCGGGGCTTGGCTCGGAACCATTATGTTGCTGAACGTCTGGGGTCTCATTTGGCCGAATCAAAAGAAGATTCTCGGCTTCGTTGCGGCGACCGATGAAGAGAAGGCAAAAGCGCGCCGCATTGCGTTCCTTGCTTCGCGGACGAACACGATGCTCTCGATTCCGATGCTCTTTTTCATGGCAACGGGTCCAACGTCGATCGGTCAGGCGATCTACCATTAGCAGCTGACTGGAAACGGCGTAAGCACGAGTTTGCCGACGTGGGCGCTCGACTCCATGCGAGCGTGAGCGTCGGCGGCTCGCTCGAAGGGATAAACCGCGTCGACGATCGGGACGATCTTGTCGCGTTGGGCAGCAGCGGCCAGATTCGCCGCTCGAGCGCCCGCGCGATGGCGCCCTTCTCGCGGGGGCTGCGTGATCGCAAGCTCGAAGCGAGAATCGCGCCGCGCTTGACAAAGAGATGCCGTAGATCGAGCTGGACAAGGCTGCCGCCCAGCATAGCTATGCATACGACGCGGCCATCGAGCGCAAGACACTCCAAGTTACGCGCGACGTAGTCGCCGCCGACGATGTCGAGCACGACGTCGACGCCGCGGCCCTTCGTCAGACGCTTGACCTCGGCGACGAAATCGGTCGCGCGGTAGTCGATCGCATGCACGGCACCGAGTCGAATGCAGGCGGCGCATTTTTCGGGCGTGCCGGCGGTTGCAAATGGGGTCGCGCCCAGCGCGGCCGCGAACATGATTGCGGTCGTTCCGATGCCGCTCGTCCCGCCGTGAACCAAAACGGTTTGCCCGGCGCATAACCGCGCGCGCGTGAAGAGGTTGTCGTAAACGGTAAAGGCATTTTCGGGAAGGGTCGCGGCCTCGATCGCGCTCCAGCCCTCGGGAATCGGAAGCACTTGACCCGCCGGAACGGCGACGTATTCGGCGTAGCCGCCACCGTTGGTCAGTGCGCAGACTCGATCACCGATCTTCCATCGCGAGACGCGCTCGGCCACGGCAGCGATCTTGCCGGCCACCTCGAGGCCAAGAATAGGCGATGCGCCGGGGGGCGGAGGATAGTTGCCTTGTCGCTGCATGACGTCGGCATGTGAAACGCCGGCTGCCTCCACGGCGATCAGCACTTCACGCGGTCTAAGCTGCGGGGCATGTGTCTCGGCGACCCGTAAGACCTCCGGGGCGCCGGGGGCGTCAAAGGTGACGTATCGCATGGTCGCAGTCACTTCGAAACGAACATAGCATCGCCGAAGGAGTAGAATCGGTACTCGCGGCCGATCGCTTCGGCGTAAGCTCGCAGAATACGCTCGCGTCCGGCAAATGCGCTTACGAGCATCAGCAGCGTCGAGCGCGGCAAATGAAAGTTTGTGATCATTGCTCCGACGACGCGGAAAGGAAACCCGGCGTAATGAAGATGTCCGTTGCGTGTTCGCCCGGCTCGATGCGCCCGAACGACCGAAAGTTACCTTCCAGCGCCCGCACGACCGTCGTCCCCGCGGCGACGATTCGGCGACCTTCCCGCCTCGCCCGCTCGAGGGCGGCGGCGGCTGAGAGCTCGATCGCATACGCCTCTTCGTGCATCGCGTGTTCGTCGAGCGATTCGGCGGTGACCGGCCGAAAGGTCGCCGAGCCCAATGTTGAGCGAGAGGCGCACGATCTCGACGCCGCGTCGTGCGATTTCGCGCAGCAGCTCCGCGGTAAAGTGGAGCGATGCGGTCGGCGCGGCGACGCTGCCGGGGATGCGCGCAAAGACCGTTTGATAGCGTCTTGTGCGTGCGCGGAATCGTTATGAATGTAAGGCGGTAGCGGCGTCCGTCCGGCGCGCTCGAGAAACTCTTCAAAGGGAACGTCGAGGTGAAAATCAAATTCGCGCACGCCTTCAGCTGAGCTCGCGCAAACGGCGCTTCGCCGAGAGAGCCGAACCCAACTCGGTCGCCGGCGCGTAGCCGGCGTGCCGGGCGTGCGAGGGCGATCCAAGTAATGCGCAAGCGGATCGTACTCGCATGGAATCGGCGGGATGCAGCAAGAGCAGCTCGACCGTGCGAGGTTTTCATTTTCCCGCCGACATCGCTCGCCAAAAAGACGAGCCGCGATGACGCGCGTTTCGTTGAGCACCAGCAGATCGTCGCAATGAAGCAGGTCCGGCAGATCGCGAAAGGTGCCATGAAACGTCGCCGTCGCCCTCGAGCACCATCAAGCGGCTCTCATCGCGTACCGCCGCGGGATTCTTGCGCGATCAGCGAATCGGGCAGCGGAAGTCGAACGCCGCGAAGGAAAGCGTCGTCTTGCGTTGAGATTCCGCAGGTCCGTACCCGGGAAGTAGAAGGCAAGGATCTCGGAGGGCGTGCGTCCCGTGCAGCGCCATCCCGCGCGCCCCCCACTGGCAAAGGCCGACGCCGTGCCCAAGGCCGCCGCCGTCGATGAGAGCGGCTATGCCGTCGGCCGTTCGCCGCACGGTGCGTCAGCAATAGACTCGGCAATACGCGCGAGCCGACGGCACGGCGAAAGGCGGTTCCGGGCACGACCGTGCTGCCGCGGTCGGATACGACCTCGAACGTTCGCACTCGTCCGCTGCCGTCGCGCTCGCGCGACGCGCAGATCGTCGAGGTTGCCAAGCGGCGCGAAACGCGGAGCCGCGAGCCGATCGCTTCGAAAGCGAGGGTCCGCTCCCAGCGATAGTTCGGAGAGTCGGAACACGACGTGCAAATTACTCCGGCGAGGTACGGGGATCGCCGAATTGCCCCACGCATCGAAGGACGACTCGGTATGTCCGCCGCAGCACGACGAATACGCGATTTGCGCGAACGCTCCCGCCGAACGAGAGCACGTTGCCGGCGGTCGCATCAACGGCGGCAATGCCGCCGGCGTTTCGCCTGCGATGCCGTCGTAAAGCTGATCGAGTTCGGACGGAACGAGATCGTACGCACGGCGCGGGTCGCTGCGCTGCAAAACGTAAGTGCGGGCGCAAATGGACTGCGCTCTCGAGCGCGGCGAGGCGGCCAACGCCGAGGGCATTTCGCGCGGAACGACGCTGTAAAGATATCCTTCGAGGTCGACGAGGTTAACGATCTGGCCGTCGGCGGTGCGCTCGAACGTTCCGCGGTAGAGCTTCCCGTCGAAGGTGAAGCTTCTGGCCCTGACGCTCGGCCGTGCGTCGCCTTGACCGAGCAGCACGCGCAAAGCCTGACGAGCGGCGGAGCTGTCGCGGGATCGACGTCGTCCTGCGCGCGTGCGCGCGCGTGCAAAGCAAGGGCCGCCGGTCCCAGCATCAAAAAGCTCGTGCGTCGCATCCACGAGCGCTCCTTAAAGCAGGCGCTCTTGCGCCGGCGCTTGCGCCCGCGATGCCGAGATGTCGTACGCCTTTGCGGTTGCGCGCCGTCCGCTCGCGGTTCGCGTAACGAAGCCTTCCTTGAGAAGATAGGGCTCGACGACGTCTTCGAGCGTCTCCGCATCTTCGGTCAGCGTCGCGGCAATCGCGGCGATTCCGGCCGGACCGCCGCGGTACTGTTCGACGATCGTGCGCAGGAACGCGCGGTCGAGTCGATCGAGCCCGAGCTCGTCGACGCCTTCGCGCTGCAACGCCTCCTCCGCAATCGCCGGCGTAACGCGGCCGTTCGCCCGTACTTCGGCGAAATCGCGAACCCGCCGCAAGAGCCGATTCGCGACGCGCGGCGTGCCGCGGCTTCGCGCCGCGATCGTTGCGGCCGCGTCGCCGTCGATCGGCACACCCAAGACGCTCGCCGAGCGACGAACGATGCGTTCGAGCTCGCCACGGCGTAGTAATCGAGATGGTGCACGATGCCGAAGCGCTCGCGCAGCGGCGCGGTGAGCATGCCGGCGCGCGTCGTCGCGCCGACGAGCGTAAAACGCTGCAGCGGGAGCTTTAAAGTTTTAGCGTAAGCGCCGCGATCGACGACGAAGTCGATCTGGAAATCCTCCATCGCCGGATAGAGGAACTCTTCGACGACGCGGCTGAGGCGGTGAATCTCATCGACGAAGAAAACGTCGCCCTTCTCTAGCGACGTAAGAATGCCGACGAGATCTTTCGGTTTCTCGAGCGTCGGTCCGCTGGTTGGCCGAAAGTTTGCGCCCAGCTCGCGTGCAATGAGCCCCGCAAGCGTCGTCTTACCTAGGCCCGGTGGCCCGTAGAAAAGCACGTGTTCGAGCGGCTCGCCGCGCTGCTTGGCCGCGTCGATCGAAATGCGCAGATTCTCGACGACGCGCTCTTGGCCGACGTACTCCTCGAACGAGCGCGGGCGTAAGCTCGCGCCGTAGAGCTCGTCTTCGAGCGTATCGTGCGGATCGACGATGCGTTCGTGCTCGAGAGTCCCGGCCGGTTCGAGCGAAACGTCCGCGGGACCGAGCAGACGTTTGCGTGCGCTCATGACGGTCCCTTCGCTTTATGACGGTATATTTCCGCGAGCAGCCGTTCGGCGTGGTCGATCGACGGTTCTGCTTCGAGGGTCCGTCGGATCATGGCCTCACCTTCGTTTCGCTTGTAACCCAGCTGCAAGAGTACCGCCAGCGCCTCGTCGGCGAAGTCGGGAATCGGCTTCGACGGGGCGGGGGGCGCGTCACGGATGAGCAAGAATTTCGCGACTTTCCCCTGGAGTTTTGCAACGATGTCGCGCGCTTTCTGCTGCCCAACGCCTGGCAGGGTCTTCAAGAAGGCGTAGTCGCCGCGATCAATGGCGCCGGCGATCGTCGACATCGGAGCGCTGAAGGCACGCGCCGCGGAGCGCGGACCAATCGACGCTACCGTCAGGAGCGCTTCGAAGAACTCACGCTCGATTGCATTTGTGAATCCGTAATACGTGAAGCGTCCGCTCTTGCCGTCCAGATTGACGACGGAATAGATCTCCAAAGTGACTCGGTCGCCGGGCGTAGCGGGGACCTTTTCGGCGATGCAGGGCGGGAGCACGACTTCATAACCTAATCCACCCGCCTCGATCACGGCGGTTTCGCCGCTGCGTTCGATGAGCGCACCCGGAGATTCTAGAGAACACCGAAGGGTCCGCCGCGGTCGACCACGTTCAGAAAGGCGAGCGCGAGCGCGAGCGCATCAGAAACGTCATACGGCTTTGGCGCGCGACGCAGACCAAGCAGCCGCGTCACCATGGCATTGACCTGTTCCTTGCGAGCACTTCCCGAACCGACCAGCGCGCGTTTCACGCGGGCGTGTCCAAGCGTATGCACCGTAACGCCGGCTTGGGCGCTCGCAAGGCAGAGTACGCCGCGTGCGTGTCCCATTAAGAGCGCCGTGCGAGGGTTTTTGTAAGTCGTGTAAAGTTCTTCGATCACGACGAAACCCGGCGCAGTTTGAGCGATCACTTCGCAGATACCCGCGTGAAGCTCGCGCAACCGCTCCTCGAGCGTCGTTCCGTGCGGCACCACGATCCCCGCTTCGATCAGCCGCACGCGACCGTTACCACGTTCGACCGCGCCATATCCCGTCGTGCGCAACGCCGGATCGATTCCCAGGATTCGAACTATCGGCGCTTTCACCGTCGTATTACGGCGGCGGGGTTCCGTTGATGGTGACCGCTACGGAAGAACCGGGGGCCAGCGGCGTTCCGGCGCTCGGCTCGGTTCCGATCACCTTCCCGCCGGCGCCGAGGTTTGTCGTGTACTGCCATCGTGAAACCGAATAACCGTAGGCGCGCAGCGTCTTGATTGCATCCTCGCCGGTCATACCAACGGTATCGGGAACCTCCCCAGAAACCGAGAGCATAACGACCACGGTCGAACCTTGCGGCACTTGACCGGCCGGTGGCGTTTGAGCGACGATCGTGCCGTTGTTTGCGCTCTGCTGTACGAATCGAACGGCGAACTGAAAACCGGTTTGGGTCAGCATCTGCCGGGCAGAATCGTAATCTTGGCCGACAACGTTGGGCAGGCTGACAATGGGAGCGTTGCCGGAAGGCGTCGCCGGCCCGTTCGGGGCCCCTGCGTTGACGACGACGCGCACGATCGCATTGCGATCCACCTGCGTACCCTTCGGTATGTTCTGCGATGCAATCGTGTCGGGCGGCGTTCCGGGAACGCTCTGGGACTCATCGAGCGTAATACCGAGCCGCTCGGCAAGCGCCCGCGCGTCTTCGACTCGCATGGTGACGAAGTCCGGTATTACGACCGGCCGAGGTCCGTTCGAGACGATCAGCGTGACACGAGTGCCTTCAGGCACCTTTGCGCCCGGCTTGGGCATTTGGTCGATGACGTTATCTCTGACGGTGTTGTCGAATCGCCGCTGGAGTGTTACGGCGAAACCGTCCTCCTGGAGCGTACGCTCGGCATCGCTTGCGCTGTATCCGCGCACATCGTTGAGGCCACGCAGCGGTTTTCCGTTGCTCACAACCAACTCGACGACCTGATTCTTCTCGACCTTCACGCCGGCCGGCGGCGATTGACGTATGACGTGGTCAGGCGGAACGGTTTCGCTTGCGCTCTTCGTAAAGCGGGTACGTAATCCGGCGTTGACGATTGCTTCCTGCGCGTCGGCCTGCGTCATGCCGGAATAGTCGCCGACCAAAACTCCTCCGGTCAGCGGTGAGAACGGTTTAGCGAAAAGAAAGTAACCGAGCCCAGTGGCGGCGAGCAACGCGCTAAGAAGCGCGACGAGCGACCAGGCCGAGCGACGGGGCTCGCGTTCGATAGACGGAGACTGCGCCGCAGAGAGTCGATCGGGCATCGGCGAGCGCCGTGGCGGCAAGGCGTTGGAAACGGAGGTCGGCGCATCGTCCGAGATGCGGTAGCCTGCCACGCTTGGGCGTTCTCGAGCCTCGCGCAGCGCGGTGGCCAACTCGCTCGCGGACGCAAAACGATGCTCCGGCTTCTTCTGCAGCAGCCGGTTGACGATTGCGGCCAACGCGGGACTCACCCCGGTTTCGCGCACGTCGATCGTCGGTACCGGGTCGCCGATATGTTTGAGTGCGACCGTCACCGGCGATTCCCCGGTATACGGCAGTTTGCCCGTCAGCATCTGAAAGAGCACGATGCCCAGACTGTAGAGATCGGCCGTTTCATGCAGCTCGTGTTCTTGCGCCTGTTCAGGCGAGATATAGTAGACGCTGCCCATCACAAGGCCGGGCTTGGTCAATGCCATCGTCTGCTGTGAGACGGCGCGCGCGATGCCAAAATCCGAAAGCTTGACCACATCGTCTTTGGTGACGAGGACGTTAGCCGGCTTGATATCGCGATGGAGCAGACCTTGACGGTGGGCATAAGCAAGACCGCTTGCGATTTGCGCGGCATAGTCGATCGCGACCGGCTCGGGAAGGCGTCCATCGGCGGCGATGATCTCCGCAAGCGAGGGTCCGTCGACGAGCTCCATGACGATGAAGTACGTGCCGCCTTGGCGGCCCACGTCATAGGTGTTGACAATGTTCGGATGCGAGAGCTTCGCAGCCGATTCGGCTTCTTGGTAAAAGCGGCGTACGAACTCGGCATCCGCAGCGTACTGTTCGAGCAGTACCTTGATCGCTACGCGCCGACGTAGCAGGATGTCGGTGCCGCAATAGACCGTTGCCATGCCGCCTTCGCCGAGCTTTCGGTCGAGCCGGTAGCGATTATTGAAGATGCGTTCTTCGATCAACTACCGACGCTCTCTAGTGCCGTCCTGATCACGTCGCGCGCAATCGGTGCGGCATAGGTCGCGCCGTATCCGACGTTCTCGACGACGATGGAAACGGCAACGCGAGGCTTTTGGGCGGGCGCAAACGCAACGAACCATGCGTGCGAGCGACCAAGCGGATTAGTCGCCGTGCCGGTTTTCCCGGCCACCGTCACGTGCGGCAACTGCGCTGGAGTTCCAGTTCCGCGCTGCACGACCGCAATCATCATGTTCGCAACCTTCGCGGCAGTATCGGGCGATACCGGGCTTGCCAGCGTCGCGCTTCCCGACGAGCTCTGAGGTATGCCGCCGCTGACGACTTCGCGCACGAGATACGGGCGCGGCTCATCGCCGCCGTTTGCAATCGTCGCGCCCAGCAGCGCCATTTGCAGCGGCGTCATGAGCAGCGCGCCCTGCCCAAATCCCATCTGGGCGAGCTCACCGGGTACGATGCTCGATTTCGGCGGAACCCGGTCGCGTTCGGCCGGGAGCTGAAAGTCGAGCGAGTCGCCGATTCCCCAGCGCCCGAGGTACTCGTAGAACGTGTCGACGCCCATCTTGAGCGCAATCTGCGCGAAATCAACGTTGCTGGAGAGCGCAAAGGCTGTGGTAAGATCGGCGTACCCCGTCGCTTCGCTCTCGTTATCGTGCAGCGTGAAGTCTCCGATGACGAGGTACCCCGGGTCCTCGAAATTGGAGTCCATCGTAACGGTATTGCTATCGAGCGCTGCGGCGGCAGTGAAGATCTTGAATGTCGAGCCGGGGGGGTAAAGGCCATCGATTGCGCGGTCGAGCAACGGCGCGGCCGGATCTTCGCTCAATGAGGGAAACTCCGCATCGAAATCGTTGGGATCGTAGCTCGGCACGCTCGCAAGCGCGAGGACCGCGCCCGTGCGCGGATCGAGCACGACGCCGGCTGCGCGCGGGTACTGCGAGAGTAATTCGAAGAGTTTTGTTTGAACGGGCGGCACGATGGTGGTAACGATGTCGGCGCCCCGAGCCGCGTCGTGGCTGCCACGCAGGGATGCGGCGAGCTGGCCAAGCTGCGCCAGCGGATCGCCGCTGAAGTCCGGAGAGGTGAGCGCGCGGTCGAAACTGCGTTCGATGCCGCTCGTACCGTAGCGTGTAGACGCATACCCGATGCTCTGGGCGAGTTCGGTGCCGAGCGGATAGACGCGCTTTCCGGCGATCGTTTCTGCAAGTACCGTGCCGTCGGTCGCGAGTATCCGTCCGCGGCCTACGTCGAGCAGCGCGTGTCGCGGATTGCTCGCGCGCGCCAGAATCGCGGGAGCGGCAACGAGCTGAACGTAAATTTGGCGTACGGCCAACGTGGCAAAGAGCAGCGCGAAGAACGTCGAGAGGTCGCGGATCGCGCGGTTGGTCATGCTTCGCGCAGCAGTACGACGCTGCCCGCAGTCTTCACGGCCATATGCGAGCGCGCGGAGTCTTGCTCGAGCACCATATTGACGATTGCGTGTCTTGCCGAATCCGGTAGCTCGCCGAGCGTCAGCAAGAGCTCGACGCCTAGTTCCGCCAATAGCTCGGAAACTACGTACTCGCAAGTAGGAATCGTTTCAAAATGGCGTGGCTCGTACGCGCTCTCTCGCCAGGGCCCGCGTCGGCCAAAAACCTGGGCGTGATAGTCCCAGGCGCAGAGCTCCTTCTCTTTCCAGCTGAAGTCACCGCGCACGCAAAGGCGCCGGCAAGCCGCACATGCGACCAGCGCAACCGACGGCCGCGCGAGCGCCTCTGCTATCTCTGCGGGAAGATCTTCTGAGTTGAGAACGCCACGGTCGTCGAGCGGCTCGGGAAAGGGTGCGTTCCAACCGATCCGGGCCAAAAGCTCGAGGTCGCGGATGGATGCGACCACTGCATGCTCGTCATCGGCCGGAAAAGTACGGTCGATCCAGTCGAAGAGACCGGAGAGCGGGATGCCGACGTCTTGCCGGGTATTACCCACGGCTATACCCAGCGGCGTCCAGGCGAGCGGTACGAGACGCACCGTGATCTCGTCGTCTTTTGTGGGCTGCAAGCTATGGACGACGGCCAGTGTGCTCGCGCTGACGCCGATGACGAATACCTGGGCCTTGCCTGGTGATTCTACAAGGCGATCGGCGCCGGAGCGTTCCGATACTCTTGCAGGCTGCGTGGCGGTCCAGCCTTGCTTGTGAGCGCCTCCGCCAGCGCTCGAGCGGTATCGAGACTCGTCAAACACGCAATACTCGCTTCGACCGCGGCTCGACGAATCTTGTAGTCGTCGGAGATTTCTCGCGGCCCCTTGGCATCGTTGATCACTAAATCGACTGCGCGCGAACGAATCACGTCGAGCACGTGCGGTGATCCGTCCGCGATCTTATTGATTGGTTCCGTCGCTATGCCTGTCTCCTGGAGCATCGCACGAGTCCCCGGCGTTGCCACGAGCGTATGTCCGAGGGCGGCGTACGCACGAAGAACCGGTATTGATTCGTCCTTCTCTTCATCGGCGATCGATACCAGAATGCGCGCGCCGCTGCCGGGCAGGCGAATGCCGGCAGCCAAGAATCCCTTGCGAAGCGCTCCTCCAAACGAATCGTCAATGCCGAGTACTTCCCCGGTAGATTTCATTTCCGGCCCGAGCATCGTCTCAACGCCGCCCATCTTAGAGAAAGAGAAAACGGGCACTTTCACGACGACGTAGGGAACGTGCGGGTGAAGTCCCGTTCCGTATTCCATGTCGCGCAGCTTCTCGCCGAGCGCGACGCGAGTCGCGGCGGCGACGAGATTGATGCCCGTTGCCTTTTGAATGATCGGAACGGTGCGGCTTGCGCGCGGATTGGCTTCGATGATGTGAAGCGTGCCGTCGTGCACGACGAACTGGATGTTGATGAGACCGCGGATGCGCAGCTCGGCGGCAATCGCAAAGGTGAGCTCAGCGATGCGCCGCTCGGTCGCGGTATCGATCGACTGAACCGGATAGACGCCGATCGAATCGCCGGAATGAACGCCTGCGCGTTCGACGTGCTCGAATATCCCGGGGACGAGAAGATCGTCGCCGTCGAAGACGGCATCCACCTCGAGCTCGAGTCCGCGCAAATACTTATCGACCAGCAACGGCGCCTGCGAGATAATCGGCGGAGCGGACTCTGCGTACGCCGCAAGCTGCGCTTCGTTGTGAACGATCTCCATCGCGCGGCCGCCCAATACGAACGAGGGGCGCACTAGGACGGGAAAACCAAGTTCGCGCGCGATCGCTCGGGCCTCGCGAAAGCTTCGCGCCGCCCGACCTTGAGGCCGCGTGACACCCAATCGGGCGAGCGCGGCATCGAACTGCTCGCGATTCTCCGCCATATCGAGCGAGCGGCGATCGCTGCCCACGATCGGGATGCCGCGCCGGCTCAGCTCGCCCGCGAGATTGATCGAAGTCTGTCCACCGAAGGCGAGCATCACGCCGAGTGCTTCCGTCGCGCGGTAGGTCGCCTCGACTTCGTCCGCGCCGGGCGGCTCGAAGATGAGGGTGTCGGAAATGTCAAAGTCGGTCGAGACCGTCTCGGGGTTGTTGTTGATCACGACCGGCGAAAGACCGGCGCTCTTCAGCGCCCAGGCGGCATGAACGCAGCTGTAATCGAACTCGATCCCTTGTCCGATGCGGATTGGACCGCTCCCGACGACCACGACGGCCTCGTGGCGCGTTTTGCGCATCTCGTCGAGCTCGCCGCGCGAGAGATAGTAGTACGGCGATTTGGCCGGAAACTCAGCCGCAGCGGTATCGACCATGCGAAATGCCGGTTGCCGCGCACGGTCGTTGCGGTACGCCCCGTCGTGCGTCAGCGTCGCAAGGCCAACGGTCGAATAGCCGTTCTGCAATGCGCTGGTAATATCGGCGTCGGAGGGTGTATCGCGCATACGCTCTTCGAGCGCGACCAGCTCGGCGAGCTCGAAGAGCCAAAACCGGTCGATCGCGCAGAGCGAATGGATGCGCTCGATCGTATTGTTGCGGCCTTCGGCCGGAGTGCGGCGCAAGAGTTCGCAGACCGCGAAAAGGCGCTCGTGAGTCGGCCTAGCAACAGTGGCTTCCAGCTCCGCATTGCTCCAATCGGCGAGTGGGCCGGTCAGCGCTTCGCGGTTCAAATCGAGGCCGCGTACCGCTTTGAGCAGCGCGGCTCGAAATGTCCGGCCGATTCCCATTGCCTCACCGGTCGACTTCATCTGCGTTCCAATGTTCGTGTCGGCGATCGGGAATTTGTCGAAGGGCCAGCGCGGTATCTTGACGACGACGTAATCGAGGGTCGGCTCGTACGCCGCTTTGGTCACGCCGGTAACCGGGTTCGGGATTTCATCGAGCCGCTGCCCAAGTGCGATTCGAGTGGATACCTTGGCGATCGGATACCCGGTCGCCTTAGACGCCAACGCCGAACTTCGCGAAACTCGTGGGTTAACTTCGATGATGGCGTATTCGCTGCGATCGGGGTGGAGAGCGAACTGTATGTTGCAGCCGCCTTGGACATCGAGCGCGCGAATAACGTTGATGCTGGCGGTGCGCAGCATTTGGTATTCAACATCGGAGAGTGTCTGCGAAGGCGCGACGACGATCGAGTCGCCGGTGTGGACGCCGACCGGGTCGATGTTCTCCATGTTGCAGACGACGATGCAGTTGTCCGCGCCGTCGCGCAGCACTTCGTACTCGATCTCCTTCCAACCCAGCAGCGAGGTCTCTAAAAGAGCCTGATGAATCAGGCTCGCATTTAGTCCGGCATCGAGGGTGGCTCGCAGTTGCGCTTCGTCGTAGACGATTCCGCCGCCGGTGCCGGCAAGCGTGTATGCAGGCCGTACGACGAGCGGATAGCCGGCGCGCTGCGCAAACTCGAGACCTTGCTCGATCGCCGTGACGATCGCGCTTTCGGGCACCGGTTCGCCGATCTCCAGCATCTTGAGCTTGAAGCGCTCGCGATCTTCGGCGAGTCGGATCGTTTCAATCGGCGTTCCGAGCAGCTCGACGCCGTAGTCGCGCAGCACGCCGGCTTCCTCCAACTCTACGGCCAAATTGAGCCCGGTCTGGCCGCCGAGAGTGGGCAGTAGCGCATCGGGCCGTTCCCGCGCGATGATTTCTTGCACCGAAGCTACGTTGAGCGGCTCCAGATAGACCGCGTCGGCGACCTCCGGGTCCGTCATGATCGTCGCCGGATTGGAGTTGACGAGGACGACGCGATGGCCTTCCTCTTGCAGCGCGCGGCATGCTTGAACACCCGCGTAATCGAACTCTGCGGCCTGACCGATGACGATCGGTCCCGACCCGATGACCATCACGCTGCGCCGGGGCACTAAAGCGGTCTTATTACTGGGAGGTTGCAGAAGTCCCTTGGCGCGGCACCGCATATCCTCTGGCGCTCCCGCTCCTGAGCGCCTTTATTCGGCTCTCTCAGGATCGCGGGGCGTCTTCATCTTCTGCTGCAGCCTGATCCGCCTTTGATCGGCACGAAGGCGCGGGGCTTCTGCGCAAGATCGATCGTAGAAGTCCCGAGGTCCCTTGCCCGCGAGTCGCTGGCTGCAAGCGGTGGCAGACCAAACGTATTCTCGATGAACTTCAGTACGCTTACGCTTTCGAATTGCGTGTGGGTTACGAATCCACGGCGGGCATACGGTGATACGACGAGCACCGGAACGCGGAAGCCCAGGCCTTGGTTGTCGAGGGCTGGTGGCTGCGCATCATCGTACCAGCCGCCGAATCCACTCCAAAGGATGACGACCGCACTCGTACTCCAGAACTTGCTCTCACCTACGGCGTTGACGACGGATGCAACCCACGCGGGGCCGCCTGAGGCCAACGCTCCGGAGAGGTCGGAGTCGGCAAACGAGGGCGTGACCCAAGTTACGGATGCCAGCTTTCCCGAGCAGACGTCGGTGATAAAGGTAGACGACGGCGAAATGCCGCCGGCTCCTCCCTTGACCCAGCCGTACGCGTCCCATGTGTCGACGATGCGCTGCCTTGGATTAGCGGTGCGATAATACGCCGAGGTAAGACCCCTTACACTCAAGTTATCGGCGATCGTTCGGTACGCAAAACACGCTTTTACCTTTCCGCCGCTCGACTTATGCACCCACTGATGGTAGACGCAATTCGAAGAACGCGCGTTACCGAACGGCTGATTTTCGACACTTCCGTCCAGTGCGGCGATGAGATACTGATGCGCTTCGTAGGTTGGGTTGCCCGTGGATGAAAACATCTGGTCGCCGAGCACGTATTGCTGCGCGAGCGCATAGTACGGTTTCAATTCGGGTTTCGGGACGTATGCGTACTCCGGATGCTGATAGCCGGGGCAAATGGCACGTTCCGCACCAAAGTCTCCCGTCTTGCGGTCGCGCTCGAAGTCCTGGAAGGTATCGGAGAGGCTGCATTTCGCCTCGAGCGGGATACTCTGAAACCCTGCGCACTTCGTTTGCGCTCCAGGGTAGCCGCAGAAAAGATTATCGAAACTGCGAGCTTCTTGCACGACGATGACGATATGCGCAATGCTCGCCGAGCCCGAGTCGCGCGGGCCGTTCGCGCCAAAGGTTGATTTTTCATCTGCTGAGCTCGCCGAACTGATTGCACCAGAGGGAACCGCGCTCTTGCTGCTGCAAGCAGAGGTTGCCAGAGCGGCTGCCGCTAACAAAAGCGCGGCGCGATTGCATTGAAACATCGTAAACCTCGCTCTCCGGCTGCGGAGTTCTTGGTGTTTTGTCTTGTGCGGCGCTCTCTTATATGCCCTTTTTGTTAGACCTGCAGCAACGAGGAACCGGCGGCGATTTTTCGAGCAATACCTTGCATAAAAAATACTAGGGTCATCGCGCGGCCGTTTTTGCGATGTGGAGTGCTCTTTCGAGGCGCTTAAGGCTGCAGGCGCGTCACTCCCCAATCGCTCTCTGAACGCGTATAAAGAATGCGGTCGTGCATGCGGTTGGCCCGGCCTTCCCAGAATTCGATACGCGTAGGCGCTAGCAGGTAGCCGCCCCACGAGTGCGGGCGCGGCACGTCTTCTCCTTCAAGACGTCGATCGAAGTGCGCGAAGCGCTCCTCTAAGATTGCGAGCGACTCGAGAGGTTCGCTCTGCTCCGATGCCCAGGCGGCGATGCGATGTCCGCGCGGGCGCGCGTTGAAATACGCGTCGGATTCATCGTCGCTCAGCGGCGTCACGCCGCCTTCAATGCGCGCTTGCCGATGGAGCTGCGGCCAATAGAGAACCGCGGCAGCCAGGGGGTTCTCTGCGAGCTCGCGTCCTTTGCGGCTGTTATACGACGTGAAGAAGCGCAAGCCGCGCTCGTCGAGACCGCGCAAAAGCACGATCCGCGCCGACGGGCGCCCAAGAGGATCGGCCGTCGCCAAACACATCGCAATGGCCTCGATCGTGTTGGGACCGCCCGCCTGATCGATCCATTGAGTGAGCAACGCAATCGGGTCGATCACGGATAACGGCCGAGTCCAAGGCCGGCGAGAAATGCGGCGAGCATTGCGAGCGCCCCGGCGACCGCGAAGCCCAACGATGCGTCGACCGGTTTGCGCGCAAGCGAGGTGATGCGGCCCAGCCGCGCGAGGGCTTCGCGAAGCTGCGTGGCGTTCTCGGCTCGCGCATAGGCGCCGCCGCTTGCACGGGCGTAGCCGCTCAGCGCTTCTTCGTCGATCGTTGCCTCCTCGTTCGTCCCCGGGATGAGCCCGCCGTTTGGTGTCCCGATGCCCACGGTGTAAACCGGAATGTGATGGGCGCCCAGCCAGTGCGCCATTTCCATGGGATCGGTCCCTGTGTTGTTCACGCCGTCGGTGATGAGGATGACGACACGGTGCCCGGTAGATGGAAGCATCTGGGCTGCGAGTTTGAGGGCGTCCCCGATAGCCGTCGCGCCGTTGGGCAGCGGGACCGCATCGAGCGCCGCGGCGATCGACTCATGGTCGGCACTCAACGGCGCAACGACGCCGGCTGCTCCCGCGAAGGAGATGACGCCGATCTTCGTGCCCGGCGGGCTTTGCGCGATGAATGCTCGGGCCGCAGTTTTAGCCGCTTGCGCGCGCGTTGGAAAGACGTCGGCTGAAGCCATCGATCCCGAAGTGTCGATGCACATGAAGACCGAGCCATCCCGAACCGGCAGCAGCATCGTTACGTGCGGACCGGATACTCCCAAGACGACGCCGGCGAGCGCTGCCACCCAAAGGACTTGCAACGCTCGGGGAATCCATCGTCGCGGCCTAGCGGCTTCAACGAAGAACGCAACGTTCGAGTAGGCCAAATCACGGGCCGTCGCGCGTCGTTGGAGTCGCGCGTAGAGTATGGCAAACGCGACAACGGCTATTATGCCGAGCGCGAGCCGTGCGGGGTGATCGATGCTCACGCGCGATGCAGCCCGAAGGCGGCTGCAAGCGATGCGCAGCCGTCTTCTTCTCGCAGAATTCCCGAGCGCCAGTTCGCGGACCCAAATCGTGTGAGCAAAGAGTTCTCACGGTGGCGAACCGCGTCTGCGAAGGCCGCGCGTTCACGAGCCCCGACGTACGCGCGTACCATCCCTCCCTCGGCTCCGCGCATGCGAACGATACCTCCGAGCGGCAACCCCTCGAACCATGGATCACGCGCAATGAGCGCGGTGCAGTCGAAGCGAGCCCCCAGGTCGGCCAGATCGCGATCTGCGGCCGAGTCGAGATCGTACCAATCGCCGATCGCCAGCAACGCGCTGCCGCGGGGAAGCGCGGCACGTGCGGTCCGCAGCGCGCGTGAGGGGTCGAATCTTCCGGCGCGAGCGCAGACAGTTAGCGCTCGATGAGCTTTGCGCTGGAGCGCCGGCGGCGTCACGCCGTCCGCCTCGACGCGAATGCAGCGGTCCTCGCCAATAGCCGCGCCGAACCAGCTCTCCAACGCTTCCCGCGCGGCGTCGAGCAGTGCTCGACGCCTCCCGACCAGCATAGACGGCGACGTGTCGACGATCGCTGCCAAGGTGAGCGCGACGTCTTCCAGGACCACGCGAGACTGAAGTTCGCCCGAGCGCGCCGTGGCGGCCCAATCGATGCGGCGAACGTCGTCGCCCGGAACATATGCGCGCAACTCGACGAACTCGTAGCCGTCTCCCCGATAGATCGTCGGTGAGCCCGCTCCCAAATGTCGCGGGCGGCGACGCGCGCGCAGCAGCGCCTCTCGAATCGTCACGGTGCGGGTACCGCAGCAACCAGCGCCTCGATCACGCGGTCGACGCTGATCCCCTCCACCGCAAGGCGGTAGTTGAAACCGATGCGGTGGCGCAGCGCATGTGGAGCGACCGCGCGCACGTCGTCGGGAAGTGCGAAATCGCGGTCGTCGAGCAGCGCGAGACCACGTGCAAGAAATGCGAGCGCGAGCGTCGCGCGCGGGCTTGCGCCATAGTCGATCAGTTCGGTAACCTTCAATACGGTGCCCGAAGGCGAGCGCACGACGACGCTCTCGGCGTGGCGGGTCGTGGCAACTAGCTCGACGATATATCGCTTGAGTTTCTCGTCGATGTGCACGCTATGGGCTTGAGAGCGCCACGCTCGGACGTTATCGAGCGTCGCGACGGCGCAAACCGGCTGCGTCTGAGCGACGGCGAACCGGTCGAGAATTACCAGCTCTTCTTCGCGCGACGGATAGGCAACGTTCACTTTCATAAGGAAGCGATCCATCTGGGCGATCGGGAGCGCGTACGTCCCCTCTGAATCGAGCGGATTCATCGTGGCCATCACGACGAACGGATCCGGCAGTGCATACGACTGTGGCCCAATCGTGACCTGACGCTCCTGCATTGCCTCTAGAAGCGCGGACTGCACTTTGGCGGGCGCGCGATTGATTTCATCCGCCAGCACGACGTTGGCGAAAATTGGCCCCAAAACGGTGGCGAAAGCGCTCTCCCGCTGATCGAATATGCGTGTGCCGACGATGTCGCTGGGCAGCAGATCCGGCGTAAACTGAATGCGTTTAAAATCGCCGTCGAGCGCCGCGGCCAAGGAACGGCAAGCCAGCGTCTTTGCCAGACCGGGCGGACCTTCGAGCAGCACGTGACCGTTGCAGAGCAGTGCCAGCAGCAGAGCCTCGATGACTCCCTGCTGTCCGACGATCGTCTCGCCGAGCGCGACGCGAAGGTCGCCAGGGCCATGCGCGTCGATCATTCGGCCGACCCAATGTAGCGCTCGAGCGCCGAGCAGGCATCTTCGATTGCCGGGAGCAGGTCGTCGTCGTGCGTGAACGCGCTTCGCTCGAGCGCGATCAGAAGCGGGCGCATCGTGACCTCTCGCGATCCCGGTCGCCGGAGCACGTCGCCGAGCGTTTCGCCGTCGAAGGCACCGACCATGCGCCAAATCGCGGTCCGTACTGCAACGGCGGACACCCGCGAACGTTGCGCGCGCAGTACCGCGAGCGCGTCTTGTGCTTGTTCCCGCGGCGAGCGCTCGCGAATAGAAGGGGGTATTGACGGGGGCGGAGCGGATGCGGGAAGCGGACCACGGCGCCGAACGAGCAGCAGTACGATTATCGCCGCGCAGCCGATGCCGAGTATCCAGAGCAGCAGCCACAGCAAGAATCGCGCCGCGGCAAGCGACGCAGCGAGAAATAGGCGCCCTCCGCTGCGCACTGCGTTTGAGCCCGTTCCTAGGACCCGGAGGCGCAGTGAGTTACTATACCACTCCTTGGCCTTGCCATCGTGCGCGTCGATCGCCAGCAGCGTCGCCGGCGCTATTGCCACAGGTCCCGGGTCGTGCGCGACGACGGTAATCGTCTCGCGATAGACCGTCCCGCGCTGACGGCTTGCGGTCTCCCGTTCGTCGCCAAGTAGTTCCAGCTCGGCGAGAATCGGCAGATTTATATTTTGTATTTCTCCCACTCTTTCTCGCACGCGCAGCGTAAGCACCAAATGGAACGGCACGTCGATCTTTGGCGACGTGGTGTCAACCCCCAGATCGAACGACTCTACGGTCAAGCGCGCGAGCGTCTGTCCATGCGCGGCTTGCGCCACGCCCGCCAAAAGACCGAGGACGACCGCTATGCGTGCGGCAGTTCGTCTAACCACTCTGCGAAAAGTCTGCGCGCATCAAATGGGCCTGGTGAGGCTTCGGGGTGAAACTGAACTCCGGTGATCGGGAGCGCGCGGTGGCGAAAACCTTCGTTCGTTCCGTCGTTGAGATTAGTCATCGTCGCTTCGAGCTCGTCGGGCAGTGATGCGGCATCGACTGCATAGCCGTGATTGTGGGCTGTGATGAGCACTTCCCGAGCGTTCGACGCCAGCACCGGTTGATTTCCGCCGCGGTGTCCGTAAGGAAGCTTGTAGGTGCGTCCGCCGCAGGCAAGTGCGAGGAGCTGATGTCCGAGGCAGATCCCGTAAAGCGGTTTATGGCCCAGGAGCTCCCGTAGAAGCTCGATGGTCTGCGTCAGATCGGTCGGGTCGCCCGGCCCCGGAGAGATGAATACGGCCTCGGGGTCCGAGGCGAGCACCTCCTCTTTTGTTGCGTCGTACGGCACCACTAAGATTTGCGCCCCGAGCGCTTCGAGCTGCCGCAGGATCGCGCGCTTCACGCCGCAGTCAATGAGCACGATGCGCCTTCCCTGCTGAGTGCCCACGCCGTACGGTTCGCGGGTCGCGACACTGGGAACGAGCGCTTTAGTACTCGCGTTGCGCACGAACTCGGTGAGCTCCGCTCCGCGTCGGCGAGCGCGGCGTCGCCCACCGCGAGCGCGGCCCAAATCGTTCCGTGCTCGCGCAGCGAAATTGTGATCGCGCGAGTATCGGCGCCGATCAAAGCCGGAAGCCGCTGCTCGTCGAGCCACGTCGGCAAATCCTGCTTGGCCAAATGATGCGATGGCCGATAGGCAATCTGCTTGATCACCGTGCCGGCGACGCAGGCACGCCGGTACTGCGCAGCGCCGCCGGAGATGCCGTAGTTGCCGATCATCGGATAGGTAAACGTGAGAATCTGCCCGGCGTACGACGGGTCGGTGAGCGCCTCTTCGTACCCAGTCATGCCGGTATAAAAAACCGCTTCGCCAAGGGCGCTGCCCTCGAAACCGAGCCCGTGGCCGTCGAAGCGGCTCCCGTCGGCGAGGAAGAGTGCGGCGCGAGGGCTCGCATGCATCATGCCGCCCAACCCTGAGCGCGATATCGCACAACCCCGCCGACGATCGTCGCCAGAACCTTGCGAGGTAGCCGCCGACCGGCAAAGGGCGTGCACTTTCCCTTCGATGCAAATACCGCCGGGTCGACCGTCCAGGCGCGGTCGGCGAAGATGGTTACGTCGGCCGGTTCTCCGATCGCCAGCGTTCCGCCGCGGACGCCGATAATGCGCGCCGGGTTGGTGGAAAGCAGCTCGACGAAGCGCCCCAGCGGCAAATCCGGAAGCGCCGCGGCGTAAGCGCCGACTGCGACCTCAAGTCCCGAGAATCCGGGCGCGGGAGATTGCGCATCGCCGGCTTTTCTGCGCCGGCGGATGCGGTGCGTGATCGCTCGCAAAGGCGTCGATCGTGCCATCGCGCACTCCGCGCCGCAGGGCTTGAACGTCCTCCTCGGTGCGCAACGGCGGATTGACGGTAGCCGCAACGCCAAGCTCTGAAACGAGCGCGCTTGTGAAGGTCAGGTGATGCGGGGTTACTTCGCACGTTACTCGCGTACCCCGTGCGCGCGCCTTCCTTATTTGCTCGAGCGCATCGGCCGTGCTGAGATGGGCGATGTGCCAAGCTTTCGCAGTCTGCCCCGCGATCAGCAGATCCCGCGCCACGATTCCACCTTCCGGCTCGCAGTGCTCGATGAACGGCGCACGAAGATTGCGCGCAAGAATCGCAGCTTCCCGAAGGATCCCGGCATCTTCGACGGTATCGCCGTCGTCGGAAAACGCGACTGCGCCCGCTTCCGCCAACGCCGTAAAGTCGCAGGGTTGGGTGCCCTTGCGCCCGCGTGTAATGGCTCCAATCGGATGGACGCGGCAGCGAGCATGACTGGCGACTTCTCTCATCAACCAGCCGATGACGGCGGGATCGTCGAGCGCCGGCTCCGTGTTTGGCATGCAGGCCACTGCGGCGAAACCACCGCGGACCGCGGCTTGGGTACCAGTGGCGATCGTCTCTTTCTCCGGGAACCCGGGCTCGCGCAGGTGGACGTGCATATCTACGAATCCGGGCGCGACGATGGCTTGCGCGGCGTCGAGAATCTCCTCGTCGTCCGACGCCTCGAGACGGTCCCCGATTTCGGCGATGGCGCCGGCGCGCAGGCGCAAATCGCGCAGCGAATCGAGGGAGGTCGCCGGATCGACGATCCTACCCCCTTTGATCAACAATCCGCTCATCGGGCGTTGACGAGCAAATCGAGAACGGCCATGCGCACGGCGACGCCGTGCTGGACTTGCCGGGCATACCTCCAGCCTGCGAACTCCAACACAGAATCGTCGAGCTCTACCCCGCGATTGTAGGGTCCGGGATGCATCACGATCGCATCCTGGCGCGCGAGCGCCAAGCGGCGCCGGTCGAGCCGATACCGATCGACGTACTCGTGATCCGAGATCGGAATTTCGACGAAACGCTCCCGTTGAATGCGCAGCAGAATGATTGCATCGAGCGCTGGAAGGACCGCGTCGAAGTCACGCTCCACGCGGATCCTGTTACCCGCATAGCTGCTGGGAAGAAAGGATTCGGGGCCTATCAAGACGACCGATGCGCCGAGACGCGCGAGCCCACGAATCGTCGAGTGCGCGACGCGGCTGTGGAGAACGTCGCCGACGATTGCGATCGTCCGGTCTGCCAACTCGCCGAACTCTTCGATAAGCGTATAGATGTCGAGCAGCGCTTGCGTTGGGTGGGCGTGCACGCCGTCCCCCGCATTGATCACGTGGCCGTCGAATGCCAGCGCGATGCGTTGCGGAAAGCCGGCTTCAAAGTGGCGTACGACAACGACGGAGATGCCCAGCGCGCCCAAGGTGAGGGCGGTATCCTCTAACGTTTCGCCTTTGGTTGCAAGACTGAGGTTCTTTGGCGCGAGATTGATGACGTAGGCCCCAAGTCCTAACTGCGCAAGGTTGAACGACGTGAACGTACGCGTGCTCTCTTCGAAGAACATGTTGACGCAAGCTTTCCCTGCGAGCAATGGCCCGGGTGCGCTACGTTCGAACTGCGCCGTCCGATCGAAGATCAGCGCGAGCTCATCGGCGGTCAAGTCGTCAAGGTCGATCAGGCTACGGCGTACTCGCACTCAGGGAACCCGACTTTCCACGATCGCGACTTCGTCGGTTGCTGCGGGTTGGGGAGCGAGCACGACTTCGACGTGCTCGCGCGGTGTCGTGGGCATGAAGCGTCCGACGTAATCCGGCTGAATGGGAAGCTCACGCAGACCTCGATCGACGAGAACGCAGAGGCGTATGGCAGCCGGTCGCCCTAAATCGGTAACCGCATCGAGCGCGGAGCGAATCGTGCGCCCGGTGTAGAGCACATCGTCGACGACGACCACGATACGACCCGCGAGGTCGAGCGGAATCCTGGATTCGGGAAGCTCGTGCGTCACGCGATCGTCCCGGTAGAGGTTGATGTTGAGAAAACCGAGGGCCGGGGCGCGCCCGCTTATGCGTTCGATTGCGCTCGCTAGACGCTCGGCGAGCGCTTCACCGCCTCGCCGCACGCCGAGCAACACGAGACCCTGAGCGGCCTCGTTGGGCTCGAGAATTTGATGCGCCAGCCGCGCAACGATCCGTTCGATCTCGGCGCTGCGAGCGAGCACGCGGCGGTCGGCAGCCGTCGTCATGCGGGCTCCTTTAACTCGATCAATGCCGCCTCCACTCTAGCAAGCTCGGCGCGATAGGCGGCGAGCTTTGCGCGCTCTTTTTCAACGATGCTTCCCGCTGCTCTCGTGACGAAAGCCTCGTTGCCGAGTTTGCGTTCGCCGCGGTCGATTTCAGAGCGCAGATGCGCGGCCTCCTTGCGATAACGCTCCGCAAGCACGTCCCTAGGTGCGCGCACCGCGATAGCGGCAAGCGCCGCTTCGGTGCTGTCGCCCACCGGCGCAGCGCGCTCGATCGAAGCGGTCGCGAGCAAACCTAAGAGCCCGGCCATCTCATCCGAGACGTTTGCCGGGAGATCCAATGCGACGCGATCTCTGGGGTGTAGACCGAACTCGGCCCGCAGGTTGCGAACGCGCTCGACCGCGCGCTGGAGGAGCGTAAATGCACGCGCGTCGGCCGGAAACGCTGGAACCTCGAGCGGATCGGGCCAGTTTGCCGTGACGATCGTCTCGCCGTCGTGCGGCAGCGCCAGCCAGATCTCTTCGCTGATAAACGGCGCGATCGGATGGAGCAAGCGCATTGAAGCGTTCCAGACGTAGGAGAGTACCGGCGCCCTGGTCGAGCGGTTTTCGTCGGCCTTGGTCGCCTCTACGTACCAGTCGCAAAACTCGTACCAAATAAATCGCCACATCGTTTCCGCCGCGTTGCCGAAGTCGTACTCGTTCAGCAGTCCTCCCATGCGCTCGATCGTCTCGCGGAGGCGTGTGAGAATCCACCGGTCGGCGATCGTGAGCGCCGGTGCGGATGGCAGCGTCATCGGCGGCGGCAGGTTCTCGGGCAGCGCGAGAATGTACCGTGTTGCGTTCCAGATCTTGTTGTTAAAGTTTCGGGCCTCTTCGCAACGCGATTCCTGGTAGCGTATTTCTTGGCTCTCGAGCCTCATCTGTCGAAGGATCGAAAAGCGGAATGCGTCGGCGCCATACTTCTCCACCAGGTCCATCGGGTCGATCACGTTTCCAATCGATTTAGACATTTTTCGGCCCGCGGCATCGAAGACGAGCGGCGTAATGACGACGTCGCGAAATGGGATCTCGCCCATCACGTGCAGACCAAGCATCACCATTCGCGCGACCCACAAGAATATGATCTCTCCCGCCGTAACCATCACCTGGGAGGGATACCAGCAGCGCAGTTCGATGCTCTCATTGGGCCAGCCGAGAATCGAAAACGGCCAAATACCGCTCGAGAACCACGTGTCGAGCGTATCCGAGTCGCGCGTCAGCTGTTGCGTTCCATACGTGCTCAGAGCGATCTCCAGCGCGGCCTCTTCGCTTTCGGCAACGACTTCTTTCCCGTCGGGCGTGTACCAGACCGGAAGCCGGTGCCCCCACCAGATCTGGCGCGAGACGTTCCAATCGCGGATGTTTTCCAGCCACTGTTCGTACGTGCGCCCGTAGCGTTCCGGGACGAATCGCAAGCGGCCGCTGCGGTATGCCTCCAGCGCCGGCGCGGCTAAGGGTGCGGCCCGCACGAACCACTGCAAGGACAACAGCGGCTCGACGACGTCGCCGCTGCGTTCACTCGTGGCGACTGAATGACGGCATTTCTCAGAAGCCACCAGAAGTCCCAGCCGCTGCAGGTCCTCAACGATTCGGGCGCGCGCCTCGAAACGATCGAGCCCCGCGTATCGACCGACGGCTACTTCGTCGCCGCGTATGCGGGCATCGGTTCCGATGACTGACGGCATGGGCAGCGAGTGACGAACCCCGATTTCGTAATCGACCGGATCGTGAGCCGGCGTGACCTTGACCGCGCCGGTTCCGAACTGGGGGTCGACTGCGTCGTCGGCAATGATTGGAATGGCGCGTTCGAGCAGCGGCGGCAGCCAGGCACTGCGCCCAATGAGTTTGGCATAACGCGGATCGTCGGGGTCGACCGCGATGGCGACGTCAGCGAGCATCGTCTCCGGCCGCGTGGTGGCAACCTCAATTCCATCGCCCCGGTCGTCTCGAGAGAACGGATAGCGGATGCGCCAGAGGGTGCCTTCCTGCTCCACATGTTCGAGCTCCGCATCGGAGACGGTGGACTGTGCCGTGGGATCCCAGTTGATTAGCCGATTACCGCGGTAAAGGAGTCCCTCGCGGTAGAGCTGCACGAAGACCTTCCGTACCGCCGCCGAGAGACTCTCATCCATCGTGAAATGGGAGCGCTGCCAATCCGGTCCAAAACCGAGCCTGCGGAATTGCGCCTCGATCTGACCGCCGTAGATCCGAGACCACTCCCAGGCGCGTTCGACAAAACGCTCGCGGCCGAGATCCTCTCTTCGCACGCCTTCGCGCGCGAGCTGTTTCACGAGGACCGCCTCCGTCGCGATGGCGGCATGGTCGACGCCGGGAAGCCAGTCGGCGTTTTCGCCGAGCATTCGGTGGTACCGCGTGAGCACGTCCATCGGAGTGTACGTGGACCCATGGCCCAAATGCGCGCGCGCCGTCACGTTTGGCGGCGGCATGCAGATAATAAACGGGGGCCGAGCCGGATCCGGCTCCTCGTGAAAGTAGCCGTTACGCTCCCAGCGTTCGTAGAGACGCCCTTCGACTGCTTGAGGATCGTAGTGTTTGGGAAGGTCCATGCGCTCAGGCATACCTAGGGCTCAGATTTGACCCAAATCTAGGAGACGAAAGCCGAAGTTTGCGATGGCAATCGAGGCTTTCGACGACAACGAGTTGGGGCAAATATGAGCCCTAGGCGGGCATGTCCTTCTTCTGCTCGTGATAAACGAGCGTCGGAGACTCTTTCTTCTCGATGACGTCCTTGTTGACGACGCACTTCTTGACGCCCTGAAGCGAGGGCAGGTCGTACATAACCTCGAGCATCGTCTCTTCGAGGATCGAGCGCAGGCCGCGTGCGCCGGTTTTGCGCCGCTGAGCCTTCACGGCAATCGCGATCAGCGCTTCTTTAGTGAACTGTAGATCGACCCCGTCCATGTTGAGAATTTTCTGGAATTGCCGAACGAGCGCGTTGCGGGGCTCAGTGAGGATCCGGCGTAGCGCCAGCTCGTCGAGGGCGTCGAGCGTCACGACGATCGGAAGGCGTCCGATAAACTCGGGGATGAGCCCGAATCGGAGGAGATCTTCGGGCATCAGCTGCTGGAGGAGCTTGCCGACGCGCAGCTCGCGCTTCCCCTCGGGTTGCGCACGGAAACCCATATTGTTGGCCGCAACCCGCGACTCGATGATGCGCTCGAGACCGTCGAAGGCCCCGCCGCAGATGAAGAGCACGTTGGTCGTGTCGATCTGAATGAATTCCTGATGCGGATGCTTGCGGCCACCCTGTGGTGGCACGTTTGCAGTCGTGCCTTCCAAAATCTTGAGAAGCGCCTGCTGAACGCCTTCACCCGAAACGTCGCGCGTGATCGACGGGTTCTCGCTCTTGCGAGCGATTTTGTCGATTTCGTCGATGTAGACGATGCCCTTCTCGGCGCGCTTGACGTCATAGTCGGCCGCTTGAATCAGCTTGAGTAAGATGTTCTCCACGTCTTCGCCGACGTAGCCGGCTTCGGTGAGCGAAGTGGCATCGGCCATTGCGAGGGGTACGTCAAGAATCTTGGCCAAGGTTTGCGCGAGATAAGTCTTGCCGGAGCCCGTCGGACCGACCAAAAGTATATTCGACTTTTGCAGCTCCACGTCGTCAGCAGCCGCGCCGACGTTGATGCGCTTGTAATGATTGTACACCGCGACTGCGAGCGACTTCTTTGCGCGCTCTTGACCGATCACGTATTGATTGAGGATGTGATTAATTTCTTTCGGCTTGGGAATGTTGCGAAGACGCACGTTCTCGTCAACGTTCTTGTAGAGCTCCTCTTCGATGATCTCGTTGCAGAGCTCAATGCACTCGTCGCAGATGTAGACGCCGGGACCGGCGATCAGTTTGCGTACCTGCTCCTGCGATTTTCCGCAGAAACTGCACTTGAGCTGACCCTTATCGTCTCCAAAGCGAAACATCGCGCGCCGGATTATCCTCTCTTTATGCCGGTAGTGGCAGGCCTTGACGACTTTCGATAATCTGGTCGATTATCCCGTATTCCTTGGCCTCGTTAGCCGTCATAAAATAGTCTCGCTCAATATCCTTCAGAATCTGTTCGAGCGACCTGTTCGTCGTTTCTTGGTAGATCCGTGCGACGGTCTGGCGAGTGGCCAGCAGGTCGCGGGCCGCGATTTCCACGTCCGTCGCCTGACCCCCGATCTGGGATACCCAGGGCTGGTGGATGACGATCTTGGCGTTTGGGAGGGCGTAGCGCTTTCCCGCGGCACCTCCGGTCAAAAGAATGGATCCCATCGAGGCGGCAAAGCCCATGCAGATGGTCGCCACGTCGGGCTTGATAAAGCGCATGGCATCGTACATCGCCAACCCGGCGGTTACGCTGCCGCCCGGGCTGTTTAGATACATGTCGATGTCCTTCTCGGGGTCTTCCTTCTCAAGAAAGAGGAGTTGTGCGATAACGAGATTCGCTAGGTGGTCGTCAATCGCACCGCCGACGAAGACGATGCGGTCCTTGAGCAGGCGCGAGTAAATATCGTATGCGCGCTCGCCGCGTGCTGTTTGCTCGACCACCATTGGCACCAAGTGTCCCATATCGTCTTCTACGACGTCGCGCCGGGGGTTTCTTCGTCAATCGTGACAACGGCGTTGTCGATGAGGAAGTCGAGCGTCTTGTTTCGCACGATCCCGTCCACGAGTGAGAGCAGATTGTGCCCCAAGACCTTGCGTATTCGAGCCACGGGCTGACCGTAACGCCGGGCCAGCGCTTCGAGCTCGGCGGCAATGTCGGACGGCGTCGCGGCGATGCTTTCAGCCTTGGCAATCGCCTGGATCAAAAGTGCCGCTTTAACCCGCGATTCCGCTTCACCGCGGTGGGCGGCGCGAAGCTCTGCATCCTCTTTTCGCCCTTCGGGTGCCGCGGCAGCCTCTTCGACGAGCGCATTGAGCTCGTTCTCTACCAACGATGAAGGCAGCGGAAAATCGTGTGCGGCGAGGAGCCGGCTCATAATGGCATTGCCCACGGCGCGGCGGCCCCTGCCCGTGGCTACCGCCTCGAGCCGCCGGCGGAGGTCCTCGCGGAGCTGGCCGACCGTTTGGTTTTCGGAGATGGTTTTAACAAAATCGTCGTCGATGGTGGGCAGCTCGAGCTCCTTGACCTCCTGGAGCGTCACGGTGAATTGGGCGGCCTTTCCTGCGAGCTCCGCTGACGGGTACTCATCCGGGAACCGGACCTCGACTTGCTTGGTCTGGCCCGGAGACATCCCGACGATGCCGGCGGCGAAGCCCGGCACGAATCGCCCCTCGGAAAGCTCGACTATCTGACCCTCGCCGCGCCCTCCTTCAAATGGCTTCCCTTCGATGAATCCTTCGTAATCGATCGTGACCACATCACCTAGGCGCGCCGGGCGCTCGAGCGGGATGAGCGTCGCACGCTCCTTGGCGAGCGCCTCGAGGCTTCGTTCGACGTCGGCGTCCGTGACGGCGGACGGCGGTCGCGATGCGGCGACGCCCCTATAAGCGCCGAGCACAATCGAAGGGCGAACTTCGACGGTGGCCTTTAAACGAGTGGGGCGCCCCCCCGCCTCTTCCATGACCTCGAACTTCGGCCGCTCGACCGGCTCGACGTCGTGCTCGCGGACGGCCTTCGCAAAGACCTCCGGAATGACTTCGTCGACCGCCTCCGTGGTGACCGCTTCGCTCCCGTAGGTCTGCTCGAAGATTTTGCGCGGCACTTTGCCTTTGCGGAAGCCGGGCAGGCGCACGTTCTTCACGAGCCGGCGAAAAGCGCGGTCTTCCGCGGCGGCGAGTTCGGCTTCGGTAAGCGAGAACTCGAGCGCCACCACGGTCGGGGCTAGTTGCGTCAGCGTAGAGCCGGTCATAAGCAAAAATCAGCGGAAGACGAGATTCGAACTCGCGACCCTCGCCTTGGCAAGGCGATGCTCTACCACTGAGCTACTTCCGCGGGTGTCGCTCGCTGCTTCCTGGGTGCAGATAGACGGCTCTTGCGGACGTTTGCGGAGCGCATCCCGCGCCCCGCTGCACTCGACTCTGCGCGCTCTCGCCCTCCTGGCTTCGCGTGCATTCACACGCCGCTCGACCCGTCTACCTGCACCGCGGAAGCAGCTCGCTCTGAAATTCAATGTATCGATCCGATTTTCGTGCCCATCGAGCGTGGGCAAGCAGAGACTCGAACTCTGACGGGTCGCCCCACTGGATCCTAAATCCAGCGCGTCTGCCAGTTCCGCCACTTGCCCGGCGACCCCGATAGATAGAACGCGTCGGATGCTTTTCCTCCCTCGCCGGCCCGGGCTCGTTACATGCGACGTTTTGCGTGCTGAAGAGTATTCCTCAAGCCGAATCCCGCGGCGGCGTAGGGTCGCTGAGCCGCACGAGTTCCCGCACAAAATAGTCGAACGCATCTTGAGGCAGACGAATGCCCTCTTTCGAGCAGATGTCTTGGAGAATCTTTTCGCCTGTTCGGGACTCAGGTGATGCGTGCGAGCGCCTCCGCCTTTCGCCGACGTCTTGATTTTCAACCAGATACGATCGATCATCACCATCCGACCTCATTGCAGCTTACCCATTTACCGTTTTCATGAATAACGTGGGCTCCCTCACTCCCTGTCGGGCGGCTGCTGATCGGCGGCCTGGTTCTTGAAATAGTTCGCATCATACGGAGCTCGAATCGGCGAGAACTTGCGCGGCGGCCGAGAGAAGTCGAAACAATCGCGCTCCGGCGACTTTGCGCGCATGTCGCTTGCGGCTAAGCGGCTCAGACCAAACTGGTCTTCTATGAATCGCAGGATACTGCCGTGCTCGTAGTGCACGTGCGAGACGTAGCCTTTTTCGCATATGGTGAAACGATTAGCAAGGGAAGCCGCGCGCCCAGGCCGTCGTTATCTACATAGGCCGGCGCCTGCGGATCGTACCAACCCCCATAGTCGTCCCAAAAGATAAAGATCGCGGTCGAGTTCCAGTATGGCGATCGGCCGATCGCATTGACGACCGAGGCCACCCAGGACGGACCGGTATTCGAGCCGGATCCGCCATGGTCGGAGTTTTTGAACGTTGGCGTGACCCAACTTACGGTCCTAAGATTTCCCTTAGAGACGTCGGTCAAGAAGCGCAGCGGCGGCGAGACGATGTTCCTTCCCCACTCGCGACTGTAGTAAATGTGCTTGATTGCCTGATAGGCGCTCCAAACCCCGTGACCGTTGACCAGTCCGACGGCATAAAACGCCCAGGAAAAACCTGCCTGGTCGAGCTCGTCGCCGAGCGTCTTGGGATTCCAGCACGGGACCGACGTAGCCTTGCGGAAATTCACGTCGTGGACCGAGAACCGCTATCTTGTCACTTCGGCCGCCCGGGCATCCCCAGGCGCCGAATGGATAATCGATTGAAGAATCCGGGTTCTCACCTGTGATGATGTACTGGTGTGAGATGAAGCTACTGGAATCAAAATTCGACGCGAACATCTCATCGCCCAGCACGTACTGTTTTGCCATATCAAAGTATGGCTTGGTCTCGCGGTGCGGGACGTAGCTGTATGGCGGATGCTTATGCGGGCAAGCTTGCTGCGCGCCACCGCAGGTCCACGCCTCGCGATCGAAGCCGTTCATGCGGCAGTGTGTGCCCGGAATTTTTCCGATGCCGTTGCAGGCCGCCAAGAACCCCTTGGCATTGTGTTCGAGGTCCCACGTCGTTTCCAGCGGTGTCGCCTTAAGCTCGATCTTCTCGTTGTTCATGCCGTACCCATACGCTGCCGTTTTCGCGCCGGGAAAGCCGTAGAAAAGATCGTTAAAGCTGCGATTCTCTTGAACGATGACGACGATATGCTTGATTTTCGTGCTCGAGGCGATGAAATGGCTGGACCAGCCCGGTGTCGCGCTCGAGGTTGGCAGGGCAGTACCGGCGAAGAGACCGGCCCACCATTTCCCTTGCAAGCCGAGAGAAAAAGCGCCACGATCGCGATTCCGAGCCGCCGCTTTCCAAACGATGCGCTCATCACGAGCTCTTCGTTCGCGTTCCACGAGACATCCGAGGTCATTTGATGCGTTTTACTTTGGCTTTCGTTACGAATGGCCCCACCGAGTGCCAACTCCGCGCCCGATAGCCCGACGGCCGCCGACCGTCGAACGCGGGGGCCTGCTTCGTGGTGCATCTCGCTGACAAAGGAGAAACGACCGCTTGAATCAGAGTCTACCCAAACATGGTCGTCGACCACTTTTCCAGCCTCGCCGAGCTCGAGTCCGTTCGATCCCGGTGGATTGAGCTGTACGATATCGATTCTGAAGCGAACTTATTCCTTTCATGGGAGTGGCTCCATGCGTCCCTTGCCACCGAGAAAAAGCGCTGGATCGTGCTCGGCGTGCGCGACGGCGAAGGACAGCACATCGCTTTTCTGCCTTTGACACTCGGGCGCTTTCCGCCGCTCGGGCCGGTGCTAACCCGAACCGTGTCGCTGGGAGGCAGCCCGCGAGCCGACTTTACCGGCATGGTCGGCGTCGCCGGTCAAGAGTCGCGTTTCATTCCGGCGCTCGCGCGTGCGATTGAAGCGCTGCCGTGGGATAACTTTGCGCTGAACAGCTGCGACGATCGGCGCATTGCCGCGCTCGTCGAGGAATTTTTGTCGAGCCGCTTTCAGATAGTGCGCGGTGAAGCGACCCCTTGTCCCTACGTCGAGTTGCCCGCGACTTGGGAAGAGTATCTCGATGGGCGAGGCCGCTCCACTCGGCGCACCATTCGCTCCCATCTGCGCAAGATCGAATCCCTACCCGGTTACCGCCTCCATTTCGCGCCATCCAGCGAAGCGGACCAGGCTATCGATACGCTCTTACGGGTCAATAGCATGCGATGGAGAAAGGATTTGCGATCCTGGCAGCAGGCATATGGCGAATTGTTCTCACGTTGCTATGCGTCGGGGCGCTTTCAAGTCGCCGCCATGTTTCAAGGGGAAGAACTCATGGCCGCGCAGGGCTTTTTTGTCGAGCACAAGCGCCGCACGGTCGTTGCTTACATGATCGGCCACAACCCCGAATACTCACAATTTTCGCCGGGAGTAATGCTTGGCTGCGCGAGCATTCGTCGCGCAATCGAAGAGGGATATCAGCGTTACGAACTCTCGCGCGGCGACCAGGCCTATAAAATCTCGCTTGCGACGGACCTGAAGTACACCACGAACACGACGCTCCGGCGAAAAGGCGTCCGAGAAGCGGCACTTAACGCGGGCAGAGAAGGATTCTTCGCTGCGAAACGCCTGGCACGAAACCTCTTAGTGCACCGTGCATGAGCGCAATGACTCACAACCGGCATACGCGCTTGAGCCGACGCGAACTTTACCGGAATGCATGGCTTTCCGTCGAGGCTCACCGAATCGTGCATCCCAGCGGCGCGCCAGGCGAGCACGTCCTTGTCGTGACTCCGCAATCCTGCGGCATCGTCGTGGAAGATGATGGAGAATTGCTCTTCGCGCGACAGCCAAGGTTCGCCGCGCAAGGTCACGTGATCGAAATCGTCAAGGGCGGAGCGGGCGCCGGCGAGTTGTCCTTGGATTCGGCAAAACGAGAATTGCGCGAGGAGCTGGGAATCACGGCTGGCAAATGGTCCGACCTCGGAATCGTACATGAGATTCCATCAATCGTAGAGCCACCGGTCGCACTGTTCGTGGCGCGTGAGCTTGAATATGGCGTCTCGGAGCCGGCGGAGGAGGAAAGCATTACGATCGTGCGACTCAAGATCGCCGCTGCGCTAGACGCTGCCGTCAGCGGTGAGATTGACGATGCCGTCACGATTGCGGCACTTTTCCGCTTCGCCGCTTCAAGCGGATATATCTGACGGGCAGGGGGCTATTCGCTTCTAGGGAAACTCTTATGGTGGACGACCGTAAGGTACGCGAGCGTGAGTTCCATGACGCTGCCTTTGGCAGCCCCACGCAGCGCATTCCAATAGATTTTATGCGTTGGCAGACGCTAGCTCTGCGGCGTATCGTCGCACGCTTTTTGGTCTCGCAGGCGGAAGCGAATACTAGAGTACGGATGCGGCCCGGATTCTTACGCGTTTGAGCTCGCTGGTTCCGGCTCCGACGTCGTCGCCATAGATATTTCGCCGGTTGCAATCGATCTCGCCCGCCGAGACGCAGCATCGCGGGGTTTGGCTATCGACCTTCAGCGTAATGGATGCAGAAGCCCTCACTTTCGAGCGCGCCTCATTCGACGTGGTTTGCGGCAAGGCGATCTTACACCATCTCGACCTCGGGCGAGCCTACGCCGAGATCGCGCGCGTGTTGAAACCGAACGGCGTTGCCGTCTTCTGGGAGCCGTTAGGCCATAATCCGCTCATTAATTTGTACCGCGCACGCACGCCCGGCGAGCGGACGCCGGACGAACATCCGCTCTTGACCAGCGATCTCGATTTAGCACGGCGCTTTTTCAAGTCGGTCGACGTTAGATTCTATCACCTCGCCACTCTAGCGGCGATCCCGTTTCTGTCAACCCCATACGTGACGCGGATGGCCCAGGCTCTGGACTCGATCGACCAGGTATTGTTCGCCATTGCGCCCCCGATACGGAGATACGCTTGGGTCTGCGTGCTGATTCTTTCAGATCCCGTAGATCAAGTTCTTAGCCCAGCAGCAACGGCTTAGCACTCTATACCCGTAACCGGCCGATTATGCGTATGCGCAGAATCACGACGAGTATCGTGAGCGCGGTGGCCAGGATTGCGATGTCGGCAAGTACGTGCAACGTACGCACTCGGCGTTCGAAAACGTGGCAGCGTTCTGACTGCCGCTCGCGTTAGTCGGCGCGCCGCGCAGCATAGCCCGCTCGGAAGATCTCTCAAAGGCGCACCGCGTGCTCCTAGACGCGCTCTTGGCAGCGCTGGCGTTACTCACCGTTTCTTCTGCCGCGTCCGGTTGAAATGCGTGTGGGAATTTTTGAGGTACACTGCGAATTCCATCTCAAGGTTTCGTTGGTATAATAATGGTCCTGCAAGGCGCTTAGAACACGCTCGGTATCGTTTAAGCGGGCGGCTGGCTGCTTTGATCGCGCGACCCTTGCTGCGGGTATCGGTGCCGCATTGCGAAAAAATTATCCGACCAAAGCGTTCGGGCGGAGTTCTCGCGTGACCGCCGCAAAGGCGAACGGCGATCCGATTCGTGTCCTGGCATTTCTCGACGACATCGTCGTTTCGGGTAACGTGAAGCCCGTGTTGGCTCTGGCCAGGTGCGCGCGCGAGGCTCAAGGGCGAGGCCCGGCCGCTCGAGGTCTCGATGCTAGCGTTTTCCCGAACCGATCGCGAGCCCGCTTTGGTGACTTCATTGCGTGACGAGGGACTCGTGGTCGACGTCGTGCGCGAGCATCGGCGTTTCGATTTCGGCGTTGTCCCGCAACTACGAGCAATCGTCGATCGGCGGCGACCACACGTGCTCTGGACGCATGGAGCGAAACCACATTTTCTCGTGCGGATGGCGGGTCTGCACCATAGAAAAGCATGGGCTGCCGTTCACCATGGCTACACGGCTACGAGTTTGACGTGGAAGCTGTACGATCAGCTCGATCGATGGTCGTTGCATGGTGCGGATGCAGTTATGACCGTGTGCGACGCGTTCGCCGCAGATTTGCACGCAAAACTTGGCATAAAGCCGGAGCGCCTCAGCGTGCATCGGTCGCCGATCGTGATGCGGAGGACGCCAAAAGACGGCGCGAATGCCGGTAGCTTGCGTCGCCGTCTCGATTTGGCGCAAGAGGCGCGGATCGTCCTTTCGGTCGGAAGATTGTCGGCGGAAAAGGGCCATGCCGACCTCATTCGCGCGATGGTTGCGGTGAGGCAATTATGCGATTTCGAAACGCTCTTGGTGATCGTCGGCGATGGGCCGGAGCGCGCTCAACTCGAGCGCCTGAGTGCGCGCCTAGGCATCCAAGACGCAGTGCGCCTCGTCGGCTACCAGCGCGACGTCACGGCGTATTACGATGCGGCGGATGTGTTTGCTCTTACGTCGCACAGCGAAGGGTCTCCGAACGTGCTCTTGGAGGCGATGGACGCTGAGCTGCCGATCGTCGCAACCGCAGTCGGCGGGATTGGGGAGATGATCGTCCATGGCGAACACGGCTTGCTCGTACCACGTGGCGACATCCTGGAAATCGCCCGTAGCATCGCGGCGCTACTGGGCGATTCCGATTTGCGGCGCACCCTTACCGTCGCCGCGCGGCAATCGTTGGCTGCTTATTCTCCCGAAGAATATTACGCCGGCGTACGTTCGCTCTTTGAGAAACTCGTTGGCTGACTCGCCGTTCTTACTCGCTGTCGGGCGGCCTGAGATCCGGGGGCTGGTGGAGGAAATAGTCCTCACCCACCGCAGTCGGGATTGCCGTGAACTTCCGAGGCGCCTGGTGAAAGTCGAAGCAATCGTTTTCAGGAGATCTGGCGCGCGCGTCGCTGTCTGAGAGCGTTTTTAGGCCGAAGCGATCCTCGATGAAGCGCAGGATGCTCGTGAGCTCGTAATGGACGTGCGACACGCGGCCTTTCTTGGTATAGGGAGAAACGATCAGGAGCGGCACGCGCACGCCGAGGCCGTCGTAATCGACGAGCTTCGGCGGAACGTGATCGTACCAGCCGCCGTAATCGTCCCACGTCACGAAGATGGCGGTCGAGTCCCAAAACTTCGATTTGCCGATCGCGTTAACGAGCGATGCGACCCACGCAGGGCCGGTATCCGAATCGCAGCCGGCGTGATCCGAGTTTTGACAAGTCGGCGTGATCCAGCTTACCACGGGCAAGTTTCCGCTCGCGACGTCGGTGAAGAAACGCTTCTGGGGATTGATTACGTTCCTTTTCCAATCAGGGCCCGTGTAGATGTGCCGAATAGCCGCATACGCGCTCCAAAAACCGCCGTTACCATGGGGGATGCCGCCCGTGTAGTAGCGCCAGGAAAGTCCAGCCGCGTCGAGTTCGTCGCCCAGCGTTTCGTTGTTGAAACAAACTCGGATCTTGTGGCCGTTGATGTCACGTTGCTGAGTGACCGTCGAGATGACGTCGAGGGGTCCACCTTCGCACCCCCAGTCATGCGTCTTCGGAAAGTTGACGGCCGAGTTCGACTGAGCGGCGATGAGATATTGGTGGGCGACGAAGCTGCTCGCGTCAAAGTTCGACGCAAACATCTTATCCGCCAGAACGTACTGGGATGCTAGGTCAAATAGCGGTTTTGTCTCCGAGTGGGGGACATAGCTGTACGGCGGATTCGCATTCGGACAGCGCGGTTCGCCATCGCCGCCGCAGAAGGACTTCTCGTTATCGAAACCGTTCATTCTGCAATCGGTGCCGGGGTAAGTGCCCGTACCGTTACAGCCCGCGAAGAAGGATTGAGCCGAGTGATCGATGTCCCAGGTGGTCTTAAGAGAGACCTCTTTAAGCTTGATCTTCTTTCCCGCGACGTTGTAGCCATACGCCTGCGTGTCGGCACCGGGAAAGCCCTGGAACAAATTATCGAAACTGCGGTTTTCTTGAATAATGACGACGACGTGCTGGATTTTGCCGATTCCTCGAGCATGAATAGAGCCGAGAACCTCATTGAGGCGCTCGGAGTTTGCGATCTGCGCACCGGGTGATGGCGAAATCGCGTTGCCGCCGCAGGAACAAAGGCCAACGGCGAGGGCCGCGCAAGTAAGTGTCCGGGCGACATGTATGCCCCGCATCGGGACTCCTTTTAGCAAAAAGCTTATAGCGACAGCGCTAAATCTGCGCTTGCCTGACCTCCGCTCGTGCATGCGCACGTACGACTGCCGGTCGCAGATCTCCTCCAGGAACCATTGCCAGCACCTGAGGGCTTCCTCATAGGAACGCAGCAAACCGGAGAAAGGTTCAAACGACGGTCGATCTGACCGCGGAGTCCCCGTCAATTGTGCTCGGCTTGCTTGGGCCTACCGTACACTTGCTCGCTTGCATCGCGGTGTTGGAACGTCAGAGCAGGTAGCCGCCGCCTCGTTCGCCACGCTCGGTCGGCTGCGTCGAGCCGAGTGAGCAAGAACTCAAAAAGCGCCGGGGCGGCCGGCATGCCGCCCAAGGGAATTTGCAATAGCCCGATTAGTTATTTTGCAATAGAATGAGGCCGCATGGGCCGCACAGCGTATCGCTTCCATCGCCCTTGAACGCTGGACTTGCGCCGAAAGCGAGTTGCTGCCCGTACAGTAGTTCTTGTTCGTGCACGTGCTCATGCCAATCGAGCCGCCCGAAACGCCCGCATACGGCACCGACGTCATCTCGCCGCCTTTCAAAGCGAGCACGTATTTATACGATGAGATCGGATCGTGTTTGAACCACGAACTGAGGACATGCTCGGTCGTCGTGCTGGTATTGAAGCAGGCCGCCGTCTTGCCGTGGTCGGTTCCGTTGATGTAGAGGTGCTCGTATTGCTGGCAATAGATTCCCGCCGAACCGACGCACTGCACGAGCAGCGAGACCGCACCACCATGGTCGCCGCTGGCGGATGGACAGCCGCCGCCGACGGTCTGCACGCTGCCGTTCCACACGAACTTTGGAACGGAGATCTCAGCTTCATACGGTACCAGCGTATCTTCGAAGAAATACGGCGCTTCGCTCGCCGTCCCGTCTTCGGTGAGTTGACCGGAGATGACACGATCGGGGATGCCGGTCGCGGGATTGGCGATGAGCCAACGCCATGCCAAGGCCGCGAGCCGGACGCGGTAGCCGCCCGTTATGTCGCCTGGACCGCCTGAGCCGTAACTGACTTCGATATCGACGATCTTGGTGTTCGCGCAGCCGCCAGAGGTGTGCGAGTAGAGATCCGCATTGGTATTGATGCCCATGGTCACGGTCTGGCTGTCGAGAAACTGAACGCCGAATCGCCCCGAAAAGATCGGACGCTCCGCCTGGAGGTACTTGAGATTACCGCCCGTGACTCTTGCGCAGATATTGTCGATGGCTGCCTGATCGTCGATCATGCCCGAAGAGCCCGCGTCGTGGCAGTGACCGCCGCTGATGTCGTTGCACGCGCCGACGTCTCCCGCTCCGGTTGCCACGCCGTTGACCGCCACGTTAAGACACTTATTGCCGCAAGCCCCGTTGATGAATGTCCCAATCGCCGTTTCGAGATCGGTGGCCGCATGATACGGCGAGTTTCCAACTTTGTTCGCAAAACCCGACGGCGATGTGCCGCTGCCGTACTCAGTCGAGATCGTAAGGCCCGGGCCTCCGCCGACAATGAGCCATGCAAGGACCGGGGCTTGGTCTTCCATTATCCCATAAGGCGCCGGAAAATCGTTTGTATAGTTCGACCCATTCCAGACGTTGTTATAAAGCCAGGTGTTGAGCTTAGGATCGCCTGGGTTCATCCGCATGACCGCGTTGGTGTTGTCCGGCTTACAATCGGGACCGTCTGGATTCGGCGTTGCATCAGTGATGAGGCGATTGCTTTTGGTCTGTCCGTTTGGATACGCGTGAAGGAATCCGCCTTCGTCGCTGCTGTCGGCGTACTGATACGCCGCGAGGGTGACCGCGTTAGTGCAGTAGTTGTACAGAACGTCCACGTACTTGTACGGCTGGCAGGTCGAACTGCTGCTGACGCCCGGGCAGTTGCTCGCAAGCGACGCGCTGGTATCCGGGCTGTTATCGAAAACTACCGCATAAAGATGCCGGTCGGCGATTGCGCCCGGGTCGGTGTCTTGAGAATCGCCGCCTTGTCCCCACACGGGAATGACCAGCGGAATACTCTGGGCCTTGTGCACACCGGAGCGCAGAAACGCCCGCATATGCGAGGAGTGGTCGCGGTAGTAGCCGACGAGATCGCCGTGGGCGTTGATACCCGTCAAGACCGTGAAGCGATCGGCCGTCGCTGCGTCAACGGGTTGCCACCGAGGTTTGGTCGCCGCATCGCGCAACAAAAAGCCGTGCGTTTTTTCCGAAGCGTCAACGTAAGAGCCGACGATCTCACCCAGCTTGTTCGTCCCAAGCGCCCTGGTTTGGACGGCGCCGGGATAGGAAAATTCTGTGAAGCTGCCGCCGCGCGAGAGGAAACCCTCGACCGAGCCGCGCGACGTCGTCATGTAGCCGACGACCGCTCCTTGATCGTTGATGCCCGAAGGGGTCACGCTAACGCCGCCCGGAGGACGAATGCGCAGAAAATCGCCGTTCTTCGCGCCGACCTCGAAGCCGACATTCATTCCGCGCCGGTCGGTGTAGAAGCCAACCTTCGCGCCTGCGTCGTTGACGCCCAAGTACTTCGTGACGGTCGATTGGCGGGGGCCCGCATAATGGGTCCAGCTTCCGTTTTCGTCCATGAACGCCGCCGTATTGCCCTTAGCGTCGATATAGTAGCCGACGATCGTGCCGGTGTTGTTGACGGCCGTAACCGCAGTGCCAGCCGCCCCCGCATACGCTACCGTCTTAAAATCACGCCGGCTGTATGGCGGGTGGACGATGTAACCTCTTGTAACGGTTCCATTACCCGCGGTGTCGGCGATGTCGCCGTGGTCGTTTATGGCGAGGAACTCATTGAACCTCGGATTGTCCGGAGCGTCGAGCGTTTGCTCTGAAGAGGCGGCCGCGGCCGGCACGGACTCTCCTTCTCCAGCTCCTGGGGCCGCGGGCAGGGGTTGATTCGGCGACATTAAGGACGTTTGTCCGGCGCAGGCACAGAGGAGAACGAGTAACGCCTGCACTGCGGTAGCGCGTAACCGTCGACGAAATAAGTTCATGGCGCGCATACCCCCAATCTGACGGAAATGTGCCGAAGGGTGTGGCGATTTTTGATTAAGCGCCGGCGCGCTGAAACGCCGGCGCCGGTGGGTTTAGTTGTTCTGCAGCAGAATGACGCCGCACGGGCCGCAGAGGGCCGCGCTCCCGCTGCCCTTGAACGCTGCAACTTGCGCCGAAAGGCTGTTGCTCCCCGTGCAAAGGCTTCGGTTCGTGCAGGTCGTCAACTTGATCGAGCCGCCTTGAACGCCTTGATACGGCACCGAAGTCATCTCGCCGCCCTTTAAAGCGAGGACGTATCGATATGACGAGATGGAGTCGTGTTTGAACCAGGAACTGACGATGCGCTCCGTCGTCGTGCTCGTATTGAAGCAGGCCGCCGTCTTGCCGTGATCGGCGCCGTTGATGTAGAGGTGCTGATACTGTTGGCAGTAGATCCCTGACGAGCCGACGCACTGCACCAGCAGCGCGATCGCCCCGCCTCGATCGCCGTGGGTTGACGGGCAACCGCCGCCGATCGTCTGCACCCTGCCGTTCCACACAAACTTGGGAACGGAGATCTCAGCTCCGTACGGTACCAGCGTATCCTCGAAGAAATACGGCACTTCGCTCGACGACCCACGCTCGGTGAGTTGGTCCGAGACGACACGATCGGGAATGCCGGTCCGGGGATTGGCGACGAGCCAACGCCATGCCAAGGCCGCGAGCCGAACGCGATAGCCGCCCGTTATGTCGCCTGGACCGCCCGAGCCGTAACTGGTTTCGATATCGACGATCTTAGTGTTCGCGCAACCGCCAGACGTATGCGTATAGAGATTCGCAGCGGTATTGATGTCCATCGTCGTGGTCTGGCTGTCGAGGAACTGCACGCCGAATCGTCCCGAAAAGATCGGACGCTCCGCCTGCATGTACTTGAGGTTATCACCTTTGACCCTTGCGCAGACGTTGTCGATCGATGCCTGATCGTCGATCATGCCCGCAGAACCCTGAGCGTGGCAGTGCCCACCGCGAATGTCGCTGCACGCGCCGACGTCGCCGGCTCCGGTAGCTACGCCGTTGAACGCGAAGTTATGGCAGACGTTGCCACAAGCACCATTGACGAATGTCCCAATCGCCGTTTCGAAGTCGGTGGCTTCATGGTAATGCGAATTCCCGACCTGATCTGCAAAACCCGAGGGCGATGTGCCGCTGCCGTACTCGGTCGATACTTTAGTACCGGGACCGCCTCCGACAACGATATATGCAAGGACCCCGGCGGTATCTTCCATTATTCCGTATGGCGCCGGGAAATCGTTTGTATAATCCTTCCCGTTCCACACGTTGTCGTAAAGCCAGGCATTAAATTTAGGGTCGCCTGGATTCATTCGCAGATACGCGTTGGTATTACCCGGGCTGCAATTGCTGCGCGTTGCGTCGAAGACGAGGCGATTGCTTTTCGAGGGTGCGTTTGGATAGGTGTGAAGGATTCCGTCTTCGTCGCTGGTGTTGGCGTATCGATATGCCGCAAGCGTGGGCTCAGTATCGCATAGGTTGTGGAAAAAATTGATGTACTTATATGGCTGGCAGGTCGAATGGCTGCTGACGCCCGGACAGTTGCTCGCGAGCGACTTACTAGTCTCCGAGCTGTTATCGAGGATTGCAGCGAAAAGATGTTGATCGGGGATCGCGCCCGGATCGCGATCCGACCCCTCGCCGCCGACCCCCCAGACCGGAATGACGAGCGGAACACCTGCCGGCGCCTTCTGCAAACGTGAGCGGAGATGACCCCGCAGGCGAGTTGTCCCCGAATAGGCAGGCGCGCGAGAAGATGAGTTATAGGCAGGCGAGCCCGGGGTTGAGTCTTGGCCCGAAACTGCGGATGCAGGCGGGAGCTGAGACTGTGGCGTTAGGGATGTTTGTCCACCGCAAGCACAGAGCGTTAAGAGTAAAGTTTGAATTGCGGTAGCGAGAAACCAACGGGATGCGTTCACGGGGTGTATTATGCCAGAGAATCTAACGCAAACGCAACCATTGACAAGAAATAATTGCAATTTCGACTGTTCGCTCGGTTACCTGCCGCGGACAATTTTCGCCGCATTGCCTTGTTGCAATAGTAATGAGGCCGCGCTGACCGCACAGCGTATTGCTTCTATTTTAATATGATGAGATCGGCTTTAATATGATGAGATCGGCGTGTTTGAACCACGAACTGAGGACGTGCTCGGTTGTCGTGCTGGTATTGAAGCAGGCCGCCGTCTTACCGTGATCGGTTCCGTTGATGTAGAGGTGCTCGCAGCGCCGCTGCTGGATGGACAGCCGCCGCCCCCGGTCTGCGCCGAATAAAAAAAGCGCCGGCGCGGTTAAGCGCCGGCGCTCTCCGCGGCGCGTTAAGCGCCGGCGCTCTCGTGCCTAGTTATTCTGGAGGAGAATGACGCCGCACTCGCCGCACAGCGTATCGCTTCCGTTGCCCTTGAACGTTCCGACTTGCGCGGAGAGCGAGCTGCTGCCCGTGCAGTAGGTTTTATTCGTGCACCCGGTCAGGGCGATCGAGCCGCTCGAAACGCCTTGATACGGCACCGACGTCATCTCGCCGCCTTGTAAGGCGAGCACGTATTGATACGACGAGATCGGGTCGTGCTTGAACCAGTTGCTCGTGATGTTCTCGCTGGTGGTGCTGGTATTGAAGCAGGCCGCCGTCATGCCGTTGTCGGTTCCGTTGATGTAGAGATGCGCGTACTGCTGGCAGTAGATTCCCGCCGAGCTGACGCACTGCACGAGCAGCGCGACCGCACCGCCGCTGTCGCCGCTGGTTGACGGGCAACCGCCGCCAACAGTCTTCTTCGAGCCGTTCCACACAAACTTCGGAACGGAGGTCTCAGCCCCGGCGGGCACGAGCGTATCTTCGAAGAAGTACGGCAATTCGGTGCTCGTACCGCCCTCGGTGAGGTTGCCCGAAATGACACGATCGGGGATGCCGGTCGCCGGGTTGGCAACGAGCCAACGCCACGCCAAGGACGCGAGCCGTACGGCATAGCCGCCGGTAACATCGCCGGGACCGCCCGGACCGTAACTGGTTTCGATGTCGGCGACCTTGGTGTTCGCGCAACCATCAGAGGTGTGAGAGTACAGGTTGGCATTCGTGTTAATGCCGGCAGTGATGGTCTGGCTGTTCATGAACTCAACGCCGAACCGGCCTGAAAAGACCGGGCGCTCTCCCTCGAAATATCTCAGGTTGCCGCCCGTGACCGTTGCGCAGATGTTGTCGATTGCTGCCTGATCGTCGATCATGCCCGAGCTACCCTGAGCGTGACAGTGGCCACCGCTGATGACGCTGCACGCGCCGATGTTTCCGGCTCCGGTGGCGGTGCCGTTGAATGCCATATTCAGGCAGATTGCGCCACACGCCCCGTTGATGAAGATACCGATAGCCGATTCGAAGTCAGTGGCCGCGTGATACTGTGAGCTGCCAACTTTGTTTGCGAAGCCCGACGGCGAGACGCCGCTGCCGTACTCGGTCGATACCGAAATGCCGGGGCCACCACCGACAACGCTGTAGGCGTACACGCCGGTCGTGTCTTCCATCACGCCGTATGGCGCCGGAAAGTCCGCTGTATAGTTGTTTCCGGTCCAGACGTTTTTATAAAGCCAGGCGTTGAACGCTGGATCACCCAGATTCATCCGCATTACCGAGTTAGCGTTGTCCGGCTGGCAGTTGGGGCCGTTTGGATTCGGCGATTCGAAGATGTAACGGTTGCTCTGCGTCACTCCGCCGGGATAAACGTGGAGGAATGCGTTTTCGTCGCTGCTGTCGGCATACTGATAGGCCGCAAGCGTGGCCGGGTTAGTGCAGAGGTTGTGAGAGAAGTTGATGTATTTGTACGGCTGGCAGGTTGAACTGCCGCTGACTCCCGGGCAATTCTTCGCAAGCGACTTGCTGGTGTCCGGGCTGGGATCCATGAGTGCGGCATAAAGATGTTGATCCGCCACCGCGCCCGGATCGGGATTTGTTGAGTCGCCGGCCGATGCCCAGATGGGGATGACGAGCGGAACGCCGGCCGGAGCGTCGTCCTGCGAGGCGGCGCGGAGAAGTGCCCGCGTGTGGGACGAGCGGTCGCGATAATAGCCGACGAGGGCGCCGTGGGCGTTAATGCCGGTTAAGACCGTGTAACCATCGGATTTCGCTGCGTCAACGGATTGCCATTGAGGGCTGGTCGCCGCATCGCGCAACACAAAGCCGTGCGTTTTTTCCGAAGCGTCAACGTAAGAGCCGACGATCGCGCCATGCTTGTTCATGCCGAGCGCCTTGGTTTCGGCGGCGCCGGGATAAGAGAATCTTGTAAAGCTGCCGGCCTGCGACCAGAGGAACCCCTCGACCGAGCCGCGCCGGCTCGTCATGTAGCCGACGACCGCTCCTTGGTCGTTGATACCCGACGGGGTCACGCTTTTGCTGCCTGGAGGACTAATGCGCAGAAAACCGGCGTTCTTCGCGCCGATCTCAAAGCCGACATTGTTTCCGTGCCGGTCGGTGTAGAAGCCGACCTTCACGCCTGCATCGTTGATGCCGAGGTACTTCGTGATGGTCGATTGGCCCGGGCCCGCATAATGCGTCCAGAGGCCGCGCTGTACCATGAACGCCGCCGTATTGCCCTTAGCGTCGACGTAGTAGCCGACGATCGTTCCGGCGTTGTTGACTGCCGTGACCGCAGTGCCAACTGCCCCTGCAAACGCGATCTTCTTGAAATCGCGCTGGCTATATGGCGGGTGGGCGACATAAGCTGCGATCGGCGTTCCATCACCACTAGTGTCGGCGATGTCGCCGCGATCGTTTATAGCGAGGAACTCATTGAACGCCGGATTATCCGGCGCGTCGAGCGTTCGCTCAGGCGCGACCGAGGCCGCGTCTACTCTTCCTCCTGAGGTCGTAGGTAGAAGCTGAGATGGTGCCATTGAGGACGTTTGTCCGCCACAGGCAGACAGGGCAAAGAGTAACGCGTACATTGCAGTAGCACGCAACCTATATAAAGCGTTCATGTGCGCATTATGACAGAAGAGCATCGCGTTAATGTATAAACGTGCCCGGCACGTTGAGTTAGACTATTTTATCGCGATTTTGTTATTCTTTAACGCCGGCGCTCGAGACTGCCGCTTATTTATCCTACCTTGGAACGTCGCTATCTGCGACGGAGGATTACGAGCGCGTGTATTTTGTTGATGGTTATCGCCGGCGCGGTTAGGCGCCGGCGCTCTCTTGCCTAGTTATCTTCGAGGAGAACGACGCCGCACTGGCCGCACAGCGTATCGCTTCCATCGCCCTTGAACGTTGCAGCTTGCGCCGAAAGGTCATTACTGCCCGTACAGTAAGTTTTGCTCGTGCAGGTGCGCATGGCAATCGAGCCACCCGAAACGCCTGCATACGGCACCGACGTCATCTCGCCGCCTTTCAAATCGAGCACGTATTGATACGACGAGATCGGGTCGTTTTTGAACCAGTTGCTCGTGATATTCTCGCTTGTCGTGCTGGTATTGAAGCAGGCCGCCGTGTTGCCGTGATCGATTCCGTTGGAGTAGAGGTGCTCGTATTGTTGGCAGTAGATCCCCGCCGAGCCGACGCACTGCACGAGCAGCGCGACCGCACCGCCGCTGTCGCCGCTGATGGATGGACAGCCGCCGCCGACGGTCTGCACGCTGCCATTCCACACGAACTTTGGAACGGAGGTCTCAGCTCCATCGGGCACGAGCGTGTCTTCAAAGAAATAGGGCGCTTCGCTCGTGGTCCCGCCTTCGCTGAGTTGGTCCGAGACCACGCGGTCCGGAATGCCGGTCGCCGGATTGGCGACGAGCCACCGCCATGCCAAGGCCGCGAGCCTAACGCGATAGCCGCCCGTTATGTCGCCCGGACCGCCCGAGCCGTAACTGGTTTCGATGTCCACGATCTTGGCATCCGCGCAACCATCGGAGGTGTGTGAATAGAGATTCGCATTGGTATTGATGCCCATAGTTACGGTCTGGCTATTGAGGAACCCAACGCCGAATCGTCCCGAAAAGATCGGACGCTCCGCCTGGAGGTACTTGAGATTACCGCCCGTGACCGTTGCGCAGATGTGATCGATGGCTGCCTGATCGTCGATCATCCCGGCGGCTCCCCGGTCGTGGCAGTGACCGTTGTGAATGATGCTGCACGCACCGGCGTTTAGGCCTCCGGTTGCAACGCCGTTGAACGCCATGTTCAGGCAGGTTGCGCCGCAAGCCCCGTTGATGAAGGCGCCAATCGACGATTCGAAGTCGGTGGCCGCATGATACGGCGAATCCCCAACTTGGTCGGCAAAACCCGACGGCGATGTGCCGCTGCCGTATTCAGTCGATACGGCAGTGCCGGGGCCTCCGCCGACAACGATATAGGCGAGGGCCCCGACGGTGTCTTCCATCACCCCGTAGGGCGATGGAAAGTCGGTGACATAGCTCTTCCCGGTCCATACGTTCTTATAAATCCAGGCATTGAGCTTAGGGTCGCCCAGATTCATTCGCATCACCGCGTTGGCGTTGTCCGGCTTGCATTTGAGACCTAACGGGTTGGATGTTGAATCGAGGAGGCGACTGCTCTTCGTCTGCGAGTTTGGATACACATGGAGGAATCCGTTTTCATCCGCGCGGTTGGCGTAAAGATATGCCCCGTGCGTGAGCTGGTTATTGCAGTGGTTGTGGGAGAAGTTTACGTACTTATATGGCTGGCAAGTTGAACTGCTGCTGACTCCCGGGCAATTACTAGCAAGGTACTTGCTCGTAATCGGGGTGTCATCGAGGATCGCGGCAAAAAGGTGCCGGTCGGCGATCGCGCCCGGGTCGGGATCTTGTATGCCGCCTTGTCCCCAGACGGGGATGACGAGCGGAACGCCGGCCGGAGCGTCGTCCTGCGAGGCGGAGCGGAGAAGTGCCCGCGTGTGGGACGAGCGGTCGCGATAATAGCCGACGAGGGCGCCGTGGGCGTTAATGCCGGTTAAGACCGTGTAACCATCGGATTTCGCTGCGTCAACGGATTGCCATTGAGGGCTGGTCGCCGCATCGCGCAACACAAAGCCGTGCGTTTTTTCCGAAGCGTCAACGTAAGAGCCGACGATCGCGCCATGCTTGTTCATGCCGAGCGCCTTGGTTTCGGCGGCGCCGGGATAAGAGAATCTTGTAAAGCTGCCGGCCTGCGACCAGAGGAACCCCTCGACCGAGCCGCGCCGGCTCGTCATGTAGCCGACGACCGCTCCTTGGTCGTTGATACCCGACGGGGTCACGCTTTTGCTGCCTGGAGGACTAATGCGCAGAAAACCGGCGTTCTTCGCGCCGATCTCAAAGCCGACATTGTTTCCGTGCCGGTCGGTGTAGAAGCCGACCTTCACGCCTGCATCGTTGATGCCGAGGTACTTCGTGATGGTCGATTGGCCCGGGCCCGCATAATGCGTCCAGAGGCCGCGCTGTACCATGAACGCCGCCGTATTGCCCTTAGCGTCGACGTAGTAGCCGACGATCGTTCCGGCGTTGTTGACTGCCGTGACCGCAGTGCCAACTGCCCCTGCAAACGCGATCTTCTTGAAATCGCGCTGGCTATATGGCGGGTGGGCGACATAAGCTGCGATCGGCGTTCCATCACCACTAGTGTCGGCGATGTCGCCGCGATCGTTTATAGCGAGGAACTCATTGAACGCCGGATTATCCGGCGCGTCGAGCGTTCGCTCAGGCGCGACCGAGGCCGCGTCTACTCTTCCTCCTGAGGTCGTAGGTAGAAGCTGAGATGGTGCCATTGAGGACGTTTGTCCGCCACAGGCACAGAGTACCAAGAGTAAAGTCGGAATTGCGGTAGCACGCAACCTATCTAAGGCTTTCATGCTTCGGATTATCCCAGAACTCCCTGCCGTTAATGCGTAAACAGCAACGGACGTTGAGTTAGACTATTTAAGTATGCTTTTGTTATTAGTTAACGCACCACGCGCTCGAAGCCGCCGGCTTAGTTATCGTGCAATAGAATGAGGCCGCGGCAAGAGTCATCTCGCCGCCTTTCAAGGCAAGCACGTATTTATACGATGAGATCGGATCGTGCTTGACCACGAACTGAGGACGTGCTCGCTCGTCGTGCTGGTATTGAAGCAGGCCGTCTTGCCGTGGTCGGTTCCGTTTGATGTCGAGGTGCTCGTAGCGCCGCTGGTGGATGGACAGGCGCCGCCGACGTTCTGCACGGTCAGCGTACCGCACTCGGTGAGTTGAAACGAGATAACAGGATCGGGGATGCCGGTCGCCGCGCCCGGGTCGGTGTCCTGAGCATCGCCGCCATGTCCGGGGGATAGACGAGCGGAGGCCCGTGCCGCATCGGTGGCGCGCAGCAATCGGCTTGCGAGGCATGCCCTAATAAAAGCAAACCAAAGAGGGATAGCAGTGGGATCAAGGTAACTTCGGCAAGTCTCGTCATCGGGAATACATGAACGCAGTATTGAGTCTGGTAAAGAAGTCGGCTCTCTCGGGTTTCGCGCTCGCCGGCATCGATCGGCTTGCGGTCTCGTTACACACCCGCGACGCGCTCGTCCTCGTGTACCACGCCATTCTAACGCGAGAACACAGCGAGCCGTTCCGATACCATCACACGGTCACCGAATTCGAGGCGCATCTCGACTGGCTCGGCGTCCGTTGCACGCCGGTAGGCCTGGCCGATTTCACTCGCTGGAAGCGCGGGGATTGGCAGCCTCGCAGGCCGCCCGTTCTGATAACCTTCGACGACGGCTTTCGCAATAATGCGACGTTGGCCGCGCCGATCTTGTCCCGAAAGGGTTTCCCCGCATTGTTTTGCATCGCTTCCGGGTACATCGGAGGCGATCGGGTCCTGTGGCCCGATGAGGTTTTCTCACGCGTTCTCGCGTGGACCGCGGCCTCGCTCGAAAGTCCGGACGGAGCGGTCCACGCCGTTCCCGAATCCCCGCCGGCTCGGGAAGCACTGGCGCTTTCGATCGTCGAGGCATGCAAGACGTGCAATGACGGACGCCGCCGCGAGTTCCTGGCATATCTTGCCCGCGCTACGCCGCACGCCGACACGATAATTGACTCTGCAGTACAGGAGTTCATGTCCTGGGACGACGTACGCGCCCTTGCGGCCGCGGGTTTCGATCTCGGGTCCCATACGATGACCCATCCCATCCTCACTCAGCTTTCGCCCGAAGACCTGCGGCGAGAACTTTGTGAGAGCCGCGCGTTGATTGAAGCGCAAACGCGCCTGGAATGTAAGGCATTGGCATATCCGAATGGCCGCTCCCGCGACATTGCGGAGAACGTTTTCGCCGCAACGGCCGAAGCCGGCTACGATCTTGCGTTCACCGTTTCAAACCAATGGTGTGCTCGCACTCGCGATCCGTTCCAGCTCGACCGCATCTCGCCGCCGGGCCATAGCAGTCTCGCGACCTTTGGTTTTCACGCAAGCGGCTGCCGGAATTGGCTTCATCGCTTGACGAACGGACGCACCAGCCAACCTATCGGCATGATGAAGGGTGACGAGCTCACGAGGGCCGGGAGAAACAGCGGGGTACGCCAATCGCCGGGCGAGAGGAAGCGCCGCATGAGCTCACGCGCCTGACGCCATTCACCCCAGAATCCCAACATCGCAGCCGTTTTGCACGCGAATACCTTTAGGAGATCCTCGAGAAGCGGGAGCAAAGTCTTTGGGCAAGCATTGCGAAGGATGCGCGGATCGAGCAAAAAAGGCTCGATTGGACGCGCACCACGGTAGTTTCGGCAAAGTTCAGAAGCTTCAACATCGAGTTCGGAGAGTGCGTGCAGATTGAAATACATCGGCTCGTTTAGAAGGATTTTCAGCCAAAGGGTCGTGTCTTCGCCATACAAGCAACGATCTTCGTAAAAGCCGCCCCAACGCCGGATAACGTGGCTTTTCGCAAGGATGGTGCTTGGATTCATGAATGCGAGTATTGCGAAGAGCCGATCAGGCGTCGTCCCCTGCGAAATCAGGAACGGGCCGTCCGCGACGCCTCGCGCTCTCCAGTAGTCCGTCTGCCGCTCGCCGCTAGGATACTTGGTCCAGCCGCAGACGACTGCCCCTGCGGCCGGATAGCGCTCGAATAAGGCAAGGTTCTCTTCGAGAAACTGCGGCAACCAAACGTCGTCGGCATCGATGAACGCAACGTGCGGGGCGCTCGCCTCGTAAAGCCCGCGATTGCGCGCGGCGCCCGGGCCGGCGTTGGCTTGACGCAGCAACTTGAATCGCGGGTCCAAAAATTTCGCGACCAGGTCCGCGCTGCCGTCGCTCGACCCATCGTCGACGACGATCACTTCGAAATCCGTCACGGTCTGTGCTGCGACCGACTCAAGCGTGCGCAGAACGTACGGGGCTTTGTTGTACAGCGGAACGACGATGGATACCCGCGGCAATTATAAAACCATCATTCGGGCCGGATTATCGGCCGATGCGCAGCCAGGCCAACGGCCAGAAGCATCTCGGTGAAAAGCAGCCATGAAAATTTTGCCCCTAAGACATCGACAAACGTCGCGGCCACGAGTAGTCCGACGAACGCAGCTCTGTACACCGTGCGCAGCCAAGGATAGGGATGTTCCGGACCGATGGAGCGTACGCTGCGATATTGAAGTATGAGCGCGAAGATCACGACCACGATTCCGACGACGCCTAACTCCGTGGCTGTTGAGATCAGTAAACTATGAGGCGCTCGGGTCCAACCCGCCGACACGGGCTGGAAGGCTAACATGAAAGCTCGATCGTACGCAGAGGGAAATGTTCCAACCCCAGTGCCGAGCAGCCAATGGCGCCGAAAAACCTCAATGGCGACTCGCCAGATATAAAGCCGTCCGGCACCGCTCGCCAACGTCCCTTCTTCGAAAAAGCGCGAAGTGATCTCATTGGGGATAGCAAGCACGAAACCAACGACTACGGCTAGCGCTGCGCTCAGAGCTAGCCGGTACCTGCTCGCGATGATGCCGACAATTGCCATCGCCATGAGCGCCAGCGTGGTTCCTCTCGATGCCGTGAGGTAAATTGCGACAAGCGGGAATGGCAAGATCGCCACTAATCCGATACGAGCCCAACCTCGGACTTGACCGATCGCGCCCAACGTCATCGCGACCGACAAGAGGAGCGACGCCCCGAAGCGATTGGGATCTAACGTCGTACCTCCGAAGGTAAGGTAGAGACGACCCTCTTGGCCCGGGAGGGTCGATAGCTCGTGTCGCGCACTGAACATTGCAATGATACCGACGACGACGCCGCTGGCAATCGTCGCTGCGATGATGGCGCGAAACTCCTCGGGTTCCATCGGCACCGCCACGATGATGACAAACAAAGCAAATGCCGAGGCAATGGTAACCAAAGTCTCAACGGCTAAGGTCGGATCAATTGTCCAAATCGTGCTCAATGCCATGAGCCCGACCACCACGCCCCAGCCGAAGACCGCAAAGGGGAGCCGAACGCGGGTACCTCGCTTGACGATCGTGGCAATCGCAGCCACGGCAACTGCGATGCCTAATATTTTAGTTACCGTAAGCGACGATCCCACGAGCAGCACGTCATCGATCGGGACCAACACAATATAGAGCGCAAAAAGGGCCGCCAGCGGGTGACGAGCGGTACCGAAGACGAGGAGCGGCAGCGCGGCGATTACGATGGCCGCGGGTAATCCTACCGATGGCTGACAGAGCATCGGAATCGCGAACGTCGCGTGGCAATTCCCGGTCGTTACACTAACGACGAGAGCAAAAACAGCGCAAGCGCCAACGAGCAGCGCCATGATCGCTCGCGCACGGGTTGCATCCGCGCCGGTGAGCCGCCCGGAGCTATAGGACGACATCGTCGCTTATCGGCCCCGGAGAGCGCCGACGGCGCTCGTCAGCAGTCCGTAGTATGGCCGCAGATCGTCGGCCGATAAAGCGAAGATCGTGCCGAGGCCCGTACCGGTCCGCCGGACGAAATATAGGGCGGCCGCGATGAAGGCGATCGAGTAGGAAATCGACGTCGCCACCGCAGCGGCAATGATTCCAAAATGAGGCAGTGCTAGTGCGGTAACGACGCCGCAAACGATTGCCGATAGCGCGCTAAAGTAAAAAGGCAGACGCGGCTGGCCCAATTGCTGCAAAAAAAATGAAGACAATGCCGGCATCATGCTGTAGGCGACAATTCCGGGAAGCAGCGCTATTGTGACCACCGCGCCGTACGCAAACGCCGGCCCATAAACGAGCGGCACGAGTGTGCGGGCCAGGACGGCTACGAGCACTGCCGCCGCAAAAACGAGGACGAGCGAGTGGCGCATGCACTTCGCCGTGACCTCAATGGCCCTTGCAGAATCCCTACCGCCGATATCCTTTAGCGCCGGGTTGATCATGGCGCTGCTCAATTGCCAGATAAACTCGCCAATTCCAATCCCGACCGAATACACGCCGAGCGCCGCGCTGCCCATCATAAACATCACCAGGAAGACGCCGATGCGAAAATCGAGATATTGCACCAAGCTGCTGAGGCATGCCTGGCTGCCGAAAGTCAGCTGCTCTTTTGCAAGCGCCTTTAAATCGACGTTCGCAGCGTTGCGACGATATCGCCTTAGCGCGAACATCGTGTATATTCCGCCGACGACGTAGCTTGCGGCCCAGACCGTCAAGACTACCGTAAGGCTGCGATGAACGAAAAGAATCAGCGGGACGTAAACGAGCACCGCGGCGACCGGCGGAATCATGCCGACTATATTCGCGCGCCGCACGTCGCCGTCGCCGAGGAGAATGCCCATCGCCGACTGTGAAAACATAGCGAACGGCAGTGCGAGCGCCACGAAGAAAAGGCTTTGCTGCGACGATATAAGGTGGCCGAGCAAAACCATCGCCAGGATTAGCGGCACGCTGATAGCGATAACGACGAGAACCATCACCCTAATAACCGCTGCCGGCGGGAGGCCGCGCCTGCCGTATTGCCAAAGGACCGCCTTATTATGGCCGACGGTCGCCATGAGGGCGAAAGCGAGTATCGTACCGGCGTAGGTAAACTCGCCCTTGCCCGTTGCCAATAAGGTTCGGGCAATAACGACCGCGCCACCGGCGGCCACGAGCTGCGCGGCGACGCGCATCGCAAAAGTTTCGAAACTCTTTTGTGCGATGTTGCTCATTTTGGGGGGCGCCGGCTAAGCCGCAAGCGGCGGTTAGCGGGCTTCGCTCAGGTGGACGGAGCCAAGCATGTACCAGTCAAGCAGCGCAACGATCGCGATAGCAGCGAAGAAAGCAACGACGACTACCGTCAGCAGCGCAGGCATTCGAGGCGGCCTCGCGCTCGCAAAGCTTGCGTCGGCACTCTGTAGGACCGATAGGTCGCTGACCGCCATGCTCTTAGCCACGACGGCGTTGAAGTAGTTGCTCTGAAGCGCATCGTAGATGCCTTCAGCTGCTTTGGATTTGCGCTGTAGATCCGAAAGTTCCGCGATATCCTGGGGATACAGCCGCAACTGGTTCAGGAGCGATGCCTCTTGAGAGCGCAGCAGCCCTAGCTGAGCCGAATCGCCGGCTATCTGAGCTTGTAAGTTTGCCGTCTGGCTTGTCAGCCCCGTCTTGAGGGGATTTGGCTCTTCGCTTCTTGAGGTAAGCTTCGTGCTGGGAACGACCTTTAGAGCGGACTCGAGGCTCGCGATCTGCTTTTCGGTGGCCACGACGTCAGGGTACTTCTCCGTAAATTGTTGACGCAGGAGACGAAGCTGAACGCGCTGCTGGGCAAGCTGCTGCTCGATTTGATCGGCGACCGGAGAGCTGCTGATCAATTTGTTTGCGTTGACCGTTCCAGGCGAGGCCGCCAGCTCCGCACCAATGATTGAAAGCTGACCCTGGGCCTGCGTGCGGTCGGCTTCAACGGCTCGTGTTTTCGACTGGATCTCACTGATCGCCGAGAGCAGACTCGTCGTTTGCGTGGACGCATCCGCTAACTCGTGGCGCGATTCGAAGAGCGTCAGCGCGCGGTTAGCATTCGACAGGCCGACCTGCGCATCGTTCAGAGCTCTCGAAAGTGAGGTTGCGGCTTCTGATGCTTGGGAAGCCGCCAGCGTGCGTTGTTGCTCGATAACCGAACTTACAAAGGCATTCGCTATGCTTGCCGATTCAGCCGCATTGCGCCAATCGACGCTGATGCTCATGATGTCCGAATCCGCTCCCGAAGCCGTCGTGAGCGGCGTCACGGTCACGTTCCTCTCGAGCAACGCCCTTGCGCTGGTTTTCAGGTCGAGTTGGCGAATAACGCGCTCCGCAATTGCCGGCTGCCGTGCCAGCGCAACGTAAGTTTCGATTGCTGTGTCGCGTCTCCACGCGAGAAGCGCGTCTATCTGCGGGTACGTCGTTGCCTGCACCGTAGTGTCAGGCCGTTTGATCAGCACTTGGCTCGACGTCGAATACGTACGCGGCAGCAGCATCACTCCGGTCGCGCCGGCGACCAAAAAAAGCAGAAAAAGAGCAACCGCCAAGCGGCGGCGTCGCCGAATCGATGCTAGGAGCGACGCAAGCTCGTACATTTTCCTAGCGTACTACCATCGCTGCGGCGCTGGGCACCGCCAGCAAGTACAAATAATACAAGGCGAAGGGAATATTTGCGTAATTCGATACGTCGTGCTGCCTTGCTTTAGGAACGTAGACGACATCGCCAGGCTCGAGGAGAGGGTTTGCCGAGTAATCTGCATTGAGGAGCATGTTGTAAGCGTTGATGTTGTAGAGCTGGGGAACGCCGTTGACGACCCGGTTGATCGTAATGTGATTAAGGTCCGCAAACGACGTCGGCCCTACGCCCGCCTTGACCAGAGCATCGACGAGGCGGTCACCCTCCTGCAACTCGAACTGGCCGCCGTGCTCGACGCTGCCGAGGACCTCGATTCTCGCCGGGGTTCCTTTTAGGACGAGCACGGATACGTTGGGATGTTTCACATAGACGGAGAGCGCCGCGGCAATGCGATCGGCTGCGTCCGTCGGACGCAAGCCCGCCACGCTGATCGACCCGATGAGAGGATAGGTGATCGTTCCATCGGTTAGCACGGTAACGGTTTGGGAAAGCGCGGGGATCGTGTTTGCCGCGGACTGTCCTTGAACCGGAATCGAGTTAACGCCCTGCGTGCCGAAGACCAGTACCTGCAGTTGATCGTCCGCGTGAATCGTATAGGGGTTCGTTTCCGCCTCGGCACTGGTTGCCACTAGGCAAAACAGCAGTAACGCCGCAGCTAAGGGACGAGCCGAGGCCGAGAGTAAACGCTTCATTGTTAAGGCGTACGCATACAGGCGCCGTGGCATCCTGCACGCATACAACAGAGTCGGCAACTTAGCATTATTTTTCGATTATTTTCGGCGGGGAGCAATCGCTTTCCCGCCTCGTACTGCGGCGGCAATCTGCCGCCTAACCTGATAGGCGGCCCATCGCCATTCGAGGCAGCAATGCTCTGCCGTGCTAATGACCCGTTCTCCGCGCTCAGCTTCCACGTGGTCGAGGATCGCTTCCACCGGCACGTACCATCCGCCTCGCGCGGCGAGATCTTCGAGTATCTCAACGACGCGAGCATCGACTTTGCCGCCCCGGACGAACCCATCGGCGACGTGCGCGTAGACAATGCAGCAGCCCTCAGAGCGCTCGAGCTGCTCGACGCGCGCGGGTGAAAGGAGCCGCACGAAGTGCTCGACGTCCGACCCGTCGCTAGCCGAGAACCAACGGCTCACCGCCGGCCGGCGCGGATCGTGATACGGCATCCACGGATCTTTGCGCGAAGTCACCGTGTCATCGAAGTTGAACCCGCGGACGTAATGCAGTCTTTCGGCGCATAAATCTTCCCAATGGTACGGAGTGCCCGGCGTCGAGCCTAGGAAACGCTTGCGGCCTGAGAGCCGGCGAAACATCTCCCGAACGAGCGGATTATCGAATCGTTCCTCGCCCCAATACAGACACTCCGGATTCACCGCGTGGTTCGCGTACGTCCGAGGATAGTTGCCAAATACTTCGCGAAAATAATCGAGCGCTTCGCGGTGAGCGGAAGCTTCGGTTCCCCCCGAACGGGCGCCATGCCACGCGATCTCAAAGCCCGCATCCCTAAGTTCGACCGCCCACGCGCGGTACGCCGGATTTTGCAGACTATCTCCCCGAAAAGGATCGTCGGGCGGCGAATCAAACGCCCAAACCGTCTTGGTCGTGCGAAACCCATGGCGACGAAGCACGTCGTAGAACGGTTTGACGGTCTCTAAATAGGCACGGTCCGTGTCGTCCATGATAGTGAACGCGAATTTTGCGCCGGTCGGCCAGCGGTTCACGCTAAGCGAACTCGTCGAAGCAACCCTTAGCCGATGTCCGTCGGGAATATTCCAAAAATAACGTGCATGCCGTAAGGCTCGAGGTCGATTTCTGCAAGGCATCTACCGGCGACGACGTCATAGAGCGCGATATGCGTGGCTTTTTCTTCTCCCTTGATGTAACGCTTAACCCATCTGACATTCTCTTTAAAGCGTGTCTCCCTAAATCGCGTAAATCCAACCCACATGTGCGATTCACTAACAATCCCTAAGCCGCGACACCACCCTAAGTTGGAGTTTCCCGAGTTGTCAATTTTGTTGAGGTCTATGACCCTCTCGGTTTGGAGCGTGTTGGCGTTAACTATCACGACGTTGCCGTTAACCGTCGTAAAATATACTTTCCCGCCGTAAACCTCGCCGTCGTGACAAAAAGAGACCGCCACGTCGATCCGCGAGGCCGGGTCGCTCAGACACACGGCGTCCTTTTGATTGCAGCGGGTGACCCAGAGCGCGTCGTCCAGGTAAAACGTATAGTTGGGGTGCGATTGGTGCGGTTTGGTCGTTGGAACTAGCCTATAGTCGATATCCCGCGAAAAGCGCACCCACGGACTCTCCCCGAGCACGCCCCACTCGTGCAGTATCTTCCCATCTAGGGTAGTCTCTACGACCATGTCGAGTCCGGTGCTCGTTACGATCAAGTTTCCGTCTTTGCTCGGGCGCACGTGGTGAACGTCGTTGAAGCACGGTAAAGAGACATGCTCGAGCAACGCCAACTGGGGTATCTGATAGACTAGCGCCTCGGTTCGCGTACAGGTATAGAGCCGGTCGCCCTGTATGACCCCACCCTCAAAGGTAATCGAAGAATCCTTGAGGCAGGCGTCTGGAGGCGTAATATACTCGACGCATCGCTCGACCGAACCGTCCTCGAGATCGACGCGCAAAATAACGCCCCTTTGAAATGTGGCCCACTCCTCGCGCGCTTTCAAACCCATAGGCCTGTGCTGGCCTCCGGTGATATACAAGGACGTTAGCGACGTTCTCTTAGAACGCCCGGGTAAGCCCGCCTCCTTAAAAATTGGGAACCTCCTGGAAATGCTTCCGCCAAGATGAGTCGCCTACCACGTCCCACGCTGGTCGCCGCACTAGTTCAATTCGAGGACGCGTCTTTCCGCCTTCGCAGCGTAACAAAACCGCGTAGCCATCCTACGCCGAAGGCCAGGTGCATCGTCGCAATGGCGATCGGCTCCAAGAGCGCGAGGGCAATCCGTCTGGATCGACGCATGCCGTCGACGAAGGCGATGCCCAGGAAGCAGAGGTAGAGCAGCGGCACCATGGCCGCCAAGATTTCACGCCCCATGAGAAGCAAGGCCACCGAGCTTGCTAGTCCCAACACCAGTACCGGGGGCGCGTAGACCCGCCACGGTACGGAGCCCGGATGCTGAACCTCAGTCCAGCGCCTATAAAGCCCGTAACGCACGTACTGCCTTGCGAGGCCGATAAGCGACGGACGCACCCAGTACGTTACCTCGATCTTGGGAGAAAGGAATACCTTATAACCGGCGGATCGAAGCCGGTAGTTAAACTCACAATCCTCGTTAACGAGATTGGTCTCATTGTAAAAACCTATTTCGTCAAAAAGGCTGCGGTCCATGAAGGTGCCCATTACTGAATCGCACCATTGCTCTTCTTTCGCGTGACGATACTTCGAGTCGCCCACGCCGAGCGGCGAAGACATCGCGAGCGCGATCGCTTCCCCAACGAGCCCCTCGCCGCGGTGACGAATGACGCCGCCCACGTTCGCGGCGCCCGTGCGATCTCGGACATCCAGACAAGCTGCGAGGTAGGTTCGCGAAAATCTGGCGTGCGCGTGCACGATGCAGACGATCGATCCGCGCGCCGCTCTTATGGCTAGGTTATATCCGAATACCTGGTGTCGCTTGGGATTGTCGACCAGGCGAACGTTTCCGCAAGCCGAGTAACGTTCCACGATCTCGCGCGTTTTGTCGGTGCTGCCCCCATCCGCGACCAGCACTTCCACGTCGGCATCGAGCCCTTCTTGGCCGAGCATATCCTCGATGACCGCACCGATATGCGCCTCTTCGTTTAACGTCGGCACGATAACAGAAATCAGCGGTCTCTGCTTAACGGCAGGGATCGCAGCCACCGGGCTACTCATTAGTGGTGCGTTCGAGGCCGGCTACGTGATGGCCTTGGATCGTCGTTTAGGCCGGCCGGGTCGTCGCCAACGCAACCGTGGAACCGACTACCAGCGTTGAAACAAGACTTCGACAGCGGTCTTGAACGTGATGAAGATATCCAAGAGCAACGAGTAGTTCTCGATATAGAATAGGTCCAGATCCAACCGTTCGCCGATCTGATCCATGTCGGGACTCCGCCGCATGTGGACGTGAGCCCAGCCCGTTACGCCGGGCCGAACCAAGTGGCGCTCGTCATATCGCTCGTACTCTGTTCGAAAACGCTCCACGAACGTCGGCCGCTCCGGGCGCGGCCCTACAATCGACATATTACCAAGCAGGACGTTGATGAACTGAGGAAGCTCGTCGATGCTCGTCTTGCGAATGAATTTTCCAACTTTAGTCACGCGGCTGTCGTTGGCTGGGTCACCTACCGCCCATACGGGACCGCATTGCGCTTCGGCGTCTCGCGCCATCGAGCGGAGCTTGAGAATGTCGAACGGTTTCCCATCGCGTCCTATTCTCGTTTGCCGGAATATGACGGGACGCCCCGACTCTATAAGGATCGCTATCATTGCGCCCACCATGACCGGCCACGTCAGCAGGACACCGATCGACCCTACCGTCAGATCGAAGACACGCTTCAAGAAGACGTTAACCGGCGAGCAGGCTGCTACGCGGCCGGCAACCAGAATGGGCTGCCGTTGCGTAGCGAGGAATTTTAGGCGATAGGCCTGCAACGAGAGCCCTGGGGGTGCGAATCCTATTGTGATGCCGTCGCGAGCGGCACGCTCAACCATGAGCGCGGTGCGAACCGTCGGCATGCCGGAAAAAATGATCTCGTCGCAGCCCTGTTCTCGCAAGCGGTCGTACCACGACTCACGCGAGCCGTTCAGTACGCTTGCTATTGCTTGCTCGGTTCCTTCAACGGGTATCAAACTTAGAACGCTTGACCCGTCTCCCATTGCGTCGGCGATTAGGAGGAGCTCCGTAGAGCTCGCAACGAGCGCTACCCGGCGCTTGCGGCGACCGGCATCGGTCCCGAACCGACGATGGACGATCGACCGGCTCATGCCCACGAGAAGGATCGATAATCCAAAGGAACCCATAAGAACCAGCCGCGAGCTCGACAACGCTGGAACGATGCTAAAGATTAGCAAGAGCGGGACGACGCCGGTCGCCAATCCCATGACGACGTAATACCACTCGTCCCTCGAGTTCAGCGCGTAGGAAATCCGGTAGAGTCCCAGCGTCTTGAACGTCCACACGGAAGTAGCCGTCCACAGCAACGCCGACTCCACCACCCTCGGATAGTCCAAAACGTGGTTTAGATAACCAGCGCCGAAGACGGCGAGCCACGAGGCGACCCCTAGCATCGCCAAGTCGCTCAAGAAAAGATAGAAGGCTCGGTCGTTCTCAAATACCCGGATCGAGCGGCTCCGCGTGGAGGGCTCCGATGACCGATCCACGGCGAACGCACGTTCGGGAACCGTATCCACCACACGATCCAAGGTCGTCACGCCCTGGCCGATGAGGCGAAATCGCACCTAAGGCGCGACGGCGCAGTCTTCCATACGGACGTCACGGACGTCGGAATAAGATCCGAGTTCATCGGACCTGGCGCCTCGGTCGTGGTCAGAACCACCATTTTGCGGTCTACTTCTCCTTGTAGCGAAACCAAAGTCGCCGGCATGGAAACTATCCAACCTAGCAGCTCGTTTCGACCCGCTTTTTACCGCTCCGTTAATGCGTTAACGATAATCAACGTAGGGTTACCGTACCCGAAGAGCAAAAGCTCGTCTGTACGGTTCCGTACAGATAGTCGTTATATTTCTGCTATAGACTAGGGGCTTTATTAAAGGACGGTTATGACGCACTGCGTCACGCAGCATCGGGTCCGAAATCAGAGGCCACGGAAGTGCGTCGCCGGGGCCTGGCCGAGGGGGTCCCCGCGGGCTCTGCGACCGCTAAGCGGGGGCCGGCGACCCCGCCTCTACGTTCTTATACCGAGCCTGCTGAAAGAACGCCTCGAACTCTTGTTTGGTAGCCGCATAGCATTCGCACGCCGCTCGTTCCAAGGCGGCCCGGTCCGTGATCGTCATCTGCCCGTGGCAATAGCGAATTACGTCCGGCCCGCTGCAGAGTTTGCGCCGCAACCGACACGCTCGCTCGTCGAACGCCGAGCATCGCTCCCAGGAACTCGTGTGTGAGCGAAAACGTTCGATCGCGTGCGGCATCGTGAGCCGTGAGCAACCAACGACAGCACCGTTCCTCCACCGAATGAAGGATGTTGCACGCCGCGCTCTGGGCCAACTGGTTCAGGGCGACGCCGGCATAGCCGCGCATTACGTGAAAGAGCTCGCGATCGCTCGCCAATCTTTTGCGGAGCGCCTCACGACGAATGCGCAGAACCTCACCCGGAATCAGGACGACTGATTCGAAGACCGCTCGATCGAGGTCGAAAATGGCGCCGAGGGGGGCGATCCCCTCAGGACCAGTGGTGCTGATTTCGACCGCTGCACCGTTCTGCATGGATTTCATCAGCGAAATCATGCCGGATTCAACGAAGTAAAAATGCGAAATGGACTCGCCGGTACGCCCGAGCACTTGGCCGGTCTTCGTGTCGATCCGCTCCATACTAGACCAAAGAGCCCGGCGGCTTGCGTCGGAAAGCACGCCGATAATGCGATTGCTCGATGTGGGCACGTGGCCACGAAGAACATGCGCGGGCGAAACGACCTTGCCTCGCACGGTCATGGTGACCACCGCTCGATTACTCTCGGCCAACGCAAAAATGCAGCCTTTCCTCGATCGCTCAGACCTCAAGATGTTGGATGGCTGCAGGGTCATGAGAGCAGGCGTCTCACTGCACCGTATCACATCGCTGGTATCCGTGCTATCGCCGACCGAATACCGGTGTGGAAATTGCAGCGTAACGTGGCAGCCCCCGCAGATTCATGCAGGGGCTGCCGTAGAGACTTGCACCGCCAGGGACTCGAACCCCGAACCAAGTGATTAAGAGTCACCTGCTCTACCATTGAGCTAGCGGTGCCTAGCTATGCGCCCTCCGGGGATCGAACCCGGGACCAACGGATTAAAAGTCCGGTGCTCTACCGACTGAGCTAAAGGCGCTTACATCCGACGCTTTCCGCTTTTTGAGTTGTACGCAGTGGCGATACAACGTCCTCCGCCGCGCGTGGGGTGACTGACGGGACTCGGACCCGCGACCTTCGGTTCCACAGACCGACGCTCTAACCAGCTGAGCTACAGTCACCACAAGAATGCGAATTTTACCATGCGCCCGGAGGGACTCGAACCCCCATCTTCGAGTTTAGAAGACTCGTGCCTTATCCCGTTAGACCACGGGCGCAAAGTTTCTGGTCGGGGCGACAGGACTTGAACCTGCGACTTCTGCGTCCCAAACGCAGCGCTCTACCAAGCTGAGCTACGCCCCGATCGACATGCGGCTATCCAAACTGCGCTACCGTTCTGCGGCCATGACAATGCGCAACGCACTTCAATTTCGTGATTTCCGAAACGATCCTTTTTGCCCAACCCTCGCGAACCAAATTGCTAATGGCGCGCTCCTTCCGCTGTCGCGTTAACCGCGTGCGATTGCGACTCGATAACGCGTTTGGCCGTCGCCGACTGTTCTTTTAAAGGAGCAACGCATGATATCCCAAGTATGTTGACAGGGCGCCGGTTGAGAAAGCTCGGGCCAATAGAAAAGGTTCTTGTATCTGCAGGCCGGCGCGTAATGACGCTCGCCCGACCCGGCGATTGGATCCGGGTACGAGCGTGGTGCACCACGACGCGGAATAAGTTCGCTGAAGCGTAACGAGCGCATAGGCGAAGATCTGCACGAGATAGGCTTCCGACGCGCACGCCAGCGGGCCGATGCGGCCGTCGGGCCAGACATACGCATAGCCGACGCACTCGCCACTCAAAAAGAAGATTTGGCCCGAGCCGTTTTGAGCGAAGTACGCGTGATCCGGCTGCCGCACGGTCCCCCGCGTTTGCCGATCGAGCTCATTCAAGGCAAAGACATGCATCACCGGATCGATCGTATCGACCGCAAACCGGTATTCGCCGGCCGCCATCTTTGCGAGCTCTTCTTCACGTGGAATGGCGCCGGCGAAGCGCACGACGGAATCGCGCGTAGCCATACCAAAGCGGAGCGCCAAGGCGAGCGATGCGGCGTCGTGAGGATTGATGGCCATTGTCCGGGCAACCTCGTCAGCATTGCCCAAGGCCGCGCGCAACAGCCGCGCGCCGATCCCTTGATCGCGATATGACGGCTCGACGAAAAGGTCGCCGACGTAACGCTCTTCCTCCGAATCGTGCGCGACTACGATGCCGATGACTTCGGCTTCGTCGCGCGCCACCCAAACCGAGCCGAGCTCTGAAAGATGCAACGAAAGCCACAGGCCCGTTTCATCGATATCCCTTCGCCGCTGAATCGTGCGAACGCCGTCGAGCAATCCCGACCCGGCGACAATCTCAACCACGGTCGCGAAGCATCGCAAGCAGTGCGTCGGCCGCGTGGCGCCGGTGGCTGACCGCGTTCTTCTCCTTCTCCGAAAGAGTCGCGAAACCGCGCCCATACGGCGTGTACAGAAAGAGCGGATCGTAACCGAAACCGCTGGTCCCGCTCTCCGCTTCGAGAATGTAGCCGCCAACCTCGCCGCGCGCAATGATCGGCAAACCTTGAGACTCGATCAATGCCAGCACGCAAACGAAGCGAGCCGTGCGCCGATACGGCGGTATTCCGCGCAGCTCGGCAAGCAGCGCCGCGCGCCGCTCCGGCCAACCAATCTCGACGCCGCCGTATCGCGCCGAGTGGATCCCCGGCCTGCCCCCGAGCGCGTCGATTTCAAGCCCACTGTCGTCGGCAAGAACGCTGGCGGCGACGTGACGCTCCCGCAGCGTTTCAACCAGCGCTCGCGCCTTGAGAATGGCGTTGCCTCCGTAGCTGGCCTCATTTTCGAGGACTTCGATTGCAAGCGGCTTTCGCGGCGTTACGATCTGTAAGGCCGATCGCGCGAAAAGCGCCTTTAGTTCCCGCAGCTTTCCCGAATTATGCGTCGCGACGTACGTCTTCACGAACCGAGCCGTAAGACCGCCATGAAGGCCTCTTGCGGGAGCTCCACCTTACCGACGCGCTTCATGCGCTCTTTTCCAGCCTTCTGCTTTTCGAGGAGTTTACGCTTGCGCGTGATGTCGCCACCGTAGCATTTCGAGAGCACGTTCTTACGCATCGCGCTCACCGTCTCGCGCGCGATGATCTTCCCGCCGATTGCGGCCTGAATCGGTACCTCGAACATCTGACGCGGGATCAGCTCCTTCAGCTTTTCCGTCAGCGCGCGGCCGCGCCCGGCCGCCTTGTCGCGCGCCACAATAAAGGAGAGCGCATCGACGACTTCGCCGTTGAGCATGATCTCCAGCTTAGCGAGGTCGCCTTCCCGGTAATCTGTTACCTCGTAATCGAGCGATGCATAACCTTTGGTCCGCGACTTCAGCACGTCGAAGAAATCGACGATTACTTCGATCAAAGGCATCTGGTAAGTCAAAATGACGCGGCCGTCGTGGAGATACTCCATGTTCGCGAGCTCTCCACGCCGGCTCTGCGTGAGCTCCATGATCGCGCCGACATGCTCGGGCGGCGAGATAATCGTTGCTTTGACATAGGGCTCTTCAATGGATCGAATGACGTTGGGCGCCGGAAGCTTCGAAGGATTGTCGATGGTCATGGTCGTTCCATCGGTACGCACGACGCGGAAGACAACCGATGGGGAAGTTGCGATCAAATCGAGACCGTAGTCGCGTTCCAGCCGCTCCTGCACGATCTCCATGTGCAGCAAGCCCAAAAACCCGCAGCGAAATCCGAAGCCGAGCGCTACCGAACTCTCCGGTTCGTAGACCAGCGCCGCGTCGTTGAGCTTCAGCTTCTCTAAAGCGTCGCGGAGGCCGTCGTACTCGCCTTCGTTCGGGTAGAGTCCGCAGTAAACCATCGGGACAGCCTTGCGATAGCCGGGAAGTGCCACGTGCGCCGGATCGCTCGCCGACGTTATCGTGTCGCCCACGTCGATCTCACCGAGCGATTTGATGTTGGCGATTACGTAGCCGACGTCGCCGATTCCGAGCGCGTCCGTCGCCCGCATCTGTGGCGCGAATGTGCCGACCTCAGTGCACTCGAAGACGCGCTCGTGCGCCATCGAGATAAAACGCGTTCCCGGCGAGAGGGTGCCGTCAACGATGCGCACGTAGTTGACCACGCCGCGATAGGGGTCGAACTGCGCGTTGAAGACGAGCGCGCGCAGACGGTCGCGGTGGCCTTTTGGTGGAGGGATGCGGTCAACGATTGCTTCGACGATCTCCTCGATGCCAATGCCGTTCTTGGCGCTGGCTAAAATGCACTCGCTCTTCTCCATCACGAGCAGTTCCTCGACCTCGCCCATCACCCGTGCGGGGTCGGCCGCGGGCAGATCGATCTTGTTGATGACCGGGATGATGGTGAGCTCGTGCTCTAGCGCTAGATGGTAATTCGCCAGCGTTTGGGCCTCGATTCCTTGCGCCGCGTCGATAATCAGCACGGCGCCCTCGCAGGCCGCCAGCGAGCGCGAGACTTCGTAGGAGAAATCGACGTGGCCCGGCGTATCGATGAGGTTGAGCCGATACAGCTCTCCGTTCCTGGCACGGTACTCCAGCGTGACCGGATGCATCCGGATGGTGATGCCGCGTTCGCGCTCGAGCTCCATAGCGTCGAGCGCCTGTGCTTCCATCTCGCGCGAATGGACCGTGCGGGTTATCTCGAGCAACCGATCCGAAAGGGTCGTTTTGCCATGGTCGATGTGCGCGATGATGCAGAAATTGCGAACGTTGCTTGCGACGTCGATGCGGTGCGGTCGCTCTGACTTCAGCGCCAATGAACTCTTAATAACCGAGGATGGCGATGCAGCTGTTGAAGGCGAGTTGCGCTAGGGCTGGGCGAACCAGCAGCTGCAGAAGGAGCAAGAGGACAAGGAAAGCGAGATCGAGGCCGCCGAGCGGCGGGATGATGCGGCGAATCGGTATGAGCACCGGCTCGATGACCGACGCCAGGTAATACACCCAACGCCCGCGGCGCAGATCCGGCACCCACGAGATGATGGCATAGACCAGTAATAAGACCGTATACACGTTGACGACGAAGCTCAGCGCCTTGGCGACGTCGCAGAGCAGCAAATTCACAGCCGCGCCGTTCTACGATTCAGGCGCCCGCGCCCGCTCGATCGCTTCGAGTTCTTCTGCAGAAGCTTGAATCGTAGGCTTGAAGCCTGCGACCGGCTTGCCGAAGGTACGCGTATCACTGCGCGAGTAGATGCTGTTGAGAACCACGCCGTCGCCATGTCGATTGAGCAAGGCGAGCGCGTATGAAAGCCGCGATCCGCTATCCGCGAACGCATCGTAGCGAACGAAACCGGCACGCGAGAGGTCGGTTATGGCCAGCGCTTCGAGCTGCGCGATACGATCTTCCAATCCTTGCCGCGCCCTGCGAGCCGTTGCTTCGCCATCTTCGAGGGCGCCAAGCCGCCCCGCGGCGCTTCCGGCGTTCCCCGAGAGAAGGTTATCGTGGAGCTCGAGCAGATGACGAGTCCGCGTTATCGATGGGCGCGCGACGGCCATGTGATAGATGAAGATCGCCACAAGGGCGCCAACGAATGCGCCTGCGGCAGCGTAGAACGTTCCCAACTGCATCCTTTTAAGCTTCGCGAGCGGGCCACGACGAGAGCTAGGGGGCTCACGGCACCCGTAAGGGCCCGCTTACCGTTGCTACCTTCCGGTTCTGGCGGGGTTCGCGGGGTTACGCCGCGTGAGGCCTAGCTCCCATCATGGCCACGCCATGATACCATACGGCCATGTTCCGCATGGTGGCGACCTTGGGCATCGTGCTGGCGGCGGCGACCCCCGAAATGCGCCTCCAAAGCGGCGACTTTCCGCCCGGCGGGGTTATTCCGTCTCCCTCGATGGCGACCGATTGTGGCGGTCAAAACCGCTCGCCGGAAATGGCATGGGCCGACGCGCCAAAGGGAACGGAATCGTTCGCTTTGATCGTTCACGATCCCGACGCTCCGATTCCGGGCGGCTTCTTCCATTGGGTCGTCTACAATCTCCCCACGACGATCCATCGTCTCGCCCCCAACGCAAAGCTCGCCGCCGACCAGCTCGGCAAGACGTCGCGCGGCCAAGCGGGATACTACGGACCATGTCCGCCGCCGGGCACGACGCACCACTACGCGTTCACTCTACTCGCCCTCGACTTGGCGCACGTTCCGGCCCGCACGCCGATGACTGCCGACCAGCTTGAAGCGTTCGTCAAGGGACATGTCTTGGCGACTGCGGTCCTAAACGGCACTGCATCGTATCATTAGGACCGCATCGGCCAAACGTCGAAGCCGAACCGGCAATGGATGAAGTCACGATCAAAGTGCGCGAAAGCGGTCCCTATCTCGTTCGGGGGAGGGTCACCCTCACCGATGCGGACGGTAACCTCTACACCGTCGAGGGGGAAAACGTGGCACTCTGCCGCTGCGGGGGCTCTCAAACGAAGCCGTTCTGCGACGGGTCGCACCGCGACAACGGTTTTGCTGCGATCGAGCGCGCAATTCTAGCCGAAAGCGAAAGCGCATAATGCCGTCCTACGTGCGCGCAGGCTCCGTCCCGCACAAGCGACACATTCAGTTTCGGCGGCCCGACGGAGGGCTCTATGCCGAAGAGCTCTTCTCCACTAAAGGCTTCGAGAGCGTTTACTCGCTCCTGTATCACCTGCACCCGCCGACCGCAACGCTCGACGTTCGGCCGTGGCGGCGCGCTTCGGTTTCGTTCACGGCGAACGAACCGCTACGTAATCGGCATCTGAAGACGGCATCTCTGCAGCTCGAGGGCACGGACCCGATCGAATCGCGGACGCCGTTGCTCGGAAACGACGATGTCGTCATCTCGGTCGCGGACGCGCGCCAACCGATGGAGTACTTCTATCGCAACACCGGAGGCGACGAATTGCTCTTCATCCACCACGGTGCGGGCGTGCTGGAAACGCAGTTCGGCGAGCTGGCGTACCGCGAGCACGATTACCTGCTCATTCCGACTGGAACGACGTACCGGTTCGCTCCCTCATCTCTGACGCGAGTCCTCGTCTACGAAACGACCGGCACGGTAACGATCCCGCGCCGGTACCGAAACGAATTCGGCCAGCTCGAGGAGCACGCCCCATATTACGAGCGCGATTTTCGAGCCCCGGTTCTCAAGCCACCCGTCGAGACGCAGGGTGAGTACGAAGTGCGCGTCACGAGCGGGGGTCGTAACGCAATCTATATCGTGCAGAATCACCCATGCGACGTAATTGGCTGGGACGGCTATTGCTATCCTTACGCCTTTAACCTCGACGAATTCGCGCCTATCACGGGCAAACTCCATCAGCCGCCACCCGCCCACGCGACCTTCGAGGCGCCCGGAGCAGCTTTCTGCGCCTTCGTTCCACGCTTATTCGACTACCATCCGCTAGCAATACCCGTGCCCTACAATCACTCCAGCGTCGATTGCGACGAAGTGCTCTATTACGTCAGCGGAAACTTTATGAGCCGCCGCGGCGTCGAAGAGGGCTCGATCACGCTTCATGCCGCGGGCGCCCCTCACGGCCCGCAGCCCGGCGCCGTCGAGCAGAGCCTTGGAAAGACCTCAACCGACGAGATCGCCGTAATGATCGACACGTTCAAGCCGTTGCAGCTCGCGCAAGCCGGGATCGAGTGCGAAGAGCCGGAGTATTTTCGCTCCTGGATCGAGGCGCCGACCAGCGTTTAAGCTTCGTTGATGGCGGGTTCGATGCGGCCGCGAGCCGCGCCGAAGCCGATGCGGCGGGCGCCGGACTTTTCGCACCAGCCCCGGAGCGTAATTTCATCGCCATCCTCGAGAAAAGCGCGTCGCTCGCCGTCCGGAAGCGCGATCGGCCGCTCGCCGTTCCACGCCAGCTCGATGAGACTTCCTTGCGTCCCCGGCGCCGAACCGCTGATCGTGCCCGAGGCGTAGAGGTCGCCCGGCCTCGTCACCGCGCCATTGACCGTCGCATGCGCGAGCTGCTGCGCGACATTCCAGTACATGTCGGCGAAGGTCGTCTGCGAGATGCTTTTAGGCGGGATAGCACGTTTGCGCATTAATGCGGTTTGCAGATCGACGGCAAGCTCGATCTCATAAGCCCTCGCTTCGCCGGCGCGTAAGTAGCGCAACGGTTGCGGCTCTTGACGAGGCCCCTCGACGCGGAATGGTTCCAGTGCCTGGAGCGTGACGATCCAGGGCGAGATGGTTGTCGCGAAAGATTTGCCGAGGAACGGCCCGAGCGGCTGATATTCCCAGGCCTGGATATCGCGCGCGCTCCAATCGTTGACGAGAACGAGTCCGAAGATATGCTCGGCCGCCTCGGCCACATCGATCGGCGTTCCCAGTTGGTTGCCGGGCCCGATGACAAAGCCCATCTCCAGCTCGAAGTCGAGGCGGCGGGTCGGTCCGAACTCGGGTGCGGACGCATCGGGCAGCTTACGCTGCCCACACGGGCGCCGTATCGGCGTGCCGTCGATGACGATGCTGCCCGATCGTCCATGATAACCGACCGGAATCCAGCGCCAGTTCGGCAACAGCGCTTCGGCGTTCGGACGAAAAAGACGCCCGAGATTTGTTGCATGCTCGATTGACGAATAGAAGTCTACATAGTCGCCGACGTCGATCGGCAGGCGCATCTCGACGGTACCCCGGTCGAACAAGAAATTCTCCGCGCCTGCTTCGCGCAAACGCGGATCTCCGTCGGCGCGCAACAGCAACGACAAACGCTCGCGGACCGGCTCCCAGACCGAGCGCCCCGCTGCGAGCAGCGGATTGAGCAGCGGTGCTTGCAGCAGCTCCCGCTCGCAGCAATCGTCGAAAAATCCCGACTCCGCGATTGCGCTGCAATCGAGAACCTGCTCGCCGATCGCAACGCCGATGCGCGGCGCTCCCGCGCCTCGCACGAAGACGCCAAAGGGCAAGTTTTGGATCGGGAAGTCGCTCTGCGCTGCGACCGGAACCCATGATTCGAGGCGCGCGTCGGTCGAGCCGGCCGGCGCAATCATTGCGGTGGGAGCAAGCCGAGCGCGGTAAGATCCTCGACGGGCTCGCCAAAACTACAGCTTCCATAGGCGAGAAACGCCCCGCGGCGCGTCCGTGTCAGCTCGGCGAGGTCGATTCGCTCGCTGCGCCACGAAAGCGATTCGTCATCAAAAGCAAATGCACTCGCGTCTTCTTCAGCGACGATCCGACGCAGCATCTCACGCGTGGCCCGCGGAGCAACCGCCGCGGCCACGAGAATGTTGAGAAAGCCGTGCATGGTAAAGCCGGTGCTCTCGTCTCGATGACGCACGGGATGATGCAATCCAGCCGTTGCCTTAAAGGAGACTTTGGCTTCCTGCGCCGCCGCGATGTATTCCACGACCTCATCCACGGTGGGGAAAGCCTCTTCGGTTACGCCGCCGCAGCGCAGCTTGGCGCTCAGTCCCATGCGCGCCAGAGCCGCAATAGTATCCGCTAGCGCTGCGCCCCAAGCCCCAGAGCGTGGGATTTCAACAAAGATGGGCAAGTCGCGTAGACCGGCTACGACAATGTCCGCCTCTAGCTCGCCGGTGAGATCCAGAATCTCGTCAGCTGAAATGCTATTGCGAAACGGCGAGATGCTCTTGGCCAGCGGGATCTCCACCGCCTCGATTTGCGCCCCGTTTTTGCGGAGCGCTCCCAGCCGGTTAAGAATATCGACCTCACCCTCCGCGATAACGGAGAACGGTCCCTCGAAAACGTCGGGAGAAGCAATCAGCAGCGATGCCGGGATGATGAATCGTCCGAGCATCCACGCATACGGCCCAAGGCACGCCGCTTGGTACTGGATTCGTGCCTGCTCAAACGGAAGCTCGGCGGGAGGAAAGAGACCGGCGTAGTCAATCAGCGCGCCGAAGGCCACGCGCACCGAGCCGAGCAACGCTGTGGATGCCGTCATCGAGTCCTGCTTCGACAGGGCCGGCGGAGAGGCTTCGCCAAGTCCGTGCGCCATGAGTACGGCGACCGAAGCTCGCAGCAATCCGCTGGCGCAGATCGACTGGGACCACATCGAGTTCTACGTCGGAAATGCCAAACAGGCGGCGCACTATTATATGTCGTGCTTCGGCTTCGATCAGATCGCCTATGCCGGGCCGGAGACGGGCGTCCGCGACCGCGTGAGCTATTTGCTCGAGCAGAACAAGCTGCGCTTCGTTCTCACCGCAAGCCTCGTGCCCGACGGCGAAATCGCTCGCCACGTGATGCTCCACGGAGACGGCATCAAGGACGTTGCCATACTCGTGGGCGATGCCAATGCGGCCTTCGACATGGCCGTTCGGGGCGGAGCGCGGGCCGTCCGCGAGCCGACGGTCCTCGAGGATGCGAGCGGGCGCCTGATCAAGGCAACGATCGCGACTTACGGCGAGACCGTCCACACGTTCGTTCAACGTGACGGTTACGCTGGGCTTTTCGCTCCCGGCTTCGTCGAGGCGCACAAGACGATCACGCATGCCGCCAAACCGGGTTTAGAGTTCATCGACCACTGCGTTGGAAACGTGGGTTGGGGCGAGATGGACGTGTGGGGCGATTTTTACGGCCGCGTCTTCGGTTTTTCGCAGCTGGTTTCGTTCGACGATAAAGACATCTCGACCGAGTACACCGCGCTGCGCTCCAAAGTCATGACGGATCCGCGTCACCGCGTGAAGTTTCCGATCAATGAGCCGGCGCAGGGCAAGAAGAAATCGCAGATCGAGGAGTATTTGGAGTTCTATCGTGGTGCCGGCGTCCAGCACATGGCGATCAGGACGGAAGACATTGCGACCACGGTCCGAGCCCTGAAAAAGAACGGCGTCGAGTTCCTCGACACGCCAGACTCGTACTACGACATCCTCGAAGAGCGCGTCGGGAAGATCGACGAGGCAATGGAGACTTTGCGCGAGTTGCGCATCCTCGTGGATCGCGACGACATGGGATACATGCTCCAGATATTTACCAAGCCGCTTCAGGACCGGCCGACCGTCTTCTTCGAGATCATTCAGCGCAAAGGCAGCCTGTCGTTCGGAAAGGGCAACTTCAAGGCGCTCTTCGTCTCGATCGAGCGCGAGCAAGAAAAGCGAGGAACGCTGTAGTTACCGGGACTGCGCTGGATCGCGCCTACTTGGTGGATTGGTATCGGCGGAATCGTGCACGAACGGCGGCGGTCTTCGCGCTCGTCGACGACGCGGCATTCCACGATCGGCCGATTCCGCTACGCCACCCGTTTGTATTTTACGAAGGGCATATCCCGGCATTTAGCTTTCTTATGCTCAACGAACGCGGACTCGGCGAGGAGCCGATTGACTCCGGCCTCGAACGCACCTTCGAGCGCGGGATCGATCCGGCGAGCATCGACCACGCGCGACGGCACGAACGCACCGACTGGCCAGATCGCCCGACTATCGCCGACTTTGCCGCACGCTGTGACTTGCGCGTCGAGCGGGCGCTCGAGTCGGCACAGATCGAAGACGCCCGCGTGCCGCGGCTCATTCGCGCGCAAGCGGCGTACACGATCCTCGAGCACGAGGCGATGCATCAGGAGACGCTGATGTACATCATTCATCAGCTCCCATTCGAGCGTAAACGGCGCAAAGCGTTTCAACACGAAGACCATGCTGTGCCGAGCGGTGAGATGCGCAGCGTCGCGGCCGGCATCGCAACGCTCGGAGTCGATCCGGACGAGATCCAATTCGGCTGGGACAACGAGTTCCGCCGTACTGAGGTGGAGGTTGACGGATTCGACGTAGCGGCTTATCCGGTAACTAACGGCGACTGGTTGCGTTTCGTCGCGGACGGCGGTGCAGTGCCGTTCTTCTGGAAGAACCGCGACGGCGCGTGGCTCCTGCGTTTGCAGTTCGAAGAGATTCCTCTGCCGCAATCCTGGCCCGTCTACGTGACGCATCAGCAGGCACAAGCCTACGCGCGCTGGAGCGGCATGCGCCTTCCTACCGAGGCGGAGTACCATCGGGCGGCCTTTGGAACGCCTGCGGGTGAGGAACGTGCGTTTCCCTGGGGCGAAGCAACGCCGTCGGCTGCGCATGGGAATTTCGGCTTCGAGCGGTTCGACCCCGAGCCAATCGACGCGCATCCGGCCGGTGCGAGCGCATGGGGCATAGCCGATCTGATCGGCAACGGCTGGGAATGGACGGCCACGCCGTTCGAGCCGTTCCCCGGCTTCGAGCCAATGGCGTCCTACCCCCAATATTCCGCGGACTTCTTTGACGGAAAGCACTACGTGATGAAGGGAGCTTCGCCCGTCACTCCGCGAGAACTGATTCGCCGGTCGTTACGAAATTGGTTCTACGACGACTATCCGTACATGTACGCAAAGTTCCGCTGCGTCGCCGCGTAGCAGCCCATACAGAACAGGACGCTCATGCAAAAGACGCCCGTAACGGTCGCGTACGGCGACGGCATCGGACCCGAAATCATGACGGCGACGTTGCGCATCCTCGAATCTGCCGGTGCGCGTCTCGCGCTCGAGCGCATCGAGATCGGTGAATCGATCTATAACAAAGGACTGAGCAACGGAATAGAGCCCGCGTCGTGGGAGTCACTTCGCCGCACGAAGGTCTTCCTCAAAGCGCCGATCACCACGCCGCAAGGCGGCGGCTTCAAGAGTCTAAACGTCACGGTGCGTAAGACGCTCGGGATGTATGCCAACGTTCGTCCGTGCATGTCGCTTCATCCGTACGTTGCTACCAAACACCCGCAGATGGATATCGTCATCGTGCGCGAGAATGAGGAGGACGTTTACGGCGGCATCGAGCACCGCCAAACGAACCAAGTCGCGCAGTGCCTCAAACTGATCTCGCGGCCCGGTAGCAAGCGGATCATCCGCTACGCGTTCGAGTACGCGCACGCGAATAAACGCAAAAAAGTGACGTGTTTCACTAAAGACAACATCATGAAGATCACCGACGGGCTCTTCCATCGAACGTTCACGGAGATCGCGGCAGAGTATCCGGAAATCGAGCACGAGCACTGGATCGTGGACATCGGAGCAGCGAAAATGGCCGACACGCCTGAAGCCTTCGACGTGATCGTGATGCCGAATCTGTATGGCGACGTGCTCTCGGACGTCGCCGCGCAGATCACCGGATCGGTCGGTCTGGCGGGCTCGGCCAACATCGGCGATCACTGCTCGATGTTCGAGGCAATCCACGGTTCCGCGCCACGCCGAGCCGGCCAAAATCTCGCCAACCCGTCGGGACTGCTGCACGGCGCGATCCTCATGCTCGTCCACATCAGTCAAGCCGAAGTTGCCGAGCGCGTTCATAACGCGTGGCTAAGCACCATCGAGGAGGGCATCCATACCTACGACATCTACAAGGAGGGCACGTCGCGCGAAAAGGTGGGGACGAAAGAGTTTGCCGACGCAGTCATCGCGCGACTTGGCCGTCGGCCCGAACATCTCAAGCCGGCCGAGTATGACTCAGAGGCGCAGATGAACCTAGCGATCCGCCCTGCCGGCAAACCGCCGATGAAGCTGCGCGCCGGCGTCGATCTCTTCGTCGATCGCCGCGACGGCAACCCCGATCAGATTGCCGGCGTGATGCAGCAACTCAACGTCCAGGGCGTCAAGCTGACGACGATCAGCAATCGGGGGACCAAGGTTTGGCCGGCAGGGAATCCCGACACATATTGGAGCGATCACTGGTGCTGCCGCTTCGAAGCCGATGGCGAGCTCTTCACGGCGGAGCACGTCGTCAAGCTGCTCGCGGCCGCCGATCACGCCGGGTTCGACGTGATCAAGACCGAAGGACTTTACACCTTCAACGGCGAGCGCGGCTATTCGCTCGCCCAAGGGGAATAGGCCCGCAGCATTCCGGGTCACGACCGAAGATGAAAATCGTTAGCCTGCTGCCGAGCGCGACGGAGATTCTCTTTGCGATCGGTGCGGGTGAAGAGCTGGTCGGCGTGACGCACGAATGCGATTATCCCGCCGAGGCGTTGCGACTGCCGAAAGTCACTGCTTCCGCTGCGATGCCGCTGACCGACCCCGGCGCAATCGATCGGCACGTGCGCGCCGCAATCCACGCAGGATCGAGTCTCTACCAGCTCGACACCGCGCTGCTCGCTCAACTCGAACCGGATCTGATCGTCACGCAAGAGCTTTGTGCCGTCTGTGCCGTTTCGTATGACATCGTCGCCGTCGCCGGCAAACGGTTACAATCGGATCCGCGCATCATTTCGCTGGAGCCGGCTTCGCTGCGGGACGTCTTTGAAAACATTTTGCTTCTCGGTGGGATTACCGATCATACGCAAGAAGCTCGTGACGTCGTTGCCCGTCTCGAGTCGCGCGTTGCGGCGTTGAGGAGCCGCTCGGCGCGACGCAAATACCGTCCGCGTACGCTCGTCCTGGAGTGGACCGATCCCCCGATGAGCGCCGGTCATTGGATTCCCGAACTCATCGAGTTTGCCGGCGGCGTGCCGGTCTTGGCCAATCCCGGCGCAAACTCGCAGCGGCTAGAGTGGACCACGATCGCAGCAGCCGAGCCGGAGGCCGTCATCGTTGCACCGTGCGGCTTCGATCTCGCGAAGACCCAACGAGCGATCGACGAGCTGGATGGAATCGAGTATTGGAGATCGCTGGCCGCGCGCCGCAACGAACACGTTTTGGCGCTCGACGGAAATGCGTACCTGAGCCGGCCGGGGCCGCGGTTGGTCGACTCAACCGAGATCGTCGAGCAGTGGTATACTAGCGGCGCGGAGTACGCCGGATGACCGCCCCTTCGAGAAGCGCAGGGGAGGAAAGTCCGGGCTTCATACGGGCAGGGTGCAGGATAACGTCCTGTCGGGGCGACTCGAAGGAAAGTGCCACAGAAACATACCGCCGTAAGCATTTGCGGTAAGGGTGAAATCGTGAGGTAAGAGCTCACGGGGCGCTGCGGAGACGCAGGCTCGGGCAAACCCCACCTGAAGCAAGACGCTCGATCAATGGAGGGCCCGTTCCCAACGAGCAAAGTCGCATCGAGGCGGCCGGCAACGATCGCCCCAGAGAGATGGTCATCGCCCACATCGTGGGAACAGAATCCGGCTTACAGGCGTGCTCCGCTTTTGCGCGTCTCAAACGCAACCGGTGGGTCTGCCCACGCGTTGTAGCGAAGTGAACAAACCGATGAGCCAGCAATATTTCACCCCAGAAATGACCGTCGACGAGGCGTTCAAGCTCCACGCCGGCGCCCGCCGCGTTTTCGCGCGTTTCCATTTAGGCGGTTGCTCGAACTGCGCGATCAGCGAGTCCCACACGATCGGCGCGATTAGCGTCGACTACGGTATTCCGTTGCCGATGCTGCTGGAAAATCTCAATGCGCTTTTCGATCAAGGAACGCTCGCCATCGGAGATCGCGTGCGCATTCCCGACGAGATTCGCTCGAAGATTCCACAGCTTGCCAACGTTCCCGAGGTGGGAGAGATCACCGGTGCCGAGGGCGGCGCCTATACCGCCGACTTCGGCGACGTGCGACTTCAGGGACTCGCCGAAGACTTCATCGCGGCCGAACCCGGCTACGCGAGGAGCTAGCGTTTTCGCGCGCTAAAGGGATTTGCGCGCGCTAAAGCCCTCGTCTATCCCGTGCCAATAGGCGACTTCGAGCTCTCCGAGCTTCCAGCAGAGATAGATCGGCTCGTCGTGGAGCATCGACGGAAAGTCGACGAGCCCTAGGTCGATATCCTTGACAACGCAGCCGAACGATTCGATCCGGTAGATCAACCTGCCGATCTCGTGCTTGAATTCACCGAAACGAGGTGCCGGCAAGGCCGAGCGCGCGGCGGCCAGCCGCGGCCGGCGCGGCGGCGTGTGATGCAGCGCCGGATCGGACTCGAGCAGTTTAATCGCAAGCTCCCGGCGTCGCTTGAGCAGCTCCTCCATGAGCGGCACCAGCTTAGATATGAGGGCGTTGGCGCGTTCGGGCGAAAATAGCTTCATATGAGTTCGCTGCGCATCGTCTTTGTGACGGGCCTCTCCGGTGCGGGCTTGAGCCAGGCAATTAAGTCCTTTGAGGATTTGGGCTTCTACTGCATCGAACACCTGCCTCCGGTCGTGCTCGACGCTACGATTTCCGCTCTCGAACGTTCGTCGGTGCGCGACGTCGCGATCGCACTCGACCTTCGCAGCGATGCCGAGCTTGGCGACCCGCGCACCGCGATCGATCGCGTGAGTCGGATCCACGACGTACGGCTGCTGTTTTTAGACGCTGCCGACGACTTGCTGGTGCGCCGCTTTAGCGAAACCCGGCGGCGCCATCCGCTCGCGCTCACCGGCTCGGTGCGAGAAGCAATCGACGCCGATCGGCGCGTCCTCGCTCCGTTACGAGAGCGGGCCGACGCCGTCATCGACACCACTAACCTTACCTCCGGAACGCTCAAACAGCGAATCGCTGCGGCATTTCTCGCCGATCGTCCGATGAAGCTGACCATGACCTTCGTTTCCTTCGGTTTCAAGTTCGGACTGCCGACGGATGTTGATCTGCTCTTCGACGTGCGTTTCTTACGCAATCCGAACTACGAAGAGAGACTCGCGCCGCAGACCGGCGAGGACGCGGCAGTCGGCGCATTCATCCGGAGCGATCCGTCGCTCGAGCCATTTCTTACGAGGATCTCCGATCTGCTCGACTATCTGCTGCCTCATTATCTTGCCGAAGGAAAGACACAGCTCACCGTCGGCATCGGTTGCACGGGCGGCCGGCACCGCTCCGTCTACGTCGCGCGGCGTCTCGCCGCGCGATTCGCCGACGATCCACGGCTGGACGTCGCGGTCGAGGCGCGCGATCTCGCGCGAGCCGCCTGATGCGCAAACGATTCGCCGGCTCGCTGCAGTGGCTCTTACCCGGCGCGGGAGTCAAACGCTGGATCGTTCTCGCGGCCTTCGGCGTCATCGTGCTGCTCGATGCCGCGACGCGTTGGCTGATCGCGGAAGGCACGGGGATTCACATCAATGAGATGCTCGACGATATCGTCGACGACTATTTCTCGCCGGCGTATCTCACCTGGATTCTGACCGTCGCCGGAATCGCCTTGATCGTAGCGGGAGTGTGGATGTGGCTTCGTGCCGTCGTTCGCATCGCACGCGGCCGAAATCCCAAAGGATTTCGCGATGCGCTGGCTGGACGACGACTGCAGCAGGGTTACAAGATCGTTGCGATCGGAGGCGGCACGGGACTCTCGACGCTGCTGCGCGGCCTAAAACGCCGAACGAGCAATCTGACGGCGATCGTGACCGTCAGCGACGATGGTGGGTCGTCGGGGCGTCTGCAGAAGGAACTCGGAGTTTTGCCGCCCGGCGATGTTCGAAATTGTCTCGTCGCGCTCGCCGATGATGAAGCGCTCGTCACCGACCTCTTTCGCTACCGTTTCACCGAAGGGCAGGGGCTGAGCGGTCATTCCTTCGGCAATCTCTTCTTGGCGGCGATGAGCGGTATCACGGGAAACTTCGACCAGGCGATCAAGGAATCGAGCCGCGTGCTCAACGTCGTCGGGCGAGTCCTTCCCGCAACGCTCGGCGTCGTTCGGCTCTGCGCCGAGCTCGATGACGGCACGATCGTCGAGGGTGAATCGAGCATCTCACTCGCAAAGCGGCCGATCAAGAGGGTCTTCTTCGATCCGCCTGCTGCATCGCCACTCGACGAAGTCATCGCCGCCATCCGCGACGCCGACGCGATTGTCCTGGGCCCCGGCTCCCTCTACACCTCGGTTGCGCCCAACTTCTTAGTTGGCCGCATCGCGCGCGAGGTCGCGCACGCTCATGCAGTCAAGGTGTACGTCTGCAACGTCATGACGCAACCCGGCGAAACCGATGGAATGACGGCTGCCGATCATGTAGAGGCATTGCTTGAAAATGCCGGCGAGCGCGTCTGCGATTACGTCATCGTCAATGACGAGTCGCCTTCGAGGCTCCTTGGAGCGTACGCGCAAGAGGGACAGGTTCCGGTCGAACCAGATATCGAGCGCATTGCGAGGCTCGGATTGGAACCGGTTTGCGCTGCAGTGATCGGCGAGACCGAGACGGTCCGCCACGATCCCGAAAAGCTGGCCGCGGTAGTGCTCGGTATCGTCGATCGTACCGTCGCGAATCGGGCAACGCTGGTCAAGCCGGCGAGTGCGTACCGCCGTTCGACCGCTCTAGGCTAACGATCAGTGCGCGGGCTCATGGGCAAGCGTAAGATTGAGCTGGAAAGGCTTTCCGGGTTCCACGTCGGCCGTCGATGCAAGGGTCTGGTACCCTTTCGCTTGCACGGAATAATCGGCAATTCCGCTGGGAACCTTATTGACCGAGAAGCGGCCCGCAGCGTCGCTGGTCGCCGTTAAGACGGTGTCGATCGTGACGACTGCCCCAGCTATTGGGGAATTCGTCGCAGCGTCTACGATGACGCCCGTTACGGTTGAAAATCCCGAGGCCGGCGGCAAAGCATCGTTATTACATCCTTGCGTGCCGAATAGGAGCAATGCAATCACCAAGTAGAGCGCACCGAAGCCTTTCATAGGCGAACTTCTTCGGCACGCCGAAGCCGCCGCTCCTATGGCAAGCCCAGCGCCGTCGTCCAAAACGACCGGCCTCGTCTATTGCGAGAATGCCCTCGAAGCCATCGGGCACACGCCGTTGGTGAGGCTCAACAAGGTCGTCGACGGCGCGCCCTGTCTCGTGCTTGCAAAGATCGAGTACGTCAACCCCGGCGGAAGCGTCAAGGACCGCCCTGCCGTCGCAATGCTCGACGCCGCTGAGGGCCAAGGTTTGCTCAAGCCGGGCGGCACGATCGTCGAGCCGACGAGCGGCAATACCGGCACAGGCCTGGCAATGGCGGCGGCGATTCGGGGATACAGGTGCATCCTCGTCATGCCCGACAAGATGTCGCGCGAAAAGATAGATCTTTTGCGCGCCTACGGCGCCGACGTCGTCATTACACCGACCAACGCTCCCGCGGACTCCCCCGAATCGTACTACGGCGTGGCAAATCGGCTCGCGTCCGAAATTCCGGGCGCCTTTCAGCCGAACCAGTTTCACAATCACTTCAATCCCGAAGCGCACTATCATACGACCGGCCCGGAAATCTGGGAGCAGACCGGCGGCGAAATCACGCATTTCGTAGCTGGCCTTGGGACGGGCGGTACGATCTCCGGCACGGCCCGCTATCTCAAAGAGAAAAATCCGGCAATTCACGTCGTCGGTGCCGACCCCGAAGGCTCGATCTACTCAGGCGACATTCCGCGCTCGTATGCGGTCGAAGGGATTGGAATGAATTATCTTCCCGAAACCGTCGACCTGCGCGTGATCGACGAGATGGTGCGCGTTTCCGATCGCGATTCGTTTCTGATGGCGCGTCGCATCGCGCGCGAGGAAGGCTTGCTCGTGGGCGGATCGTCCGGCACCGCGGCCGTCGCCGCCGTCAAACTGGCGAAGACGCTCTCCGCCGATGCAATCGTGGTCGTCATCTTGCCCGACTCTGGGCGCGGCTACATGTCAAAAATCTTCAACGACGATTGGATGATCGCGAACGGCTTTTTGGCTGACTCCACGCGCCGAGCGACCGTCGGCGACGTGTTGCGCAGCAAGACCCCGCTGCCTCCGCTCATCACCGTCCAACACGACGACACGGTCAAGACCGCGCTGGACCTCTTGCGGCAGTATGAGATTTCGCAAGTGCCGGTGATGCGAGGGCACGAGCAAGTCGGCAGCGTGAACGACATCGGCGTGATGCAGAGCGTCTTCGATCATGCCGACATCATCCATCAACCCGTGAGCGAAGTCATGGGCCGGCCATTCCCAGCCTTGGAACAGTCTGAAGAGATCGAACGCGCATACAAGGTGCTGACTCTTTCCAACCCCGCGATCGTCGTCACTGACAACGGAGAACCGATCGGTGTCCTAGCCCGCCAAGATATCATCAGCTTTCTCTCAACCAGCTCCAACGTCGTTCGTAAGTGAAGTTCGCAACCAAGGCGATCCACGTCGGGCAAGAGGCCGATCCCGCAACGGGAGCTACGATCGTTCCCATCTACCAAACCTCTACCTATACTCAGACGCGCGTCGGCGAGCATAAGGGTTTCGACTACAGCCGCACGATCAATCCGACGCGCCTGGCGTTAGAACGACAGCTCGCATCATTGGAAGGTGCGCGCTTCGCCAGCGCTTTCGCAAGCGGGATGGCCGCGACCGCGGCCGTACTTGGTCTGCTCTCCGCGGGCGATCACGTAATCGTTAGCGACGATCTTTACGGCGGAACCTATCGCCTCTTTTCTCGCGTTCTCCAACGCTACGGCCTGGAGTTCACCTACGTCGACATGGCGGACCTGGACGCGGTGCGCGAGGCAATCAAACCTGCAACGAAGCTCCTTTGGATCGAGACGCCGAGCAATCCGCTGCTCAAGCTCGCCGATATCGCGGCGATCGCGTCGCTCGGCGGCCCCGAGCGGCTCGTTGCCGTCGACAACACGTTTGCAACGCCTTATTTCCAGCAGCCGCTCTCGCTCGGCGCTGAGATTGTGGTCCATTCGACGACTAAGTACATCGGCGGCCACAGTGACGTCGTCGGCGGCATCGCGATAACCGACGATGCGGCCCTGTACGAAGCGATCCGCTTTCAGCAGAATGCGGTGGGAGGCGTGCCGGGACCGCTCGATGCCTGGCTGACGATGCGCGGCGCCAAGACGCTTGCCCTGCGCATGCGCGAGCACGAGCGCAACGCGCAAATCGTCGCCGAGTTTCTGGAGTCGCGCGACGACGTCGCACGCGTTTACTATCCCGGTCTGCGCTCGCATCCCCAGTACGCGCTTGCGCAGCGGCAGATGAGCGGCTTCGGCGGCATGCTCTCGTTCGAGCTCGAGGGGCCTCCGAAACGTGCGCTCGACTTTGCAAGCCGTTTGCAGTACTTTAGCCTCGCCGAGAGCCTCGGCGGGGTGGAATCGCTCATCTGCCATCCCGGACGCATGACGCACGGCTCGATCCCCGAGAACGAGCGCGAACGGCGCGGTATCACCGACGGGCTTCTGCGGCTCTCGGTAGGTATCGAAGACTCCGCCGATTTGCTCGACGACCTGCGCGGAGCGCTCGAGGCTACGGCTGGTTCACGGGATAGCGGACTGCCGTCACCTGTTTGAGAGCCTCGCGCGCTTGCTCGGCGCTCGTCTCGCCCAGGCGTGCGGTTTCCGAGAGCACGATGCCGCGTTGGCCATCGGCCCAAACAATTGCAAATTCCTTGCGAGCATCGAAGCCGCTTCCGTACGCAACCTCCACGAAGGTGGCCGGCATACCGTTGAGCAGCGACATCGGAGTCTTGTTGCGGATCAGCGAGCCGTCTTGCGAACTATGAGTCTGGCTCTCGAACTGAGCCTCCCATTGATCGGGTGGTCCCTCGAAGGCCTCCATCGCGATCTGGATCGTGCGCACGTCTTCCTTGCCGGGCCGCAGCAACCAGACAGCCACTGGTTGGAGGTCCTGGCCGAGCGCGCCGAGCGACCCGTCTTGGCGTCCGATCAGAACCGCGTCGGCGGGCGCCGTGAAGGTCATCCCTGGATCGGTGTAGGTGTGCGGATCCGGCGAAGGAGTCGGAGGTGGTGGCACCTGTGCGAGCACTGCGGCGCTTCCTAACCCCAGTAGCATAGCAAGCAACAAAATAACCCGTTTCATCATTCGTTATTCAGAGCGGCGGTGAGCGCCGGGAGAGAAATTTCGTATCGGTAGCCGACGTTGCGGTGATCGTCGTCGAATTCCTCGTGACGCACTGAGAGGCCGAGCTCGCGGATTCGCTGCGCGATGATTCGCGCGCCGATGTCGAGATTATATTCATCCCGCCGGCCGCAATCGAGATAGCGGAGCCGCAGCCGCGCGAGCTCGGCACGGTGCGTCGCTATCCTCTCCGCGGGGTCGAACGCGAGCCAGCGCTCGAAGACGTCTTCGCGCAACGCTCCGCTGCCTCTTTCGAACGGCAGGTCGAAATCAAAAGCGCTCGCGCTGCGCGGAGAGTATGCCGCCGAGTACGCCAGCATCTCCATTGTCGTATACTCGGCCGGGTTGCGCTTGTGCTTGCGCTCGAACCCCTCGACGAAGGCGGCAAGATTAAAGTCGTACGCTTCGAGCGTGCGGTGGACGGTCGCAAATGCCGGGATGTGTGCGTATCGAAAGTACGAATCGCCGCTATGCGACGCGAACGCGCCGAATGTGCCCGGATGTTCCAGGACGAGATGCATCGCGCCGAAACCTCCGGAGGACTTTCCCACCACAGCCCGGCCGGCTTCGTTCGGAATCGTACGGTAGTTGCGATCCACGTGCCCGACCACGTCGCGCACGACGTAGGTCGCATAGCGTCCGTTGTGCACCGAGTCCATGTATTGCGATCCTCCCAGCCGCGTGAATCCATCCACGAGCGCGAGCAACACCGGCGGCATCCGCCGGTCGCGGATCAGACGATCGGCCCACTGTAGAACGTTCGTTTCCCACGGGCGCGCGGAAATCAACGCGGCCACGTCTCCGGTGTAACCGTGCAGCACGTAGAGCACGGGAAACCGACGCGAGCCTTGCGGATCGTAGCCTGTCGGGAGGTAGACTGCGATTGGCCGCGTCGCCGGATCACCCAGCGGATTTCCTGCCAACGCACTCGCTCTCGACAAAATCGACGCGCACGTCGCCGGCAACGTCGAGGATCCGCGCCATGTCGGTGCGCTCGTGCATGGCGGTGAGGTTCTGCGCACGAAGTGCCTCCGCCTAGATGAGCGAGCTGAAACGCGCGATCGATTTGCGAGGCGCAATTTCGATCAACGTCATCACGATGATTGGAATCGGACCGCTCGTGACCATTCCGCTGGTCGTGGCGGCGCTAGGAGGACCGCTCGCGCTCGTCGGCTGGGTCGCCGGAGCTATCGTGGCGCTTTGTGACGGTCTCGTGTGGGCCGAGCTCTCATCGCATTTCCCCGGATCGGGCGGTACGTATGTCTACTTGCGAAACGTGTTTGGATCGCACGGCCTCGGCAAGGCGCTCGCCTTCCTTTTCAATTGGCAGTTTCTCTTGGCGGCGCCCTGCCTTCTGGCCAGCGGCTATATCGGTTTTGCGAATTATGCAGCGTATTTCTATCCAGGTCTGGGGTCGAACATCGCCGCCCACGACGCGCTCGCCGTCGGCATCGGCGTCGTTACGATGTTCCTGCTCTACCGACGCACCGCGGGCGTCGCATCCCTCGGTGTCGTGCTGGCGGCCGCGGCCACGCTTACGGTTGCGCTCGTCGCGTTGGCGGGCCTCTCGCACGCAAATTTCACGCAAGCCTTTCATCTCTCTCAGCCGCTCCGGCTAGGAACCGGCCTCGTCGCCGGGTTCGGCAGTGCGCTTTACATCACGCTCTACGACTATGCAGGATACGCCGAAGCGGCGCTGCTCGGCGATGAGGTCGTGCGACCGGAGAGGACGATTCCGAAGGCCATCGTGCTTTCGGTGTTGATCGTGGCGACGCTCTATGTGCTGCTGCAAGTTGGGGTCCTCGGCGTCGTGCCCTGGCGATCGCTGCTCGATGCGCATGGCCAGCCCACGATGCAGGCGCAATATGTGGCAGCGTTCGTCGTCGAGAAAACCTGGGGACGCTCCGCCGCCGTGATCGTGACGCTGCTCGTGCTGGTGACGGCCTTTGCGTCGCTCTACGGTAATCTTCTCGGATTCTCGCGCATTCCGTTTGCGGCAGCCCGCGACGGCGCGTTTCTTCCGATCTTTGCCAGGCTTCATCCACGCAAAGACTTCCCGCACATTGCATTGCTGGCGGTTGGAGCGCTGTCGTTGGTTGCAAGCCTCTTTACGCTCGGCGAAGTCATCGCGTTTCTCACCGCGGGAATTGTGCTCATCCAAGGCATCGCGCAGATCGTCGCTCTGGCCTTACTGCGGGCGCGTCGCGCGAGCGGACCGTTTAAAATGCCGCTTTATCCCTTCCCGGCGCTCGTTGCGCTCGCCGGCTGGGCGTTAGCCTTCGTTTCTACTGGCGCCGGCGCGATCGCGCTTGGCCTTGGATGGCTCATTTGCGGTTCGATCGTCTATATTGTGGCCGCACGCATGCAGCGATGGTGGCCCTTTCTGATCGCACCCTTGATCGCTTTCGCATTGCCCGTTGCGTCTCGCGCGGCGGTCGCGCCCGGCTGGTCGACTTGGAACGCTTCACGCATCACGACCGACCACGGCTACCCCGTCTTCAGCGTAGATGGGCGTCCATTCTTCGTCTACGGCGCGGCCTTCTTCTACGAGCGTATGCCGCGCGACCGGTGGCACGATGCGTTGCTCGCGTACAGAGATCTCGGCATCAATACCATCGATCTCTATCTGATTTGGAACTGGCACGAGCCCGCCGAAGGGGTCGCGGACTTCACCGGCACAACCGATCCCCGCCGCGATCTCCTCGCTTTGCTAAAACAGACTCACGAACTTGGACTCAAGCTTATTCTACGTCCGGGTCCGGTGATCCGGAACGAATGGCGTAACGGCGGCTATCCGGCGTGGCTACTACGCCGAACGGAATATAACATGCCGCTGCATGACGTGCTCGAGGGACGCTATCCGGCGACGGCAACGCTGCAAAATGCAAACGCCGACGCCGCTGGAGCCGAATGGCTTGCGAACGGGACGCATCTTCGTTCGGCGGCCCAATGGCTCGCCGACGTGCTTGGAGCCGTCGATCCGTACTCACACGATGTGATCGCAATCGCGCTCGACGATGACCAAGGCGCGTATCTCGACAACAACACCTGGCCCGCGCCACACTGGCATGCATACATCGGCTGGCTGCGCCGGACGGTGGCAGCGATCGTGGGGAATCAAGTCCCGCTCTTCATCAACACGTACGAGATGCGCGTGCCGAGCGCGTCGCCGGCTTGGGCGTGGGGGAATTGGTATCAAAGCAGCTCGTATCGAATCGGGGCGCACGATCTCGCCGACCTCGATTTTGCCACGGGATTGCTTCAGACGCAGCGCCGGCTACCAGCGATGCAGTCGGAGTTTCAGGCCGGCTGGTTCCAAACTGCAGATGAGGGTGCGCCGCGGCCGAGCGATCCGTCAAATACGGCGATTGCTCTCGGCGAGCTGTTTCGCGACGGGATCCACGGCGTCGTGAACTTTCCATTGCAAGACACCATCGACCCTCACGGTTGGGAGGCGCCATGGGCGAATTGGAGTTACGCTTGGGACGCAGCGCTCACCAGCGAACTGCGCGCCTCAACGCGCTACGCACCGACGCGCTGGTTCGGTAATCTCATTCGCGCCTATGGAACGCTGCTGGCCAAGACGCACGTCGCCGCCGACGCGGCGATCGTTTGGCCCGCGACTCTTTTTGCGCCCGGAACTTTGAGCGGCGACGATTTCAATCTGCTGGCTAGTGCAACGACTGCGACGCAGCGGGCTTGTAACGGCCGCGGCCTGAGCTGCACGCTCGTCGATCTTGCTACGGTCGACGAGCGAACCGCGCGTTCGATGGCACTCTTGTTTCCGCAGATCCCCTCGCTCATGGGCCGCATGCGCGGTTCTTCGCTTTCGCGGCTCCGTTCGTTGCGCAAGGCCGGCCGGCTCTTCTTCGACCCGTCGTCGCTGCCGACTGCGAACCGCCGTAAGCTCGGAGCGAATACGACGTTGCTGCTTGCCGACGACGCTTCCTACGGCTTCCTCGTGGCGACCAATCCGAGTAGTTCGAGACGCACCGTCGGCGGTTTCACCATTCCCTTGGCGCATCGAAAAATCACAACCCGGCCCTTCAATCTGCCGGCGCGCAACGTGCGCGTCGTTCCCATCGGAGTCGCCCTCACTCCCGCGCCCCTAGCGCCCGCGCTACCGCGCGGGACACCGCCTCCGTTCCGAGATCCCGACGGCACGAGGATGTCCAACGCGAATCTGCGGGTCGTGTTCGCCCCTTTCGCCGGGGCCAGAATCGCCGAGCTCGGCGACGGAGCAGCCAATGCGGCAACCGGCATCGGTCTATTGCGCGATGCTACCGACCCGCCGCCGCCCGTCTCCGCGCGAGATTACATAGCGTCGTACACGCATCTACTCCCGCCCGGCACATATAATCGTTCGTACTCGTGCAGCAGAGTCGACGTGCTCACGAGCACGCGAGTTTCGTGCACGTATGACGCCCCGGATTTGCCACGCGGCGGCGCGATCTTTCGTCGAACCTTCATCCTTACGGGAGGCAGTCGAGAACTGGTCGTCGACGAGAACTTCGAACCGCACGATCAGCGTTCGACGGCGCGATTAGAGTCGATCTCGGGGTTTGCGTTTGCGCCGGGCGACAAAGTGCTAGTCGCTTCCGACGACGATGCGCGCGGAATACTACACCGCAATACTTTGGTCGTGCTCCGATGGCGTCACGGTGACGTTGCCCGCGTCACGATGCGAACGACGCGGGGCGCCGAGTTGACGACCCTTATTTTTGGGCGACGTTCGGTCGAACTGCGTGTTGGCGTCTACGCCGTCGACAACACCGGCGAGGCGCATCGTACGCTTGACGCGAAACAGCCCTAGCTCCCTGGGGAAGTGGCGGAATGGCAGACGCAGCCGCCTCAAAAGCGGCCGAGGCAACTCATGTGGGTTCGACTCCCACCTTCCCCATGAGGTTTGAGCACGAAATCGGCTTAAAATAAGCTACTGTGCCGGACGCCGTGATCTGGAAGACCAAACCACGGCTATACTTGCCACCATGTCGAGTCCTCCCGTAAAGCGTGCCGTCTGCGTCGGTCAGGCTCGATCCGGAGGCCATGTCGCCGGCGAAGGCTTTGCGCGCACGATCACAGTGGCATGAAGAACGCCGCTTGCATCGTACGTTCCGCCGACAGTGAAAGGCTTGCCTACGACCAAGACGGCACTTCGCTGGTGTCGGACCGCGTTGGAGTCGTCTACGCGAGCTAGTTTTCCCATACGCGTGCGTAAGGTAAGCTGCTCACCGCTGATAGCAAGGAGCATCCCGGTGACTTCGTGCGGAGCAGCGATAGCAACGCGAGGAGCTTTGACCTGCGGAGCTTTTGGCGTTGCGGCGTTCGCCTTGGAACCGAGGAGGCCAAAGATGTCAAGCTGCGCGTAGCTCGCGACATAGACTTTCCCATTTGCTACGACGGGAACGAGATTTGCGTTTCCATTCGATGACTCCCAAGTGCCTGCGGCCCCTTGGTAGAGCGTTTCTAGCGTTGAACTGCCGCTGGGAGGTTCGGCCGTAAACGCGAAAAGTGTGACGGTGCCCGGCACGGTCTGCGGCCGCGCGACCGCCCAAATGATTGCACCGGAGCTAGACCCGTCCGATGAGACAGTCGTGAGGAACCCGGGATCTTGGCCACCCGGTATACTCGACGAAATTCCCGCCGCAACCAACGAGGGCGGGTTTAGGACTTTCCAAACGGTCACGTTGTTTCCGCCGCTAGCAACGATGCGCCGCACCGAGTCGCTCGCGGCGTCGAAGTATGTTAGACCGCACCAGCATCCACCGATGCTCTCCTCGCCGAGATCGTGGTTCGGACCACTTGGATTGTATCCGCCCAAGTTTTTGCGATCGAGTAGGAAGAGCGTCCCGGCTTTGCCGGCTGCTGCGGCGAGTGGCAGTCCCGAACCCTTGTTATCCGGCAGCAGCAGCACACCACCCGATCCAGTGTCTTCATCGTTCACGTCGAGCTCGTCGACGTTTGACGGCGTAAAGAAGCCCTCAAGTGTTGTGAGGTCCGAACTGACCTTAGCGACGCTCTCTGAGATATTTGTGACGCTGTTATACGTCGTTCCCGACGAATCTGAGTTGCCGGTAGCGAAATAGATATTCCTGGATGCATCAGCCGCGACGCCGTACCCCGACATCCAGACCGACGACAAGAAGAAGCTGTTCGGCGATGTATAGAGGGCGTCGTTTAGCTGGTTCGCCGGAAGCGGCGTAAGCGACCCCGCCTGCCAACCGAGCACCCAGCCGCGCGACATCGATGCGCCAAAGTCGCAAAAGCTGCCGAATCCAGCATAGATGTTTCCGTTCGCTTCAAGTAAGCCGGGTCGTTGTCGCTGATACGTTGCGTTGAACGTGAAAATAGAACCGTCGCTTAACGTGTGTGACGCGGAGACCACGACGGGCGTCAGGATGTCCGTCAGGTTACTCAAACTGAGTTCATGGATGAAATAGGTAGGTACGCTGCCCTGCATCACATAGGCAACGACGTACATTGCGTTAGCGTGGCGGTCGATGACCGGTGTACCGTCGATCCCGACGTTTGTGCCGTTGTTGTTGCAGCCCAAGGGGGTAGGAACAGGACTGCCCAAATTCTGTTGGAACAGCAGCGTTCCGCTTGACGCATCGATCGCATAGACCGTGTTGTTCTCGGTTGCGACATACACCACGTCGTGTTTACCCGGCGCCACCCCGATCCTCGTCGTTTCATTCGGGACGATGAGGGGTTGCGCGTCCACCTGGTCGTCAAGCGTCACGGTGTTTAGCAGGCCAAAAGATCCGCTGTTAACGTTGTCAGACGTCAACACCGATTCTTGATCGTTCCAGCCCGTTCGCTGGTTGTTGTAGTGATAGGTAGTAACCGCAACTTTGTTAAGGCTGACGGTCGCGGCCTGCGGTCCGCCGGCGTCTTGTATGATCTGCCCAGGCTTATCGCCCCTTGGGTAGTCGTAGAGCGTAACGGCACCAGCGCCGGAGCTGTCAGAGCCTTCATTGGCCATGACGACTTTCGCGCCGTGAATCCAGAACTGGAGGGGGCTTCCGGCACCCCTGAGCTCGGTCTTGCCGACAAAGGTGGCTAGCCTTCCACGGAGCCTGTAACGGAAGATCGTCGTCGGTTCGTAACCGCTTGCCGGACTCTCTGCCGCTAGGTACTTGCCGTCCCACTGTATCGAGCCCAAACGTGGACGGCGTGTCCCGCTCCACGCGACGTTTCTGACGTGCGTACTGCGGTTGGGTAGTTCGACCAGGTTGCTCGTGCTGCCGGCTGCAACGATAACGAAGAGGTTGCCCTTGCCGTCGTACGTGCAAGACCAATAGCGATCATTGCCGTCGCTTTCCACGTATGTTCGAGGGTTGCCCTTAGCACTGGTGTAGATTGCGATGCCATATTTGTGGGAGACGCCTCCCGAAACGGCGAGGTTCCCGGTCGTGGGGTCGACCGAGCAGAATTGCAAGACGCCCCCGAGTGGGTTACGCAACACGGCGAGCGGCCGCGTAGCGCCGTGGGCGTATTTTAGTATCTCGTTGCCTTTCGGGATAAAAACATTGCCGTTTGCGTCCGAACATAGACCACTGGCCTGGAGGTTGAGCAACCACCCTTTTAACTTGCCCTGCGGGTAGGAATAGACGTAGACGCTTCCGTCTTTGGCATTTGACACGTATAGGAGATCCTGCGTGTCGGCGTCGCGAGTTACCCACGAGATTGCATGCGCGGTGTTCGGGGCGTTCGAGTCGGCCGGAATGAGGGGATTTGTCTGCCCGGGAGAGCCCATGCCATTGCCGGCACACGCGCTGAGCGCAAGGGCTCCGACGAGAAGTGAGGCCAGTGGAGCCGAATACAACGACACCTTAGTTGCTGCCGGCCTTGATGACTTTGTAGGCGACGTGCAGATCGGACTTGGCGAGTTTAATGTCTTCGGGGCGGGGCGAAATCTCCATAAGCCCGCTCTCTGCATCCAAGGATGCCATTAACCGACAAACCGTAGCGTTAATGGTAATAGACAAACGCGTAGCCACTGTAAAACCGTCGGCGAGGCCAATGGTGACAGCTATACAGGATGCACTGGGGAGTGACCATACCGCTTCTGCGGTATATTTCCCCAATCTTGTGTCATGGTATTATTAATAAGAAAAATAAGCGTACTACGGTTGGAATAGTCAAGTTTCAGTTCGCGTCGTAGGTTTTCGCCACGGTTTTAACCAGAAAACGCACTTCAGGCAGCTGATAGACTGCAACGACGCTCTGCATCCAGGCGCCAAGTGCGAGCAGCGATACACTTGCGATGAACAGGTATCGCTACGTGGACCTTCGACTCCCTGCCGAGGTCCGGTGGCAGCTCTTGTTAAGCTAAGAGCACACTCTGGGGCACGGCCAACCCTAACCGCAGCACAATGTCTACTGCGGCCCAGATTGGAATAACGACGTCATCCAGAACCCATCGCCGCCTTGTCAGTCCTTCTCTGAGCCAGCAGATTGACCCACGAGCGCCGGAGGCAGCCGCTTCACCGCTGCCCTAAAGCCGCGTTGAAGCATCCGTCGGAGCGTACGATCCCGCGGGACGTGCCGCCAAGGCCTATCGTTAATGCGCTGGTTTCGATCTTGCTCCTCGTTAGTCGTCACCAGGTCGCGCACCACGTAAATTCGCTGTAACCAGCGATCCTCACCATCGTAATAAGCCTTAAATCCGGATCTCGCATGAATGGCACGTCGATTGTCAACGATTAATAACTCGCCGGGTCGTAACTTGATGTAGTTATAGACCTGCTTCGCCGTGTCTCGCAGTCGTCCAAAAGCCAGCGCCGCTTCGCGGTCGACGGGCTCAATCAGTTCAGGGTCAAATGTGAAAAACGGATCGTAAGGCTGCCCGTACAGTATAGGAATAAGCGGTCTTGCCCCGGGTTTATCACTACCACCCGACAAGTCTACGCTGGCGCGGAATCGAGGTTGAAATAACACCTGTCTCATCGAGACGGGAATCTCCGCAAGGATATTCTTGATGCTTGCCACCGCTGTTTTCGCCTGGTTATCGCGGTCTCCGCGCAGGCACATTAAACACAGAAAATCGGGTAGCGCAGGGTGAAACACTTGTTCAGTATGCCACTCGAGAAAAACCTCGGAACTGTGAGTGGTCTGGGCAAATTCCTGGTCTTTCATTGGGCTGCCATTCTGGAAAATTGAGCCATCATGGTGGACGCTATATCCAATGAGGTCTCCCAGAGCCTGGCCGATCATCGCCAACCATGCTTCCGACCAGAAGGTTTTTTTATCTGGAGGGCTTTCATTTGCAGGCGTCGCCGGCAACTCGGGGTCGAGCGGGAGACCTTGCAAGTGTAGCGCTCCAAATTGGTTACTGTGGCGTCTGAACTTGAGCACTGCCCGGCGCAATTGTTCCGGAAGCTGGTGGAACTTAACTTCACATTCTTCCAGGAACGCTTCTCTTTCTTTGAATGGATTATGTCTAATAGAAGCGAGCAGCTCGACTGTCGCTTCATCGTGGTTGAGTGTAAACAAATGCTCGCCAGGCAAAAGGCGCAAATCGCTTTTCCTTGGAAACTCTTGAACGCTCGATCCCTTCTGCAGAATACCAACGTCGCGCTTCGCGATTGGCGTATTTTTTTTATCTAGGAGCCAGCGGATCAAATTGACGAACAAGCCAACGTTGTCACTGTCTCCGATATAGGCCAAAGAAAAAATGTCGCTATCACCGATCGCGGCAACCCGCCCCCGGCCATACATTTTGGCGGCGCACAAGACTTCGTTGTTGGGAGTGGCTGCCACGATGGCGTTGGTTTCGGTCGGCGACACCTTGAGCGAACATCCGCGATGGTACGTGATTTCGAAGACGTCGTTGGTGAGCGGATGGGAAGGCGCTAGCGTCAGAGGGAAATGCCGCACGAGACTTGGGTCATCCTTGGCCCGGGGGCGCATGACGGTGTCGCTGTTGAACTGAATCCCGTAGGGCGCGAGGAGCTCGTTCAGGTTATTCCGCCACAGAGAATAGTTGTACTCGCCTATCACGAGCAGGCCGCCACCCTCGCCAACGAACTTTCGAACTTCTTCTATTTCCTCGGCAGAGAAAATAGGCGAGGCGTCCAAACTCGGTTCCCCATCGCGCGCGCTCGGATGTGCTATTACCAGAAGGCGGGAATCATGGAGGAGGTCAGCATCCCACGTCCGCATCGGCACCGATGCAAGGTTAAGCTCGTCGCGGAGAAGCTCCGCCAAATGACCGTAGTATGAGTCTTCAGGGCTGTCGGGTGAAATCGCGAGCGCCAGACTCTTGTCGAGCGTCCATTTTTCAGCATGGGACTCATCAAAGACTATTCTATCTACCAAAGATTTTCACCATCAGATTTTCACCGCGTTTCCATTTCATGCGGCCCTGGGCCTGCCTCAAAGCCCTCTACGTTCTGCTGCAGGACGCTAACGAAGCTCACGCTGGTTCGATCCGATGCTCATCGAGCGAATGAAAAGAACACGTTGCGGATTCCCCGACACATACAATCGTTTTAGTCGTGAAGCGGAATCGATGTGCTTACCAGAACGCGCGTTTCGTACTCGTACGACGCGCGTCAAGCCGAAAATGCGGCTCGTCGGCCTTTTGGGCGGCGTAGATGTCGTGGCGGCGGAACGGCAGCTGCAGCAGCCTCAAAAACCGTGGAAGCAACTCATGTGAATCAGCCCTAAGAAGGGATTTCGCCCAAGGACGAGGGTTTGCGGGAGAGGGGACGAACACTTCCTCGCTTCTCGGGCAAGGGCGCAGCTGCGAACTGACCCGAGGCTCAGCTTTAGTCTCCTGCAACTTCTCATATAGGAGGGCCCGTTCTCGTGCGTTTGCTTAATTTAGCGCTGTGTGCGACGGTCGCTATTGGGCTCCTCGCCGGCTGCTCCGGCAGCAATCTCGGCTCGGCCAGCTCGACGCCGAACACCGGCGCGGCACAGTCCCACTTCACGAACGGTCATTTCATTCCGCAGTGGTCGGCGCTGGCCAGCCTAATTCCGGTCGAGCTCCGTCCGTCCGGTCCGGCCCGCGTGCTCGCCAAGATCGTCCCCGAGAGGAGGAGAAAGAAGAGCCACATCTACGCCAGCGAGTTCTACGGTACGTCCATCTGGGGTTACCGCGATCCGAACACCAACGACAGTCCGCCGATCTGCTCGGTGAGCCCGGTCTCCAGTCCCAACGGCATCGCCGTTGACGGCAAGGGCAATCTGATCGATCCTGACGGCGGCACCCGTACAGTCATTGTTTTCAAGGGACCCGGCATGTGCGGTCCGCCTATTGGCTCGGTCAGTGACCCGTACGGCCAGCCGTCGGACGCCACGAGTGTCAATGCGGCCACCGGCACGATCGTCGTCGCCAACATCTTCGGCCCCAGCGGCGCGGGCAGCATCTCGCTCTGCACGCTCCCGGGCGGCTGCTTCGCGAACCTGACCAACCCGCACATGTACGAAGTTTACGGCGTCGCGATGGCGAAGAACGGCGACTGCTGGGCATCGGCCGCCAACTCGACCGGAACCGCAACCTTGACGTACTTCAAGGGTTGCACGGGACACGGCAGACCGGCGAAGCACTATCTGAACGCCTATCCAGGCGGCCTCGACATCGACAATGCCGGCAATCTCGTCTCGATCAGCGGGTTCAACAGCGAAGTCTACGTCTACAAAGGCTGCAACGCGGCCTGCAAGCTCGTCGGCGGGCCATTCGCGCTGGAGAACCAAAGCATCTTCGGGCACTTGGATCAGAAGTCCAAGCACTTCGCAGCCGCCGACTACACACTCGGCGAAGTCGACGTCTACAACTACAGCCCGACGAACATCACCTACAGCTACGAGTTCAACAACGGCCTGAGCTCAAGCCTGGACGTCGAAGGCGCGGCCTTCAACCCGCGTTCCAACGAGTGACGTCGACGTCCTAACACGAAACGCTGACGGAGCACAGTGGGGGGTGGCTACAGCCACCCCCACTTTCTCGTTTAGCGCCGCGTTCGTCCGGTAGGCGACAGGTTTGGCGCCGTCGATTTGCCGACTATTTTACGATGCTGATCGCCGCTCCGACCGGCTTGGAGACGTACCTCGTGTTGTAGTTGGTCGGGGGGTCGTTGAGTTCGGGCGAGTACGGCCAGCGATCCTCGGACGTGCTGGCATTGCCGCAGTGCTCGTAGTCGGCCCCACCCACAAACTCGCTGCCGGTGTCCTTAATCATGCCTTGAATCAGGTCGCAGACCGGGCCGCCCTTGTAGGTCACGTAGTTGTTTGGATCGCTAAGCATAGTAATTTTTATTTTTGTAGACCCAATAGCTGCACGAGCCGCCGGAGGCGCAAGGACCCTGATCGAACACAACCCAAGCCTGCTCGAAGTAATCAAATTGCACCGCGCCCGGCGAGTGGATTATTCCGCCAGTAAGGTTGATCGTGCTGCAGGTTGAGGCGACGCATTGGGAGACCATGTAGCCGCCCTTCGCATTTTTTCCGTCAACCCAGAGCTGATAACCGTCGGGACCGTAGCCGTCGAAGTAATAGGAGTACTGATGCGGGTTTCTCAAGACCGTTGGACTCGACTTGGGACTGCTGTAAACCAACACCTGGCCCGCGCCACTAAAGCCGCGGATGTTCGCGACGGCAAGATCGCCATTTTCCGGATTGATGGCGCATCCATCGGGATAGCCGTACGTATCCTTGTAGGTATTGAGTAATTTTCCGGCATGGGAGTATTCGAACACCTGAGACGTTCCGGTGTTCGTGATGTAGACGTTGCCCTTGGCGTCGGAACATAAACCCTGCGGCTGGTCGAACCCGGTAAGGGTGCCGTATAGTTTCAAATTCGGCAGGCCGAAGATGTAGACGTCGTTCGTGCCGTCATCCGACTCGAAGAGAAGTCGAGGCACTTGCGTTGCATTCGGCGAGACCCACGACTTGTGGTGGTCGGGATGGACGTTCCCGATCCACTTCAGACCAGCAAACGTGTCGCTCGGCTGATGGGGTTGCGACGCGAGGGGACTCAGCCCGGACAACTGCGACCCGCCGCTGCTGCAACCGGCAAGTAGTGTGGCGGCCGCCATCACGCTCGAGGCGCACGTAACAAACCTAGAAATTCGCATTCAAATGCTCCCTTTTCAAGCAATATTACTCGACGGCTGAAACGCACCGCTGACACCGACCTACATTCCATACGGCCTCGCAATCGTCCCGTAGAACGAGTCTTTACCGCCGCAGGTATATACCAACCCATAGGGTTTGCGGGGTTGCCATTCGAAAACGTTCCAGGCTGATCTGAGGGCACTTCGTGAAAAATCAATACAGGGTAGCTGGAACGTGCCTTGCCATTGCGCTCTTAGCCGCGTGCCGCGGTTCAGTGACGAATCCGCCGTTGTTTAACTCGGTGCCGGCCCCATCGCGGACCGTGCATTCGCATCCGTTGCAAGGCACTTACGAGCTGCTCCACAGCTTCGGCAACGGCACCGATGGCCGGATGCCGGCTGCGAGCTTAATCAACGTGAATGGTTCGCTCTACGGCACAACGGAAAACGGCGGCGCGTACAACGATGGAACCGTCTTTAGTGTCGCTACCAGCGGCACCGAAAAGGTGCTGCACAGCTTCGGCTCCAGCACCGATGGCGCGGGACCGGCTGCGAGCTTGATCAACGCCAACGGGACGCTTTACGGCACAACGGAAAATGGCGGCGCGCATCAAGGCGGGACCGTCTTCAGCATCACGACAAGCGGAACCGAAAAGGTGTTGTATAGCTTCAGCACCAGCTTCCCTGGCTCGGGGCCGGCCGCGAGCTTGATCAACGTGAATGGTACGCTCTACGGCATGACCTTTGGGATCGGCGCGTACCGGTACGGAACCGTCTTTACGATCAGTACCAAAGGCGCCGAGAAGGTGCTGCACAGTTTCGGCCACGGCTCCGACGGCAAGTATCCTTCTGGAGGCTTAACTGACCTCAACAATTCGCTCTACGGCACCACGCAAGAGGGCGGCACGTACAACGAAGGGATCGTTTTCAAGATCAGTACGAGCGGCACCGAAAAAGTGCTGCACAGCTTCGGCTCCAGTTCCGATGGGCAGGACCCCTCCACAGGTCTAGCCGCCGTCGGTAATACACTGTACGGTACGACGCCTTTCGGCGGCGCGGCCAACGGCACGCCGTCCAACGGCGGTGCCGTCTTCAGCATCACGTCCAGCGGCACCGAGAAGGTGCTGTATTCGTTCTGTTGTTCAAATGGCACGCAGCCTTATGGGAGCCTACTAAACGTGAAAGGTACGCTTTACGGAACGACCGGGAATGGCGGTACTACTAACGCTAACCAATGCCCATCGCCGTCCGCCTACGGAACCGTCTTCAGCCTCACTACCAGCGGCACCGAAACGCTGCTGCATACCTTCTTAAACGGTAGCTCGGATGGCGGCAACCCCGATGCGGCTCTAGTGGACGTGAACGGTACGCTTTACGGCACGACGGAAAGCGGCGGCGCGTACGGCGGCGGAACCGTCTTCAGCATCACTACGACCGGGAATGCGAAGATCCGCCGCCACAAAGGCGCTAAACAAGAGCTGCACCCGATCTCTATACCGAGCGTGCGACCTGGCGATAACGCTGCAATCTAGGTAGTCAACGTAATCGGCTGACGACCTGGGGAGTTGCTCACACCCTCGCGAGGACAGTTGCATGCCATGCTCGGGTTGCTCGGGGCGCTGTACACGTGCGCCGGAGAACAGACGGTAATCGGGTGCCATCGAAGATGGCGGCGTCGGTGATGTTGGCGGGGTCGGCGGAGGAGTCGGTGATGTTGGCGGGGTCGGCGGAGGAGTCGGCGATGGTGGCGTGGTCGGCGTCGGAGTTGGTGATGGTGTTGGTGTCGGTGGCGGGGTCGGGGATGGTGTTGGTGTCGGTGGCGGGGTCGGGGACGGGGTCGGACTTGGCGTCGCCGGCGCGTTGTTAGCCAACAGAATGACGCCCGAGTTGCCGGCCAGCGTATCGGAGCCGTCGCCGGCAAAAGCGTTCGTCTGCGCTGCCAAGTTGGTCGAGCCCGTGCAGTACGTCGCATTGCTGCATGCGGGGATCGAGATCGTACCTCCGCAGCAGTTGGCATACGGCACGCTTTGGAGTTCGCCGCCACTTAAGGCAAGGCGGTATTTGTACGTGCTGATCGGATCGTGAACGAACCACGAACCGACGATGTTCTCGGTAGTGCCGGCGCTCGTATTCAGGCACGCTGCCGCAGCGCCATAATCGGTTTGGTTGATGAAAAGATGCTGGTATTGCTGGCACAAAATCGCGCCGGGGTTGATGCACTGCACCATGATGGCGATCGCGCCGCCCGTATCGCCGTCGGTCGAGGGGCATCCGTCGCCTTCGGTGACGGTGCTGCCGTTCCAAACAAACTTGCTCGTGGGCTCTTCGGCGCCGGACGGAACCATAGTATCCTCAAAGAAGTACGGCACCTCCTGAGCCGTACCGCCGATGGTGAAGTCCTTGGGTTGCACTTTATCAGGGATGCCGTCCACGTTGGGAACCAGCCAGCGCCAAGCCAGAGCCTCAGTGCGCCACGCGATGCCGCCTACGATGTCGCCGCAGCCGCCGTCAACCGGATAGCCACAGTTGCAGTAGAGGTTCCCCGATGAAAACTCGATATCGATGGCAACGGTATTTCGGCAGCCGTCGGAGGTATGGCTGACTAAGTTCGCCATCGTGTTGACCGCATAAGCGAGCCAGCTTGCGCCGGGGATATTGCCGAGTTTGAGGTGCGTCACTTCTTCGAATTCCATGGCGACCAAGTTGTTGCCCGTAACGCTCGAGCAAAGATTGTCGATCGCGGCCTGATCGTCAATGATCCGGCGCCGTCCGCGGCGTAGCAATGTGAAGCGACGATATTCGCGCAGGGCCCGGCGTCGAGCCATCGCCGGGAGCGAGCGCGTTGATAATCATCGGAACGCAGATCTTCCCGCCTGACGGGCACGCGCCGTTGACGAAAATGCCGTGCGCCGTTTCCCAGTCGTACCCAACGTTATAATTCCCGTGCCGGGCTCGTTAAGGATGCTCTTGCCATACTCAGCAGTGCCTTCAGCCGGATAGCCCAGACCCATCACGTCTGCGAGTACCGCATACGGTCCCGGCGCGACCGCTGGGTTGTTCCAGACGTTGTTGACGAGATAGTTGTTGTACGCTGCGTCGCCGGGATTCATAAAGTAGCCGTTGCCATTACCGCTCGGGCGGAGCACAGTGATCGCCGGTCGAGTTAGTAACCGTGTCGCGATTGCCGTTCGTTCGCGTCCCCGAGTACTTGTGCAGGAAGGCGTCTTCGTCGTTTGCATTGGCCCATTGGTAGGCGGCAAACGTAATCGAGTAAGTACAGAGCAGATGGGTTACGTTCATATAGTGTGCAGGAATGCAGCCTGAAATGTTTCCGCTCGTGCCGGGGCCCGGGCAGTTCGTTTCCAGTGTGACGCCCGCGCCAGTAACGAGTGGCGAGTCGTCGTCGATACCGGCGAAAAGATGTTGATCCGGGATGGCGCCGGGGTCGGGGTCGCTCACTCCACAGCAGAAGCTTCCGCCGCCTTGCGCCCACACACCCAAGACGATGGGCGGCGTTGCTTGATCGCTTCTTATGCGAACCCTCTTGAGTACCGTCGCATGGTGAGGCACCCCTGCAAGAACCGGCGCGCCGGCAATGACGAGAGCCACAACCAGGAGCGCCTGAAAAGATAAGCGGTGCATCCTCGAACACCTTACATAGCGAAGCGCTACGGGTTGTCTATCCCTCTAACTAGGTATTTTTTCGTCGCCAGCGCGAGAATCAGGCAGGCTGCTCGCAGGGAAGGCTAACGAGGGGACGTACGCTCGCGCGCCTGAATCCGGCGAACGATCCGTTATTGGATTGTGACGCTGACCGGCGTCGAAGCTATGCCGTTGGTCACGACGACCAAGCTGCTTTTTCCGGTTTCGATTCGGGGCGGAACATCGAACATCGTCGACACCGCACGGTACGACCCGACGCCCATAAAGCTGTGTCCATGGGTTCGAGCGTAAAAGACGTGGCCGGTACCGTTATTGGTGATACGCACCAGCGGGTAGTTCGTCGCTTCTTGAACGTCATCGCCGTAAAAGTTTGCCTGTGAGACACCGTTGAAGCGTCGGCCTTTGATCCTGTAAGTGCTTCCCGCTGCGAGCGTCGTCGGCACCGAAGTGATCTGCGGCGCGATCCCCCCGCTAACCGTAGTTGCGCCGGCGTAGATTTCGACGTCGCCGGAGTTGTCGCACTCCATCACCTGACCCGTTGGAAGCATCAGCAGCCGAACGTTATAGCTCGAGTCGTTCACCGCGTTGGGCGGCGGCGCGATGCCGGCGAGCTTTTTACCGCTGAAGACGTAAAAGGTCGCGGGCGCTTTGTAGACGCCGGGGCTCGCGGCGAGGAGCACGCTGCCGTCGGTGAGCAACGACGACGGAGCGTCCGCCGTGTCGATTTGCTGGCCGCCAATCACCGGAAACGTTGGGCCTTTCCTCCACTTCCCGGTGTTGGCGTTATAGATTGCCGTCAGCCCCGTTGAGCCGGTTACGAAGACGGTGTTATTCGGGCGTAGCGTCTGAGGTCCGATCTCGTCTTGAGTCACGAGATTTACCGGAATGGTTCCCGCTGATTGCCACATGTTTGCCGAGGGAACGTAGACCTCCGAGTTCGGAGCCGCGATAACGTCGGCCGTCAGGATATCGCCGCTTCGCAGCAGCGTCCAGCCTTCCTCGCTGTTTGGATCGTGCTTACCGGCGCCGATTTGCGTCCACGTCATCGACGCCTCGTCTAAAAGAGCTTGATCGTTCGCGCAGCAATTTCCCAGCATATAGGTGCCGTTTTCGAGCACGGTGCTCTGCCCGTCACCGATAGTGCTCCAGCCGCTGGGAGCTGAAACGGCCGTCCACTTGTTGGCAACCGGATCGTAGATCGCACCGAGGTTCGTCTCGACTGGGTTTCCGCAAAAGTTGTACTCGCCGCCGTTGACGATCAACTTGCCATCGGGAAGGACTGCGGATGCGAAATAGAGAGGCCCGTAGTTCGACGGCATGGAAGCGGCTCTGGTCCACGTTCCATTGATATAACTTCCGTTTTTATCCGGCGCCAGCGCTTTCCAATGTGAAGTGCAGGCATCGTGCACCATGACCGTACCGTTGGTCATCAGCAGTGCCGTGTCGGCGCCGCCCGACCAAGTCACCTTTGCTCTAACCGGCGTCCATCCGCCGTTACGAGCTCGCGCGAGCTCAGCTGCCGTAACGTTGCGGCGGTGCGGGGGTGGACGTGGCGGCGTATAGGATCGACCGAACGCCACCGGCGACGTAGCCGCCGCGTTACCGATCGGCGTGTTACCGTTCCCGCCGCAGCCGGCAACCAAAAATGCCGGCACGAGCATGCAAAGAAAAATGGGTGTGCGTCGCATCATGATTCCCGTACCAAGAAGCACGCCGCTTCGTGGCCTTTGGCCGAAAGCAGCGCACCGGGCGGAGTGAATCTGGTCAGCGCTTCTTGCGACTGGTGCTTTTTTTGGCGGCCGTAGGTGCTTTGCGCGCAGTCGATTTCGATGGGCCTTTCTTGCGCGCGGCGCCCCCGCGTGCTCCACGCTTGGACATGACGGCTTCTTTCAACGCCTTTGCCGGGAGAAACTTAAAAACGCGCTTTGCCGGCACTTTTACCTGTTCGCCGGTGGCCGGATTGCGCGCCATGCGCGCTGCACGATCGCGGACCTTGAACTGGCCAAAGCCGGGAATCTTGACCGCCTCGCCTGCGACGACCGCGTCCTGAATGTCTTCGAACAGACCGTCGATTAGCTCCATGGCATCCTTGCGCGCAATATCAAGGCGTTCGGTCGCCGAGCGCACCAAATCTACTTTGTTCATCGGTTCCTTTCGTCAAAAAAAGCAGGCTCCGATTGTCCTAAATGGCTTCGCGCTGCTTGCTACGAAATGATGATGGACTCCTTGTCTGAAATCAGACGCTCATGCCCGGCAAGGCCGTGACTTTTTATCCCGGGCCGCTGCGCGGCAGCGTCTCGGTTCCGGGCGACAAGTCGATCTCGCACCGGGCGTTGATCGCGGGCGCTTGCTGTCGGGAGCCATTGCGCATCACGCATCTCAACCCCGGACGCGACGTGCAAGCGACGCGTGAGGCATTGGCCGCGCTGGGCATACGGATCGACACGGACGGCAACGCTCTCGTCGTTACCGCAGCCCCCCTGGTCTCGCCCGTCTCGACGCTCGACTGCATGAACTCCGGCTCAACGGTCAGGATGCTCCTTGGGGCCTGCGCCGGCGCATCAATTCGGGCTCGCTTCGACGGGGACGATTCGCTGCGGGTACGCCCGATGGAGCCGGTCGCGGCGCAACTACGGGCGTTCGGTGCGAGGATCGATACTTCGGACGGGCATCTCCCGCTCGAACTCTTCGGAACGCCCGAAGTTGAGACGAGGCATTTCATTCTTCTTGCGCCCTCTGCGCAAGTGAAGTCGGCGCTGCTCTTTGCCGGACTCTTTGCGGCCCTCCCAGTGCGCATCGACGGGGACCGCGGATCTCGCGATCATACCGAGCGCCTTCTCCAGTATCTCGGTGCCGAAGTCGAATGGTCGGAGCGTTTCGCGCGTCTCGGCTCAACCTCGCTTGGCGGCGGAACGGTTGAGATCGCGGGCGACTTTTCGGCGGCGGCCTTTTTCATCACCGCCGCGGCCGTAACGCCGGGCAGTACGCTCGTCGTGCCCGAGGTCGGGGTGAATCCGTCGCGCACCGGGCTGCTCGACGCTCTGCGCGCGATGGGAGCCTTCGTCGAGGTGCGGAATTTGCGAACGGTATGCGGGGAGCCGCGAGCCGACATCGCGGTCGAGCACAGACCACTCTTTGCGACGAGCATCGGTCCCGACGTCGCCTTGCGCGCCATCGACGAGATCCCACTTATCGCGATTGCGGCGGCATTCGCGTCAGGGACCACGACCATCGCCGGCGTCGGCGATTTGCGCACGAAGGAATCAGATCGAATTGCCGCTATCGAGCGGCTGTTGAACGCCGTCGATATCGAGAGTATCTATGAAGCCGGAGCTCTTCAGGTCCGGGGCGGCGCTCCGCTCGCGACCGAAGTGACGGTCCAAACGCGCCACGATCATCGGATCGCCATGGCGGCGGCCGTGTTGGCATGTGCGGCGGGGCCGCTGGCAATCGACAGCGATGAGAGCCTGGATGTAAGCTTTCCAGGCTTCCTCGAAACGCTACGGGGACTTCGACAGGCCTAAGCGGCCGAATCGGAGCTCTCGGAGGTTTTGGTCTCCTTCGCCGGCGTCGAATCGCCTTTGGCAGGACCAGTCGTCGAACTCGACTCCTCCTTGGCCTTGTCGGCCTTGCCCGAACCTCCCGACCGCCGCGAATCCGTCACGTAAAAGCCCGAGCCCTTGAAGAGCACCGGCGCGGGGTTGAAGACGCGCCGTAGCGGCGCGCCGCAGGCTTCACACGGCTGCCCGTAGCTTTCGTTGAATCCGTGGCGTACCTCGAGTACTCGGCCGCACTGCGGGCAGGCGTAATCATAAAGCGGCATGAGCCGAGTATAGTCTCGTTAGCACTCCCGGTCAATGACTGCTAGCACTATTTAAAAGTCGGCAAGAATTGCTGCGTCGCGTTGTATTCGACGAGGCCCTTGAAATGGACGAGCGACTCGTCAAGGGCGCCGGCAACACGGCGGCCGCGTTTCCAACCCAAAAACGTTCCGAGCCGGCCGTGGTACGCCGGATAGTCGAGCCGCACGTGCAGCTTGCACGACGTGGTGCGACGTTCGATTCGAAACTCGAAACGCCGGCGCAACGAATAGGCGCCAACCAGCGAGAGCCGATGGTTCGTGATCAAGCCGTCGACTTCGTAAAGCTCTTCTTCTTCCCCGGGCAGCCACGAACGAATGACGAGCTCGCTCCCGATGCTGATCTGGGGATGCGGGTCCGCGCGGCGGACGCTGCGGAGGCAGGAAAGCCAAACCGGCCATTTCTCGACCGCACAGAGAAGTACGTAGGCGTCCTCTGCGGCACAGTTAAGGCCAAGACTCGCGCGATGCGATTGCAATCCAGGAGCAATTGCATCGTCGGTGAGGATCATAGAAAAGCCTATTCTGTAGGCTGGGGAATCGTCTCCTTTTACAAAAACATCCATGCTGCGCTGTGGATATTTATGAACGGAATTCACCACCCGCAGCCGCGGTGACAAACAGCACGAGCGTCATCACGCCAAGGCGCAACGCCGTCTCGTCGATCCGAAAAGCCGGACTGTGCCCGGGATGGACTGCTCCCGACTCATCGCTGCGCACGCCGAGTCGAATCAGAAGACCCGGAACGCGTTGTGCGAAGTATGCGAAATCCTCTGCTCCCATCGTAGGCGGCGACGCCTCGACGCGCAAAATGCTGTGCTCGCGCAGGTATCGCGCGAAACGCTCGGCGACGGCTACGTCGTTGTGCACCGGGGGATAGCCTCGCAAGACGCGCATCTCGACTTCGACGTTATAGGCCGCAGCGACGCCGCCGACGAGTCGGCGCACGCGGGCCTCCAGCTCGTCGCGTACCGCAGCGATCGTGTGCGCGCAAAGTTCCGCTCAGCTCGACCGTGTCTGCAATTACGTTGCTGCGGTATCCACCGGCGATGGTTCCAACCGTTACGACGGCGCTCGCCAAGGGGTCGATCTCGCGAGCGACGACGTTCTGTAATGCGAGAACGATCGCCGCCGACGCAGGGATCGCATCGATCGCGCTGTGCGGGTAACCGCCATGGCCGCCACTTCCCCGGATAGTTAGGTAAAACTCATCGGCGGAGGCGTTCGCGGCGCCCGGCGAGATTCCAACGGTTCCGACATCCAGGCGCGAGTCGACGTGCAGCATTGCTATCGCTTCCGGTGATGGGTTTTCAAGAACGCCCTCCTCGATCATCGGCAACGCGCCGCCGGGGCCTTCTTCGGCCGGCTGAAAGATCAGCATGACGGTTCCGGCAAGCCGTTCCTTCATCCCGACGAGCAGACGCGCCGCCCCTAAGAGCATCGCGGTGTGCGCGTCGTGCCCGCACGCATGCATCTTTCCCTCGATTTCAGAGGCAAATGCCACGCCGCTTCGCTCGCCGATCGGTAATGCGTCCATGTCGGCGCGCAGCGCGACGGCACGCCCTGGCACGTCACCGTCGATGCGCGCGACAACTCCGGTTTTCGCCGCGCGGCGGTGCTCGACACCGAGGGAGTCGAGTTCTCGCTCGACCAGAGCGGCCGTTTCGTACTCCTCGAAGCCCAGTTCGGGCCGCCGGTGGATTGCACGCCGGAGTTCGACAACCCGCGCGGCTAACGGTTCGTTTATTTCGATGGCCATTGCAAGCGGTGTTAATGGACCGGTACTTTCCTTCCCGCCGGCGAAGCGAGGCTCGCTGGATGATGACCGCCGATCTCGCCTTTGCGCTTTTAATCAACCGAACGAGCGCGTTCTATCAGGCTCACCCACCAATCTACATGACCTACGTCGAGCACACCCACGTTAGCGCGCCGACGCTAGGCCGCGCGCAGGACATCGATCGCTCGATTGCCGTGCGCGTTGCCGACGATGTCGCCGTGATGAAGGATCTGCCCAACGGGGGTCAGCGGACCGGCCAGGCCTTTCCGATCGTCGCCTATTTTGACCCGCTTTCGAACTTCAAGTTTGGTTACTTTGCCAATCTGAAGCGTGTCGACATTACGTTGCAGCGCGGTGCCCCGTTTTACTTGACGATTCCCGATACCGACCCCAGCGTAAACGCCGTCGTTCCCTACAACAGCTACTGGGCCGCACGTTACGCAAACGATTCGACCGATAGCGCGTTGCATCTCTTGATCGAGCCGACGCCACGCGTGCAGCAGGGGATATATCCTTCGGAGGTCGTTGAAGACGCCTCCACTCAGCTGCCTTCGCGCATCGAAATGCGCGTCGCCGAAGGAGGTGACGAATCGATCTCGCTGGAGTACGCGGTCATCGACGGACACTGGGTGATCGTGCACGGCACGTTTAGTCAAACTATGCACGTCGCATTCCTGACCTATAAGATCATCGCCGACATTACCTTCAGCGACATCGCTTTTCCGACGGAGGCGCCCGACCCGCGTCTGGCGGGAACGCCTTCGCCGACAACATCCCCATAGACCTAAGTCGTTGAACGTCACGCACTACGCGGCGCCGCCCGACTACGCGTGTTGCGGCTCTGGAATCGTCTGCGCTTGAAGCGTTAACTGCTCCGGGCCGGGCTGGGCCTCTCCGTTGGTGGACGGATGATCCTTCGGAGCTAGCCACACGTAGATGTTGGGAATGAGGAGCAGCGTAAGCACGAGCGAGCTGAGAACGCCGCCGATCACGACGATGCCGAGGCTCGAGCGCGACGACGCCCCCGGGTCGAGGGCGAGCGCGAGTGGAATATTGCCGGCCACGACCGAGAAGCTCGTCATGATGATCGGCCGAAACCGCGTGTGCGCACTCTCTTTGATGGCCGAAAGCTTATCGAGCCCGCGGGATCGCAATGTGTTGGCGTAGTCGACCAAAAGGATCCCGTTCTTGGTCGCAATGCCTATCAGCAAAATCGTGCCAATGAGTGAAAAGAGATTCAGCGTCCGATGGGTGAGGAAAAGCGCCCCAATCGCACCGATCGCGGCCACTGGGACCGAAAATATAATTATGAACGGCGAGATATAGCTGTTATAGAGCGCAACCATCAACAGATAGACGAGAATCACCGATATGATCATCGACAAGCCCATCCCGACGAGCGTCTGATGCATGAAGTCCTGCTGACCCAATGGCGCCGGCCGCACGACGATGGTCGGAGGCAGGTGCAGTGAAGGAAGTCGCTTGAGCAATCCGTTCTCGACGGCCGAAAGCGACGAGCCGGACAGATAGTTGGCATCGACGTGAATGACGTTATTGCGATTGGTACGCGTGATCAGCGGCGCGGTGGGCGTCGAGACGAAGCGCGCGATGTCGCCGAGATAGACGATGCCTCCGTTGGACGAGCGGACCGTGACCGACTTGAGTTTGTCGATGCTCGTTTGATACGACTGAGGGTAGATCGCTTGCACTTGTTCAAGGCCGGCGGTCGTTTCGAACTGGGTGGCAACGTTGCCGCCAAACGCGGCCCCAACGGCTTGGGCGGCTTGCCCGAGATCGACCCCAAGCGCCTGAGCTTTATTGCGGTCGAATTCGATCGATATCTCGGGCCCGAGCTGCGTGCCGGTGCTGTTGACGCTCGTCGCACCCTTAACTTTTTGCAAGAGGGTTGCCACTTGTTGGGCGTACGGCGTGGGATCTCCACCGGTTACGTCGGTCACGAGGAAGTCGATCGGCTGCGCGTTTCCCCCGGTCGTCGACGTCGACGGAACCGAGACCGCCTGAACGTACGAGGGCAGATCCTTCCGGGCGATCTTGCCGAACTGCGTCACCCAGTAGCTCGTCGGATGCGACGGCTTGTCCTTAAGCCAGACGTGGACTTGGCCGACGTTGCTCTGCGAGACGAATCCGCCGAACGACGCCGCATAGGCGCCGGCCACCGCCGTGTTTGCGAAAACATCGGGCGTTTTCAGGACCTCTCTTTGGAGTCCAAAGACTCCCTTTTCGACGGTTTGAATCGGCGTGCCGATCGGATAGATCAGCTGGATGAAGATCTCGCCACGGTCGACCGGCGGAATGAACTCTTCGCCCACCGCACCCAGCCCGACCATCGCGAGCGCCAGAACGAACGTGCCGGCGCAAAAGAGCGCGACGAGCCTCCCATGATCCAGGCTCCAGGGCAGCGCGCGCTGCGTGTACCAGGTGCGTGCGTCATCGAACTTTCGGCCGAACCAATCGACAACTCGCCACGGCTTCCAGTGAGAGCGTAATGCCCAGAGACCCGCCAGCGTCGGCGTGATGGTAAATGAAACGAAAAGCGAAGTAAGCGTCGCAATCACAACCACGATCGCGAACTCGGCGATCTGACGCCCCACCTGCCCTTGAATGAAAGCGATCGGCAGAAAGACGACGACGTCGACGAGCGTTATCACGACGGCGGCCGCGCCGATTTCCTCGCGGCCCTGCACCGCGGCCTCCTCCGGAGGCTGCTTCAGCTCGGCAAAGTGGCGCTCGATATTCTCGAGCACGACGGTCGAGTCGTCCACGAGAATTCCGATGACGAGCGACATGCCCAGCAGCGAAATCGTGTCGATGGTGAGGTGCATCATCTTCATGACCGTTATCGCGATCGCAAGCGAGGTCGGGATCGAGATGCAGACGACGATCGCACTGCGCCAGGAGCGCAGGAAAAAAATCATCGCGATGCCGGTCAGCAGGATCGCCAGCATGAGGGTTCGGGTGACGATCTGGATCTGCTGCTCCGTGAACTTGGACTGCACGTTGATGACGCGGAAACTGATCTCGGGAAATTGCCGCTCAACCTGCGGTAACGCGCGCAGCACGTTGTTCGAGGCCTCGACCTCGCTGCCGGTAGCGGATTTCTGCACCTGCATGAAGAGGCCCGGCTTGCCGCTGATCTGCGCGTATTGCAAGCGGGGCTCGTAGCCTTCGGTTACGGTTGCAACATCCCCGATGCGGACGACCGCATTGCTGGCCGTCCACGGATTGACGACTCCTGCAAGACCCGAAAGGCCGCTAACATAGTTTTGGACTTGCGCTCCAGTCGAGTTTGCGATCGCCGAGGCTATGGACGTGCTGCCGGCGGGAATGACCGCCAGGTTGCGAACGGTATTTAGGTTCTGAATATCGCCGCGGACGTCGATCGTCGTTTGGCGGTTCGGCTCGTAGGCGAAACCGCCGGGAACTCGCTGATTATCCGTTTGCAGCGTGTTGATGATGTCGTTGAACGTAAGGTTCGCCGCCGCGAGCCGGATCGGATCGACGACGACCTCGTAGGCCGGCGTGACGAGTCCCGCAACGTTGACGTAGGAAATTCCCGGAACTTGCTCGAGCTGCGGGGCGATGACGTTCTGAGCGTATAAGGCGAGCCGCGAAAGGGAAAGCTTCTGCGAATAGATCGCAAGGGTTACGACGACCGACTGGGTGGGATCGTAGAGATTGACCGTCGGCGGCGTGATGTTCGTCGGAAGGTACTTCTCCGAAGCCTGAATGGCCTTATTGGAGAGCGCCAGATCCGTAGCCGTATCCGAATTGATGTCGAAGATCGCGGTGATCGATGCAAAGCCTTGCTGGACGACCGAATTGACCGTTTGCAGGTCGGCGGTGCCGGCAAGATTTTGCTCGATCGGCTGCACGATGTTGTCGCGCATCTCGGTCACCGAGGCGCCGCTATATTGAACTTGAATGGTCACGGTCGGCTGCGAAACGTCGGGATAGAGCTCTTTAACGATCGTGATGGTTGACAGGATTCCGCCAAACATCATCAAGGCGACAATGACGAAAACCAGCGTCGGTCGCTTGATAAAAAGCCGGGTTAGGCTGAACTTCACTGCCGGTAAGAGACCTTTTCGCCGTCGCCCAGGCTCATCTGACCGTTACTGACGACGCGCGCTCCCGTACCAATGCCGGTGACGACGGAAGTCGTTCCATCGCTCCCGGCCTCGGCCACCTTGACCGTCTTGACGGTACCGTCCGGTTGCACCGTCATCACCGCGTCATGGTTGTCGTCGGTGAAGGCCGCGACCGGAACGCGTATGCCCGCGATCGGAAGCGTGGCGACGTTGCCTTGAATTACCATTCCCGGACGGAGCTGTTGCCGCGGATTCTGCAGCAGCACCTTCACTTGAAAGTCGGTAGATCCGGGATTGATTTGGTTGAGCACCCCGGTGACGCGACCGGTAAATCGCTCGATCCCGCTGAGATCCGGGGCCGTGACCGTGGCCGGCGCACCGTTTTCGATGCGGGCGACTTGCTCGCTGGACGCGTGAAGCACCGCATAAATGGGATTGACTTGCTGCAACGTGAAAATCTCACGGGATCCTGGATACTCTCCGGGATTGAGATTCCGGTTGACGATGACGCCGTCTATCGGAGATACGATTGCGGCCTTGCCGATTTGGACGCGGACCTGATCCGCCTGAGCGAGCGCGACTTTCTCTTGCGCCGCCGACTGCTGCACCGCCGAGGCCTGCAGCCCTTGTCCTGACAGGCTTCCATTGGCCTGCACCGCGGATCGAGCGGCGGCCACGTTGGAGTTAGCGGTGTTGAGGGCCTGTTGGTCGTTGCGCACGAGCGTCGTCTGCGCATCCACGGCTTGTTGCGAAACATAGCCTTGGACCAGGAGTTTTTGGTCGCGGCTTAGATTGAGCGTGTCGTTGTTGAGCGTCTGCTGCAGCTTGGCTGACCGCCGCTTCATCTGCGTGCAGCGTGTCGACGCCCTGGGAAATAGAGAGCGAGCCTTGGTACGCCGTATGCACGGTGTTGGCGTGATTGCTGTTCGCCGTTGCGAGATCCGATTGGAGCTGCGCTTGCAGGTCGGAAGTGTCGAGCTGGGCCAGCAGCTGGCCGGCATGCACGATATCGCCTTCGCGCACGTCGACCACGTCGGCGGGTTCGGCCAGGGTGCTCTGAACCGCGACGTTTTGATATGGGGCGATCACACCCGCCAGCTGCCTGGCGGGCTCAATCTCGCCGTAGGTCGCCACCGTCGTTTGGACGTAGGGCGGAGGCGCCGCGGCAGGCGTTTGGCGCCGGGCGCAGCCGCTCGAGGATAGGATTGCGAAAACGACACAGAAGACTCGTCGCAAAAGGGGGTCCCTACACGTCATAACTGGCCCGATTGTAACGAAAGCATGGGTTTTTAGTCCTGGAGTGAGTCTGAGAATGCCCCCCGCGGGTGAACCGGCGCGGGTGCTCGTGGTCGACGATGAGCGAGCCCTACGGGAACTGCTCGAGTACGGACTGGCGCAGGCCGGTTTTTCAGTGCGCAGCGTTGCCGAGGGATCGGCCGCTCTTCCTTTGTTGCAAGCGTGGGCGCCGGACCTCATCGTGCTCGACGTAATGTTGCCCGGCACGGATGGCCTTACGCTCTTGCCCGAAATTCGAAGGCTGACGACGGCTCCCGTCGTCATGCTGACCGCCCGGACGGAGGTCACGGAAAAAGTCGCGGGCTTCTCGGCCGGGGCCGACGATTACGTCGGCAAACCGTTCGATTTAGAGGAACTCGTCGCGCGCCTTCGCACCCTGCTGCGTCGCCCGCGGATCGAGCACCGCGAAACCTTCACCTACGCCGACCTGAGCATCGACCCCACGGCCCGAACGGTCTATCGAGGAAACCGGCGCATCGAGCTTTCGCCTCGCGAATTCGACCTTTTGCGCGTCTTCGCCGAACACGCCGAAGACGTGCTCACGCGGTCCGAGTTACTCGACCTCGTCTGGGGCGTCGACCGTGATGTAATTCCCAATACCGTTGAAACGTACGTCTCCTTCCTCCGCGCGAAACTCGATAGCGGCGAGCGCGTCAAGCTTATCCAAACCCTGCGCGGCGCGGGATATTCGCTGCGGGCGACGTCCTCATGACGACGCGACTTGCCCGCCGAATTCAAACGCTCGCCGCTATCGAAATATCGCTGGTGCTCGTCGCCGTTCTTCTTGCCGGCGCGCTTCTCGCCTTTGGCTTTTATATCCGCACACTCTCCAACGAACTGACCGGTACGTTGACGCAGCTTAGCGACTCTCTCGCACGTGCGGCACCGCTGCCAAACGCACGAGCCGGCGGCAACTTCGCAGCGTCGCTCCTCTTGGGAACCGGCAGCGAGATCGTGTTTCTCGACGCCAACACGCGGGTGGCGGTCTACCGCCTCCATCGTGCCGATCCGCGGCCGGTCGTAACCGAGCGTAGCCGTGGCGATCTTTCCGGCGACCCGCGCGCTTCCGGCCCTCTCGCGCGCGTGATTCTCGGCTTGGCAACCGCATTTGGCCTCCAATCGCTCTACGCGCACTTCGGAAACCTTTACATCATCGTCAGGAGCAACGATGCGACCTTGGTATCGGCCGTGCGCACGTTCTTCATACCGCTCCTCGTCGCGCTCGCACTGGCGGTCGCCTGCGGCATTCTCATCGCGCGCGCTCTCACCCGCCAAGCCTTGCGGCCCCTCGACGACGTAACGGCGGCCCTGCAACGCTTCGCGTCAGGCGACCTCACGCCGCAGTTAATCGCGGCCGACGAGCGGCACGAGCTCGGATCGCTGGCGGTTGCGTATAACGGTGCGATCGAGCAGATGGAACGAGCCTTCGCCGCGCGCGATCGTGCGAACACCTCGATGCGTCAGTTCATCGCCGACGCCGGTCACCAGCTGCGAACTCCCCTCACCGTCGTCCAAGGATTCATCGCAATCTTGCGCCGTGGCGGCTTCGACAGCCCGGGCGATCGCGAGCACATCCTCGATACGATGAACGACCAGAGCCGTATCATGGGCTCACTAATCGATAAACTCATCTTACTCGAGCGTTGGGAGGGCACCGAAGCGGCGGCCGAATCCGTAACGCCGATCGACGTCGGTACGCTCGTCGCCGATTTGGTCGCGCCGATCGCCGACGCGCACCCCGACCGGAGATTCGCCGTGTCGACGCCCGCCGGCATTCTTGCCGCGATCGATCCGACCGAGCTCGGCTATGTAGTGACCAATTTGACCGACAATGCGGTCAAATATGGTTTGGGCGAGATCGAGGTGCGCGTCGACGCTCGCGACTCGACGGCGGCTATCGAAGTCGCAGATCAAGGTCCGGGCATACCCTCGACCGATGCCGCGCGCGTCTTCGACCGATTCTATCGCGGCTCGCAACGGGACGTTCCCGGTTCGGGCCTCGGCCTTGCAATCGTCAAGCGCGCAGTCGAGCGCGCTCATGGGACCGTATCGATAGAGAGCAGTCCGCGCGGCTCACGCTTCGTCGTGGAGCTTCCGCTCGCCGTATGATTGCTTAGAGTGGGAACGCATGGCGGAGAGGGTGAGATTCGAACTCACGGAACGCTCAACACGTTCGCCCGCTTTCGAGGCGGGTGCCTTCAACCACTCGACCACCTCTCCGGAGGGGTGGGTTGGGATGGCTCATCAGTTATACCTTCTTGCACCTTTGTGCGTCTCTCCTGAAAAAAATTCTGCAACTGCGCGGCGGTTTCGGCCTCCAAGACCCCCGACGTAACTTCTAGGCGGTGATTCGTTCTCGCCGATCGCAGCACATCGAACGCGCTTCCGTCCGCGCCGCCCTTCGGATCACGCGCTCCATAGACGAGCCGCTTGATTCGCGCTGCAATGATCGCGCCGGCGCACATGAGGCATGGCTCCTTGGTAACATACATCGTCGCATCAGAGAGACGCCACACACCCCGTCGCCGCGCTGCTTCGCGCAATAGCATTATCTCCGCGTGGGCCGTTGGATCCGCGCGAGCCTCCTTTTCGTTCTTTGCCTCGAGCAGCAGATCGCCGCTGACGAGCACGGCACCGATCGGCACGTCGCCGTCGCGCGCCGCTTCAGCCGCCAGTTGGAGTGCTCGGCGAAGGTAGGCTTCGTCTTCGGTCATGCAGATAGGATGCGCGCCCGGAGGGATTCGAACCCCCGATCCCAGCCTTCGGAGGGCTGTGCGTTATCCAGCTACGCTACGGGCGCGCGAGGGCGTGCTCTCAACGAGGGGCGTCGGGCGGCGATCCAGCGCTGGGAATGTGTTTGAAGAGATCGAGCTTGTGATCGACCAGCGTACGGTAGAACTTTCGCACACAATCGGGATGGCCAAAAAAATACGTGCGCGCGTAGGCGAGATCTTCACCGGAGCTATCCGGCACGTAATGGGAGATCTCAATCTCTTCCATTTGGCTGCGATCCACCGGATGAGGGCAAAAATCGCACGGAATCGTCGACATGGGATACCACCTAGCGTTTATTCTTTTGGCTCGGGTAGGACTCGAACCTACGACCAAGGGCTTATGAGTCCCCTGCTCTACCACTGAGCTACCGAGCCGCGCAAGTGCCTGCACATTCGACACCGCAGTATAACAAGACCCCGCCATCGCTACAACGGTGCCATCTGCAAGCGGGCGCCTCCATAGGGTAAGCAAGAACGCAGCCGAAGTGACCCGTAACACCGGCCGCTCCTCATCAGAAAGGACAACATGGTCGCTAGGACTCTCCTCGCCCTCGCATCGCTGGGCCTCGTCACCGCGTGTTCTTTCGGCGGCGCGCAGTCAACCGCGCAAAATGCGCTTCCCTCTGCCGGACAGTCCGCAATGGCGGGGCCGTCTACGGGAAATCCCGCGAGTCAATACGTCAAGCATGTGGTCGTCATCATTCAAGAAAACCGAAGCTTCGAAAACTTTTTTTCCGGATTCCCCGGTGCCTACGCTCCGACGTATGGGTACTCAAAAAAACCGGGGCACAAGCCGGTAATGGTGAACCTGCACCAGACCACCTTTCAGACCAACCCAAATTTGCCGCATCAGTGGCAAGACGCCATTACCGGTTGGCACAAGGGAAAAATGGACGGATTTCACACGGGCCCGCACGGTAATTTCGCCGCGTATGCCTATGTCGAAAGATCCCAAATTACGCCGTACTGGGCGATGGCGAAGCAATACGTGCTCGCGGATGCCATGTTTCCTACGGAGTTCGGCGGAAGCTATACTGCGCACCTCACGGCGGTAGCCGGAACCGATAATATGAGGCGCACGGTAGCTCAGGTCAACTACCCGACTCACGCGCCAAACGACTGCGACTCGCCCCCCGGCACGAGAAGTTCGACGGTCAATTCTCACAGGAAGGTGGGCCGCGGAAACGGCCCGTTCCCGTGTTTCACCCAGTTCAACACCATGGCGGAGGTGCTCGACGGCGGGAAGATCCCTTGGAAATATTACGTGACGCGCCTACTGAATGGAGGCATCTGGTCTCCCTTTGAGGCGATAGCATACGTGCGCCACGGCTCGGATTGGAACACCGATATCATCGCACCTCAAACAAGAATACTAACCGACATTCCATCCGGGCAACTCGCATCGGTCAGCTGGGTTACGCCGAGTCACGAGGACTCCGACCATCCAGGAGCACACAGCGACAAAGGGCCGTCCTGGGTTACGTCGATCGTGAATGCGATCGGCAACAGTAATTATTGGAACTCGACGGCGATCGTTATCATCTGGGACGACTGGGGAGGTTGGTTTGACAACGCCGCACCGCCTCAACTCGATTTTCGCGGCCTAGCGATCCGCGTTCCCTGTCTAATCATCTCCCCCTATGCGAAAGAAGGGAAGTCCTCGCAAGGGTACATTTCGCACACGCTCTACGAGTACGGAAGCATCTTGAAGTTCATCGAGCAAGTCTTCAATCTTCCGTACATAGGGCCATCGTCGGCCGGTTACACCGACGAGCGCGCCAACAGCATCGTGGACAGCTTTGACTTTACCCAGCAGCCGCGCAAGTTTACCCCGTTCCATTCTAAATATCCGACCTCGACCTTTCTCAACGAACCGCCTTCGGACGAAGCTGTCGATTCAGAATAAACACGCGCGGATATTTAAGGAAAATCGCGGTCGGAGGGACTCGAACCCCCAGCCTACAAGTTCGTAGCCTGTTGCTCTATCCAATTGAGCTACGACCGCGCGTTTGATCCTGGCAAAGGCTTTGCGCCTCCGCTTGAAACCCCTTCGGCGCCGCAAACGGTTCGGTATTCGCTTCGGAGAGAGAGGGATTCGAACCCTCGATACGACTTTACATCGTATAACGGTTTAGCAAACCGCCGCCTTCAGCCGCTCGGCCATCTCTCCATAATGATTTTATAACGGTTTTTGGTACTTAGCTCGACTCCCGGCCCGCGAATGTAACCCGAAAGTAACCCGCGCTCCTTCAAGACTCACTTCGGGTGGCCTTCAGAACTCCGCCGAGCCGCGCAGCGGCCGGTTCCGCGTCCCTGGCAGTGACATGCGAATACAGCTTCAACGTCGTGCCGAACTTCGCGTGGCCGAGCCGGTCCTTAACGCCCTTGATATGCTCGCCGCCCTTGAAATGAGAGACGCCAACCGTGCGAGGTCATGCAGACAACTGGCCCAGCTTTGCTGCCTTGACGACGCGCGCGAAGTGTTTGCCGAACGCCTCGGGGTTCCAGACTGCGCCCAATCATACGGCGACGGCACCCCATTAGAATCACGCCAAGATTGACGAGTCGAACTACGCTCAAGCGTCCAGAATCGCAGGCGCAGAACCTCGACCTGATATTACCGAACGAGATTGGAAATCTTCATTGTCTTGCTGCGCTCTCAAAGCATCGCTACCAGGAGATGACGATGACGCCGTTTCCGCTGGAGCCGCCCCCTCGGATCATCGTAACGTCTGTCGCGCTCTTTTCGGCGTACGAGGAGCCGCCGCCGCCGCCGTAATAGCCGCCGCCTCCGCCGCCGCCGTAGTAACCGCCACCGCTGCCGTTTCCGCCGCTGCCACCGACGCCCTTGCCGCCGGGGTTGCCCGAACTGCCCCCACCGATGCCCCCGTGGTGCTGCGTGCCACCGCCACCGCCACCACTGCCCGGGCCGCTGCCGTTTCCGCCGCGGCCACCGACGCTATTACCACCGGGCCCTCCAACTCCACCGGAAGAAGCGTTGCAAGCCTTTAGCCTGCCGACACCGCCGTGGCCGCCTGCACCCCCGGCTACAGCCACGCGGTCCTTCAACCTGTTACCGCCTTGGCGGACGTCCGAGGCACCACCGCCGCCCGGGGCCGCCCCACCGTTAAACCCGCTGCGGCCGTGCCCGCCAACGAAAATGGCCAGCGACTCGCCGGGCGTAACCGCAATAGTGGCCTTTACGAAGCCACCGCTGGCCCGATGGCGCTTTCCTTCCCCCGCCGCACCCGATGTCATTACCGTAAGCTGCCTCACGCCCGTGGGCACGGTGAAGTTTTGCTGCGCGCCGGTGTAGTTGAAATCATGTATGACGACAGAGCGGCACGGATCGCCGCGCCAGTGATATACAGTGGTAACGCTCGACCGACACGGGTGCGGACGATGACAGGCGTCGTTGCCGCCGCATCCGGTAACATTGCAGCGGATAGGCCAATGCCTAATGCATAGTGGCCAAAACGGAAAGTAATCATCTTTGCTGCTCCCTTCAGCCGGCTCGGGATGGGGGTCGAACGTTCGACGGGCCGGCGCCGTTCCCGGCCTTGAAGACACAGCTCGCCTCTTTTGTAACCATTCGCGTAACCCGATTGCGTGGTAACGCTTCTGAAAGAACGGTACGGCTAAGCAAAAGTACCTCAAAAATAAGGACTGCGCGATATTCTTTTGTAAAGAACGTCACGCAGTCCTCGCATCAGCAAAACCGCCGCCTTCAGCCGCTCGCCATCTCCCCCCGTTATATGTCTGAGGTTGTGGAAGCGAACCTTGGGAATGTCTAGCGGCTTTACTGATGCAGCGAACCGCTTCGTCACGAACTCGGCCTTAATTGCCTGTCCGTCCTCCGCAGCGAACACGCGGTGAGGCCTGCCCCGTTCGCTTCCTTGAGCCGAAGTCGTACCTTCCAGGTGTCGGACGACGCTTTGCAGTACTGTTAAAGCCTCACCCTAATACGTCTTGACCGTAGCCTCAGCCGGCCAGTCCGCATTTTCGCGAGAGAACAGGTCGGCCCAAATGATTAACCATTCGCGCGCGAAAGCTCGCGGGATAGCTCTTGAAGGCGAGTACGACATCGCCGATAGAGAAGCCTTAGCGACGCTCTTTGGCGCGCTTCCCGCAGACGGTCCAGCCACGATCGACATGACCAAGGTCACTTACCTCGATGCAACGATGCTCAGCGAGCTAGTGAAGCTCCAGGCTCGCTTCAAGGAACATCCGATTAAGTTGCTCGTTCGCAGCAACAACATTCGCCGCGTGCTTCGAATCGTACGGTTCGACCAGCTATTCGAGATTGTAGACGCTTAGCGTCAAAAGTTTATTGGCCTTTGGCCGCTTCTTTTACCGCTCACCCCCGGCTGAAACAACCGCGTGGCCGCATCGGTAAAGCTTTTAGGGGCGAACGCAATGACACGTGCCAGGGCTAGAATTACCGGTGCCGTTTATTTGATGTACTTTCTGACGGCAATATTCTCCCAGCTCTTGGTCGGTCGCTCGAATCTCGTGTATAGCAATACCGCCAACCTGATCTCGGTCGCGCTCTACGTCGCTCTGACGCTGCTCTTCTACCAGATGTTTAAGCCGGTGAGCAGACGCCTCTCTTTGCTGGCAGCGCTGTTCAGCCTTGCGGGGTGCGTGCTTACGGCGTTAAGCCTCTTTCATCTGGCCTCGTCCCACAGCCCCGTTTTCTTCTTCGGGTTCTACTGCATTCTGATCGGCTACCTAATCTTCAGGTCGACCTTCCTGCCGCGCATACTCGGTGTGTTGCTGGTGGTCGCCGGCGTGAGTTGGTTACTCTTTATGCTGCCCCCGATCGCACGTTATCTGACCTCCTACATCGAGGCCCTTGGCATCCTGGCTGAAGGATTGCTGATGCTATGGCTCCTCGTGTTCGGCGTCAGCGTTCAACGATGGAAACAGCAGGCTGACGCAGCGGGTGATCGCGATCGTAGCACACGGATCCATTACTGATCCTGCAAACCGGGGCTAGCGAAGCCGGGTTGTGATGGCCCATGGCGATTAGCAAACCACCGCCTTCAGTCGCTCGGCCATCTTCTCCCCACTATTCCGCGAAGCACGCTTCCTTGCGTTGCTGCTCGGCCCGCGTGCCTGCAGTCGCACGAGCGGAGCTCACTACCAGCCAGGGCATGTTAGACCATCCGCGAAAGTGCGCTTAATGGGTTCGACTCATGTCGCGTGCCGCGCGTTATGGCTCTGCGCTGCCGTAAGTTTGCTTTCCTCGTGCGGCGCGATGCAGCCCACCTTGAGTCCCCTTGGCTCGATGCAGCAGAGCGCACCGGCGTTTGCCTATCACAAGGCCGGCGGCGATCTCGTCTACGCCGGTGCAAAGCGGATCGTCGAAATCTATTCCTTTCCCGCCGGAAGTTATCAAGGGAGCTTCAAGACGCTAGGCCCAGTGAGCGGAATGTGCTCGGATTTCAGGGGGAACGTTTTCATCGCCGTCACCGAAACAGCGTCGGGCCAAGATGCTGGCTACATCTACCAATATGCGCATGACGGCACGAAACCGATTGCCGTCCTCGAAACTCCCAACCACGACATTCCGATCGCTTGTACGAGCGACCCGAAAAGCGGAAATCTAGCAGTCACGCTTCAAAACGGCCGAACCTATGCGCCAAGCGTCGCGATTTATCCGAAGGCCGCGGGCACGCCGAAGATTTACGCCAGCCGAGCGCTTGGAGCGAATCCCCAAGCCGCTTACGACGATCGCGGCAATCTTTTCGCGACGAGCGGCGGCAACGTCGCTGCGGAGCTTCCGGCGGGCAAAGCCCGTTTCGTCGCGATTACCCTTAACAAGACGCTGGGCGGAGTGGCTCATGCCCAATGGGACGGAACGAATATAGCCCTGCAATCCTTCGCTTATTCAAAGCGCATTGGAGAAAAAATTCCGGAACGAATCTTCCGCTTGCGGTTTTCAGGTACGACCGGGAAGGTCGTAAGCACGATCCGATTCCACAATTGGTCCCAAAAAGACGCCGGCGAATCGTGGATCCAAGGCAGCGAGATGGTTGCGACACCCTTCGGGGCGATTGTCTTCTGGGCTTATCCGGGCGGACGCAAGGCCCTGAAGGTAATCCATCCGGTATATCGTGCCAGGGCGATAACCGTCAGCGTCGGCGGATAGCAGCTCCTAGATCGCCTCGATCTTCGCCATCATGCCTCGATCTTCGTGATCGAGGATGTGACAGTGAAACAGAAACTCGCCGCGGATGATCGGATCTCGGAAGTCCATCAGCAGCATCAGCGATCCCGGGACGCTCTTCGTCCCGCGCAACGAGCGATGGGGCACGATCACGCTATCGGCCCAGTGCGGATGAGCGACCTTCACGCCGTTGATGCTCTCGACCAAGAAGTGCAGCTGATGGATATGGAAGTCATGAATCTCCTCGGTGACATTCACGATCTGCCACTCTTCCACGGTACCCACGTGGACGACGAACATTGGCGGCGAATGCATCTTGAAGGACTTGCCGTTGATGAAGAAACGAGGATAATTGTTTTCGCTGAGCACGACCAAACGTTTTGCCGCCGGCGCGGGAAGCTCAGTCGTATAGACGTTTCGCGGCAGCGGCGCGCCGACCGTCAACGCATTTTTTGAGAAATCTCCGTCACGCCGATGATGGTTCGGCGCGACGAGATCGCCAAGCCAGACATAGGGATCGGGGTCGCCGTTCGGTCCCGTATCATAGCAAAGGGTCCTGAATTTCGCGCGACCGCTCGCTGGTCCCGTAACGATGAACTCCGCGCGGCCGGCCGGCGGAACAATCACCGACGACTCCATGACTGTCGGTGGCGTCCCCGGGTAGCTATCGAGCGCGAAACCGTCTATTGCCACGACCTCGACTTCTTCGCCCTCAACGTTGAGCCGCAGCGTTTTGTGGCCCGTCGCGTTGACGATGCGGAAGAACTGCTTCTCGCCGGGAGCGATGGTAATGACGGGGTGGGGGACGCCGTTGAGCGTAACCTTCAGGCCGTCCGGAGTTGTGCACGGAGCACGATTGGTACCCTGTGGTCGCATGCTGCTCGCATCCGAGATGCCGTTCGCATTCGACATGCCATCGTCGCCCATGGCTGCCGCTTCCTCGCCTTGCGAGCCCGTTGCTCGCACGACGATGAGCCGCTGCTTCATGGTAGCGAGGCCGGGTAGATGACGCGTAAGCCCCTCAATGATAATCGCACCCGACATACCGCTGGCACCAACCTGATAACTCGTTTCACCGTGCACGTGCGGATGGTACCAATAGAGTCCAGGCTCTTGATTCTTTGGGACGTGCACCACGTAGTGGAGCTTGCCACCCGGCTTCGCGAGCGTCGTCAGCACGTCGTCGCCCGGTTTGTCCGGAGATACGCCGAGTCCGTGGAAGTGCAGATTGATGTCTTCTTGCGGCGCGTTAACTGCTGGAGGCGGCGTTTTCGGCAGATCGTCCTTCACATCTACGACGATCGTTTCGCCAGGCTTGACGGCGATCGTGGGTGCGACGTTGCTCATATGCTCGTACACGAACTCGGGCTGGCCGGTAAGACCGTTTTCGTTCACGATCAACGAAATCTTAGCGATGCCGTTGACGGCTCTCACCACCGGAGGTTCGGGAAGCTCGCTGAGCGTCGCGTCGTGCGGAGGAAGCGTCAGTCCCGCCGGCGCCTGAGAAACGGGTATGGAATTTACCGGGCCGCCGGCTCTGCCGCCGCAGCCGGCAAGCCACGCGTATGCGATGGCAAAGACCAATAAGCGCCGTATTTGGTTAAATTTTATCAGATCGCCTCGATCTTCGCCATCATCCCTGCGTCCTCGTGGTCCAGGATATGACAATGAAAGAGGAACTCGCCGCGAATGACGGGATCGCGGAAGTCCATCAGCAGGACGACCGAGCCCGGAGCGCTCTTCGTGCCGCTTACCGAACGATGCGGCACGATCACGCTGTCGGCCCAGTGCGGGTGGGCAACTTTCACGCCATTGACGCTCTCTACCAAGAAGTGAACCTGATGGATATGAAAGTCGTGAATCTCTTCGGTGACATTCACGATCTGCCACTCCTCGACGGTGCCGACGTGGACGACGAACATCGGCGGCGAATGTATATTGAATGACTTGCCGTTGATGAAAAAACGAGGATAATTGTTTTCGCTGAATACGACCAGGCGTTTTTGGGAAGGCGCCGGCAGAGTGGTCGTATAGGCGTTCTGCGGCAGCGGCGAGCCGACGGTGATCGGGCGGGTTGAAAAATCGCCGCCGGCCTGATGGTGCCTCGGCGCGACGATATGAGCGAGGTAGAGGTCGGGATCCGCGTCGCCGTTCGGCCCCGTGTTGTAACAGAGCGTCCGGAACTTAGCGCGGCCGCTCTTCGGCCCGGTCACGACGAATTCGGCCCGACTAGCCGGCGGAATGATGACCGACGACTCGGTCAGTGTCGGAGGCGTCCCCGGGTAGCTGTCGAGTGCATAACCGTCGATCGCGACCACTTCAACCTCTTCGCCCTCAACGTTGAGCCGCAGCGTTTTGTGACCCGTCGCATTGACGACGCGAAAGAACTGTTTCTCACCAGGCGCGATGGTGATGTCCGGATGATAAGCGCCGTTGAGCGTTACCGTCAGCCCATCCTTGAACGAGCAAGGTTGCGTGTTCGTGAAGGACGGGCGTGTCTCGTCTGTATCATCGTGGCGCTTCGCGTTCTGACCGATCCCGGTCGCACGCACGATGATGAGACGCTGCTTCATCTTTGCCAGCTCCGGGAAGTGGCGAGCGAGGCCTTCGATAATGATTGCGCCCGACATTCCGCCTTCGCCCACTTGATAGCTCGTTTCACCGTGAACGTGCATGTGGTACCAGTAGAGCCCCGGCTCCTGATTTTGCGGGACGTGCACGACGTAATGCAGTTTTTGGCCTGGCTCTGCAAGCATTCCGAGCACGTCGTCACTATGGCCTCGCGGGGACACGGTCAGTCCATGGAAATGCAGATTCGCGTAGGAAGCCATCGCTGCACTCGACGGAAGATCGTCGGCGAGGTCGATCTCGAAAGCTTCGCCGGGATTGATCTCGATCGTCGGAGCAACCCCGTGCATCCGCTCGTACTCAAACGAGGGCAGGCCGGTTGCAGGGTTGATGTTTGCAATCAGTGAGAACCTTGCAACGCCGCGGACCGCACGCACGACCGGCGGCTCCGGAAGCTCGTTTACGTTCGCATCTGGGGAAGGGAGGGTCATTCCGGCCGGAGGTGCCGGAATCGCATTAGCCGGACCGCTCGCTCGACCGCCGCAGCCAGAAAGCCACGCGTACGCGATCAGCAGCGCGATGCAGTGCCGAGTCACCCAAGGGCCTCGTTGCTTTAAAGTTTTGGTGGATACGATTGGACGCATGACTCAGTAGCATCGCTCACCATCGGTTGCATCGTGTACGATTTCTTACCGAACTTGTCGTTTGCTACGGGATCAGTGATGCATGGATCCGCTATTTCTCCCTGGGGACCAGTCCATGCCGTGAAGGGATACGGATCGGTAATCGCTTCGCCGTATTCGTGCCCGGCAAAAATCGTCATTCCTTCGTCCTTTGCGCTCTCGTCCGACGGCGGAGCAATGCTGTTGGCGCCGCACTTGTCGCCGGCGGGCGCATCCGTCATGTAAGGCAGGTAGGCGTACGGGATCCGCTTTTTCTCGTAAGACGCGTCGCTGTGATACGAACACCAATGCGAGCCAAACCCAGCTTCGCTGTGCTTGCGCGGACTCGCCACGACATAAACGCCGTTAGGATCGAAACCGAAATGGTCCACGGCCCGCAATGCTTCGGCCGCAACCTGAGCGTCCGTCGGCTTCTTTGGGACAGGCGACTCGTCGTCCCAGCTACCGCCATACTGTTCGGAGGGATTGGTGATGTAGGTTTTTTTGTGGCCTGATTTTTGATAATACTGAGTCTCGATGTTGTTGTGAGCGCTGCCCCCCATGTTCTTCGTGTACGCTTCGAGCAACGGCTGCAGTTTATCGGCGTCGCCGTACTTTTTGTAGCCCCAAAAGACCAGGTAGAATTTTGGCGTTACGATCACCGACCCGCCTAGGTACGGAACGGAGGGAAATAAGGGACCGATGCGGGACTTCGGTTGCCGAGATAATGCGTAGTGTGGCCGATGATAAAGCACGCCGTCGGCATAAGTCCAGTCAGCACTGTTAGGGACGGCTGCGGGAAAGGCTGTATCGGCAGCCCCGCATCCCGTTAGAGCCAAGACGCCCAGGAATCCGAGTAAACTGACAATGCGAGCAAGCTTATGCAAATACGAAGCTCCTTGGCTCACAGAGGTTCGCCGTTATCTCGCAATCCTCTCTCGCACTTATCCAGCTTTCCGGCACGACCGGAAGATCGCCACGTTGGCAGCGTGGCGCTTCTAGATTGCCTCGATCTTCGCCATCATGCCCGCGTCCTCGTGCTCCAGGATGTGGCAGTGAAAGAGAAACTCGCCCCGAATGACCGGGTCGCGGAAATCCATCAGCAGCATCAGTGAGCCGGGAACGCTCTTCGTGCCGCTCGAGCGATGTGGAACGATCACGCTGTCGGCCCAGTGTGGATGGGCGACCTTTGCGCCGTTGATGCTCTCGACCAAGAAGTGAACCTGGTGGATATGAAAGTCGTGAATCTCAGCCGTAACGTTCACGACGTGCCACTCCTCAACGGTGCCGACGTGAACGACGAACATTGGCGGCGAGTGCATATCGAAAGATTTGCCGTTGATAAAAAATATCGGGCTGTTGCCGGGGCCCTGGCTAAACACCACCAAGCGTTTTTGCGAGGGCGGCGGAAGTGCGGTCGTATAGGCATTGTCAGGCTGCGACGCGCCGACGGTAATGGAACGGTTTGAAAAATCGCCGCCGGCCTGATGGTGCTTCGGCGCGCCGATATGGGCCAGGTAGAGATATGGATCGGGATCGCCATCCGGCCCCGAATTGTAACAGAGCGTCTGGAACTTGGCATGGCCGCTCTTGGGCCCGGTAACGACGAACTCGGCCCGACTAGCGGGCGGCATGATGACCGACGGCTCGGTAAGCGTCGGGGCCGTTCCGGGATACGTATCGAGCGCGTAGCCGTCGATAGCGACCACTTCGACCTCTTCGCCCTCAACGTTGAGCCGCATCGTTTTGTGGGCCGTGGCATTGACGACGCGGAAGAACTGCTTCTCGCCGGGCGCTATCGTGATGTCCGGATGATACGCGCCGTTGAGCGTCACGGTAAGCCCATCGCTGCGCGAGCACGGTTGCGAGTTTGAGTAACCGGGGGGATGCGCCGTATCGCCGTGCGCCATCTCCGACATGCCGTCGCTCATTCCCACCGACGGCTCATCGACATCATCGTCGCGCTTTGCGTTTTGACCGCCGGCCGTCGCTCGCATCACGATGAGACGCTGCTTCATTTTCGCGAGCTCCGGGAAATGCCGCGTAAGACCCTCAATCACGATCGCGCCCGACATCCCGCCTTCACCCACTTGATAAGTGGTTTCACCATGGACGTGCATGTGATACCAGTAAAGTCCCGGCTCCTGATTGTCGGGGACGTGCACGACGTAATGCAGCTTTTGGCCCGGCTTTGCAAGCATTCCGAGCACGTTGTCACTATTGCCCCGCGGCGATACGGTCAATCCGTGAAAATGGAGATTTGCGTAGGAGCTCACTCCCTGGTGCGGCGGAAAATCGTCGGTGAGGTCGATCTCGAACGTTTGCCCGGGGCTGATGTCAATCGTCGGAGCGACGCCCTGCTGATGCTTGTACACAAAAGCGGGTAAGAGGGTCGCCGGGTCGATATCGGCAGCGAGCGAGAACTTTGCAACGCCATGCACCGCACGCACGACCGGCGGTTCGGGAAGTTCGTTCACGCCCGCCTCGCGCGATGGGGCGGTTAATCCCGCTGGAGCCGGCGGAATCGCATCGGCCGGGCCACTCGCGCGGCCGCCGCAACCCGAAAGCCAAGCATATGCGATGAGCAGCGCGATCAAGCGTCGAATCATGAAGGACCACCACGCTTTAAAGCGGTCGGGGGATTAAGCATCAGGAGAGTGTTTGAATCGTCGCCGCTATGCCGTAATCCTCTTTTTGCGCCACTTACGGCGGCGCAGTTGGGCCGTCGAGCGGCCGCTCGGGAACGACCTCCGGTACGATCACGGTTCTGCGACGCACTCGCGGAGCGCGTAAACCGTCAAAGCCGGCGACCAGCCCGGTCGGCAAGACCAAACTAAGTGCCGAGAGCAGAGCGAGCGCCGCATCGAGCGAGCCCCATCCGTTGAGAGTCCCAAGAGCGCCGCGACCGGCCATGTAATCGACCGTCAAGACGATTCCAAAAAAACCGCCAAGCCGAGAAAACAAGCCGAGAACGAGCGATATGCCGACTAAGAGTTCGCCGAAACGCACCAGCTCGGCAAAGATCGCTGCATTCGGTTGGACCACGTTGACGAGAAAATCGTGGTATGGCCCAACCGTCGTTGCGATTCCCCGTTGCAGATACGTCGCAAAAAAACCGTCCGGCGGTAAGAATGCGGCGCCGTTGAGAAACTTCGGTATCGCATGGAGCAGCCAGATCACGCCCGTTAGAATGCGCACGAGCGCTAACCAACCAGCGTAGGATCGCGAGGTGGGCAGCTTCATGCGACGATCTCCTTTCGAGATTGCACGAGACGCGAAATCATCGCGGCCGCTTCACCGGCCGCATTGGGTCGTCCCAGGCGCCGAGCGGCCGCAAGCATGCGCTCCCGCAGATTGCGGTCCGCAAGCACCAGCTCGACCGTCTCCGTAAGATCCACCACGCGGCGAGTTCGCACGGCGGCGCCGGCTTCAACGAGAACTCTGGCGTTGCGCTCCTCTTGACCGGGCAACGGTTTGCAGAGCACGATCGGAATCTGCGCGACCAAGGCCTCGGCCGTAGTAAGACCGCCGGGTTTGGTTACGAGGATGTCGGCCGCGTGCATGTAGTCGTAAACGTTGTCCACAAAGCGTACCGCGCGCACGGGAAAGTGGACATTTTCTGCCGTGTCGGCGAGGCGGCGCTCAATTCGCGCGTTCCTTCCTGCAACGACGACGGCGGCGAGCGGCACACGCACAGACTTCAGCGCATCGAGCATGCGCTCGACCGGGGCGATTCCCAGGCCGCCACCCATCAAAAGCACGACATACCGGTCGCGCGGCAAGTCGAGTCGCTCGCGCAGCTGCCGCTCGCGCTTCAAGAGAGGGGACGAACTCGCGACGGACCGGGATCCCGCTGACGTAGATCGCGTCGCGCGCAACTCTCCTCGCAATTAATGCGCTGCGCATGGTCTCCGTCGCTACCACGTACCGGTCGATGTTCGGGTGAATCCAAAACCCATGGACGGCGAAATCGGTCACGATCGCAACGGTCGGCGGAGCGTCGGGAAACTCGTTTTTGTATTCAGCCATTGCACCGCAGGGAAAGGCGTGCGTGCACACGACGGCGTCGGGCCTCTCGCGCAAGATCAACGGCCGTAAATTGCCCGCGGTGAACTGATGCGCCCACGTGCGAAACGGTCCGATTTCCGTCGCTCGCTCGGCGCGGTCGTAAATGTATCGGTACAATTGCGGAATCGTTTTTACCATCCGGAGGTAGCCATTCGAAACAACGCGAGCAACGACCAGGGCAGCGTATTCGTACGCGTCAACCACCGGCGTTTCCGCATCGGGTTCGAGCCTACGAAGCTCGGCTGCCACGGCGTTCGCGGCGGAAAGGTGACCGACGCCGACCCTCGCCGAGAGAAAAAGATCGCGAATTAGCTCGTCTCTCCGTTGTGCGCGCCGCGGTCGTCGCCTTGGGCAAGCGATAGAAACTCGTCCAGAATATCTTGTGCGAGCGGATCCTCTTCCAGGAGTTTGCCATCCAAATCGGTGACGATGAAGTCGTCCTGGTCTCGATCGGTCGACTCGTGTCGAAGCACGGCATACGTCGAGCCGTCTTCCGGATCTTCGAGAATGCCAACGACTTCGAACGCCATGGACGAGCCGTCGTTCGTTTCGATATAAAGCACGTCGCTCAACTCGAGCGGGGTGTGAGGCTTCTCTCTTCCGCCATTGGGCCTCGACATTTGAAGTCTCCCTTCTATGAACCTAAGCACCGGGCGACGTTGGCTTGATGTTGGACGAGGGTCTTGGCGAAGATGTGCCGTCCGTTCCCGCAATAGACGTAGTAGAGATCATCGCCCTTCGCCGGGTGGAACGCCGCTTCCAGCGAGGGCAGGCCCGGATTTGCAATTGGGCTCGGAGGAAGACCGGCGTGCGCGTAGGTGTTGTACGGCGAATCGATCTTCAAATCGGCGTACGAAAGTTGGCTTTTGTGCTGTGGTAAAGCATATTCGATCGTAGCGTCCACTTGCAATGGCATTCCGAGCGCAAGCCGGTTGTAGATCACTTCGGCAATCCGTGGGCGGTCGAGCTGGCTTTTGGCTTCGCGCTCGACCAGCGATGCGACGGTGACCGCCTGCGGAATCGTCACGTGCAGCGTACGCCCGCGCTGCCGCGCGTCGCCTGGTAGCTCTTTGAAAAACTCGGCGATCATCGGCAGCGGCGACCTGTTGCGGCGAGGCTCCGAGCGGCACCAAATAGGTGCTTGGGAAGAGAAAGCCCTCGAGGCCGTTGGTGCGGGCCCCGTCGACGACGAGTCGCTGCCGCGTAAAGTCGAGCAGAAATGACTTCGACGGGCCTATGCCTTCCTTTTGCAGGCGCGCCGCTATTTGGGCGGCGGTGAATCCTTCGGGAATCGTAACCCAAGCAGCAACCTGAGCGCCCCCAGTGACGAGCGCATGCGAGTACCTCGCTTTGCGTAAGATGCGGTCCAAAACGATATTCGCCCGCGCGCACGGCGCCTTCCTGACCGCGCGATCGCGCCAGCACGCGAAAGGTCGCGCCGTTGCCGATGACGCCGGCAGCGACGAGCTCCTGTGAGACCGCGGCGAATGTCGAACCTTGATCGATCACGACCTGTTTAGCCACCAACGGATGCGAGCGATCCACGTAGATCGTATACCAAAGCCATCCCGTTACAGCCGCAAGCAAAAGGAGGACGGCAATAGCCGCCGGCGCAACGAACCGCGCCAATTTCACCCCCGCGAGTCGTCGTGGCGACGCGCGAGAAAGGATTCCAAAATGAGCGCCGCGGCCATCCGATCCACCACCTCGCGGCGCTTCTCCCGTGGAACATCGGCCGCAATGAGACTCTTCGTCGCTTGGGCCGTCGTCATTCGCTCGTCAACGCGATGGATCGTTCCGGCGAAAACCTCGCGCAAGCTTGCAACGAAGGTATCCATGGCGCGGGCGGCGATTCCACGCTCGCCCGCCAGCGTAAGCGGATCTCCGACGACGAGCTCGTCGACGCCGTAATCGTCTAAGTAACTTTTGATCGAGGCGAGATCATTGCGCCGATTGGTTCGCGTGAGCGTAGCGAGCGGCAACGCGAACGTCGCGCTCGGGTCAGCGATAGCGATGCCGATCCGTCTGCTCCCAACGTCGAGCGCCATCAGCAACCTTAGGCTCCCAGACTGCCAAGCTGTGCGAGCGCTTTCGGATGCTTACCCAAGTGGTGTGCCACGAGCTCCTCGACTGCCGCCGCCGCTGCCGGCGTGGCATGGACGGCGGCCCCCGTTTCGGTGCCTTTCGGGCGCGCAAGCGCGCGCAGATTCTCTACATCGCGTTGTTGAAGCTCAGGAAGCTCTTGCCAGCGCTCACGACAGGCGCCGTGAACAACACCGCCCGCCTGGGCATCAAGCCAGACTGGGCCGGGCTCCAGCGGAGCGCCGCAGCGCACGCACGTTGTGAGCGGGGGCGCCAAGCCGAGCATCTCCAGCAGCCGCAGCGAAAAGCGAGGAAGCAGAGCCCGTGGAGAGGTCGCTGCGGCGATCGCGCCGATTGCGCCAACCAGCAGCTCGTAGACTTCGGGCAACGCAAGGTCCGGCTCGCAAAATGCATCGATCAACTCGCCGACCACCGCGGCGACGGCGTATCGCTCCGGTTTAACCAAGCGCGACCACGGCGCGCAGAAGATTTCTGCGGAAACGATCACCTCGAGCGAACGACCGCGGTGCATCAGGAAGTCGCACTCATTGAAAAACTCGACGCGTCCGCTCAAATGGCTGCGCGGGCGGCGGACGCCTTTTGCCACGGCGTCGAGTTTACCCCTTTCGAGCGTGAAGAGCGTGAGGATGCGGTCCGCTTCGCCGAGCTGCCGTCCGCGTAACACCACGCCTCGCGTCTTATAGGCGCGCGGCTGCGTCAGCGTCCTCCGATTCCCGCGCTTGGTTGATCTTGCCGTTGGTGTAGATTCGAACCGCGAGGATACGACGGCCGCGCGTACGGTCTACACGCAAACGAATGGAATCCGCCGCTTCGATCTCCTCGCCTTCGTTTGGAAGTCGTCCAAAGAGTCCGACCGTGTAGCCGCCGATCGTCTCGAAGTCTTCCGTCGGGAGTTCCGTACCGAGCCTGGCGTTGACGTCCTCAATATTCGTTCCCGCTTCCACGACCGCTTCCTGATCGGAAACGACCGAGATCGATTCTTGCTCGTCAACGTCGTGCTCGTCCCGAATCTCGCCGACGATCTCCTCAAGAAGATCCTCCATCGTAACCAGGCCCGCCGTTCCACCGTACTCGTCAACGACGATCGCCAACGAAAACTTGTCGCGCTGCATCTCCCGCAGCAGGTCCGCAATCTTCTTAGTTTCGGGAACGTGCACCGCCGGGCGCATCAACTCGCGCACGTTCGCATGCGCGATGCTTCCGTTGGCAAGCGCGACCAAAAGCTCGCGATCGTGAATGACGCCGACGATGTCGTCTTTCGACTCCTGGTAGACGGGGAGCTTGGAGTAGCCTTCCGCGATGACGACGTCGAGGACGCGGCGGGGCGAGTCCTCGAGCGAAACGGCGACCATCTCGGGACGGGGCTTCATCACCTCTCGCACGATGGTGTCGCCAAACTCCATCACCGAATGAATCAGCTCACGCTCCTGCTCCTCGATCACCCGCTGTTCGGCTCCGACGTTGACGAGCACGCGGATATCTTCTTCCGTTACGTACGGACGATGCGCGTGTTTGATCCCGAATAAGCGAAGAATCTGATCGGTAATGACTTGAAAGGTCCGCGCGATGGGCGTGAGCACGTACGTGGCATAAACCATCGGCAGGGCAAGCCGAAGCGCCCATCGTTCGCTATCGCCGGTTGCCACGGTCTTCGGGATGATCTCTCCAAAAAGCAGAAAGACGACGGTCATCACGACCGTCGCAAGAATCGCTCCCGATGGAATACGCAGCGATATCGCGATGTACGTCGCCAGCGAATCCGCCGCCAAGAGGACAATCGTGTTCCCAACCAAGATCGAAGTGAGAAAACGGACCTTGTCGTTGACGAGGCGCTCGAGATTGAGGGCGCCGCGCACTCGCCGCTCGGAGATCGTTCGTGAGCGCAGGCGCGAGATCGAAACGAGCGCGGCCTCCGAGGCGGCAAAGAATGCTGCCAGGAGGACGAGCACGACGAGTGCAGCAAGCTGGTACGGCAGGCCTTCGGGGGTACTTCGAGAGGGGTCCGTATTCAAGTCGGCGCCATTATAGCATAACGTGGGGGCGCACCAGCACGTAAATGGCCAGAGCAACCAGCGTCCCGAGCACCGCTCCCCAGAAGACCTCGAAAGGACGGTGAATGCGCGCCTCTACGCGGCTTTGCGCGACGAGAAACGCAATGAAGTAGGCCAAAATTGCGGCCAGCGGCTTCTGGTAGAAGAACGCGAGCATGGTTGCGACCGCGAAGGCGAGCGCCGCGTGACCCGAAACGGCTCCCCCCTGCAAAGCCGACCCACGACCGACCCAGGCCTTGGCGAAGACCGTTGCGATCGCGACGACCGCAAGCGATATGAGCGCAACGTTGGCCGGCACGGCTTGGACTGCTTGGAAAACCCGCTCGCCGCCGCTGATGATCCCTTGATAGAAGATAAGGTACGCGCAAAGAGCTGCGCCAACCGCCGCGATCAGCACCGCGCCGGCAGCCGCATCCTTCGCGCTCTTGGCAAGCGGGTGGTGCGCAACCGTGAGCAAATCGACGATCGCTTCGACCGCGGTGTTCATGAGCTCCAGACTCAGCACCAACGCTACGAGCGCGATCGTGGCAACGACGTAATAGCGATCGAGACGCAAAATCAACGTTGCGAGAAGTACGAGCGCAGCGATCAGAAAATGCACCCGCATGTTCGGCTCGCTGCGGGTCGCGTAGATGATGCCTTCGAACGCATGGTGGAACGAGCGAAGGAAGCGGCTCTGATCGATTGGCAGGAAGTGCGGCCCGGTCCTGAGCGGAGTTGAAGGACGCTTCGTGCGATCGTCGACGGGATGATGCATCAGCGAGCCGTCGCGTAGGGCCATGGAAGCGCAATTGCATCCGCTAGCCGCCGTTCCTCGCGCTGCATCACGCGTCGTTCCGAGACGGCCATGTGATCGTGACCCTTGAGATGGAGTAGACCATGAATGAGCAAGCGGTAGAGTTCGAGTTGCAACGGCGCGTCGTACGCTTCCGCCTGCCGTTTCGCGGTCTCGACGGAGATCACCACGTCCCCAAGCAGACGTTCGGGACTGGCCGGTTCCGGCGCTGCGGCAAGCGGGAAGCTGAGCACGTCCGTCGCGGCATCTCGACCACGGTAGGAGCGGTTAAGCGATCGGATCGTGTCGTCATTCACAAGTGAGAGTGAAAGCGCGGAGCCGCGTTCGCCGATTGCACCGAGTAAACGTTGCGCGGTTGCAACGAGCGCGCGTCCGTTGACGCCGCTCGCGCGCACATCGTTGCGGTAGTGGATCACTGCGATGGGAGCGGCGGTATTCCGGCGGCATAGGCTCGCACGATCTTCGCCACCAGTGAGTGCCGGACCACGTCGGCCTCGTCGAGCTCCACCACGGCGACGTCTTCAATGGAGCTCAGGCGCGCGGCGGCAGAACGCAGTCCGCTGCGCTGACCCGCCGGAAGATCGATTTGGGTCACGTCGCCCGCGACGACCATCTTCGATCCGCTTCCAAGCCGCGTTAAAAACATCTTCAGTTGGTCGTCGGTCGCGTTCTGCGCTTCGTCGAGAATCACAAACGAATCCGAAAGCGTTCTTCCCCGCATAAAGGCCAGCGGCGCTACCTCCAGCGTGCCACGCTCCATGTATTTGTTGACGACCCCATCGTCGAGCAGCTCGCTTAACACGTCGAAGAGCGGCCGCATGTAAGGATCGAACTTTTCCCGCAAGTCGCCCGGAAGAAAGCCCAGCCGTTCGCCGGCTTCAACCGCCGGGCGTGAGAGGACGACTCGAGCAACATCGTGGCGCTTGAGGGCTCGCACCGCCATCACGACGGCCAAGTAGGTCTTGCCCGTACCCGCCGGCCCGATTCCAAGGGTCAGCGTCGATTCTTCGATCGAGCGTACGAAACGGCGCTGACCGGCAGTTCGCGGACGCACTTCACGACCGCGATGGCTACGCAACAGCGTGCTCGGCAGCGCGGCACCGCCTTCGACTCGCGCATCCGAGAGTGCGAGGGCGACATCGTCGGGCGTTATATGAGCCCCTGCTACCGCGGCTTCAAGGACGCGCCTGACCACCTCTTCGGCTCGCGCGACGGCTGCGTCCTCGCCCGCGAGCAGCAAGCTGTCGCCGTCTGCTTGCACGGCGACGTCGAGCGAAGATTCAATCGCCGATAGATTGCGATCGTATTCCCCAAAGAGACGAAGCCGGTCGGAAAGCTCCCCGAGATCGACGGATCGTTGCGCGGTCAACCCCGTAGCTATTCGTCGCGAAACGCACGGGGCTTTCCAAGCACCTCCAAGGCGATGACGGCGCGAACGATGTCCCGCTTGGTTCCCAAGAGCCGGCGGCGAGCAACGTGCACCGGGCGCGACGGCGGATGCTGGGTTACCGCACGCGGGGGAGCGGGTGCGACTGCGCGGGGCTTCGGCACCGGCGGAGCCGGCTGGGGGACGGGCTGGGGAATGACCGGCGCGGCCGGAGCCAGGCTGACGCGATCGATCCAGGTAGGGATCGACGGCACCTCCTGCTCCTGCACCGGGGGCGCCTGCGGCCGGCGCGGGGCCTGTCGGAGCGCCGGCGCTTGCGTTTGTCTACGCAGGCTTGAGATCATGCTGCCCACCACGCCGACGATCAACAGCCCGACCCATATGAGGATTCCTACGTCGCGCACGTGCGTGGACTACGTTGGGCTTGAACCCGAGATAGGCGGAGGCTGCGGATCGGATGAGGGCTCGGTCGCCGCCCCGATGCCGGCACGCATCTCCGTATCGGCCTGGATATTCTTGAGGCGGTAATAATCCATGACGCCAAGATTCCCGCGCAAGAACGCCTGCGCGATCGCCTGCGGTATCGATGCTTCCGCTTCAACGACCTTCGCTCGCATCGCTTGCGTTTCTGCTTTCTGCTCCTGCTCGGCCGCTAATGCCGCGTATTGACGCTCCGCGGCCTTCGCCTGTGCGATGCGGCGATCGGCCTCGGCCTGACTCGTCTGCAGCTCGGCGCCAATGTTCTTCCCAACGTCCACGTCCGCAATGTCAATTGAAACGATCTCGAAGGCTGTCCCCGCATCGAGCCCCTTTGCCAACACCGCCTTACTGATGCGATCAGGATACTCCAGGACTTCTTTGTGATCGATGGCTGCGCCGACGGCAGATACGACGCCTTCGCCGACACGCGCAACGATCGTGGGCTCGCCCGCACCGCCGACGTAACGATCGAGGTTGCTTCGCACGGTGATTCGCGCCTTAACATTGAGCTGAATGCCGTTCTGAGCCACGCCCTGGAAGATCGGCGTCTCGATGACCTTCGGGTTCACCGACGTTTGCAGAGCTTCGAGAACGTTGCGTCCGGCCAAATCTATCGCTGCGGCGCGCTGCCATTCCAGCGGAATCTGCGCACGCTGCGCCGCAATCAGCGCCAACGTTACGTTTTCGACGTTTCCCCCAGCGAGGTAGTGCGACTGCATCTGATCGACGCTCAGATTTAACCCTGCCTTACGCGCTCTGACGTAATTTGTCACGATAACGCCTGGTGGAATCCCGATTAAGCGCATCCGTACGAGCGCAATGATCCCGAGCGGAACGCCCGCAGCGATCGTGCGGATCCACAATCCGATTGGGAAGTAATAGAGAAACACGACGAACAGGATGAGCGCGATCAGAACGATGACTACGCCGCTGACGGCAATCATTATGTACTCCTAGTGGCCTGTAACGGGCTCGACGAAAATCCGCGCGCCCTCGACGCGCACCACACGAATTGGTGTTCCCTGCGCGATGAACTCGCCCTCGGTAAGGACGTCGATGCGGCGCCCTTCGATCGAGGCGATTCCAGCGGGGCGAAGATAGCTCACTGCCGTGCCGATCAGGCCACGCAACTGGCGGTAATCGCTGCTTGCGACATACTCAGGCCCCTGTGCGGCCGCGAGCGCGAGCCGGTGTGCCCACGCATTCTGCGGCACCGCGCGCACCGTCAGCGTAAAAGCGATAACGGTGAGAACGATCGCCGTCGCGACCGTTTCAATTCCGACGAAGAGAAACGGCAGGCCGAAAGCAAACAGCATCGCCAGCAAGAGGGCCCCAACACCGAGGATCCCCGGCAGGCCGTGGCCCGGAACGACGTGCAGCTCCCACAGGATTCCAATGAGACCCAGCACGGCAAGCACCGCTACGAAGCCGTTGGAGAAGCCCGCATAGACGTGACTTCCGAAGAAGAGCGCAAGCGCCCCAACGCCGATGATGCCGGCAATGCCGTGCAGCGTTTGCATCTCAATAAGAAGTCCGAGCATACCGAGGCTGAGCAGAAGCCCGCTCACAACCGGATCGGTTGCAAAGCGCGCAACTTGTTCCGCCCATGAAAACGATTCGGACTTGCGCGGCGCGTTCGCCAAGCGAAGCTGTGCCAGCGCTGCATCCAGTGACGGGGCGGTGCCGATGGCAATGCCGGAGCGTACTGCATCGTCCGTGTTGAGTGTGAGAACCATCCCGGGGCGCTTGTATTCGGGAAGGTTTACATTCTTGTCCACCATAGCGCCGGCAAGCTGTGGACTGTGATGGTTGCGCTCCGCCGTCGATTCGAACTCCCCCCGCAGCGCCGAGATGATCTTATCGCTTGGCGGGACCGTTCCGCCGGCCTCGACGGGCTCGGCAGCGCCAATAGAGGCGCCGGGAGCCATGACGATGCGGCTTGCGCTCAACGTGATGAGTGCGGCCGCCGAGTAGGCGCGCTCGCCCACATAGGCCACGACCGGCTCTCGCGCGGAAAAGAGCGCGTCGCGAATTCGAAACGCGGCACTGACGAGGCCGCCCGGACTATTTACGTCGAGAACGATCGCGCGCGCGTGGTCTTCATTTGCCTCGTCGACCGAACGCTCGACCAGGTGCGCCATCCCGTCGTCGACGGTTCCCGTGACTGGAATGATGACGATCGCACGTTCCGCCGGCACGCCGGCAACGATTCCCGTCAAGCCATAAAGCAGCAGACACGACCAAACCCAGGCCCGTAACCGCAATCCCCTCATGCCGCTAGCTACCTTCAGCCGGGCCCGAAGTTACAAAAATCCTTCACGCCTGCGCCCGGCCCTAGCGAGGCGCGCGGCGCCGAGTCGAAGGGTCAGCGTGACAAAAGTTCGGTAACGATTTGGCGCACGAGGTTTCCGTCGGCCAGCCCGCGGAGTTGCGGCATGACGATCTTCATAACTGCGCCGGCGTTGCGGGATTCCGGAGGAAGCTCCGCGAGCACGCTCTGCACGATCTCCAGCACTTCAGTGGCCGACCGTTGCGCTGGAAGATAGACGAGCAATATCTCGCGCTCGGTGCGCTCCTTCTCGGCGAGATCAGTCCGGCCGGCTTTCTCAAACTCGGCGAGCGAATCGGCTCGCTGCTTCACCAAGCGGCGCACGACATCGAGCTCGTCGGCGTCCGAGAGTTCGTGACCGCCTTCGGTGCGCTTGTAGATAAATCCGGAGAGTGCCGAGCGCAGCGTGTTGAGGCGCAGTTGGTCGCGAGCCCTCATCGCGTCCTTCAGATCGGACGCGATTCGATCTTTGAGCGCTCCCACAAGATGGCCCTAGGCGCGGCGTTTACGTGCCGCAGCGGACTTCTTCTTGCGACGAACGCTCGGTTTTTCGTAATGCTCGTGCTTGCGTGCCTCGGCGAGAATCCCCGCCTTCTGGGTGGCCTTCTTAAAGCGGCGCAATGCGCTCTCTATCGTTTCGCCCGGAGCGATGCGAACTTCCATCTATTGACGACCCCCCTCTCGGCGCGCTTCCGCAACTGCGTGAAGCACGAAAAATTAGGCCCCGTAGGGCCCGCTCCAAAAGACTAACATAGGGCCGCCGAGAGCGTCAAACGTTCCCCGCGCTCGGCTAGCCGGGCGGCCACGTCATGTGCCGGCCGGCAAGGACGTGAATATGCACATGATCGACCGTTTGACCGCCGTCGGGGCCGGTATTGACCACGAGACGAAAGCCTTTCGAGCCACCGAGGTCTTTTCCGAGCCGCGCAGCGAGCTCGACCAAGCGCGCGGCGAGCGCGCCGCCATTTGATTTTGCCACGGTAGCTTCCCAGAGTGTCGCATAGTGCTTTACCGGCATCACGAGCAGATGCGTCGGTGCCTGCGGGTTGAGGTCTTCGATAGCGACAACGTCTTGGTCGCGATAGACCACCTTTGCCGGTATCTCTCCAGCACCGATCTTACAGAAAACGCAATCCTCCATCAGTGCGAGCGGATCGTGAAGTTCCACGATCTGACGGTCGTATTGCCGGCTTCGTCGGAGACGCGCACCGTCACGTGGACGGGACCATCGGGGTAGTTATAGGATGGCAGATATTGGATGAACTGTCTGGTGCGGATGCATTCGGACGTGACGTCGCGCCCGTTAATCCAGAGCAGCGCACTCGACGGATTGACCGGCACCGCAGCCGACGCAAAACTGGCGTAGATTGCCGGCCGGCTGGCGTTGATCGTCGCGCCGGCGTCCGGCGCAAAATCGGCGACACCGGGCCCGATGCTCGACGCCGAGACCGGCTGCGGCGCAGCTGCTTGGGCAGTGGCATTGCCGATCGAAAGTCTTCCAATCAAAGCCACGTCGTCGAAGTTTGCGCCGCGCGGTATTGTGTAGCTGCCTACGTAAACTCCGGGCGATCGCTGTTCCATCGTCTGACCCACGACGTCCGACCCGATGTCAAATGTAGCGGACGCCCCAACCGTTCCTCGCATCGTTACGTGAATCGTATCGCCCGGACGCAGCGCATGATTCGCATCGCTCTCGACCCCGGCGATCTGAACGCTGTCCGCCGCGCCCACGCTTACGGGGCGGCTGGCAAGTATCTCGCGCACTTCGTTCGTCTCGACATTGTACCGCACGGTAGCTTCATCGTTCGGCCGGAGCTCGTCAAGCGATGCGGCGCTGCCATTGAGAGAAATCTCGGTCGTCCGACCGGGCGCAATGACCTGGCCGTCATCGAGCACGAACTCACTGGGGGCGATGGCGACGATGTGACCTTCGTGCGAGCCGTATTCGTCAACGATTCGTACGACACGCCCGTCTTTGCGCATCTCAGCGCGAGCAAAGTCTCCGGGACGCACGTCGGACAGCTCTCCAGGCGACGTCACATTTACGTCGACGTCTTGGACGTCGATGGTTGCGTTAGCTGCGACGGGGATCGTCTTTACCCCACCGTTATAGGCCAGAGTCAAGGTCGGCGGATAGGAGAGCACATCGACGGCGACGACCGTTCCGAACCGCTCGAAGCCGTTGCCCATTGCGGAGAAACCGTTGGAAGATCTTCCCACGAGTTGCGCAACGATCGTTACCGTTTTCGCGCGCCGATCGTAGCTCGCTTGCGCACCGAGAACGTCGGTAAAGAAGCGCAGCGAAACGTAGAGTACGTCCTGGATCTCCAGCGGCGGCGCCTCAAGCATCAACTGCTGCGCATCGATTTGGGCGATGCGGCTGCCGATCGTCAGAGTGACCGTCTTCGATCCGATTTGGGTCGAAATACGATTTCCGGTGCGCTCGAACGGGAGCCCGAGCGCTTCGATGGTGCGGCGCACCGGCACAAAGAGCACATTTCGCTCAAAGCGCGGCGGAGGATTCAAGGAGAGCGCATCGCCGTTAATGACGATCGCAATCGGCCGAGCCACGGGCTTACTCTCCCGCGGTTGCGCCGCGACGATAAGAGCCAACGCTAGCAAAGCCCCTGTCAATATTCCTCCAATACCTCTCGATACACGTCGGCGGTCGCGCGCGCGCAGCGATCCCACGTCAATCTTTGCGCAGCCTCGCGGCCCTTCTCGATAGCCCGCAGGCGTAAGCCGCGGTTGCCGAGGAGTTCTTCGAGTATTATCCGCAACCCGGCGGCATCGTGCGGTCCGAACGTGATCGCGGCCGACGCAAGCGGCCTTGGTACTGCATTTTCGCACGCGACTACCGCGCAGCCTACCGACATCGCCTCGAGCATCGGCAATCCGAATCCCTCGCGTAGCGCAGGTTGCACCAACGCACTCGCCCCGGCATAGTACGCCGCGAGCCGTTCGGTCGTCACATCGCCGAGGGCGACGGCCGCCCGGGCTGGTCCGCTCCGGCGTTGTAGCTCGCCGCCGAAATCATCCGGGCCCGTCAAATAGAGATCGACCTGCCAGCCATCGGGCAAGGCGCCCCACGCGTCGAAGAGCGTCGCGAGATCCTTGTGCCGGCGATGATTGCCGACGTAGAGCAGGTAGGCGCGGCCGCCGTCGTGCGGCAAGACGGGACGCCGGAAGATCTCGCCAACCCCCAGCGGAATAACCCTGACTTTCTCCGGTTTGACCCCTAGGAACGCTGCAAGGTCGTCGACCGTGCGGTCATCGTCGGTAATCACGCGTTTGGCGCGCGCACACGCGCGTCTAACGACGGTCGCATAATATGGACGAACCTTCGCCTTGAAATGCTGCGGGAAGCGCAGGTGGATGAGGTCGTGGATCGTCACCACGAACCGCGCCGGCAAGAGCACCGGCACGTACTGCGAGAGAAAGTGCACAAGGTCGAGCTTGGCGCGCCGTATCGCGAGTGGAAGCCCTATCTGCTCGCTCCATCCAAAGTTGCCGCCTTCGGTAAACGGCACGTATGCGTATTCGGGCGCGACGCGTGGAAGCCGTGCGATGAGCTCGCGCGCATAGGTCTTCATCCCTACCGACAACTGACGCGTCAAACGCGCATCGAGCCCAATGCGCGCCGCGCTCACGGCCAGAGGGCTTTTCGCGCCGCCACAACCGGATAGATTGCCGAACGGCAGGCAACGTACCAGCCGCGGGGGCCGTCCAACAATGCGCCGCGCGCGAAGAGCAGCCACGCCAACCGCGCAACGCTCGCGCCCAACGCTGCGAACAAGCCGAACAGGGAGCCCTTCATGTTTTCCGCCTCGACCGCCGTATAGCGGTCGTACTTTGCCCGGTACGACGCGACGTCGGGATAGGAATAGTGCAACAATGTGCCCCGAAGGTCGCCGACGCGGCCGTCGCAAGACCATGCCTCGTGTAACGGCGCTGCTTTGGCCGCGGCGGGGTGTGGCACAAGGATGGCGCGAGCGGTGCGAAAGAGGCGCACCAGAGGCTCGTTACGCCACATTCGCATCGGTTTGCCGCAGAAATAGGTCGTGCGCCTAATGCGGTACGCGTCGGTACCGTCCGGGGCGTGGAGAATCGCTTCGCACAATACGTCATCCAGCGCTTCGTCCGCATCGATCATGAGCGTCCACGGCGTCTCAACTTGGGACAGCGCGAAGCGCCGGGCATCGACAAAATCGGACCATTGGCGTTGAACGACGCGCGCACCGGCTCCACGCGCGAACTGCACCGTATGATCGCGGGAGCCGGCATCGAGCACCAATATCTGAATTCCCCGCGGCAGACTGGTAAGTGCGCGCGGCAGGTTGCGCTCTTCGTCGCGAGTCAGAATAACGGCGGTGATTAGGCCTGGGTCCAGGACGCCGCCTCGACAACGGCGGCGTGGCCGTCGATCCGACCTTGGTGCGCGAGCGCCGCACCGATGAACTCGCGATAGAGCGGCGCCGGGCGGTTCGGCCGGGACTTGAACTCCGGATGCGCTTGAGTCGCGACAAACCACGGATGCATATCAGCAGGGAGCTCGACCACCTCAACGAGTCGCATCTCGCCGATGGTGTGATGACCGGTAAACCGCATCCCATGCTCTTCGAAGATTGGGCGATACCGGTTGTTGAATTCGTAGCGATGACGGTGCCGCTCGCTGATCTCGAGCTCGCCGTACGCGCGTGCAGCTTGGCTGCCCTTTTCGAGCGAGCACGCATACGTCCCGAGCCGCATCGTTCCGCCGTATATTTCCAGATTCCGCTGATCGGGCATGAAATCTATCACTGGATCGGTGCTAGTTTCGTCGACCTCGCTGGTCATGGCTTCGGGTAACTCGCAGACATTGCGCGCGAATTCGACGCAAGCCAGCTGCATGCCGTAGCAGATTCCGAGGAACGGAATCTTGCGCTCTCGCACGTGTTGAATTGCCCGCAGTTTCCCCTTTACGCCGCGCGCGCCGAAACCGGGGGCGACCAAAACGCCGTGCGCGCCGCGCAAGACTTCGACGCCTTCGTTTTCGACCAGTTCCGAGTCGATGCGCTTGATTTCGACTGCAGCGTGGTGAAAAACGCCGGCATGCGCGAGCGCCTCATTGATCGAGATATACGCATCTTTCAGCTCGACATATTTGCCGACGAGGGCGATGGTCACTCGGCTCCGCGGATGGAGCAGACGATCGGCGATGGCAACCCAATCGTCAAGCATCGGCGCGGACGCCGATAGGTTCAATTTGCGGACCGCGGCCCATGCCAAACCTTCGGCCTCGAGGTTCAAGGGAACCTGATAGATCGTGCGGGCGTCGCCATTCTGAACGACGGCACTCGGAGGAACGTCGCAAAAGAGCGCGATCTTCTCCTTCAACTCCAGCGGCATCGGAACCGCCGATTGCGTTCGGCAAACAATCGCATCGGGCGAGATGCCGATTCCGCGCAGCTCACGCACCGAGTGTTGCGTCGGCTTGGTTTTGAGCTCGTCGGCCGCGCCTAAATGCGGCACGAGGGTGAGATGAACGTACATCACGTTTTCGTCGCCCACGTCGTAGCGCATCTGGCGGATTGCTTCGAGAAACGGCAGCGATTCGATGTCGCCGACGGTTCCGCCGACTTCGACGATGCAGACCTCCGCGTGGCTCGCCTCGGCGACACGCTTGATATGTGCCTTGATCTCGTTGGTAATGTGCGGAATCACTTGCACGGTTGCGCCCAAGTATTGGCCTCGCCGCTCGTTAACGATCACCGAATTGTAGATCTGCCCGGTGGTCACGTTATTCGCGCGCTGCAGGTTCTCGTCGATGAAACGCTCGTAATGGCCAAGATCGAGATCCGTTTCGGCGCCGTCCTCGGTAACGAAGACCTCACCGTGCTGGTATGGATTCATCGTTCCGGCGTCGACGTTAATGTACGGGTCGAGCTTTTGGATCGAAACACTCAACCCACGGGCTTTGAGGAGCCGTCCGAGAGAGGCGGCAGTGATGCCCTTGCCGAGCGAACTCACGACGCCCCCGGTGAAGAAGATATACTTCGCCATCTCGGGTCGTTTTAGTTCGCCGGACTTGCTCGCTTACCTGGGTTCTCGCGTTGCGTACCTTCGGGGCTCATGCGCCGCCGCGGCGGACGCTTGGCCCGCGCTTCCTGCGCGTGCCTGCACTCGATTCTCCGGCCTCTCGCTAACCCCAAACTGCCTTGCAGTTTGGGCCCCCCGTATCGCTTCAAGAGCGCTCCGCGCTTCGCGCTGCGCGCCCCCAACGGGCTAAGCCCGTTGGGTCCCCGGGATCCGGCCGGATTCAGACGCCGCCTCGGCGACGCATAATCCCCTTGGAACGCTACTCTGGGCCCGCACGTAGCGCAGCTGGCCTGCATAATCGGGGACGACCGCGATGGTGAAGTGAGGGAGGGTGGCGCGTACCATCATGGCGAGCGCGTGGATTGTTGGGGGGGCGGCTTCGAGCAGAACCAGTGAGTCTTCATCGAGCAGCGGCGGCAGTTGCGGAAGGAGTTCGCGGTAGAGCCTGAGACCGTCGGGACCGCCGTCGAGCGCGGCGCGCGGTTCAAATGAAGCGGGGTCGGGGGGCTTGGGCAGATCGTCTGTTGGAATGTACGGCAAGTTTGCGACGATGACCCCGAACCGCTCGTCGCGGACTGGTTCGGCCAGATTGCCGTGGTGGAAGCGGCAGCGATCTGCCAGACGGAGACGCCCGGCGTTTTCTTTCGCGATATCGATCGCTGCGCGCGACGAATCGGTGCCGTCGACGTGTGCTTGCGTTTTAGCGGCGATGGCGCAGGCGATGGCTCCGCACCCGGTGCCGACATCGAGGACACGCCTTGTCCCGCGAATGAAGCCGATTGCATCGTCCACCAGGTGCTCGGTCTCAGGGCGCGGCACGAGCACGGCTTCGTTCACGATAAAGCTGTGATGGTAGAACTCCGCCTCGCCGAGCAGATACGCGATCGGGACGCCGGCGCCGCGGCGTTTGCAGAGCTCCACAAATGCTTGAGTTTCTTCTGCGCAGGCCGCGGCGTCGCCGTGGGCCGCGATCCACGCGCGCTCGCGCCCCAGGACACGCGCTAACAGCAACATCGCATCGGCCCGAGGCGATGGGCTGCGTCTTAACGTGTCGATGCCGCCGGACAGCAGCATCCCGACCGTCGTCAAACCGTGGGTTCGCCGGCGAGTAGACGGGCTCGTTCGTCGGCGATCAACTCCTCGCTGATTTGGGCCAGATTGCCGTCCAAGATGGCGCGAATGTTTCCGAAGCTGCGGTTGATTCGGTGATCGGTGATGCGATCTTGTGGAAAATTATAGGTGCGAATCTTCTCGGCGCGCTCGCCGCTGCCGACTTGCGACCGCCGCATCGAGCCGACCGTCTCTTCCTGTTCGCGGCGCTTGCGATCGTAGAGGATGGCGCGAAGCATTTGCATGGCCTTCTCTCGATTTTGCTGCTGCGAGCGCTCTTGTTGCGAGTTGACGACGATGCCGGTCGGAACATGCGTGATGCGTATCGCAGACTCCGTTTTGTTGACGTATTGGCCGCCGGCGCCGGAAGCTTTGTACGTGTCGATCTGCAGTTCGGCGGGCTTAATTTCGATTTCGTCGTCGTCTTCCACTTGGGGAAGCACGGCAACCGTGGCGGTACTCGTGTGGATGCGGCCCTGCGCCTCGGTTGTAGGAACGCGTTGGACGCGATGCACGCCCGATTCGTGCTTTAAGAAGCGGTACGGTTCGTTTCCCTTGACGGCAAAGACGATCTCCTTATAACCGCCGGCGTCGCTTGGACTCTCGGAGACGAGCTCCGTTTTCATCCCCTTCGCTTCGGCGAAGCGCATGTACATGCGCGCCAGATCGCCCGCGAAGATCGCCGCTTCGTCGCCGCCCGTGCCGGCGCGAATCTCTACGAACACGTCGTTGGAGTCGTTGGGGTCGCGCGGCATCATTAAGCGCGATAACTCTCCCTCGAGCTCCGCCACCCGCTCGCGCAGACCAGCGTTTTCCTCTTCAGCGAGCGCGCGCAGCTCGCCATCGGCTTGGCGAACGAGAAGATCGTTAGCTTCGATCTGCGTCCTCATGTCGCGCAGCCTCCGGTAGGCGTCGACGGGCGCTTCCAAAAGCGCGCGCTCCTTTAGCAACGCCGTGTAGCGCGCTTGATCGAAAGCACCCGTGGGGTTAGCGAGCTGCGCGTCGATCTCGTCGAAGCGCCGCGCCATCGAATGCAGGCGCTCGATCAGAGAGCGGTTGCCGCCTTCTTCGCCTCGCGGGCGGCCTTTCGGGCCGCGGCCTCCTCCTGCTTGCGGCGCGCCACGGCCGAGCGCTGATTGAACTTATCGACGCGTCCGGCCGTGTCGACGAGCTTCTGTTGGCCCGTAAAGAGCGGGTGGCATGCCGCGCAGATCTCGACCGAAATTTCCGGAAGAGTCGAGCCGGTCACAAACGAGTTGCCGCACGCGCAATGCACGCGGGCCTCGGGGTACCATTTTGGGTGAATCTGGGTTTTCACGGCCATAGGATTATACCAGGAGTGTCAAAAGGAGCCGCCCCGGCTGCCCCAAAAGCCAGAAGGCCGTGAGACCGTCTTCTTTTACTGCAGTTTCTGCCGCCAGCATAGCCGCAACGGCCGTTCTTTTCATCGGCTCGCCCGTTACGCGATCGGCCGCCGTCGCCGCTACGCCGCCTCCTACACCACCGCCGATCGATACGCCTGGCACCCCGCTCCCAAATGCTACCGTTTTCCCGCCTCCCGCGGTCACCCCGTCAGCCTCGCCGCCGTCGGTTCTGCGGGTCAAACCGACGCCCACTCCCCCGCCCAACGCCCGCAGGGGGCTCGACGGCGTCTGGGAAGTGCAGATTCAACACCCCAGCGGCACGGACTACACGCACTTCAGGGTGACGCAACAGGGCGACGCGCTCACCGGCACCTATCTCGACGCGCGCGGCAAGAAATATCCGCTTGCGGGAAACGTCGATGGTCAGGCAGTCCGTTTGATCGTCTCGATGCCAAACGGCACGACGATCTTACTCGAGGGGAAACTCGACGGCACGACCGACATGGTGGGCATGTTGACGATGCCGGACGGTCAGCTGCCGTTCACCGCGTCGTATCGCGCGAAAGAGAAGTGGATCGACAACGTGAGTCCGTCGCCGGGCGGCGGCATCTCCCAGCCGGGATCTTACACGCCGCCCTAACCCTTCGACAGGCTCAGGGTGACGCGTTGGAGAGGCGCTGCTCGACGTAAGCTACGAGGCCGCCGGCGTCGATCAGCGAGCGCATGAAGGGTGGAAACTCTGCCGCACGATACTCCGTTGCTCGAGTGAGGTTGCGGACGATTCCACTCGCCGGCTCGATCTCGATTTCATCGCCCGATTCGATGCCGTCAACGGCTTCCGGAGACTCGAAGATTGGCAGCCCGATGTTCAGCGCGTTGCGATAAAATATCCGCGCGAAGCTCTTGGCGATGACGGCCGAGGTTCCCGAACCTTTGAGCGCGATCGGCGCAACTTCTCGGCTCGATCCGCAGCCGAAGTTCCTGTCGGCCACGATGATGTCGCCCGGCTTCATCCGCACAGCATACTCGGGGTCGAGGCCTTCGAGCGCATGCTTCCCGAGCTCCGCCTGGTCGATGATGTTGCAATACTTACCGGGAATGATGACGTCGGTGTCGACGTTCTTTCCGTATTTGTGCGCGTGTCCGCGCAGCATCGATTCCATCACACCGCTCCGGACGACAGCGCGTATTCGAGCACGCGCGGGTCGGTGATGCGCCCGGTGAGCGCCGACGCGGCGCAGGTTGCCGGCGACGCCAGGAAAATCTCGGCCTTTGGTGAGCCCATCCGTCCGACGTAATTCCGGTTGGTCGTCGAGATCGCGCGCTCTCCGTCGCCGAGCGTCCCCATATGACCGCCGAAGCACGCGCCGCAGCCCGGCGTGTTGACGGCGCAGCCGGCAGCGGCGAGCGTCGTCAGAATGCCCTCTTGCGCCGCTTGCATCCAGACCTTCTGTGAGCCGGGGTTAACGATGACGCGCAGGTTCGAGGCGATGCGATTGCCTTCGAGGATCTTCGCAACGACGCGCAGGTCGTCGATGTAACCGTTGGTGCACGAACCGATGAAGACTTGGTCGACCGGGAGATCCTCACGCGTTACTTCGGAAATCGGGTGGACGTTGTCCGGGGTATGCGGGCACGCGATCTGCGGCTCAAGTTCCCCGATGTCGATCGAAATGACGCGCTCGTACACGGCGTCGGGATCGGCCCGTTCCACAACGAACGGGCGATCGGTCCGTTCTTCGACGTAAGCTATAGTCTTTTCGTCGGCATGGAAGATTCCGTTTTTCGCCCCGGCCTCGATCGCCATATTCGCCATAGTGATGCGACCCGTAATCGAAAGTTCGTCGACGGTCGTTCCGTGATACTCAATCGCGCGATACGTTGCGCCGTCGATACCGAGCTCGCCAACCGTTCGCAGCATGATGTCTTTCGCATAGACCATCGGACCCGGCGTTCCGCTATAGACTATCTTCATCGACGCCGGGACCTTCAGCCAGACTTCACCGAGCACGAAGGCCGCCGCGATGTCCGTCGATCCCATCCCGGTCGCAAACGCACCGAAGGCGCCGTAGGTGCACGTGTGCGAATCGCCGCCGACAATCAACTCGCCCGGTGCTACGAGACCTTCTTCGGGAAGCACGACGTGTTCGATGCCGCCACGTCCGACGTCGAAGAAATTCTCGATGCGTTGCTCCATCGCGAAGTCTTTCATGAGCTTCGCGAGGCCTGCCGATTGCGCGTCCTTCGCTGGAACGAAGTGATCGGCAACCAGCGCGATCTTCTTCGGATCGAAGACGTGCCGGGCGCCTTTGATCTTGCGCATCACACCGATCGCGACCGCCGCGGAGAGCTCGTTGGCGAGAACGAGGTCGACCTTTGCATTGATGATCTGCCCGGGCTCGACGCGCGCGCGATCCGAATGCCGTGCCAGAATCTTCTCGGTTAATGTCATGCCCATGATAAGCGCATTATAAGGCGAAATAAGCCCCGGAACCTACCAAACATGCAGCACGAGCGAGAATTCGGCTTTGCAACTCGCGCGCTCCACGCCGGGACCCCACCTGACCCGGTGACCGGTTCGCGGGCGGTTCCGATCTACCAAACGGCCGCGTACGTCTTCGACTCCACCGAGCAGGCGGCAGAGCTTTTTGCCTTGCGAAGCTACGGCCACATTTATAGCCGCATCAGCAACCCCACGGTCGCCGCATTTGAGGAACGGATGGCCAGCCTCGAGGGCGGTCTGGGCGCGGTTGCCTTTTCCAGCGGCTTGGCGGCGCAGCTTTGCACGATTCTCTCACTTGCGCAGGCGGGCGATCACCTCGTCTGCACGCAGAACGTTTACGGCGGCACCGTCACGCAGCTCGCCGTGACTGTTAAACGCATGGGGATCGAGACGACCTTCGTCGCGGTGGAAGATCTCGCCGCGTTGCGCGCAGCGATCAAGCCCAACACCAAACTGATCTTCGTCGAGACGGTGGGCAATCCGTCGGGCGTCGTCGCCGACTTGCGCGGGCTTGCCAAACTTGCGCACGATGCGTGCGTGCCGCTCGTCGTCGACAACACGTTCGCGACCCCCTATCTTTGCCGGCCGATCGAGCACGGCGCGGATATCGTCGTGCACTCGGCGACGAAATTCATTAACGGGCACGGCACGTCAATCGGCGGCGTGCTCGTCGAATCAGGAAAATTCCCGTGGGCCAACGGCCATTTTCCTCTGCTCTCGCGGCCTAGCCCCGGTTACCATCAAAAGATTTTCACCGAAACCTTCGCAGAATATGCGTTCTTGATGCGCGCGCGCAGCGAAGTCTTGCGCGACGTCGGCGCGCAGATGGCCCCAATGGACGCCTGGCTCCTTCTGCTCGGACTGGAGACGCTCGTCGTCCGCATGGAGCGTCACGTCAGCAACGCGCGAAGAGTCGCGAGCTTTCTAAAGACGCGGCCCGAAGTGGCGTGGGTTCGCGAGCCGCAGCTCGGCTCGATCTTCACCTTCGGCTTGCGCGGCGGCCGCAACGCGGCGCGGCGCTTCATCGATGCGCTCGAGCTTTGGAGCCATCTCGCCAATGTCGGCGACTCCAAGAGCCTGGTCATTCATCCAGCATCGACGACGCATTCGCAGCTTAGCGACGAAGAGCTGCGAAGGGCCGGCGTCGAGCCGGAGTCGGTCCGTCTTTCCGTCGGCCTCGAAGACGCCGACGATCTCGTCTGGGATCTCGGCAATGCTCTGCAAGAAGCGGCCGGATGATTCTAACGACGCCGTCGCAGCGCCGCACACTGCTCGAACGCACGACGACCATCGCCGTCGTCGGGGCATCGAGCAACCCCCTACGGCCCAGCTATACCGTCTTCTCCTACTTGCGCAGACAGCCCGGCTACACCGTGGCGCCGATCAATCCCAAGATCGAGGGGATCGACGGCATCGAGGCCTTTCCGTCGCTAACGGTCTATACGACGCAACGCGGCGCGCCCGACATCGTTAACGTCTTTCGCAAACCCAGCGAGCTCGTCGGCATCGTGAACGAAGCGATCGCCATGCAAGCAAAAGCAATCTGGTTTCAGTACGGCGTGATTAATACCGAGGCGATCGCACTGGCGGACGAGGCCGGGATGATCGTCGTCGTCGATCGTTGCCTCAAGGTAGAGCACGCTCGCTTCCGCGGCGGACTTTCGACGAGTGGCTTCAACAGCGGCCTCGTCACTGCACGACGGACCTCCGCTCAAGCAAGGGGAAAAGTTTACTAGCGCCACGTAAGAGCAATGAAGCCGGTGTGATCCCGGTTGTTTTGCTGCCCGTTGGGGAAGATAGATCATGAAGCATCCCTGCAACGTCTTGGTCGCGTGTCTTAGCGCGGCTCTTTTGTCCGCATGCGGCAGCGTGGGCAATTCTCTTCCACAATCCGCAGCGGCGAGCTCGGCCTCGCAGCGGGTGCAACGCTCGTTCGCACAGCCAGACGTCCATGGTCCCGATTATGGCACGCTCTACAGCTTTGGTGCGCATGCTGACGGTAGGACTCCTGAAGCGAGTCTGATTAGTGTGAACGGTACCTTTTACGGCACGACGTACGGAGGCGGTGCGTACGGCTATTACGGAACCGTCTTCAGCTTCACTACGCGCGGCATTGAGAAAGTGCTGCACAGCTTCGGCGCCGGCTCCGACGGCGCGAATCCCGTTAGCGGCTTGATCGACGTGAACGGCATGCTTTACGGTACGACGGAGAACGGCGGCGCTTACGGATCGGGAACCGTCTTCAGAATCAGCAGCACCGGGGTCGAGAAAGTGCTGCACAGCTTCGGCCAGGGCTTGTCCGATGGTGCTAATCCCATTGCGGGCTTAATCGACGTTAATGGTAAGCTTTACGGTACGACCTATGAAGGCGGCACTTACAACAACGGAACGGTTTTCAGGATAAGTCAGACCGGGAAAGAGCACGTGATGTATAGCTTCGGCTATGCGTACGATGGCGCGAATCCTCTTGCGCCCTTGGTCTACGTCGGGGGCCGCCTTTATGGCACGACGATCTTCGGCGGCACGTCGATGCCTTACGCCGGCGGTACCGTGTTTCGCGTCACTTTGACCGGTAAGGAAAAGGTGCTGCACGACTTCGGCAATCGCAAAGACGGGGCGTACCCCTGGGCCGGCTTAACGTACGTCGACAATAACCTTTACGGTACGACGGAGAGCGGGGGCTCCCATAACTCCGGAACTGTCTTCAGAATCACTCTGACCGGCGCCGAAAAAGTACTGCACGACTTCTCAGGCTCCGATGGCAAGTACCCGTATTCGAGCTTACTCAAAGTAAAGGATAGGCTTTACGGCACGACGTTCGCGGGCGGCGGTTACAGGTGCGATCGAGGTGAATCCTGCGGGACCGTCTTTAGCATGAGCACCAACGGTGCGGAGAGCGTGTTGCACACGTTCGGGACCTATCCCGATGGCGCGGGTCCCTATTCGAGCCTAATCGAGGTAAAGGGCATCCTTTACGGCACGACCGCAAAGGGCGGCGCACACAATCATGAGAAGGGCGGCGACGGAACCGTCTTCGCATTCACTCGGTAGCATCTTCGAGCGGCGGAAGTCGATGCGATCCAGCACGACTTGCATCCTGTGAGCTTTGACCTCAATGAAACCGTTTACGAGCCGGAGTCGACCGAAAAAGCCAGCGAAAAAATGATTGCAGGAGTGGTGCCTAAAGACAGTCGAGCTTGCGAATGTTACGCCACCGACCTCCATCGCCAAGCTCTGGGCGATAGCTTTCAACTCACGTCGGCTTCTTGAACCCGTAACTCTTCGGCGTCGAGCGAACAACCACGTGGAGACGCGTCGCGATTGCGGCCCACGAGTACCAATCCCTCGGCGGTCCGCATGCCGAGATCTTCAGTTTGAATCGCGAGGCACGAACAACGATTGGTGAGATCGACGTGCACCAGCGCGCCAATGGTACCCTGGGAAAGCGTGGATCCCTGCGGGCCGACGACCCGCGTGCGCAGCCACGGCGGCCCGGCTTTGTGTCGGGCCGGCGTTGCGTCGTAATACTGCGAGGTGAGCTCGGTCATGCCGTACTCCGCCACGATCGATTCGGGTCGCAAGCCGAAAAGTTCGTCGATGCGGGAGTAGAGCTCATCGCGATCGACGACCCGCGCGCGCCCCTTAAAGCCGCCCGTCTCCATCACGCGCGAACCCTCCGGCAGGGCGAAGCGAATGCGCGCCTCGTCCAGGCCGTCGAGCAGGTTGACGAGTGCGAACGCGGTGGCCGCGAGGCAGACCGGTTGGCCCTGCTGCTATAGCCGCTTGCACGTCGGTGCAGAAGGCGTCTAAGAGCAGCTCGTCGCCCCGCAGATACCAGCCCGTCCGTCCATCTCCGCGAGATTGGCTGACGCGCGCCATCATGTAGCCGAGCGACGATCGCGGGCGCTCGGCCGGATTGGGAACGCAGATTGAAGTAGCGCAAGCGCGCCCCGTCGGCCAGCATGAAGCGGTCGAATGCGGCGAGCAACGCCGCATCGTAGATCTCGGGCGTTTCCATGTAGTGGCGCCCGGGTGCACCGCGCGTCGTGCCGCTGGTTTCGAAGACGAGGGCGGCCGTCGCCGGATCGAACGTCGTCAGTGTGGCTTCTTTGAACGCCGCGGCCGGTACGGGGGAATCTGTTCCCACGACGGCGGTGGGCACGTGATGCCGAGTTGCGCGCAATAACGCGCATAGGGCTGGTTGTATTCGAGCTGATAGGCAAAGAGCCGCAGCGCTAAATCGTTAAAGTAGCGTTCGTCGAGCGACTCGCCCCGAAGGTGCCATCTGTCGATGACGGCCAAGATTTCGGTGTCGAGTGCCGCGGATTCGGTTTGGTAAGAACTCAGGACGACACTGCTACGTCATCAACTCGATGAGCGAGAGCTCGGCGGCGTCGCCGGGGCGCACGCGAGTTTTAGTGATGCGCGTATAACCGCCGGTACGCCCGCGCAGCGCCGGCGCGATCTGCTCGACGAGCTTTTTGACGACGGCGGGCTCGGTGATGAATTCAGCGAGCCGGCGCCGTGCGGCGAGATCGCCGCTCATCGCCGTCGTGATGAGACGATCGGCGACGCGGCTGATCTCTTTGGCTTTTGCCGAGGTCGTTTCGATTTTGCCGTGTTTGAAGAGCGAAGTCGCAAGGTTGCGCAGCAGCGCCTTGCGATGGCCGTCGGTCCGAGAAAGCCGTTTGTAGGCGATCGAATGCGGCATTGCTTTACACGCTACGCTTGGCGCAGCGAGAGCCCCCTCTCTGCTAACACCTGTTTGATCTCGTCGAGCGACTTCTTGCCGAAGTTGCGCATCTTCATGATTTCGTCTTCGGTAAGATCGAGCAACTCTGAGACTTTCGAGATGCCCGCCCGTTTGAGGCAGTTGAACGATCGGACCGAGAGGTTGAGCGATTCGACCGGAATGTCCCATTCGTTCGGAGGCGTTTCGGGCAGAGGTTCGGCCCGATTCGTAAAGGAAACGAAGAGATCGAGCTCTTCCTGCATGATCGACGCGGCCGTCGAGAGGGCGTCGTCGGGGGTGATCGAGCCGTTCGTCTCGACTTCGATCGTCAGGCGATCGTAATCCACGCTTTGCCCGACCCGCGTATCGTCGACCGTGAAATTCACCTTGCGGATCGGCGAGAAGATCGAGTCGAGCGGAATCAAGCCGATCATGTGCTCGACGTTGCGCTGCCGGTCCGCCATGACGTACCCGCGTCCTCGCTCGACGCCGATCTCCATCGTCAGCTTCGCGTCTTTTGCCGAGAGCGTGCAAAGACGATAGCCCGGATCCAGAATCTCGACGTCGGCATCGGGCACGATGTCGGCCGCGGTCACGTCGCGCGCCCCGCTGACCGAGAGCGTCAAAACCTTCGGCTCGTCGCTGTTGAGCTTGACCGGCAAACCCTTGAGGTTGAGCATCAGTGCGATCGTGTCTTCGACCATTCCCGGAATCGTCGAGAACTCGTGAAGAACGCCGTCGATCTTCATGTACGTCACGGCCGCAGCCGGGAATCGAGCTGAGCAGCACGCGCCGCAAGCGCGTTACCGAGGGTAATTCCAAAGCCGCGCTCGAGCGGCTCGATTACGAACTTCGCGTAGTTATCGCGACGCTCGCGAACTTCGATGGTTGCGCCGACCGGCGTTTCCAACATGGTAGTCATCTGGCTTTTGGTATCCTTTATCGCCGTTTACGTTATCCGCCGCGACCTGTTCGCGACGATCGTACGCCTAACAGCAGCGTTGGGGTGAAACTATCGCGAGTAATACTCCACGATGAGTTGTTCGTCGACCGGGGTGTCGATCTGCTCGCGCGGCGGCGGCTGCAGCACCTTGGCGGTGTTTTCTTGGTCGTTCCATTCGAGCCACTCCGGCGGCCGCCGGCTTTGCGCGACTTCCAGGTTCGACTGGAAGACCGTCGATTTCAGGCTTGCCGGCACGATCGATATCACGTCGCCCGGCTCGCACGATGTACGACGGGATGTTCACGATGCGGCCGTTCACGCGGAAGTGGCGATGCGTGACGAGCTGACGCGCCTGCGCGCGGCTCGTCGCCAGGTTCAAGCCGATAGACGACATTATCGAGACGGCGCTCGAGAAGCTGCAAGAAACGTGCGTCCGGTTTGACCCGGGACCCGCGCGGCATCGCGGAAATAGTTTTCGAACTGCGTTTCGTGCACGCCGTAGTACCGGCGCATCTTCTGCTTTTCGCGCAGCTGGCGGCCGTATTCCGAAACTTTCGTGCGCGATTTGCCCGCGGTCTTCTGCCCCGGCGCGGTGCCACGGCGCTCGACCGCGCAGTTGCGCGATAGGCAGCGGTCGCCTTTAAGGAAAAGCTTGATCTTTTCGCCCGTCTTGCTGCTCGCCGTTTCCCGGCGGCAAAGGCGGCAGACTGGCCCAATATAACGCGACATGCTCCCTCGCTTAAACCCGGCGCCGCTTCGGCGGGCGGCAGCCGTTGTGCGGGATCGGCGTAACGTCCTTGATCATCGTGATCTCGAGACCGGCGGCCTGGAGCGAGCGGATCGCGGCCTCACGGCCCGCGCCCGGGCCTTTGACGAGCACCTCGGTCGATTTCATCCCGTGCTCCATCGCCTTGCGTGCGGCGGCTTCGGCGGCCATCTGAGCCGCGAACGGCGTCGACTTCTTCGATCCCTTAAAGCCGAGGTTGCCGGCCGACGCCCACGAGATGACTCCGCCATGCGGGTCGCTGATCGTGACGATCGTGTTGTTGAACGATGCATGGACGTGAGCCACGCCGGTCTGGACGTTCTTTATCTCGCGTTTGCGACGCGATTTGGTTTGCTTCTTGGCAGCCAAAAATCTCTCCGTGCCCAGTAACGTAGGTGACGAGGGATGACCGCGGGCGCCCGGAGGGCGCCAACGAGGTATCTTACCTGGAGAGAGCCGCCAAAGGCAAGGGCCCGGCCAATGGCCGGGCCCTTGCTAGCTAGCTTCCCCTGACCCTTTACGGATATAGGAACCGCAGGCCAAGGCCTGCGAACGGACCGTTGTAGGTGCGATTGATCGGGGCGTTCTCCTTGTTCGTCCAGCTGTCGCCCATCCAGCCCGCTTCGATGAAGACGGGCGTGTTCCCAAGAGCGTAAGTCGACGCCGACCTGGTACTTCAGGATGTTATACCGAGAGCGACACCGATGTGGCGGTTAAGCCGCCGGTGCCGGTCGGCACGTTGAGAGTCGCATTCCCGTTGACTTCGGGTAGTACCAGACGCTGCCGAAGAACGAGAACGCATGGTTGAGGTCGGGCAGCTTCTCACCGCCGAATCCCCAGCCGTTGATGTTCGGGTAGCCGTAGTTGTTTGTGACCCACAGATAACCCACGCCAATGTAGAGGCGCGGCTGCAGGACGCGCACGGCTAAGCGCACGTCGACGTTCTGATCGTACAGGTTGCTGGTGGTCAGCACCGGCGTGCTGCCATTCCCGCCGATGGTGGTCACTAAGCAGTTCTGCTGCGGTGACGCCCGAGACGACCGTGCATTGTGTGGGTACGGCCAGCGCTCAAACGCGCCTTCTACCATGAACGGAATGTTGCCGAGGCTGAACTCGCCTCCGCCGCGGACGGCATACCCGCCATTGCCGCCGTTAGAGTGATTGCCTGGGTTGAACTCGTTGTAGACGCTTGGCGAGAAGATGTAGTCTCCGGCCACGAAAGCCTCGCCAAGCAGCGGCTTGGGCGTAGGCGGCGGTGGCGGGGGTGGCGGGGGCGGTGCCGCCGGCGGCGGCGGTGCCGGGCTTGGCGGCGGCGTCGCGGGGATGTACCGCACGACGACGATATGCCGGTCGGGAACCCACTGAACGTACGCGCCCATACCTTCCGAAATAACGCGGACCGGTACGAGAACGACGCCCTGATAGATCATCGGCGGCACGTCCAGCGGACGCGACTCGCCGTTGATGACGACTTCCGGCTTGCCGACGGTCACTTTGACCTCGGCGCCGGCTTTGGAAACCGTTGCGGTTTTGCTCCCGGGATCCCATGAGACCGTCGCGCCCATCTGTTCGAACATCGAGCGCAGCGGAATCAAAAGCGTACCGCCTTTAACGAGCGCCGCTAAAACGCGTCCTTGTTTGAGGACGTCTGGTTTGCTGTAAACGTGATGATCGTTATAAAGGATCGGAATCTGACCGGACGGCGGCGATCCGAAGTTCGCTGGCGGTGCTGAGCCCGTCTGCGCGACGCTGTTTCCATTGTTTCCTGACGTTGCGTTCGACGGCGCAGCAGCCGCATTCAACCCGCAGATCGTTACGATTAACGCTGCAAGTATGCCGGTGCTCAGTCGTTTCACGAGAGCCTCCTTATTGACATAACTGCATGCCGACGCAGGGGTTTGTCCCCAACTCGTCAGCTCTAGAGGCGAGCGGCCGCCCAAATAGTTGCCGCCCGCCATACACACGATACCCGTTATTCCCCGATAGCGCAACGTGATAAACGCCATAACCAAGCAATCCCTAGCAAACTTTCCCCCAAAGCCAGGGCGAAGGCGGTTCGCGGCGCTGCCGGGCCGGCCGTCGTGCCGATGCGCTGGAGAACTAAAGTAGTCAGGCCGGGAGCGATCATTTGGGGGAGCACGATCGCGAGATTCCAGATACCCATCGCGGACGCCATCGCGCCGGCGGGAAGCACGCGGCACGCGATGGCCCAGTCGGCAACCAGGAAGACACCCCAACCTAGGCCGGCAATCAGCGTCGCGGCCACCACCCCGCCGAAGTCATGGGCTCTAATAAATAGGGCAAGGGCGAGGATAAAGCCGCCCATACCGATGGTCGCTACAAGCCGCTTGTCGAGGCGGTCGCTCGGGCGTGCAGCAATCGCCGCGCCAAGCGTTCCGACGAGCGTGAAGGATACGATTAGAATCCCGGTTTCGCGACGCGCGCCGGCCAGCGTCGTCGTTCCGATCACCGCTTCGACGTAGAAGAGAAGATAGCCGAGCAGGGTGTAAAACCCGACATAGATCAATGCCCGCGACACGAACAAGTCGATGAAGGGGCGCGTCACGCGCAGAGGGTCTGCTCTTGATCGGAATCGCGCAACGGTAGTTGACGAGCGTGTGCCGACGTCACTGCGCAGGTTACTAGCAGCAGGCTGCCGAGCGCCGAACCAAGTAATCTCGCGTTTACGATCAAACTCGCGGCAAGCGCACCGATCGCGTTTCCAGCCGATTGCAACGCGGCCATCCATGACGACGCAGCGCCGGTTCGCGCTCGTTCGACGAAGTCTGGAATGATCGCCTGATACGGACCAATCGCAACGTTCAACGTCCCTTGGAGCGCGATGTAGGCAAGGCTCAACGTAAGAAACGTGCGCGCGTCGTAAAAGACCGCAATTGCGACGGTGCCCCCGATCGCGCCGGCGAGGTAAAACTCGATGCGGCGGCTGCCCCTTCGCCGCCGGGCGTCCGACCAGAATCCCACGAGAATCTGCGCAATTGCTGCCATCGCGGCGCCGGCGGTTGCAAGCCGACCGTACGCGATGACCGCGTTGCCCGCCGCGAGCTCGATCGTGCGCGATTGCAGCGAGATCCCCAAGAGCGCGCCCCACACGGCCTGAATGCCCAGCCAAAAGAGCGCGAGCCGGAACGGTTTAGGGTTGCCGCAAGCATAGCGATATTCGACGGCCACATCGACGTCGAAGGCGAGCTCCGGCGCGCAGTTGCGGACTGCCGAGCCGGGGACGCCGAGAACGCGCGCGGCCATGGCTTCGAGATGAGCGACGCTCAAGCGCCCTGAGAGAAAACGGACGAGCGTGAGCGGCCCGACTAAGCTCGCCATCCGCCACGGCCGTTTGCTCGCGTCGAAGAAACGTCGCGCGATTGCTGCCAGCTTTTCCGAACTTCCGCGCGGAATCGAGAAGAGGCCGCCATTGACAACTCGTTCGCGGGCCAGTGTAACCCCGAACGGCGGCGCACCGGGAAACCGTGCCGCAAAACGTGGGAAGTCGGCAAGTGGAACCGCAAGCGTGCCGGGCACGACGCGGCTTAGAAAATCGCAAACCGCGTCGCTGCCCACGTAGGGCAAGTCGCTCGTGGCGTAGAGCAGCGGCGTATCGTCTTCGGGCCATGCGCTCAGCGCTCGCACAAGATTTTCGCTTCCCGAAAGGCTTTCGTCAACGAAGCGCTCGACAAGGCCCCCGCAGGCTGCGCGCACTTCCTCACCGCCGACGACTGCAAGGCGATTAACGCCCGCCGCGCGCAGCGCGTCGATTATCCGTTGGAGCATCGTGATGCCACGGACGCGAGCGAGGCCTTTACTCCCGTGCCGGCGAGCTCCGCGAACGCACCGTTTATACGGCCGCCCGCAGTAATCACCGCCTTCACAAGCGAGCCTATTTCTTGGCTATGGTCTTTTTTTTGCCGGCCACCGTTCGCTTGGGCCCTTTGCGCGTTCGCGCGTTGGTTTTGGTGCGTTGACCGCGAACCGGCAGACCACGCCGATGACGCAGGCCCCGGTAGCAACCGATATCCATCAGACGCTTAATGTTGCCCTGAACCTCACGCCGAAGATCGCCTTCGACGCGAAGCTGCAGCGAATCAATCGCATCGCGCAACTTCTTCTCGTCTTCTTCGCTCATGGCCTTAACGCGCACGTCGGGATTCACCCCGGCGAATGCAAGCAGCCTTCGCGCCGTGGGTGCGCCGATGCCGAAGATGTAGGTCAGCGCAACCTCCACTCGCTTCTCACGCGGCAGATCGATACCAGCAATACGAGCCATGATGACGTTCCTTCTATCCTTGAACCTGCTTATGCTTTGGATTGACTTCGCAAATCACGCGTACCTTGCCGCGGCGACGTATGATCTTGCACTTATCGCAAATTTTCTTAACCGAGGGCCTGACTTTCATTCTTGCTTACCTTTGCTGCCGGACCATCCTTCGACTCCACTCAGGATGATACGACTCTATTTGTACCTATAAGTGATTCTGCCGTGCGTTAGATCGTAGGGAGAGAGCTCGACGAGGACCCGATCTCCGGGAAGGATGCGGATGAAATTCATCCGGATTTTCCCCGAGACGTGCGCGAGCACTCGGTGTCCGTTTGCCAGCTCGACTCGAAACATCGCGTTCGGCAAGGGCTCGACGATCGTACCCTCTGCCTCGATAGCCTCTTCCTTTGGAGTGGCCGTCTTGGCGGCTTTTTCCGCGGTTGCTTTACCACGCGGAGGACGTCCGCCCCGCTTTCGCGCCATCTACCGTCTCGTAGACACTACGCAATCACTTCCCGAGACGGCCGATATCGCTCGATACCCGGATCTTCTGCGTAATCGCGCAGCGTCAGAATCTTGGCCCATCGTCGGTCACGGCAATCGTGTGCTCGAAGTGCGCTGCGAGCTTACCATCTGCGGTGACGACTGTCCAGCCGTCAGCGGATTCGAACCTTCGGACTCCCCTGCGTGATCATCGGCTCGAGCGCGAGCACCAAGCCTGGGCGCAGCTCCATACCGGTCCCACGTTCGCCGTAGTTGGGAACCTGCGGCTCCTCGTGCATCGCGCGGCCGACACCATGCCCGACCAGCTCCCGCACGACGCCATAGCCGTGGCTCTCCGCGTGCGCCTGCACGGCGGCCCCAATGTCGCCGAGGCGGTTACCGCGCTCCATTTTTGCGATACCGATGGTCAAACACTCTTGGGTGACCTCGAGCAAACGGCGCGCCGCTTGCGTGATCTGCCGATCGGAATCGTCACCGCGCTGTCGCTCACGTAGCCATTCAGCGTTGTTCCGATATCGATCGAGAGCAGGTCGCCGTCCCGCAGTACGCGCGATCCCGGGATACCGTGAACGACTTCCTCATTGACCGAAATGCAGATCGACCCCGGAAATCCATTATAGCCTTTGAAGGTCGGGACGCCGCCCGCCTGACGAATTCCCCGTTCGGCAAGTTCGTCGAGGTCGCTGGTTGCCATGCCGGGTCTTGCCGCCTTCATCAGATCGGTTAGAACTCGCGAGGTGATGCTTCCACTGCGCCGCATCACCTCGATCTCGCGTGCCGATTTCAAGGTGACCATCGTTAGCGGTTCACTAATTGCGGGCGTGCTCCGCGCCGATAGCCGCCGCAATGCGGTCGGCGACGGCCTTGACACTGGCAAGGGCATCAATTTCCACGAGCTTGCCGACCTTGCGATAGTATTCAACCAGCGGCCTCGTCTGCTGGTCGTAGACATCCAGCCGCTTTGAAACCGTTTCGGCTCGATCGTCGTCGCGCTGCACGAGCTCCCCGCCGTCTTCATCGTCGATGCCCGCGACTTTCGGGGGATGCGTAAGCGTGTTGTAGGTTCGTCCGTTGCGCGGGTTCGTCCAGCGAGAGGCGAGACGCGAGACCAGCGCTGAGCGATCTGCCGAAAAGAGCATTGCGGCGTCGAGTGGCGACCCGCGGCGAACGAGCAGCGCGTCGAGCGCTCCTGCCTGCGCGACGTTTCGGGGAAAGCCATCCATCACAAACCCATCACGCGCACCATCGAGCTCGCGAAAGATCATTGAATCACGAAATCATCAGGAACCAGCTGGCCTCGCTCCATGTACCCCTCGGCCTGTTTTCCGAGTTCGGTTCCTCGCGCGAGGTTTCCGCGCAGGATGTCGCCCGTCGAAATCTGCTCGAGGCCAAAGCGCTCGTGCAACAGCCGCGCTTGTGTGCCTTTGCCGGCGCCTGGCGGTCCAAGAAAAACTACACGCTCGAATGACTCCGCCGTTCCATGGCACTATCGTTTGATGAACCCGCGATAGTCGCGCATCGCAAGTCGTGCTTCTATCTGCGTAATCGTGTCGAGCGCGACTCCGACCACGATGAGCAGCGATGTCGAGCCCAAATAGAACGTCGTAATCGAAAGGCCACGTTGGAGCGCTCCCGGCAGAACGGCGATGATCCCCAAATAGATCGCTGCCGCCGTCGTGATCCGCATCAAGATCTTGTTGAGATAGTCGACCGTCGGCTGGCCAGGCCGAATGCCCGGAATGAAGGCGCCGGTCTTCTTGAGATTGTCCGCCACGTCGCGCGTGTTGAGGACGATCGAGCTATAAAAGAACGTAAAGACGACGACCAATAAAAAGTAGACGAATTATACAGCACGCCATTGGGCGTGAACCACACGTTAAGCCATGTCGAAAACGCCCCCAAACCGCGTTGCAATCCGGCAAAGGCCGCTGCCCGCAACTGCTTGGCCGCGACCGAACCACGAGAGCGCCTGCTGAGGCAACAGCAGAATCGAGATCGCAAAAATGATCGAGATGACGCCCGCATTGTTGAGCCGCAGCGGAATATAGGTCGAGCGGCCGGCGAACATTTTCCGTCCGACGACGCGGCGCGCCTGTTGCACCGGAACGCGGCGCTGCCCCTGGTATAAGAAGATGATCGAAACGATGATCACCAGCGCCAAGGCGATATAAAGCACTAGGTTGAGGATCGAGAGCGCACCCTGACTCGCCGATGCGTAAGTCTGAGTGACGTACTGCGGATATCGCAGCACGATTCCGATGAAGATGATGAGCGAGACGCCGTTGCCGATTCCTTTATCGCTGATCTGTTCGCCGAGCCACATGAGAAAGAGCGTTCCACCAACCATCGCGATGATCGCATAGAGCAGATACCAAACGCTGGTGTCGTAGAACACGCCCGAGCGTTCCATGGAAATGGCCATGAAAGTCGCTTGAATCGAAGCGAGCACGATGGTCAGCCAACGGGTGTACTGGCTGATCTTCTTCCGGCCTTCCTCGCCGCCTTTCTTCGCCATTTCCTCGAGCTGCGGCAGCACGACCGTCATGAGCTGCATGATGATCGAAGCGTTGATGTACGGCGTTATTCCCATTGCGATGATGGAGAGTTTC
>CAWGWT010000012.1:0-75811 GCA_963826325.1 Vulcanimicrobiota bacterium
TGGAGCGCGCCGCCCGAGAGGAACCCCAGGAGGTTATAGAAAGCGCCGCTCTGCAGCACGCGCTGCCAAGCCGCTTGATTGACGTTCGGAAGCTGCACGTGGATCATGAACACGAACCACGCGAAGGCAAAAAAGACAAAGACAATGCGCTGCCGGATCTCCGGCACGAGCACCGCCGCGCGCAGATTATCGAACATTACTCTTCGATGGTCGCTCCGGCAGCGATTAACGCATCACGCGCGCTCTTGGAAAACAGCACGTTGCGCACGCGCAAACCGGCCGGTAGCGCGGCGTCCCCAACGGGGCCGAGAATCTTCACGCCGTCGAGTGGCGCCTTCACAAGACCGCGCTCTCGCAGCGACTCCGGCGTGACCTCCACGGCGGGATCCCATTGCACAAGCCGCTGTACGTTGACAACGGCATGTTGATAGCCGAAGTGGCCTTGGTCTCGAGCTTTCTGCGAGTAGCCGCGGCTATGAGGAAGGCGTCGCGCCCAAGCGGTTTGACCGCCTTCGAACGCGGGCCCTTTGCCGCCGCCGGAGCGCACGGTCTGACCCTTGCCGCCTTCACCGCCGGTCTTCACCATGCCCGAGCCGTGACCGCGTCCGATGCGCTGACGCTTCGGCCGGCTGCCGGGTGCGGGTTTGAGCGCTCCTAGCTTGAGAATCTCTTGGTTTGCCATCTTTTATGCCACGTAGATTTCCTTGACGCTTTTACCACGCATCGCCGCAACTTTCTCCGCGGTGCGCAGCGATTTGAGGGCCGAGACGGTCGCCATCACAACGTTGATCGGATTGGTCGTGCCCAGACACTTAGTGAGAATGTCGTGAATTCCGGCGAGCTCGAGCACGGCCCGCATCGAGCCGCCGGCGATGACGCCCGTGCCGGGCGCGGCCGGCTTCAACAGAACGGTAGCCGCGCCGACTTCGTGACGCACTTCGTGCGGAATCGTGCGCTCGACCATCGCGACGGTGATCATACTCTTGCGAGCCTGCTCGACGGCCTTGCGAATCGCTTCGGGAACCTCGCCGGCTTTGCCGATTGCAAAGCCGACCTTCCCTTTGCGATCGCCGACGACTACGAGCGCGCTGAAGCTAAAACGCTTGCCGCCCTTGACGACCTTCGCGACACGGTTTACGCGTACCACCGTCTCGTCGAGTCCACTGCCGTCCCTTTCGCGGCTACGATACTGCATCAGAAATTCAACCCCGCTTCGCGAGCCGCGTCGGCGAGAGCCCGGACGCGACCGTGGTACTTATAGCCGCCGCGATCGAAGACGACTTGCGTAATACCGGCCGCCTTGGCCTTCTCTGCGATCGCACTACCAATCGCTTTTGCAGCGGCGAGGCTCGTCTTCGAAGCCAGCTCGGCTCCGACCGACTTGTCGAGCGTCGATACGGCGCCCAAAGTATGGCCCCGTGCATCGTCGACGAGCATCGCGTAGAGGTGATGGAGCGACCGCCGCACGCAGAGGCGCGGACGCTCCTGCGTTCCTGAAACCTTCTTGCGCAGCCGGACGTGGCGTTCGCGCCGAGCTTCGGCCTTAACCATTATTTCTTCGCTGCCTTTCCAGCCTTGCCAAGCTTCTTGCGAATCCGCTCGCCCTCATAGCGAATGCCCTTTCCTTTATAAGGTTCTGGTTCACGCAAGCGCCGAATGTCGGCGGCAACTTGCCCGACAGCCTGTTTGTCGATGCCGTCGACATGAATCTTGTTCTGTCCCTCAACGGTCAGCGAAACGCCCTTGGGCGCTTCGAAGGCGACCGGGTGCGAGTAGCCGAGGCTCAAGTTCAACCGCTCGCCGGACTTCGCAACGCGATAACCGACGCCGGTGATCTCCAAACTCTTGCGAAAACCCTTGCTGACGCCTTCTACCATGTTCGCAATGAGCGTGCGGGTTAAGCCGTGCGCGCTGCGATGCATTTTCGCATCGCCCTTGCGAGCGACGATGACTTTACCGTCGTTCAAGCTCACCTCGACGACGTTGGAGAGAATGCGCTGTCGCAGCTCACCCTTCGGCCCGCTAACGAAGACTTCATCCGCCTCGAGCTTGAACTCCACGCCGGAAGGGAGCGCTACGGGTAGTTTGCCTATGCGCGACACGGATCACCACACATACGCAAGAACCTCTCCTCCGACGCCCTGCTTCTTGGCGCGCTTTCCGGACATGATGCCTTGAGGCGTCGAGATGATAACCAGGCCGAGACCACCCAACACTCGCGGTATCTCCGTCTTAGGCGTGTAGACGCGCAGTCCGGGCCGCGAGATTCGACGCAACCCGGTGATTATTTTCTCTTTTTCGGGGCCGTACCGCAGCGCGATTCGAATCGTTCCCTGCGGGCCGCCGTCAATTCGTTCGAACCCCTCGATGAATCCCTCGTCACGCAAGATCTGCGCGATCGCGTGCTTGACGCGCGAGGCAGGCACGTCGACCGTCTTATGGTTCGCCGTGTTGGCGTTACGAATGCGCGTCAGCATGTCTGCAATGGGGTCGGTTACGGACATATACGTCTCCCCCTCACCACGAGGCCTTGGTCACGCCGGGCACGACGCCCGCATGCGCGTTCTCGCGAAAGCAAATGCGGCACATCGCAAACTTACGCAGGTAGCCACGCGGCCGTCCGCAGACCCGGCACCGGTTGTGGCGGCGGACGCCGAACTTCGGGTCGCGTTGCGATTTGATGATCAAACTCGTCTTCGCCATTACTTACCTCTGCCCACGGGCGACCGCCGGCTTCTGCAACGGAAGCCCCATTGCGACCAAAAATTCCGAAGCCTCTTCGTCGGTCTTTGCGGTCGTCACGATGGTAACGTCCATGCCACGGGCCTTGTCGACCTTGTCATAGTTAATCTCGGGAAAGACCAATTGTTCGCGCAGCCCCAAGTTATAGTTTCCGCGCCCGTCGAACGACTTCGCCGGCAGGCCGCGGAAATCTCGGATGCGTGGAAGCACCACGTTGAAGAGTTTGTCAACGAAAACGTACATGCGGTTGCCCCGAAGCGTCACCTTCGCGCCGATGTTGGTGCCGGCGCGAAGCTTAAACGCGGCAATAGACTTCTTCGCCTTCGTCACGATGGGACGCTGACCCGTGATCGCGGCCAGCTCGCTCACGGCCGCATCGAGCGCCTTGGGATTGGCGATTGCTTCGCCGACGCTCACGTTTATGACGACCTTCTCCAGCTTGGGAATCTGGTTGACGTTTTTATAGCCGAAACGCCCTTGGAGTTGCGGGCGAATTTGCCGCTCGTACGTTTCTCTCAATCGTTCCGCCACGCTTAAGCTCCCTTTGCCGAGTCGCGCGCCGGCTCACCACAGCGCGCGCAAATACGATGCGTGGCTCCGTCGGAGGTCCGGCCGCGGCGCAGACGAGTCGGCGCCTTACACTTCTCGCAAACATACTGCAGCGCCGAAAGTGGCAGTGCCGCCTCTTTCTCGATGATGCCACCGCTCTGCATGGCCTTGCCCATAGCGGACTGCCGCTGCTGCGCTTGCTGCTTTGCGTGGCGCTTGACGATGTTAACGCCTTCGACCGTTGCGGTGCCGGCAGCGCCCTGCACGGCTTTGACCGTGCCGCGCTTGCCACGCTCCTTACCACGCCGGACCATCACGGTATCGCCTTTGAGGATCGTCGGTTTCATGGTCTCTATAGCACCTCGGGAGCGAGCGACGCGATCTTCAGAAATCCACGCTCGCGCAGCTCGCGCATAACCGGGCCGAAGACGCGCGTCCCACGGGGATCGAGATTGTCCTTCTCGCCTTTGATGATCACGCAGGCGTTATCGTCGCAGCGTACGACGGATCCGTCGCCGCGCCGAATCGGCGCGCTCGTGCGAACGACGACCGCCTTGACGACCTGGCCTTTCTTGACGGCAGCGCCGGGAATGGCGCTCTTGACGGTTCCGACGACAACATCGCCGACGTGCGCGTAAACGTGCCGTCCGCCACCGCTCACGTGGATGACGAGCAGCTCGCGCGCACCGCTATTATCGGCAACCTTCAGGCGAGTTTCCTGTTGAATCATTTCGCTCGTTCTACGATTTCGATCAAACGCCACCGCTTCTCGCGCGAGAGCGGGCGGCACTCGGCGATGCGGACGACGTCGCCGATATTCGCTTCGTTACGCTCGTCATGCGCCTTGAAACGTGCCGACTTGCGAACGATTTTCCCATAGGCTGCGTGCGGCACGCGCGTCTCGGAGACGACGACGATCGTTTTCTCCATCTTGTTCGACGCGACACGGCCCTGCTTGACTCTTCTCTTCCCTCGGGCCACCTTTTGGCCCAATACTGTGTCGCTACGGCGCTCACCGAGCGTACTCGCGCTCGCGCCTTGCTCCTTGTCTTGGTCCAAAATCTGGCCCGAGGAATCCCTAGGCTGCTCCATGCTCTCCCTCGGCGAGGCGCTTCTCACAAATGACCGTCTGAATTTGCGCGTAGGATCGGCGCATCGCGCGAATCTTGCTGAAGTCGGTCAGGTGGCCCGTACGTAGCGCAAAGCGCAAGTTGAACAACTCCGCTTTTGCGTCGCGGGCCTTCTGCTCCAACTCCTTGATGGTAAGATCGCGCAATCCCTCGAGCTCTTTTTTTTGCACGTTATGCCTCCTCGCGCGCGACGATCTTAGTGCTGATTGGAAGCTTTGCCCCGGCGCGACGCAGCGCTTCGCGCGCCACTGCCGGCGCGACGCCCGACAGCTCGAAGAGAATGCGTCCCGGACGAACCACCGCGACCCAAAACTCGGGATTACCCTTGCCGGAACCCATGCGGACTTCGGCCGGCTTCTTCGTTGCCGGCTTATCGGGGAAAACTTTGATCCAGACCTTGCCGCCGCGTTTGATGTAACGCGTCATGGCGATACGGGCCGCTTCGATCTGGCGGTTGGACATCCAGCACGGCTCCATGGCCTGCAAGCCGTAGTCGCCGAAGTTGAGAGCATTGCCGCGAGTGGCCGAGCCAGACATTCGGCCGCGCTGCACTTTGCGCCACTTGACGCGTTTTGGTGTCAGCATTTTATTCGGCCACCGGTTCGGGAACGGGCGCTGGAATCGGCTCGGGAACCGGTTCCACGACGGTCTCCGGGGGCTCGGCAATAGGACGCGGCGCTGCCACCGGCTGCATGCGCGGCTCGCGTCCACGCCCGCGACCACCCCGGTCGCGCCGTTCGCGTCCGCGATCGGCGCTTCGCCCGAGCGCTCCGTCACCGCGCGGCTGATCCGGTAAGACCTCGCCGCGGTAAATCCAGACTTTTACACCGATCCGTCCGAACGTCGTGAAGGCCTCCACTTGAGCGTAATCGATGTCGGCGCGCAGGGTGTGGAGCGGGACTTTACCGTCGGCGTTGTGCTCAGTGCGCGCAATCTCGGCGCCGCCCAGACGCCCCGATACCTGTACCTTGATGCCACGCGCGCCAGCCCGCATCGTGCGCATAATCGCCTGCTTCATCGCGCGCCGAAAGGCGATGCGCTTCTCGAGTTGATCGACGATGTTCTGAGCGACGAGTCGGGCGTCGACCTCCGGATGCTGGATCTCCATCACGTTAACGGCGACGTTCTTGCCGGTGAGCTGCTCCAGATTCTTGCGAATGTCGTCGATGCCGACTCCGCGCTTGCCGATGATGATGCCGGGCTTGGCGGTGTTGACGATTACTCGAGCTTGATTCGCACGGCGCTCTATCTCGATCTTGCTGATCGACGCCGAGCGCATCCAGCGAGCGAACGACTTGCGTATCGCAACGTCTTCGTGCAGCCAGTCCACGTAGTGCTTCTTTTCGAACCAGCGACTGTCCCAGGTGCGCGTGATCCCCAAGCGCATGCCGACCGGATGTATCTTCTGTCCCATTATGCGTCCTTGCCGTCCGTGGCGATTTCGGTCGTAGCCGGCTTCTTCGCCGCGCGTTTCCGGGTGCTCGGTTTCTTTCGCCGCGCCTTCGCGGGCGATGCGTCGGGGGTGGAGCGACGCGTCGTGCGCGCGGCCTGGACAGATGCGCCCGCGCGCTTCTTGCACTTTTGAGCCGGGCGCGCTTCGCTTACGACGACCGTTACGTGCGAAAGGCGCTTGCGCTTAAATGCTGCGCGCCCTTGCGCCCGTGGATCGAGTCGCTTCGTGAAGCGGCCACCTGGTCCGCCGTCGACCGTGATCCGCGCAATGTAGAGCTCGTCGGCGTTCATGTCGTGATTGTTGCCGGCGTTCGCAACTGCGCTGCGCACGAGCTTCTCGATCGGCTCCGCGGCAAAAACCTCGGCGAACTTCAACAGCACGAGCGCCTCACGGACGCTCTTTCCTCGGATTGCGTCGGCGACGCGCCGCAGCTTGCGCGGAGCCGTGCGCACGAAGCGAAGGTGCGCAACGGCTTGCGGGGTACGCTCCGTCACGTCTTGACCGTCGCCTTCTCGCCGCCGTGGCCGCGGAAGTGGCGCGTGGGCGAGAACTCGCCGAGCTTATGGCCAACCATGTTCTCCGTGATGTAGATTGGGATATGCGTCTTACCGTTGTGCACGCCGATGGTGTGCCCCACCATCGCAGGAAGTATGGTCGAAGCACGGCTCCAGGTCTTAATCACGCGGCGTTCGCGCGTCTCGTTCAGCCGCTCGACCTTCTGCACCAGATGATCGGCAACGTACGGGCCCTTTTTCAACGAACGCGACATTACTTCGAACCTCGGCGGCGGACGATCATCTTCGCGGTGCGCTTATTGCGGCGCGTCTTTTTGCCCATCGTCATCTGCCCCCATGGCGTCGTCGGCGGGCGTCCCGACGTCGAACGCGCTTCGCCGCCGCCGTGCGGATGGTCGACCGGGTTCATCGCGATGCCGCGCACGCTCGGCCGTTTGCCAAGATGGCGCGAGCGGCCGGCCGTACCGATCACTTGGTTCTCGTGATCGACGTTTCCGAGCTGGCCGATCGTCGCGCGACATGCGACGTGGATCTTTCGGACCTCGCCGGACGGCATGCGCACTTGCGAATACTCATCCTCTTTCGCCATCAGCTGCGCGGCGACGCCGGCCGATCGTACCAGCTTGCCGCCTTGGCCCGGTCGCAACTCGATGTTATGGATCACCGTACCGACCGGAATGTTTCGAATGGGTAAAGCGTTGCCGATTTTGATGTCGGCGCTTGGCCCCGACTCGACGAGCTCGCCAACCTGCAGACCCAGCGGCGCGAGGATATAGCGCTTCTCTCCGTCGCGATAGTTTAGAAGTGCGATGCGGCAGGACCGGTTGGGATCGTATTCGATCGTAGAGACCTTGGCCGGGACGCCGTCTTTTGCGCGCTTGAAGTCCACGATGCGGTAGAGCCGGCGCGTGCCGCCGCCACGATGGCGCACCGTGATGTGACCGTTGTTGTTTCGTCCGGAGTGCTTCTTGCGCACCTCGAGCAACGATCTTTCGGGCGCAACTTTGGAGAGCTCCGAGAAATCGAGCGTCGTGAGGAAGCGCTTGCCGGGAGATGTTGGCCTGTACTTCTTTACGGGCACTCTTGCACCCCGCGACTTCTACTACTGTTCAAAATAGTTGACCCCGCCGAGCTCGATCTTTTGACCGGACTTAATCGTGACGATCGCTTTCTTATAATCGCTCTGCTTGCCGCTCGTGCGCAGGCCGCGGCGCGCAAAATTGCGCGCCTTCCCGCGAACGTTCACCGTGTTGACGCGTAGGACGTTTACTTTGAAGATCTCCTCGACGGCATGGCGGATCTGCGTCTTCGTGGCGTGCGGGTGCACGACGAAAGTATACTGGTGAGCGAGCGCGTCGGCCATGGCTTTCTCAGTGATGCGCGGGGCAACGATCACGTCACGGGCGTCCATCACGGCTTTCCTTAGAAGTGCGCGTTGCACTTCGCGCAACGCTTTGGCGCTTCGTCTTTACCTCGGGAACCTTGCCCCCGAGACTCGGCTGCGCGCCCTCGGAATTGCGCGTTGCACTTCGCGCAACGCTTTGGCGCTTCGCCTTCACCTCGGGAACCTTGTCCCCGAGACTCGGCTGCGCGCCCCCGCGCTGACTATCGCCGCGCGGGTCCCCCGTTAACCGATCAGTCAAGGCGTCGTAGGCGGCGGTCGTAAAGATGAGCCGCTCAAAGCGAAGAACGTCTTTAACGTCAAGCGCTCCATCGTCGGTGATGGAGACTCGCTGCAAATTGCGGCAGAGGCGCGCAATCTCACCCGAATGCGGCTCGTCCGGGCGGCAAACGATTAGAGTCGTTGGTCCGCTCCGGGCGCCTTTTGCGCTGCCGAAGAGCATTTTGGCAATCGCCGCCGTTTTGCCGATTCCAAAATCTCCGGCCTCCAAGAGCGTAACGGCGTCATTACGGAAGCGATCGGCCAGCGCCGCAAGAAATGCGACGCGTCTTTCTTTTTTATTGAGCGCCTCCACGTAGCTACGAGGCTGCGGTCCGAAGGCGACACCGCCGTGACGCCACTGAGGCGATCGGATCGAACCTTGACGCGCCCGGCCCGTCCCCTTCTGACGCCAGGGCTTGCGCCCGCCGCCGGCTACCTCGTCGCGCTTGCGGGTAGAAGCCGTGCCGGCTCGCATGTTCGCGAACTCGCGGTGGACGGCACGATAGACGACGCTCAGATTCCCATCGAACTCCCCTTGGAAGATCGCGGGCACCTCGCGCTCGCCGACGATATCACCCGTCGCGTTAATGACGTTGGGCATCTGCGCTCCGGGCCTTGACGCTTTCACGCACCATCAGCAGGGCGTTCTTAGCGCCTGGCACGGCTCCACGCACGAGTAACAGATTGCGGTCGCCATCCGCGCGCACGACCTCGAGGTTTTGGAGCGTCGTGCGATCCACGCCGTAATGCCCGGGACGACGGCTTCCTTTGGTGACGCGGCCGGCGTTGGTGTCGCCGTTCGAAGCGGGTTGGCGATGAATCATCGAGCCATGGCTCGCGCCGCCGCCGCTGAAGTTGTGCCGCTTAATGCCCCCGGAGAAGCCATGTCCTTTCGAGACGCCCACCACGTCAACCCGATCGCCGGGCTCGAAAGCCGAGACGGTAATCTTTTCCCCGACTTCCTCCTCGGGTTCCGTTCGAAATTCCCGGACGAAACGGGCCGGCTCTACCCCCTGTTTCTTGAAGTGGCCGGCGAGGGCACGGGTCAGGCGGCTCCGCTTGACGGGGCCAAATCCCAAAGCGACGGCATCGTAGCCGTGCTTCTCTTTCGTAAGGCGCTCCACGACCGTACAGGGACCTGCCGCGATTACCGTAACCGGCACAGAGCGCCCGTCGGCGGTGAACACGCTGGTCATCCCGACTTTACGGCCAATGATCTTCTTCATGCTTCTCTTTCAGTAGTCGCTGGGGACCGCCACGGACCCAGGCGTATTACTCGCGTGAACCGCAACCCCGGCAGTTTACCAGGAGCCCCGAGAGAGGTCAAGGCCGCTCACGCGGCTGGACAGAAGCGCTGACACATGCGCCACCAACGTCGTGCCGGGACGCTTTACAAAGCAGTTGCCGCTGCCCTCTTCTTCGGCGTTTTGCTGAGCGCAAGCAGCGCGCCGACGGACGCCACCGCGTATGCCGCGTCGCTGTTGGCGGCGGTTCGCAAGGCGATGCTCGAGCGGCCTCTTACTTCTATCAGTTCGATTCACGCCGTCGGTGCCGTTGAGATCGTCGGTCTTCGGGGACGCGGTCAGGAATGGGACGACCTGCGCGGGGTACGCTTTACGACCGCGCAAAATGCCGGGGCCCTGAGCGGCGCCTTCGGCTGGGACGGCAAGAAGGCGTGGGATCAGGACTACGCGGGGCTGGTCACGGTCGACGGCGGCATGGCGGGACGCCTTCAGGCGATCGACCAGGCCTACCTCGATAATCTGCGCTACTTGCGCCCGGATGCGGGCGGGGCGACCATCGTCTACGCCGGCCGGCGAAGCGATGGTAATAACAACTACGACGTGCTCGCGGTGACCCCGCCGAATGGCAGCGAACTAGATCTGTGGATCGATCCGCTCACTCATCTGATCGCTCGGGAAACCTCGACCATCGGAATCGTCTCGACGACGACCGTGCTTTCGAACTACCGGCGCGTCGATGGAATAAATTACCCGTTCGCGAGCAGCACTCGAACCTCGAGCGGAAACTCATTTTCCCAGCAGATCTCGTCACTGGAACTGAATACTGACGTCGCCGAACGCATGCGCGTGCCCGGTCAAAACGTGCACGACTTTTCGATGACGCGCGGGACTAGCACGACGGTGCCGCTGCAAATCGTCAACAATCACGTTTACCTAAACGACGTCGTGCTCGACGGACGCGGGCCCTACACGTTCGTGCTCGACAGCGGCGGCGATTATATCGTCACTCCTGAAGTTGCCGCCGCCGTGCAAGCCAAAAGTTCAGGCGCATTGCGCTTACAAGGCGTCGGAAGCGCGACCGAGGGAGCGGCATTCACCCATATCGATTCGATCGCGATCGGCGGCGCAGTCGTCCGCAACCAATATATGCTCGTTCTGCCGATCGCCACCGGTTTCGGAGTAGCCGAAGGCATGAAGATCGACGGTATGGTCGGATATCAGCTCTTAGCGCGCTTCTTGACCACCATCGATTACGCGAACTCCGCGTTGACGCTCGCGGTGCCGAGCGCCTTGCCGGCGTCCGCGCCCGGCGCCGCTGCGATCGCCTTCTATTTCGACGGCACGATACCGCGCATTCCCGTCGCCGTGGATGGGGTTACGACGTCGGCCGAAGTCGATACGGGAAATCGCGCCGGCCTCGAGCTCTCGTCGGCGTTTTTAGCGACCCACCCTGCGATAGCCGCACTTGCAAAGACCGCGCCAACGGTCGTCGGATTCGGGGTCGGAGGGCCATCCTACGCGCGGCTCGGGCGTATATCGACCCTTCAGATCGGCCCCTACGCCGTCTCAAATAGCGTCGCGTCGTTTACGGTTGCGAACAAAGGCGTGCTCGACGATCCTTTCAATCCCGCGAACGTCGGCGACGCGATTTGGCGTCGCTTCGAACTGACCTTCGATTACGCTCATAACCAACTCTTACTTGCCAAAAACGCCGTGTTCGATACTCCGTTTACATACGACCGCTCCGGCTTGTTCCTTATCGATGCAACCGGGGCGTACACGGTGCTTTCGGTTCTCGCGGACTCGCCGGCGGCTGCCGCCGGGTTAGCGAAGGGCGACGTCATCCTCGGCATCAACGGCGCGCCGGCTTCAACGAATCGCTCGCCGCGCTTCGGGCAATGCTCGCTGGTCCTCCCGGCAGCGTCGTACGGCTTCACATACGCGGGCCCGCGGGCCACGAGCGCGACGCGACGCTGACGCTCAAAGAGTACGTGTAGCAAACATCCGCTGTGTTCACGCTTCGATGGCTACGTCACACAAAGGCCCCAAGGCCGGTAATCTCCTTGCCGACGACCAGCGTGTGCATTTCGCTGGTACCTTCGTAAGTCAGCACCGATTCGAGGTTGTTCATGTGGCGGATGACGGGATATTCGAGCGTGACGCCGTTTGCGCCGAGAATCGTTCGCGCGTCCCTCGCGATCGCGAGCGCTTCGCGGACGTTATTGAGCTTCGCGAAGCTCACCTGAGCAGGGTGAAGACGGCCTTGGTCCTTCGCGCGACCGACGTGCAGCGCGAGCAGCGCACCCTTATTGAGCTCGATGAGCATGTTCACGAGCTTCTCTTGCGTCATCTGATAGGCGCCAATTGGCTTTGCGAACTGCACGCGCGTTTTGCTGTACTCGAGGGCGGTCTCGTAGCAGCTGCGCGCGGCGCCCATGGCTCCCCACACGATGCCGTAGCGCGCTTCGTTGAGACAGGCTAGAGGGGCAGCCAGGCCTTCCGCTTGCGTCAACATTGCGCCGGCCGGGACGCGACAATCGGCGAATGCCAGCTCGCTCGTCACCGACGCGCGCAGGGAAAGCTTTCGATGAATGTTCGCCGCGGTGAAGCCCTTCGCGTCGCGCGGCACGACGAAGCCGCGGATGCCGTCCTGCGTCTGCGCCCAGACGATGGCCAGATCGGCGATCGAACCATTGGTGATCCACATCTTTGTGCCGTTGAGAACCCAATCGGAACCGTCCCGTCGCGCGGAGGTCCGCATCCCCGCGGGGTTGCTGCCGAAATCGGGCTCGGTGAGACCGAAGCAACCGATGAGTTCGCCGCGCGCCATTCCCGGCAGCCACTCGCGCTTCTGCGCTTCGTCACCCCAGCGGTAGATCGCATACATCGCGAGCGAACCTTGAACTGAGGCGAAGCTGCGCACGCCGGAATCGCCGGCTTCAAGTTCCAAACATGCGAGGCCGTACGCAACCGCGCTCGAGCCGGTGCAGCCGTAACCGTTGAGGTGCATGCCGAGCAAGCCGAGCCGTCCGAGCTCAGGGCCCAGTTCGCGCGGAAGTATCCCTTCTTCGAACCAGTCCGCAACGTTGGGGAGCACGCGCGCCTGCACGTACCCGCGCACCGTATCCCGGACGAGCCGCTCTTCGTCGGAAAGCAGTCCGGCAACGTTTATGAAATCGACGGGATCGGGCGTTGGCGCGGCCGCGGCCGTCAACGCTTCAGAACCCGCGCCAGTTTGTCGAAGAGCGCCTCGGTCGAGCGCTCGAACTGGTCTTCGAAACGCCGCCAGAGGAGCCGGCCATCGGTATCGGAGAGGGTCGCCTCGACGCGATACTCGAGCAACGTCTCTTTGCCGACACTGCTGAGGTGAAAGCCGTGCGTCCCGTCAAAGCCGTCATTGCGAAATCGCCAAACGATGCGTTCCTCGGAAACCGCTTCCTCGAGCACGCCGTGAATACCAAGATGCCACTCCTCGGTTCGGCCGGGCACGAGGGGCCCTGGAGAGCGCATGAAGGGCTGCGATGCAAACGGCCAGATCTGATCGCCGGAGGTTCCCATCTCCTCGAGCAGATGGTAAATGCGCCGTTTCGTGCCGTGAAAAGAACGTGACCGCAGTTCGCGAAGCTCGATGGGCATGGCCGGTCGTTCGCTTAGCGAAGCGCGACGACCCCCACGCCGCCCGCGAGGACGATGAGCAACGGCGCAGCGAGTTTGGTGCGCAGCATCAAGAGGACAACGATTATCGTTACCGCATATGCCACGGCGCTCGACGGCGCGCCGCGCCCGATCGTTACGACGCTCGACCAGACCAAACCGACAATCGCCGGCGCCAAGCCCCGAGCGATTATGGTACGCCAAGGCGATGCCGAAAAACGCTCCCACAACGCATCAAATGCGACCACGATTAGGCTCGAGGGGACGAACATGCCGATCGTAGCGGCCGCGGCGCCGATCAGCGGTTGTGCAGGGGTCGCTGCGTAGCCGACGAGGGCCGCGAAGATCGTTGTCGGCCCCGGTACGAGTTTCCCAATGGTGTAAAACTGCGTAAACTGCGAAGACGTCACCCAATTGTATTGACCGACCGCGTAGGTGTGCATTTGCGGAATGATGCCTTTGCCGCCTCCGAAGCCGAGCACGGAGAGCTGCGAAAAGGTCCAGAGCAAATGGGTTGCTGTTTGAAGCGTACTACTCATCGGTCTTCTTGCGAGAGCGCAGATATTCGTGGACGATGCCGGCGCCTCCGAAGACGACGAGGACGAGCAGCAACGGCATCTTCAAGAACGAGACAGCCAATGCGGTGACGACGACGAGAACGATCCGTAACCAGTCGGTGCGCTCGTCCCAGGTGAGCTCGAGCGCGTTACCGAGAGTGAGGCCGAGCGCGCCTGCCGCGCAACCCAGCAACCCTCCGTGCACGTAGGGATTTTTGGCGAACTTGAAGTACAGGGCGCCCGCAATTAGCACAATGATAAAGGGCGGAACGCTCGCGCCTAAAAAGGCGGCGGCCGCCCCGGGAATGCCGCGCACCCTTTGCCCGCAGTAGACCGCCAAGTTAAGGATATTCGGTCCCGGGAGGACTTGCGCGATCTCAAGGCCGTCCATGAAGCGTTCCTGGTCCATCCAACCGCGGGACAGGACTTGCTGACGAACGCTGGCCTTTTGACCGCCGCCGAACGCCGTCGAAGAGATCGTTGCGAACGCGAGCGCGATATTCGAGAGTGAAGGAGGACGCGAATCAGCCGACATCCGGCATCGGCCCGTCGATGACGGGCGAGGTGTGTTTGCCGGAGAGAATGTGGATATGGACGTGCGCGGTGTGCTGATACGGCGGCAGCACCCCCATGCGTATCATGAAACCTTTGTCGTAGAGCCCTAACGCCAACGCGACCTTCTGAATCCCTGCGATGAGGCGGTGCCAGATCTTCCCATCGCCTAGCCCGAAATCGAGAATCGTCGGAATCCATTTCTTCGGGATGATGACGACGTGGATTTCCCACCACTCTTCCCTACTGCTATCGACGTTGTGGCGGAATGCGAAGACGTCGTCATCTTCGTAAACAACTTCATCGGCCTTAGCGCGCGTGCCGTCGAGACGCCCGCGAAAGGTATGCTCCGGATCGGGCTTATCCCAAGTGTGTTGCTCCGGGCCGGAGATCATTTCGGAAATCCATGATGCCACGCGCAGATTTTCCGGGATGGAAGGCAGGCGTCCTCTTGCAGATGATGAAGGCTGCGCCGATGAGCGCCGATCGTAAGAAAAAGCCGCTTACACCAGTCGACGTTTTAGGCAGGCGGCCAACTTGGCCGAAAGATCCCAAAGAGTGGGAGAAACTCGTCGCCGATAATGAAATCGTCTACGAGGATCACCACGTGGTCGTTTTTCACGATCCCATCGACGAAGAACACGAGTCGGAACGAATACCCGGCGAGATCCGCTTGACGGTCCTCTCCAAGAAGGAGGGCGTCGATACGCTGATGGATCTGGGCGTCGCCGACGAAACAGTCAACGCTGCGATCCTCCACGGAATTCAGCAAGCCGCGCTGCAACTAGGATTGCAGAATAAAGGTTTCGAGGTACGCGCGCACGTCTACCCGCCGCTGCAGCACCGCCCGGAACTTGCCTTCAAGATTCGCGCCGGCAAACCGCCGAAGAAATCGGACGCAGCCTCCGGATAGAACGCTACTCGGGAGGGCGCTTCGCGAACGGCAGCTTCGCGGTGAGGTCCGCCTCCTTCTCGGCGAGCCTCGCTAATGCTTGTACGACGACGATCGCGAGGATCGTTACGATGATCGCATAGATCAGTTCGGCGAGCACTCCGTTCCCCGGCTTGAGGAAGAGCGCGATCGTGTCGCTGATGAATTTGTTCCATGCTCCCGCGGCGATCAACCCGAACGCCACCGTGGCTAGCCCGATCATGGTTCCGAGATACGTCGGTTTGACTTCCATTGCTTGCTCCTCATTGACGAGTGCGTCTGAAAGCGAAAGGCCCGAAGCTGCACGCTTCGGGCCGAAGGCGTCAATCCGTCTCGGGTCAGGCCTTGAGCTCGATATCGACACCCGCAGGCAGATCGAGATGCATGAGCGCGTCCATCGTCTTGGGCGACGCTTGGAGAATGTCGATCAGCCGCTTATGCGTACGCATCTCAAAGTGCTCGCGCGACTTTTTGTCGTTGTTCGTCGAGCGCTGAACGCAGAAACGGTTGATTTCGGTCGGCAGAGGCACCGGTCCGCTGACGAAAGCGCCCGTGCGCTTCGCCGTTTCAACGATGCGCTCGGCCGACTGATCGAGGACCTTGTGATCGTACGCCTTGAGGCGTATCCGAATCATCTGCTTCGCCATTTTATTTATGCCAATTTTTCAAGGAGCGAGTAAGTCATGCGAGGGCGCCGCTACGTGCTGCGGACGGGCTTCCGACGCGAGCGCCATTGACAGGAGGTCATTACTTTCCGTCGCACTGGCGCGAGCGCGGATAAGTAGGAGCTTCCAAGGAGGGAAGCGACGAACGGCCCGGACGCAGCATGTAGCAAGCCCGGCGCAGATTTACTCAGCAACGGCCGTCACGACGCCCGCGCCGACGGTTCGCCCGCCTTCCCGTATGGCGAAGCGAAGCCCCTCTTCGCACGCAATCGGGGTGATGAGCTCCACGTCCATTTGGACGTTGTCGCCCGGCATGACCATTTCCATGCCTTCGGGCAGCTTGATCGTCCCGGTGACGTCGGTCGTCCGAAAGTAAAATTGCGGCCGATAGTTCGCGAAGAAGGGCGTGTGACGGCCACCTTCTTCCTTAGAAAGGACGTACACCTCAGCCTTGAACTTCTTGTGCGGCTTGACCGAACCGGGTTTGGCCAGCACCTGACCGCGCTCGATTTCGTTGCGATCGACGCCACGCAGAAGGACGCCGATGTTATCGCCCGCGATGCCCGCGTCGAGCAGCTTGCGAAACATCTCGATGCCGGTAACGACGGTCTTCTTCGTCTCGTCCTTCAGACCGACGATCTCGACCTCTTCGCCGACCTTCACCTGACCGCGCTCGACACGCCCCGTTCCCACGGTACCTCGTCCAGTGATCGTAAAGACGTCCTCGACCGGCATCAGGAAGGGCTTGTCCACTTCACGCTGAGGCTCCGGGATGTAGTCGTCGACCGTGTCCATCAACTTGAAGATCGGATCGGCATCGGCATCGCCGCGCTTGCCGCTCGAGTTGAGCGCTTTGAGCGCGGACCCTCGAATGATCGGCGTGTCGTCGCCGGGGAACTCGTAATAGGTCAGCAACTCACGGATCTCCATCTCGACAAGCTCGAGGAGCTCCTCGTCGTCGACCATATCGACCTTGTTGAGGAAGACGATGATGCGAGGAACGCCGACTTGACGCATGAGCAAGATGTGCTCGCGCGTCTGCGGCATCGGACCGTCTGACGCGGCAACGACGAGGATCGCGCCGTCCATCTGCGCCGCCCCGGTAATCATGTTCTTGATGTAATCGGCGTGGCCGGGACAATCGACATGGGCGTAGTGCCGCTTGGGCGTCTCGTACTCTTGGTGCGAGATGGCGATCGTGATCCCGCGCTCCTTCTCTTCGGGCGCGTTATCGATTTGATCGACGCCGACTTTTTGCGCCAGCCCCTCGGTTGCAAGGCAGTGCATGATCGCCGCCGTCAGGGTAGTCTTCCCGTGATCGACGTGACCGGTGGTACCGATGTTGACGTGCGGCTTCTTGCGCTCGAATTTTTGCTTGGCCATTTTTCCCTCTTTTAACAATGCGCTGGACTTCGCCCAGCGCTTTGGCGCTACGCCCCCGCGCCGACTCTCGCGGCGCGGTACCCCAATCTACTAACAGCGCGCTGGACTTCGCCCAGCGCTTTGGCGCTACGCCTCGCTTTCGGGACTTCGCCCCCGAAAACTCGGCTCCACGCCCCCGCGCCGACTCTCGCGGCGCGGGACCCCATTTCCCCAGACACCCGCGGTGGGGACCCCTTTTTCGAGTACACGGGTCCAGGCGTTTTGCTTGGCTCTGCCGCCTTACGTGGTAAATGCCCTCAACGAGATGGCGCAGGACCACGGAATAGTATCAAGCGCGACGGAGGCTGTCAACGACGAGTTAGGCGGGCACGGGTTTCTTGCCCACTGCCTTCGCAACGATCTCTTCCTCGACGCTCTTGGGCGCCTTTTCGTAATGCGAAAACTCCATCGTGTAGGTGGCGCGGCCCTGCGTCGCCGAGCGCATGTCGGTGGCATAGCCGAACATCTCTGAAAGCGGAACGTGTGCGGTAATGACCTGCGCGCCACCCGCCGCCTCTTCGGTTGCATGAATGGCGCCGCGCCGTCGACTGAGGTCGCCGTTGATCGCGCCCATGTACTCTTTGGGCGTCGTTACTTCGACCTTCATGATGGGCTCGAGCAGAATCGGGCCGGCGGCCCGATTCGCCTCTTTCCATGCCATCGAGCCGGCGATCTTGAAGGCCATCTCCGACGAGTCGACCTCATGATACGAACCGTCGAACGCTTGCACCTTAAAGTCCATGACCGGGAAACCGGCGAGCACGCCACTCTGGGCCGACTCGCGGACGCCTTCTTGGACCGCCTTCGCGTACTCCTTAGGAATCGAGCCGCCGACGATCTTCCACTCGAAGACGAAGCCGGTGCCCGGCGGCTGAGGCTCAACGCGCAGCCAAACGTCCCCGTACTGGCCCTTGCCCCCAGTCTGACGAATGAACCGACCTTCCTTTTCAACGGTCTTGGTGATCGCTTCTTTGTAGGCAACCTGCGGTTTGCCGACGTTCGCCTCTACTTTGAATTCACGGCGCAAGCGGTCGAGAATGATCTCGAGATGCAGCTCGCCCATGCCGGCGATGATCGTCTGTTGCGTCTCCTCGTCGGTACGCATTCGAAAGGTTGGGTCTTCCTGAGCAAGGCGCGCCAGCGCAAGCCCAAGCTTATCCTGATCGGCCTTACTCTTGGGCTCGATCGCCTGATGGATGACCGGCTCGGGAAAGGTGATCGATTCGAGCGCGATGGGCGAACGTTCGTCGCAGAGCGTGTCGCCGGTTCGCGTGTCGGAGAGACCAACCGCCGCGGCGATGTCCCCGGCGCCGATGGCATTGATGTCTTCGCGATGGTTGGCGTGCATGCGCAGAATGCGCCCGATCCGTTCCTTACGTCCGGTGCGCGAGTTTAGCACGTAGCTGCCTTTATTGAGCACGCCCGAGTAGACGCGGAAATACGTGAGGTTGCCATACGGGTCGGTGGCGATCTTGAAGGCGAGCGCACAGAACGGTTCCCCATCGTCGGCCTTGCGCGCGATCTCGTTACCGCTTTTCGGATCGCGCCCTACAATGGGTTTGGCTTCGAGCGGGGAGGGCATGTAGTCGACGATCGCGTCAAGCAATGCCTGAATCCCCTTGTTTTTGAATGCGGAGCCGCAGAGCATCGGCAGGACGGTCCCCTCGATCGTCGCTTTGCGCAACGCCGTCTTCATCCGATCGATCGGCAGCTCTTTGCCCTCGAAAAACATCTCGAGCAGCTCGTCGTCCTGCTCGGCTATCGCTTCGACGAGATGGCGCCGCCACGTCATCGCAAGCTCCTTGAGCTCGCCCTCGACGTCCTCATGCGCCATCGTTGAACCGAGCTCGTCGCTGTAGACAATCGTCTTCATCGTAAAGAGATCGACGACGCCTTTGAACTTCTCTTCCGCGCCGATCGGCACTTGAATCGGCACCGCGCGCGCGCCCAGACGTTCGCGAATCTTCTCCACGACGTTGAAGAAATCGGCACCGACGCGATCCATCTTGTTGACGAAAATGATCCGCGGAACCTTGTACTTGTTCGCTTGACGCCAGACCGTCTCCGATTGCGGTTGCACGGCCGCTACCGAATCGAAGAGCGCAACCAACCCGTCGAGCACGCGCAGCGATCGCTCCACTTCAACGGTAAAATCCACGTGGCCCGGCGTATCGATGATGTTGATCCGCGTGTCACGCCAGGTCGTCGCGGTCGCCGCCGACGTAATGGTGATGCCGCGTTCCTGCTCTTGGACCATCCAGTCCATTGTCGCCGCGCCGTCATGCACTTCGCCCATCTTGTGCACGCGTCCGGTAAAGAAGAGGATGCGCTCCGTTGAAGTCGTCTTGCCGGCGTCGATGTGCGCGGCAATACCGATGTTCCTCGTGCGTTCGAGCGGATATTCCCTTGCAGCCATGGTGTTAGTCTAAGTTGGTTACCAACGATAATGGGCGAACGCTTTGTTCGCTTCAGCCATCTTGTGCGTGTCTTCACGCTTCTTAATTGTAGCGCCCGTGTTGTTCGAGGCGTCGAGCAGCTCGCCGGCGAGCTTCTCCTCCATCGAGTGGCCGTTGCGGGTGCGCGCGAAGCCGATCAGCCAGCGCATCGCCATTGCCTGACGGCGGTCTGGACGGACCTCCATCGGAACTTGATAGGTTGCGCCGCCTACGCGCCGCGGACGAACCTCGACGAGCGGCATCGCATTGGAAAGCGCCTGCGAAAATATCTCCATCGGGTCGCGGCCGGTCTTCTCCGCAACGATGTCGAGCGCACCATAGGTAATGTGCTCGGCCGTCGACTTCTTGCCGCGCAGCATCACCTTATTTATGAAGCGCGAGAGCACTTTCGAGTTGAACCGAGGATCGGGCAGAATCTGCCGCTTGGGAGCGGGACCTTTACGAGGCATTACTTCTTCTTTTCGCGCTTTGCGCCGTACTTAGAACGGCCTTGCTTGCGATTCGCCGTACCGGCGGTGTCGAGCGTGCCGCGGATAATGTGATAGCGAACTCCCGGGAGATCTTTGACGCGACCGCCACGGACCAGCACGACCGAGTGCTCCTGTAGATTGTGGCCGATCCCGGGGATGTAAGCCGTGACCTCTTCCCCATTGGTCAGCCGGACGCGAGCGACTTTGCGCAGCGCCGAGTTCGGCTTCTTGGGCGTCACCGTCTTGACTTGAGTGCAGACCCCGCGCCGTTGGGGATTACCAGTGACTTCAAAGGTACGGGTCGGCAGATCCGGATGGCCGGGCTTCGGACCAGTCAGGATCATGCGGAATGCCCGGGTCTTGACCTTCTGCTCGGTCTTTTCGCGCCCGCGGCGCACGAGTTGGTTAATCGTCGGAATCGGTCTTGCTCCTCGTCTCCGTCCATCACAAACAACGGCCTCACCCGCAGGTGGGACCGAGAATCAACTATACCAAGGGCGCTATTTAGGCGTCAAATGGGGCCTTGGTGAGCCGGCGCTTGCCAGTGCAGGTTCCACTCGGGGTCCATGCGCATGAGGTGGCTCGATGGCCGCAAGCGTCCTCCGTTCTTCGACGGAGTTTATCCCGAGCGGAGTCGAGGGGCTCAGGATGACATCGGGAAAGGCTGTGGATGACGGCGACTTCACGAGACGCCGCGGCTTGGCGTCCTGGACGGATTGCGCGGAATCGCCATCCTGCTGGTGCTCTGGTACCACGTCTGGGAGATCTCATGGTGGTCTCCGTGGCCGTGGCTGCAGTTTCTGCCCGCGACCGGGTTCGTTGGGGTTCATCTCTTCTTCTTTCTGAGCGGCTTCGTCATCTCGTATCCGTTCGTTCGGGGCGCGCTCACGGGAACAGGCGAGCCGAGTTGGCGTCACTTCGCGTGGCGCCGCTTTATCAAAATCGTGCCGTCGTACGTCCTTTCAATCGCCGTCGCGTACGCGATCGGCTATGCTGCGCTCCAGCCCAATGCGTCGCTCGTTCCCGATCTGATCACGCACCTACTCTTCATCCATACCTGGTTTCCGCTGCGCTACGGAACCATCGACGGCGTGTTGTGGACGCTTGCCGTCGAGGTGGAATTCTACTGCATCTTTCCGCTGATTTGGTGGTGCTTCAAGCGCCAGCCGTGGCTTACAGCCGGCGTGATGGTTGCGCTCGCATGGTACTGGCGGCTCGCGCTGTCAACGTGCTGCTTTACGACGCTCTTCTCCCAGTACGAAGAGAATCTCCCCGGATACCTCGACATCTTCGCATTCGGAATGATCGCTGCGTACCTCTTTGTGCGCCGTGGCGATCGTTTGCGAGCGTCGCGCCTTCGCTACGCCGGGCCGCTCGTCGCCGTCGCGGGCGTCGCGTTTTTCACAATGCTGCTGGAAAATCTCTACGCGCAGCGCCTTCACGATCAATGGGCCAGCGTTTGGCAGATCAACAACCGTCCCTTACTCGGCGCAGCTTTCGCCATTATTGCCTTAGGCTGGCTCATCAGCCCGCGCTGGTGGCAGGCCGTTCTCGACAATGCGCCGCTGCGCTTCATGGCGGCGATCTCCTACAACCTTTACCTGTACCACCAACTCGTCGCGCGCGAGTTACTCTGGCACCACATTCCGCCTTACGCCGGCGTGCCCAGCGAGAATTCAAAATGGCAAATACATTACACAGAGGCCGCTTTCGCGGCTACGATCGGGCAAGCGGCCATAGTGACCTATTGCTTCGAGCGGCCCCTTCTTCTGCTAAAGGGGCCACCGACAGCGCTAGCCGAGCTGTGACTTGAAAATGCTCTGTGTGAGCGAGTCCACGCCGGGAACCCGTACTTCCTTGCCCTGAAACCCGGTGATCGTCGTCCAAACCCAAACTACAAGCGCGAGGATCCAAAGAATCGGATACAGCACCCATAGATGAATAAAGCTTAAGACGAACCCGAGTATGAAGTACAGCGCCCAGATCACGATCGACTGCGCTGCGGCCCATTTCACAAATCGATTCGTTCCGCCACCGACGAGCATAACGATACCGCCAAGGAGGCAGAACAAGTACGCGAGTCCCGCCGCGACGTTCGGCTCGAGGCCGAAGGGGGTGTCTTTCGGGGGTTGAGTTACGGACATGGCAATCCTTTCGCTTTCGACGCGTGACTGCGAGCTTTTGGCGGTTGGTTTGCTTTGGTAACCCACCGGCCCTCTATCGGGCGCTTGCGGAAATAGAACAGGCGCGGCAGTAATACGGGTGAAACGATGCGGCAATGTCTAGCGCCGCCTTGATCGTCGCGGTAGCCGTTCTGGCCGTTACGGCGCTGGGCTTTCTCGCGGGTCGGTGGGGCGGCGCGAATTTGTCCAGCCTCGAGCAATGGGCTCTCGGCGGGCGCAGCTTCGGAACCGTCGTCTCTTGGTTTTTGCTCGGCGGCGACCTCTATACCGCCTACACGTTCATCGCTGTGCCGGCGCTCGTGTATGGAGTCGGTGCGCTCGGATTTTTCGCGGTGCCTTACGCCACGATCGCTTACCCGATCGCGCTCGTCGTCCTGGCCCGCTTTTGGAGCATCGCGCGCCTTCGTGGCTACGTGACCGCTGCCGATTTCGTTCGCGATAGGTACGACGACCGCACGTTGGAGATCGCGATCGCATTGACGGGCGTGGTCGCCGCTATGCCCTATATCGCGCTTCAACTCGTCGGAATGCGGGCAGTTTTTGGGCAGTTCGCGACGCTGGGAGGCGGCGGATCGCTTCCCGCGCTAACGGTAGCTTTTCTGCTGCTCGCCGCCTACACATACACCAGCGGCCTGCGAGCGCCGGCGATGATCGCCTTCATCAAAGATACGCTGATTTACGTGACGGTGATTGCCGCCATCGTCGTCATTCCAGCGCGACTAGGCGGTTGGGCGCACATCTTTGCGATCTCGCAAGCGGCACTGGCACGGCGGCCGCACGCCGCATCCATTTTTCTGGCGCCGCCGCAGTACTTTACTTACGCGACCATGGCGTTCGGCTCGGCGCTCTCGCTCTTCATCTATCCCCACTCGATCACGAGCGTCTTGGCAGCACGAAGCCGCGAGGTTATTCGGCGCAACGCGGCGCTGTTGCCGATCTACTCACTGCTGCTTGGCCTGCTCGCGCTGCTCGGTTACTGCGCCGTCGCCGCGGGGATCGTCGCTAAGGACGCCAGCCGCGTCGTCCCATTGCTCTTTGCACGCTACTTTCCGGATTGGTTTGCGGGTGTCGCGGACGCGGCGATCGTCATCGGAGCGCTCGTGCCGGCGGCGATCATGTGCATCGGTGCCGCCAATCTGTTTGCGAGCAACGTCTTTAGAGAGTTCTCGCCGCAACGATCGCCCGTCGAAACCGTCATCGCTAAAGTGCTGACGCTTGCGATGTGCGCCTTATCGCTGCTCTTCGTCTTTTTCGTGCCCGTCCCATACGCGATCGATTTCCAGTTGCTCGGCGGTGCGCTCATGCTTCAAATCTTTCCGGCCTTCGTTCTCGGCTTGTGGACCCGCTGGTTTCATCCCAAGGCGCTGCTGGCTGGTTGGGTGTGCGGATTGATCGCGAGCTGCGCGATGGCGTATGCAAGCGGATTTACGTCGAACTTTACCTTGCACGCTTTCGGCAGCTCGTTGACCGGATTCATCGCCTTGTATGGCCTAGTCCTCAACTTGTGCGTCAGCGCATTGTTTACGCTTCTGCTTCGCGTGCGAGCCGGGGACCACGACCGCACCAGCGCCGGAGATTTCGTATGAGTAAAACGATCAAACCACCTGGTTGGCCTCGACCCAGCGGCTACGCGCAAGGAATCGTCGCACAGGGTCGTTACCTTGCGATCTCCGGTCAAATCGGCTGGAACGAACGCAACGAGCTCGTGAGCGACGAGTTTCTCGAGCAGGCTCGGCAGGCGCTTCGAAACGTCATGACCGTGCTTGCAGCCGCGGGCGGCACCGCGGAGCACCTCGTGCGTCTGACGTGGTACGTAACCGACAGGCATGAGTACCGCGACAATCTCAGGGCGCTCGGCGCGGCGTATCGTGAGATCGTCGGTACGCATTATCCCGCGATGGCGCTCGTCCAGGTGGCTGCGCTGCTCGAAGACGGCGCCAAGGTGGAAATCGAGGCGACTGCGGTCCTGCCGACCGAACAGCCGTAACGGAGCCGGCTACTACATCGGCGGGCTGCTCATCATTTTGGCGCCCATCGCCGTGGCTTGAGACTTGCACATCATCTTGACGTGATTTTTCTCCATCATCGCTTGCTTTTGGGCTGCGGTCATTCCGCTGGTTTTCGCCATCATTTGCGACCGCGTCATGTACATCTTCGTGTTCATGTTTACGCCGACGACTGGATCGCTCGCCGCGCAATGCGGCATGGCCGAAGACATTGAAGAGGACATACTGCTCTGGGCTAAACTAGGCTGAATGCTTCCCATAAGCATTGCCATTCCGAGCACAATTCCCGTCACAACAGTTTTCATTTGATCTCCTTTCAACACGTAACGACTACGGGCGACCTTTGGATGGGTTTCGGCATGGGAGCCGACCGGAGGGCGGCGAAACGCCCCAAGATGACGGCCAGCTCCGATTTCTCATCGAGCGCCGGCCCCCACCTGCTGCCGACCGGCACGGTGACATTTCTCTTCTCGGACATCGAGGGCTCGACGCAGCGTTGGGAGACGCACCGCGAGGCGATGTGGCCGAGTTCGAAGGCAGGGGCGGCTGCTACGATTGTCGTCGCAGTTTGTAGCGCTGAAGCTTTCCGGTTTCGGTGCGCGGCAGCTCGGCGACGAACTCGATCTCGCGGGGCGCCTTGAACGCAGCGATCTGCGTCTTGCAGAACTCGCGCAGCTCGTCGGCCTTCTCGGTCGTCGCGGCGCAGCCGCCGGTTAGCACCACAAAGGCTTTGACGAGGTTCGTCTCTTTTTCGGGATCGCGCTTTCCCACGACGGCGACCTCTTTGACGTCGGGATGGGCGATCAGTGCCTGCTCGACCTCGGGGCCTGAAATGTTGTAGCCCGCCGAGACGATCATGTCGTCGGTGCGTGCGACGTACCAGAAGTAGCCGTCGGCGTCTCTGCGATAAGCGTCGCCAGGATAGTTCCAGCCGCCCTGGACGTAGTCGCTCTGACGCTGGTCTTGAAGATACTTGCAGCCCGTGGGGCCTTTGACGGCAAGACGCCCGACCGTCCCGTCGGCCACCGGGCGGCCTGCGTCGTCGTGGATCTCGGCGACATAGCCCGGCACGACGCGGCCGGTAGAGCCGATGCGCACTTCGGATTTCGGCGAGCCGACGAAGATGTGCAGCATCTCAGTGCTGCCGATGCCGTCGAGAATTGGAAGTCCTGTTTTTGCGCGCCATTCTTCCGATACCGTCTTTGGGAGCATCTCGCCGGCCGAAACGCACGTATGCAAGGACGAAATGTCGTAGCCCTCGATCGAACCGGCCATTGCGCGATAGGCGATCGGCGCGGTGAAGAGCGTCGTTACTCGAAAGCTTTGGATCGCCGCAAGCAACTCGGCCGGCCCGGCCTTTTCGAGCAGCAGCGTCGCGGCGCCGGCGTAGAGCGGAAAGAGCAGCAAGCCTCCTAAACCAAAGGTGAACGCCAGCGGCGGACTTCCGCAGAAGAGATCGCCGCGCGCGGGCCGCAGCACGCGAGCTCCATACGTATCACACGTTGCGACTAGCTCGCGGTGATAGTGCATGGCCGCTTTGGGGATGCCGGTCGTTCCCGACGTAAACGCGATAATCGCCACGTCTTCCGCCGCTGTACCGACGTTGCAAAAATCGGCAGGCTTCGATTGCATGCGCTCCTCAAGCGATTCGGAGGAACTGCGCGGGGCGTTGAAATAGGCCACGTGCAAGTCGCGCCGGTCGACGCAGGCGCGTTCGAACTCATCGCGCAATCCCGCATCGCAAAGCGCGTGCTTGACGTGGGCCTTCTCCATTACGAACCGCAACTCGCGCTCGCGGTAAAGCGGCATGCTCGTCACGGCGATCCCGCCGGCCTTGAGCACCGCGAGCCAGCAGGCGGCAAGCATCGGCGAGTTCGGCGCCCGCAGGAGGACCCGATTTCCCGGCACCAGCGCAAGATCTTCGACGAGGACGCGCGCGATGCGATTGGCCGCACGCTGCAGATCGGCGTAGGTCCACGCTCCTCGGTCGGGCAGAACGATGCATCGATCGCCGCCGCTTCCGGCACCGACGCGCCGGTCGAGCAACTCCTCCGCCGCGTTGATGCGCTCGGGGTAGCGCCCGAGCGTATCGAAAAGCAGTTCGGGCATCTGCTCTGGCGGCGGCAGGCGTTCTTGCGCGAAGGTATCGACGTGCCCCGTGGTGCGCACGATCATGCTTCGAAAATCTGCTTTGCGATCACGACCTGCAAGATCTCGCTTGCGCCTTCGTAAACGCGTAAAGCACGCACGTCGCGGTAGAGGCGCTCGACGATCTCGCCGCGCGTCACCCCCCGGCCGCCGAAAAGTTGCACCGCACGATCGCAGACACGACCGGCGGCTTCGGTCGCAAACCACTTCGCCATCGCCGCCTCCCGCGTAACGCGCGGCGCGCCCATATCTTTCCTCCAGGCCGCTCGATAAACCAAAAGGGCGCTTGCGTCAACGTCCGTGGCCATTGCAGCAATCGCCGCCTGCGTTAACTGCAATGAGGCGAGGGGCGAACCGAAGAGTTTGCGCGTCTTCGCATGCTCGATCGATTCCGTGAGCGCACGCCGGGCAAAACCCACCGCGGCGGCGCCGACCGTGCTGCGAAAGAGATCGAGCGTACTCATCGCAATCTTGAAACCTTCGCCCTCTTTGCCGATCCGGCAGGCCGCGGGAATGCGCGCACCGTCAAATCTCAGCGTGCCCAGTGGATGCGGCGACATCGTCACGATACGTTCGCTTACGATACAGCCGCGCGTTGCAGCGTCGACGGCAAAGGCGCTCAGCCCTTTTGCCCCCCCGCCCCCAGTGCGCGCAAAGAGCAGGTAGAGGTCGGCGATCCCCGCATTTGAGATCCAGCTCTTTTCGCCGTCGATGACGTACCAATCGCCGTCGCGACGCGCGCGCGTTGTCAGCGCCGCAACGTCCGAACCTGCTTCACGTTCGGAGAGGGCGAAAGCCGCTATGCATCGGCCCGCCGCCACGTCGGGCAAATAGCGCCGCTGCAGCTCCGCGTCGCCGAACATCGTCAGCGCGGCACTGCCCAGACCTTGCATTGCGAAGGCGAAATCGGCCAATGCCGAGCGATAGGCGAGCGTTTCCCGGGCTAAGCAGAGTGTGCGCACGTCGAGGGTGGCCCGCACGCCTCCATAGGCATCGGGCACGCATGCGCGCAGCCATCCGTTCTCCGCCAGCGCGCTGACCCACGCACGGCAGCTCGCGTCCGCGTCGCCCTCTTCGTCGAAAACGCCGGCCCCCGCCAGCCAGCGCCGCAGCCCGACCGCAAAGGTGCGGTGCGCTTCATCGAAAAACGGCCACTGCAATAACATCAGTTTCCTTCAAACTGCGGCGTCCGTTTCGCCACGAAGGCCTCGTAGGCACGGCGGAAATCATTGCTCTCCATGCAGAGCGCCTGAGCTTTCGCTTCGGCATCGATCGCATCGTCGAGCGGCAACGACCATTCCTCTCGCAGCATCTTCTTGGTCATGGCGTGAGCCGCGCTTGGGCCGTCGGCGAGCTCGCGCGCAAAGCGGTGGGCACGTTCTAAGAGCTCTCCGGGCGCACATAGCTCGTTGTAGAAGCCCCAGTCATAGGCTTGGCGGCCCGGCATCGCGCGGCCGGTGTAGAGCAACTCCGCGGCGCGCCCGAGACCGATGATTCGCGGCAGCATCGCACAGGCACCCATATCGCAGCCGGCCAGCCCAACGCGTACAAAAAGGAAGGCTACACGGGAACGTTCGGTTCCAAAGCGCAGATCGCTCGCCATTGCGAGGATCGCACCGGCGCCCGCGCACGTACCATCGACTGCGGCAACGATCGGTTGCGGACAGGCGCGCATCGCTTTGACGAGATCGCCCGTCATCTGCGTGAAATCGAGAAGTTCGTGCGGTGCCGATTTCGTCAACGGGCCGATGATCTCGTGGACATCGCCGCCGGAGCAGAAGTTCCCGCCCGAACCGCCTAGAACGACCGACTTGACGTTACGGTCAGCAGTTAGAGCGCGAAATCGGTCGCGCAGCTCGGCATAGAGCTCGAACGTGAGCGGATTCTTACGCTCGGGGCGATCGAGCGTGATCGTAAGCACCTTGCCATCGCTCTCGCAGCGCGCGTTCGTCATCGTATCCGAAAGGGAAGGTCTTCTTCGTACGGCCTTCCCGCGCTGTTGCGAGCGATCACGCGCAAGCGATAGGCGCGCACGAAGATCGGCGGTGTGTCAAGCACGTTTAGCGCGAATGCAAAGCGTCCCGCGCTACGTTTCGGCACGTTGATCGAGAAAAGATTCGTCCGGACTTCCAGGCTGGCCACGTTCGTGCTCGCAACGAAGGCACCCGACCAGCGCTCACCCCGCCGAACGTCGAGGGAGGAAAAGCGCATCGCGAGGATGCGCGGCGGCGCATTATTTGGCTCGACGCGCGGCGTCGGCAATATCGCCGTCAATCCGATCGCGACGTTCGCCGGCACATCCGGAAGACGCGACGCGCACGCCGCGAGCAGCGCCGTGGACGCAAGTCCAATGCGAAGCAGCACCTTTTAGGTCGTACGAAACCCTTCGCGGCGCCACCTGCTGCTCGGAAGGCACCTGCGAGACGGCCGCGTAAGGCACCGATTCATGGTGCTGCAGCATGCCGCTCCACGAAGCATCGCTTTCGATTACGCGGTCGGCATCTGCGGCGTCTGGATCTCTGGAGGATTCTTTCTCGACGCGTGGGCGCACGGCCACGTTCCGGTCGAAAGCTTCTTCACCCCCTATCACGCCGTCTTCTACTCCGGAATGCTCGCATTAGCGCTCGTCATCGCCGGCTTCGCGCTGCGCCGGCGCAGCCTCGGCTACGAGTGGTCGAACGCCGTCCCGCGCGCTTATCGTTTGGCGCTGTTGGGAATCCCGATCTTCGTGCTCGGCGGAATCGGAGATATGCTCTGGCACCGCTTGCTCGGGATCGAGGAGGGCGTCGATGCGCTTCTAAGTCCAACGCATCAAATTCTCGGCTTAGGAATCTTCTTCTTGTCGAGCGGACCGATTCGTGCGGTTCTTGCCGACCGCCGCCACGCGACAACGCTCGCGCGTCAACTGCCCCTCGCGCTCGGGCTTGCGACGTGGTTGATCTTGGCACATTTCGGCACGGCCTATGCGTTCGATCCCGCTGCAGGGCGCACCAATGCCCCGCCGCCAATCGTGCCCTTCAACGCAAACTACCTCACCGCGCTGGCCATCGGATATTATAAGATTGCCAGCGGTGTTTTGATCGTGATCTTTCAAAGCACGCTCATAACCGGCTTCGCCCTTTGGCTCGTGGCGCGCGTGCACCCGTGCCCCGGAATGATAACGCTGTTCTTACTGATCGGGAACGTTCCGGCAGCGGCTGCTTTTACGAACCAAACGCCGCTGCTGGCCGTGACCCTTGCACAATCGGTACTGACGGGGGTATTCGCCGACGCGTTCGTCGCGCGTTACGACCCCCATCCAGCGGCCGCCGCCACGCCGGCGTTTCGCTGGTTTTCCGTAACCGTGCCAATGACGTACATCGGCGTATACCTGATCGGCACGCTGATCGGCGATGGAATCTGGTGGGATTGGAATGTGGCGCTCGGCTCTTGGATCTGGTCCGGCGTTAGCGGCTTCGCGCTCAGTCTGTTGATCGTCGCTCGTCGCACCGCGTGATCGCGCTCGCGCTCGCCTTGATCGCCGTTGCGCTCCATGCGGCGACGGCTTGGCGGTACGGTTACTTCCGGGACGAGCTCTACTTTATCGCCTGTTCCAAACACCTCGCCTGGGGATACGTCGATCAGCCGCCGATGGTGGCGCTCGCTGCGTGGCTCGCCGCGCCCGCGGATTATCAATCGATCGCGCTGCGAGCGCTGCCGATTGTGGCCGCCGCGCTGACCGTTTATCTTGCGGTGCGATTGACGCGCGAGCTGGGCGGCGGATCTTTTGCGCAGCTGCTCGCGGGCGTAGCGACTCTGCTGATGCCCGCCTATCTCCTGCTCGGAAACACGCTCACGACCAGCTCCTTCGAGCCTTTCTGCTGGACGCTCGCGCTCTATCTCTTCATTCGGATCGCCCGTGCGCCGGCCTCACAGGCAGCGTTCTGGTGGCCGGCCCTCGGCGTCGTCTTCGCTTTGGGCGCGTATGCGAAGTACTCGATGCTGCTGCCGGTCGCCGGCGTTTCCGCCGGCTTGCTGGCGACACCGCAGCGCCGTATCATGCGTTCCCCATACGCGCTTGCTGCGATCGGCGTGGCGGTTGCACTGTTGTCGCCCAACTTGGCGTGGCAGGCATTGCACGGTTGGCCCATCGTCGAGGTGCTGCGCGGCGATGCCGCGCATCGCCCAACGTTTCAAACCGGGCTCGCCCTCGAGTATCGAAATCTTGCGAGCAATACGCTGGCCTTTGCGCTCGAACAGATCGTCTACACGAATCCCTTGGCCGCGCCGATTTGGCTAGCCGGCGCGATCGCACCCTTTTACATCGCTCGCTTGCGCGATTTGCGTTTTGTTACGATCGCGTACGCCGCCGCGTTCGTCACCGCCGCTGCATTGGGAGCCAAGGGATATTACCTCGTCGGCTTCTATGCCACGCTGCTCGCAATCGGGGCCGTCGCGATCGAGCAGACGGCGATGACCGTACGGGCGACGGTCTTTGGATTGCTTTGCGCGGTCGCACTCCTGGCGCTTCCGTTCTCATTGCCGGTTCTGCCGATCGACGGTTTGATCGGTTACAGCAAAATGCTCGGCTTAACGGGGCGAGCCGGCTCGCCGCCGCACCTCATGCAGCCGGTTTTTGCCGAAGAGTTCGGCTGGCGCCGACTCGCGCGTGACGTTGCCGCGGTTTACTTTGCGCTTCCTGCGGATCGGCGCGAGCGCACCGCAATCTATGCCGACACGTATGGAGATGCCGGCGCACTGGATTTCTTTGGCCCGCAGTACGGACTGCCGCCCGTTCTGTCGAGTCAGAATAATTACTATCTGTGGGGAACCCACGGCTACGATGGCTCAACGCTCATCGCCATCGGCGCCACGCGCATAGACCGCTTGCGCCGATTCTATCGCAGCGTAGTGCTGGTCAGAACATCGGCCGAGCCCTACAAATGGATCGTCGAGGGGCCCGCGCCCATCTATCTTTGCCGCGATCCGATCGCGTCGCTTTCAGTCATTTGGCCGGAGTTGCGCTGGTATGGCGCTTAAGCTGCGTCGCTTGGAACGACGAGCGCGATGCCGGTGCTCGTGCCGTTGATGAGATCGAGCACGGCCCGTGCGACCTCGTCGACGGTTGCGATGCGGCCCGCGGGATTACCCCGCGCCATCAGCTCGCGCGTCGCTGCTTGCGTTCGCCCGGTCCGCGATGTGATGTTTTCGATCGCTCGATCCATCATCTCGGTTTCGGTGTAGCCGGGGCAGATCGCGTTGGCGGTCACCCCCGTCGAGGCAAGCTCGGCAGAGATGGCGCGAGTAAATCCGAGGACGCCATGTTTGCTCGCGCAATACGCCGAGATGTACGGCGCGCCGCCCAATCCCGCGGTGCTCGCAACGTTGACGATCCGGCCCCAGCCGGCGGCGACCATCTCTTGCACGGCCTCGCGCGTGCAAAGAAACGTTCCGGTCAGATTCGTGGCCAGGATGCGTTCCCACATTGCAAGATCCGTACGGCTCACGGGTGCCGATTCGGCGATGCCCGCGTTGTTGACGAGGATCTCGATCGCGCCGTTTGCATTGCGGCAAGCGCTGAACGCTTGGCGGATTTGCGTCTCGTCGGTAACGTCGGCTTGCGCGCGGAAGAATTCACTCTTCGACAGGCTCACATGGGGAGAGCGGCTCACGATGCTAACCCGCGCGCCCTCGCGCGCCAGCAGCGACGCGATACCCAGACCGATTCCGCGCGCTCCGCCGGTCACGAGCGCGTGCCTGCCCGCGACGCTCACGGCGTTGCCGCTCGCGCGGCGAGGCGTTCGAGCTGGTCTTTTCCCGGGAGATACTGAATCGGCCATGGCGCGTCGCGGTAACCGAGCTTCGCAGCGGCGTGGAGGGTCCAAAACGGATCAGCGAGATGCGGCCGGCCCAGCGCGACGAGATCGGCGCGGCCGCCGGCGAGAATCGCGTTGACTTGATCGGTTTCGGTGATGTTGCCGACCGCCATTGTCGCGATGCCGACTTCGTTGCGGATTTTGTCGGCATAGGGAGTTTGGAACATGCGTCCATAGACCGGCTTTGCATCGGGCGACGTCTGGCCGGTGGAAACGTCGATGAGATCCGCTCCCTCCGCCTTAAAGGCGCGCGCGATTTCGACGGAATCGTCCCCCGAGATGCCGCCATCGACCCAATCGGTCGCTGAAATCCGGACCGACATCGGGCGTTGCTCGGGCCAGATCGCGCGCATCTCTCGAAAAACTTCCAATGGATAGCGAAGCCGGTTCGCGAGGCAGCCGCCGTACTCGTCGGTCCGGCGGTTGCGAAGCGGCGTAATGAACGCCGAGAGCAGATAGCCATGAGCGCAGTGCAGCTCGAGCATGTCGAACCCGGCGGCAAGGCCCATTTCCGCCGCGCGGACGAACGCATCGCGTATCTCGTCCATTTCGTGCTTGGTGAGCTCCGACGGGACCTGATTCACGAGTGCGTAGGGAACAGCCGACGGCCCGACGACGGGCCAGTTGCCATAGTCGAGCGGCTCGTCCATGCCGTCCCACATGAGCTTCGTCGAGCCCTTGGGGCCCGAATGCCCAAGTTGCAAGCAGATCTTGGCACGCGAAGACTGATGAACGAAATCAACGATGCGTTTCCAGGCGGTTTCGTGCTCGGGCAGATACATGCCGGTGCAGCCGGGTGAGATCCGTCCTTCCCGCGTCACGCAGGTCATCTCGGTAAAGATCAGGCCGGCGCCACCGAGAGCGCGCGTACCCAGATGAACGAGATGAAAGTCTTGCGGCGTACCGTCGACGGCGCTGTACATGTCCATTGGAGAAACGACGATACGGTTGGAAAGCTCGAGATCGCGCAAGCGAAACGGCGTGAACATCGGCGGCACGACCCGTCCGGCGAACCACTCTTCGATGCGGTCGACGTAGCCCGTATCTCGCAGACGAAGGTTTTCGTGGCCGATGCGCTGGCTGCGCGTCAGCAGACTATAGGCGAACTGTTCGGGAGGAAGGCTCGAATAGCGCGCCACGTTCTCAAACCACTCCGTCGAGTTTCGCGCCGCATTTTGCAGCTTGAGGACCTCGACTTTGCGAAGCGCCTCGTACTGCGCAAGCGCATCCGTCCCGGCAGCAGTGGAGATGGCGTCGGCGAGTGCGATGGCGTCTTCCATCGCAAGCTTTGTCCCCGAGCCGACCGAAAAGTGGGCGGTATGCGCCGCGTCACCGAGCAGAACGACGTTTTCGTGAACCCAATGCTCGTTGCTCACGCGGATGAAATTCAACCAATCGCGCCCGTGCAGATGCCGGCTGTTTGCCATCAAGCGATGGCCGCGTAGATATGGCTCGAAGAGCCGTTCGCAGAACGCGAGCGTCTGCTCCGTGCCGGCCGAATCGAGGCCATGGGCAAGCCAGGTCTCCTCGCGGCACTCGACGATAAACGTGCTGAGCTCTTCCTCGAAACGATACGCGTGCACGGTGAACCATCCGTGCTCGGTTCTTTCAAAGATAAAAGTGAAGGCATCGAGGGGGAGCGCCGTACCAAGCCACACGTACCGGCATCCTCGCCGATCGAGATCGGGTTGGAACGATGTTGCGTAAGTGCCGCGAACTCGGCTGTTGATCCCGTCGGCGCCGACGAGCAAATCGGATTGCCCGCGTAAAGCGCAAACTTCGTCCACCTCACATTGGAAGACCACCTCGACGCCAAGCTCGGCGGCACGGCGTTGGAGAATTTCGAGCAGACGTTTGCGGGAGATACCGGAAAAGCCGTGGCCGCCCGATGCGATCGTGTGGCCGTCGAAGTGGATCTCGATGTCGTCCCAGTGGAAGAACGCCTGCGTTATCTCACGGTGCGTCGTCTCATCGGCACTCTTCAAATTCTCCAGCGTCGCGTCGGAGAAGACGACGCCCCAACCAAAGGTATCGAGGGGGCGATTGCGTTCGAGAATCCGGATTGGCCATGCCGGAAATCGCCGCTTTAGCAGTATGCCGAAATAGAGGCCGGCTGGGCCGCCGCCGACGCACGTAACGCGTATTAGTCGCCTGTAGGCCACTCGCTTACACTTTGATGAGAGGCGCAGACGAATCCCGCTCGGCTGTGGTACCCTAGGCCCGAGCCGGTGATGAGAGCTACTGCGCTGCGCGCACTCGTTTTTGGTCTATGCCTTGGCGCCGGCGCCGTTGCGATCGCTGCGCAGACGCATCGCGCATTCGCCGCAGCGTCCGTGACGCTCGCGAGCGGATTGAACGAAACGCGCGCGACGATCCCGGTAACTGTCGACGGTCAGAGAGCTTCCTGCGTGCTCGACACCGGCACTTCGGCGATCCTGGTGTCGCCGTCGCTTGCGGAGGCGGCACGCCTCGCGGCACGCGCCGGCTCTTTCGAGGTCGCTCCCGATGGCCGAACGTACGTCGACCGCCAAACCGAAATCCCGCGTTTCGGCGTGGCCGGTTATGCGCTGCACAACGTCCCCGCATTGATTTCGTCGAATCTGACGGGAAATAACGCGCTTTGTGGCTACGATTTCTTCACGCGCTTTCCAACGCTTATCGATCGCGATCGGAACCAGGTCACGCTCTTCCCCGCTTCCTCGCGCCTCGCGCGCATGCACTGCCTCTCCGTAGACTTGTCGCCGCGCGTACCACTGGCCACCGTCGAGATCAACGATACGTGGGTAAGTCATATCGTGCTCGACTCCGGGATGGCCGGAGGCGGAGCACTGTGGGACGCGGTGCGACCGCAGCTTCGCCACGCGCTCGTCGCGAACACCGATTACGAGACTATGCCATCGGCGATTAGCCAGGGTTTCGCTTGCGGCGCAATCGCCTCGGTGCGTTACGCGGCCGGCACGCCCGAGAGCCCAATGCCGGTCTGCACCGAGCCTCAGCGACCCGATGGATACAACGGCATCATCGAAACGAATCTACCTACGGTACACGCGATGGCTGTCGACTACCCACACCGGCGGATCTGCTTCGACGTCGGCGGCTATTCCGAGGTCGCCTCGCCTGCAGTTCCGGCTGCGACCGGCCGTAGCGCGTGGTCGCGCTTCAACTATCTGCGCCCTCCGAAGAGCTAGACGAGTCACCCTTCGACAGGCTCAGGGTGACACGATACGCTTTAGCGCTATCAATATTCCGTCGCAAACGGGTAGCAAGGCGACGTCGATGCGTTCGTCGCGCCCGGCCTTGCGGTTGAGCGCGCGAAGCGCCTGCGTATCGGCATCGGTGGTCGACGCATCCAGGACAGCCCCGTCCCAAAGGACGTTATCGACGAGAATCAGGCCGCCCGGCCGAACGAGCTCGAGCGCACGCTCGTAATATGCGTCGACGTTTTGCTTGTCCGCATCGATAAAGGCCATATCGAACGGTGCCATTCCGGAGGCGCGCACCTCCGCCAGCGTCTCGAGGGCCGGCGCGATGCGGAGATCGATCTTTCCCGCAACCCCGGCTGCCTGCCAATAGCGGCGTGCAACGGCCGTAAACTCTTCGCTCACGTCGCAGGCGAGCACGTAGCCGTCCTTGGGTAACGCAAGTGCCATTGCCAGCGAGCTATAGCCGGTGAAGACGCCGATCTCGAGGTAACGACGAGCACCGATGGCATGGGCGAGAAGCTGCATGAGTTGCCCTTGCTCGGGCCCAATCGCCATGCGTGCGCGCGGATGGTTCGATGTCTCTTCTCGCAGCTCGCGCAGAGCCGGGTGCTCTCGCACGACGCTGGCGACGATGTACTCTTGTATCTTCGGATCTACAAAGGTGCTTTTTGCCGTCATCGCCGTATGATAGCATGCAAAGAGCGCCCGGAGTTTTGGTCGGGCGCTCTTTCTTTTCGAGGTTGTTACTTAGGAAACTACTGCGGCGAGGGAGGGGCAGCGTCGCTGCTGGGTGCAGCGTAGCCCGGGCCTCCCCCGGCGTTCGGTACCGCGTTGGCACCGCGTGCGGCGTCGTAACCGCGTGATGCGTCGTAACCGCGCGCTGCGTCGTAGCTCGGTGCAACGTTGTAGCCCCGTGCTGCATCGTAGCCGCGTGCTGCGTCGTAGCCCCGTGTGGCGTCATAACCCCGTGCTGCATCGTAACCCGGCGCGGGATAACTTGGCGCAGGCGCTTGTGACGGCGGCGCTTGTTCGGGCGGCGATACTCGTTCCGCCGGCGGTGCTTGTTCCGGCGCCGATACCTCTTCGATCGGAGGTCCTTGCTCGGCCGGTGGGGCTTGTTCGACCGGAGATACGTCTTCAGCCGGCGGTGCTTGATAGGCGAGCGGTGCCTGATAGGGCGGTGGTGCTTCATCCTGCGACGGTACGGCGTAGCTAGGCGGCGCAGCATCGGCTAGCGGTGCAGCATCGGCCGGCGCCTGCACCGACGCCACCGCCGCTGAGTCGCTGGAAACAGAGCCTAATGCTCCATTGGAGCCGTAGATCAATGCAACCGTCTCGCCCGTTTCGGGCGCATTTGGATACGCGGTTCGCAAATCGGCGAGTGCCGCCATTCCGGATTGGCTCGATGCCTGTCCAGCGCGCCAGTACTCGCGAACGAGATGCGCGAGGGCTGACGGAAGCCATGGATCGCTCGGATATTTCTGCTGCCAGTCGCGAATCGCCAGCTGCAGATGATCTAGGGACGCGGAAACGGAGGAGTCCAGCATTGCGCGCTCGCCGCGTTGATCGAAGTCGCTCAATCGATTGCGGATTTCGAGAACGCTTTGCTGTGATGGACCGAAGTATTCGTCCGCCGGGGCGGCATTTGCGTTAACGTCCGCCCGTGCTGCCTGAATGCAAGCAACGAGCAAGACCGTTACTACGAGAAGTACTTTGCGCATTGTACCTTCCCTCGAGGCAATCGGCCGCACAATTGCGGCCATGCGATAATTGTCGAAGGGTAGGTCCGGAGTGCCGGGCGAGTAAGCGTGTGCGTTCGATTATAAGGCGATTAGACGGCGATTAAAATCGCCGGCGCTCTGAATTGAGCTTACATTACGCGGCTCGGTTGGACGTGAAAACTCGTCGTCGAGCCTCTTCAGCATAACGGCGTCTTTGATCGATGCACTTAAACTTCGAGGCTCCGCACACTTTCTGCGCCGGTTCCCCGCGATAATTATGGCCGACGTACTCTTGGCTTGTTCCAGCGCACGAACTCAAGAGTGCCGGTGACGCGAGACGCCGCCGCCTCGCCGCGGTCGCCGTCGCGATAGCTGCCTGCTGAACGGTAGCCGGGGCAGCCTGCAGGCGCGCTCGGAGGGACCGGCTAAAGGCCCGGTTCATCATCCCGTTGCTAAGGAGGTACCTATGCGCATAACCCGCGTTGTCATCGCGGTCGCCGTTCTGCTGGGCGCGGCGATGCCGTCTTATGCTCCGGCGCAAGTCGAGAGCACCCCTATTCCAGCACCCAAAAAGCCGAACTTTTCTTCAATGCAGTTCATGATCGGAACCTGGACGTGCAGCACGAAGAGCGCTCGCCGCCCCACGGCATACATCACGATGTCGACCTACATGATCGACCCCGACGGTTGGTGGATCGACGAGACGTCAACGACGAATACAACGAAGTGGATTCCGATCAAACTCTCGAACTATGACAAAATCACGTACGATTCCGATACCCACCGTTGGGCCGACATCAGCTACGGTCCGGCGAACGGGTACCTCCTCTCGTTCTCGAGCGGCTGGAGCGGGAATAAGATGGTCTGGCACGACGTCTCCTTTGCTCCGGCTCCCGACATCTCGGGCACAAGCGATAACGTCGTGACCAAGGTCAGCGATACGAAAATAACGTCGTCGTCTTCATTTACCGAGGCAAAGACGGGACGTCACGTCGCCGTCACCGGAGTCTGCACGAAACACTAGAGTCGCGGAAGAGGCCTCGCGTTTGCGAGGCCTCTTCGATTCGATCAGCGTGACGCGGTTCCTTAGAACTCTTCTTCGGGAGGAGTTTCGCTGAACGGGGCTTCCTCTTCGTCACCTTCGAACGCGGGCTTCTCGTCCTCGTAAGCAGACTCGTCGTCTTCTTCCTCAAGCTCGTAGCCCTGCGGGCCCTCGATCTCCTCGTCGGGACTCTCGCGCTCTTCTTCGAAGATCTCCTCGGATTCAGTTTCGCTTGTCCGAGGCGCCGCCGTAGGCGTTGGGATCACGGTGCTCGCCTCGAGCGGCTTGCTATCGTCGATCTCTTCCTCTTCCTCTTCCTCGACTTCGACGGGTGCTTCGGCCACCGCTTCGCGCGCCGCCACTACGGTGTGCGAGACGGCGGGCTGTTCGTCGCCCATGAGCAACCCGTACTCGCGGCGCTCCGATTCCTCCATCTCCTCTTCGGGCGTCTTGATTTCGACCTCTTCACGGTTTTCGGTCAGTACCTTAACGTCGAGCGCAAGCGATTGCAGCTCTTTGATCAAGACTTTGAACGACTCCGGGACGCCGGGCTCCATGACGTTCTCGCCCTTGACGATCGCTTCGTACGTCTTGACGCGTCCGACGACGTCGTCGGACTTCACCGTCAGCAGCTCTTGCAGCGTATAGGCGGCACCGTAAGCTTCGAGCGCCCACACTTCCATTTCGCCGAAGCGCTGGCCGCCGAACTGCGCTTTCCCGCCGAGCGGCTGTTGGGTGATCATCGAGTAAGGGCCGGTCGAACGCGCGTGGATCTTGTCGTCGACGAGATGCGCGAGCTTGAGCATGTAGATCTGTCCGACCGTGATGGGCCGCGAGAAGCGTTCGCCGTTGCGCCCGTCCCGCAGCCACGTTTTACCGTCGGCCGGAAGCCCCGCGTCCTGCAGCCACTCCGCGATGTCCTCGGCGTGAGCACCATCGAAGACCGGCGTCGCGACGCTCATGCCGAGCATACGCGCCGCCCATCCGAGATGGGTCTCCATGATCTGCCCGAGGTTCATGCGCGACGGCACGCCCAGTGGGTTGAGCACGATGTCGACCGGCGTCCCGTCTTCGAGATAAGGCATGTCCTCCTCGGGAAGCACTTTCGCAATCACGCCTTTGTTGCCGTGGCGTCCGGCCATCTTGTCACCCTGCAGAATCTTGCGCTTCTGCGCGACGTAGACGCGCACCAGATGATTCACGCCAGGTGAGAGCTCGTCGCCGTTCTCACGCGAGAAAACCTTGACGTCGATGATCTTGCCCTTTTCGCCATGCGGCACTTTGAGGCTGGTGTCGCGCACTTCACGCGACTTCTCGCCGAAGATCGCGCGGAGCAGCCGCTCCTCGGCGGTCAGCTCGGTTTCACCCTTTGGCGTAACCTTTCCGACGAGAATGTCTTCGGGCCGAACCTCTGCGCCGATCCGGATGATGCCGCGCTCGTCGAGATCCTTGAGCGCGTCTTCGCCGACATTGGGAATGTCGCGAGTAATCTCTTCCGGCCCCAGCTTCGTGTCGCGAGCTTCGCACTCGTACTCTTCGATGTGAATCGAGGTGAAGCGGTCTTCCTTGACCATGCGATCGCTGATCAGAATCGCGTCTTCGTAGTTGTAGCCTTCCCACGGCATGAACGCGACAAGAATGTTCTGGCCGAGCGCGAGCTCGCCCTGATCGGAGGAAGGTCCGTCAACGATCACCTGTCCGCTGACGACCTCGTCGCCGACTGAAACTATGGGCCGCTGATTGATACACGTGCCGGCATTGCTGCGCACGAACTTCAGAAGCTCGTAGGTCCGCTCGATGCCTTCATGATTGCGCACCGTGACGCCCTTAGCATCGACCGCCGTCACGGTACCGGGCTCTTCGGCGACGATCAGGCTGCCGGAATCCTTGGCCGCGCGGTACTCCATGCCCGTTCCTACGATCGGCGCGGACGGACGGAGCAGCGGAACGGCTTGTCGCTGCATGTTCGCTCCCATGAGCGCACGATTAGCGTCGTCGTGCTCGAGGAATGGAATCAGCGCGGTTGCCACCGAGACGATTTGCTTCGGTGAAACGTCCATGAGCTGCACGCGCGAAGCCGGCTCTTCGATGTACTCTTCGGCGTAACGGCAGACGACCGAGTCGGTCGTTATTCTGCCCGAGACGGCATCGACCGGCGTGTTGGCTTGCGCGATGATGTACTCGTCTTCTTTGTCGGCGGTCAAGTATTTGATTTCGTCGGAGACGACGCTCTCGCGCGCGACCCGGTAAGGCGTCTCGATGAAGCCGAATTTGTTGACGCGTGCGTAAGTGGCAAGCGAACCGATCAGGCCGATATTCGGCCCTTCGGGAGTTTCGATCGGGCAGATCCGGCCGTAGTGCGAGTGGTGGACGTCGCGCACCTCGAAGCCGGCGCGTTCGCGCGAGAGACCGCCCGGACCTAACGCCGAGAGACGGCGCTTGTGGGTCAGCTCGGCGAGCGAGTTCGTCTGGTCCATGAACTGTGAAAGCTGCGACGACCCAAAAAACTCTTTGATCGCCGCAACGACCGGACGAATGTTGATCAGCGCCTGAGGCGTCACCGTCTCAATGTCTTGTACCGTCATTCGTTCGCGCACGACGCGCTCGAGCCGAAGCAAACCGACGCGGAACTGATTCTGCAGGAGCTCTCCGACCGAACGGACGCGGCGATTGCCGAGGTGATCGATGTCGTCTTTCTGCACCATGCGGACGGCCACTCGGATCAAACGCCGGATGACCGCGATCATATCCTCGCGCAGCAAGCAGCGCGCGCCGTCGCCGATGGTGTCGCCCATTTTCACGGGCTGTCCGCGAACGATTCCCGGAGCGATGCGCGGCCGAACGCCCAATACTTTGCGAATGCCCAGCTCGGCGTACAGGTCGTAGGTTACGGTGTTGCCGTCCCGGTAGCGTATCGTGACGACGCACTCCGATTGCTCCGGGCGTTCCTTGTCGAAAACGTCGGTGACGGAGACGACTTCGCCGTCGTCCCTAGCCGTTACGATTGCCTTGGGCTCGGTGAGACCTGCGTCCGTGTACTCGTTGATCGAGAGGTGCGGCCTGGCTACCCGATCCTCCGGATCGGGGTTTTGGATTCGGTACTGAAACTTGCTGCTTAATTTGTAGCGCCCCACGCCCGCCAAATCGTAACGCTTGTCGTCGAAGAACAACGACTCGATAAGCTTTTCGGCGTTTTCGGCGTTCTCCGGCTCGCCAGGGCGCAGCTTCTTGTAAATTTCCTTCAAGGCGTCTTCGCGCGTTTTGATGTCGCGATCTTTCTCGATCGAGTTGCGAATGATCGCAAGGCCTTCCGGGGGCAAATCTTCGAAGAGCCGCAAGATCGCCTCGTCGCTTTCCCAATCGTAACCAAGCTGCGGCCGCGTCAGCGCTCGAATGAAGGTAGAGACGTAAATCTTCCGGTTCTTGTCGATTCGAACGCCGATGGTACCTTCGGTCTCGTCGTTTTTCGTACCGTTGTCGGTTTCGAATTCGATCCAAGCACCGCGATTTGGAATGATGGTCGCGTTGTACGTCGGACGGGCGTTCGTGTCGACGTCTTGGCTATAGTAGACGCCCGGCGAGCGCACGAGCTGACTCACGATCACGCGCTCGGCGCCGTTGATCATGAACGTGCCCTTGTCGGTCATGAGCGGAAAATCGCCCATGAAGATTTCTTGGTCCGGGATACCTTTGATTTCGCCCGACTCGGCGGTGATGAGGCGAACGCGCACGCGCAGCGGCGCGCTGTACGTCATGTCGCGCTCGCGACACTCCTCAATCGAATACTTTGGTTCACCCAGCGAGTGCTCACCGAACTCAAGGATGAGGTTTCCGGTGAAATCTTTGATGGGCGAGATCGACGCGAAGGCTTCCGCGAGCCCCTCGGTCTTAAACCAATCGAAGCTGGCCTTTTGCAGCTCGATCAGGTTGGGCACCTCGAGGACGTGCGGAATCTTGCCGAATGAATGACGCTCGCGCTTGGGCCCCGGCTCCGGGCGCTGCTCTACGGTGAATGCGCCCGTCGGCATCGGGAACGTCGAGGGCATCACGGTGGAAGCTCCGTTGCCATCGCCGCCTCTCACGGACGTAACGCCGGGTCGCTTCGACCTTGCTTTAGCCGGCCTCGACGAACTCGAGGCAGCATCGGGTGAGCTCTTCGGTGAGGACTTCGGAGCGGTGGTCTTCGCCATTAATCTCTTTCTGTGCGAGTTAATTTTTGATTAAAATTGCGGGAGAACTTGGCCCCGTGGACGCGCCAAAAAGACGAAACACGGGCTCCATACGCGGAGGTGTCTCGCCCTCATAAATGGCGGCTCATGCGCCTAGGGGCATAGGTCATGAGTTTAGCACCCCGTCGCCAGAAGCGTCAAGGAACCCTTCTTAGTGGGTAGTGGGTCACTTAGATATTTGTCGCAGCTACCCTGGCATGGGCGACCCTGCTAGCATGGTGCTATGGTTAAGCGCTCAAGGAAAGCCCCGAGTGACTACAGCGCCAACGCAGCCCGCATTGTTGCGATCGCCACGGGTCAGGGGCCGCCGAAGTCTAAGGACCCCGGTAAACCTCCCAAGGCTGCAGCCCCCAAGAAGAATCCGCACGCGGTCGCGCTAGGACGCAGAGGCGGCAAGGTTGGTGGCAAGGCTCGCGCCCAGGCGCTCACGGCTGAGGAGCGTCGCTCGATCGCCATGAAAGCGGCGAGAGCGCGGTGGGGGACGAGTGAGGATGAGTAACGTCTACAAGGCCCCACAGGGTGGGTTTTGCAAATTCTCCGTTTCGTTCAAGCCGCCGACTCCCGCAGGCCTGCCTATCGGGTTCTCTGTTTATGCCGAATACCAGCACATGAACGGGGGCGCAGCAATTACGAGTCGGGAGAAAACAGAGCAGACCATACATGGCAACAAGGTGTATGTCGAATTCGATATCCCAGCGGAAGCCCCGTTAGGCCTGTATCAAGCGCGTCGCGCAGAGATGCGCGTGGACCAAATGGGCCAACGCAGGACCAAGGAGATTAACCTCAACGAGTTTTCGCTGCCCGAAATTGAGGTTGAATCACCTCAGGAGTCAGAGTTTGATTGGCCGATGTTGGAGCGTTCCACTTAGCGGACGTTATTCGATGAGCATGCAAGCTCTCAGCAACATAACGGCATCAATACAATGGCTAAATGGATCCCGACTTTAGTCGGGTGTGTTAGTGAACCGGAGCTGTCGCGGCGACTCCTGCGATTTGCCTGATTCGGGCTGCCAACGCCTCGCCGGTAAGCCCGAAGAGCGCGCGCTGTTTGTCCTGGGAGTCGTGCTGGACGAGCACATTGGGTATGCCCATCCGTTCGACTCGTAGATTCAGCCCGTGATCTGAAACAAACTCCGCAACCGCCGAGCCGAAGCCTCCGGCCAGCGAGTGCTCTTCCAGCGTAATCAGATACCGGTGGTCGTGTTCCAGCTCGAGCAGCAGCGCCTCATCGAGCGGCTTGGCAAACCGGGCGTTGACAACGGTGATTTCTCCTTCCTCACCATGCGACGGGCTCAGGGTGACATCGTTCAAGGCGCCAAAAGCGTCGAGTGCGATGTCGACCGTAGTGCCGTAGGCGATCACGGCAATTCCGCGGCCACGCCGTAGCACCTCGGCCTTGCCGTGGACGAGCGGCGCGAGCGGCTCGTCGTGTTTTCCGCTGCTTGAACCGCGCGGGTAGCGGATCGCCGCCGGCCCGTTGCGTGAGAGGGCGTGCTCCAACATAGGTTGCAGCTCCGCTTCGTTGCGCGGCGCCATGAGCGTGACGTTGGGCAGCGTGCGAAGATAGGCGATATCGTAGAGTCCCATGTGTGTCGGGCCGTCGTCGCCGACCAGCCCGGCGCGGTCCATGCAAAAGACGACCGGGAGGTTTTGGACCACCACGTCGTGGACGACCTGATCGTATGCTCGCTGCAAGAAGGTCGAGTAAATCGCACAGACCGGCCGGAATCCACTCGTTGCGAGACCGGCGGCAAAGCAGACCCCGTGAGCCTCGGCAATACCTACGTCGAAATAGCGTTCGGGAAAGTACTTTGCAAACTTCGCGAGGCCGGTTCCGTCGGGCATCGCCGCCGTGATTCCCACGACGCGCGGATCTTTTTGCGCAACGGCAATCATCGCATCGCCGAAAACGTCCTGAAACTTCGGCCGTGCGCCCGGACTGCTCTTCTTGCTGCCGTTGCTCGGCTCGAACGCATTGGCACCGATGCCGTGAAACGTCCGCGAATCGCGCTCGGCAGGCTCGTAACCTTTCCCTTTGACCGTGCGCACGTGCAGCAGCACGGGCCCTGAGATGTCCTTAGCCGTCCGCAGCGCATCGAGGAGGACGTCATAATTGTGGCCGTCGACCGGCCCGATGTAACGAAAGCCGAGTTCCTCGAAGATAACCGCCGTTTTTTCGGAGGGGCCGATGAAGTGCATGGCTCCGATCTCGGCGCCTTCGATTGCCTTTTTCGCGGCGCCGCCCAACGGAATGCGCTTGAGCATCATCTTTCCGGTGCGGCGCACGAAGTTTGCGAACGGCTTGCTGCGCAGCACCGACAGGTACGAGGCGATCGAGCCGACGTTGGGGGCAATCGACATCTCATTGTCGTTGAGAACGACCATGAACTGACTCTTGAGAGCGCCGGCATTATTGAGCGCTTCGTAGGCGAGACCGCCCGTGAGCGCGCCGTCTCCCAACACCGCGACGACGGTTTCATCGCCACCGGCTAGATCGCGGGCGAGCGCCATTCCGAGTGCCGCAGCAACCCCGGTACTGGCGTGCCCGGCCCCGAAGGGATCGTACCGCGATTCGCTGCGCATCGCGAATCCGGAGAGACCGCCGCCTTTGCGAAGCGTAGCGAATCGATCGCGCCTCCCGGTGAGTATCTTATGGACGTAGGTCTGATGGCTCACGTCCCAGACAAGCTTGTCGCTGGGAAGATTGAGCACTCGGTGGAGCGCGAGCGTCAGTTCGACGACGCCGAGATTGGGCGCGAGATGACCGCCGTTCACGGCGCACGTCATCACGAGGAGCTCGCGAATCTCGCTTGCCAGGACATCGATCTCGTTGCGCCGGAGGCGCTTGACGTCCGATGGTGAGTCGATGCGCTCAATAATCATTGGCGCGTTATACGTAGCCGCCCGCCGATGCCCTGCGCCTCGGCAACGACGCGCGCGGCGAGCGCAGCCGCACGAGGCGCCTCACGTGCGAGCCAAAAAGCCTGCGGCCAATTCCATGGTTTAAGCATTGCCCGAAGTGGGTTATCCCAATCATTAGAGATCTCACGCTGCGGCGTATCGAGCACGACGCGAACGGCTGCAATGCGCGGCGCGTTGATGCAACCGGTCTCCATGTCTACTCCGGCATAGCCTTGCGCGGCCCAGTGTTCCCGTGCCGGGCCATTGACAATTCCATCGGCAGTCAATAATGGATCGAAGACCGGCTCAATGCCTAGCCAGCGTGCGCCGGCAGCGAGCGCCTCGACGAGCATTTCATCGCAATAGAGCACGCGGCCATCGGGCCGCCGGACCTCGCGCGGTATGAGAAGCGTCCCCGTAGGCAGGCCGGCGCGCAGGCCGCCGGCAAGTCCACAACTGACAACGCTTTGCGCGAACGAAGGTCCGACGGCGGCGAGCGCAACGCCGGTTTTGACGATCTGCGCCTCCGGAAGTTGGCGGCGCAGCGCGCGTACCTCCAATTCGGTGGCGGCGATCAGCACGACCGGGAAAAGTGATTTCGCCTGAGGCGTAGGGTTTCGTTCGCTCATAGTTGTAGGCTGATCGTCCGTTTTACACGCAAGGGGTGACGTTCATGCTCAAGTTCTCGCTACCTAGAGCCGCGCTGACGCTCGGCGCGCTCGCTATCGCGGGCTGCGCCGGCCACCCCGAAACGACGACAGCCGGCAATGGGCTCCTGCCGACGCTGACCCGAGTTGCCGCTTTTTCGGCTCTGGGTCCGGCGGCGGTCAAGGTTACCGGCACCTATCAAGGGTCCGTGAAAAAGACCGAGAGCGGACGTTCGAAGACCGGAAAGATAACATGACCAAAGCCGTCCTTGGCTTCACGATTATCGACCCGATAGCGGGGCGCGACGCGAAGGCGACGGCGACCGTCACCGCAACCACGCTCGTCGGCAAGGCGACGGTCCAACCCAGCGGCACGAACCCGGGCTACAGTTTCACATTTAATACGAAAAGAAAGTGAGAAGTAACTCTGCTATGACGACCGTTAGCCAACCTTTCCTCACAGATGTCACAGAATTACGACGACGCGCCAAAGAACAAATCGAACGCGGTGCCGTTACCCAAAACTATGGCGGCGACGCGCAGCAGGCCATCGATCTGCTGCAGACCGCTTTGGCGACCGAGATAGTCTGCGTCTTACGTTACACGATGCACAATGTTGCCGCGGTCGGGATCGATAGCGAAAGCGTCAAGGAGGAGTTCGCCGAGCACGCTCGCGACGAGCGAAAGCACATGGAGATGATTGCAGAGCGCATCAACCAGCTGGGCGGCACGCCGAACTTCGATCCCGAAGGTCTGCACACGCGCTCGGCGACCGAGTACGGCCACGCCGAAAAACTGATCGACATGATCAAGGAGAATCTCGTGGCGGAACGGATTGCCGTGGAGCACTACCGCGAGCTCGTTCGCTTCTTCGGCGAAAAGGATCCGACGACGCGCGTCATGCTGGAAGGCATCTTGGCCCAGGAAGAAGAGCACGCCAACGACATGCACGATTTGCTCGTCGCACACGAAGGGAAACCGTTCCTCAATTCTTGATACGGCCGGTTTCCCGGTACCACCTCACCGCCCGTTCGAGCGCCGCGCGCACCGGCGTCGCGGAATAATCGAGCTCGCGTTGCGCCTTTGAGGAGTCCGCGTACATCCGTTCGCGCGAGATGCGCACGCCTTCCATTGGGACGGCGGGCGTCGCGCCCGTGATGCGGCAGCGCAATTCGTCAACATAGCTCGCGGCGAGTGCAAGGCCGAAGGGCGCGCGCCACTTGGGCATCGATTTTCCGGTGACTTCCGCGAGCAGCTGCCAGATCTCGTCCATGCTCGAAATTCTCGCCGCCGAGCACGTAGCGCTCGCCAATCTTTCCCCGCTCCAACGCAGCGACGTGCGCGCGGGCTACGTCTTCAACGGCGACGAGATTCATGCCGCCGTGCCCCGGCGCTAATGCGACGATCTTGCCGCGCGCAAAATCGAGGACGAGCTTACCGGTCGGCGTCGGCTTTGCGTCGCCGGCACCAACGGGTGCAGTCGGAAGCAGCGCAATTACCGGCACGCGTCCTGCGAAGGCGGCCCGCTCCTGTTCCAGCTTCGAGCGATGATAGCCGGTCTGCGCATGTCCTTCCGTCGCCGCACTCGACGTGAGGACGGCGCGCTCGACGCCGCCGACGTACCCAGCGAGCATAAGGCTCGCGGTCCCGTCCACATTGACTGCATGGATTGCGGCACGGTCGCGCGGAGCAAACGAATACAGCGCCGCGCAATGCACGAGATACCGGCAGCCCTCCAGCGCGCGCGCGAAGCCGCCAACTCGGCGCATATCGCCGGCAACACGTTCGACCCGGTCTTCCTTCGCCAAGCTCAGGACGATACTGGGATTGCGAACGAGAGCTCGCACCGCGTAACCGGCGGCGAGCAACTCGCGCAGAACGTGCGAACCGATGAATCCGGTTGCGCCGGTTAGAAAGACGCGATCGCCGTGCGCCATTTCGCGTGATACTCCCGGCCTTCGGAGGGCTCCTCGCTTGCTCCACGGTATTACGCCGCGGAGGTACCACAATGAAGCTTCTCATCGCCGCCATAGCGGCAATTAGCGTGATCTCCGTTTCCGGATGCGGCAGCGGGGTTGCCGGCACAGCGGCGCCCGCCGCCGCCGGAACAACGGCGCAGCAATCGGCATCGGCTCCCGACGGCTCACTCCCAGCCACCCTCGATCCGGCCGATAGGATCGCCGGCAACTATTGCCGGCAAACGCACGGCCAGGTGGAGGTGCGGCGCGCGGTGTACGGCAGCAACGGCTCCACGCTGCTTTTCCTTGCCGGCGTTGCGGATTTCTGCCAATACACGAGCAAGAAAGACGGCTCGCGCATTCACATCTTGCTGACCACGCTCTATACCATGAAGCCGACGCTTGCGGCGCTGGCCTATTATCTGAAGCCACCGGTCGGGTCGTGCCAGGGAAACCCTGCCTCCTGCTACTGCTCTTACCTCGGCGGATCGGACCAGTTCGGCGGCACCACCGGTGCCGGCGGCGGGTGGTACAAGAAGAACTCGATCGATCAAACGCTCGAAGCCTGCATCTTCCCCGATATGTCGTCGATCGATTCGTGGGGTTTGACGTACCACGCAGACGGCATCATCCGCGGCATCAACTTAGAGAAGGTTATGCGCTATAAATATCACGCTTCCTGACGGATACCACCGGGTGCCGCATGGCAAACTCGCTAACGTGCAAACCTTTCTGGAGATGCGCTCCAAGCCATCGCTCCGCCCAGCTCCGCACGAAACTTCCTGGCGCGTCGAGCGCCTTTCCGGAACGGATCTGCGCCGATATCGCGATATTTTTCACTTGGTGGGTGATGAGTATCTCTGGGCCGGGCGATTGCTGATGCCCGAAGCCGAGCTTCTTCATTTTCTGAGCGATCCACGCGTTGAGGTCTACGTACTCGTCACAAGCCGGGGGGACGAAGGCTTGTTGGATCTTGATTTCCGCATTGATGGGGAATGCGAGGTTAGTCTTTTTGGGGTGGCGCCTTCGCTGGTTGCGACCGGTGCCGGCCGCTGGTTCATGAACCAGGGCCTCGAGATCGCCTGGTCGCACGCCATCAAGCGTTTTTGGCTTCACACCTGCACGCTCGATCACCCAAGTGCACTTGCCTTTTATCAGCGCACCGGCTTCACGCCATACGAGCGCAGAGTGGAAGTGTACGACGATCCGCGCGCGCTCGGACTCACGCGCGCGGACGCCGCATCGCAAGTACCAATTTTGTAGCAACGCAACATTGGAGGAAAGATGAAACTGACGATCGGCGCGAGCCTCTGGGCTTGCGCATTACTCACGTTAGCCCTGACAAGAGCGTCGGCGCAGACAAATTACACGTTCTCGGGCGCCTGCCCCAAAGCGTCGTTCCAACAGAGTGTTCCCGTCGGCGACAAACCGGACCATTCGTTCGCGGTCGCTCGCGGAACGTGCTCGAGCAACGACAGAATCGGTAGTTCCACGGCCAGAGAGGGTGCCTGGTCCGAGATCCAAGAGATTACTTCACGGCGCATGAAGACCAGGGGTGTCTATGTCGAAACGTTCGACAGCGGCGACAAAGTCTTCTACGACTATAAACAGACGTGGCCGATAGCAAACGGCGCCATACAGCCGGCGAAGGGCGAGTTCAAAGCAATCGGGGGAACGGGAAAAATGAAGGGCATCAAGGCCGAAGGCCAGTGCACTTTCACGCCCGGAGCCAACGGCGCGGCGACGTATTCCTGCACAGGCGACTACACGCTCGCGGGAGCTCCCGCGGCGCCGTAGGGCTAGTGGCCCGTTACAGCACTAGCGTCCGATCGCAAAGAGCGCCATCGCGAGAACCAGAACGAACGCAACGATTCCCGAAGCGTGGATTGCGTGTGCGGCATGGTGCCTCTTCGTTTCGTGGTGGTGTAAAACGATCAAAAAGTCTACGATCGACACGGCAATCCCGGCGACGGCGAGCACTACCAGAAGCGGCAGAAAGCGCACGTACGCCGTGGCGCCCAGGACCACGCCGAGCGCGACGTCTCGAATGCCGGTTGCACGAACGAATGCCGCCGCATCCGGAGTGTGCGCCGTAACGCCATACCGCCGCGCCAGCGGATGCGGAGCCAACATCGCGTAGATACCAACCGCGACGAGCACGATCGCGATAACCCACGCAAGGTAGAAAAGCACGGTGATCATGCGCTATCGTAGAGTACCGCTGTGAGCGAAGGTTTTCCTGGACGCGTACCATGGACGAGAACGCGGATGCTTGGCAAGCTCCCGCCGAAAAGCGACCGGCGCACGTTGCTCTTGGAGGGATTTCTTGCCCCGGGCTTATCGCCACCGGCGAAAATCGATCGCGAGTCGCGGGTTGCGCGCTGGCCGATGTATGCCAATGACCGTTTGCGCGACTGCACCTGCGCCGCGGCTGCGCACATGGTGCAATCGTGGACGGCGTACGCCCAGCGTCATGAGGTAGTGCCGCGGTGGCGTGCAGTCATTGCGTCGTACTTTGAGATCACCGGCGGCTCAGACGGCGGCGCGTATTGCCTAGACGTGCTCAAGCACTGGCGCGGCGCCGGGATCGCCGGCGATCGCATCTTTGCCTTCGCAAGGGTGCGCAATGGCGACGTCACCCAAGCGAAGCTAGCCATCGACCTGTTCGGTTCGTGTTACCTCGGCTTCGCATTGCCGAACTTCGCGATTCGGACGCGGCGCCATTGGGACGTTCCATCGGACGGTCTGGTGGGCGATGCGCAGCCAAACGAAAAGAATGGTCACTGCGTTACCGCGGTCGGGTACGACGCCGCTCATTGTTACATCGTCACCTGGGGCCGCCTCAAGCCGATCACCTGGCGCTTCTACCGCGCGTACATGGACGAAGCATACGCGGTGTTGAGCCGCGATTGGATCGCTAAGAACGCAACGGCGCCATCTGGATTCGATCTTCGTGCGCTCGAAAGAGATCTGGCACGCTTATAGCCCGGAGCTCATGGGCGGCGAAGGCGGCCGCCGGATGATCAGCGCTCCGTCATCTCGTTCCGCCATGCCGACGTTGGGAGTGCTCAGCCATGCGAAAGCGGACTCGACTTCTTCGCGCGTGCAGGATCGTGCCGAGCCGAGGCGTCGTAAGGCTGCCTCCACCACAATCATTGCACCATCCACGGTAAGGCTGGGCGCGTTGGCTGGTCCGCCCTCTTCGGCCGCCGTCAGCTGGATCTCCCAGCCTTCGCGAGCGATGAGATGAGCGACGGTTGCGACTCGTTTGGCCGCGCCGAGCGCGCGTTCCCAAAGCACGTCGGCGAGAACGTCGCTCGCATACCCCGGCTCTAGAACTCGTTGGAGATCGAGCGCGTCGGCGCCCACGTGGAGCAGCGTTTGGAGATCAGGCACGGTAATTGCCGTGACGCGGTGCGTCTGCAGCTCGCCGAGCAGCTCCGTTTCGTCAGAAAACATCGGTCCGATCAAGGCACAGCGATCCGCGTTAAAGTCGGCGCGGAACTTGGCCGCCTCGGCGACATCGGGACGCGGAACAATCTTCTTGGCAGTTTTACACTCGAGCATAACGCGATAGCCACGACGTCCGAGGATCGCATCGGCAATCCCGTCGGGTTCGCCATGTCCTCCGAGGTGCCGCGTCAGAAAGCCGAGATGGGCGAAGAGATCGCAGACGGCCGCTTCGAATGCAGCTGGATCGTCTCCGGTTGCGGTCGCTTCGAGGCGCCCGGCCAGTGCGCGCGTCGCATCGTTCGAGGGTGCTTGTGGCGGCGGGACCAGGTTGGGCCAATCGTCGGCGGGCTCGTTGATGCAAAAACGGCGTTGTGCGTCTTGTACGATCGGCGGCTTTCGGCCGCGTCCGAGCTGACGTGCAATGTATTCGATTAGCGCAGAATAGACGTATTTGCGGGTCGTTTGAGGAGGGACGAGGTCACGCTTGAGCGCTTCAGCGAGAAGCTCGTCGGCGGTTCGCGGCTTTCCGTCGCCTAGGATTTCCACGGCCGCGGTAATGATGTGGCCACGCGGCTCGGGCGTGGTGCGCATTGGAATAGCTCGCGATGCGTCTTCGAAAGTCTGCTTTGCCACGATCGCGGACTCTGTGGCGAAGAGATCGCCATGCTCCCGTAAGCGCGCCGGAAGATCCTCGGCGCGCACCGCCGCAGCACTGGTGACGCCGCCGAGCTCCTGCCAGCGAATCGGCGTGCAGACCGTGAGACCCTCCGCGCGCAGGCCATACGGTACCGCGCTGTAGTGTCCGGCGGCGTTGCTCGAGACGTGCAAGTGGACTCGCCCGTCGTTATGCGTGTTATATTCGGTCGAGAGAAGGCGCGGATGCAACGCGACGGCACGATTTGCGAACTGATGAAGCCAATTCCGCAACAGCCCCGCATGCGGCGCATCGGCGAGCGGGATCCAGAGCGCCATTCCCGCGCCGCCGTCGAGCAGGGCGACCGCCTCAAGACGCGCGGTTTCAAAGAGCAAGGCGCGCACGGCAAGTGCCGCAAGTTTCACGCGTTCGAACGTCACACCGGAAGGCGGCTGGAGCAAAATGCGTGCGAGGCGCAGGCGGTCTTCATCAGCGGCCATCGCCGCCCACGTGTAAAATTCTACCGCGCACTTTGCGTGGACCAGCTTGAGCAGCTTGTTGGCCGTGAGTGGAAACGACGTCACGTGAAAGACGCCGTCTTTTTCAAGGCCGGCCGGGTAGTTTCGAAAGACAATCGGCGCACCCGAAAGACTTGCTTCTATCAGCGGTGCGGTCAGATGGTAATGCGTAAGCACGCGCGGCATGATCGCCGCGTCGTCGCTCACACCCATAAGCGACTTCATGCCGCGACGATTCGCGGTGGGCCGTGCCGGCCCTCCCCGGCGCCGGCGCCGCGAAGCAATGGCCCGGGCAGTTGCGAGCGGTACGGCGTGCGTGATTGGAGTGGTATACTATCGCACGGATAGGTGAAGCGTCTTCATCTAGACGCGTGAGGAGCCAGACCGTTGCGTGAATCGCCGCGTCTTTCGCAGAGTTTGGGCGTCGCGATGGCGCTCCTCGCGGCGGTGGTGCTAGCCGGAACCGCGGGCTATGCCGCGCTCGAGCACTGGTCGTGGTTCGATGCGTTTTACATGACCATCACCACGATCACGACGATCGGCAACGGCGAGCCTGCTCCGATGGACGTGGCCGGCAAGTGGTGGACCATCGGCGTCGTCGCCATCGGTTTCGGCGTGCTGACCTACACGCTGCTACGACTGCTCAGCTACACGCTGGAAGGGCGGCTGGGGAGCGTCGTGATCGAGCGGCGAATGCGTCGACGGGTTGCCGAAATGACGGAACACTACATTCTTTGCGGGTTTGGCCGGGTCGGCGGCGAGATCGCTCGCACCTTCACCGACGAGGGGATCGACTTCGTCATCATCGACATCAATGCGGAGTCGCTCGAACGTGCCTCCGCTGCGGGCTTCAGAACGATCGGGGGCGATGCCGCCGACGCTGCGACCCTGCGCGCCGCGGGCGTAGAGCGAGCGCGCGGGCTCGTCGCCGCCGTCGATAGCGACGAAATCAATATCTACGTCACGCTCTCGGCGCGCGTGCTCAATCCTAATCTTTTCATCGTCGCGCGAGCGAATCGAGCGGACGCCGAATCGAAGCTACGCTTGGCGGGTGCGACTCGCATCATTTCACCGTATCAGATCGGCGGTCGCCGGATGGCGAGCCTCGCCATGCGTCCCACGGCGGTCGAATTCGTCGATACGGTGCTTTTCGCGAAGAACAGCCAACTCGTGCTCGAGGATTTCACGATTCCGAGCGGCTCGCCGTGGATCGGCGAGCCGATCTCGGCGCTTGCGCCCAATGGCGGCGAAGTCGTCGTGCTCGCTCTCAAACGGTCTGAAACGATGCACTTCCGGCCGGCACCGCAGATGCCGCTCAACGAGCGCGACGAGCTGGTCGCGGCGGGTCCACCCGAAGGGATCCGCGCGCTGGATGAACGGTTGTTTAGTTCCCGAAGGCGGCGCGGATAGATTCTTTGATCGAACCGGTCGTGCGCAGGACGGCGGTCGGCTCGTATCCGCAGTGCGCCATGCAGTTCTCGCACGACTCGTGCTTGCCGCGCCCGTACTTCGACCAGTCGGTTTCGTCGAGCAGCTCTTTGTAGGTCCGAGCGTAGCTCTCTTTGCTCATGAGATAGCACGGTCGCTGCCAGCCAAAGACCGTATAGCAGGGGATGCCCCACGGCGTGCACTCGAAATCGACTTTCCCTTCGAGGAAGTCGAGATAGAGCGGACTGTGGTTAAGGCGCCATTTTTTGCGCTTGCCGCCCGCGAAAGCTTCCCTGAAAATCTCGCGCGTGCGTTTTACACCCAAAAAGTGCTCCTGATCGGGTGCTTTCTCGTACGCATAAGCCGGCGAGATTTGCATCATGTCGACCTTAAGCTCGTCGTTGAGGTAGTCGAGCACGCTCGCGGATCGATTCGGGGCCGTCTTGATCGAAGAACGTCGTGTTCGTGAAGACCCGAAAGCCGCGCGCCTTGGCTTCCTTGATTGCGTCGATCGCCTTGTCGAAGACACCCTTCCGGCAGACCGATTGATCGTGGCGCTCGCGCATGCCGTCTAGATGAATCATCCAGACGAAGTAGACCGACGGCTTGAAGAGATGGATCTTTTTCTTGAGCAGCAGCGCGTTGGTGCAGAGGAAGACGAACTTCTTGCGCTTGACGAGCTCCTCGACGATCTGCGGCATCTGCTCGTGGACGAGCGGTTCGCCGCCGGCAATCGAAACCATCGGCGCACCGCACTCTTCGACGGCGGCGATGCATTCTTCCACGCTCAGACGCTGGCGCAGGATCTCGTCGGGATGCTGGATCTTGCCGCAGCCGGCGCAAGCCAGGTTGCACTGCAGCAACGGCTCGAGCTCGAGCACGAGCGGATACTTCTTCTCGCCTTTGAGCCTCTTGCCGGCGACATATTTCGCGACGGCGATCTTCTGCTGGAGGGGCATGCTCATATTGGTTGGCTGGCTCCTTCATGGTTTCGTCGGGCTGTCCTTTGCGTTGGGGCGTTGGACTGCGTTCGCCATCGCTCGACTTCGACTCAATGCTCTCGCTCAGCGTCGGCGTGCTACCGTCGGGATCAGCATGACGGAGTTTGGCGTGCATCGCAAGGGCCATCGTCGGAAAGAGATGGCGATAGAGATGGTAGTTGATGTAGAAATCGCCGCGGGAAGCCGGTGCCGGTGCACTCCGGCTCGTCCCACGTGCCGTCTGCGCCGCTGCCGCTCGCAGAGATACGCCAGACCGCGTTGCGACCGCCGGATGTTGCGCCAAGCCGGCGAGCTGCAGCCCCAGCACGGCCCAGGCCGTCTGCGAGGGCGTGCTTGCCCGATTCCGGCAAACGACTCGTCGGCGTACGAATGGCAGCTTTCGCCCCAGCCGCCGTCGGAGTTTTGCACCGAGATCAACCATTGCGGCCGCGCGATCGATCATATCGCCGCCCGTCCTTGAGCGCGGTCGAGCGCCGAGATGACGCACCAGGTGCCGTAGATGTGGTTGACGCCCCAGCGTCCATACCAGGAGCCCGCGGGCTTCTGCGTCGCGCGCAAATACTCCAAGCCGCGCGCAACGGAGCGGTTCGTCTCGTCATCGCCCAGGGCGGCCATCATCTCGAGCACGTGCGCCGTGACGTCTTCAGTCGGCGGATCGATCATCGCGCCGAAATCGGAGAACGGCATCCGATAGAGCAGCTCGCGCGTGTTATCGCGATCGAAGGCCGCCCATGCGCCGTTGCGCGAATCCATCGCGAGCGTCCAGCGCGTGCGCGCTCGACGGAAGATGCAACCGCTGAGCGCTCGCCGCCTTCGAGCAGCGCAAGCGCGACGATCGTCGTATCGTCAATATCCGGATAGGCATCGTTATCGAACTCGAAGGCCCAGCCATTGCCTCGCGGGTCGCTTGACACTTCATGCGCCAATCGCCCGGCGCATCGTCGGGAATTTGCTCGCGCAGCAGCCAACGCACCGCGCGCTGCATCGCCGGATGCGAGGCGTAAAAGCCCGCAAGCGCCAGCACGCGCACTGCCCACGCCGTATCCCAAACCGGCGACATGCAAGCCTGAAATCGCCAGCCCTGCGCAGCGTCGATGGTGAAGCGGTTCATGCCTTCGATGCCTTTGCGCATGACCGGGTGATCGAGCGTATAACCCATGAGGTTGAGCGCGATCAGTGAATAGACCCAGGGCGGCTGAATGCCGCCCCAGCTTCCGTCGGCCTCTTGACGCTCGATGACCCAGCGCGCGATCGCGCTGCTGCGCATCTTCACGAAACGGCTGAACGCGGAAGCGTTCGTAGAGCTTCTGCAGCCGCTCGACGTACAGCAGCCAATGGCGACGACCCGAAACGCGCGCGCAGTTCGCTCTGCGTCCCCGGAGCGACGATCTCGCTAACGTCGACTCCGAGCGCGCGCATCGGCCTTTTCGAAACGACGATCGTCAGCGGCGCGACCGTTCCACGCGCCCAGCACGCGAAATCGTAGAGATTGAACGGCATCCACAACGGAAAGTACACCAGCTCGGGTGGCAGCGAGGGCACGCCCGACCACGGATAGACGCCGAAGAGCGCGAGCCAAATCTTCGTGAAGACGCGCGCGTTGAGCACGCCGCCGCCGCGTTGAATCACCACAAGCGCCTTGCGCATCTCGTCGCACTGCGGATCGACGCCGAGCACTTTGAGCGCGACATAGGCTTCGATCGTCGTGCTCAAGTCGGCGGGCCCGTCGTAGTAGAGTGCCCACGAGCCGTCGCTGCGCTGAGTGCTTTAGAATATGCGCGATCGCGCCGTCGCGGAACTCGTCGTGCGGCAAACCTAGGAAGCGAAAGAGGAGGACGTGCTCGGCGGTCATCGTGACGTTCGTCTCGAGCTCGCCGGACCACCAGCCTTCTGTGTCCTGTTCTTCAGGAGCCAGCCGATCGCGGATGCAGGCTTTGCCCTGTCGACGCGTTCGACTCGCTGCGACTCGCTCAGTGTCGTTCACGCCGTCTCTCGTCCTTCGACTCCGCCTGGCGACTCGCTGCGCTCGCTCGGCTTCGCTCAGGATGACACCTGAGGGGCGCTGCTCGGCTTCGCTCAGGAGACCGAGGGGCGTCGCTGGGCTTCGCTCAGAATGAGGCAGCGAGTTTACCGCTGCGCACTGCGGACTCCATGGTGTCGGGCCAGCCGGTGTCGGTCCACGAGCCAGCGATTGCGATTCGTGGGTTGCGGTGCGCTGCTCCGTTCGTTTCGCCCCCACGCGAGGAAGCCAAGTTGCTTCGGGATTGCGAGTGACCGCCTTTCGCGTTAACTTCGCGTTTTGCAACGAAGGGAGGAAGGTTTGTACTTCGCGCCATGCGAGGGCTTCGAACTCTGCGGTCGTTTCGCGAAGATACTGTCGGCGGAGCTGATGCTGCAGCGAGGTATCCGGGCGCCTTTTCAAAGATCCATTGCAGCGGCGATTCGAGCGCCGCCGCGAAGTCCCGGCCGATCGTTCCGCCGTCGTGCCAGAGATGGACGTCGACGATCGGGTACGGCATCGTACGGTTCAAGGTTTTCAATACCGTATTGCTATGGATCGGCGAGAATCCGCTCGATTTGGCGAGGGGGCACGGCGAGGACGACCGCGTCGAAATCGAGCGTTACCCTTGGGCAGCGTCAGCGTGACGGCATCGCCTGCCGGCGTCGACGGTAAGACCGGCGTCGAATGTAGACGTTATCGAGTTGTTCGCGGCGGCGGCGGCGAGATGCGCGAGCGGCACCTTCGAAAAGCCGAAGCTCGCGGCTCTTTCTCGCCCAAAAAGGCGGTCCGTAACACGAACATCGCGTCGGCAGCGGCGACGCGATCGAATGGAGCGTTGAGGGCCGGAATGAAGAACGGGTCCCAAAATGCCGCGCGTTCGCCTGCTCCTTGTCCGTTTTCGCGGAGCCACGTTTCAAAGGTGTCGGTGCGGGTCACCACTCGACGGGCTCAGGGTGACACTTGCGGGCTTCAGGCTGACGCAGGCCAGGACGCGTGCGATGCGGAGTTTTTCGATGAGATTGAGGTGCGGATAGCTCAAACGATGAGGAGATGAAAGGGTGCCGGCAGTCGCCGGCGCGAAGCCGCCCGATGCGGCCGTGCACCCGAGAGTACGAGCATCGAAGCGGTCTTGCAGGTGCAACTGGTCGTCCATCCCGACGGGCTGCGCGAAACCAATGAAATCGGTGCAGCACGCCAGGAAGACATGCTGCCCGTTGTCGACCTCGATGCCGTCGATCTCAAACGAGGTGGCGCGGCCGCCGAGGATGCGGCTGCGCTCGAAGAGCTAGACTTGGGTTCCGGCGTCTTTGAGCGCGAAGCGCGGCGGAGAGGCCGGCGAGGCCCCCGCCGACAACGGCTACGCGCTCGAGAGCCACGACCGCACGACGACTCTGAGTTTCTCCGTCTTCGAAAGCGCCGCGCGCGCTCGCAATGGAAGCCCCGGCTCTCGCTCGATCTTCTTCAGCAGCTCCTCGTAGATGCCGGCCATCGTTTGTACGCAGGCTGCGGGACGGCGCGGAATGTAGCGCAAGACCTCATAGCCGGTCGCGAAGTAGGTGCGGGCGCGCGCAACGTTATGAGCGACAAGCTCGCCCCAGCCCGGATAAGTCTCGCCATCGAGAGAGCGCCGACTCCGGAATGTCGAAGCGCGCGCAGCTCGTCTTGCGGCAGATAGATGCGATCCATATCTACGGCGTCTTCGCGCACGTCGCGCAAGATGTTCGTCAGCTGTAGCGCCAGGCCGAGATCGTCGGCGCGTTCGAGCGCGACCGGGTCGCTAAAGCCGAAAATGCTCACGCACATGCGCCCGACGACCGATGCACGAGAGTGCAATAGTGCCGCAACTCCTCGAACGACGCGGTAGCGCGAGCGCTAGAAATCCATCTCGACGCCATCGACGAGCATTTGCAGCTCTCTTCGGGAATAGCATAGCGGTCGACGGCCTCGGAGAGCACGCGCAGGATCGGATCTTCGCCGTAGTGGCCACGCGGCGCGCGAGATTCGCTCGCGATGGACGGCGAGACGAGCGGGCAAGTTCTCGAGGCCGACCGTATCGGCTTCGTCGTCGACCTGCCGCGCAAAATTGTAGAGCGCATAGATCGCCATGCGCTCGTGATAGCCTAGCGAGATGAAGCCCCAATAGAAGTTGCCGGCCTCGCGTTTGGCCATGTCGCGGTTGAACCGCTCGGCCCGGTGCTGGTCGGATTCGAGGAACGGAACGCCGAAAAGGGCGCGTTGAAGGTTGATCATCTTATGCCGGCCGGCCTGCGAGAAAAGCTCTGGAAGGCGGCACGAAGCACCAAAGATACCTTCGTGGAGGCCGAGACGCTCGGGCGTTCATGTTCCGTTTTATACCCGATTGCCTCGATCGCGTCGCAGATCGCAAAGCCTCCCATACGGTAGAGCGAGAGCTGTAACCGCAGCGGTCGAGGCACAGAGCTTCGAGCGCCTCCCCCGAAGCGAGCAGCGTCCGGGCGCGCTCCACCATGGCTTGTGCGGCGCCGGCTATTCCCCTTCGTCGACGTCGTTATCCACAAGATATCTGCGACCGATTGCGGCATCCCGGCTAACGTCTTGCGCGTGATTGGCGAGCTGCAGACCGATGCAGACATCGTCGGAGAGGTGCACCGCGTGCGCATCGTTGACACCAAAGATGCGCAGCACCATTCTGCCAACGGGTGCAGCGGAGAGACGACAATAGCCGATCAGCTCGTCCCACGTTCGATAATGCGTCACATGCTGATCCTGCACGTTGGCTGCGATAAGATCGAGGAACGGCTGTGCGCCGATTGCGCGATGTTCGACAGTCGCGCGCAGCGCGAAGAGCACGGGATGGATGGGCGGCGTGCCGCGGAAGAGTGCTTCGACCTCGCTGCGCCAGCGCTCCAAGCGGGGCAGTGCGGTTCCATTGGGACTTTCATCGCCGAGATCATCGGTCGTGCGACAGTAGGCATAAATGCGCATCAGATCGCGCCGAGTACTCGCGTCCACAAAACGCGACGCAACGCTAAAGTTCTCGTAATGGCGGCGCGTGAGCATGCGACAGTAGGCGTCGGCCGCTTCGAGGTTGAGCGTCATCGGCCTGCGTGCGATAAGTCGACTGGCTAACAGGGTGCCGCGGAGGTCGGCCGGCGTACGCGCGCCGACGCAGAACATCGCGACGCGCAGCGTTTCGACGAGCTCGCGAGCGAGTTCGTGCGCCGCTTCGAGGCTTTCGTCGGCGGCGCGAAGGAATGGACCGGCGATTCCCACCAGGTCGGCGCCGAGCGCGAGCGCTTTGGGAACGTCGAGGCCTGGCCGGATGCCGCCGCTGGCAATGAGCGTCTCCGAAGGCGCCACGGCGCGGGCATCTACGAGAGCGCGCGCCGTCGGTATGCCCCAGCTCGCAAAAGCGCCCGCGACGCGCGCCCGCCACGGTTCGCCGATGCGGTAACGCTCGACCTCACTCCACGACGTTCCCCCCGCTCCAGCGAGATCGACGGCGGCAACGCCGGCGTCAAAGAGCGCGCGCACTGCATCGGCTCCAATTCCCCAACCCACCTCCTTGACGACAATTGGAAAGCCGGCTCGATCGCACAGGTTCGCGATACGATCGAGCAGGCCACTAAAACACGTGTCGCCTTCCGGCTGCAGCGCTTCTTGCAGCGGATTGAGATGAAGGGCGATCGCATCGGCATGTAAGATTTCGACGAGGCGCCGGCACTCCGCGACACCATAACCCTTGTTGAGCTGCACGGCACCGAGATTGGCGAGAAGCGCAACGTCGGGTGCCAGCGGCCGAACGTCGAACGTCTCAATGGAGTCGGGAAATTCGAGCAGCGCGCGACCCGATCCAAGGCCCATCGCGAATCCGTGCTCTTGTGCGACGCGAGCAAGTCGCCGATTGAGCCGGCGCGCAGCGGCGCGTACCACCCGTCATGCACGATATGAGAAGCGGCGCCCCGAGTCTCCGGCCAAAAATTTCGGCCGACGGATCGACGTCGGGAAGATCGATCTCAGGCAGGGCGCGATGCGCAAACCGGTAGGCCTCGAAACCGGCGTCAACGCCCTTAGCGCCGACATCCTGCTCGAGATTGATACGGAGATGCTCCGCCTTTCGCGACGGCGTCGCTTTTTTAGGCCGCTCGGTGCGCAACGTAGCGGGCGACTTCTTTGAAGGTGGCAAGATCGTCGCGCCCGGCGTGACGGCGCAGAGCGGCTACGGCTCGGCGCGATGCGCTTCGCGCGAGCGCCGGATCAGATGAAACCGCGGCTGTACTCAAGAGGCGCCCGGCCTCGGCGTAAGCGCGGGCGACTGGCCCGGGCAATCCGGCGATCACGGCGCCCGCTTCTAGAGCAGCTACCGTCAAGACGGCACCGCGCGCGATATTGTCGCCGCTTTTCGCAATGGCCTCGAGGACCGCTTGGCCAACAAGCCGCGCCGTCCGCAGCCGGCAACGCGGCTCGGAGACATCGCTTGCGAGGCTGCGAAACGCCAACGCGTAGAGCGCATCCCCGGCGTTGAGACTCTGTCCAAGACCCCACCGCGCGACCGTCGCCACTGCGGATTCATCCGCGAGCTCGTCGTGCAGGAGCAAGAAGCGATCGAAGAGATCGAAGGCGACGGCAACCGGCAGCGCGTCGGCTAGGTTCCCTTTACCGGCGGCGCAAGCCCACAACACAAGGCTGGGGCGGACCGCATCGCCCGCATAGCACTCCCCAAGGCGCTCCTCGATGATTCGTGCCGCAACCGAGCCGGCGGACGAAACGATTCCACGGAGGTACCGCGCAATGCAAGCCCGATGATTGCCAAGGGGAATAGGGTCTCGGAGCGCGGTCATAGCTGCGTGGTCCCTTCGACCGGTCTCCGGACGGTTGCCTTCCCAAATCCGAGATGGAGTAATCACGGTGCAGATCGGCTCGAACGAACACAAGCAACTTTTCTGCCGCTCGTTCCTGGAATCGCATCGCGCTTACGAGCCGCAGGAATTGCCGTGGCCACAGCTTGACGATACGTCGCTGGCGCGGCTGCGCGCGATCCCGATTTGGACTCTCGCGCTCGAAGTCGAGCTTGGCGCGGGAAGTATGCTGAGCGCTTTTGCAAAGACCGAACCCGACCCACTCGTGCGCCGGGCACTCGAGCTGCAAGCCTACGAAGAAGACCGGCACGGACGAATTTTACGATGCATGATCGAGCGTTACGGCCTGGTGATCACGCCCAGCGTCCCAAAACAAGAGCCGACGCGCCGCGCCTTCATTAATTTTGGTTACAACGAGTGCGTCGACTCCTTTGCCGGCTTCGGCATCTTCCGTTTGGCACGAGATGCCCGTATCTTTCCCGAAGCGCTGACATCACTTTTTGCGCGAGTGATCCTAGAAGAAGCACGACACATCGTCTTCTTCGTCAATTGGATCGCGTGGGATCGCTCACGCCGCGGCCTGCGCGGTCCGGTCCTGCAAGCGCTTCCAGTCTTCCTTGGCTACGGCGGCGCCATCTGGCGCCGCATCAGGGCCGGCGCCGAGATGCAGCACGACAAAGGCCCGGCGGAGACGAGCGGCCTTTTCGGTGACGCTCTGAGAAATCTCACCCCGACGACCTTCATTCGGGCCTGCATCGATGAGAACGATCGGTACATGGCGTCGTTCGACCCGCGCTTACTGCGTTCGCGTGTCATTCCCACGCTCGCAAGGATCGCCTTGACGATCATCGTCGCGATCGAACGATGGCGCGCCTCGCGTCCCAGCGCGGCGCCGCGCTCGACGAACTAATGGTTTTAGAATTTGAAATAGATGAACGTCGGCGAAATCCCTGGCCATGAAAGCAGCTCGAGTGCGAGCAGCAGTCCGGCGAGCACTCCGGCTTGCGCCACGCGAGGAAATTGCGGCCACGCGGGCGTGACGTTGCACCGCTCGAGAAGGAGCCGCACCAGACCGAACGCGACGATGCCGCCGGCCAAGACGGCTTGCCATCCGGTCAGCAGCGCTGGGCCGCCACCGCCGGTGAAGAGCGCCCGGTAGACGGCAATTGCAGCGCCGAACGTCGGCGATCGAAAGAGCACCCACCCCAAGGAGACGATGCAGAACGTGACGAGTACTCGTGCGACCGCGTCGGCCACGCGCAGGGCCGTGCGCTCGCGATCGACGCCCGCTACGCGCTCGACGCAGAGCACAACGCCGTGGTATGCGCCCCACGCCACGAAGGTCCACTGCGCGCCGTGCCAGAGGCCTCCCAAAAGCATCGTGAGCATCAGATTACGCAGCGTCGCCGCCTCGCCGTGGCGATTCCCGCCCAGCGGGATGTAGAGATAATCACGCAGCCACGTCGAGAGCGTAACGTGCCACCGATGCCAGAAATCGGTGATGCTCGTTGCGAGGTACGGCATCCGAAAATTCTCGGGAAAGACGAAGCCGAAGAGCCTGGCGCAGCCGATCGCGATGTCGCTGTAGCCTGAAAAATCGAAATAGATCTGCATCGCGAAGGCAAAGAGCGCGCTCCAAGCCGCGGGCGCGCCGGGATGACTCGCAATCGAGCCCCAATAGGCATTCGCGACGTCGGCAAACTGATCGGCGATCGCCATCTTCTTCACCAACCCGAAGCCGGCGCGCGTGAGCCCGTAGCTGACGTCGTCGGGGCCGGGAGGCCGCCACGCAAAGAGCTCTCCGAAGAAAAGCCCCGCCCGCACGATCGGCCCTGCCAAGAGCTGCGGAAAGAACGCCAAATACAGCGCATAGTCGAGCGGTTTGCGAATCGCCGTCATGCGGCCACGGTAGACGTCGACCAAATACGAAATGCTTTGGAACGTATGAAAGCTGATGCCGATCGGGACGAAGAGATTGACGAACCAAGGATTTTCGTGCATGCCGAGCAATGCGGCGACCGTACCGCTCGCAAAGTTCGTATACTTGAAACTGCCGAGAAAGGCGAGATTGGCGGCGACGCCGAGAGCGAGCAGCAGGCGCGGGTTGCGGTGCCGGAGGTCGCGCTCTCGCTCGAGCGCGATCGCAATGAGAAAATCGCTGGCAGTCAAGACCCACAAGAAGAGCACGTACCACGCGTTCCAGCGCGCATAGAAATAGTAGCTCGCGATCAGCAGCACGTAGCGGCCGGCCCGCCGCGGTAAACCGTAAAAGAGCGCAGCAACGATCGCTACGAAGAGCCAGAACTCGTACGACTGAAAACGCAGCGGTATGCCGATGCCGACCGCAGCAGCGTACCACGACGCCGTGTGGTGGCGCGAAGGCGGGTCGATACCGCCGCTTAATGCGGCATGCGGGTCGCCCCTCGACGGGCTTAGGGTGAGCACCGAGGACTCATGCTCGACCATCAGCGAGCATGCGGGCGACGTCACGGCCCAACAAACGGCTGAATCGCAGACTGCCGGCCCGGTTGAGGTGGTCTTCGTCGGCGAAGAGTTCTGGGCGCTCGAGCGCGATGTACGGCGCTGCCGGAATCAAACGCGCGTGCTGCTCGCGTGCGATCTCGAGCAGCGAGCCGCTTGGGCTTTGCGTCGCCTCACGGTGCGCGGGGCGCGTCGGAATGCGAACGAAAAGGACGGGAATGCCGGCGGCTGCGTACCGCGCCGCGATCGGCTCGAGCCATTGCCGCCGGTAGACGGCATACGACGGGCTCGGCTTGGCTAGGGTCAGCACCTGCGTTGCAATCGCCTGGCGCTCGCCGGCGGAGATGCCCGGCGGATACACGATCGCGTCCTTTGAAAAGGCGACGCGTAAACCGGCAAGCGATTCGGTGCGCGGATGCGCGACGAGCGGATCGTATACAGTCGATCTCGTGGCTTGCTCTAGCTGCACGATGCGCGCGGCCGGATTTGCGGCTAAGGCTTGGAAATCGTCGCGAAGCTCCGGACCGCGCCAGAAGAGATCGATGCCGTATTCGACTCGCTCGCGTGGATCGGAGAACGAACCGGCCAGTTTCGGGATGTCGCGCAAACGCGTTTGAAAAACGACATACCGCAAGTCCATCGGGCGGTTGTCGCCGTCGATGCTTCCAATCGCGCTATCGTCGTCCGCATACGTATCGACCGCAATGACAACCGCGCGTACCCGGTCGGCATGCGGGTCGATCGCTCGAACGAAAAAGGGCCAGCAGCGCGGCGTCGTCCCCGGAACGCCCCCGTTGAGAAAGCGCAAGGTTCCGCTTGCGGCACTCGCCGCGCTGGGGTCGAGACCTGAGTAGATCCGCGAATCGCCCAGCACCAAGATGTCGGTACGCCGATCGGCGTGAAGCGCTCGAAACTGACCGATTGCAGCTTCGAAACTGCCCGTACTCGAGGCCGGATCGAGAATGCTGCGATACAGACCGGTGCGAAACGCGACAACGTTAACAAGCGCAAAGACCGCAAACGCGGCCGCAACGAGAAGAGCGGCCGTCTTCTTTCGGGCGGGCTCAAATCGAGGAAGCACCGCAACGTCCCTTGTGCGAGAGCGTGTTGAAGGCCTTTAGGAATGGCTGCAGTCGCAATAGAGCGTAGTCCGGTTCAAAATCGCCAAGAAGCGCCGGTCGCTCTGATCACCATAACGGTGATGCTCGGGATGATCATGGCGATCATCGATACCACGATCGTCAACGTGGCGCTCAACACAATCGGCGGCAACCTCGGCGCGACGGTCGATGAGGTCGCCTGGGTTGCGACCGGTTACATCCTCGCCAGCGTCGTCGTGATGCCGCTCAACGGTTGGCTGACGGCGCTGCTCGGGCGCAAGATGTTTTACGCGATCTCACTTGCGCTCTTTACCGTCGCGTCGTTCTTCTGCGGCACGGCCCGTTCGATATGGGTACTTGTGTTCTATCGCATTATCCAAGGCATTGGCGGCGGCGCACTGCAGCCGACGGCACAAGCGATTCTCTTTGAGACCTTTCCGGCCGAGCGGCGCGGCGCCGCGATGGCGATCTTCGGCATGGGCGCGATGGTTGGACCCGCGATCGGACCAACGCTCGGGGGCTGGATCGTGGACAACGCAAACTGGCCGCTCATCTTCTACATCAACATTCCGATCGGCATCGCGGCCTTTTTGATGACGCTCGCGTTCATCCCGGATCCGAAGTACATCGCGAAGCCCAAGGGCGGGATCGATTGGGTCGGCCTCGGGCTGCTTACCGCGGGTCTGGCTTCCCTGCAGTTCGTGCTCGAGCAAGGCGAGCGCGACGATTGGTTCCAATCACAGACGATTTTGCTGTTCACGGCAATCGCCGTAGTGGCCTTGATCGTTTTCGTCATGAAAGCGCTGCGCGACAAGCATCCCATCGTCGACCTCGGCGTCTTCAAATTCCGGTCGTTCTCGGTCGGCTCGTTTTTGGGAATTATCATGGGCTTCGGGCTCTTCGGCACGGCGCTCATCCTGCCGCTCTTCTTTCAATCGATGCTCGGCTTCACCGCGTTCGACACCGGCCTCGCGCTGATGCCCGGCGCCTTTGCGACCGCCGTCTCAATGTTGATCATCGGGCGGCTGCTGAACCGAATCGACGGGCGGTGGTCAATCGTTTTTGGGACGCTGCTCTTCGCCTGGTCGACGTGGCTGCTCGGCGGCCTCGACGTGCAGGCGGGATACTGGGACGTCTTCTGGCCGCGCCTCGTCCAAGGCTTCGCTCTCGGCTTTCTCTTCGTTCCGCTTACGACGATCTCGCTCAGCGACGTGCCCCGCGGGGAGTTGGCGGGCGCCACGGGAGTTCTTACGCTTCTGCGCCAGCTCGGCGGAAGTTTGGGCATCGCGATTCTTACCACCCTGCTCACGCATCGGACGGCGATTGCCTGGAACGTCCTCGCTTCGGGCGTGACCCAAACTCACGGCTATTCGGTCGGGCAGCTCACGCAGATGGTCTCTCAGCAGGCGACGATGATCGCTTACGACTATCTCTTTCGGCTGACGGCGATCGTCTTCGTGCTTTCGACGCCGCTGGTCTTCTTGATCAAACGGCCGTTGCGTCCCGTACCCGTTGCCGTGGGGGAATAGGTAGGGCAATGGTCGCCAGACGCCCTAGGCGCTCTTGTTGGTTAGTGCGGTCCTCGCGACTGGTGAGCGTACAGCGGATGGCGCTGTATGGCCCCGCGGCAGGCGGATTATTCACCGTTACCACCACGTTTTTCGCGCCGTTGTAAGGTTGCCGCAATGGTCTACTGCGAGATTACCATTTAAGACGCGCTCGACATATTGATGATGCCTTCGGCAGGAATGGCTAGCACGAAGTGAACGGATATGTTAACGGTCAACGATATGGCGCATGTGGGCGCTTTCCCGAGAAGCTCCCGTAGGACACAGTATACACGGGGTTAGGGACTTGAATCTGCTCGCGATCGTCGCGCCTTCGGAGAGGCTTTGTACGTAGCTTTTGATTTGAGCGGCGCTCGCGTTACATGCATGGTAGATTATTCCCGCTGTTGGAGCAAGACTGCGAGGCGAACGATCGCCCAGCGCGCGCCCTCGCGGGCCATCTGGCGACGAAACCGTAGGTGTACATGGCACGGCCGAAGTCAATGATACCGAACGTGAGCAGGAGCACGGACATGACGATGGCCGCCACGGGGCCACCCAGGCGCCGCGCTCGCGACGCCTCCGTCTCATTGGCTGGCCACCCGCATGATGGCGGTAGCACCGATCGGAGCCGAATGCGGAACGCCTGGATAGTTGAAGAGAGACGTAAACGTCCCAGCGACCTGCACCTGCACGTAGTAGATCGTGTTCACCGGTACGCCCACTCCCGAACATGCTGCCGCCGTCGGCGTCGCACCGTTGACGGAGCAGAGCGTCGTCGGCGTGATCGCCCAGGTTGAGAGATTTTGCCCATCTTGAAGGGCCGCGGCTCTAATGGCATTGGTCTGCGCTGCCGTGGTCGTGTTCTGCGCACCGTACTGCACGCCGGCCCGCGCGGCGTTCGCTGCGAGAATTCCGAAGTACGTGTACCGCCCGACCTCGATGATACCCATCAGCAAGAGTACGAACACCGGCGCGAGTATCGCGAACTCGATCATGCTCGTTCCCTTATCCGACCGAAAAAGCCGACGCATCACTCGCCCAAGACCGCTGATTTGATCAGGGACCCATTCGGAGGTGGTGAAGCAAGGTCGTAGGCAGTGCTGCCGTTAAAGGTCGCCGCCCCGAGCACCAGGACAAGATAGCCGCCATTCGTGCCATTGAAGATCGCATCGGTCGCACCGGGCGCATAGATCAAGCCGCTAAGGCTCATCGTATTGCCGTTGAACGTTGGGTTGCTCGTATTGCTCGGCACCTGATAGTAGAGCACTCCGGGATAGTTTCCGCTCGCCGGAGGCGTAAGCGTGAGGCTGGGGATACCGTTGAAGATTGGCGGCTGCCCCGTAGCGGCCACGTAGAGCGTTACACCGCTACCGTTGAGATTGGTCACCCCGTTGATCGTTGTGGATCCAGTGAAGACGAAAGTGCCCGGCGCAAAGGTTACATTAACGTCTCCGTTCAGCAGGAACGAGCTATAACAGCCGGGCGGTACCGTAAGATTGGTGATTCCGCTCTCGCTATACGACGTGCAGCCTGTCGTCGAAGGCGGATTCGCGGCGATGTAGGCGCAGCCCGCAATCTCTGGGCAAGGATCGGCGACCTTGAGCATCGGTGCGGGCGTAGCGGCCGAAAAAGTCGTTCCGTTTTCGGTCGGTGTTCCACCGCCGTAACCGATGCTTCCAGCATCGAAACTGCTGCCGTTGAATAGCGCCGTGTCGTTAATGAGGAAACCGCAGCCCGGGGCATTCACCGTGTCCCCGTTGAAGGTCGTCGAAGAACTCTTGTTGAGCAGATAGACGCAACCCTTATTGTTGGCCGTCACCAGTCCGGTCGCCTGAGTCGACTCCGTCGCGCTCGTTGCATGGCGCAAAGAGCCGGCTGAAAAACGTGGGTACTTTTGTGGCGGTGATCGCGACGGTGACCGCGCAGCCGTTGCCGGCATATGGCCCGCTGTTGGGCGGATTGTTCACCGTCACCGTCACGTTGTTCGCGCCGTTGGTGTAGCCGTTGCTCGCCGAGTCGTTGTCGGCGGCGGTCGTTGCCGCACCGGAGTTGGCGCAATTAGAGTAGATGAGCTGCTGGGCGCCGCCGACGGCGGCCGCGTCGGCCGCCGATTGCTGCTGGCGCTGATGATATTCCAAATAACCGACGTCGACCGACATGCCGGCGAATCCCATGATTACCGTCAGGCAGATCGCAATCAGCGGTAAGACCTGACCTGAGTCTCCTCTGCGTTTCATCGAAAAAATCCCCTTCTGCATGAGTTACTGAGAGATGACCATTTGCGAGGTGCTCGACATAAGTATGCCCGCCTTCGGCAGGAAGGGCAGCACGAACGTGAACGGATAGTTAACGGTCAAAGATATGGCGCATGTGGGCGCGTTTCCCGAGAGTCCCGTAGGACAGGTATACACGGGGTTAGGGACTTGAATACTGCTCGCGATCGTCGCGCCTTCGGAGAGGCTTTGCACGTAGCTTTTGATTTGAGCGGCGCTCGCGTTACATTGCGGTAGATTATTCCCGCTGTTGGAGCAAGACTGCGAGCCGCGAACGATCGCCCAGCGCGCGCCCTCGCGCGCCATCTGCGCGACGAAGCCGTAGGTGTACATGGCACGGCCGAAATCAATGATACCGAACGTGAGCGCGAGGAGCACGGACATAACGATGGCCGTTTCGGGCAGACTGGCGCCGCGCTCGCGACGCCTCCGTCTCATTGGCTGGATCGCGACGGTGACCGCGTAGCCGTTGCCGGCATACGGCCCGGTGGTGGGCGGGTTGCTTGCAGTCACCGTCACGTTTTTCGCGCCATTGATAGGCGCAAATCGTCTCATCGTCGTTGATGCGTCACTGGGAGATCACCATCTGCGACGTACTGGCCATCTGGATGCCCGCCTTTGGCAGGAAAGGCAGCACGAACTTGAACGGATACTACACCGTCAACGATACGGTGCACCCGGGTGCGTTCACCGAACCGCCCGCTGGGCAAGAGTACACCGGCGCAGGGACCAAAATATTGCTCGCGATGGTCGCCCCTTGGGAAAGGCTTTGTACGTAACTCTGAATCTGAGCAGCGGTCGCGTTACAATCGGCCAGCGTACTCGTCCCGTTTACCATGCTGTTCGTGCAAGACGTGGAGCCGTGCACCGCCGCCCAGCGCGTGCCTTCACGCGCAAGCTGTGCGACAAAGCCGTAGGTGTACATTGCGCGGCCGAAGTCGATGATGCCGAAAGTGAGCGCAAGGAGTACCGACATGACGATGGCCGTTTCGGGAAGGCTAGCGCCGCGTTCGCGATGTCTTCTTCTCATTGGTTGGCCACCCGCATAGTCGCACTTCCGCTTATCGGAACGGAATGCGGGATGCCCGGATACTTCAACAGCGAAGTGAACGTGCCGTTGACTTGCACCTGGACGTAATAGATCGTGTTCGTCGGCGGCCCAGCGCCGGGTGTGGGACAGGGTGCGGGAGTTCCTCCACTTACGGAACACAGGTTCGTCGGTAAGACGTGCCAGTTAGAAAGGTTCTGCCCGTCTTGCAAGGCCGCGCTTGTCATCCCGGCGGTGTCGGCCGCCGTGGATAAGGTCTGTGCCCCGTATTGAGCACCGGCGCGTGCGGCGTTGGCGGCGAGGATCCCAAAGAACGCGAATCGCCCTACTTCGATTAGGCCAATCAGCAAGAGGACGAAGACAGGAGCGAGGATCGCAAATTCGACCATGCTCGTTCCCGTCTCTGAACGCACCAGCTTTCCCGCGCGGCTTTTTATTAGGAGTCGCACAGTCAGCTCCCTAAGACTGCGGTTTGAATGATTGAATTACCGGCGGTGGGACCGGTGAGCTGCCAGCCACCGCAGCTTGTTCCGTCAAAGTCCATGTTCGCAAAGACCAGCACCACGTACTTGCTGATATTGGCATTCACTTGGCCAAGCGCCGCGGGCGCGTAGACGAGCCCAGTAACGCTTGTATTCGTGCTTGTAAACTGCACGTTCGTGCTATTGCCGGGATCTTGATAGTAGAGCACGTTGGCGTAGGTTCCCGTCGTGGGTGCCGATAGGGTCACATTGTTCCCACCCAGCGCAATCGTGCTTGCTGCCGGCGAGACGTATAGGGTGACGCCACTTCCCGAGAGACTTGCTTGGTTACCGCTCTGCGTGATGGGGCCGGTAAACTCATACTGGCCTGGATGCATGGTAACCGTTCCGCCGGAGTTATTGAACGAACTGTAACACCCGGGACTTACCGAAACATTCCCGGATTTGTTGTCAAATGCTGTTACAAGACGAGGACGAAACCTTGTTTGCTGCGGCATACGCGCACCCGGCGATCTCCGGACATGGATCGGCCACCGGCAGCATCTTCGTCGGCTTTGCGCCCGAAAAGTCGCTGCTGCTGCCCGTCCACGTGTGCGCATACCCAAAGGACGCGACGTTAATATTATCGCCGCTCGTCTCCACCGTAGCGCTGTTTGCGGCGACGCCGCACCCCGGCGCAGTTACATTTACCCCCGAAAGGTTAAGCGTAGCGGTTTGACTCAGGAGGAAAATGCAGTTGTCGTCATTTTTCACCAGCAGCGCGATCGCGGCAGTCGACTGGGTCGCGCCGTTTGCATGACCGAACAGCTTGGTGAAAAACGTGGGAGTCTTCGTCCCGGTAACCTGAACGCTGACCGCGCAGGGATTGCCGGCGTACGGGGCCGGCGAGGGCGACGGCTTTCCAGAGGGTGCTGGACTGGGCGTCGCCGGCGGATTGCTCACGCTCACCGTGACGCCGTTTGCGCCGTTGGTGTAGCCGTTGCTGGCTATGTCGTTGTAGGCGGCGGTCTTCGCCGAGCTGGAGCTGGGGCAGCCCGCGTAGGCGAGCTGCTGAGCAGCCCCCAGCGCGGCGGCATCGGCCGCAGACTGCTCCTGGCGTTGGTGATATTCGAAATAGCCGACGTCTACCGACATACCGGCAAAGCCCATGATTGCCGTCAGGCAGACCGCGATCAGCGGCAGAACCTGGCCCGACTCTCCCCTGCGTCTCATCTGAATGTTCCTTCCGTAAAAGCGAATACGTGTGGGGTTTAAGAATTGTCCGAAGCCCTAGCTCGTAAGAGGTAGGGCCCTGCGAGGGGCCCCTTGACCCCTCTCCCCGATTATGCTACATATGACGTTGAGCCGTCAACAAGAATTAACGCCCTGCGGCAAAAAAGCTGGCGCAAGGCAAATCGCAGAGTTGATGAGCAGCCGCTTACAAAGAGCGGTAGCTTGCTTTGGGCGGGAACCGCGGTGGCAGCTCTTTACGTTACTCGTTCACTCACTACTTACACACAACAGGAGACGCAAATGTTAGCCACCCTCACCTCAATGATCCGCGATGACGAAGGTGCCACCATGGTCGAGTACGGCCTCTTGGTTGCTTTGATCGCGATGGTCGCCCTCGCCGCCGTGAAGGTCCTGGGCACGAATCTCAGCACCCTCTTCAACACCGTCGCCAACACGATCTAAGCCTGAAAGAGGCAGATCGAATGAATGCCACGCTCCAGTCCATGGCCCGTGAAGACGAAGGGGCCACACTGGTCGAGTACGGCCTACTTATCGGGTTTATCGCGCTCGTCGCCCTGGCTGCAGTCCAGGTCCTCGGCACGAATCTCAGCACTATCTTCAATACCGTCGCCAACACAGTCTAAGACGGTTCACTCAGAAAGGGAGACGTATCAAAATGCTCACCACACTAAAATCAATGGCCCGCGACGATGAAGGGGCCGCAATGGTCGAGTACGGCCTACTTATCGGGTTCATCGCACTGATTGCGGTGCACGCCGTCAAGGCCGTCGGCACAGATCTCAGCTCTATCTTGAACACCGTCGCAAACACAATCTAAGGCAGGGCGCGACACCCCGTTACAGGTTCTGGAGAGAAAGCGAGCCGGATTTCCGGCTCGCTTTCTCTTTACGGGAGGATCGTTACGGTTTGGACGACGCTCTCTTGGCCGAAGCCATCGGTAAAGCCGGCCACCACCGTGTAGCGCGCCGCGACCCTTACCGCTGGAGCTTGCAAGGTGACGACGTTCGCGTCTGCGCCAACATTCATTGCGGTCACCTCGCGCGATTGCGCGTCGTTGAGCGCGATTCGCATGCCGTTACGCGGTGAAATGATACGGACGCGAATCGGATTACCGCTTTTGACGATGCGGTTTAAAACTTCGAATGTGCCGTTTTCGTCGGCACCGGTGCCAACGGTCGCAGTCGCATCGTCGCCGGCAATTTGCGAATCGCCGGTAGCCGCCAGCGCCGATTGATTTGCGACCACGATGCCGGCCATCGATTGCGCGATCGAATTCCCCTTAGAAACGTGAAGAAGCACCCGCAGCTCGCGAGCGTTCGGCGCAGCCGGAACGACGAATTCCGTCAGGCCGTTGCGTGAAAATGGCTTCTGTGCCCAAATCGTGCCGTCGCTATCGAGCAGACGGACGTAGCCGGCCTCGGCGGCGGCCCGGTAGCTGACGTCAACCGTCTGCCCGGGTTTGGCGACGACCGGATGAACCGAGATGTCGTCGATCTGGGCTCCCCTAATCCGAGGCACGAGCGCGTTGAGGACGCGCACCTCCGTGGCTTTGCCAAGCGGCCCGCTCAACACGAGTTGCAGCGTGTACGCGGCCGGAATGGCGGAGGGTGGAATGGCGATCGAAATCGATCCCGAGCGCACGGCGAGCCGGCCGCCTTGAAGACGGCGGCCGTCGGGGGCTGCGACCGCGTAGGCGAGGCGTCCGGCGCCGGATGCACCGTACTCGGCCTGCACGGTCGTACCGGCGAGCGTTTCGGGCGGAACAACAAATGCGGTAATTCGCGGGCGCGCTGCGCCGAGCGTCGCGAGCGCCGCCATTCCGAGCACCAATGTAAGGAGACTCGCCGCTGCCGATAGCACGTAGCTTCGCAGCGGCTTCTTAATCTCCGGAGCGGCGGCTTCCACGATACAGTGCACGCCGTTGCCGACGATCTCGGCGAGTGCACGATCAAACGAGAGAAAGTCGCGCGGCCAGAGCGGAATTTGTGTGACGCCCGTTGAGAACGGCGCGACTTCGAAGAGCGCCGGATACGCCAGCATGGCATCGCCATAGCGGGAGATAACCCAGGTACGGCACACGAGCGCAGATTGCGTGCGATTGATGACGCGCAACGCGTAGAGAGCGACGCCGCGCCGCCGGTCGAAGGTCTCAAGTGAAAAAAATGCGGAGACGCTTCCCTCGGGCGTCTGCATCGCCGTTGCCGACCCGCGCTGCTGCGATTGAAGCGGCGTCCCGCGCCATATATCCAGCGCCGTGCTCACGACCCGGGGCGAAACCTCATTGCGAGACTACCATTTGGGACGCGCTCGTCATGGGTCAGCCCGATTACGTTGGCCGGCATGTACAAAAGAACGAACGAAAACGGATAGTCACCGAGACCGTGAGGGTGCAGCCCGGCGCATGCCCCGTGCTGCCGGGAGGGCAGTTGCTATAAGAGGATGTGGCCGTGATCTGGCTCGCGTTCGTTACGCCCTCGGAGAGGCTTTGCACGTACGCCTGGATCTGGCTTGAGGTGGCATTACAGTGGTCGAGGAATACGCACTGCGAGCCGCGCACGATTCCCCAGCGCGCGCCTTGACGCGCGAGCTGAGCGACGAAGGCGTAGGTGTAGGTGGCGCGGCCGAAATCGACGATTGCAAAGAGGAACGTGAGCAACCCCACAAGGATGATCGCCATTTCCGGCAGGCTGCTGCCTCGTTCGCGCTTGCGGACGCTCATTGGTCGATTACCCTCATAATTGAGGTGGCGCCGATGGGAACGGTGGCAAGTCCCGGATATTGAATGAGCGGGCTGAAGCTGCCGCTGATTTGCACCTTTACAAAATAGATCAGGCCCGAAGGCGGTGCGGAACCCGAGTTACTCGCGGGGCACGGCGACGTTTGACCATTCAACGTGCAGACGACGGACGTGACAACGCTAAACTTTGGAACGCTCTGTGCGTCTTGAAACGCCGCTGCGGTCGTCGCGGGCCCGCTCATGGCCGCGTCGGCAGCCGTCGCGAGATTTTGAGCACCATACTGGACGCCCGACCTGACCGCGTGCGCGGCAAGGATTCCGTAGTACGTGTACCGCCCGACATCGATCGTTCCGACCAACATGAAGGCCAAGAGTGGTGCCACCAGCGCAAACTCCACCATGCTCGATCCGCGCTGGCCACCGGCCGGCCGTCGTGTTTTCACTGCGCCAGGACCGCCTGCGACAGAAGGGATTGACCCGGGGGCGGCGTCGCGAAGTCGACGGCGGTGCCCCCGTTTAAGTCCACCGCGCCGAAGACCAAGACCACGTAGCCGCCGTTGGCGCCGTTGAAGTTCGCCGCGGTTGCGCCGGGCGCATAAATGAGCCCGCTGTAGGTGGCGTTGGCGCCGTTGAAGTTAGGGTTACTCGTGTTGCTCGGTACCTGATAGTAGAGCACGCCGGCCTTATTTCCGGTCGCCGGCGGCGACAAAGATACGGTCGCACCGTTGAAGTTGGGCGCGGTTCCGGCGGCGGTGACGTAAATCGTCACGTTCGTGCCGGTGACGTGCGCGCCGTTGAAGACGGACGTGCCGTTTAGCACGTACGTGCCGCTCATCGTTACGTTCGCGCCATTCAGGTTGAGGGAACTGTAACAGCCTGACGCGAGTGGACCAGTGTATCCGGTGCCGTTGAAAGAAGTGCACGGGCTCGTCGATTGCGGGTTGCTCGCTAGATACGAACAGCCGGCGATTTCGGTGCAGGGATCGGCGACCGGCAGCATCGGCGCCGGGGCTGCAAGCTTGAAGGTTGCGCCGTTTACGTCGGGCACCGCCCCGGCGTAGCCGATGAACGGAGCCGAGATCGTGGCGCCGTTGAAGTTCCCCGTGTCGTTCATGTCGAGAGAGCAGGCCGGGAGCG
>CAWGWT010000013.1:0-442401 GCA_963826325.1 Vulcanimicrobiota bacterium
GCTCGACGACGAATCTCATGAAGAACGGGGGCACGCTCATACAGAGGCTGCATTAGGCCACTCACTTTGGGAGTGCCTTGGCCGTGACGATGGCTGCCGCCATTGCGAGCTTGTGATCCTTGTTCCATGGCGGGCCGACAGCGCGCCGCACACCGCGAAAGTGCGCGTCGAAATTCTCGACGCGTAACGCCTGGCTCGCCGCGCCAAATACTTTCTTCGCGTCGTACCAGTGGACCGGCCAACCGCGCGCGGCGGCTGCGGCGGCAAGGGCATTACGGTACATCACCCAGTCGGCGACATTCCGTGCACGGTAGTCCTTGATTCGTTCGGCAATTGTAGGCGGAAGCTCTGGCCGGTTGCGAAGGGCGAGGCCGAGGATAGGCGACACGGCCATCGTGACCGCGTCCAGTGCAAGTACTGCGTGCCTGTGCGCGGACGCGCGCACGCGCTCGACCAAAGCCACGGCCTCGTCCAGCGGGAGACCTTGGCCTTGGTGGTGATGGGGAAGCGCCGGCAGGTCGTCGTCCACAAGTTCTACACGGCGGCGGTCGAGGAGCGTTCCATCGCGCGCCACCGTCACCAACACCGCCCATCCACCGTGATCCGACACCCCGATAATGCCGCCGTTCTTCAACATTCTCTCCTCCCATGATGTTTCGTCAGAGCAGCGAATATTCTTAGGCCGACGACCATTTCGCGCGAGGAGTGGAGAGATGAAGCGACGAGGCCTCATTCACTGTACTTCAGTTGCTTTTGCGTTGGTGACGCTTGGGGCTTGTAGTGGCCCCGCAGGATCACCCCCGGTTTCCCTACCGACCGCCGCATCGCATCGAATTCAGCACATTGTGATCTTGCTTCAGGAAAATCGCAGCTTTAATAACCTATTCATGGGATTTCCGGGAGCGAATACCGCGTCCACGGGCAAGTGCAAGAGGGCGAAGCAGGCTCCATGGTGTCCGCCAAGTTCGATGCTGCCCGTCAAACCGTACAAGCTTGAAGGGAATAGAGACATAGGCGGCATCAACGACATCTCGCATAATCACGCCGCGTTCAAGGTCGAATGCGATCTCGACGCATCAGGCACGTGCCGGATGGACGGGTTCGACCTCATAGCTAAAGGAGAAGCGGGGAGCCTGGGACCGGCCAAAGTGCTTCCGTACACATCTATCGAACGCTCGGAGACCAAACCCTATTGGGAGTTCGCTCGACGATATGCGCTTGCGGACCGGATGTTTTTCACGGCTACTGCGAGCAGTTTCGTCGCGCATCAGCAGATCATTGCGGGTACCACGCAGATCAGCCCCACGGAATCGCTCACCGACCAACCAAATTTTCAACCCTGGGGATGCGATGCTCAGGGAGCCGAGCACGGGCCGGGACAACTAGTCTACACTCCCGTTATCGATACCAAAGGCAGGGTAAACAATTTAGGGCCTTTCCCGTGTTTTACCCAGTACCAAACGATGGCTGACCTCTTGGATACCGGCAATGTATCATGGAAGTACTATGTGCCTCCTCTGTATGGGCCGCATGCGGATTTCGCCGGCTCAGTCTGGAATGGTTTCGACGCCATCGAGGAAGTAGCGTGCGTAAAGCGCACGAGTGAAGGCAGCGGCATATACAAATGCACGCGCGGGAAGGACTGGTCGCACATAAGCGCACCCGACACTAAGATTTTTACCGACCTCGCGCAGGGAACGCTTTCCTCCGTTTCCTGGGTGATACCAACCCTTTGCGAGTCCGATCATCCGGCTAGCGGCGCGAACCAAGGGCCCAAATGGGTCACCAGCGTCGTCGACGCTATCGGAAGGAGCAAGTATTGGAACGACACCGCAATCATTATCTTATGGGATGATTGGGGCGGTTGGTATGACAACGTGCCGCCTCCTCAAATTAATTACACCAGCTTGGGCTTTCGCGTTCCAATGATCGTCGTTTCGCCGTATGCGAAACCTCATTTCGTCTCTCACAGACAATACGATTTCGGGAGCGTCCTTCAGTTTGTTGAAAAAAACTTCGGCCTAGGCTCGCTCGGGACATCGGACGCCTCGGCGAACTCGATGGAAAACATCTTCGACTTTAAGCAGAGGCCGAGCGCTTTCAAACCGGTTCCACTACCTCACGTTTTGGCGTGCCCAACAGGGGCACCAAACGAAGCTATTATCAAGTCGGATGGCGGTGTTCCAGAATAGCCGCATGTGCAACCGCCGATTACGGTTGGGCGCTTACCGGAATCATGAGATGCGCGTAGGGCGTGTCCGGCCACATCACATATGGCTTCGTCGGATCAGGATCGGCGGTCATCGGGTAACCCATTGTTTTAGCGGCCGGCCCTAAAATCATGACGTGCGGTCCGGTCTTTACCCAATGATTGCTCGCCGTTTGAGCGGTCGCGTAAGGATCGGTATTGCTGGTGCCGCCGTCTCCAGCCAACATATAGACGAAGCCAAGAGCATCTGGTGGCGCGGCGTGTGTCATTAAAGCAGCCATCCAGGCCACGCCATTCTTGTCCGCGCACATGGGCGTGGCGAGATCCAATAGCATGCACGTGAACCCGTTCGTTCCCTTCTGGATGGTACGCATGCTGCCGTCCTTCTGCGCCTCGACGATCGTCGCGCCTTCAACGACAGGCGCCGGAGCGGCAGTCATCACTTTAGCGGTGTAGTCAGAGTCCGACATTGCGCCCGTTTGCTGCGCCTGGATGGCGGTGGGAGTCGTGCTCATCGCGACCGTTATTGCGGACGCTAAGAAGGTGTAACGAAGCATAGGTCTATCCTCCGATGTTGGAACAGTACTACTACATCGTCAAGAAAGCGTTAAGACGAACCTCGCGTCACGGCTCGCTTACCGTCACTTTAACGGCGGCGCTGTTCCCTGCGCCATCCGATATCGTGATTTGGCATTTTCCCACGCCGACTGACGTGATTTTGAACGAGGACGCCGAACCGCCTTGAACGACCTTCGCGACCGCCGACTTGCTCGATCTGGCAGACCAGCTCTTGGTGCCCTTCTCGCTCACGGAAATATTTTGCACCTGACCCGGTTTTGAAAACGTCAGCTTATCTGGTTTAAGAGTAATCGGATCGATTACCAGCACGTCGATCTCGCCGCCGACGGTATCGACCCATACATTGCCGTCCGCTCCGGCCGCCAACGCATCCGGGCGAACTCCCGAGCCGAGCGGAGGCGTAAAGGTCGTCGCCGTGTTGGATTTGGTATTTACGCGGAAAATGTTGCCGTCATTTCCGCTCGCGCACCACGGCTGACCGTCGGGACCAATCGAGCAGAACTGCTCGGTCTCGTTAAAACTGAAAGTTCCGCCGATTCCAAACGTCGCGATCTTGCCTTTCGGTGTAATGCTTCCAAGCGTCGGCGATGTGGTAAGGCAGACGAACCACACGTTCTCGTCCTGAGCGAGTACGAGCGGCGCGGGCGTGCACGAGACCGGAATCGGAAACATCTTGATCTTTCCCGTCGAAGGGATGATTCGCCCGATCGCGTTGCCCGTCGATTCGGCAAACCATACGTTTCCGTCGGAACCGGCGCTGACACCGCCGTACTGATTCGTCGAGTAGCCGGCTGGATAGGGGAATTCGGTGATTTTACCTGCCGGCGTAATCTTGCCGATGTGGTTGAACTCGGCAAACCAGATGTTGCCGTCCGGTCCGAGTGCCAAGCCGTCGATGGAAGTACTGTCGCCGCTGGGTATCGCAAAGGATTGTGCATGACCTTTAGTGGTGACGCGTACGACGTTCGACGATTCGTCCAGAATGTAAAACTTATGGTCGGCACCAACGGCCATCGAGACAGCGTTACCCCTCAAAACGCTCGACAGGGAGAACACCTTAGTCGAGCCGCTTTCCTGCAATCTTACCAGACTGCCGGCGAGCTCGTCGATGAACCAGACGTTCTTGTCGGGTCCGAGGACGATCGCGGTATACGAGCCTCCCGACGGGTTCAGCGTAAACCGCACCCACTGCGCCCCTTTACCACGCTGCGCCACCTGCGGCAGTATATTACTCGGCCCGGCGTACGCATTGCCGGGCGGTCCTACTTTCGCAAAGGAACAACCGGTCAGAACGCCGGCGAGGACGACGATGGCTAATGGCCGCGAAGACATTTTGTATTCTCCAGGTCGCAGAAGAAGCAGTTCGCGCGGCACCGAGTCTGCCCCTTGATATTCGTCGGGATGCGGCCACCGCGACTCGAGCTTGCGGCGTACGCCTGACGTCGTGTCCTCGCCGTGGACACAAGACGATAGAAAGCCCGATATAATGAGATATCGGGCTTTTGTGGTTAGGCCTGTTGCGTACTATCTAGCAATCCATCGCTTCGTCATTTATCAGTATCAATGGTTAATAACGCAGTTTGAGCTGGAACGCAAATCGTTGTCGTCCACTATCGCAATTTAGCATCAAACGCGCGCTACATTCCACCCGGCATCATGTTACAGTCGATCATCTTATTGAGCAGCGGACCGCCGACGATATTGACGAACTGTGAGCGTGCCTCAGGATTGGCCTTCAGTTTCGACGACATCCCACTGGAGCCCGAACCTGATTTGCCTTTCATTTGCGACATCGTCGCGGCGAACTGACTGCAGCTCTCGCCGTTGATTTTACTCACGAAAGAATTTCCGGCGGTGGCAGCGGCCTTGTCGGCCATTTGCTGGCGCATCTGTGCCTGCCCCGGAAGCGCGAGCGCGCTCAGCGCGATGCTCGCGGCGGCTGCGACGCCGATCCGTCGCGCGGTAATCGAAGAAAAAAACATTGAAAATGGTCCTCCTATGCGGGCTGCCTTTCCCGATTCAAGCCGGGGAACCCTTGGTAGGTTTTTGGGTACCGCAAGTTCGCAAATATGGGTACCGCAAGTTCGCAAATAAGGGAGCTTTTTTTGACGGCAACTGTAGTTTAGTTGCATTCAACTCGAAGTCTGTTCAGCGGCGGCGCTCTCGTTCGGCTGTTGCGAACGCACGCAAGTAGGGTCAGAGGCGCTCAACGAGTAACGCAGTCGAGTTCGCGGCCGTCGTAGCTCAGTGGTAGAGCACTTCCTTGGTAAGGAAGAGGCCACGGGTTCAATCCCCGTCGACGGCTCCACCATGCGCTCGAGCTGCTGAACTTAGCCTCGCATAAGGCCGATAGGCCGGCTTGCCACGGCGGCAGATTTCAGGCAAATTTAGCCAATCGTAAAGGTGCAGCGTTCGAACGGTCACGCTAGCGCGCGAACTCCGGCACAGCTTCGCCGCTGCACTTCGCATGCTCTCTGTACCGTAGCAAGCCTAGCCCTGACGTTTACGTCGGAGTGAGCCGTCCAATTGTCATTCACCGCTTGGTTAATACAGCAGGCGAGTGTGTTTTTGCGCATATTCTAACGACGCTGCCATCGAAGTGGCGTTATAATACAAGCTGATATGCGCTTGCGAAACTTCTCCACCCTCTTCAAGATCATTCCGGCATTGAGCGCGGCGGTTTGCCTCGCGCTGCCCGCCACGGCCTCTGCGCAGCAGTCGCCTTACGGCCAACAGCCATCCTATGCGCAGCCCTCTCCTACGTACGCTCGTCAGAACGGCATAAGCGGCACCATCACCGGCTTCGACGGGCAGTGGATCGTCTATATGCACGACGATAAGGGCTACACCGACCACATCACCCTACATCAGGGCACGATCATCAATCCTACCGGCATCAAACTGCTCGAAGGGATGCGCGTGACGGTTTACGGCTACGCCGACGGCCCGACGTTCCAGGCCAACGCCATTAATGTTGCTTCGTCGCCCTACTCGCCCTACTACGGCGCCAATGGAAACCCGGCGTACGGATACGGTGACAGCGGGTACGGTGATAGCGGTTACGGCGGCTACGGTTATGGCGGCTACGGTTACGGCGGCTATCCGTACTACGGCGGCGGCTGGCCATACTTTGGCCTTGGGATCAACTGGGGCTGGGGTTGGGGCTGGGGCTGGCCTGGTTGGGGCGGATATTGGGGATGGCCCGGCTGCTGCTACGGAGGGCGCTACTACTACCCAGGCCGCGGCTACTACTACCCTGGGCGCGGCTATTACTATCCGGGGCGGGGCTACTATCACGGAACGGTCGGCGCGCCACCGCGCGGCGGAACCGTGAATGGCGGCGGCCGCGCACCCGTCACGGGCGGTACGGTGCACGGCGGCGGAGGCGGAGGACGGCCACCGCACCGCTGAAGGGCTAACCCGGCTTGGAATTACGAAGGCTCGCTACCACAGCGAGCCTTCTGCGACGAGAATGTAGAGAATCGGTCCGAGCCCCCAGACGATACTCACCGCGAACCAGACGACCTTTTTCAGCGTCGTCATATCGCCGCGCGCGATGAGATTTACCCACATCAGGATCATCGCGATCGGGTGCAATAAAACCGAGAGTACGATTTCAAGAAAGAGCTTCATGCCGGCCTACTATGCTCTGCATCGCTTTGGCGCCTTCGCCCGTTATGGGAAAGCAAGGAGCTCGAGATGAAACACGACGTTACCCCTAAAGTCAACAAGAGCGAGCAAGAGTGGAAGGCCCAGCTCGGTCCGCAGCGTTACCACGTTCTGCGCGAGGCCGGCACCGAAGCGCCATTCTCCGGCGCGCTTCTACAAATCAATGACGACGGTACCTACGTATGCGGAGCCTGTGGTCAGCCGCTCTTCACCGCCGATGCCAAGTTTGAATCGCACTGCGGCTGGCCGAGCTTCACTCATCCCGAGCAACAGGAGCACGTGCGGCTCCTCGACGACAACAGTCTCGGCATGCATCGCATCGAGGTGCGATGTAAAAACTGCGATTCGCATCTTAGGCCATGTTTTCGACGATGGTCCCGGCCCCGAAGGAACACGCTATTGCATAAACTCAGCCTCGCTCGATTTTCAGCCGTCGCAGCGAGCCTAAGCCTCGCCGCTCGGCGGCCGTCATGCCTGCACGTGCGGCCTCACAGGGGCGCTCGATCCTCGAATACGCAGGCCTGACGTATCTTGTGCGGCCTTGAAGGGTACGAATGAGCATGGCAATCAAAGCACAATTTTCCGAAGAACAAACGACCGACGGCAGCTTCGAACGCCAAGAAGACGCCTTCCGCGACTGGGTGCGCGCCGACGGAAGCTCGGCCTACCCCGCCGCGGCAGGACGCTATCACCTCTACGTTTCCCTCGCCTGTCCGTGGGCATCGCGTGTCGTCATCGTCCGGAAGCTCAAAGGATTAGAAGATGCGATCGGGATGACGGTCGTCGATCCGATTCGCGACGAACGCGGCTGGCGTTTCATGCCGAGCGAGCCTGATCCGATCAACGGCTGGGCCTTTTTAAGCGAAGCCTACTTCGCCACCGAGCCCGGCTACAACGCCCGAGTCACCGTGCCCGTGCTCTGGGACAAGCAGCGCAAACGCATCGTCAGCAACTATGACGACGATATCATGCGCATGCTCGAAATGGAGTTCGATGCATTTGCAACAAACCCACAGCTCAATCTCTACCCGCGTGAGTTGCGTGCTGAGATCGATGAGCTCAATGATTTTCTTTACGAAACGTTCAACAACGGCGTCTACCGCGCCGGTTTTGCGACGTCGCAGAGCGCCTACGAACGTGCCGCCTACGGCGTCTTCACGACGATTGATGCAATGGAAGAGCGGCTGGCGTACCGGCGCTATCTCTTTGGGGGGCAGCCGGTTGAAACCGATTGGCGCTTCTTCGTGACCCTCGTTCGCTTCGATCCGGTCTACTACGGACATTTCAAGTGCAATCTTCGCCGGATCGTCGATTACCCGAACCTCTACGGCTATTTACGCGATCTCTACCAAGTCGACGGCATCGCCGAAACGGTCAACTTCGACCACATCAAGCGCCACTATTACTTCACGCACGACGATATCAATCCGACTCGGATCGTTCCAATCGGCCCGCTCATGGACCTCACCAGCCCGCCCAACCGCGCGCACCTGGACCCCGCCTCGCCTTCAGCCTAACCTCTAAAAGGAAGGGCCTGAACTAGGAGCACGGGCGCCTTGACAATCGAACATATGTTCGATAGCATGAATCCCCCATGGCGGCGTTGGCGGCAGTTCAATCGTGTCAGCTTGAGCGAGCGAAGCGAGTCGAAAGGTTCGAACTCCTCAAAGCCCGCCTGAGCGTGAGCCTTCCGGCTCTCCCAGCCGAGGGGCTCATCCCCACCGCTATTCCGGAGCTCGATCGCCTTCTCTCGGGTGGCTTCCCCGCCGGGATCATCGCAACGTTCGAGGGGGAGACCGGACGCTGGAGCCTCGCAGCGAGCCTCGTAGCACGGATGACGAGACGGAATTTGGTCGCGATTCTCGACGACGGCGCCCTCTATCCGCCGGCGCTGGCCGAAGCCGGAGCCTGCCTCGAACGTGTTTTGGTGGTGCCGGCGCGCAAGGCGCTCGCAATGGCTCGCGCGGCCGACATTCTCTTGCGTTCGCGTATTTGCCGGCTGGTTCTCATGCCGGGCGTCGCCTTGCGCGATGCGGTCTGGGCGCGACTGGCCAAGCTCGCTCACCGCAGCGGCGTGCTCTTGATCGTCATAGCGGGGTGCGCCGGCGACTCACTGAGCGCTGCGGCGGGAGTGCGCTTACACTGCACGCTCCAACGGATTCTCATGAACGGTAAGCGTGGGCTTTGGGGAACCGTCGCCGGCTTTGAGCTCTGCATTGACGTGCGCAAGCATAGGCATATGGTAGCGGGACGCACCGCCCGCGTACGGGTGAAGCATGAGGAGATGCGCGATGCTGCTCTGCGTTAGCATTGCCGGCGATTGCATGTTGTCGCGAGTACTTTGGGAGGAGATGCTCGATGCTCTCGATGCCGTCTCACCGCTCGTCGACGATGTTCGTCCTGGCCGCGCCTTTCTCGACATGCACGGCATCGCCGGCGGCACCCAAGCGCACATCGCGCAAGTGCATGGCGTGCTGGCACGCTTTGCATGCTCGATGCGTGTCGGAGCGGGGACGAATAAGGTCGCAGCGCAAGCGGCGGCGCACGTCGCCGACGAAACCATCTGGGACCCTGGCACAGAGCGCGCGCTGCTGTCGCCGTTGCCGCTAACTCTGCTCGAAATCGATGCGGCAACAATCGAGCGGCTAAGGTTGCTCGGCATCGAGCGGCTCGGCGATCTCGCTCGCTTGCCGCACGGGCCCTTCGTGCGCCGGTTCGGTGCAGCGGCGGCCAGCTGGCACGAGCTCGCGCGCGGCATCGATCGACGTCCCTTCGTGCCGCGCGGTCATGCCGTTGCCATTGAAGCCTCGATCTTCGGTGAAGGTCGCGCAGCGGACGAAGCGCAAGTTTTTTTCGCGGTGCGCATGCTGCTCGCGCGCATTTGTGCCGATCTCGAGCGCTGCGGTAAGCGCGCCGGCGCGTTTCGTTTGACGATCGAGCTGGAAGACGCCGACGCGTGCGATTTCGAAATACCACTTGCAACGCCGACCGCTCACGAGCGTACGATGTTCGAGATGCTGCGCGCAAAACTCGAGGGCACAACGTTTGCGGCCGCAATTGTGGGGCTTCGTCTCCAGGCTCTGCAGCTCGAGGAAGGAGGAGAAGAGCAACCACTCTTTTGCGCCGACGATCTCGATCCGCAACGCGTCGCCGTGGCGATCGCACGTCTCGAAGCGGCGTTGGGCACAGGAATTGCTCGCGCCAAAACGCGTGAGGCGCATCTGCTCGAAGAGCGTTTTAGCTACGAGCCTTTCAAGCTGCCCCCTCGCACACTGCTGGACCAAACTAAACTACGCACCGAGCTCGTTCCACAGCTACGATTGCTCGAAGTACGTGAGATTCCGGTGCAGCTGCGCGGCGGCGAGCCGGCGACCGTCGATCGGCAAGCGGTGCGGCAATGCACCGGTCCCTGGCGCATCGCCGAGCGGGCCTATGCGCTCTCGCCGGTAACGCGCGACGAGTACGACGTCGTACTTGAGAATGGAACCTTCGCTCGCATCTACCACCAGGGTTCGCACTGGTATCTCCGCGGCATCTACGAATAAAATTTAAAATTACGAGCATATCTTTCGTTGGAGGCTGAGGCATGGCCGATAAGAAGCGTCCAACTTTTTTGGGCCGGCCATGGAGGGCTGCTTCAAAGCTTGCTCTCCCAAAAAAGTGGTCGAGCAGGAGCGAAGCCGGATGCGGAGCGACGAGCGTCTTCGAGTCGGCCATGCCTCAGCCAAAAACAGAAGGATATGCCGAGCTTCACTGCTGGTCTAACTTTAGCTTTTTGCAGGGAGGTTCGCATCCCGAAGAGCTAATCGAGCGCGCTGCCGAGCTCGGATTAACGGCGGTCGCGCTGACCGATCGCGACGGTCTTTATGGAGCGGTGCGTTTCTCGACCTATGCGCGACAACGCGGAGTCGCCGCAATTTTAGGCAGCGAGCTCACTTTCGAAGACGGCGCGCACCTCGTGCTCTTGATTGAAGACGAGGCCGGCTACTCACATCTCTGCGAACTGATCTCGCTGGCGCAAATGCGCGGCAGCAAAGGCGACGCGCGCTTACGATTGGAAGATCTAAAGGGTCGCAGCGAAGGATTGATCGCGCTCTCCGGCGGTCCGTTTGGGCGCGTCGAGCGCGCGCTCGCAGGAGGCGACGTGCAAGCCGCGGCGCGTGAAGCGCGCGATTTAAATGCGCTCTTCCCGCAGCGCTTCTACCTCGAACTCCAGCAGCATCTTACATCGCAGGAAACGCAGCGGAACCTGCAGCTCGTGCGGCTCGCGCTCGAGTGCGGCGTACCGTACGTTGCGACCAACGCCATCGTTTATGCCGCAAAAGACGATGCGCTGGTCGCCGACGTGCTCGCCTGCGTGCGAGATGGCACCACCTTGCAGGCAGCCCGAGCCGCCAACGCGCTGCACCCCAATGCTGAGTTCCATTTGAAATCGCCGGCCGCGATGCGGCGCCTCTTCGCGCAGTATCCCGAAGCGATCGCTGCCGGCATCGCAATTGCGCAGCGCTGCCATTTCCGGTTGGAACGTTTGGCTGGACAGTTTCCGTTCTTTCCGGTGCCGGAGGGCAGCTCGCCGCAGCGCTATCTTCGCCACCTCGTCTACGAAGGCGCCGCAGAGCGATATCCTGCGCCCCTCGCGACGAAAGTGGAACGACAGCTCGAATATGAGCTCGGGCTCATCGCCAAAATGGATCTGGCCGGATACTTTTTGATCGTCTGGGACATCGTGCGCGAGGCAGGCCGGCTCGGGGTTCTCTGTCAAGGGCGAGGTTCGGCAGCGAACTCGGCGGTCTGCTACGCGCTAGGAATTACGGCGGTCGATCCGATCGCGATGAACTTGCTTTTCGAGAGATTCATGTCCGAGGAACGGCGTGAAATTCCCGACATCGACATAGATTTCGCCCACCAAGACCGCGAACGCGTCATTCAGTACGTCTACCAGCGGTACGGTCGCTCAAATGCGGCGATGGTGGCCGAAGTGATTACCTATCGGACGCGATCGGCGATCCGCGACGTCGGCAAGGCGCTGGGACTTACGCTCGAAGAAGTAGACGCAATCGCGCGTGAGTTCGATTCACGCGAAGCGCTTCCGGACGACACGGGTCCGCAGATGCTCTTCACGCTCTGTCGCCGCATCGCAAACTTCCCGCGTCATTTAGGGATTCATTCCGGGGGCATGCTCGTCACGCGCGATCCGCTCGTACGGGTTGCCCCGGTCGAATGGGCGACGATGCGCGATCGCACCGTCGTGCAGTGGGACAAAGATGACCTCCAAGATCTGGGCTTGATCAAAATCGACTTGCTCGGGTTAGGCATGCTCTCGCTCTTGCGAGAGGCTTTCACCCTCTACCGGCGCTGCGTCGCGCGCGACGATCCATGGCTACCGTCCACCGTCGCGCGCGATCTCGAACTGCACACGATCCCCGCCGGCGACAAGAAAACGTATGCGATGATGCAGCGTGCCGATACGATCGGCGTATTTCAAATCGAATCTCGCGCGCAGCAATCGATGCTGCCGCGCTTAAAACCAACCTGTTTTTACGACATCGTAATGCAGGTTGCGATCATTCGTCCGGGGCCGATTCAAGGCCAGATGATTCACCCGTTTCTGCGCCGGCGTTCGGGGCTCGAACCGGTTACGTATCCGCACCCGAAGCTCAAATCGGTGTTGGAGCGCACGCTCGGAGTGCCGCTCTTTCAAGAGCAGGGAATGCGATTGGCGGTCGAGGCGGCCGGCTTCTCGCCCGGCGAAGCCGACCAGCTCCGCCGCGCAATGGGACATAAGCGTTCGCGCGAGCGCATGGAAGCGATGCACGCAAAGCTCGTCAAAGGCATGGTTGACAACGGCATCGACCGCGATGCTGCCGAGCAGCTCTTCCATATGCTCCAGGGTTTCGCCGATTACGGCTTCCCGGAATCGCACGCGGCCAGCTTCGCGCTTTTAGCCTACGCTTCGGCGTACCTCAAATGCCATCTTCCGGCCATTTTTGCGGCGGCGATTCTCAACGTGCAACCGATGGGCTTTTACTCGACCGAAGTGCTCGTAAACGATGCGCGTCGCCACAGCGTGACGATCAAACCGATCGAAGTCAATGCGAGCGAATATTGGTCGCAAGTCGAACGTGACGGCGCGCTGCGTTTGGGATTCCATCTCGTGCGTGGTTTAGGCGAGGTGCAGCGGCAACGTTTGCAAGCAGCCATTGCGCAGGGACCTTTCGGCGACGTGCTCGCTTTCGCGCAGCGCACGCGCCTCGAGCGCGAAACCCTGGAAAACCTTGCGATCGCCGGAGCCTTCGCACCCTGGTACGCTTCGCGCCGCGAGGCGATGTGGGCGTTGCGCGGTCTCGACGAGCGCGAGGCCCGCGGCGAGCTCGGTGCGCTCATGGATGTGGAGGAACCGGCAGCCGAATTCGAATCTCCGGCGCCGAAAAAACTCGTGGCCTTCGATCTCTGGTCGACCGGCGTCACGCCGTCCGGTCAGGTGATGGAGCATTTTCGCGAGCTGCTTGCCGCACAGAACGTCGTTCCGGCGTCTCAGCTGCCGAGGCGTGCCCGTAATAGCGCCTGTCGCGTAGGCGGTCTCGTCGTCACTCGCCAGCGGCCCGGCACCGCCAAGGGCTTCGTGTTTTTGACGCTTGAAGACGAAACTGGGCTTGTCAACGTTATCGTGCGTCCCGATGTCTACGAAACTTATCGGCGTCCTATTCGCTCCTCCTCGACGCTCATCGTCGAGGGAACTCTCCAAAAAGAGGGCGGCTGCATCGACGTTCTCGCAAAAAAAATCTGGAGCTTCAGCGACGAGGGTATCACCCGCACCCTCGCTATCCACAGTTTTCAGTGAGTCCGCCAAACCCCCGTAATGAGCGGCGCGTGGCAGTCAGCCTGGATGCAGGAGACTGCCAAAATTTTCTCAATCGTGCGCAACACGGAGTAGTGATCGACTTTCTGCGTATCGCGAACGCCAGGTCGGATCATCGGCCCGATCAGCACGGTGGGAATATGGTTCTCCCCGCCATTGTCGGGATCGGCTTCGTCCCACGTCACGATCAACAACCCATCGTGCTTGAAATCCCAAGCGATAATAGGCGGAAGATTCCGTGACAGCCACTTGTCGCCTACCTGCACCGGGCAGTTGTGCGTGTCGTGGCAGAGATTGGGCGTGATCCAGACAAACGACGCAACGGTTGAGGGAAATCCTTCATAGACAAGGTTGTCCGATTCCGGCACGTTCGTGAACTCAACCCAGGGGTTATGGTTGCGATCGTAAAGGCCGTGATAGCATCCCCGGTATCCGCCGCGCGGCATCGACTCGGAATACCCAGCGAACGTCTTGCCTGCGGCGATTAGTTCGGCCGCGATGTTCTCAGCCTTGAAATACGCCGGACACGGATCACCGCGAACGTTTTGCGTGGAGCCCGAGAAGAGTGCGAGATAGTTCGGTTCGCTGGGGTGCCCGACGGCATGGCTGTTTCGTAAGAGCGCGCCTTGTGGTATGAGCGCCTTGTTGAAATACGGCGCCTGCGGACTGCCGACGACCAGACCGTAGTCCTTGTTTTCCATGATCACGATGGTGACTTGAGAGCCGCGTGGCGTAATAGGCCTACTCTCGACACCGGTCAGGGCGGGAGCCTCCATGCTGCCGGCGGAAACGCATCCCGCTAGAAAGAACGCAAGCAGCACCGACGTGCCGAGAAGAAACTTCATCACTCCTCCTTTCGCTGGCAACGGCCAAGTGCGGCTTTTTCAATGACGGTTCGGAGAATCTGGAGCTGTACGTGATTGCGGACAATCCGATCGGCGAATCCTATCCCGATTATTATGATGATGAAGAATAACGAAAGAAAATTGGGTGGTCCCCGCTCTTGTTATACGCGAACCGGCGCGCCAAAAGCGGCATTCGAAACGAAAAAAGCCGCCGAGCGAGCGATTGCGCGCGCGACCACCGGTCTGCGACCGTATCCTTGCTCTCAGCACGGCTGGCACCTCGGCCATTGACGCTTGTTAATCCCAAGCGGTGGGAGTTTTCTTTTCGCGCATCGTACCTAGCTTGGCCACCCCCACGTTAAGGAGAACGCGAGTGCATCGCAATCCGCCGCGCCGTTTCGCATTTGTGATCTTGATGGTTCTCCTATCGGCTTGCAACGGTAATAACGCCTTTACCGGCGCGCCCGCGATCGCGCCGCCTGCCTACCGGTCGCTGGCAACGGCGCAAGCGCAAACGGAGCTCGAACAGCTGCATCGCCGCCCGTCGAAGGGCAAGATCCGGCACGTCGTCATCATCGTTCAAGAGAATCGCTCATTCAATAACTTATTTTACGGCTTTCCGGGGGCAATGACGAAAAGGTACGGCTACGATTCCAGCGGCAAAAAGATCGAGCTCAAACCGGTCGTTCTCGAAACGACCTGGGATCTCAACCACAGCTCCGTTGCATTCTTTGATTCGTGCAACGGTACCGGCAGCATTCCCGGCACGAATTGCCAGATGAACGGCTTTGATACAGAGACGTGGCAATGCGACCAAGCCGGCTTCCCCCCCTGTCCGAATAGCAATCCGCCGTACAGCTACGTCCCGCAGTACGAGACGAAGCCGTATTTTAATATCGGCAAGCACTACGTCGTAGCCGATCAAATGTACCCGTCGGATTTCGATGAGAGCAGCTTTGTCGCGCACCAATATATCATCTCGGCTCAGGCTAATGCGTCCGTGGACTTTCCGAAGGGTGCATGGGGCTGCGAAGGGGGGTCCGGCGACACGATCCCGATAGTGGGTCCGGATCGCCAAATTCCTTACGGTCAGGAGCAGCCGTGCCTTAGCGCCACGTCGCTTGGGCAAGAGGCCGACAGCGCCGGTGTCTCTTGGGCTTACTACACGTCAGCCATCAGCGGAAACGGCGCCTATTGGAACGCCTTTCAAGCGAACCGATATGTTTATTACGGTCCGGACTGGAACAAGAACGTCATCACCCCGCAAACGCAGTTCTTTACCGACGTTTCGAATGGAAAGCTGCCTCAGATCAGCTGGATCACGCCGACGTGTCAGAACTCCGACCATGCGAGCTGCGGATCGAATACCGGCCCGGATTGGGTCGCGTCGCTCGTCAATGCAATCGGCGAATCCAAGTACTGGGATCACACCGCGATCTTCATCCTTTGGGATGATCCCGGCGGCTGGTACGATCCCGCGCCGCCCCCATATGTGGATTACGACGGCCTCGGCATACGAGTCCCCTTGCTCATCGTTTCGCCCTACGCGAAGAAGGGATACGTGTCGCACGTCGACTACGAGTTCGGCAGCGTCCTCAAGTTCGTGGAGGACAAGTTCCACCTTGGGCGGCTCTCGGCCAGCGATGCACGCGCCACGTCGCCCGAAAAGGATTGCTTCGATTTCAAAAAGCCGCCGCGGAAGTTCAAAGTGATCCCGACGGTCCATAACAAGGATTACTTCATGCACCAGCCGCCTGATCCGCGTCCCCCCGATACCGAATGACCTCGCCATCGAACAACAGGAGAACGGACGTGCGTTGTGACTTACTTTCGCTCCGGTCGCTGGGAATCGCCGTGCTTGCGGTTGGGCTCTCGGCTTGCAACAATGGCGGCCTTACCAGCGGGGCGCCTAGCCTGCCGCTCTCCGCTCAGGCGCTTGCGCGAGCTCAAACGCAGGCGCCTCTGAAACGAACGCATCACCGTGGGTCGAGCGGCAAAATCCAGCACGTCGTCATTATTATTCAGGAGAACCGCTCCTTTAATAACCTGTTCTACGGCTTTCCAGGGGCGACGACCACGACGTACGGCTACAACGCCTCTGGTGCGAAGATTACGCTGCAACCCGTAGTGCTCGAAACGAACTGGGACATCGACCACAGTTCGACTTCGTTCTTTGATTCGTGCAACGGCACGGGCAGCATTCCCGGCACGAATTGCCGGATGAACGGCTTCGACAGAGAGACATGGCAATGCGGCACTGGCGGCTTCTCCTCGTGTCCGAATGCCAATCCGCCGTACAGTTACGTGCCGCACTCCGAGACGCAGCCGTACTTCGATATGGGTGAGCAGTACGTCGTTGGCGATCAAATGTACGCGTCAAACCTCGACGGGAGCAGCTTTATTTCCCACCAATACATCATCGCGGCTCAAGCCGAGGCTGCGGTAAATTATCCGGCCATTTGGGGCTGCGAGGGTGGCTCCGGCAATTTCGTCCAGAAAATCGGTCCAAATCGCCAAATCCCCGACGGCCGTGAGATCGCCTGTTTTAACGATCTTTCGCTCGGCCAAGAAGCCGACAAGGCCGGTGTCTCGTGGGCCTATTATACGTCACCTAATCATACAAGCGGCTGGCTTTGGGACGCCTACCAGGCTAACCAGTTCGTTTACTATGGCTCGGACTGGAAGAACGACGTCATCAGCCCGCAAACGCAGTTCTTTACCGACGTTTCGAAGGGAAATCTGCGCCAGATAAGCTGGGTCACGCCGACGTGCCAGAACTCCGACCATGCGAGCTGTAAATCGAATACCGGTCCCTCATGGGTGGCGTCATTGGTCAATGCGATCGGCCAATCCAAGTACTGGAATAACACCGCGATCTTCATCTTTTGGGACGACTACGGCGGCTGGTTCGATCCCGAGCCGCCTGCATACGTGGATTACGATGGCCTCGGTATACGCGTGCCCCTGGTCGTCGTTTCCGCCTACGCGAAGAAAGGCTACGTGTCGCACGTCCACTACGAGCATGGCAGCATTCTGAAATTCGTCGAGGATCAGTTCGGCCTTGGAAGGCTCTCGGCCAGTGATACGCGAGCCAAGTCGCCTGAGAAGGATTGCTTCAACTTCACGGCTGCGCCGCGAAAGTTCCAAGTCATTCCGACCGTCCTTGGTAAGGATTACTTCATGCACCAACCGCTCGATCTTCGGCCGACCGATACACAATAGAAACTCGCCAATCGAACAACGGGAGAACGGACATGCGTCGTGACACACCTTCGCGCCGGCTGGCGATCGCCGCATTTGCGGTTGGGCTCTCGGCTTGCAACGGCAATGGCGGCTTTAGTGCGGGTGCGCCTAGTGTGCCGCTTTCCGCCGAATCCCTTGCGCGAGCGCAAACCCAGGCGCCGCTGAAACGAACGCATCACCGCGGGTCGAGCGGCAAAATTCAGCACGTCGTGATCATCGTTCAGGAGAACCGCTCCTTCAATAACCTGTTCTACGGCTTTCCCGGAGCGACGACCACGACCTATGGCTACAACACCTCGGGAAAGAAGATTACGCTGCAACCGGTTTCAATCGCCACGAACTGGGACATCTACCACACTGCCTCCGAGTTCATTGCGGCGTGCAATGGCACGGGCAGCATTCCCGGCACCAATTGCCGGATGAACGGCTTCAACAAGGAGTACTGGGAATGCGGCACGAGCGGCTACCCCGCTTGTCCGAATAGCAATCCGCCGTACAGCTACGTGCCGCACTCCGAGACGCAGCCTTACTTTGATATCGGCGAGCAATACGTCGTTGCGGATCAAATGTATGCATCGAACTTCGACGGCAGCAGCTTCACGTCGCACCAATTCATCTTCACGGCGCAGTCCGATTCGACCGTGAATTATCCGGCGTTTCCGCCATGGGGCTGCTCCGCCGGCTCCGGGGACAAGATCCCGATCCTGGGACCTGAGCGCCAATTTCCCGACGGCATGCTGCAAGTGTGTTTTAACGATACGTCGCTCGGCCAAGAAGCTGACAATGCCGGCGTCTCGTGGGGTTACTACACGGGAGCCCTCAACGCACCCGGCAACATTTGGGACGCTCCCCAGGCTAACCACTACGTCTACTACGGTTCGGATTGGAAGAACGACGTCATCACGCCGCAAACGCAGTTCTTCAACGACGTCTCGAACGGAAAGCTGCGTCAGATAAGCTGGGTCACTCCGACATGCGTGAACTCCGACCACGCGGGCTGCAACTCTAAGACCGGCCCGCAATGGGTCGCGTCGCTCGTCAATGCGGTCGGTGAATCCAAGTACTGGAATAACACTGCGATCTTCATCTTTTGGGATGACTACGGCGGCTGGTTCGATCCGGAGCCGCCCGCATACGCGGACAACGAGGGGCTCGGTGTAAGACTTCCCCTGCTCGTCGTTTCCGCCTATGCGAAGAAGGGATACGTGTCGCACATCCACTACGAGCATGGCAGCATTCTGAAATTCGTCGAGGATCAGTTCGGCCTTGGAAGGCTCTCGGCCAGTGATGCGCGTGCCAAGTCGCCCGAGAAGGATTGCTTCAACTTCAAAAAGGCGCCGCGGAAGTTCGAAGCTATTCCGACGGCCCTCGGCAAAAATTACTTCATGCACCAGCCGCTCGATCTTCGTCCGCCCGACACCCAGTAAACCCGCCCTAGAATAAAGAGAACGCATAATGCGTTGTACTCCATTTTCGTGGCCGTCGCTGGCAAGTGCGGCATTTGCACTTGGGCTCTCGGCTTGCAACGGTAGTAACGGCCTTACCACGAACGCGCCCGGTGTGCCGCGTCCCTCACAGTCCCAAGCGCAAGCGCTGCTGAAGCGAGTGCATCACCACGCATCGAGCGGCAAAATCCAGCACGTCGTCATCATCATTCAGGAGAACCGCTCCTTCAACAATCTGTTTTACGGCTTTCCCGGGGCCACGACCACGACGTACGGCTACAATGCTTCTGGCCAAAAAATTACGCTGCAGCCGATTGGGCTCGCAACGAACTGGGATATCGATCATAGTTCGACTTCGTTCTTCAATTCGTGCAACGGCGCGGGCAGCATTCCCGGCACGAAGTGCCGGATGAACGGCTTCAATAAGGAGGAGTGGCAATGTGGGACCGCCGGCTTCTCATCTTGTCCGAACCCGAATCCACCGTACAGCTACGTGCCGCATTCTGAGACGAAACCATACTTTGATATGGGCGAGCAATACGTCGTTGCCGATCAAATGTACGCGTCAAATCTCGACGGCAGCAGCTTCATCTCGCACCAATACATCATAGCGGCCCAGTCCGAGGCAGCGGTAAACTATCCGGCCGTTTGGGGCTGCGAGGGCGGCTCCGGCGACATCATCTGGAAAATTGGTCCGAATCGGCAGATTCCCGACGGCAAGGAGCAAGCGTGTTTCAGCGACCTGTCGCTCGGCCAAGAAGCTGACGACGCCGGTGTCTCGTGGGCCTACTATACGTCAGCCCTCAATGCGAGCGGAGCCTTTTGGAGCGCTTACCAAGCTAACCGCTATGTCTATTACGGTTCGGACTGGAAGAACGACGTGATCACGCCGCAAACGCGATTCTTGACCGACGTCTCGAATGGAAATCTGCGCCAGATAAACTGGGTCACGCCGACGTGCGCGAACTCGGACCACGCGAGCTGCGACTCGGATACCGGCCCGCAATGGGTGGCGTCACTCGTCAATGCAATCGGCCAATCCAAGTACTGGAATAACACTGCGATCTTCATTTTTTGGGATGATTACGGCGGTTGGTACGATCCCGAGCCTCCCGCATACGTTGATTATGACGGTCTCGGGATACGAGTCCCCATGGTGATCGTTTCCGCCTATGCCAAGAAGGGATACGTGTCGCATGTCCAATACGAGCACGGCAGCATCCTCAAGTTCGTCGAGGATCAGTTCGGCCTAGCGCGACTTTCGGCCAGCGATACGCGCGCCGCGTCGCCCGAGAAGGATTGTTTCAACTTCAACGCTGCACCACGGAAGTTCCAAACGATCCCTACCGTGCTCAGCAAAGATTACTTCATGCACCAACCGCTCGATCGTCGGCCGACCGATACACAATAGGAATCATCCATTGAATAAAAGGAGAAACCCCCATGCGTTGCAACTTACGCTCGAGCCGGCCGCTCGCGACGACCGGGCTTGCGCGCGCGTTCTTCGTATGCAACGGCAACGGGGGTCTCACCGGTACCTCACCGGGGTTGCCGCTTCCCTCTCAGTCGCTCGCGAGAGAACAAGCTCAGGGGCCGCTCGAGCGAAAGCATCACCACGGCTCGAGCGGCAAAATTCAACACGTGATCGTCATTAAAGAGAACTGCTCCACTTCCAGTAAGGGTCCACTTATAGCAGAGTACAACGGAATCAGAAGAGGACAACCGAATGCGCTGTAACGCACTTTCAAGCCGGACGTTTCTCATGGCGACTTTTGCGCTCGCACTCTCCGCTTGCAACGGCAACAGCGGCCCTACCACCAACGCGCCGGGTCTACCGCTTCCCGCTCAGGCGCTTGCGCGAACGCAAACTCAAGCGCCGCTGAAACGAACGCATCACCATGGAGCGAGCAGCAAAATCCAACACGTCGTAATCGTCATTCAAGAGAACCGCTCGTTTAACAATCTTTTATACGGCTTTCCGGGGGCCACAACCACGACGTACGGCTACAATTCCTCCGGCCAAAAGATTACGCTCCAACCGGTCGTCCTAGAGACGACTTGGGACATCCTACACGATTCGTCCGCATTCATCAGTGCATGCCACGGGACGGGCAGTATTCCCGGCACGGACTGCCGGATGAACGGCTTCGATAAAGAGACGTGGGCCTGCGGCGGAGGCGGCGAGCCAAAGTGTCCTATTGCAAATCCGCCGTACGCTTACGTTCCTCATTCAGAGACGAAGCCGTATTTCGATATGGGCAAACAATACGTCGTTGCCGATCAAATGTACGCGTCGAACTTCGATGCGAGTAGCTTTATCTCGCATCAGTACATAATCGCGGCGCAGGCCGAGGCATCCGTGAACTATCCGGTCGCGACGCCGTGGGGTTGCCCCGGCCCCTCGGGCGAACAGATTGGAATCGTCGGTCCGCATCGCCAAGTTCCGTACGGCTATGAGTCGGCCTGTTATAACGACAAGACGCTCGGCCAAGAAGCGGACGAGGCGGGAATTTCCTGGGCGTACTATACGTCTTCGCACTCTGTCGGCATGTGGAACGCTTACGACGCCAACAAATACGTCTACAATGGCGCCGATTGGAAGAACGACGTCATCGCCCCACCAAGCCAGTTTCTAACCGACGTCTCGAACGGAAAGCTGCGCCAGATAAGCTGGGTCACGCCAACCTTCACAAATTCGGACCACCCGGGCTCTGGATCGAAGACGGGTCCGCAATGGGTGGCCTCAGTCGTCAACGCAATCGGCCAATCCAAGTATTGGAACTCAACGGCGATCTTCATCTTTTGGGATGACTACGGCGGCTGGTACGATCCCGAACCGCCCGCATACGTGGATTACGATGGGCTCGGTTTCCGACTCCCCATGATCATCATTTCTCCGTATGCGAAGCAAGGGTACGTATCGCACGTCCACTACGAGCACGGCAGCATCCTCAAGTTCGTCGAGGATCAGTTCGGCCTAGCGCGACTCTCGGCCAGCGACAAGCGGGCCATTTCGCCGGCGAAAGATTGTTTCAACTTCAAACACTGCGCCACGGAAGTTCCAAACGATCCCTACGGTGCTCGGCAAAGATTACTTCATGCACCAACCGCTCGATCTTCGGCCCGCCGATACACAATAGGAATCATCTATAGAATAAAAGGAGAACCCTTATGCGTTGCAACCCACTCTCGGGCTGGCCGCTCGCAGCGATGGCGCTTTGCGCTCGTGCTCTCCGCATGCAACGGCAATAGCGGCCTTACCAGTGGCGCGTCTAGCGTGCCGCTTTCCTTCCAGCCGTCCACGCGAGCGCAAACTCTGGTGCCGCTGAAGCGAACGCATCACCATGGGTCGAGCGGCAAAATCCAGCACGTCGTGATCATCGTTCAAGAGAACCGCTCCTTCAACAACTTGTTCTACGGCTTTCCCGGGCGCGACGACCACCACCTATGGCTATAACACCTCCGGCCAGAAGATCACGCTCCAGCCGGTAGGTGCTAGAAACGTCCTGGGACCTTGAGCACGATTCGGCTGGGTTCTTTGATGCATGCAACGGCACGGGCAGCATTCCCGGCACCAACTGCCAGATGAATGGCTTCAATAACGAGAGTGGACCGGCTGCGGTCGCAGCGCCGAGCCGCAGTGTCCGAACCCAACCCCAGTACGGCTACGTTCCTCACTCTGAGACCAAGCCGTACTTCGATATGGGCAAGCAATACGTCGTTGCGGATCAAATGTATGCATCAAATTCGATGCAAGCAGCTTTATCTCACACCAATACATTATCTCGGCTCAGGCCAAACATGCGGTAAACAATCCGTGCGTCGTGGGGTTGTGCGGGCGGCTCCGGCGACATCGTCGCATGGAATCGGTCAGCAGCGTCAAGTTCCCGACGGCCACGAGCAAGCGTGTTTTAGCGACATGACGCTCGGCGAAGAAGCGGACAAGTCCGGGGTCCCATGGGCGTACTACGCCGGTAACCATACGGCGGGAACGGCTGGCGATCTGGAGCGCCTATCAAGCCAACAACATATCTATTACGGCTCCGATTGGAGCAAAGACGTCATCTCCCCGCCTACGCAGTTCTTTACCGACGTCTCGAACGGAAATTTGCGCCAGATAAGCTGGGTGACGCCGACGTGCACGAATTCCGACCATGCCGGATTGCCTATCGAAGACCGGCCCCCAGTGGGTCGCTTCGCTCGTCAATGCATCGGCCAATCCAAGTACTGGGAAAATACCGCGATCTTCATCTTTTGGGACGACTACGGCGGATGGTACGATCCCGAACCGCCCGCATACGTGGATTACGATGGCCTCGGCATGCGAGTCCCAATGGTGATCGTTTCGCCCTATGCGAAGAAGGGATACGTTTCGCATGTCCACTACGAGCACGGCAGCATCCTGAAGTTCGTCGAGGATCAGTTCGGCTTGGGGCCGGCTTTCCGCCAGCGACAAGCGCGCGAACTCGCCGGAGAAAGATGCCTTCGACTTCAAAAAACCGCCGCGCCCGTTCAAAGTGATCCCGAGGGTGCTTGGCAAGAATTATTTCTTGCATCAGCCGCCCGATCTTCGCCCGCCCGATACTCAGTAGGTGCTCCTTTGGTTATAATAGAAGCCCCCTCCAACCATAAAAACAGAGGAAAACCCAATGAGTTGTAACCCACTCTCGAGCCGGCCGCTCATAATGGCGGCTTTTGGGCTCGTGCTCTCAGCATGCAACGGCAACGACGGCCTTACCACCAGCGCGCCGAGTATGACGCTTTCCTCCCAGTCGTTTGCGCGGGCGTCGCTCAAACAAGTGCATCCCCGATCGAGCGGAAAAATCCGGCACGTCGTCATCATCATGCAAGAGAACCGCTCGCTTCAACAACCTTTTCTACGGTTTCCCCGGGGCGACGAACACGACGTACGGATACGATACGCTCTGGGCAAAAAATCATGCTTCAGCCGGTTGGGTTAGAAACTAACTGGGATCTCTCCCACGATGCTTCCGGATTCTTCGCGGCATGCAACGGCACCGGCAGCATTCCCGGCACAAATTGCCGGATGAACGGGTTCGATGGGGAGTGGATCGGTTGCGGTCATCCATAACCGCCCTGTCCGAATAGCAATCCGCCGTATAGTTACGTGCCGCAGTCTGAGACGAAGCCGTACTTTGATATGGGCGAAGCAATACGTCGTCGCCGACAAATGTACGAGTCAAACTTCGATGAGCAGCTTCGTTTCGCACAGTACCTCATCGCGGGTCAGGCGCAGTCGGCCGTGAACTTTCCGCAGTTTGGGGTTGCGAGGGCGGCTCCGGCGACAAACAAGACGAAAATATGGTCCGGGCCGCAGCGCAGATTCCCGACGGCCACGAAGCAGCATGTTTTAGCTCCGACCTCCCTCGGCCAGGAGGCGAAAGGCCGGTGTCTCGTGGGCCTACTACGCGGGAGCCATCGGCGGAAGGCGGTGGCATTTGGAGCGCCTACCAGGCGATAACCGCTATGTCTATTACGGTTCGGATTGGAAGAACGACGTCATCAACCCGCAAACGCAGTTCTTCAGCGACGTTTCGAATGGGAAGCTGCGGCAGATAAGCTGGATCACGCCGACGTGCAAAAACTCCGACCACGCCGGCTGCGGATCGAATACCGGTCCGCAGTGGGTGGCGTCGCTCGTCAACGCGATCGGCCAATCAAAATATTGGAACTCAACTGCGATCTTTATCATGTGGGACGATTCGGCGGCTGGTACGATCCCGAACCGCCCGCATACGCGGATTATGACGGCCTCGGTATACGAGTCCCGATGGTCATCATTTCGCCCTATGCGAAGAGAGGGTACGTATCGCACGTGCACTACGAGACCGGTAGCATCCTCAAGTTCGTCGAGAACGAGTTCGGATTGGGGCGACTTGCGTCCAGCGATACGCGAGCCACGTCGCCCAAGAAGGACTGCTTCGATTTCAAGAAGCCGCCGCGGGAGTTCAAAGTTATTCCGACCGTCCTTGGCAAAGATTACTTCATGCACCAGGCGCTCGATCTGCGCCCGCCCGATACCCAATAGAATCACCGATAGAATAAAAGGAGAACGCATATGCGTTGTAACCCAATCTCGAGCCGGCCGCTCACAATGGCGGCTCTCGGACTCGTCCTCTCAGCATGCAACGGCAATAGCGGGATCACCAGCTCCGTGTCAGGCCTGCCGCCGTCTTATCAGTCGCTTGCATCAGCCCAAGCTCGAGTACCGGCCGAGCAAACACGTCGCCACAGACCGAGCGGTAAGATCCAGCACGTCGTCATCATCATTCAAGAGAACCGCTCCTTCAACAACCTTTTTTACGGCTTTCCCCGGGCGACCACCGCGACGTACGGCTACAACAGCTACGGTCAAAAGATTACGCTCCAGCCGGTCGGACTTGAAACGACGTGGGATATCGAACACGATTCTTACGGGTTCATTGCGGCCTGCAACGGAACTGGAAGCGTTCCGGGAACGAATTGCCGGATGAATGGCTTTAACAACGAGTCCTCGGGATGCTACAACGACTGTCCAAATAGCAATCCGCCGTATAGCTACGTGCCGCATTCAGAGACGAAGCCCTACTTTGAGCTGGCCAAGCAATACGTACTGGCCGACCAGATGTACGCTTCGAACTTCGATGCGAGCAGCTTCATATCGCATCAGTACATCATCGCGGCTCAGGCCGAGTCGTCGGTGAATTTTCCGTGGGGACCGTGGGGTTGTCCCGGCGGTAATTCGGGCGACACAATCGACCTCGTGGGTCCCGACCGCCAAGTACCGTATGGCTACCAGCCGCCCTGCTACGCCGATACGTCGCTGGGCCAAGAAGCGGACGGAGCGGGCATCTCATGGGCGTATTACGCGGTTTCATACTCCGGATCTCCTTGGATTTGGAGCGCGTACCAGGCTAACAAATACGTCTACTATGGCTCCGACTGGGCCAAAGACGTCATAAGCCCCCCAAGCAACTTTCTCAGCGACGTCTCGAACGGTCGGCTTCGCCAAATAAGTTGGGTTACACCAACTTGGGGGAATTCCGACCACGCCGGCTCCGGCTCGAAAACAGGGCCGCAATGGGTGGCGTCGCTCGTCAACGCAATCGGTGAATCGAAGTATTGGAAGAACACCGCCATCTTCATATTTTGGGACGACTATGGCGGCTGGTACGATCCCGAGCCGCCTGCGTACGCGGATTATGACGGCCTCGGCATGCGAATTCCGATGTTGATCGTCTCACCCTATGCGCGGAAAGGACGCGTTTCGCACGTGCATTACGAGCACGGCAGCATTCTTAGGTTCGTCGAGAACGAGTTCGGCTTGGGACGGCTGGCGGCCAGCGACACGCGCGCTACGTCGCCTGAGAGAGATTGCTTCGACTTCAAGCAGCAGCCGCGTGCGTTCAAAATTATCCCGACGCTGCTCGGAAAGGATTATTTCTTGCACGAGCCGATCGACCATCATCTGCCCGATACCCAATAAGAAGCCGTGCGCAAAGTTTAACAACTCGTTTGCCTGGGTAGGCTGGCCGCGTCACTAAAAGGAGATGTCATGAGCAAAGACCCCCTCGATCGCGCGGCCGACGCCATCAAACGAGGCGTGGACGACGTAAAGGATCGAGTTCACGAGAACGAACACCGCACGGCCGCCGAGGGCGAGCAAGCACGCCGCGACCTCTTGGGCGACCAAATGAGCCCCGGTGAAAAAGCCGGCTCAATCGCGGACGAGGCGAAGAATCGCGCTCAGGCAGAGGTCGACGCTATCAAGCGGGAGCTCAGGGACAAGACGTAGGGTCTCTTTATTTAACCGTACTATTTAGGCGGGGCGGCGAGAAAGCCGTTGGTGTTGCCGCCGCTGTCGACGTACCACCCGACCATGTAGCCGTGGTTTTCGATGCTGGTCACGACCGTCGTCCCGGCGGCGTCCGGGTCATCGATAATTTTCCATTGCATGCTGACGGGTAGACCGGTTAGCAGGAATCCGTGCGTTCGACGGTGCTTCACAAAACTACCGCCGATTTGGTCCTGCCAGTTCAGTGAGGTCGCTTGAGTGGTGGAAGAGCCCGGATACGAAAACATCGTGTAGACGCCTCCCTTTAAGAGGAAGCTTTCGGTGGAACCGCGCGCCGTCGTCATGTATCCGACGATGTCCCCCTTTCCGTTGATTCCCGTCGCCTCGACGCTCACGCCCCCCGGCGGCAAGATGTGCTGGAATTGACCGGTCGTTACGTTGAGCTCGAAAGCGTGATTCGCCCCCAGGGCGGTGTAGAAGCCGACTGCCAAGTTCGCATCGCTGATTCCGAGCAGCTCGGTCAAGGGCGTCAAACCGCGAAGCCGCGGGTCTTTATAACTCGTCCAGATGCCGTTCGTCACGGTGAAACCAAAAATCCCGCCGTGTACGCTGCGGTAGTACCCCGCGTACACTTTGTTGTTGTTCAGCGAGGTAACGTACGTGTCGAGACCATTTGGGTAATTTTCGGTCCTGAAAATTGGACTGCCCGAATTTGGAGACGCAATATCCGTCGGATGGATCCTTTCCCGCGCCGCTCCCATCGAATCCGCAGATTTTGCCAAGATTGTTGATCGCGAGGAGCTCGTTAAAACTGGGATCGGACGGATTGTTGAGAGTCGTAAATTTCCATTTCGACGCATTTTTGACCGGACTGACGGCTTGGGAGCCGGTCTGTGCCACAGAAGGCGCGAGCGACGAGGAGTTGCCGCAGCCCGCAATGGTCGCGACGAGCATCGAGAACGCGGCGGCGCTCAAAAGAGAGGCGCGCGCTCGACAAAGTGAGTAAGGCATAAAGGGTAATCCTTCTCTCATGAAGAGAACCGGAGTAGGACCTCACAGGAGATCCCCAGATTCCGCTAGGTACATTAAATAAATGCTAGGTTTACCAAGCGACACTATCCTTCAAGCCGTTTTGGTACTAGTATATTCGTACTACCATCTAGGCACTTCCTCGCCCCCCGGGGCGGAAAGGCAAAAAAAGAAAATGCGTAAGACCATCGCTGTACTCGCTGTTGTTTTTGCGGGGGCGTTACTCGGCGGCTGTGCAGGCGGCGGTATTTCCGGCGGTTCACTGCTTCCCGGCACCACACAAAGTTTCGTGCACCATATGGACTCTGTTGGCGGCGGCCCGCCATTACAAAATCCAAAGTCGCACATGCATCAGAATGACTCCGTAGGTGGCGGCCCGCCGTTGCATCAGATGGACTCCGTAGGTGGCGGCCCGCCGTTGCATCAGATGGACTCCGTAGGCGGCGGCCCCCCGTTGCATCAGATGGACTCGGTTGGTGGCGGCCCCCCGTTGCATAAGATGGACTCCGTTGGTGGCGGCCCCCCGTTGCATAAGATGGACTCCGTTGGTGGCGGCCCCCCGTTGCATCGGATGGACTCCGTTGGTGGCGGCCCCCCGTTGCATAGGATGGACTCCGTTGGCGGCGGCCCCCCGTTGCATCGGATGGACTCCGTTGGTGGTGGCCCCCCGTTGAATAAAAAAGCGCATTCCGTGCATCATATGGACTCGGTTGGTGGCGGTCCCCCGTTGAATAAGAAGGCGCATTCCGTGCATCACATGGACTCCGTTGGCGGCGGTCCTCCGTTGAATAAGAACCTGTAGACCGTGCAGAGGACTCCATTGGAGTAGCCGCCCCGATGATCGGCTCTCGCTAACTGGCTTGAAAGCTCCCCCGAGCAAGCAAGGGCAGGAAACCAGAGGGGACGAGGAATAAGAAGGTAGTACGAAAGATTGGTGGTACTTAGCAACGGACGTTCGGTCCGCTGCTGATTAGACCACCGGTCTTTTGGACATGAAGTTATCCACCCTTGGACATGAAACTTATCCACCCAATGAGGGAACGTTGACAACCGCCATACTTAGTCGGCCGGGCTTCGACAAGCAAGATTTCGAGCGATCGTTCGCTGCTGCGGACTTTGATCGCTGCCGTGAGCTCGTCGCTTCAGACCAGAGTCTCGATGCCGTTTTCGCAGCGGCGCGGCTCGCGCTGCGCGAACATCGGTTCGTCGATATTATCGGATCGCTCTCCGACGTTCCGCTGACGTCGCCGGAAACGAGCGTTGCTCGCGACGTTTTGCTCGGCGTCGCCTTGGGCTTAACGCGGGATTACGTTGCCGGGCGGCGGCTCATCGAGCGCGCGCTGCACGAATTGCTGCCGGGAGATCCTTGGCGCGATGAAGCGCTCTACTACAAGGCTGTCATCGCGTGGATGAGGCAAGAGCATCGGGAAGCCGAAGAGGCCATCGCGGCCCAACTCGTTTCCCCGCATCCGAACAACCGCGCTCGTGCCCGGATACTGCTCTCGTGGATCGCGCTGCGCCGCGGCGAAATTATGCGCCAGGTCGACGAGCTGCAGAGAGCGCTCGACGACCTCGATACCGCCGAAGTTCCGGACCAATACTTCAAGGCGAACGCACTGTTCACGCTGGCGCTGCTATGCCGCGAGCTGCCGCTGGCTGAGGTCAACGATCGAGTTCGAAACTTGTGTCAATCGCTGCCCTGGACCTCGGGTTTACGTCTCGAGCGTTTTCAGGTGACTCGATTCCTCGGGGCGATCGACGAGCTGGACGGAAATGAACTCGCTGCCTTCGCGGGCTTCAGGAAGGCAGCCCGACTCGCGCCCTCCGAGCACTGGAGCGTTCTCTGCTTTCTCGATCGAGCGCTTCTCGCAAAGAATACCGGTGAAATGGCCTTTGCGACCGAACAGCTTCAGGAAGCTCACGAGATCGCCCAGCGGCTCTCCTGGAATGACGTCACCGGCGAAGAACGTTCCGCGCTGCTCGTGCTCGCCGAGCTCTTTGCGTACGACGATCCAGCCGTGGCCGAACAATATCTCGCACGGTTCCGCACACTGACGACATCGGTCATACCGATTCTCGCCTATGGGACGGACCCACGCGTCAAAGGGTTTGAAGCCTATTCGCACGGTGTGGCGTGGCTGCGCCTTGGCGACGTCGGCGAGGCCAAGGCCGCGCTCACCGAAGCGTGGTCGATCTTCGAAGGTTTCAATTATGCGTGGCGCGCCGCGCTCTGCGCGTTTGCGCTCTACGAAGTGACAAACGACCGGCGCTGGATGCAGCGCGCCGCTCACAAGATCGAGCCGTGGCCGCGTAGCTGGATTGCGCGCCGTGTCGCCGATGGGACAAACGCCGCGGCGCTGCGCCTCCATCGGGTGCCCCCGGCGAAAAGGCAAGTCCTCGAGCTTGTGCGCGCTGGTAAGCGCAACTCCGAGATAGCCAGCGCGTTGGGCCGCAGTCCGCACACCGTGCGCAATCAGCTATCGGATCTCTTTACGACGTTCAACGTCAAGAGCCGCGCGGAATTAGTCGCTGCCCTTTCTAGGCCGGTCGCTCCAATCACCGTGCTCCAGCCAAGACAGCGCCACAACTAAACTTCACGCGGGGTTGGTATACCGCTCTCGAATCGCCGCTAACAAACGTTGGCGGCTTTCGTTTGGTTCGCTTTGTGCGCGGTTCGCGATGTCGACAAGCTCCTCGTCGCCGATGGCCTGCTTGAACCATTTTGCGTAATCGCCGCGACGCAAATGATACGTCCAGGTCTCGTCGTCAATCCCTTCGGCAATCTGTGCGAAGACCGTGAGATTATCTGCCCGTAGGTTGAGCTTCGCGTCGGGTCCCTGAAAGAAGAAACTTTTTTCCGGCGCGAGGTTCCCGGCGGCATATTTTCGCCGATGCCGCCGTTTCTTCGATTCGGGTCACGACATCTCAATGACCGTTGCCATGTGCGGTGCATCGCACTTCCAAAACAGTGCTTGCGACTCCAGGCGCCGCGGAATTGTGCTCTGCAAATCCGCACCGGTCGCCTCCTCGATCGTGCGCTCGGCGTCGCGGCCGACCGCAACGACGGCCCGCACCGACTCGAGCAGCGATGGGGCGAGATGGCCGGGTTCGGTCGCGACTGCCAGTATGCCGTACAGATCGCGTGGAAAGACCGCATCGGAATTTCGCTCGCGGGGAAAGACGTGATGTGCTTCATCGAGGACGATCCAATGTGGTCGCCCATACCGCGCACGGCAGCTGAAAAGCCGCGGCAGCAACGCATCAATGAGCGCGGGCCGGTCGTGCATCGGCACCCCCAGAAGGTTGACTATCGCGCTGCGACTCGGCTCGTCGAGGACGTCCGCGATCTCGTCGAGCGTCGGTATCGTTGTCGCGTCGCCGAGCACGATGGCGCCGCCGAAGGATTCGTAGTCGCCCTCCGGATCGATGATGCAGGTTTGGTAGCCCTGATGCATGAGCCGCTCGACAAGCCCCAGCGCTGCGGTTGACTTGCCGCCGCCGGAGGTACCGGCGTAGAGCAGCGTTCCTTGCAGGTACGGATCGACGAGGATTTCTTGTCCGTCGTCCGTCTTTCCCAAGGGCACGTGCCGGCGAGTGAGTGCAACGTCGATGAGGTCGCGCGAAAGGATGCTTTGTGCCAGCTCGGCGACACCTTCCCCATCGGCACGCTCGAGCACGATATCGGCGTGCGCCTTTAGGGATTCGAGCGCATTGGCGGTAGCGACAGAGCATTCGCAGAGATTGAGAAACGCGTGGTCGTTCTCCGCATCACCCACGCCGACCGCGTTGTGTGGCGAGAGTTTCAGTCGGCTCAGCGCCGCGCTCAGACCGGTAGCCTTATTGACCCCGGAAGGCAGCACCATCACTGCCCCCTTGTTAAAGATGAGCTGCATTTCGAGTCCGAGCTGCCAATTGCATCGAGCACCTCTTTCTCGTGGGGCTCGCGGGTGCTCAAAATCACGTGACCCGCCTCGAGTGTGACGCCGCGCGCTTCGAGCAATCTGCGAAGTTCCGGTGGTGGCGCGGCGGTGAGAATGACTTGTTCTTTTTTTGCCGGATCGTAAAGGACGGCGCCGTTTTCGGCGACGATTGCATCGAAGAGGTCGACCGACGGGAAGACTCTTTGCAGATCTTCGAGAAGCCGGCCGGTGACCATGACTAGGAAGCGATCGCTCTTGCGGAGCGCTTTGAGCGCCTCGGTCGTGGACTCCCCGACAACTCCCGCGTAGGCAAGAGTTCCGTCGTAATCGGTAGCCAGCGCGAAATATCGCATCTACCAGGATACTTTTCCCAACGCCGCCTTTGGGACAACACGTTTCCGCGGAACCGAGCCGGGGAATTACGTCGCTCTTTGTTCATGCGATGCAGATAGCTCGAAAGCCCATCGCGGCGATTTGTCACGCGCCGTGGATGCTGATCGAAACCGATTACGTCCGCGGTCGAAAACTCACTTCATGGGCGTCTTTACGCACCGACGTTGTCAATGCCGCGAGCAGAGCGCCGAGGCCGCCCCAGTAATTGACCGCCAAGTCTGCCCGGCGCTTGGAGAAGCGGCCGGTGAGGGTACGAAGCTGTCGTGGCGGAGAGGGAAGCAACTAAGCCGTCGCTAGCAGAAAGAGTCGCCGCCGAGCTGCTCGGCACGTTTTTTCAGACGCTCGTCGCGACGAGCGTCGACGTGCTCTACTTCACGGGAGCCGGACACGTCGACTACGTTTCACGGTGGCTCGCTCGTGGTTTTATCACGGCGGCGATGATTTATTCGTTCTCCGGCATCTCGGGCGCCCATATTGACCCCGCGGTTTCGCTGGGCTTCGCAGTTCGCCGAGCGATGCCCGTCGCGGACATGCTGTACTATTGGGTCGGCCAATTCACGGGCGGGTTCGCTGCCGCATTGCTCGTCTTCGCGCTATGGGGACACGCGGTCGTGCTCGGCGCGAGCCATCCCGGCCCACAATATACCCACGTCGAAGCGGCGATCGCCGAAGTCGTTCTCACGTTCCTCGTCATGCTCGTCATCTTGTTGACGGCCGAGCAGGCGGCGGTGGGAAAACAGGCCGCGATTGCAGTCGGTTTAACCGTGGCCGCTTGTGGATTCTTTGCAGGTCCGATCAGCGGCGCCTCGATGAATCCGGCGCGATCGATTCCGCCGCAGGTCGTTGGCGGCGCCTACGACCTCATTTGGATTTATGCGGTGGGTCCGTGCGTCGGCGCCCTTCTCGCGGCGCTGGTAATGAGGTATTTCTTCGATAGCCCGGACGAGGGGGAGCGCAAAGCGGCGACGGGGACGTGATCGCGGAAGAGTCCCAGGTGCCCAAAGGCCGCCGCGAGCTTCCGACCGGAACGGTAGCATTTTTGTTTTCGGACGTTGAGGCGAGCACGCGCCGCTGGGAGCGGTATGGCGATGCGATGCGCGATGCCGTGCGCCGTCACGATCAGATCCTGCGATCCGAGATCGAGCGATGGCGAGGATACATTTTCAAGACAATCGGCGACGCATTCTGTGCGGCGTTTTGGACGGTGGGCGAGCGGTCGAAGCGGCCGTTGAAATTCAGCGGCGCCTCGGGCGCGAGAATTTCAGCAACGTTGACGGGCTCGCAGTCCGAATGGCGATTCACGTCGGCGAAGCCGACGAGCGCGACGGCGATTATTTCGGCGCCGCGGTCAACCGTGCCGCGCGCCTGCTCTCTGCCGGTCACGGCGGGCAGATACTGCTCTCCGGCGTTGCCGCGGATCTCTGCTGGCCGAGCCTTCCCAGCGGCGTCACGCTGCGCCATCTAGGCGCGCTTCCGCTGCGCGACCTCAAGGAGCCCGAGCGCGTCTACCAGCCGGTTGGTAGCGGGCTGCGCTCGGATTTCAAACCGTTGCGTGCGTTAGAGACGCCGCCCAACAATCTTCCGCATCAGAGCCACGAGCTTCGTTGGCCGCCACGAAGATCTCGCACATATCGAAGCACTGCTTGACGAAAGCGCGCTCGTCACGATCGTCGGCGCGGGCGGAATCGGAAAAACACGTCTCGCACTCGAAGTTGCGCCGGGACATCTCAACGACTAGCGCGATGGCGCATGGTTCGTCGATTTATCTTCGATCGGCGATCCTCGCCTCATCGCCGCTACGATTCTTTCCGCTCTGGGCGGCGAGCGTTCGCGCGAGGCCGACCCGCTCACGATCTCATCGGCTATCTCCAAAAATGCGAGCTTCTGCTGGTGCTGGACAACAGCGAGCATCTCGTCTCCGAGGTTGCCGCCATCGCGGTCCAGATCGTCGCGCGCTGCTCCCACGTCACGGTGCTCGCGACGAGCCGATCGCCGCTCGATATTTCAGGCGAACGGGTCTACCGCCTGTCGTCGCTCGACCTGGCTTCTGCGATGCAGCTCTTCGGCGATCGAGCCCGCGCTGTCAATCCGGCGTTTCGTCTTGAACAGAAAGCGGCGATCGTCGAAGAGATCTGCAACCGGTTAGACGGCATCGCTCTTGGCGATCGAGCTCGCCGCCGCCCGCGTGCGGACGATGTCGCTGGAGAATCTCGCGTCGCGCATCTCGAGCTGCGGTTGCTCGCCGGTGGCCGCGACCGGCGGCCGCGCCAGCAGACGATGCGGGCGCTGATCGATTGGAGCTACGATCTGTTTCCGAGGAAGAGCGACGATGCTCTTCGTCGTGCGCGGTCTTTCGCACGGGGTTTCACGCTTCGACACCGCGACCGGCGTGTGCAGGTTGACGGCGATGAGTGGGGCGTGCTCGAGCTGCTGATCTCCCTCGTCGACAAATCGCTCGTCGTAGCGGAGCTCACGTGACGAAGATCAGCGATACCGCTTGCTCGAGCCGATTCGCGAATACGCGCGGGAGAAACTCGCCGAGGCGGCTGAGATTGCCGAGACGATGCGGCGCCACGCGGTGGTATTCGCGGCCTTCGCTCGCGACATATATGACCAATGGGATCGCGGTCCCGCTGCCGATTGGCTCGCGCGATCTGGGGCGGAGCTTTCCAACTTCCGCGCCGCGCTTCGCTGGGCTTTCGACGAAGCGAACGATCGCGAGTCGGGCGCGCGACTCGTTGCCGATACGACCGTGCATCTTCTTGCGGCTAGGCCTGCTAGATGAAGGCATTGAGTATTGCAAGGAGTGCTTGCGGGCCTGCCGCTTCGCGGTCGAGGTGGAAGCGCGCGTTCGCTACGGCTTGTCGATGCTCTACAGCAATATCGGCACGAACAAGAGTGTTCTCGACGAAGCGCAGGTGGCGGTTCGCTCTACCGGGAGGCGAGCGATTCGCGCGGGCTGGCCCGCGCACTCTCGCAGGCTGCGTCGCGCTACGCTCACCAGTCCCGCTACGACGAAGCGAAGGCAGCGGCGAAGAAGCGTTGAAGCTTGCTCGCGAAAGCGGCGATCGTAGGCTCTGTCGCAGACATTCTGCGCCGTTGCGCGAGGCGTTCGCCGGCGACGGTCAGCGAGCGCGTGCGGGCGCATTTAGCGAGAGCGTCGCGCTCTTCCGCGACTCTTGGGCCGCGACGACGACACGGCGCGCGCGCTGAAGTGGTGGGGAAGATGGGAAGTCAGAGACGCGAGAATATCACGCGGCAGCGGAGCGATTGATGGAGGCGGTACAGCTCGACCGGAAGCGACATCTCGTGATGTTTCTCGACGATATCGCCGGATGCTATCTGGCAATCGGTGATCGAGAACGCGCCGAGCCGTTCGCACGTCAGTCGCTCGTCGGTAGCGGCAGAAGCCAAGCATGACATTCGTCATGCCGATCGATATCATATCTGGCGATCATCGCACACGACCGTGACGCGCGCAGAGCGGCACGTTTAATCGGCTATGCGCAAGAAAGACTGCGCGCGGCCGGTTGGGAGCTGGTTGCGTCGAATAATGCGATGGCGGCCAATCTCCACGGTGCGCTCAGAGCAAAGATGAAGGAATCGGAGTTCGACCGATTGCTGGAAGAGGGAGCGGCTTGAACTAGCAATCAGGCCGTCACGGACGCGCCTATCGGCTTAGCAGGGCTTCACTCGGTCTCCGGCCGAATGTCTTCGTCGCGGGACTCTTTGTACAAGCACTGGTGCTTGAGCTTATACGTCCCCTTTTCGCCCGTGCAGCCTTGAACGGCTTTGTACTAGCCGGTCAGCAACCGAGTCTTTAGTGTCATACGTGCTGGTCGTTGAGAACGAGCAGATAACCCTTGTTGGACGATGTACGGTGGTTCCGTAGCGACCGCTCCACTGAGCGTTAACGCGACCGACCGTAGCTGCCCAGCGCAAAGACGAGCTCGCGATCCTCCAAGCGTGCTCTTATATTGTGCGAGCGATGCGGTGGCTTTGCCCGTGCCGTGAACGCTGTCTTTAACCGTGCCAGCATATTGGCCGCTTAGGTTCGATCGTCTTCGCGTCGTCGTTGACGCGAACGGAGGCGGCGCCTGCAATGCCGAGCTCGCCGCTTGGGATGCCGCTGCTGCCGCAGCGGTCGCAGGCGCGCAAGACAAGCAGGCTGATCGCCGTAACGGCGGACATGCACGAAAAAGTCTTTCATTCGTACACTCCTTTAAAAAGCGCGAGTGATGGAAGGAGCATACCGCTCCGATGCCGCTAAGAGCCTTTCCGCGTGCTGCTACGGAGGGATACATGGGGAGTGCGTTGCTCTCCAGGGCTGGGATGCGCGGCCTGATTCGTCAGCGGTTGTTGTGCTGCGGCGGCAGGTAGCGTTCTGCCGGGACGACCGGGACGATCACGGGAACGGTCGTCGACGTGGCAACGAAAGCTCCGATCGCCGGCGCGCCGTTCAGCGCCGTCAGCCCTTCGCAGGTCGCGCACGTAACGACCGACGCGTCCGGGCCGCTTTACGTTTCTTTCGCTCGCGCCCGAGACGTACACGATCTCCGCGCAGCATGCCGGATACGATAGCGTTTCGATCACGGGCATTTCGGTCTTTGCCGATCAGAGCCAAACGATTCCGATCGCGCTGCCGAAGAGCCTCAAGCAGATTGCTCGCGTTACTTCGCGTTCTTCGCTCAGTCCGGTGCGACCGGGAACCGGCACCGACGTCTATTCGGTCAGTCCGGGCTTGACGAGCGCGGCCGCGACGCTGGGCGGCGGCGGCGGCCTGAACAACGCGTACTCCGCGATCGCCTCGATGCCGGGAGCGTACGTTCCGCCGAATCAGGTCGGCGTCAATCAGACCGTCTATATTCGCGGCGGCTACTACGATCAGATCGGCTACGAGTACGACGGCGTTCCGATCAACCGGTCGTTCGACAACTATCCCGGCAACTCGGAAACGACGCTCGGTCAGCAGGAGCTGCAAATCTACACCGGCGGCGGCGAAGCCGACGCCAATGCGACCGGCCTGGCCGGCTTCATCAATCAGGTCATCAAGACCGGCACCTTTCCCGGCTACGCCGTCGGCGGCTTGGCCATCGGCACGCCGACGTTCTATCACGACGCGCGCATCGAGGTCGGCGGCTCGACGCCCGACCGAATGTTTTCGTACTACGTCGGCATCAGCGGAACGAATCAGGATTTTCGCTACTTCGACCAGTTCAACGGCGCCAGCTTGACCGAAACGATCCCGTACGGCTACTGGCCGGCGCACATCACGACGATCCTGCCCGCATTCTGGCCCGGCCGTCTATCCGACGTGCCGGAACAACGGAACGTTACACTAATCCGATCGCCCGCCGTCCAGAGCACGTCACCGAACTCGTCTAACGATCCCGGGTGCTTCGGATCGTATCCGTCGAACTACGGGCAGCCGTCGACGTTCGGCAGCCGCGACGTCGTCGCCAACTTCCACATCGGGATTCCGCACCGCCACGACGCGGGCCGCGACGACGTTCAGCTGCTCTACATGTCGTCGGCGAATTTCACACAGGATTACTCGAGCGTGGACGATGCCGGGCCGCCTTGGGTCTCGGCCTCGTGAACGCCGACTTCTATGGGACAACACGAACCAGTGGCCGGATTACTACACCTATCCCGGCTCGACGACGTGGCTCGCGCCGGCATCGACGCCAACGATCGCCTATATGTATCCCGGCTCGCCGCAAGGTCGCTGCGCGAACGTGACGGAGGGTGCCCAACGCGTGTCCGTTCGTGCGACGGCAACCAGCTGCAAGTCGCAAGTACCCGACAACTATCGCGACGGGCGTTGGGACACCGCCAGCATCGGCAAGCTGCAGTATCAAAAGAATTTCGGTTCGACCGCCTACGTACGACTCTTCGGCTACACGTTCTATTCGAACACGAACCGCGCCACCGCCAACGGTTGGGGGAACAACATTTCGCTCGGCGTGACGAACTATCAGTACGAAGTCGATTCGCACACCGGCGGTCTCGAGATGCAGTTCGCCGACCAACTCTCGGGCCAGCACCTGCTCGAAGGCATGGTCTCGTACATTACTTCGAACACGCTGCGCTATTACAACCACAACTACTTCAACGACTCAGCACCCAGCAGGTCAGCAACTTCACCAACGGCTCGCAGTGCTACGCGACCTATACGAGCTCTCGTTATAAGGTCGGCGACATCCGCGCCCTGCAACACGCTCGATCACTCAAGGCGATTTCGGCGACCCGTACGGACACGGTTCAACGCGCAAGACCCGTGCTCGGACGGCGAGCTTGCCGTCGAACGCTGCCGGCCTGCGTTGCCGGCGCGTCGATGCTGCTGACCTATCTCGGCAACAATGCCGACATCAACGCCGTCGTTCCGAAGATCACGAATGCTTCGCTCAGCGACCAGTGGCGACCGAGCGACGCGTTGGTACATCAACGCGAGCGGTGCGCTTTGAAAACGACACCTACGGATCTCGCGGACACGAACAATCCGGGCGACGAACTTTTGGTTCGCGGCGGCGCAGCGCGAGTTTTGCGTCAACCCGGTGACGCGTCAGCCGATCTTCGTTCCGCAGCCGCCGCAGAGCATTTCGTTCTTCCAGCCGTTCGTCGGCGTTCAATTGCCCGATCGACCGATCGACCGGAACGCCGGTGCAGACCGTTCACCCCAACGGGACCGACGGCATCCTGCTCACCAACGTCTATCCGTCGTCGTACACGCAGTCGTATGTTGATGCCGCGCATTTCGGCTACGTATACCGTGAGCCCCGACACGGTGCTGCGGGCCTCGGCCGGGCGTTACGCGCAGCAGCCGCAAAACTACGAGATTCAATACAATACGCTGCAGCCCAACCTGGCGTCCACGCTGCTCGGGTTCATTCCGTTCGGTTACAGCTCGCCGCTGCACGAAGCGCAGGCGCAGTTCTCGGACAACTACGACCTTTCGTTCGAGCATCACTTCAAAGGGCACCGACGTCGCGATAAAGCTCACGCCGTACTATCGCTGGGCGACCGATCAGCTCTACGAGATCGGTTAATCTTCCCAGCCTGGGCGTTTCGCCGTCGTTCAATGCGGGCACCGAGCGGGTCGACGGCGTCGAGCTGCTTGATCACCAAGGGCGACTTCAGCAAGAACGGCTTCTCCGGGCACGTTTTCGTACACGTACACGAACGCGGCCGAGAAATGGGGCAACTATCCCAATAGCACGATCGGCCCGGTCGATCAGTACAATCAAGACATCGAAGAGTTCAACGCGTTGACGAAAGCCGGCGGGGGCGCGCCCTGCTATACGACCGACCGGCAAAGGTATGCCCGCGCCGCTGCGGGGCGACCGCGATCGTAATCCCTATTACGCCATGTTGCCGCAGCCGACGCTGGACCCGCACGACTGGTACGCGCCCGGCCTCGACTTCCCATACGTCTCGCCAAACACGCTTGCGGTGGTGCTCAATTATCGTCACGGCAAGTTCGCGTTCACGCCGGCCATGCAACTGCACGAGGGCACGACCTACGGAACTCCGGCCGACGTGCAAGGGACTCGATCCTCGCGCCTGCAGGCAAATCAAGGCAGCCATTCACATCCCGACGAGCGTGCCGCTCAATGCCGATTACACTTCGTGCTCGTTTGCGCTGACGAGCGACGGCACCAGCCCCGGTAGCCTCTACATTCCGAACCCGCAGACCGGGACGTTCGACACCTTCGGCGAGTTCCGCCAGCCGTGGCAGTTCAATCTGGGGCTCAGATGTCGTACGATTTCACGCCCCGCATTTCGGGGCGCGTCATGGTCACGAATCTCGTCAACCAGTGCTTCGGCGGCTCGAGCGAGCCGTGGACGAGGGCCTATCCGCCCAACAGCGCGATCTGCGGGTACATCTCCAACATCTTCTACAACGGCGGGAACTTCTTCAACGGATCGAGTCCGTACGACATAGCTGCCAACGGAGCTCGGGAGAACCCATACTTCGCGCAGTCCTTCGCGCCCGTCATTCGGCGACGCGATTCTCGTTCAATTATCCGCTCGCGCTTAACTTCTATTTTTCGCTGCAGGTCAAGCTCTAGGGGCCGCGACGATACCGCGGCCGGGCGCCGGCGACTCGAACTCGTAGAGCCGTCCGCTGATAGTCGCGGTTCCGGAGATGCGGCCGTCGTTGGCCATCGTGCCTTGCAGCGAGAGCACGCCGCCGATAAAGAGGTGCAACGTAACCGTCGTTTTCGTTGACGGTTCCGCTGACCGGGACGATGCGGTCATCGAGAAATCGGGTGCGACGGACGTGCCCGTATACGTCCCGTAGATGGTGCCGTCGCGCACGACCAGCCGCATCGTTCCGCTATGCGGCACTCCGGAGGCTCCAAATATCGGGGCGAAAGCCGCAACGTAGGAAGTGGGCAGTTCGCCGGCGCTATTCGTTACCGCGAGCGCCGGAGCGGCAGACCCGCCAAACAAAAAGAGGGCCGTCGCGAGCACGGTAGCATATGATTTAACAAACTTCATGCGATTAGTATGTCCGCCGGCGCTCTGCGATTGCTGAGTTTTCTATGAGCACTGCATTAAAGGAGGATCGATGGACCCACCGAGTTGCACGATCGCGCGGGCTGCCCCACAGGATCTCGTTGCGTTGGCTCCGCTCTTTGACGCGTATCGCACGTTCTTCGCCGGACGGGGAGATCTCGCGCAGTCACGCCATTTCATCGAGGAGCGCTTGCGTTTGGGCGATTCGGTGATCTTCCTGGCGCGGCGCGATGCTCGCGCCGAGGGATTCATCCAACTCTATCCCCTGTGGTCCTCATGGTATTGCAAGCGAATTTGGTTTTTAAGCGATCTCTACGTGCGCGAGTCGAGCCGGCGAGTCGGTCTGGGCAGAGTACTCGTCGAGCGAGTGATTGCTTACGCAAAAGAAACGGAGGCAGCGAGCGTCATGGTCGAGTTACCGCATAGCGAGCCCCGCCTCAAGGAGTTCTACGCAAGATTAGGGTTTAAAAAAGACGAGGTTTTCGACCTTGCCCGTAACTCGTTGTTGGGCAGCGTAATGCTCTAACCCGCGTGGAGCTGCTCCGCTAGGATACTCGGTTCGGCTAAAGAAATCGCTTCGGCGCAACTTCCCGTTAAAAAAGGAGCTAAGACACATGCGCACTTCCTTCGCATTCAGTCTCGCGCTGATGCTTACGGCCTCTCTGATCAGTGTCGGCACGGTTCGGGCCGCGGATGTCGCTTTGACTGCGAAAATGGCCGCATTCAGCTATCTGCTCGGAGGCCCTTGGAATTGCTCGACCAACGTCCCGGCCATGGGCAGCCAACCGGCTCACACCGATCAAGGTACGGCGACTTTCGACGTGGTGCCGGGTAATGCGGTGCACAACCACGTTTCAACGCCGAGATATTCGGGAGATTTTTATTTTGGTTTCAGCGATCGAATGAACTCCTACTGGCAAACCGACGCCGACAACATGGGTGGACACGCTTTTCTGACGTCAACCGACGGCGTCACCTACCGGGGAACGGCGTCCATGGGGCCGATGGCCATGCAAGATACCGTCACCTATGCCAAAGTGGCGCCAAACAAAGTAACCGTCCACGAGGTGATATCCGGCGCGGCTCCGCAAGCTGTTTTCGATACGGTCTGCACGCGTTAACGCAATGGAGTCGCTCGATCGGCGCTCTTTTATCGTAACTACCGGCGCCGCGACTGCGGCGCTTGCGGCCGGAACGACGAAGTCTGTTGCGGCGCAGCCGGGCAGTCCGGTCTTTTTATCGACGTGGGAGTGGGGCGTCGAAGCGAATGCGCGGGCCGCAGAAGTGCTGGGCGGTGGCGGCTCGTTGCTCGGCGCCGTAGAGAAGGGGATTAACGTCGCGGAGGACGATCCCAATGTAGACAGCGTCGGTTATGGCGGCTTGCCGAACGCGCAAGGCGAAGTTGAGCTCGACGCGGGCATCATGGACGGGACCGCGCACCGCGCCGGAGCGGTCTGCAACCTGCATAAGATCAAAAACCCGATCTCCGTCGCGCGGCTGGTGATAGAGAAGACGCGCCATACAACGATGGCCGGCGATGGAGCGCTGCAGTTCGCAATCGCAATGGGTTTCGAGCCGATGCAGCTTCTAACGCCGAAAAGCCTCGAAACGTGGCTGAAGTGGAAGAACACGCCAAACCACGAGACGTTCTGGATCGATCGCAACCACCACGATACCATCGGGATGGTGGGAACCGACGGAAACGGACACGTCGTCGCCGGATGCTCCACGAGCGGCCTGGCCTGGAAGATTCCCGGCCGTGTGGCCGACTCGCCGCTTGTCGGCTGCGGCTATTACGCCGACGATGCTGCCGGTGCGGCTTCGGCAACCGGCAACGGAGACGTGATGGCGAACTACTGCACGTCTACGTTCATCGTCCAGCGCATGGCACAAGGCGCTCATCCGCAAGAGGCCTGCGACGATCTCATGCGCTTCATGGCCAAGAGCGCGCCGAACCTCCGCGAAGATCTATACTGTGTCATCGCGATCAATCCAAGCGGCGAGATTGGGGCGGCATCAATGAACTCAAAACAATCGCTAAAGTATGCGCTTTGGCGCAACGGCAGCGGCGCGCTCCACGACGCGCCGGCCTTTTTGGGATAGGCACAAGCTTGGCGACGCGGCAGGCTTCCAACGCGCTGAATCGAAGCGAAATTTAGTGAGTCGATCCTTAGGCGCTGCGTTCGTTGCTCTGACACTCGCCGCTTGCTCTGCAGGGAAAGAAGGCGCGATTCCATCAGGAACAACGTACGCCAATCCCGGCGGCCGATCCGTTCCATTTACCGCGGGAAACGTTTACGTCGCGAACTGGTACGACAGCACGATCTCAATTTATTCGGCGGACGGATCGTCGAAAGTCCGCACCATAACCACCGGCATATCTTATCCTAATGCGTTGGCGTTCGAGAAAACGGGGAGTCTTTACGTCGGCAATTACGGCAGCCCGAGTGGAAGTCTTACGAGCACCGTTGCGGTCTACGGCCCGGGCGGCAGCCAACCGATGCGAACGATCACGCAAGGCATACAGGGTCCGTACGCGTTCGCATTCGATCACTCGGGAAAACTCTACGTGGCCAACTATGGCGGCAGCACGGTCAGTGTCTACCCGCGCGGATCGAATACGGTGCTTCAAACGATCTCCTCTGACGTACGATCGCCCGAAGCGCTCGCCTTCAATACTAATGGCAACCTCTACGTCGCGAACTGGTCAAACAGCACCATCACGGTCTACGCTCCGGGAAAGACTTCCTCGCTCGGCAAAATATCCGTCGGCGTCTCGTATCCTGATGCTTTAGCGTTTGACTCGGCCAGGAATCTTTACGTGGCGAATCACGCCGGAAACTCGGTCACGGTCTATGCTCCCGGCCATAAGCAAACGCCGCGGACGATTAGGAAGGGCGTTCGTGAGCCGCTGAGCCTGATCTCGACACCGACGAAGCAACTTTACGTATTGAATTACTCGACTAACACCGTTTCGGTGTATTCAGAAGATACGCTCGCGCTCGAGCAAGTGATTTCGACCGGCATCGCATGTCCGACGACGATGGCTCGAAGCAAAACCGGCTTGCTCTACGTTGCGAACGCCTGTCCGAGCTCGGTTTCCGTTTATTCGTCTTCAGGAAAACGACTCCGCTCGATCCTCAAAGGGTTAGACGGCCCCGTCGCCATCGGGATCGCGCCCTAGAACGTCATGAAAGGGCGGGCGGTTCTCGCCGTACTCTTTGGACTTGCGGGCTGCGGTCAAAGCGCATCGGTCGGAACGGTGCCTTCGACGATGAGTGCCGCTGCTGTGTCGCTGTCCTCCAAGATCGAGCACGTCGTGATCATCTTTCAAGAGAACCGCTCGACCGACGATCTCTTCAACGGACTTCCCGGCGCCGATACCGTACGCACGGGCCTGAACTCGAAGGGCCGGCGAGTTCCCTTGAAGCCGATAAGCCTAACTGCACCGTACGATCTCGATCACGGCCATTCTGGCTTTGAGACCGAGTACGTAAATGGGAAGCTAAATGGCTTTAATAAGGAAGCGTCGACGTGCATCGGCGCGACGGTCTGTATTGCGCGAAAGGTTCGCGCGTACGGATATGTGCCGCACCATGAAATCAAACCGTATCTCGCCATGGCGTCGCAGTATACCTTTGGCGATCATATGTTCCAGACGAACCAAGGGCCGAGCTTTCCGGCGCATCAATACATCGTCAGCGGAACGTCGAGCGTAGCAAACGGATCTCTTCTGCGAGCGGCGGAGAATCCGGACATCGGCGGAAGCGGAGGCTGCGACTCGCCCTCCGGGGCGCTCGTCCTGCTCATCGATCCGTCCGGACTCGAGAACCAAAAGGTCTATCCCTGTTTCGACCGGATCTCGCTGATGGATTTACTCGATCGCAAGGCGCTGACGTGGCGGTACTACCAAGCGGTATCCGGATCGGGAATCTGGAACGGCCCCGACGCGATCTTGCATATTCGAACGCGCCGCGGGTATGCCGGCCACGTTGCGGTGCCGCCGTCTCAGATTCTTACCGATATTGCCGACGGGCAGCTGGCCGACGTCGTCTGGGTAACGCCGACGGCGCTGGCCTCCGACCACGCTGAAGCGACGAACGGGTCGGGGCCGTCCTGGGTCGCGTCGGTCGTGAATGCCATTGGCGAGAGCAAGTATTGGGACACGACGGCGATCTTCGTTACCTGGGATGATTGGGGCGGATGGTACGATCACGTACGGCCGAAACTGTATAACTCATACGAGCTAGGCTTTCGGGTCCCGCTGATCGTCGTCTCTCCGTACGCGAAGAAGCACTACGTTTCGCACGTGCAACACGAATTCGGCAGCATCCTAAAGTTTACCGAGAAGATCTTCGGGTTGCCCTCGCTCCATACGACCGACGCCCGTTCCGACGACCTCTTCGACTGTTTCGACTTCTCCAAACCGCCGTCGAAGTTCAAGCGCATTCCGGCAGAGTACCCACCGAGCTACTTCTTAAAGCAGCCCTCCACGGAGCCCGACGATTAATAGCGCACACGCTGCGAAGGCATCGTTTGTGCTGGTCTGCGTCGCTCTCCTCGCAGCCTGTGCGCACGCAGGCGGCGCGTCGTCACTTCCGTCCGAAGCGGCGAATATCGTTACGAGCACCGGTTATAAGACGATCTACAGCTTCGGTCAGGGCGGCAAATTTAACGACGGCCGCGGCCCGGTCGCAAACGTCATTGCAGTCCGAGGAAAGCTCTACGGTACGACGCATTTCGGCGGCACCACCAACGCCAAATGCAACCTCGGATGCGGTACGGTTTTCTCGGTGACCATCTCGGGAGTCGAACGCGTCATTTACCGCTTCACCGGTGGGAAGGACGGCGCGCAGCCCACGGGAGGCTTAATCGATTTCGACGGCGCGCTTTTTGGAACGACGAGCGGCGGAGGTACGGGCCTCGCGTGTTCGAGCGGCTGCGGCACCGTCTTCAAGGTGAGCAGCGACGGAAAATCAGAGCGGGTTCTCTACAGGTTCAAGGGCGCGCCCGATGGCGCCGACCCGGTTGTGAGCTTGGTATCATTCCACGGCGTGCTCTACGGCACGACACAATATGGCGGAAAGGCAACCCGGCTTTGTTCGGCTGGATGCGGCACCGTCTTCAAAGTAAGCGCGAGCGGCGTGGAAAGCGTGATCTATCGCTTTGAGGGCGTCGCCGACGGAGTCGAGCCGGTTGCGCGCCTGGTCCCGCTCAATGACAAGCTTTACGGCACGACGCAGTACGGAGGCGCGAAGACCGCGTTTTGCGCGAAGGGATGCGGCACGCTATTTCGGCTGAGCACCGGCGGCGTAAAAAAAATCGTTCACAGTTTCAAGTATGGTTTGGCGCTCGCCGACGGCGCATATCCCGCGGCGGCTCCCACGGTGATGGCCGGCGAACTCTACGGCACCACCCTCGGAGGGGGGCACTTGGGCGAGGGAACGGTCTTTAAAGTGAACCCAATTTCCGGAGCCGAGCGCGTGCTCCATTCGTTTAGCTGCTGTACGTCAAACACCGACGGTGAATATCCCGTTGCGCGTCTGGTGCGCGCCGTCGGTGCACTCTATGGCACGACCCGCGAAGGCGGCACGAATGATGGCGGGACCGTTTTTAGGATTACTGCGTCGGGAAGCGAGCGCATGCTGCACGATTTCACCGGTAAACCTGACGGGGCAGAACCACAAGCGAGTCTCACCGTCGTGGGCCACGAGCTCTTCGGTACGACGGCAGCCGGGGGCTCGGCCTCGGGTGGAACCGTGTTCGAGGTGAAGCCCTAACGCTTTGGGTCGAGCAAGGAAAGGCAATTGGCCGCCGCCGAAGGCCCCGAATACCTTGCTATAATCTTCTCGAAAGGTAGTGAACATGAAACACCCGGCTCTATTGACGCTGAGCGGCGTCGCCTTTGTTTTGGCGTTGGTGGCCGCGCCGGTCGCTTCGACGGCCCAACCGGCTCCGGCGGCGACCATGGTTCCAATGGTGAAGCCCGACTTCTCGTCGATGATGTTTCTGACCGGAACTTGGAACTGCACGCAGATGCTGCGTGGGAAAACGCGGCCTGATACCAGCACGACGACGATCGGCATGGATGGAATGTGGATGGTTACACAAGATACCGCGCCGCCGTTCGATCAATATCGTACCGTTACGATCAACGGTACGAACTATACGACGTATGATCCAACGATCAAACAATGGGTATCGGTTGGCGTCGATACTGGTGGCGGCTATGGGATCTCGTCGACATCCGGTTGGGTAGGCAATACCATGACGTCGATGGGCAAGGGCCTCGACGGCTCTACTTTCAATGACGTTCTAACGAAAGTCAGCGATACCAAGACGGTCGATGCCAACACCGTGACCGACCCGCAAGGCAAGGTAACGAAAACTACGATTACCTGCACCAAGGCCAGCTAAAATAGCTATCGCTTAGTGGGAGCCGGAGCGCAACGACACGCGAAGCCTCGAGAGCCGGCTCCCACATAATTGGACGTGCCTCTCACAGACGGTGTGTTAGCTTGCGATCCGGGCGTGCGATTGCCTCGTAGATTGCGCCGGCGGCCACGATAAAGGCCATGACCAAGAGCGTCACCCAGCCGTAGTTGAAGATCGCCCTGCCGCTGGACAGAGAGCTAGGCCAGACGATGTCGAGCAGCATGAGCAGCAAGTAGACAGCTGCGCCTATGGTGATAGGGATCCCCCACTTGCCGAGCGTGAACTGTCCGCTAGGTCTCCAGCCGCGGCTCCGGGCAACGAGCGCGCCGAACACGGTCATGAAAAAGGCGAGGTAGATGCCCGAAGTGGCGAACGAGACGAGCGCGAACAGTGCGTTGACGTGCGCCGGGTAATCGAACCACAACAGGCGCACCGGTTGTGTGGGATTTATCAGGACGAGCAAGAGGAAAAAAAACGGAACGACGGTTCCAACGAGGATCGCGTTCGCCGGCGTGTGGTGTCGAGGTGAGACGGCTCGAATCTTATGGCTGAAAGGTAGCGTGCCGTCGCGTGCGAGAGCGAAGGCAACTCGGGCGCCCGCACCCTGAACGGCCGTACCACAACTGAAGAACGCAACGATCACCATGACGAGGAAGAAGTCCGCAAGCCAGTTCGGCAGCGCGGCAAGAACGCTGCTGATGCCGCCGCTAACGACCGCGCCGATGCCGGCCTTAGGCGTAGCGAGCAGAAGTCCCAGCACCAATATGAACGACGCGATGCCGCCATAGAGCAACGCGTTGCGCATTGCCTTGGGAACCTGGCGCTGGGCGTCGATGGTCTCCTCAGAAACGTCTCCTGCCGACTCGAAGCCATAGAAAATGTAGACGTTGGCGAGAACGGCGACCAGGGCGGCGCCGGTCCACCAATTACCGCCAAAGTTCACGCCGAGCGGATTGCTCTTGATGTACTCAACGTTGGCAGACGAGAATACGAAGCCGAATCCTTGGTGGAATCCGTAAGCTGCCAGCGCGATAAAAACACCGAAGGTGCCGATACTCTCCACGTACACTCCAAAGCGCGCGACTCGCCCCATGATTTTCGCGCCGACCCAGTTCAAAATCGCGGTGCAAACGATGATGGTGCCGGCAATGACGAAGATCGTCAGATGGTTGGCCGGATCCAAATGCGTCCCGAGCAGCGAATTTGATAGCGACGTGACGTAGCCGACTGCACCCGAGTCGACCGAGGCGACGGTCGCAAGCAGCGCAAACCCGTAGATCCAGCCGATGAACCATCCGTAACGCGCTCCAACATTGTACTTTCCGTACTGATAAAGCGCGCCCGAGAGGGGATACTCGCTGGCGAGCTCGCCGAAAACCAACGCAACGAGCATCATGAATCCCACAACGATTAGAATAGTCCAGATGTAGCGCGGACCGCCGGTCCCGATGCCCAAGGTGTAGAGCGAATAGATTCCGACCATCGGGCTAAGGTAGCTGAAGGCGACCGAAAAATTGTCGAAGAGCGAAAGTACCCTGGAGAGTTCTTGACGGTAGCCGAGCGCGGCGACGCGGTCGCTTTCCCTCGTGCTAACGGCTCGATCCGTCATGCTCTCCCCTTTGGCGTTGAGTCGTTGCTGCCTCCATTGATCCAGCGGAAGGAGGAGCGTGGACCGAAGGTAACTACCAGCCTTCTCACCTTGACGGAAGGTTGGTTGCAATGCGTACGATGCTCAAGGTTCAAATGTCCGTAGACGCCGCAAATGCGGCAATCAAGGATGGCCGTTTCGCTAAAATCATGTCATCGACGCTCGAACGACTGAAACCGGAGGCCGCGTATTTCACGGCGGTGAACGGCGACAGAGGCGGCTTCATCGTCTTCGATCTGAAACATCCCAGCGACATCCCATCTATTTGCGAGCCGCTCTTCTCCGAGTTAGGGGCAAAAGTCGAATTGACGCCGGTCATGACGCCCGACGACGTGCAGGCCGGACTGGCGAAGGCTTTTTCCTAAGGTCGTGTCTACGGTTCCAAGAACTACGCCGGAGGAGCCTACGCCCTGGGAGCCCCATCCCGGTTCTCCATATCCAGTTCCTGGTGCGCCCACCGACGATGACAACGAAGAAAGCCCGCCACGATCACTCGTTACTTTAGCTTAGTCAAAACGTAATACGCGACATCGTGAAGGTCACGCCTCGAAAGTCTCCAGCGGGGCATGATCGGATTGAGCGGCTGGCCGTCGTTGTCGATGCCGGTCGAGATGGCACGCTCAACAAGACGGAGCGTATATGGGTGCTTTTGATTGGTCACGAGCGCCTTGTGCCGCAGGTCGGCGCTCACCGCCCCGCCGGGAAGGTGCATCCCTCCCGACCCGTCGGCCCGGTGGCATGCGGCGCAGCGTGGAAAGAGCGGCGGTCGTTGCGCAACGATTTGCGCGCCGCTGGAATCGTGGCCGGTTTGAAAGATCAGTTGCCCATTGCTAACCGAGCCGCGCGACGAGTTTACGTGAGTCGTGCCCGAGCACCCAATCGCGACGCTGAGAAACAGCGCCGGCAGTCCCCCGAAACGATTCACTGCGCTCCTCGCAAGCTGGTGCCGTCGTCGCCAATCGGCGATTCGACGAACCGTTGGAACAGATCCGCCGGGTCGTCGTAGATCGCGTCGGCCCGGGCGAGCGCCGCATCGTTCCACCCGCCCGACCGCAATGCGATAATGCGAACGCCCGCGCGATGAGCCGCTTCGATGTCATAAGGGGTGTCGCCGAGATAGATTGCGTCGCTTGGGGCCACTTGCGCCTTGCGCAATGCGCTTTCTACGATGTCCGGGTCAGGTTTTGAGCTATCAGCGTCATCCGAGGTTGTAGCTAAGTCGATTTCACTCGTGAGCTGCGTCGCATCCAGGATCGCGTCAAGTTCATCCTTTTTGGCGGAAGTGGCAGCGACTCGTAGTATCGACGCTCGGCCTGCTTTGCGGAGGAAATCACGCGCCCCTTTTGTCGGCTCCAATTTCTTTGCGTACTCGTTTAGGAAAAGCTGCTGACGCAACCGCGCGATGGAGGCGCCCGGCTCGGTACGCTCATTGAGATCGGGGCGAACGTGCGGAAGGATCTTATCGCCTCCCATGCCGATCCATTGCACCACGGTGGCCGGCTGCGCGGCGAACCCAAATGTTCTAAGTGCGCGCACCCATGCATCTGCATGAGCCAGGTTGCTCTGAACTAGAGTTCCGTCAACGTCTAGGAGCAGAGCTCTGATCATCGGCGCTATTTTCAACGGCGAAGGGCCGCATCCTTACCCGAGTGTGACGGCCTCCCCGGGCGGGTAATAAGTTTCCAACCGCACTGCTTTTCTGGAGGACCTTGATGAAACTCGGACGTTCGCTCCTCATTCCCGTCGTCGCGTTGGGCTTTTCAGCGCAGGCCGTCGCGGCGACGAACACCATGAACCATGTAAATAACGCGATGTCGGCACACGCGATGACGATCAACCTCGGTGCCCAAAATGGTTCGAAGCAAGACGGCCAAGCTTTCTTAAACGACACCTCGGCCGGCCTGAAAGTAAAGTTGCAACTCAAGAACGAGCCCGCTGGAGCCTCGGAACCAGCGCACATTCACGAGGGTACGTGCGCGAAGTTGAATCCTGCGCCTTGGAAAGGGCTTTCAAACGTCGTCAACGGCGTTTCAGTGACGACGATCAAGGGCGTCACGATCGGGCAGCTCAAGACTGGCAAATATGCGATCAACGTACACCAAAGCGCAGCCAACCTAACGCACTACGTCTCCTGCGGCGATATTTAAAGACCGCCACAACTAGAATCGGTTATTCGCCGGGCCTCAGCGTCGGCTCCGGGACCGGCGATGTAGAAGGAACGATCGGGCGGAAGCGGGGCGAAGTTGTCCTGCTCCGCCCTTCTTCGTTTTTGAAGGCCAATCGCGCGGGCTAGAGTAAACTCATCGCGAAGGCCATGCCTAGTGACGTGCAAGCATCGTTTTGAAAATAGGGATTCATGATGAATGAAATATCCTTGTTCCGCCTCTACCTGCTGCGAATAGCCTACCTGCTGCTGGTGGTGGGCCTTGGGTCCGAGATATGGCCGGTGATTCTCAATCACACCAAGACCTGGGAGCTGATGCACGGGGTCGTCGTGTGCATGTTGGGAGCGCTGTCGCTGTTGGCGCTGCTGGGTCTGCGATATCCGCTGCAAATGCTGCCTTTACTCTTTTTCGAACTGGCCTGGAAGGCGATCTGGCTGCTACGGGTCGCGCTGCCGCTGTGGTCTGCGCACCGAATGGACGCGGACACCACCGACACGGCAACTCAATGCCTAATGGCCGTGATATTTTTGGTTCTCATTCCATGGGATTACGTTTTCGCAAACTACGTGAAGAAAGCTGGAAGCCCATGGGGACGGCGCGCCACTCCCCCGGTATCGGTCTAATAGGAGCAACGGAAGCAGACTTTTAGAAATGTCCAAAAGGAAAGAGAAACCCCAAATCGTTCCCCGCCGAGGCCCCGCAACTAATCTTCGCAAGGCTGGAGCCCATGAGGACAAAAAGCGCAAAGCGGTCAAGACGATCGATGAGAACGAGGATGACCTTTTAGTTCTTGGGTCCTGGGCGTTTGACGAGGAATGAGCGCCGGGCTCTCGCGCCTGACCTGATAAGAATGATTGGACGCGAGGGCGTCACCGGTGCTGCGCCGCCAAGCGGAACCGTGACGTTCCTATTCAGCGATATCGAAGGAAGTACGCGCCGCTGGGACCGAGACCGCAGCGCGATGCAGGAGGCCCTGCGCATACACGACGACCTCATGCACGCAGCGATGGCCGCACACGGCGGATATGTGTTCAAAACGATTGGCGATGCCTTCTGCGCAGCGTTTCCGACGCCTGAATCCGCAGTCGCGGCCGCCATTAGTGCCCAACTCGCGCTCGGCCAGCCGGACTTTTCCGCCGTTGACGGGCTGCGTGTCCGCATGGCCATCAACACCGGCACGGCCGACGAACGCGATGGCGACTACTTCGGACCGGTGCTGAACCGAGTGGCACGGCTTCTGGCGCTCGGCCATGGTGGCCAAGTCTTGCTGTCCGGCATTGCCGCCGATCTCGTCCGCGAGAACCCGCCTCCACACGCGACGCTGGTCGCCCTGGGTGCGTACGCGCTGAAAGATCTCGAGCGACAGGAGCAGGTGTATCAACTTGTCGCACCTGGCCTGCAGCATGACTTTCCGGCTCTGCGCGCGCGAAAAGCCAAAGGTCCCTGGCTGGTTCCCGATGCGATGCGCACCCGCTATTTTACCGGGCGTGAGGATCTGCTGGCGAGATTACGTCAGCAGTTGTTGGAACGGCACCGTGCGGCGCTCAGCGGACTCGGCGGAATCGGCAAGACTCAAACCGCGATCGAATACGCGATGCGGCATCGCCCTGACTACAGTGGCGGAGTTTTCTGGATAAACGCCGAGACGGTAAGTGGGCTGACCGGCGGTTTTGTCGAGATTGCCGAAACGCTCGCTCTGACTGCGGCGGAATCGAATGACCAAGAGCAGGTCCTGCAGGCCGCGCTGGAGTGGCTGCGCGTAAACGACCACTGGCTGTTGATCTTAGATAACGTCGACGAGCGTCGAGTAGTTCGTCGGTTCGTGCCGCAGAGCGAAAACGGCGACGTTCTTATCACATCGCGCGAGTCGGTGTTTGCGGAGTTAGGCATTCCACGCGCCCTCGAAGTCGGCGACCTAAACGATGCTGAGGCGGTGGGCTTTTTGCTCACGAGGACGGGTCACGACGACGTCACGCCCGTCGAACGCGACGCCGCAAGTGAGCTGACCGCCAACCTCGGAAACTTGCCACTCGCGCTGGAGCAAGCTGCGGCCTACATCGCCGAGACCGGCGCGAGCTTCACCGATTACCTGAGCGCGTTTCATAAACGCCGCGCGGCGTTGTTGGAACGGGCTCGCGAGCTCGTGTCGCACGACACCGTCGCGGCAACTTGGGCGGCGAATTTCGAAGGCGTTGAAAGGGCGTCTCCGGCTGCGGCCGATGTCCTTCGCATCAGTGCGTTTTTAGCGCCGGACGCCATTCCGTTTGAAATCTTTTCCGAAGGCGCGCGGGCGCTAGGCGAGCCGATCGCGCAGGCGCTTTCTGATTGCGACGACTTGGCGATGGCCGAGCTCTTGCGACCTCTCGCGCGCTACTCCCTGATTCGATCCGATGCAACGTCACGCACGTATGGCGTGCACCGGGTGGTGCAGCAGATCTTGCGATCGGCGCTTTGGGAAGCTCAAAGCCGAAACTACATCGAGCGAGCCATTGCAGCTCTCGATGCGTCATTTCCCGAACCCGAATATGCGAACTGGCCAATCTGCAATCGCCTCGTTCCGCACGTCGTTGCCTTGGCAGGATGGGCTGATTCCTACGGCGCCCAACTTGAAATGGCCGGCCGCGTCTTCAGCCGTGCGACGCGCTACCTGTGGGAACGAGCTCGTTACGCCGAGGCACAGGCACTGAGCGAGCGCGCGTTGGCGGTTACGGAACGCTCTTTGGGGCCTAATCATCCGGATGTGTCACGTTGCCTCAACGATCTCGCCGTCGTACATTGGTATCAAGGCCGCTTCAGCGAGGCGCAGGTCCGCAACGAGCGCGCGTTGGCAATTCGTGAGCGCGCGCTGGGGCCCGGCCATCTCGACGTGGCGAGCAGTCTCAATACTTTAGCGATCATTCATTCAAATCAAGGGAACTACGCGGAGGCCAAACGGCTCGTCGAGCGCGCGCTGGCGATACGAGAACGCGTGCTCGGGCCAGACCATCCGCTTGTCGCGCACAGTCTTGGCAACCTCGCAAACATCGTCAACGAATACGGCCTGCACGACGAGGCGTTGCCACTCTGCGAGCGTGTCGTGGCGATCCGCGAACGTGCGCTCGGACCCGATCATCCCGATGTAGCCGGCAGTCTCTCCAATCTCGCTAACATCTACAAGGATCAAGGCCGTTACGCCCAAGCTCAAGCGCTCTACGAGCGGGCGCTTTCGATTGTGGAACGAGCGCTCGGGCCCGACCATCCGGATGTTGGGTTTAGCCTCAACAATCTCGGAAATATTTACGTAGCTTTGGGGCGATACGCCGACGCCGAGCCGTTCTTCGAGCGAGCTCGAGCGGCTCGCGAGCGCGTACTTGGCCCCGATCACCCATCGTTGGCAGAGAGTCTTACCGGCCTCGCGAATGCGTACGTTCATCAGAACCGCTACGCCGAAGCCGAGCCGCTCTTTGAGCGCGCCTTGTTTCTTCGTGAACGCGCGCTGGGGAAGGAGCACGCACACGTGGCCACGACGCTGGCCGGGTTGGCATCGCTTCGCAAGGCGCAAAGCCGCACCGCGGAGGCGTTGATGCTGTACGAACGCGTACTAGCCATCAAAGAGCGAATTCTTGCCGCTGACAACCCCGAGCTGGCAGAAATCCGAGCCAACGTCGACGCACTCCGCTCAAGCACTGTCTCGCAACGCGACACCAGTTGACGAAGTCGAGGATCTTAGGTACGTCAAGCTTTCTCGCGCAATCCCTCGAGAAGGGCACAGGCGGCTTCCCGTAACAATAGAGACCTAGCGCGGCGACGGCGAACTCGCCGCACTCGCGCGAGTCTGGTATATGAGGCTGGTGTACAATGTGCTTCTTCCATGCGCCGTCCTCCGACTCGATGACGCGCGCCGACCTCTTGCGAAGCCTCGCGGCATTGACGACTCTGCCGATCATGCCGTCAATCAGCAGCGCTCCCAGCGCGCAAGACCTAAACGCCGGTCGCGACCGCACGGCGATCGTCGGAGCGACGGTCTTAGTCGGCAGCGATCTGACGCCGTTGTCCAACGCCGTAATTCTGCTCGACGGCCGGCGGATCGAAGCGGTGGGACCGGTCCACAGCGTGACGGTGCCGGATGCAGCGTTTCGAATCGACGCGACGGAGCGCTATGTAATTCCCGGGCTCGTCGATAGCCACGTGCATTTCTTTCAATCGGGCGGTCTTTACACGCGGCCCGACATCATCGACCTGCGTGCGGTGCGTCCCTACGACGATGAGATCGCGTGGGTTCGCGCCAACCTGCATGACACGTTTGCCCGTTATCTGCGAGCGGGCATCACGTCAGTCGTCGACGTCGGCGGCCCATTTTGGAACTACGACGTCCGCGCCGAAGCGGGACAAACCGCCTTGGCGCCGCGCGTCATGGCCGCCGGGCCGCTGATCTCGAGCGTCGAGCGAAGCGTGCTGGACCGCAATAGCGATCCGCCGATCGTAAAGGTCGACACAGTTGAGGCAGCTCGCGCACTGATCGACCGCGAGCTTGCGGCGCGCACCGATTTCGTAAAGTTTTGGTGGGTCGTCACACCAGATCGTCCCGCGGTCGCGTTCCAACCGGTTGCGAAGGCCGCGATCGAGTACGCGCACGCACACGGCGCACGCGTCACGATCCATGCCTTGGAGCTAGAGACCGCGCGGCTCGCCGTTGAGTCGGGCACCGACATCTTGGTGCACAGCGTCTTCGATACCGACGTGGACGAGGCGTTCCTGGGGCTGCTACGCTCGCGCGACGTCATCTATTGCCCAACGCTGATCGTGCTCGACAACTATCGGGACACGTTCCATGGGACGCCGAACCTCACGGCCAACGATCTTCGCGTCGCCAATCCCGACGTCGTCGGAACGCTCTTTCACCTAGCAGACGTTGAAAGCGTTCTCCCGGAAGACCAACTAAAGCGACTCCGAGAGATGCGCGCGCCGGAACCGCCGTATGCCGCGATGCGCAACCTCAAGCGTGTCCACGATGCGGGTATTCGCATCGCGCTCGGCACCGACGCGGGGAACATCGGCACGCAGCACGCCTCGTCGTTGTACGACGAAGCGCTCGAGATGGTCGCCTCAGGGCTCTCGCCCAAAGAAGTGCTCCTTACCGCGACGGTCGGCGGAGCGAAGATGATGGGCCGCTCGAGCGACCTCGGCAGCATCGAACGCGGTAAACTTGCCGATCTGGCCGTTCTCAAAGAAGATCCGTTGAGCGATATCGGCGCGCTCGGCAAGGTCGAGTTCGTCGTCAAGGACGGACATGTTTTCGATGCAGCATCAATTCTGAGCGAGGGTCCGGAGCAGATCGTGCAGCGTCAGGTCAACGCCTACAATTCCCACGACGCGGAACTCTTTGCCGAAACCTACGCGGCTAACGGCGAAGTCGTGCGGCCGAGCGCATACGTGCGAACGCGCGCGGCGATTGCGGCGGCATACCACGGACTCTTCGCGAGCAACCCGCGACTTCGCGTCGAGATCCTCGAGCGTAACGTTAATGGGGAGACAGTCGTCGATTCGGAGCACATCACGGGTTTCGCCGACGGTAGCGTGCGCGATGCCACGGTCACGTATACCGTGCGCGATGGTTCGATCATCCGAGCCGACGCGCAAGCATGAGGGCTTAGAGAAGATATCTCTTGCTTGCCCGTGGCGCATAGGCCCCGGCAGGAGCACATCCGGACCGAGCCGTGGGGCGTTTAAAGGGTATGCGTGATCTTACGCCGGCGTTGCTCGTAACCGTTCTGGCGTTCGTCGTCGTATCGGCGCTTCAATTATCAAGCACCTTACCGGACGGCGAACGGGGTTTGCTTCTATTTGAAAAGGCTTGCCCGATTCATAGCAGTGCGCCGTAGCCGGCCGCTATGCTCAGCACGAAAGGCGTCGCCAGCGGCTCGTGTTCATGGCGGTTTGACAAGCTCACAAGGACATTCAAACGGAGGTCTTCTTTCGAGGAGCGACCGGTGTTGGTGAACCGTAGGCGTGTTGGAGAACAAGCGCTCTAAGTTGGCGCGAGCATCAGGCGCATACGGATGAAGTCTAGCGTCACGGCATAGTGTTCTAGGAACAAATGCGTGATTGTACCGGAAACGTCGAATGGAAAGATGCTCAGGGGAGAACCACTGGGCGTATAGCCGCCTTCGACGTTCTTTTGGCAGACCGGACCGAGACACAACTCGTCTGCCAGAATCGGAATGACCGTCACGGAGCCGCCGCCGCCCATCCCTTGCATCGCCTTATCGGGAAACGTTTTGATATGCGCGGCAGCGATCATCGGGGAAACCGGCACAAATCCAGCCCCCGCACCGCCGGTGTCAATGCTGAAGAGTTGGTTTGCCAACCCGTTCACGCTCCCGTCGGCGAAGATAAAGTGATCTCCAACCAGCCACATCGGAATCGTCGTCGCGCTCGCGTCAGAGGTCGCTGTCCGGCGTGGACGCAGCACGAGGCGGCGGTGCGGATAGTCGATGGTCGAAAGAAACCGTGCAAGGAATGGTGTTCCCACGACGCCGTCGACGGTGCGATCTTTGAAGAGATGGAATCCGTGGGACGGCAGAATCGTGACCATCACGTTCTTCAGCGCGATCGGCCCAATGTCAATGCTCGGCACTACCGCATGCCGCACTTGCGCCGTCCGGCCGCCAAGGAACGTTCCTTCGCTGCCGCCGGCGATCGCCAGACCTAGCGCCTCTGCGAAGTCCGGATCGAGCGTTACGTCGGGCGCACCGGTATCGAGGATGAGCGTCGCCGGTTTCCCGTCGATTTGGAGTTGTATCGCGGGCAACGGTTCCGATTCGACAAACGCCAAGACGATGCCGGAATCGGGTACGTCGAGCGAAGCAGCAGACGCGAGGATGTTTCTGCGTTGCCCGACCGTTTTGAGCAATGCCTTGGCAGCCTCGTCGTAGGCGCGTAGCTTCAGCACCGCTTTTGCATCCTTGGCGGCGGCATCAACGTTGTTCTCGTAAAGCTCAATACGGGCTAAGCCGAGGATTGCATCAGCATCAACTGGATTCCGGGCAGCTGCGTTTGCATACGCAGCCTTTGCCCCGATGAAATCTCCTCGCGCGAAGAGCTCGGCAGCGTTGGAAGCCGGTGTCAAACCGATAACGGAAAGCAGAGAGATCAGAGAAAGCATAGCCGGAGGGTAGCAGGTAGGCCAAGGCAATGGCAACTGATTACAGAAATTTGAAAAGAGATCGTGAAACTGCAAAACGTTGAGGGCCATCACGTTCGCTTCGGGTTCTCGCCGGCCCGCGAGTGCTTGCGCGGCATTGCGGTTCTCTTGCACCCTGCCAAGCACGCGGAACAGATGCCTTGGCTTCGGGAGGTGCGGCGAGGCTTACCGCGTGAGTTGCGTCATAGGATAGAGCATTTTTGTTTCTTCTTCGAACCAACCACTGAAGTGTTTCCGGGCCTGTGGCAGTATGAATGCCGCCGAACCTTCGCCGCAGAGCTCGGCATGTTGCGCTCAAACTTCCCGGCGTACCGGGATGCGATCCTAAGGCGCCTTAGCGGCGAACGCTTCTTAACTCCGACGGAAGTGGGCCGCATCCGGCGACCGCAATGGTATCGTGCCGCAGCTGGCGACTATGCGAGGGGGCACCCGAAAACGCTGCCGATGCTGGAGCGGTTCGAGAACTCACCGTCCGGAAGCCTGCGCGACTTTTGCGGAATGCTCGACGATTTCCACACGCACGTCTTTCTTCCAACGTGGAAATCGATCCACGCCTGTCTCACCGACGATATTGAGATGCGAAAGAAGATCCTTGGCGATTTCGGAATCGGCGCGTTGTTGCGCACGCTGGCAACCGATGTTAATGTTCAGCGCACACCCGGCGGAGCGTCGATTGAGCTGGCGCACGGTAAGCGGGAACTTGAGTTCGATGCTCGATCTCGTCTGATGCTCGCGCCGTCGTTTTTTTGCTGGCCCGGACACGAGGTGTCCATTCTTCTCACCTCACGAGGATTGAGGTGCGCGATTGCATATCCGATCCCCCCGTTGACGGCAACGGCAGCGAGGATTAACGTGGGAGAAACCGTGGCTCGAGCGTGCCATGCGTTAGGCGATCCGACTAGACTGCGCATCTTAGAGCTACTCAACGCGCGCGAGTTGTCGACGCGGGAGCTCGCGGGCTTTCTGAAAGTCGGTGAACCGGTGGCATCGCGACATTTGCGCTGCCTGCTGCGTGCGGGATTGGTGCGGCAGCAGCGGTGCCGTTATTTTGTGATGTACTCTGTGCGGCGAGAGACGATGCGCCTCGTGACGGAGGCACTTTCGGAGCTGCAGTAAACCGCCTCCGCAATCGCGCATACTCATCGGAAAAGGCCCGGGAATGGCGCTCTTAATAGCCCCAGCGGGAGTCGAACCACTACTGGGGGTTTGGAGAGTCGCGCCCACTCCAGACCGCTTCCGGCCGTTTCAACCGCTCCGTTTGAAAATGTTAGAGGGGGCGACGCCGAATCAGCAAGGGGATGACCGCCGGGTCAGACGGCAAGCAGAAGGCGGCTCATGTTTCGTCCCGCGAGATAACGTTTGCCTTCAGGATATCGAGGGCAGTACTACGCGCTGGGAGCGCGGCCGCGTCGCGATGCAGGACGCCGTGCGGCGCGATACGATCGTGCAGGCGACCATTGCCCGGCGCGGCGGCCACGTCTTCAAAACAGCCGCGACGCTTTCTTCAGCGCGTTCGCAGCGCCGCAGGAGGCCGTCGCCACGATGCCAGCGGCAAAAGGGGCTCCAGCGCTGAGGACTTTCGGCGGTCGGTGGATTGCGCGTGCGGGCAGCCAGGCCGGCCAAAACTTTTTTTCCCGCGCGAAACAACCGTCTGTTTTGACGGCTAACGAAAGTACAACGCTAGTTAACCACCGAGAGGAACGCACCATCATGAGTCTATCTTCGTTAGGCCGCCCGCTGGCCGCACTCGGACTGCTGCTCGCTTTCGCTAGTCAGTCCGGCACGGCATTCGCCGGAACGAGCGGCGGAATCGCCGGAATCGTCACCGACGCAAAGACAGGGGCACCAATTGCGGGCGTGAGTCTGCAAATCAGTTCGGCCTCACAGAGCGTCACCGTAACGACCGACGCCCGCGGCCACTTCATCGCGTTGGCGCTGCAGCCCGACGACTACACGGTGACGGCAGTCAAGACCGGCTACGACACGCAATCGCTCGCCGGCTACTCCGTCTACGCGGATCAAACGCAACTTTACGATTTCAGCCTACACCCAGCCGAAGGATCGTAGATCGACCGTTCAATTGAACGTGCCATTCGAGGGGTGACGCTTAGCGCCGCCAGGTCCTAAGCACCGTCAGAACATGCTAGCGAAAGGCATTCCCAATGTGGGAATGCCTTTTCATCCGAACAGTCTGAAGCTTTCGGCTTGCGCTGAGCCAATAGTCTCCTTTATCCCGAACTACTTCGCGAAGGCCGTCGGATCGCCGAGGTCGACCATTATCGACCTGAAGACGGCAGTGGGCCAATATTAAATTCAAACTGACCAGCTAAACTGCGAGGCTGCTGCGAGTTAAGCTACCGGCAGCGAGCGGCGTTCCCGTGGAAGACGCCGGCCCCGAGCGTGTTCGACACGCTCTGCGGCTAACCGCGACTCTTAGGCTGTTGGACAAATGTTAGAAACGGGAGCCTGAAGACGATCTAGTGTGGCGAAAAGCCTTGTGGCAAAAGGAGTTTTGACGTAGCCGCAGCGGGAGTCGAAGTCTAATGTAGCGGCCCTGGCCTTTCCGTATGGCTACATGCCGCACCAATCCCGCACGCAGGAGACTGCGCAAATGTCGCGATGCCACCGGCTCACCGACCTTGAGAAAGCCCGCGACCTCCCGTGTCGGCAGTTCGCGCGCATTGAGGAGCTCCAAGACCGGTTTTCTCAACGAATAGGACGCAGTAAGGTCGGATTAGGCCCTATAAGCCCGCTAGTCGTGCGCAGGCGGTACTTGCGAGGACTTATCGTGAGCGGTGCCGTTGCTTTGTGATGTACTCTGTGCGGCGGGAGACGATGCGCCTCGTAACCGACGCACTTGCGGCGCTCCACTAAATCGCATTCGTATCGGCGCGCTCTACATCTTGGAAAACCCCGAGAATAGCCGAGAGAAAATCGGGCGGTCCCGCTTTTGCTACGTGCGAACCGACGCACCGAAAGCGGCGCTCGAAACGAAAAAAGCCGCCGAGCGCGCGATTGCGCGGCTACCGGCCTGAGACCGTATCGTCGCGCTCAGCTACGGTTGGCACCGAGGTAACTGAAGCGAAAGGAGGGCGCGTCAATTTTCGGCGACGCAAGGTTTCCTTTAACTCATCGTAGACATATAGTCGCCCGCGGCATACAGACCACCCGACTAGTTGAGGAGAACGCGATGCAGTACAGCCCACGTTCGAGTCGCCGTTTCGCAATCGCGGCTTTGGCGTTCGGCCTGCCTGCTTGCAACGGCAATAACGGCTTGACCACCAACGTGCCTGCCGTGCCGCCTCCATCTCAGTCGCTCGCGCAAGGTCAGGCCGCGTTTGAGCAGATGCATCAGGACCGAGTTCATCACCACGGGTCGAGCGGAAAGATCCAACACGTCGTGATCATCATTCAAGAGAACCGCTCCTTTAACAACCTCTTCTACGGGTTTCCCGGGGCGACGACCGCGAAGTACGGCTACAATACGTCTGGTCAAAAAATTGCGCTGCAGCCGGTTGATCTGAAAACGAGCTGGGACGTCGACCACAGCTCAACGGCGTTCTTTGATGCGTGTGACGGCACCGGCAGTATTCCCGGTACGAAGTGCCGGATGAATGGCTTCGATAAAGAGGGCTGGCAGTGCGGGACGGCCGGCTTCTCATCTTGCCCGAATAGCAATCCGCCGTACAGCTACGTGCCGAATTCTGAGACGAAGCCCTACTTTGATATCGGCAAGCAATACGTCGTTGCCGATCAAATGTACCCGTCGAATCTCGACGAGAGCAGCTTTGTCTCGCACCAATACATCATCGCGGCGCAGGCCGAGGAGGCCGTGAACTTTCCGAGCATTTGGGGCTGCCAGGGCGGCCCCGGCAACGTCATTTATGAAATTGGCCCCCAACGCCAGGTTCCCGATGGCCACGAGGAGGTGTGTTTCTCCAACACGTCGCTCGGCGAAGAAGCTGACAAGGCTGGGGTCTCGTGGGCCTATTATGCCGTTTCATTGTCTGGCAGCTTCGCCGACGTCTGGAGCGCGTACCAGGCCAACAAATACGTTTACTCTGGCTCCGATTGGTCCAAAGACGTGATAAGCCCACCAAGCCAGTTTCTAACCGACGTCTCGAACGGAAAGCTACGTCAGATAACCTGGATTACGCCAACCTACGCAAATTCCGACCACGCTGGCGGAAATACGACTAACGGTCCCAGTTGGGTGGCGTCGCTCGTCAATGTGATCGGCCAATCAAAGTATTGGGACTCCACGGCAATCTTTATCTTTTGGGATGACCCCGGTGGCTGGTTCGATCCCGAGCCGCCCCCATACGAGGATTACGATGGCCTCGGCATACGAGTTCCCCTGATCATCGTTTCCCCTTACGCCAAGCAAGGATACGTATCGCATGTGCAATACGAGCACGGCAGCATCCTCAGGTTTGTTGAAGATCAATTCGGCCTGGGCCGGCTCTCGGCCAGCGATACGCGCGCCACGTCTCCTGAGAACGATTGCTTCAACTTCACAAAACCCCCGCGCAAGTTCCAAGCGATCCCGGCTGTCCTTGGCAAAGATTACTTCCTGCACCAGCCCCCCGATAATCGGTTACCCGATAACCAGTGAAGGTCCACTTTCACTAACGGCTCACTTTCGGTAAGGGGTGACGGCGCGGCGCATAAGTTCCGGCCTCACCTCGCCGGCGGACACGTTTCGACCGACGCGCGCTCTTCGTTGGCCGGCCAAAGTATCTCTTTCGGCGAAATGTTGGACCTGCTCGACGCAGCGCTGGCCGCCGGCGTATCGTGGCCGAAGATCGAGTTCATTCTGAACGGGATGCGCACCAGGGCGGCCCCGATTCTTGGCACGGCACAACACGGGGGCCGTGTGGCGACGCGTGGGCTTGGCCCTAGGGAACGACGCTGCCCGGCCGCACTCGCGAAGCGGCGGCATAGGGAACGAACTCTGCCCGGCCGAAAATGTTGGAGCCGTGCCGCAGCAGAGCGGTGACGGTGCGCCGCATAAGTACCGTCGCCGGCGGACGGAGGCGCGGGATGCGTTGGCCGGCCAAGGTCTCCCTATTGGGGAGATCTTAGATTCTGTTCGGCCAAACGCTGACCGCCGGCGTGACGCCGATTAACCATACAATCGACCGCGGAGGTAAGCGTGGGGATTCTCGACAATTTGTGTCCTAAGAAGCGCCGCAAAAAAGAGCTATTGGCTTCACTCGCGAGCGTCGCTTTCGCTGAAGCCATGACCGACGATTTTCTTTCAGCTGGCGCTCTCGTTAAAGCCTACGTTGTCGCTCTGGGTATTACCGTGCCCGAGCATGCGACGCGGATACTATTCGCCGACAATATCCATTATCTACGCGAGGCTTGGAGAGTCGACAAAGCAAAGGTCGTGGAACTAGCGTCATATCTTAGTTGGACGCAGACAATGGCCGCTGTCGATGATGCAGCCGCGTTGGCCGAGTTAGAGGGTCAGGGGCACAAAATAGGTTCGATGCTAATGCTCCTCGCCGGACGCATATTCCCCGCTTCTGATCGCGCGACGGCGATAATACACGATCTGAACCGTGCGCGTGAAAGCACAGAGCGTCAGCGAGAACTCATGGAGGAGGGGGCCGTCTTAGTATCTGATAGCCCGCTAACGGGGCTTCACTTTCGAGCGGTCGCGCAGATACTTGACAAGCCTTGGAATATGCGGGACGTAGAGCCTGGCGTCATCTGTGAAACCCAACGTTTTCTCGGTCTACTCTGTGCGGAAGCCTCACAATACTTCAGGCGTCGCGCCTTGCAGATATTCAAGGCTCACGTTGAACACGGGGGCATGAGGCCCAGTCTGATCGGATAATCTGGCGAGTACGCAAACCGCTCGGCTCGTCGGCGCGTTTTCCTCGGCGGTCCGTTCGGCGACGAGTCGCTCGTCTTTCCCAACCGCGCACGGGCGAACCGCGGAAACCGGATTGTTCTCGAACGAGTTCGCGGCGCGCAGGCACTCCGCTCAAGGTCGTTTCGGAGATGCTTGTACATACGACGACGGCGATTACCGCCGACTTATACACCCATGTTCTCGGAAACTTGAAGGCCGAGGCGGCCGATCGGCTCGACGCGATCTTTGCCGACGCCGAAAAACGGGCGGCCGTGCAAGGTGCGTGGGCCAATTGTGGGCGAATCGACGCATCGAGTGTGAAAAAAGCCCGTCGAATAAGGAGTTTTGACGTAGCCCCAGCGGGAGTCGAAGTGTAACATAGCGGTCCTGGCCGATCCCTGGTAGACACGAAAAGGCTTGTCTTGTATGGTTTCCGGCGCATCGTCATCCCAACCGCTGCCGTCCGATTCCGGCCGTCTTCGACCGCTCCGTGACAGGTCTGGACAACCCCGGCGCCGCACTCGCAAAATCGACAGCGACGCGCTTCATGGGCAGAGCGCTTGAATACGGCGCGGTCTTGGAAATCACTAACGCCGTCCCGACAAGTCGCCCGTAGCGTCGATTGAGCACGCAAACCGGATCAATCGTGACCTTCAAGGGTAACCTATCGGGACCTATCGCGTTAGCAAATTATAGTAAATTCGAGATTTGCTAACGTACTTGCTAACGAACTGATAAGCAACGACTCGCGACTGCGAAGGCGAGTGCATGCCATCGTTTTTTGGCGCGATCATTTGAAGCCTAGACGCAGCGGTAGTCGAACCCATGCTTCGGGAGCCCGGCCAGAACCGTTAGGTATCGCAAGAGCCTATCCCGTCAGCGTTTTTTCGCACGCTTCGGTGTGGCGGCCTCCCCATAGGTTTTGACGAATCCCGAGTCGTCCGTTTAACGTCCGTTAGAGCAGCCCCGTAACGAGCGTCTGCCTTCGCATTGAGCGACCGCCTTAGCTGACGCGCGAAATAATGCGCCAATTGCCTGAAGCAGTGGAAGTAGCCAAAAAACGGGCTACTGTCGCGCCAGGATCATATTGAGCACTTGTTCGCGATCTAAGAGGTGGTCGTTATTTTCGCCGCTCGTTTCAAGGACGATAAGGTTCACCGTTCCGTTGAACGCGCTCTTCCCGGGCGGCATATCCGGCGTCATCGGCGAGCCGTGCTTCACGCCGACGTCGGACGTTTCGTCGCCGAGAAGACCATCGGAAGCGTCTGCTCGACGCGCCCGCTCCCGACGGCTTTACCGTCGATGAAGAGCGTAACGGTTGCCGCCTTTCGCGAGACCGCCGCCGTCGTAGGCGAACTCCATCCGCACTTGATGCGTTCCGGTGGTGAGCGCTGCGTGGCGGTAATCACGAAATGGCGGAGCCCGCAGAAGTTGTAGAGATACGTCAGCTTCCCGTCTTTCACGTAGAACATCCAGCCGCCGGCGATTCCGCCTTGCGAGAGGATTACTCCGTTCGCGGTGCCCCTTCGGGAACGGTGACCTGCGCGGTAACGGAGTGGCTCTTGTTCTTTATGTTCACGACGCCGTTTTCGTTGAGTCCACCCATTCCGTTGGCGAGCACTTGCGAGTTGCCGCGCACCAGCACCGGCCGCCCCGCAAGGTCCGAGTTGAACCGCTCGGCGCCGCGATCGTCCATCGGCAAGACGCCATTTCGAGTCGCCTCGATGATCCACAAGGCGTTGCAGGTCGTGCAGCTTATCGGGCATCTGCTTCGAGAGATCGTGCGCCTGCGACCAATCCTTGTTCGTATCGTAGAGCTCCCAGACGTCATCGTCGAACGGCGGCGTCTCTCCCGTCAAGATCCAAGGCGTACGATGGCGAGTCACGGCCGTCCAACCCTTGTGGTAGATGCCGCGATTGCCAAACATCTCGAAGTATTGCGTTTCGCGGCGTTCGGCGGCGCTGGCGTCGTCGAAGCTAGTACGCCATGCTGACGCCCTGCATCGGAACCTGCGCGACGCTATTGACCATGTAGGGCTCCGGAAGCTGCGCGGCCTCGAGAATCGTCGGCGCAACGTCGATGACGTGGTGGAACTGGTGGCGGATCTCGCCCTTGGCTTTGATTCCTTTCGGCCAGCGGACGATCGTGCCGTTTCGCGTGCCGCCCCAGTGCGAGGCGACCTGCTTGGTCCATTGGTACGGCGTGTCCATGGCGTGCGCCCAACCGACCGCGTAGTGGTTGTACGACTCGGGCCCTCCCAGCTTGTCGATGCGCTGCGGTAAGAAACTCAGCCGTTTCGAGGCGCGTCATTCCGTTGAATGGATGACTTCGTTGAATGTGCCCTGCAGCGTGCCTTCGGCGGATGCGCCGTTGTCGCCGATGATGTAGTAAATCAGCGTATTGTCGAGCGCTTCGATTTGTTCGAGCGCGTCGATTAGCCGGCCGACATGATGGTCGGCAAACTCGAAGAAAGCCCGCATAGACTTCCATTTCGCGCGCGAGCACCTGTTTGAACTCCGGCGTTTGAGAATCCCACGACGGGATCTCGTTCGGTCGCGCGTGAGATCGCAATCTTGCGGAATGACGCCGAGCTGCTTCTGACGCGCAAACGTCTCTTCGCGCAGTTTGTCCCAGCCTTGGTCGAACTTGCCTTTGTACTTGTCGGCCCACTCTTTCGGTACGTGATGCGGCGCGTGCGTCGCGCCCGGCGCAAAGTACATGAAGAACGGCTTGTCGCCGGCGAGCAGTCGCTGCTGACGCACCCACGCGATCGCGCGGTCGGTCATGTCCTCCATGAAGTGGTAGCCTTCTTCGGGCGTCTTCGCCGGCTCGACGATTTTCGTGCCTTCGTGAATCGACGGATACCATTGATTCGTCTCGCCGGCAACGAAGCCGTAGAAGTACTCAAAGCCCGATCCGGTCGGCCACCGGTCGAACGGACCGACGGGACTCGCTTCCCACACCGGGACCTCGTGGCACTTTCCGAACTGCGCGGTCGAGTAGCCGTTCAGCCGAAGAATCTCGGGCAGCGTTGCCATCGAGTTCGGCCGCATCGAGCTGTAGCCTGGCGCCGACGTTGCGATTTCGGTGATGCCGCCCATGCCGACCGTGTGATGGTTACGTCCGCTCAACAGCGCCGCGCGCGTTGGCGAGCAGAGCGCCGTCGTGTGAAAGCGCGTGTAGCGCAGGCCATCTTTGGCGAGTCGTTCCGCGGTCGGCGATTGGCAGGGACCGCCAAAGGCGCTCGACGCGCCGAAACCCGACATCGTCGATCAGGACGATAAGGACGTTTGGTGCGCGCTTCGGGCGGCCGCAACGGCTCGATCGGCGGAAACTTTGAGTCCGGATCCTTCGCATCGTAAGCGACGAATCCGGCATACGGCTTGTCGGGAATAGGGAGCACCTCGCGTTGAACGCGTTTCGAGGAATGTGACTTCCCGTTTGAACTGGCCATGGTGCGCCTCCAGAGTTACGACGGTAGCACGGCTCGTCGCCGGGTCGGAGGCCGAGAAGATACGGCGTGGGGCTAAGCTCCCCTTCGGCGGCCCGAGTCGCGCAAGCGAGCCGGCTTGAACGAATGTAAATGCCCGGTTCATTTAACGATGGAAATGCGGGACCGTGGCCATGCCGGTGCTATATGCGGTGCAGATTTGCACGGCCCCGAACCCTATTGTCATACGATTGTCTTAAACGTTGTCACACGCGTCGAAATGGCGCGAAGCAAAACGGTCGTACAAAGGAAGGCCTTTTTCAATGGTGGAGAGGGTGACTCGGTGACCGCGATCCCTTACATGGAAAGTAAATTCCGCGAATTGTCTCATGACTCGTCAGCAAAAAATGCCGATTCCCTTGTAGAATCAGGCATTTACGATTGTGGAGATGGGGGGACTCGAACCGCCGGCCCCTTGCATGCGAAGTAAACGCCTCTCGAAACGCAGATTGCGTACGAAACGCAAGAAATAGCCGATTTTCCTTACTGCGTCAGTCTTTTCGAGGCCTATTTTCGTTCGCTAGCGTTCGCGCTTTCCGCTAGTTTCCGCGCAAATTGTCGAAAGATCGTCGTACGCTTCCAGCCGCCTGGTCGTTCGTTGTCCCCTGACAAATGGAGCTAAACGGCGAGCTCGTTGTCAAACACGAAGACTTTAACCGTCTCCGGAAACAGTCCGTCGCCCTCCATCGCTTCGGCGGTCTCGGGCGACGATATCGCCGACATGGCCTTCGCTAGATCGTCGGTTTCAAAGCAGGCGCCAACATAGTCGTCTTCGCTCATTCCGTAGCTTACTGGCTTGGAAACTCCTTATGCCGTTCTGAAGAGATCGCCGTAAGTGCGGAAGCCCGCTCCCCACTTTGCTTGATCTTTGCACTTCGCAATGACCACAATCTTTGTCATTTGCTTATTCCCCTTCATTGGTTAAGGTTGGTTCCGATGCAAAACCCTTGAAGTGAAGCTAGCCGGTTTCAGTGCGCCGACGCAGGACGTGTTGGGCGCACGATCCGGAGCGGCGTAGAACGAAACGATAACCGCTTGGGCGCACGGAGACCAGGGGGAGACTGTATGCCCGACGCCCGGGATGCTGATGATGGTTGCGTGGGACAGACGGGCTGCTGCGGCCTTGGCTCCGGCGAGCGACGTCAACGTGTCGAACGTTCCGGAGATGAGGAGCGTCGGAATGTTGCTGGCGACGGGTTCGTGCATCGATTTCGGCCCGAGCGGCAGTATCCAGACGTCGCGACAGTCTTCCTGAACATACGCCCAGCCGCCGATACCTTCACGTTGCACCGAGGCCGGATAATCTGGGAACGCTTCTCGTCCGGCCGTCGCGAGTTCTTGCGGCGCCCCGAGGTAATCCTCGCGACAGGTGGTGCCGACGGCCAGACCGTCACCGAGGGCAGGTGCGCTGGGATGGTAGGGTGGCGCTCGGCCTGCTCGATCCTTAGCGATCGCCTGAATGGAATCGCGGTGGCCTGCGGCGAGCCCAGCAATCGTATCCGGCGCGGCTTGGAGCGTGGCAACGCTGTATGTTTGGTTGCGCAGCCAGTCGACCAGCGCACCGCCGTCGATCATCACCTTGATGTTCTTGCCGGTATTGGGGTCGCTGATTGTTGGTGTCAACGGCTTGGCTTCGAGCTTGTTGACCAGTCCGGTAAAGGTCTGTTCAAGATGGGGATGGGCCGCATTGCAGGACGGTTGCGCTGCGCAGGCCTTAAAGAGGTTGTCGAAGGCGTAACGCGTGTTCCACCAGTTTACCGGGATGCTATAGGAGGTCGGCAGGACCGAGTCTAGGACGACGCTGCGGATCCCCTCGGGATGGTCGCGCATAAGCGTCTGCGCCGTATACGTCCCGAACGAGTTCCCGTAAACGTTCCACTCGGTAATGCCGAGCACTTTGCGGAGGTCGGCCAGATCGGCGACGCTCTCGGTTGAAATTGTAGGCACTGAGATTGGCGCCGGTGGCAGTGAGCTCTCGGCGGCAGGCCTCGGTCGCTGCCAGATGGCCGCGCTTTGTTGCCTCAGAATAAAAGCGAAGGCCAACAAGCTCTCTGGCGAAGTCGTTAGATGCGGCACAGATCAGCGCCGGCTTTGAGGACCAGGTGCCGCGCTGACTCACAACCCAGATGTCCCGGTCGCGAATGAAGTTCGCCTTGATAATAGGGTCGATTTCAAGCGCCGCAATGTCGCCGGGTCCGCCTTCCAGATACAGAATCGGATCGGGCCGTTTCTGTCCTGATTGTGCACTATGTTTTGCGACCATGAGCCGGATAGTGTGACCGTTCGGTTTACTACGATCCTCGGGCACAACGAGATAGCCGCAGCTCGCATGAAGCAGCCATTCTACGCCCTGAATTGTTGGGCACGTCGCCGCCTCGAATCGCGGCACCGTTGTGGGTCCTGGTGCGGCCTGCGCGACTCGCGGGACGACTGCTTCCGCTATAACGGCTGACGTAAGGAGAAAGGCGAGCACGAGTGGGTCTCGGTATGTCATAGTCATCGAGTGGGCGCCAGCGGCGACACGGTGTAGATTTGGTCGAGTACTTTCAACATGAGCGTATTGGCGGTCGCGACTTCATCGAGATCCACGGTCAGATTGCTCCACACGATCAAGGTCACCTAATTGACCGGATCATAGCCGGTCGACAAATTGTCGTACTTGCTGCTCGTTTCCGGCGAGAGGATGCGCGCGTTCGAGGTGGCGGCGCTGGCAGTGGAACATGCGCGGGCCAGCGGCGACGACACGTTAGTTGCGGGGGCGTTGCGCCAATATGCGCATAGGGCGATCATCCTCCATCGATTCGACGACGCAGAGCGTGCATACTGTGAAGTAGAAGCGATGCCGGAAACCTCGATTTCACATCGCCTATTTCTGCTCGGAGCACGCGCGGCGATCAACTGGTACCGAGGCGACCTTGAGACGGCGTTCCCTATGTTCGAACAACTTTGCAAAGAATACCGCTCGCTCGGAGACGCTCACGAGGAGCAGACTACCGCCGTAAACCTCGCGGAGATCGCATACGCGCGTGGCCAGACGCAGCTAGCGGTATCACTCGTTCGTGAGATACTTCCGGGCGTGCGAGCGGGTGGCGATAAGAGCTTGCTCGTCAATCTGCTCGTCGACTTTGCCCGGTCCCTTGCAGCGGTGAACGATCTTCCCGGCGCGGCTGCAGCCGCTCGCGAAGCGGTCGGCATCCGGTCAGAACTCGATCCGGAACATTCTCAAGTCGGGGCTGCTATCGAGCGCATGGCTCTCGTCTGCGCAATGCGTGGCGACTTTGCGCGCGCAGCCTTGCTGCCATAGCCGAGTCGAAACGCGCTAGAAACGACCAACTAATTTCCCTTTACACCATATCGCCACGACCGCTTTGTCCATCTCTTCGCGCGCCTGGGTAAGGTTTTCGACCTCAGGGGCTTGAAGGATTTCGATGCGGTGGGAACCGGTAGGTTCTATGGCTCTCATCAAAATAGATCTCCTCGATATCAGAATTGCGAAGGTCCTGGGCGCTAAAGATCTATAGTGTAAGCGTGCGCTTAGCGAAATCTCGTTGCCCAAGAGGTCAACGTAACAGCGTCGAGCGTGAGCATTGCACTTTGCAAGTTTTTCCTCCATATGATTGGGCACAGGAAGGGAGCACGACGCCCCGTTCGCGCGCGTCCCTTGGCCCGGCATGGCCTAGCGCTAGTGCGCCAGGCAGGTCTGCGCAGTCGGTCTCACCGATGAAAGCTGCGCCGTCACCCTTGTCGGAAAGGGCATATTGCCGCCGGACGATTTTACGCAGTCGTAGGAGAGAATGTAGGCCATGACGGCCGCATAGTACACGGGCACTAGGACGCTCGGTCGTCTTTACATCTAGACATATCAGGATTTAATGATATTATGTCTCTATGAGCTTGCCGGCGCTTCAAGCGCTGCCCAATGACGACGCAGCTGACCAACTCCAGGCCAAATTTGTACGCGGTTTGGGGGACGTCACGCGATTGCGCATCGTACGGTGCCTTCTGGAGGGACCGCGGTCGGTCAGGGGAGCTCGTGCGCGAACTTGAGATTCCGCAAAGTCGCGCCAGCAATCATCTCGCCTGTCTGAAGTGGTGCGGCTACGTTAGTTCGGAGCGTGACGGACGCAATGTCATCTACCGCGTCACCGACGAGCGTGTCCGTGAAGTGCTGCGGCTGACCCGTGCGATCGTCGGCGATAACGCCGAACGAATCGCAAGCTGCGTGCGAATACCAGATCGGTGACTCTGCGAGAGGAGACCCCTACGATCGGCGCGGCTTCGCTCGCAACGGGATCGGCGCTGACTGCGGCGGTTGCGGGGGCTTGCTGTGTCGGGCCGTCGCTGGCGCCGCTGCTCCTCCCGATCCTGGGGGCGACCGGGTTGATTGCGGTCGCGTCGCTTCGCCCTTATACGATTTGGCTCGAGCTGTTGGCTGCGCTCATGTTGGCCTTCAGCTTTCGACAGGCTTATCGCCGGCGCGCCGGCTGCCAAAGTGTGCCGACCGGTCTGCGCGTCGCGCGCGCCGTCACAGTGCTCGCGTCGGCGTTGTGGCTCGTTTCTGTTGCCTATGCGCTCTATGGATTCACACACGAATGAAAGAGATGAGGCGTAACGTGTTCCTGGGCGGCTGCGCCGCCGCGATAACACTGGGCGGATGTGCTCGCGCCGGAGCGACCGCGAAGGACTATCAGGTGTTGAGCGGCGACGCTGAGCCGTTTCGGGCGGCCTTCAATGCTGCGGTCGGCAAAGTGCGTATCGTCGTGCTCGTCAGCCCGACTTGACCATACTGTCTTCGGGGGTCTCTCGAAATTCAAAAAGACGTTCTCGATCGGGTGGCCGCAAAGGACGTCGCCGCGTTCTTCGTGTGGGTGCCGGAGCTGCGAGCGAACGAGTCCGACGTGCCGTACGGGATTTCGCTGGTGCCCGACTCTCGTGTGCGCAACTACTGGGATCCGAACGAAACGCTCGGCAAGGAATACGATCGTCTCTTGGGAATCGGCGGCCCTGCCTGGGACGTCTATTTTCTCTACGCTAAAGGCGTGCGCTGGGACGGAGCCCTGCCACCCAAACCGGACTTTTGGATGCATCAGCTCGCGATGACAATCGCTCCGCGCTTGGATCCGGACGTATTTCGCCAGCATGTCGAGCAGCTGCTGGCACGATGAAATGATCCGAGCCGAGGTGTTAACGGTTGCCGACTGCCCGAATGCGGCTGTTGCATACGCGCGGCTGCGCGAGGTCCTCGATGAGGCCGCCATATCCGCGACAATTGAGACGATCGAGATCGATACGCCCGAACATGCGCAACGATTACGCTTTATTGGATCGCCGAGCATTCGAATTGATGGTCAGGATGTGGAGCGGGTAGCGCAGCGCCGCCGTGATTATGGTCTTACCTGCAGAGTCTACCAGTCCGATGGGGCACGGATCGCCGGAATTCCGCCGATCGAGATGATTCGCGCAGCAGTTCGTAGCGCGGTCAGCCGACGCGAGGGCGTAGAAGCGTGAAAGCTACCCAGACGCCAGTAGCATCGCGTGACATTCTCCGCAACTGGTGGAGCACGGGCGCAGTGTACGGGCTTCCCGTCCTCGCGATTTTTGTAGCAGGTTTCCCGGTAGTTACACCTGGTTGGCGTACCGCCATTTGGACAGCCGCGCTCGGTACGATGGGTGCGGGATGCGTCGCCAATGCGCTCCGGTGCGGGCGCGTCCACTGTTATTTTACTGGACCGTTCTTCCTAATCATGGCGATTGCCGCGCTGCTGTACGGTCTCGGCATCGTGCCACTGGGTAGGTTTGGTTGGAACACGCTCGCCTCAATCGCTCTCGTCGGTGTGCTGATCTTCTATTTCGTTCCCGAGGTCTTCATCGGCCGATATCGGCACGAGCGCGGCTAACGGGGGAAACTAAGTCCAATAACGACGTCAGGGCTCTTAACGTGTGCGTCGTGCCAAGGTGAACGCGAGATAATTAGGCGTAATCCGGTTTAGCTCACCGACTGCTTATCATCGCAAAATTGCTAGCACGATCGGTCGCGCATCATCCTCGGTGAGTACCCTGCTGGGCATGGGCTGGTCGAGACCACCGCGTGCCCTAACTATTCCCAATACCAGGGGCTGACCAGATTGTCGTGCGGTACGTCGTAATGAGGCCCCAGTGGCTCGGAAGAAGAGCGTTCAGAATCCAAAGACTATTGGCGTTTTAACGAGGCAATCGAACCCCGACCACTTACACAGATTGTAAGTGTCCGTCGAATACGTCGCGATTCGGTGAAGCAAAAACGCCGAAATCCCTTACAGAATAAGGCGATTCCGATGGTGGAGATGGGGGGACTCGAACCCCCGACCCCTTACATGCGAAGCAAGTGCTCTACCAGCTGAGCTACATCCCCACGGGTCGTTGGCGAACTGAAGGATTGTACGTGCCGCGATTGGCACCTGTCAAAGAAGATGAGCAAGCTCTCGGGTGCCGCCACAATGCTTGCGATCGTCGTCGGTCTTCCGATCACAGGCGTGCCGGCAAATGCCCGGGCGCCCGTCGAAATCGCCATGAGCCGGTGTAACGGCCAGACGATCGACGATGTATCAGGGCGCATTCGCGACTACGATCGACATGCGGCGGGAGGCGACTCCGCGCATCTCCTCCAGCGGTATGGAGCGATCGTCGAGGTGATCTCCACACTCAATGAAGAGCGCGAGATTCTCAAGAGTGTCTGCTCAGGCGAAACGGAGCGAGAGGCATTCTTTGCGCAAATTGCGGCCACGGCGGCGTGGGCGCTCGCGCTTGAAGCCGACGTTGCGGTTCGGCTCAACGCTTCGTGTTCGGCGGCTGCGCAGGCATTGCCGACGATGATGCTCGCCGACGCGTGGCTCTCGCTCGCCAACGTCGTGAACGAAGACGGCGGTTCCGTTCCGACAGCGTTCAGCGAAGTGATTCCAAAGGTGCAAACTCGTGCGCAAGCCGTCGGACTCGCGCTCCCCGCATGGCGCGACACGTCGGCATACTGGCGCGACCAAGTGCACTCAAAGGCGAAGGCGGCAATTGCGACTTGCCCCTCGCCTTCGCCCACGCCGTCTCGATAGAAGGATTTTGCGAACAGTTCGCAAATAGGTCTCGCCTGATGGGAGTTCGGGCGGACTACGTGACGCGGCCGCGAGAGCTGATCGCATCGATCCTCCAGCGCGAGCCGCGATTTCTTTCGGCGGCTGAGATCCACCAGCGGCTTATGCGTACCGGTGCGCACGTGTCGCTCTCCACGGTTTATCGCACGCTCGACCGGCTCCGGACGAAGGGCGAGGTAACGGAGCGCACCGATCCCGAGGGTGAGGCGACGTTCATGTTGTGCGAGCCGGCTCGCCACCACCATCACGCAATCTGCGCAGAGTGCGGGCGGGTCGACGACGTCGACTGCACGGCGATGGAGCAGTTTGCGGAATCGCTGCGCGCGCTACACGGGTTCGAGCTCGACGGTCACGCAATGGAGTTTTTCGGGCGATGCCGCGATTGCCGATGAAACAATTCGCCACGCTCATGCTCTCATTTGCGATTGCAGGATGCGCGCACACGGTTCGACAGGCTCAGGGTGACACGGCCGGAAAAATTCAAATCGCGACCACGATTTCGACGCTCAACTCATTCGTGCAGGGTGTCGGCGGCGAATACGTGAGCGTAAAGAACATCGTGCCGATCGGCGCCTCGCCCGAAACCTTCGCCCCCGCGCCTCAAGACGTTGCGACGGTAGCTGACGCCAACGTTCTCGTGGAGAACGGTGCGGGCCTCGAGACTTGGCTCGACCGGCTGCTGCGCGACGCCGGCGGTCGCCGCCTGCGCATCGTGGTCTGTGCCGAGGGCCTACCGGTAAAGGATCTCAATCCGCATCTGTGGATGGATCCAGTGCTCGCGAAGCAATACGTGCTCAAAATTAGCGACGCGCTTAGTGCGGTCGATCCGGCTCACGCCGATGACTTCCGCCGCAACGCTGCAAGCTACAACAGGCGTCTCGACGAGCTGATCGCTCAGATTCGAAAACAGATCGCCACGGTCCCGCCGTCGCATCGCTACATGATCGTCTTCCATAATGCCTGGCAATACTACAACTACCGCTTCGGCATCGTGACCCTCGGTTTCGTCGAGCGCAATCCCGGCCAGGAGCCGAATCCCGCGCAAATCGCGCACCTCATCGAGCTCGCTAAGGTGCATCACGTGCATGGCGTCTTCAGCGAGCCGGAGTACAGCCCCAAGCTCCTTTACTCCATCGCTGGGGGCGCCGGAATCAAGGTCGTCGAGAATCTCTACGACGATTCGGTCGGAACCGACCCGCGCGTTTCGAATTCTATCGAGATGCTGACCTACGACACCGACGTCATCGTCAAGACGCTGAAGTGACGTACCCCATCGAGGCCGTTCCGGGGTCGCCCGATGCGGTGGTGGCCCGCAAGCTGGTCGTGCGCTACGAGGATTTTACCGCACTTCTCGACGCGACGTTTACCGTGCATTACGGTGAAGCGCTCGGCATTGTGGGGCCAAATGGCTCGGGGAAATCCACGCTGCTCAAGAGCGTTGCCGGGCTTTTGCTGCCGTCGAGCGGGGAGCTGCGCGTCCTGGGTTCGCCGCCGCGTCAGCTTGCGCCCGGAACGATCGCCTACGTCCCGCAAGTCGAGGCCGTCGATTGGACGTTCCCCGCAACGGTTTGGGACGTCGTCGCGATGGGGCGCTTCTCGCGCTTACGGTTTTGGCAGCAATTCGGGGCGCGCGATCGTGACGTCGTACACCATGCACTCGAGGTCGTGCACATGAGCGAGCTCGCCGAGCGGCGCATCGCGAACCTCTCGGGCGGACAACAGCAACGCGCCTTCGTGGCGCGCGCGATCGCGCAGGAGCCCAAAGTTTTGTTGCTGGACGAGCCGACGACGGGCGTCGACGCGGCGACCGAAGAGGCGCTACGCCGGATCGTGCGCCAACTGGTCGCCGGCGGATTGCCCGTGCTCATGGCCACGCACGACCTCGATCGCGTCGACGAGTGGTTCGACCGGCTGTTGGTGCTCGATCGCAGGGTCCTCGCGCTCGGCACGCCGCGTGAAGTCGTCGAATCGGGAACTTACAGCGCCATTCGCGAACACACGCACACGCACGGTCATTTGCGCCACGATCACGAGCCGCATGCCGCGCACGCCGCACATCCCGAGATACGCAGGTGACCGGTTACCCTTCGACAGGCCTTAGGGTGACGCGATAATGGAAGCTCTAGCCGAGCCGTTTCATTATGCGTTCATGCAGCGGGCGTTTGTGGCGGCGCTCGCAGTTGGGCTGCTCTGCTCGACGATGGGCACGTACGTGGTTCTGCGACGCCTCTCGTTTATTGGCGATGGAATCGCTCACGCCTCGTTTGCCGGCATCGTCATCGCCTATTTACGTGGAGCGAATTTTTACATCGGCGCGGGGATCGTCGCGGTATTGACCGCGATTGGAATCGGGTTCGTTCACCGGCGCGGGCGCATCTCGCTCGATACGACCATCGGCGTGCTTTTCACCGGGATGTTCGCCCTCGGCGTCTATCTGATGAGCCAGCAACGCAGCTACGCCATCGATCTGCAGAGCTTTCTCTTCGGCGACATTCTCGCGGTTCAGTCGCAGGATCTTTGGCTGATACTCGCCCTGAGCGTTGTCGTCGCCGTCGCGGTCATCGTGCTCTTTCGCGGCCTTCTCTACACGACGTTCGATCCGATCGTCGCGCAGGCCAGCGGCATCCCGTCGCCAGTCTACGAATACGCTCTACTGGTTATGCTCGCGCTCACCATCGTCGTCTCGCTTCAGGCGGTCGGAATCGTGCTTGTCGCCGCGCTGCTGGTAACGCCCGCAGCGGCGGCCTATCAACTGACATCGCGCTTTGCGCCGATGATGGCGCTGGCCGCGCTCTTAGGCGCGGCGAGCACGGTAGGCGGCCTTTATCTTTCCTATTACGTGCGCGCGTCGAGCGGCGCGACGATTGTCTTGCTCGCGACGGTGCTCTTTTTTGCTTCGATCGCCATCAAGAGTCTGAGGCGCCTCACGCTGCGAGTATCGTAAAGGGCACGGTGTATAGCTTGCCGTTTGCGTCGCTGAACTGAATCCAGAGTTTATACGTGCCGGCCGAAAGTGCCGGCACCCGCATTTGCATGAAAGGGCCAGCCGTGTCGCTCATGCCCGTCGCCATGCCGTCGCCCGCGTTCATGGAATGAGGCCCGCGCAGCATCGGGTGCACGTGCACGTAGCCGAGCGTTGATGTGTTGATGAAGACGGCGTGCGCTGCGGCGCCGAGATATGGGCCGAGGTCTTGAGCCGGCTGGCCGGCCTCGAGAACGGTGACGTTCAAATTTTTCGGGCGGTTAGCGGGCAGCTTAGTTCGGCTCAGCATTACGGTGTAAGGGCCCGTCGCGGCCGTTCGCGCCGAGGCGCTGGAAATTGGTCGGGAAGCCGCGGCTGGTCCGTCGCTTTCGAGCGTAAACCGGAAGACTTGCTGCCCGACGCCATGCGGCGTCGTGTCGGCGTAGACGTAATAGCGATGGTTCGGCTCTTTAGTAAAAGGTTCCCAAAACACACCGCTTGCAGCATCGAATACCGGGTGTAGGTGCTCAAAAGTCGTGAAGTCGTCGCGCACCACGATCAGGTGCATCAACCGCTGCATGTCGACGTCGTAGTTGAGGATAGGCGTCTTGCCGTCGAGCTGAAACTGGCGAATCGTCAGCGTCACGCTTAATCCGGCGGCATGTTCCGCCCAAAACTTTGAGACGATCTTCGGCGTACCGTCGAGCAGCGCGAAGAGACCGGGCTGCGCCAACGGGCCGGCCGACCCAGCCGCGACGCCTACGCCGCAGATCGCGGCCAGCGAAAGTGCAAGGAGCATTGCGCTCAGTCGGCGGCGCGTATGACTCTCCACGTTTCGTTCTCCATCGGTTCGAGATAGCCGGCGGCGGCGAGAGCGTCGAGCGCCTCGCGCAGCGCGGCGCGTTCGTTTTTGTTTGGCATCCCTGCCCAACGCATCGCCAGTGCGTTGAGCTCCAGCATTGCTTGCGGAACGAGCGCATCGCGCAGAAACGACTGGGGTAGCTTCACGCGTTCCATCCGGCGCGCGATCGGTTCGAGCGCTTTTTCAAACGAAGCGCTTTCGCTTGGCTCTTCGACAGGCGCAGCGTGCTGCGTGGCGGGTGATGTTCGGTCTTCACTGGGCGTCGCGCGGGCTGCGAAGCGGCCGATAACGACGGGATCCGCGAGAGCTCCGGACCACTCGCCGACGGCCGTGCCTGCCGTTTGCCACGGTACGGCGTTGACCACTGCGCGGCGCCGCGCGATGCCGCGCAGGATTGCGCGCGCGACGCGTTGCGCTGGGACCGGAAAGTTTGGGTTGGCCTCAATGCCGCTCTTGGAATGGAACTCGGTTGCAACGACGCCCGGATCGACGTACATCACCGCGATCCCCCGCACGCCCAGCTCGCGCCGCAGCTGAATCGCCGCCGCCCGAATCGCAGCTTTGGTTACTCCGTACGCGCCCCACTGCGGCAACGGCACGCGCGCGACGCCGGAACCGATGAAGACTAGCTGGCCGCGGGTCTTTTCGAGATGTGCGAGAGCCGCACGCGCAATTCGCAGCGGTCCTGCCACGTGAAGCTGCCAGTTCGCTTCGATTTCGGCGTCGCTCTGCTCGAGTAGGGAGCCATACGCGGCGCGACCCGCGTTGTTCACCAGCACGTCGATCCGTCCGAATGCTTGGAGCGCAGCATCCACAATCCGAGCCGGCGTCTCTGAGGCGGTCACGTCTCCGATAAGTACCGCGCTCGTACCGCCGTCCTGCCGAATCTTTCGAGCAACTTCTTCGAGCCGTGAGCCGCGCCGGGCGATCATTAGAACGCGATAGCCCGCACGCGCGCCAGCCTCTGCGAGTGCGTGGCCGATCCCCGAGCTTGCGCCGGTGACAACCAGCGTGCGCCAGTCGTTAGGCATTGGTATCGCAGTAAGCTTCGTATTCACGCTCGATGCTCTGCGGAAGCCCCGCGTAGTGGTCCGCTTCGTCTGCAATCGGGGCCGGCAGGGCGTCGACCACCGAGCGCGCTTCGCGCGCGAGCTGCGTGAGCGTTTGAGCGACCGGCTTGAAAGTCCCGTCGCTGCGCACGACGCCGAAGCGAAGTTCGTGCGGCGCGAGATCGAAGGGCGGCAATGTCGCGAGCGCGGGATCATAATCGGCCCAGCACCACCAAAACGCGCCCAGCGCGCCGCGGGCGTGAAGTCGATCTATGGCGCCGCGGGCGTACTGCGCAAGTTCGGCCTCATCGAGACAGGCGAAACCGTCAACGCGATTGCGTCCGGGCGGACATTCCGGATTTCCGAGCTCTGTAAAGAGAACGCGCTTGCCGCTGAACGACTGTTGCAGCTGGCAGAGAAAGGGCACGACGTTGGTATCGAGACGGTCGCGCGCGAATGCGCTGTAGACCGAATAGCCGTGCATGGTGGCGAACGGCCACGGCCGCGCGATGCTCGACGGTCGCAGCCGGCGATCTTTATCGAAATCCTCGCCGTGCATTCCGGCGGTGGCGCCGACGCCCGAGGCGTCAAGCAGCGTTTCCGACAAACGCGCGCTCCAGCGTGCGGCATCCTCCGGCGTTGCGGGTTCGCGCAAGTTGGAAAATTCGTTGCCGAGATCCCACGCCAAGAGTCCAGGATGATCGCGCAGGCGCTCCGCGACGCGCCGCGCACACAACACCTGCGCGCGCAGAAGCTCCGGATCGGCGTAGAAGTCGCCGATCGCGCGGTCGACCACCGAGCCGCCGCTGATGGTGCGAAACCGGCCGTGCGTCGAGCCGCGCTCGAGCGTCCATGCCGGCAGCCAGTTGACGCCGCTCATGTGGCCGCAAAAGAGCGTCGGCATCGCTTGGAGACCGGCTGCGCTGATCTTTTCAACGATCGCATCGAAGCGCCGCAGGTCAGCGGCGTCCATCGTCGTCGGTTGCGGTTGAAAACTCTCCCACATGAGGAAGAAGCGAACGACGTCGATCCCCAATTCCTTGATGCGCGCCATATCTTCGCCGATCTCGTCGAGATCGAAGCGTTGCCACATGTACATCGCGCTGCGTCGTGGCCAATAGTTGATGCCGAGCAAAAAGCGGGACATGTAAAGGCCCATTCGCCCTTCGACTCCGCCCCTCCGGGGCCAACTCGAGGTGACACCGGGATGACAACCTGGCGGACGGCGCGAAGCGCTTCGGCGATGGCGCAAGCGGCAAAAACACCGATCGTGGGTATCATTATGGGAAGCCGCTCCGACTGGGAAACGATGTCCGCCGCGCGCGACACGCTCGACGAACTAGAGATACCGTGCGAGGTGCGCGTCGTTTCGGCCCATCGTATGCCCGACGAAATGTTCGAATACGCGGCGTCGGCCACGCGTCGCGGCCTGGCCGCGATCATCGCCGGCGCGGGTGGGGCAGCCCATTTACCGGGCATGACTGCTGCAAAAACATTGATTCCCGTTATCGGCGTTCCGGTCCAAGGGTCGCGCATCGGGGGACTCGACTCGTTGCTTTCGATCGTGCAAATGCCTCCCGGCGTTCCGGTCGCGACGATGGCGATCGGCGGTGCCGTGAACGCCGCGCTGTTCGCGGCGCGTATCGTCGCGCTGCGCGATAACGGTGTTGCAGAGCGGCTTGCGGCCTATGCGGCCCGCATGCACGATTCCGCGGCCTCCAGCATTCTCGATTGAAATCGGTAGAAACCATTGGCGTGATCGGGGGCGGTCAGCTCGGCCGAATGTTCGCGCTCGATGCCAAGCGCATGGGTTATTCCGTGGTCACGCTCGATCCGCAGGAACATTCACCTTGCGGGCAAGTCGCCGACGAGCAAATCGTCGCGAAGTACGACGATCTCGCCGCAATCGAAGCGCTTGGTCGCCGGTGCGACGTGATCACTTACGAATTCGAAAACATCGACATTGATTCGGTGCGCCATCTCGAAGCTCTGTCGCATCGCGTCTCGCCGGCGAGCAGCGTGCTCGAAATCACGCAAAACCGTCTGCTGGAGAAGCAGCTCGTTCGGGATGCAGGGCTTGCAACGACCGAGTTCGCGCGCGTGCGCGATGCGCAAGACCTCGCGCGCGCCGCCGAGCGCATCGGATTTCCCGCTATCCTCAAGACGGTAAGCGGCGGCTATGACGGTAAAGGCCAATGGGAAGTACGCTCGCTCGAGCACGCGCAAGCGGCTTTGACCGCCGCGAACGGCGCGGAGCTGATCTTCGAGGCGAAGGTTGCGCTCGCGTGCGAGCTGAGCGTCATCGCAACGAGAAGCGGTCGTGACGAAATCGTTGCTTATCCGGTCGCCGAGAACTCGCACGACCGCGGCATCCTCACGATGACGATTGCGCCGGCTCGCGTCGAGCCGCGTACGGCGGAGAAGGCGCACGAGATGGCTGCGATAATCGGGAGGCGACTGCGAATCGTCGGCACGTATTGCGTCGAGTTCTTTCTCTCGACGGACGGCAAGTTGCTTGTCAACGAAATCGCGCCGCGTCCGCACAACAGCGGACACTATACGATCGACGTCACGCCTTGCTCGCAGTACGAGCAGCACGTCCGCGCGATCTGCGAGCTGCCGCTCTCGGCGCCGCGCCTGCTCGCCAACGCGATCATGATAAACGTGCTGGGCGAGGGCACCGGCGACCATCTTTCAGGTATCGCCGAGCTTTTGAGCGATCCGTCAATTGTCTTGCACGTCTACGGTAAACGCCACGCTGTCGAGCGTCGTAAGATGGGCCATTTCACCATGCTGGTCGATGGGCCGGTCGGTGAAGAGGCGATCGCGCGCGCGAAGGCGGCGCGCGCGAAACTGCACTGGACGGCGTAGCGGCCCGGCATTACGGCCCCCCAGCGGGACCGTGTGCACCAGGTTCGAAAGTAGGCCCGCGATGATCGTTCGAGCCGGGATCTTCTATGACGGCACGCTTGAACCGCCCAAACGTCGCGTCGATGTCGTGCTCGACAAGGGTCGCATTACAGAAATTCGTGCGGCGACCGGTAACTGCGACCTGGAAGCGGCCTGCGTGACGCCGGGTCTCGTCAACGCGCACGCCCATCTCGAGGGCAGCGGCGAACCGGATATGATGGGCATGATACAGACGACGACGCCGAATCAACGAATGCTGCGCGCCGTCGAGAACGCGCGCAAGTCGGTGAAGGCCGGCGTCACGACGATTCGCGACGTCGGCAGTTCGAATGCGATCGCGCCCGACGTACGCGATGCGATCCAGGAAGGACGGATCCCAGGTCCGCGAATGCGTGCGGCCGGGGCGGTGCTCTGCATGACCGGCGGCCATGGCTGGCCGATTGGGCGCGCCGTTGACTCTCCGTGGGACGCGCGCAAGGCGGTGCGCGAGCAGATGAAGGCGGGCGCGGACTGCATCAAGACGATCGCGACGGGCGGCGTGATGACCAAAGGCGCCGTGCCGGGGAACGCACAGCTAACCGCCGACGAGCTTGCCGCCGCGATCGACGAAGCGCATCGGCATGGCCTACGCGTCGCCGCCCATGCCATCGGCACGCAAGGCATCAAGAACGCGCTGCGCGCCGGCATCGACTCGATCGAGCACGGCACGCTGCTCGACGACGAAGCGATCGCGCTCTTCAAGGAGCGCAACGTTTTTCTCGTCCCGACGCTGAGCGCTCCGACCTGCATCCTTGCCAATCTGGAAAAGGGAGAGCAGCCGCAGTACGTCGTCGACAAGGCGCGCGGCTTGGAAGAGGCCATGGCGACGAACATTCGTCGCGCGTACGATAATGGAGTGCGCATCGCGGGCGGCTCCGATGCCGGCACTCCCTACAACTATCACGAAAACTACGCCCAGGAAGTAGAGTTGATGTGGGCGCTACTGGGAATGACGCCGCAGCAAGCGCTGCACGCGGCGACGAACGTCGCCGCTGAACTGGTCGGACTGCATCGCGGCCTTCTCGCCGTCGGTGAGCCGGCCGACCTTCTGCTACTTGCGCGCGACGCGGGAGAAGACGTGCGGGCGCTGCGCGAGCCTCAGCTCGTTTTCAAAAACGGCGCGATCCAGTAGCCGGAGTCGGCGCCGCCGCATGCGTAAACTCCTCGTCCTAAGCATCTTGGTGCTGACTGCCGCACCGGTCGTGGTGCGCGGTGGAGTCGCGAGTCCGCCCGGCGCGAATCCCACGCTTCTCGGCCAACAGGTCGCGGGCAGTCCGATTCGACATGTCATCGTGCTCGTGCAGGAGAACCGTACATTCGACGATCTTTTTGCATCGTCGATTCTCGCGAACGGCCGTCCCTATCCCGGGGCCGACGCGTCCCAAACGGCGACGGTCGACGGAAAACCCGTGGCATTGAAGCCGGTGCCGTTCGAGCATCCCGCCGATCCGAGCCACACTCATCTCGCGCTGCTGAGCGAGTGGGATCAAGGAAAAATGGACGGCTTCGCGACTGATCGAGTCCGCACGGTCTTCGGCTCCGCTAAAACCGGCGAAGGATTCGCATACGCATACCTTCCCGCGCACGAAACGACGATTTACCACGTGCTTGCGGCGCGCTACGCACTTGCCGACGAGAACTTTGCGCCACGCCTCGTTCCGACGTTTCCAAGTCACTACACGCTGGTGACGGCCCAGAGCCGGATCGCGGGCAATCCGAACAGCCATATCTGGGGTTGTGACTCGCCCCCGGCCACGACGGTTCCGATCTTCGGCGAAGGGGAAGCGACGACTGGTGCCGGCGTCTTTCCCTGCTTCGATCAGACTACCATCGCTGATCTGCTCGACGCCGCCCACGTGACGTGGAAGTATTATACCGGTCGGTATAGCGATATCGTCGACCCAACAGTCAATATTTACGATGCGTTCCGCAAGATTCGCTACGGCCCCGATTGGAACCGCAACGTGATAACCCCGTCCGGTACCATACTGAGCGACATTCAAAATTGCCGCCTCCCGCAAGTCTCGTTCGTAATGCCGAACTATCTCGACTCCGATCACGCCGGAAACCTTAACGCTGGCGGTCCGGGCTGGATCGGCTCCGTCTACCTGGCGCTCGTGCAGAGCGAACGCGCCCAGCCCGAGTGCAACTACTATAAGGATAGCGCGATGATCCTTACGTGGGATGATTCGGGCGGCTGGTACGATCACGTCCCGCCGCCGCGAGGACCCGGCGGCACGACCTGGGGCTTTCGAATTCCGATCGTAGTGATGTCGGCCTGGGCGCGCTCCGGCTACGATTCCGCCCGTACGAACGCGCCGCCGTACGTTTCGCATACGCGGCGTGAATCGACCTCGATCACGAAGTTTGTCGAGAAAAACTGGAATTTAGGAAACATGGGGCAGCGAGACGTCAGCGACGACGATCTCAGCGACATGTTCGACTACACGCGCGCCGCACCGGTCCCTCCGTTCTCCGAGGTGTCGATGAAAAAATTGATTCGACGCACCCACTTCAATCTCGCCGTTGCGCAACGCGACGATCACATCGTCGACGACGATCGGTAGGTGGACCTCAAGGGTCTTCGGCTGGCGGTGCTGGCTGCGATCTCGTGGCCGGCGCCGCCGCCGGGCTACGGGCCGTGGGAGCAAATCGCTTACAACGTTGCGGACGGCATGCGCCGGCGCGGGCTCGACGTCACGCTCTTTGCCACCGGCAACTCTCGCTTCGATGGAAAGCTGGTTTCCGTCGTGCCGGTCGGTTTGAACCAAGATTCGGCGCTCAACGGAGAGGTCTTTACGGCGCTTCACATCGCCGAACTCTTCCGTCGCTCGCGCGAGTTCGACCTCGTCAACAACCACTTCGATTGGAAGCCGCTGACCTACGCCCTTGCGACCGATACACCGCCAATGATCACGACCATTCACGGGTTCTCTTCTCCGCAGATTCTGGCGGCCTACTATGCTGCCGCACAGCGCAGCTTCTACTGTTCGATCTCGAATGCCGATCGCGATCCAGGGCTCGACTATCTAGCCACGACCTATAACGGCATCGATCCCACGCAGTTCACTTTCAGCGACCGGGCGGGCGAGTATCTCTGCTTTCTGGGTCGCTTCCATCCTGAGAAGGGGACGCATCTCGCGATCGAAATCGCAAAGCGCGCGGGCGTGCAATTAAAGATCGCTGCGATACCTCATGACCAAAGATATTTTAACGAGCAGGTTGCACCGCACATCGACGGAGATCGGATTCAGTTCCTGGGCGCGGTCGAGCGTGAGGCACGTAACGAACTGCTTTCCAACGCGCTGGGGCTCGTCCACATGACGACGCGACCCGAGCGCTTCGGCCTCACGACGATCGAGGCAATGGCGTGCGGGACGCCGGTCCTCGGCGCTCGTATGGGATCCATTCCCGAGATCGTCGTGGATGGCGTCACAGGCTGGTTATGCGATAGCGTCGATGATGCGGTCGCCAAGGTACCGTTGCTGGCCTCGCTCGATCGCCGGGCGTGCCGGACACTCGTCGAGCGCGAATTCAGCATCGAGCGGATGATCGACCGCTACCTTGGGGCGTATGCGCAGGCGTTGGACGTCAGGACTCCGCCGCCCGCGGGAGAACAGGTGTTGCGCGTGCGGCGCCACGATTGGTGGGACCGGCCAATGGCCTACACGGAGATTCCGCCCAAACCAAAGGAGCTCGGCTTTTCATGACAGTCCGAACCGAGCGCGACTATTCCGGACGCTCGCTCTTCGAAAAGCTGGGCGTGGTTTCGCAAGCGCACGTCGCCCTCATCGGCCGTCACGATCCAACCTTCGCGACGGCTTTGAACGGGCGGCTCGCAAAAGCCGCCTCACAAGCGCTGCGAACCCGTTACGATATGATTTTCGTGCGCGTCGACGCGCCGCGCGATCTCGCGCGGCTATCGCCTGCCGCAGCGCATCTCAAACCGAGCGGCGCGCTCTGGGTCTTTCACCCCAAAGGACGCGGCGCATCGCCGACTGACGCGCAAGTCCGTTTAGCCGGAATCGCTGCTGGTTTGGTAGATAATAAGATCAGCGCATACAGCGATACGCATACGGCGACGCGTTTCGTCATCCCGGTCGCGCGCCGGTCGTGAGTTTAGGCGACGCGTCATCGCAAAAGCGAGCGTGACGATACGGCCGCTTCCATCGCCTGGTACGCCTTGCTGGTGAGCGCATGGTCCACGACGCCCGAAATGAAGCGCGACGCGGCGCGAACTTTCTCCAGATCGACGTCTGTTTCGATGCCCATTTGGTGCAAGAGGTAGAGCACGTCCTCAGTGCCGACGTTTCCCGTAGCGCCCGGCGCGTAAGGGCAGCCCCCTAAGCCCCCGGACGAAGCGTCGAACTTGCTCACACCGAGCCGCAGCGCGGCGTAGAGGTTCGCAAGCGCCGTCCCGCGTGTGTCGTGAAAGTGCATTGCGATTGAGTCGAGGGAGATCTTCTGCGCAAGCAACGGAACGAGAGCTTCGACTTGACTCGGCACCCCGACCCCGATGGTGTCGCCTATCGAGAGCTCGTCGCATCCCATCTCCATCAGCTTGAGGCTGACGTCGAGCACCATCTGGGGGGTGACGCTGTCGCCGAACGGAGAGCCGAAGGCCGTCGAAACGTAGCCGCGCACCCAGCAACCGTCATGCTTTGCGGCCCGGACGACCTCGCAGAAGGTCGCAAGCGATTCGTCGATCGTCATGTTGATGTTGCGCTTGGTGAACCGTTCTGAGGCCGCGGTAAAAACGGCGATTGCATCGGCGCCGGCGGTGCGCGCTCGCTCGTAACCTTTGAGGTTCGGAACGAGCACGGGGTAGCGTACGCCCGATGCTTTGCGAATCCGCATGAAGACTTCAGCGGCGTCGGCGAGCTGAGGGATCGCCTTGGGGCTGACGAACGACGTTGCTTCGATCCACTTCACCCCGGTCTCAGACAAGAGGTCGATGAAACGAATCTTGTCATCGGTCGCGATGACGGCGCGCTCGTTCTGCAGTCCATCGCGCGCGCCCATCTCAAAAATCGTTACAAACTTGGGAAGCACGACACCACGGATGACACGCCCCGCATCATTCGAGTTCCACCAGAGGGACGCCGGCGGCGACGATCTGGCCTTCCTTGACTAGTACGGACTTCACCGTCGCGGCGGCGGAGGATTCGATTCGGTGCTCCATCTTCATCGCTTCGAGCACGATGAGGAGTGCGTGCTCTTCAACCGCCTGCCCGTCGCGAACGGCAATCTTGACGATTTTGCCGGGCATCGGCGCGGTTAAATGCGCGCCCGCGGCGGGGCCGCCGCGAGCGGCAACCCCATCGAGCGAAGGTGGTGCGGCAAACTCGAACGACCACGTCTGCCCGGCGAGATGTACGTTAAACGAGGCATCATTATACGTAACGGCGGCGGAAAGCGCGGTGCCGTCGAATTCGGCACGAACGACATCTCCCTGGCGTTGCGCGCGCAGCTCGCCGCGCCGATCTCCGGAGATCCGCCACCGGTTCGAGTCGTCCGCGGCGTCCGCACGCAGCTCGACCACGCCTTCGCGATGCGCTAAGCGAAGCGGCACTCCGACGTCGCCGATACGCCACGGTACGCGGCGGTCGGCGAGTAGCGCGGCGGCGCAGAGCAGCACGGCTTCGTTAGGCGGTGCGCCGCGAAGAAAGGTCGACTCGTCGAGGCGACGATCGATAAAGTTCGTCGTGGTCTCGCCGGCGATAAAGGCGCGATCGCGCGCAATCCAAAGCAGCAGCGGTAAATTCGTTCGCACCCCGTCGACCGTAAAATCTACGAGCGCACGTTGCAGTCGCGCAATAGCCGAGTGGCGATCGCTGCCGTTCACGATCAGCTTGGCGAGCATTGGATCGTAGTAGTGGGTCACCGCGCTTGACGTAGTGACACCGGCATCGACCCGAATTCCGGGCCCCTGTGGAGGAGACCAATGCGTGATGGTGCCGGTCGACGGCAGCATCTCGTTTGACGGGTCCTCGGCATAAATTCGTACTTCGATCGCCCAACCGCGTGGCTGCACCTCGGCTTGCGAGATCGTCAGACGTTCGCCTGCGGCGATGCGGAGCTGCCATTGTACGAGATCGATGCCATAAACCAGTTCGGTAACCGGGTGCTCGACCTGCAGCCGCGCATTCATCTCGAGGAAATAGTAATTTCCGTCCCGATCGAGTAAGAACTCACACGTACCGGCATTCGAATACTCAACGGATTCGGCGGCGCGCACGGCCGCCGCGCCCATTTCGGCGCGCAGTTCTAGCGTGAGCGCCACCGACGGCGCCTCCTCGACGATCTTTTGATGACGCCGCTGGATCGAGCATTCGCGCTCTCCGAGATGGATCGTGGTGCCGTGCGAGTCGCCGAGAATTTGAAACTCAATATGTCGCGGATCCCGGAGATAACGCTCGAGGAGCACGCGATCGTCGCCGAAGGCTGCGAGCGATTCCCGCTTCGCGCTTTCGAGCGCTTCCCGCAAGCCGGCGAGAGATTCGACGATCCGCATGCCTCGGCCGCCGCCGCCTGCACTCGCCTTGATCAGAAGCGGAAAGCCGATGTGGTGCGCCTGCGTCTGCAGCGTCGCTTCGGATTGGTCGTCGCCGTCGTATCCGCGAATCGTCGGCACGTTGAAAGCGCGGACGCGTCGCTTGGCTTCGATCTTACTTCCCATCGCCGCCATCGCGTCGGGCGTTGGCCCGACGAAGATCAGACCTGCATCACGGACGGCGCGCGCAAAGGGCGCGCGCTCCGAAAGAAAGCCGTAGCCGGGGTGCAGCGCATCGGCCTTCATCGCGTGGGCGGCGGCGATGATTGCATCGGCGTTGAGATACGAATCGGCTGCTGCGGCGGGCCCGACGCAGCGCGCCTCGTCCATGAATTGAAGATGGAACGCGTGTGCGTCGGCTTCGGAGTAGATGCCGAGTGGAACGATCTCCATCTCGCGGGCCGCGCGAGCGACGCGGACGGCGATTTCGCCGCGATTGGCGATCAGCAGCCGCTTCAGGATGACACGCTACTCCGCGAATTTCGCGGACCGGCGCTCGAGGAAGGCGCGCAAGCCTTCCTGTCCTTCGGGGCTCACGCGCTGACGCGCGATCGCCTGGGTCGTAATCGAGCGCGAATCCTCATAAGAGTTGTCGAGAACTCGCCGCAGCAGAAGCTTCGCGGCGCTCATCGCGGTGGGCGCTGCCGAGTGAAGCTCGGCGAGGCGGCGATCGACGGCAGCATCGATCTCGTCAGGCGGAACGACTTCGTGCACGAGCCCGATTGCCTTCGCGTGGTGGGCGTCAAAGCGTTCGCCGGTTATAAAGAGCGCCCTGGCGTGCGAGGCGCCGATTTTGGCGATGACGAAGGGCGAGATGACGGCTGGAATAATGCCGAGTTTCACTTCGGTGAAGCCGAAGATTGCATCCTCGGTCGCAATCGCGATGTCGCAGACGGCCGCAAGGCCGGCCCCTCCACCCAAAGCAGCGCCATGGACGCGGCCCAGGACCGGCTTGGGGCAGTTATCGATCGCGCGAAACATGTCGCTCATTCGCTCGGCGTCAGCGACGTTTGCCTCGAACGTCAGATCGAGCGAGGCGCGCATCCAATTGATATCGGCGCCACCGCAGAAGACTGTGCCTTCACCGGCGAGCACGACCACGCGCACATCGTCGGCCGCGGTGATGCGCGTAAAGACTTCGTGAAGTTGCCCAATTACTTCGCGCATTGAAAGCATTGCGGACCTCCGGCCGTGCAAGGGTGACACGAGCGATGCCGTCGCTGACGGCTAGGTGTATGCTCTCGGCCATGGCCAGCGGGTTCGCGGCCTCATCCGAGCGGGCCTCGCATGCGTTATACTCACAAGAATGAACGATACGGGCCGCTCGCCGATCTATCGCTATACGCTGCTGACTCGCACGAGCCACTGGGTGTGGTTTGTAGCGTTTTTAGTACTCGTGGGCAGCGGCCTCCAGATCTTCAACGCTTCCCCGAATCTGGATGCCTCCGACAAAAGCGACCCGGCGCGGCGAGTGCTTTCAATCGGCTCGCCTGGCGACGGGGTCGGCACGACGACGATTTTCGGCCGCACCTTTGTGACCACTGGATGGCTCGGTTGGACCGGCGACGGCATGGGATCGCGCGGCGCGCACGCATTTGGAGCCTCCCTCACGATCCCTGGTTATCAAGACCTAGCCGGCGGACGCCGGTGGCATCTATTCTTTGCATGGATCGCGGCAGTCTGCTGGCTTGCATGGCTGATATCGAGCGCGATCAAAGGCAATTTGCGCGAGATGGTTCTGCGCGCCAGCGATCTCCCCAAGCTTTGGCCGATGCAGGCCTACTACCTCAAGTTGCGCAAAACGCCGCCACCCCACGGCACGTACAATCCGTTACAGAAGGCCTCGTACACCGGCATACTCTTTTTTGCGGCACCGCTTGTGGTGCTGACCGGTCTCGCGCTCTCGCCGGGAATCGACGCCATCGCCAATCCCCTGACCGTCGTTTTCGGAGGTCGCCAGTTCGCGCGGCTCTGGCACTTCGCCGGCATGCTGGCTCTCTTGGCCTTTTTTGCGATTCACACGTTCCAAGTTTTAACTCAGGGAGTCGCGAATCAAATGCGCTCGATGATCACCGGCTGGTACCAGCCGGAATGAAGCGACGGCTCTTTCTTGCGTCGGCGGTATCGGCGCTAGCCGGATGCGGACCGATCACCTCCGCGCTGAACGAGAACGACGGCGTGCGCCGCATGCTCGCGTCGGCAGAAGGGCTAAATCATCTCTTGATCGGCACGCGCGGACTGGCGCGTGAATACCGCGAGCGCGACGTCGACCGCCACTTCCGGGTCAACGGATTCGCGACGCCCTCAGATACGCGCTACGTGAATTTGGCGGCCGGAGGGTTCGCCGCGTACCATCTCGTGGTCGATGGGGCTGTAGAGCGACCGCGCGCGTTTAGCCTCGCAGAACTCTACCGCATGCCGCAGCGGACGCAGATCACGCGCCACGATTGCGTCGAGGGCTGGAGCGTGATTGGAAAGTGGAGCGGCGTGCCGCTTGCGGCCATGCTCGATGCGGCTAGGCCTCGTGCCGACGCGCGGTACGTCGTCTTCCACTGCATGGACAACGACGGTGCGGGTAACCTCTACTACGAGAGCCTCGATCTCCATCAAGCGCGGCATCCTCAGGCGCTGCTTGCGACGCGCTTGAACGATGCGCCCCTCGACCCCGATCATGGCGCGCCGTTGCGGCTGCGCGTACCGACGCAGCTCGGATACAAGAGTGCTAAGTGGATCGCACGCATCGAAGTGGTCGGCAGTTTTGCGAATATCTATTCCGGTCACGGCGGTTACTGGGAGGATGAGGGCTACGAATGGTACGCGGGGATTTGACGCCGATCTGAAGCGGTCACGAGAAGCCGCCTCCGAGCGTTGAATTGACCGTCATGACCAGGGGCGCGCTGGTCACCGCTGCTCTGACTCTTCTGCTAGGGAGCTCAGCCCTGCCGGGGAGTTCCGCGGGCGGCCTGCGCGTCTCCCTGCAAGCTACGGCCGCAGCCTACCGCGCAAACATCGTCGCCATCGCCCGCATAGCCGGGCGTGATACAACCTACGACTACTACGAGCGCCTCCTTGATGATGCCGATCTGCTCGACGACCGGAACGTTCCCGCCGGATATACGGCGGAAGAATGGTCGCAGACGATTCGCCGAACCGCGAGCCTCGATCTCAGTCTAGCAACGCAGCTGCTCGAAGGTTCGGCTTCTTCGATTTCGTCGATTCGCGGCTTGGGCGAGGTTTTGGTGCGTTCGTCGCGCGACGCTACGCTGCAACCCGTCGCACTGTACGTTCCGAGCGCTTATGCACCCGATCGTCCCGCGCCGCTGATCGTGATCCTGCACGGTCATCCACAATCCGAAACGCAGCTCCTTGCGCCGCTCTACATGGCCCAACTCGCCGAGCAAACAGGCACGATCGTCGTCGCCCCCTGGGGACGCGGTTACTACGATTTTCGGGGCTCGGTCTCCGATGTCTACGATGCGCTGCATGCGGCGACGCGCGCCTTCGCAATCGATCCGCGCAAGAAGTTTCTGGCCGGATATTCGATGGGCGGTTTTTCGGTCTTCGAGGTTGCGCCCGTTCACGCCGACGAATGGTCGGCGGTGATGTGCATAGCCGGAGCCCTCTTGGGTTCCGATTCGTCGCGCGTGGTAAAGCTGATGGCGCGTACGCCTTTTTACGTGCTGACCGGAAGCGCTGACGACAGCATCCCAACACAATATCCGACGGCGACCGCCGGTTTTTTGCACGCGGCCGGACTTGACGTCTCGTTCTACTCCGAACCTGGCGGAATCCACCGGCTCGTGACGCTCGTGCCGATCCTCACGCAGGCCTGGAGCGACATGCTCCACGAAATTGTGCGCGAACCGCCGGCGACTGAGGGAGTGATGGCCCTCCCATCGGTGATCCCGATGACCGGCCTGCGGCCCTAGAATTATGAGCAAAACACTCGCAATCGCTTCTACGACGCTTGCGCTCTCGTGGGTTGTCGCCACACTGGCGCGCGCGTTGGCCGGCGAGCAGTTCGTGCCGCCGCAGCCGGGTAGCGTCGTTCAGAGCCGATACGTCGATTTCACCGGTACCGGTGCGAGCGACCAGTGGCGCGCCCTCATCAGCAAGAAGCTTCTCGGCTCGGAAAAAGGGCGCGATTTCTACCAATGGTACCTCTCGATTTATGCGTTCCGCCGAGGCGCATATCGTTTACGTTATCAATCGCCCGGCAATGGCGGACCGCTTTCGCGCGTCACACAAGCAAACGGCGTGAAAATGTGGTTTCCCACACAAGACATCGATATCGTCGGCGCGGCCGCTTTGATGCGCCGGCGTACGCAGGAGCTGGTTGTTGCATCGCACGAGACCGGGGCCGATTGCGGCGGCGCGACCGTGACCGTTCTAGGAGCGAAGGCCGGCGACAGCGTCGGCCCGGTGCTCTCAATCGAGAACCCATGCGACTTGGATGCGAAGATCGCTGCCGACGGCGCGTCGATCAAATTGACCGGGCCCTACTATTCGTCGAATGCCCCGCTTTGTTGTCCGACGAACCCGGATGCGGCCGCGACGATTCGATATCGCGATGGCAAGTGGGTCGAATCGCCTAACTACTTCAAAATCGAATAGCTACATATCGAATAGCTACATTCGGAAGACGCCGAACTGCGTGCGCGGCTGCGGAGCGTGCGCGGCCGCATCCAAACCGATAGCGATCACTCGCCGCGTGTCGAGCGGATCGATGATGCCGTCGTCCCACAAACGCGCTGTCGAATAGTACGGATTCCCTTCGCGCTCGTACTTTTCCAAAATCGGCGCTTCGAACGCTGCCTTCTCTTGCGGCGTCATCTCGCCTTTGACGGTGGAGAGCACGCTGGCGGCCTGCGGGCCGCCCATGACGCTAATGCGGGCGTTCGGCCACATCCAAAGCTGACGCGGACCGTAGGCTCGTCCGCACATACCATAGTTGCCGGCACCAAAGCTGCCGCCGATCACGACGGTGAACTTCGGCACCTCGGCACACGCCACCGCAGTCACGAGCTTGGCGCCGTCCTTGGCGATTCCGCGATTTTCGTACTCTTTGCCGACCATGAATCCGGTGATGTTCTGCAGGAAGAGCAGAGGCGTGCCGCGTTGCGCGCAAAGCTCGATGAAGTGGGCTCCTTTTAGCGCGCTCTCGCTAAAGAGAATGCCGTTGTTGGCAAGGATACCGATGGGGTGTCCCTCAATGCGGGCGAATCCGCAGACGAGCGTGGCGCCGTATCGCGATTTGAACTCGTGGAACTCCGACGCGTCGACGAGGCGCGCGAGAATCTCACGCACGTCATAGCCCGTGCGGCTATCGGCTGGAATGATTCCGTAGATGTCGCGCGGCTCGTATTTGGGAGGTCGTGCGTCGACACGATCCCATTGCCGCGGCAGCTCCAAGTGAAGGTCGCGGACGATTTCGCGGACTATCGCAAGCGCCCCGACGTCGTCATTTGCGAAGTGGTCGGCCACGCCGGAAATGCGCGTGTGAACGTCGGCCCCGCCGAGTTCTTCGGCGGTGACTTCCTCACCGGTTGCGGCCTTCACCAGCGGCGGGCCACCCAAGAAAATCGTTCCTTGGCCCTTGACGATGACGGTTTCGTCGCTCATCGCTGGAACGTAAGCGCCGCCGGCCGTGCAGGACCCCATCACCGCGGCGATCTGCGCGATACGTTTGCTCGACATGCGCGCCTGATTGTAAAAGATGCGCCCGAAATGATCGCGGTCGGGGAAAACCTCGTCTTGCAGCGGCAAGAACGCTCCGCCAGAATCGACTAAGTAGATGCAGGGTAGATGATTCTGCTCTGCGATCTCCTGAGCGCGCAGATGCTTTTTCACCGTCATCGGGTAGTATGTGCCGCCCTTCACGGTTGCATCGTTGGCGACGATCACGCAGTGCTGGCCTTCGACGATTCCGATCCCCGTGACGATCCCGGCTGCCGGCGAATCGTTGCCGTACATTCCGAAGGCCGCCAGCGCGGAGAGCTCGAGAAAGTCTGACCCGGGATCGATCAGTCGCTCGATCCGCTCGCGCGCAGGGAGTTTGTTGCGTAGCCGATGCTTTTCGGTCGCCTCAAAGCCGCCGCCGGCTCGCACTGCGACGAGGCGGCCGCGCAATTCGGCGACTAGCCGCTCTATTCGTTGCGCATTCCTCGCGAAGGTCTCGGAATGGCTATCGAGCCGTGATTCCAGCACCGCCATCGCCGCGGCCATTCGGCGCCCTGCGCTTAGAGCCCGGTTAGACGTGACGAAATAGCGAGGGCCGCGCGACGAACGACTCGTAGCTAGCAGAAATGGCCGCGCAGGCTCGAGTCGACGTCGGCGGCATCCTACGTCCGCAGGGAAGCCCCGACCTCTCCACGGCGTTGCAACCGTATTCACACGCGTTGGGAGAACGCGCTGCGGCGCATTTACTGCGGCGCGCTGGCTTTGGGGGAACCCCCGACGAGGTGCGTCGCTACGCTGGCATGCACGCTCGCGACGCGGTTGCCTTACTGCTCGCGGTCCCCTCGCCGAGCTCGATTGCCCCGCCGAGAGAACTCGACGATCTCGCGCGTCCGGTCTCAATGGCGACCGACCCAATTCAACGGATGATGGTGCGTCGAGAGATGGCGGTCGCGCCGCGCCAACAACGCAGACGTCAAGGGCGCGAGGCGATTTTGGCGCTGCAGCTTTGGTGGCTAAACCGAATGCTGACGACGACCGCGCCGTTGCAGGAGAAAATGACCCTTTATTTTCACGGTCACTTCACCTCGCGCGGTACGCCGCTCTTTCCGTGGATCACCTATAATCAAAACGCGCTCTTCCGGCGGTCCGCGCTCGGAAATCTTCGTCAGCTTACGCGTGACGTTTCCAAAGACGCCGCGATGCTGATGTATCTCAATGGTGCCCAGAACGTCGCCTCGCACCCCAACGAAAACTACGCCCGAGAGCTTATGGAGCTCTTCACCCTCGGCGTCGACAACTACACCGAGAACGACGTGCGCGACTCGGCCCGCGCTTGGACCGGATGGCGCGTCGACCGACGCGCCGATACCGTTACCTTTGATGCGTCACTGCACGATGCCGGCGAAAAGACCTTTTTGGGACGCACTGGAAATTTCGACGGCGACGATATCGTCGACATCATCTTCGCTCAGCCTCAATGCGCGCGGTTCTTCGCGACTAGTCTGCTCAATTGGTTCCTCTACAACGATCCCGAACCCGAACTCGTCGATCGAGTCGCCGCGCTACTGCGCCGACACGATTTCGAACTGGCGCCGCTCGTCGGCACGCTTCTCGCGAGCAACGTCTTCTACAGCCCGCGCGCGTATCGCGCCCTGGTCAAAAGCCCGGTCGAGTTTGTCATCGGCACGTACAAGGCGCTCGGCCTATCCGCAGTTGACCAGAGTGCTCTGCCGGCGCTGCAACAGATGGGTCAACAACTCTTCTATCCTCCCAGCGTTGCGGGATGGCCGGGTGGCGAGAATTGGCTGACGAGCGGTACGATGATCGCGCGGCAAAACTTTCTGACCCGCATGCTCGGGACCCAAACCCTGGCGGCCTCATCGTGGCTACGCGAATTGCCGGTGACGTCGAGCGACGCGGTCCAAATGCTTGGTGATGGGATCTTGCAAGGCGACGTTGCACCCGCTTCACTTCGCGAACTCGAGGCGTACATGAACGGTAAGGGAAGCGCCGCCCTGGCGTCGCTTTCGGCGGAGAACTACGATCAACGCGTCAGCGGCGCAGTCTATCTCGCCATGGCGACGCCCGCGTACCAGCTGAATTGATGACACCATGAAACGACGAAACTTCTTGCTTGCCACGGCCTCGGGACTGGCGATTGTCGCAAACACCCAGCACGTCTTCGCGCGCGCGCTCGCCCAAACGCCGCTGCCGGGATTGCCGGGCAGCGAGAACCGATGCCTTGTTTTGATCAACTTGTACGGCGGCAACGACGGTTTGAACTGCGTCGTGCCGCACGGCGACGATCGCTACTATCAGTTGCGACCGGGGTTGGCGGTCGCCCGCAACGACGTCTTGGCAATCGACGCGCACGTCGGCCTCAACCCGCAAATGCGCTCGTTCAAAGCGCTCTACGACAAGCGAATGGTTGCGATCGTTCAGGGCGTCGGATACCCGAACCCCGATCACTCGCATTTCCGGTCGACGGAGATCTGGCAGACGGCCGCGCCCGATCGCTACGAGCACACCGGCTGGCTCGGCCGTTATTTCGACGAGGCCGACCTTGCGCGCGAGAATCTCTTCAAGGGCGTCGCCGTTTCGAAAGTCTTGCCGGAAGTACTCGTCTCCAATCGCACCGACATCCCGGCGGTTCCGGGGCTCGGCGATTACGCGATGATGGCAGACCGAAACGTGCTCGCGCGCAACGCCTTTGCGCACCAAGCGCACGATCGCGCCCTCCCGTTCGAGTCGCCGTATTTAGCTCACGTCATGGAGATCGAAGATAACGCGCAGCGCAGTTCCGAGGAACTGCCAAAGCTCGTCGCCGGATATACGCCAAAGGCCTCATACCCTTCCACCGGCCTTGGACGGAGCCTCGCGCTGGCGGCGCAGATCGTAGGCAGCAATCTTGGAACGAAGGCAATATACGTCGAGCATGGCTCATTCGACACCCACGTCAGTCAGAAGGCGACGCAGGATCGGCTCCTGATGCAGTTCTCCGAGGCAATCGCCGCTTTCTACGAAGATCTCGCCGCGCATGGCAACGACCGTCGCGTCTTGACGCTCACGTTCAGCGAGTTTGGACGGCGCATCGAGGAGAACGGCAGCCGCGGCACCGATCACGGCGAAGCCTCTCCGCTCTTCATGATCGGCGGCGGCGTCAAGGGCGGCCTCTATGGAACGGCGCCCGACCTCGGCGCGACGAACATGGGGAACGTGCGCTTCGCGGTCGATTTTCGCAGCGTTTACGCAACCGTACTCGAGCGGTGGCTCAGCCGGCCGTCGGCGATGGTTCTAAACGGCCGATTCGGCCAGCTTCCCGTACTCGGTTAGCTTGAGCTCCTCGATCCTCTTCCTCGGAAGCGGCGGCGCGCGCTTCGTCGTCGCGCGTCAGTTGCGCGCTTCGGCCGGAATGTGGATGCGATTCGGGACGACGCAAATCCACGTCGATCCGGGTCCGGGCGCACTGGTACGCGCCCTATCTCATGTTCCGCCCTGCAATCCGCGCGAGCTCGATGCAATCGTCCTTTCGCATAAACACCTCGACCATTCGGGCGACGTCAACGTGCTGATCGAGGCGATGACGTCGGGCGGATTCCGCCGGCGCGGCGCCGTACTTGCGCCGGCCGACGCCTTCGACTACGAGCCGGTCGTGTTGCCATACGCGTGCCGTTTCGTCGAGCGTGTCGAGCGGCTCGAGCCGAGCAGCGGTCCCTATCTCATCGGAAATGTGGAACTCTACACCTCGACGCTCCACATGCACGCGGTCCAAACGCACGGCCTGCACTTCGTCCACGGCGGTATCCGCGTCGCGTATCTTCCCTGCGGCCGGTACTTCGATGGACTCGTCGCCGATTACGCCAGACATCGTCCCGACGTACTGATCGTTAACGTGCTGCGCTACCGGGACGCGATGAACGTCGACCATCTCACTTGGCCGGACGCTCGCCGCGTCGTCGCCGAGGTGCGTCCGAAGGTCGCGGTCTTTCAACACTTTGGAACGAAGATGCTCGAGGCCGATCCGCCGCGGCTCGCAGCGCAACTCGAGGACGAACTCGGGGTCCGTGCCATTGCTGCCTACGATGGATTTCTTTTGGATTTGGAAACCGAGATCGCAGCGGTTGTCGGTTAGTAAGGCGGACGTGGCGGACGCGGCGGGGCGCTTGGAAAGCGCATTGGGAGTCGGGTGCTGCCGCTGAACTCTTCGCGCACGCGCGGGTGCTCGTTCATCGATCCGCTGTAAAGATAGACCGAGCCGTTCTTCGAGGTCGCTGTGACGACGGGGCCGCCGCCGCCGACCGTAGCCTGCTTCGTCGTGGGATCGCCGCGCACTTCAGCCTCATCCTCGAAGCTGGAAACAACGTGGCCCGAACCGCTGTGCGCGCCGATTTGGGCGCCCCCGCGAACGCCGAGCGCGACGTTCCCGTGTTCCGATTCGAACCGCGCGAGACCGGGCTGGAAGTTGCCGTTGTCGTAGACGATCGAGCCGTACGTGCTGGTCGCCTGGATTTGCTGGGACGTGCAACCTTCGAAGAGCATGTCGCCGGTCGCCGTACGCACCCTCAATCGGTCGAACGAAGAGTCCGTCGCGACGACGCGCCCGCGAAGCGATTCGACAAACCCCGTGCCGCTGATGCCGTTTAAGCGAGATGCCGGCAGCTCGCGCGTGCGCGATGAAGACGCCGTGATAGTTGTCGATCGTAAGGTGTCCGGCGCGCTGCTGTACCACCAGCATCGCGGTACCGCGTGGAATCGTGATCGTCATCTTCCCGCTTCCACGGACCATGATCGCATCGTGATCTCCTCCCGGAAGCTCGGGCATCTCGAACGATTCGGATGGAAGAGTTACCTGACCGTGATCGGTCTCAATCTGGTCGGATGCGAACTGAAGCTGCTTGGGAAACTCTTGAATCGACTGCTGGCGCATGTCCGTCGGGCGCTCGGAGGAGATCAGGACCTGCGGGCGATCCCAGGTCTGAATCGATACTTGGCCGCGGTTGACGTGCACGTTGACGATCGGGGTTGGGCCAATGTCGTACTGCTCGTCGGCGCGCACCGGCGCCGCGAAAGCCGACCAAGACATCCAGGCGACGAGCGTTACGACTGCTCCCCGCCACCAGCTACCGCGCACGAAGACATTGTATCGAGGCCGCCTCCGGCCCATCATGAGAGATGGGTGAACGGAAGCTTCATGCGCGGTAAGACTACGCGAATGAGCGCGCCGCCGCCCGGCGCCCGGTTAGCCGTAGCCTCGCCTCCGTGGACACGAGCAATCGAGCGAACAATTGCTAGGCCAAGGCCGGTTCCAGGAACGATGCGCGAGCGTGCCTTGTCGGCGCGGTAGAAGCGCTCGAAAATATGCGGGCGCTCCTCTTCGGGAATGCCGGGGCCGCTGTCGGCCACTTCGATCCATGCCGTCTCGCCATTCTGTCCGACTCGCACGTCGACGCTTCCGCGCTCCGTGAACTTGATTGCGTTGTCGATGAGATTTCCGACCAGCTGGCGCAACAAGTGCGCGTCGCCGTAGACGATCGGCGTGCCGTCGTATTTGAATTCGAGGTCGATTTGCTTTTCGGCGGCACGCGGCGTGGCGTTTTGGACGACTTCGCTGGCGATTTGAGCGAGCGAGAGCGGCTCCTTTGGTATTTCATCGCCGCGGTCGGCCTTGGCGAGCGTGAGCATGCCATTGACCATGCCGGCGAGATCGGCACTCTCTCGGGCGATCGTCTCCAAGCTTTCGCGGCGAATGGTTCGGTCCTGATCGCCCCACCGTAGGAGCATCTGGGCGTTGGCGTTAATTGACGTCAGCGGCGTCTTGAGTTCGTGCGATGCGTCGGAGATGAATTGGCGTTCTCGCGCGAAAGCTTCGGCGAGCCGCGCGAGCAAGTCGTTAAAGCTAGTGGCCAGCCGTCCGATTTCGTCGCGCCGGCGCCGCAGTGGGAGCCCGCGCGGCCGTCCGTCGAAAGTGCCGGCGGCGAGCGCTAGACGATCCGAGCTGATTTCGCGCATCTCGCGCGAGAGTTCGTTGATCGGCGTCGTGGCTTGCGACGCGAGCACGATCGAGAAGATCACCACAGCTGCCGCGGTCGTTCCGAGCACGATCTCGATCGCTTGCCGAGCACGCCCGAAGGTCCGCTGCAAGGTGTCGAGCGGCTCGGCCACGTGGATGATCGCGGAGTTGCGCCCCTCTTTGAGATAACGATCTTCGATCAGAAATGAACGGCCGCCGATCGTTTCTTCACGAAACGCGACGTCGTGCGCGGCGGAGAGTTTTGGATTCGGCGGTATCGTCAGTCCGCCCAGATTCGCGGTCTTCGCCAGCGGATATCCCTCGCTGGAGTCGACCTGCACGTAGCTATTCGCCGTGTTCCACGTCGCGAGGTTGCTGCTGTTGAAGAGGAACTGGAGCGTGCCCAGCGACGAGTCCTCGAGCGAAAACGGCGTCGCGGACTGTTGCGCGAACTGCACGATCGCGCGCATCGTTGCATTGACGCTCGTCTCGGCTTGGTCGTAGAGGATTTGCTGAAAACGCCAGACGATGATGCCGCTCATCGCCGTGATCGCGACGATCAGCACGAGCGAATATCCCAGCGCGATACGCCACTTCAGCGACATGATCTATGACCCGGTGCGCCGTCACTGCCCCCATCACCAACCTGATGATGGCCGTAAGCGAAGGGCGATGCGCTGAAGCGGGACTCCAACTTTGCGGGCCAGCCACGGAGGGCTGCTTCAAAGCTTGCTGACCCGAAAAAGCGGAGCAGCAGGAGCGAAACATGGATGTGGAGCGACGAGCGACTTCGGACAGCGCCCATGTCCAAGTGAAGCGGCCATCAAGAGCAAACCTAGTCTTTAATCGTATAGCCCACGCCTCGTACCGTCGTGATCAGCTTATCGTCGAATCCGTCGTCGATCTTGCCGCGCAGGTAGCGGATGTAGACGTCGATGAGGTTGGAATCGCCGAGAAAGTCGCTTCCCCAAACGCCGTTGAACAGCTCGTCGCGCGTGTGCACTTTGTTGCGGTGCAAGAGCAGATATTCGAGCAGAGCATACTCTTTTGCGGTCAGCGCGATCGACTTTCCACCGCGATGCACTTCGTGGCGGTCGCGGTCCATCACGACGTCGCGGTACTCGATCACGTTGCCGTGCGGCGTGCGCTCGCGGAGGCGCGCGCGAACCCGCGCGAGCAGCTCCTCGGTCGAAAACGGCTTGGTCACGTAATCGTCCGCGCCGACGTCGAGGCCGGCGACGCGGTCGGGTACACGATCGCGCGCCGTGAGCATGATGATCGGAACGCGGCTCTTGGCGCGGATTCGCTTGCAGACTTCGATGCCGTCCATGCGGGGAAGCATCAAGTCCAAAATGACGAGGTCGGGTTCCTTGAGTGCTTTTTCGAGGCCCGATAACCCGTCACGGGCTATCTCGACCTCATAGCGCTCGTGCTCGAGTTCGAGCTGCAAGACGCGGCTGATTGCCGCATCGTCCTCGATGACGAGGACCCTATACGAATGTCGCTCCGGGGGGGCGTGCTTCTCCATGCCGATACTTTATCGGCTGGCGCTCCTTTCGGACCTGTGCGGGGCGAGCGCAGCGGGTTGGGATCCGGTGAAAAGCGTGAGCCACAATGCCGTCGCGCCGCCGGCGCCGAGCCACGCCAGGACCGCTGCGTTCGAGAAGGCCTGCGATAGCGCCGAAGCGATGGTTGCGAGCGTATGGACGAAAAGGGCGCCGCCCCCCAGCACGAGCATGACGACTAGCCAGAGCGCGACCGCGCCCACCGAGCCGAGCACCGCAAGTTCGGGGAACGAAAAGGCGGGCGCCGGGCGGTAGGCCGTTGCGAGCAAGATCGAGGTGCGCAAGCCTTTGGGCGGCTCCTCGAGTGGAAGCTCTAAAATTGCGCGATCGAGTGCGTCGTCGGCACTCGGCCATCCGTGTCCGTCCATCTTCACGATTCGGTTACCTCCATTGCGCTCAGAAGCCTGCGCAGCTGCTCCTTTGCGCGAAACAAATGTGTTTTTACCGTGCCCAGCGGCAGACCGAGCACGGTCGCGATCTCTTCGTACTGCCTGCCTTGCAGATGGAAGAGCGTGACGACGGTGCGATATTTCTCAGGCAGCGCGTCTATCGCCGCGCGAAGGCGAGCCGCCTCATCAAGAGCGATGACCCGATGCTCCGGTCCCGGCGATGCGTCGGCGCGGTCCGGCAGCTCTTCGCTCGCGAAATGTTTGCGCCGGTTGAGGCGGTCGCAACAGGCGTGATAGGCGATCGCGAAAATCCAGGTCGAGAATTTGGCTTCCGGCCTAAAGGTCCGCAGGCTGCGAAAGGCCTTGAAGAACGCTTCTTGCGTAGCGTCGCGGGCTTCCTCGACGTCGTGCAGCGTTCGGTAGGCAAGGTGATAGACGGCGCGGTCGTACCGTTCGACAAGCGTCGCAAAGCCTTCGGAATTGCCTCCAAGCGTCATGGTCACCAGATCGCCGTCCGTAGGCTCCGCTCTCACCCGAGGTCGCGCCGCCTCCGCCAAGAGTGCCGACACGCCCCTCGTACGTCTGACCGTCTGAAATTGTTTCGGAAGCTCCTTGGGTCCCCTTGGGTTCGTTGGGGAGCGCGCAGGCGCGTACCGCCGCAGCGCCGGTAATAGCGAAACAATGAGGGGCGCCGGCCGTACCTAGGGCAAGAAGTTTTCACGGAGGCAGACCAGCAGATGACCACGATTCCGAATAAAACCCTTCCAACCGGCACGCAGCCGGATCGTACGCTCCCAACGCTGCCCAGCGACGAGCGAAACTCCGCGCAATCGTTGCGTCCCACCTTTGACGGTTGGGGTCCGCGGCTGTAAATGTCACGCGCATCGGTTGTTGCGATGCTCGTCGCGGCCGAAGTTTTGGTCGTCGGCTTGGCCGTCTACACCATTGGGCACGGAGGAAGAAGCTTTGCTGCCGGAATGCATCACGTCGATTTTACGGCCGCGAAGGTTGCCCCGTTTGTCGCCGGCCCGACGCCGCACGTCGTGATCGATGACGCGCAGTCGCGAGTTCACGTCAGCGCCTCGAGCGACGAACTAATTCACGTCCGGGACCTTACGCAGATGCGTGGGGCCGTCTTCTCGAGCGGAAAATATCCTGGACTAAAGATCACTCGCACTTTGGACGGTGTGCGTATCGAACGTCCTGACGCTGGAAATCTCTCGATCGACATCTTCGGCTATAGCACGCAAGCGATCCAGGTCGAGGTTCCGCAAGGCTCGCGGGTAGAAATCGCTCGCTGCGCCGGTGCCGATCTGCTCGGCGTCGACGGCGGCGCGAGCGTCCGTTCCCTCGATGGCCACGTGACGCTGACCGACCTTCGGGGCTCGGTCGACGCGCACAGCAACGATGGCTACATCAGCGCAACGAACGTGCGGGGCGATCATCTCGCGCTCGAATCGATGGTCGGCCATTTGGCGCTGCGGGATGTTGCCGTGGCATCGCTTTCGGCAATGACTCGCGATGGCCGAATCGAAGCCGACGGTTTGAGCGTCGGCACAGACGCAACGTTGCAGACCAACGACGGTTCGATTCGAGTGGGACTCGCCCCTAACGCCGACCTAACGATCGATGCTTCAACCAGCGACGGAAGAATCGTTCTCGATGGAACGTCGCTCGACCCCGACGATGCTTCGCATCGCACCATCCGGCTTGGTGCCGCTAGCGGCAGAATGAAACTGGCGACCTCTGACGGATCGATTCACATTCTCACAAACGGAGTACCACAGTAATGGATTCTGGCGAGGTTCTCGTCCCGCTCTTTGCGATTATCTTCATCTTCGGCGCGCCCTGTGCCGTGTGGCTGATCTCACGCGTGCTCGCGCATCAAGAACGGATGGAGATGCTCCGGCGCGGCATCGTCCCTCCGCCGAACGCGCGCGATATGCGCCGAGCGATGAAATATGGCTGGACTCCGAGCGCGATGCCCCAAGGCAGCTCGAATCAATACCTCGATTACCCGACGGACTTCGCCGCGCAGCAGCAACTGCGCAAAGGCGTGCAGATCGCCTTTATCGGCCTGGCGTTGCTTATCGGGCTTGGCTTCATCGGTTACCGCGGCGACGGGACGTTCGTTTACGGCCCCTGGCTGCTGGGCGGCCTGATTCCCCTTTTTGTCGGCATCGCTCAGGTCATCGGCGCGATTCTCAGCGGCGCTACCTTCGGACCACCATCGGCGCGACAGCGCTTTGGGCCCCCGCCTGGGCCTGGAACGACATCGACTTCCGGAAGCGAAGCTGGGAGCGGTATGCCTCCTGGGCCCGCGTACGGCGGGTGGCGGCCTGGCCCAACCCCGGAGATCGAAAAGCCGGCTTCACCCCCAGACTATCGGGTCTAAAATAGGGACGAGGCTTCAAAGACGATGCCGCCGATCGACTGATCGGCGGCATCGCGTATCGAAATAAAGACGATATTACTTGCAGGAGACCAAGGCCATGGCCCAGCCGGCAGCCGTGCGAGTCCTGACCAGATATCCATCCGCAGTCCGATCGTAAACCTGATAGCCCGCTCTTAGTGCGTCGGCTAGTGATTTGAAGACGATGAGACCTGCCATCTGGGGACCCTCCTTTCCCGTTTATTTACGCTCTCTATACAGTATAACGGCTCGAGTAGCAAGGTTGCGCACCAATTTCCAGAGATTTTCCTGAGAATTTGTTGAAAATAGCTGAAAAGAATGACGACGATCGACCAAAAGGCGGGAGTGCACGCGACCACGGTAACCAAACGTCGCGTACTTGCGACCGACGTTGTGTTGTTGTCGCTCGACGCGCCGAAGCTCGCGGAAGCGACGCGGCCGGGACAGTACGTGATGGCGATACCCCCCAGCGGTGAAAAGGCTGCAACGGCGCTTGCCGTCTACGAAGCGGAAGGCAAGCTCGCGAGCGTTCTCTTTTTTATCACCGGCAAGCGCACGCGTGAGCTCGCACAACTGGGTTGCGGCGATCGGCTTGACGTCGTCGGACCGCTCGGCAACGGCTTCGATTGCGCACAGGACGTCAGCGACGTGGCCGTCGTTGCCGGCGGCGTCGGTATCGCTTCAGTACTCCTGTGCACGCAAGCGCTCTTGCGCGCGGGCGCAAGGGTGAGGCTTTTTTACGGAGCGCGAACGGCGGAGCTGATTGTCGACTCACAACGCTTCGCGGATGCAGGATGCGAACTTGTGGTAACGACTGACGACGGCAGCGTAGGCGTGCGCGGGTTCGTTACGGACGCGCTCGCCTGCGCAAGCAAGCCGCAGCTAATCTACGCATGCGGTCCTTCGCCGATGTTGCGTGCGGTCGCGCGCATCGCCGCGGAGTTCGGCGTGCGAGCGCAGCTTTCGCTCGAAGAGACGTTCGGATGCGGCATCGGGGGCTGTTGGGGATGTGTCGTGCCGCTGGTTCAGAAGAGCGCGCAGGCGCCGAGCTTTCCGCCCGCCGATGCCGGAGGGAGCGACGTCGTCTACGCGCGTATCTGCCGTGAAGGCCCGGTCTTTTGGGCCGACGAGCTACGATGGTGACCGCGAGGGCAAGCCTGGCGACGAAGCTGGGAAAGCTCGAGCTCGCGTATCCCACGCTCATGGCGAGCGGCTGCTATGGCACGGGCGAGGAGTTTGCGCCGTTCGCCGATCTCACAAAAATCGGTGCAATCGTCCTCAAAAGCGTCACGCGTCTTGCGCGTCTTGGGAATCCGACACCGCGCATCGTTCATACGCCGGCGGGCATGCTCAACGCCATCGGATTGCAAAATCCAGGTCTCGATTGGTACCTTGAACGAGAAGTACGTAAGTATGCCGACCGGCCGTGCAAGATCATCGGCAGCGTCGCCGGTTTTTCCATCGACGACTACGCGTACGTCTGCGAACGTCTGGCGGCGCGGGCCGAAATCGCGGGCGTCGAGCTCAACGTCTCCTGCCCGAACGTTGCCAGCGAAGGCGAGACCTTCGGCTGCGATCCCGGCCTTACCGGTCAAGTGGTGCGCGCAGCCCGCTCGACCACTGAGAAACCGCTCATCGTCAAGCTTTCGCCCAACGTGACCGATATCTGCGCCGTCGCGCGCGAGGCGGAAGCCGCCGGCGCGGACGCTTTAGCCGTCATCAACACGGTCCGCGGAATGGCGATCGACGTTGAGACCTGGCGCCCGCGCCTTGGAAATGTCGGCGGCGGTCTTTCCGGACCCGCCATACGTCCGATCGCGGTGCTCGCGGTCTATGAGGTCGCGCAAGCCGTAAAGATTCCGATCGTCGGGCAGGGAGGCATCGAGAACCTCACCGACGCACTCGAGTTTTTCTTAGCGGGTGCGACCGCCATCTCGATCGGAACGGCGAACTTCATCGATCCTCGCATTCCCGAGCGCATCGTCGCGGATCTGCATGCGTATCTTACGCGCCGCGGTCTCGGTGGGATCGACGCAATCGTCGGACGGGCGAACGTGGGTTTTGCAACCCCTTATCAATACGAAGGAACCGAAGGTTAAGGAACGCTGTAGATGGCCCAGCTAATCGTTGCCCTCGACGTACCGAGCGCCGAAAAAGCCGAGGAACTCGTGGATAAGCTTTACGAGCTCGACCTGATCGTCAAGGTTGGCCTGGAAGCGCTTTTCGGATATCCCCAACGGATTCTTTCGTACTGCGAAGCGCGCGACGTGCGGGTCTTCGTGGACGCAAAGCTGCACGACATCCCGCGAACGGTCGGCGCCGCGATATCGCAGCTCGTCCGGCCCAACGTCCACCTCGTCAACGTGCACGCCGTCGGCGGTCTCGAGATGATGCGCGCCGCGGTTGACGCCGCCGGTGAATGCGCGGCCGAGCTCGGCATCGACCCGCCCCACGTCATTGCCGTCACGCTGCTCACGAGCATAGCGCCCGAAGATCTCAACGAGCTCGGATTCCAAGGCGGACCGGGCGAGAATGCGATTCGCTTGGCCGCACTGGCGCGAGATGCGGGCTGCGCCGGGGTCATTTGCAGCGCGCACGAGGTTCGCGATCTTAAGCGATTCTTTGGCGAAGATTTTCTCACGCTGACCCCTGGCATTCGTCCGTCCGGAACCGCTCATTTCGATCAGAAACGCGTCACGACGCCCGCCGCGGCCGTGGAGGCCGGCTCGGATTATCTTGTCGTCGGACGACCGATCGTTGAAGCGTCCGATCCGGCGGCTGCGGCCAAAGCTATTCTCGAGGAAATGTCCGTACGAGCATGAGCGTAACGTCACTCGACCTACGGAGCGCGCTCGCTCGGCGTGGCGCCATCCTCGAAGGACATTTTCGCTTGAGCTCTGGACGCCACAGCGACCGGTTCGTGCAGAAGTTTCGGATTTTAGAAGATCCCAGGGTGCTCGAACCCGTCGGCAGCGCGATTGCCGATCGATTTCGGATGCTCAAGCCGACGGTCGTCGTCGGTGCCGCCGTCGGCGCCATCGTACTCGCCTATGAAGTCGCGCGTCAGCTCGGTACGAAAGCAATCTTTGTTGAAAAGGAAAACGGCGTCCCCACGCTGCGACGCGGCTTCACGCTTTCACCGGACGACAGAGTATTACTCGTCGAGGATGTGTTGACCACGGGGCTTTCGGTAAGCGAAACGATCGACGTCGTGCGGCGCCACGGTGCACAGATCGTTGGTCTGGGGATCATCGTTGCTCGAGGCCCTTCGCCACCTTTGCGGAGCGACTCCGATTCGGACGAAATAGCGACGCATATTTTGCTTGAGTTGCCACTGCGTTCGTATGACGAAGCAGAATGTCCGCAGTGCCGCGCCGGAGAACCGCTGACCGATCCAGGCTCGCGCCGTTCGTGACCGTCGATGTACGGGTCGTGGGGCAACGCGGTGAACAAGCCGTTGCCGACCGTAAGTTCGTGAAGAGACTGGGAGAGCAAAGCGTCATGCCGAGTGTCGGTTCGTTACGTCCAGCGAGCGAAGCGAAGGCGCGCGAGGCCTTCGACAGACTCTGCGAAGTCGTCGACGGTCAGTCGCACGTCACGCTGATCGCACAACGCAACGGCGAGCCCGTCGGCTTTCTGCTCTTACTCGACGATCTTCCGGACGAAGTGACGCTGTTGCCTCAAGCGTTCATCGCCTATATGGCAGTCGAGCCGAGCTTGCGGCGAAACGGAGTCGGGGCGGCCCTTCTTGCAGCGGCCGAGGATGAGGCGCGCCGGCGAGGGTTGCCGTATATGGCCTTGATGGTCACCGAAGAGAACGCGGACGCGCGCCGTCTCTATACGCGCTGCGGCTATTACACCGAGCGGCGGCTCTTGTGCAAACCGCTCTAAGCGGCGATCTTTGGCGACGCATCGGAGCCATCGCCGGTGCCGTCGCGGTCGCGTTGCTTGCGTTTTGGCTTGCGCGGCACATACCTCGGACGATCTCGATCTTCGTCATCGCGGCCTTCATCGCGTTTGGCGTCCAGCCCATAGCGGGGCGATTGGAGCGACGCATGCCCAAGCCGATCGCCATCTCGGTCGTGTTCTTCGCGCTGATCGTCATCATTGCGGTTTTCCTGGTGATCGTCGTGCCGCTCACGGTCAGTCAGACGCAGCTCTTGGCGACCAACATCCCGAGCTACGCAACAACTGCGCAAGCCTGGCTCGTTTCCGTGGCTACCTCGCTCCAGCAGCACTTCCCGACGCTGAAGATCCCGACTTCACAAATGAACGTCGGAAAGATTGGCGGAGCTCAGCTTTCCACGATGGTCACGGCGACGCTCGCCTCGCTTGGCGCCATTGCGGTCAACACTGCCACCGGTTTCTTCATCGCGTTTTCAGCGATCATCCTCTCATTCTTCTTCCTGCTCAACGACGCACAGATAGCCGAAGGGTTCGCCTCGATGTTTCCGTCGCGTAAGCGGCAAACGGCGCGCAAGCTCGCTGCCGAAGTCACGGAACTCTTCGGCAACTACATCTCGGGCCAGATCATCGTGAGTGCGATAACCGGCACCGTCATCGCCATCGCGTGTGCGATCATTGGGTTTAAATTTTCTCTTCTCATCGGGATCATTTCGGGCGTTGCGTACGCCATTCCGATCATTGGGATGCTGATCGCCGAGCTTATCGCCGTTCCGATGTGTGCGCCGCAAGGAGTCTGGATGATCGTTTGGGTGCAGGTCATCATGTTTGGCATGGCACGTATCAGCGACAACGTGCTGGTTCCAAAGATCATGGGGCAATCGGTAGGCGTCTCCCCGATCGGCGCGATGTTCGCAGTTTTCGCCGGAGGCGAGCTCTTTGGAATTCCGGGCCTGATCTTGGGAATTCCGGCGGCCGCGCTTATCAAAATCCTGTGGCGCTACTTCATGGCGCCATGGATTGCGACGCAGTTGGAGAAGACTTAGCGGTGTTACGCCGTTTGCGCATCGCCGTTCTGAGCGCGCTCGCTCTCGCAGGCTGTTCATCGGGCGGCAGCGGCGGTGGTAACTCCTCGCTTCCGATATCTCCCCCTCCGACGCAGGGGCCGCCGCAGAAGGGGCCGGAGGGAAAGTACCTCAAGCACGTGGTCGTTATCGTTCAAGAGAACCGCACGTTCAACGACATCTTTGCGGGTTTCAAAGGCGCCGATTCGGTCATGTACGGCTATACGCACAGCGGTAGCAAAGTCCGTTTGCGCGCAATCACTTTTAAAGGACCGGACATCCTTCATAATTGGGGCAATGCGATGGCCGACTGGAACGGTGGCCGAATGAACGGGTTCGACAGAAGCCTCTTCACCAATGGGGCGCCCGCGGGAACCTACACGTACGCGTATCTGCAACGAAAGCAGGTCGCTCCGTATTGGACGATGGCGCAAGAATATGCACTCGCCGATCATATGTTCCCGACGATGTTCGGTCCGACATTCACGGCCCACATCGACTTGATCGCAAGCACGACGAACCTTACCGCCGACGAAGCCGAAGTCGATGGCCCGACGGGCCAGCCCTGGGGTTGCGATGCGCCGAGGGGCACGCGGACGTTTCTTTTGAACCCGCAGCGAGTCGAGTCCGGTGACGGGCCCTTTCCGTGCTTCACCCAATACGACACGATCGCCGAGACGCTCGACGCCGCAGGCATAACGTGGAAGTATTATGCCCCGACGGTCAAGTATGCCGGAGGGCGGCTTTGGTCGCCGTTTGCGGCAATCCGCCAAGTGCGGCTTTGGACCCGACTGGAAGAGGAACGTCATCTCGCCGCAGACGACCGTTTTAACCGACGCTGCTAACGGAAGACTCGCGCAAGTGTCGTGGGTGATCCCAAATGCGGCAGATTCCGATCACGCCGGCTCGCAGAGCGACAAGGGGCCTTCGTGGGTCGCGGGAGTCGTCAATGCAATCGGCGAGAGCCAGTATTGGAACACCACGGCCATCGTCGTACTTTGGGACGACTGGGGTGGATGGTACGACAACGTACCGCCGCCGCAGCTCGATTTCGTCGGTCTCGGCATCCGCGTGCCATGCATCATCATCTCGCCGTATGCAAAAAGCGGATACGTTTCGCATACGCAGTACGAGTTCGGAAGCGTTCTCAAGTTTATCGAGGAAACGTTTGCGCTCCCGTCGCTTGGACCGGTTTCCCGCGGATACACCGATACGCGTGCCCACAGCCTGGCGGACAGCTTTGACTTCAAGCAAAAACCGCGAGCCTTCAAACCGATTCCGGCGCCTTATCCGCCGACGTATTTTCTCGCGCAGCCCGACTCAGCTCAACCGCCCGATTCAGAATAGTTCCCTTTTCACGGCAACTCGGCCGGCGATACGACGACTGCAGCACCGTCTTCGTATCGTAGCCGGCCGCAGCGACGTGCCGCCGCTAATCGCCGCCTATTGAATTCGGAACTGTGATCGCTCTGCGCGACCGCAGCGAGCAGTACGTTTTCCCGGCGCGCGAAGAAGCACGGATCATTCTCGGGCAATTCGAGCGTGCGCGTCTTAGGCGAAAGCACGTTGACCGTTCCCAAAGCCAGACCCCAATCCTCCGAGTGCCGGAGGCCGATGAGTCTCGATCCAAGCGTAGACTCCCGACGATCGGCCTTGGACGCGGAAGGCATCGGCGTAAAAATCGACCGGATGACTGGCCGCGAGGAGATTCGCCGCGATAGCGATTACCAAAAATCCAACGCCGATTGGCAACGGATGTCGTATGAGCCGGCTGAGCTTTACCGTGGCGATGGCAATCAGAGCGACGGCGGGGGCGGCGCGCGCCGGCGCGTCGTTCCAAAAGATCGCATACAAAAAGAAGGCTCCAAAGAGCGCCGATAGCCCTAGGATCGCCGTCGCCGCGCGCGGCGCCCAACGGGCGAGAGGCGCCATCACTAGCGCTCCGGCGACGATGGCCGGCGCGGCGAAGCGTAATGAAGCGCCGGTCGCGAGTTGGGCCACGTCGCTTGCATATCCGAACGGCAGAGCGAGAAAAATCAGCGCGGCGACGAAAGACGACCAGCCCAAGCGGGAATGGCGCGCGATCGTCGGTCCGAGCAGCGCCGCGCAGAGCGCGAACAACGCAAACGGAGACGTACCAAGCGCAACGCGCACGAGCAGAGCGAGGCCAGGCAATCCGTGCGCGATGATGCTCGAGGCAAACGTACTTCCATACGCCGTGGTCGCCGGCGGAACGATGGCACTCTTCCACCCGAGCGCGTCGTGCAGCAGCCAAACGGCAATCGCGCTCGTCGCCGCCAGCCAAACCTTGACCGGCGCTCGTGCGGCGATCAGCGCAAGCGCGGCGAAGAGCCAACCTTGCGGTTTGATAAGCGCGGTCACGGCGATCGCACGCATCGCCGCGGCATTCTCGCGCCCGATCAGCCACAGCGACTCGAGCCAAAAAGCCGCCAGCCACGCATCGTTCTGCAACGTTCCGGCCTGGACGGCGAGCGGATAGGCGGTAATCGTCGCGGCGGCCAACGCGTCGGCAGCCAGCGGGGGAAGTCCGAACCGCGAGCGCGACCAGTCGCGGATGCGAAAGCCCAGGAGTAATACGGGGCCGACACCGCTCCACGGCAGCGAAAATGGGCCGCTCGTAGCGTAGAGGCCGGTTGCGAAGAGTTCGGATGCTGGCGGATACCACCAATATCTGGTTGCGGTCGTCAGCAGCGAATGCGCTTGCAGCCACGATGCGGCGTTGGGCAAGTGGTATGAGAGCGAATCTCCCTCGAGCATCGGCCGCATGAGTTGCGGCCACGCAATCAAGGCCAGCGCCGCGATTAGCAAGTACGGGATCGGCGCGTCGTTTGCTTGCGCCGGTTCGCGTCTGCGATACGCAACCGTCGCGGCGCCGGCGAGTGCGAGCCAGCATAGCGCCGGATACAGCGCGTGAAAGCAGCCAAGAACGAATGGGATCGCGATGCCAAGGATCAGCGCGTCGCGCAGACGGTCGACGAACGCATAGCGGGGGCCGGTTCGTAATGCCGGGGCGGCAACGAAGAGTCCGAGCAGCCAGAGCGCTGCGAGGAGTCCCGTCACGCTAGCGCGACCTCCCGCGGGCGATTACATTGAATCCGGCGCGCCGACGCCGGCAAGCGCCAGCGTGCGTGCCAAAGCGTTTTTTGCCGCTAGGCAGAGCGCTAATCGCGCGAGCCTCAGCTCGCGGTCGTCGGCGAGAATCTTGCACTCGGCATAGAACTGGTGAAAGTCCGCCGCAACGTCGCGCGCATAGCGGGCCAAACGATGCGGCGCGAGGTGCTCGACGACGCCCTCCACGACCTTCGGAAATTCGGCCAGCCGTCGTGCCAATGCCAGCTCCGATGGATGAACGAGCGGCGCAAGCGCGGCGCTACGCGCATCCTGCACGTCCTGCGCTAATGCCCGTCGCAAGACCGATGCGATGCGGGCGTGACCGTACTGCACGTAGTAGACTGGGTTCTCGTTTTCTTTTTCGACCGCCAGCTTTAAATCGAAAGAAAGGGGCGATTCGACCGCGGGCATGATGAAGAAGAAACGCGCTGCGTCGACGCCAACCTCGTCGAGGATATCGTCGAGCGCGACGATCTCGCCGGCGCGCTTGCTCATGCCGACTAGCTCGTTGCCGCGCAGGAGTGCCACCTGCTGCACGATTGCTACGTCCAGCCGCTCGGGGTAACCAAGCGCGGATGACATTCCCTGGAGGCGTCCGATGTAGCCGTGATGGTCGGGACCCAAGATGTCGACGACGCGATCGTTGCTCTTCAACTTTTGATAATGGTAAGCGACGTCCATGCAAAAGTAGGTCGGACGCCCGTCGCTGCGCAAAAGCACGCGATCCTTGTCGTCGCCGAACTGCGTTGCGCGAAAGAAGAGCGCCCCGTCCTGCTCGTAGGTGAGCCCAAGCGCGCGCAAGCGATCGACGCCTTCACGAACTTTGCCGGTCTCGTGCAGTTCCGCTTCGCTCTGCCAGCGATCGTACTTGACTCCGAAGCGTCGCGCCGTCTCTTGCTGCTGCGCAACGAGCTCGTCGCGGCCGAACTTAGAGAAATACGGCAGCCACTCGGCCTCCGACGCGAAGAACCATCGATCGCCGTCGCGCTCGAAAATGCGCCGCGCGAGCGGTACCAGATATGCGCCCGGGTAACCCTCCGCTGGGAACGGATAGCCGGGCTGGAAAAGTTCGCGATAGCGCGCGTAAATGGAACGCCCAAGCGCATCGAGCTGCCCGCCTGCATCGTTGATGATCCATTCGACAAAGACGTCGTAGCCGCGAAAGCGCATCGCGTTTGCCAGCGTGGCTCCGATCGAGAGCGAGCGCCCCTGCACGACGACGAGGGGCCCCGTCGGGTTCGCGCTGCCGAACTCGAGCGAGACGCGCAGACCGTTGCTCGGCCTCTCGCCGAAGCGATCTCCCTCGCGAAGAATCCCGGCGATGACATCGTGCCAGACAGACGGCGCGATCCGCACGTTGATAAAGCCTGCGACGGCATCGATGCGGCTGAACGTGCGGTCCAGCTCGGGTGCGCCGCGGACGAGCTCGGAGACGAGATCCGTCGCGACGTCTTGCGGTGGGCGGCGCGCGGTCTTAGCGAGCGCGAACGCGAAATTGGTTGAGAAGTCACCAAACTCGGGGCGCCGCGGCGCCTCGAACGCGATCGAGGCGGCGGCACGGAATACGTTGCCGTTACGGCATCTGCTGCAGCCTCGGCGAAGGCGCGCAGCGCGTCGTCGAGCGGCGATGCGGCCTCGGGGATGCTGCTCATGCGCCATGATCTTCGCCGCGAAGTAGAGCTTCGACCCGCGCATAGCTTGCAGCTCCGCGCGATTCGATCGTCCCGTCGAGCTCGAGCAATGTGAGCGTCGCAAGCGCCGACGACGCCGAGACACCGCTGGTTGCAACGATCTCGTCGAGTTCGGATGCGCCCGCATCGAGCGCCTCGAGCAACGCAATGGCGATTGGATCGCGCGGAGATGTCGGCACGCCGGCCGGCCGCAGGAGGGCTAAACGTCCAAGTGACTCCAGGACGTCCTGGGCCGATCGTGCGAGCGTCGCGCCGTCTCGGATCAACGCAAGGCACCCCGCAACGTGTTTGCGGTCGACGTCGCCCGGCACGGCGAGCACCGGGACGCGCCCGGCGGCCCAGCCGGCCGTATTCAACGCTCCGCTGCGTGCCGGCGCCTCAACCACGAGCACGGCGTCGGCGAGGGCGGCAACGACGCCGTTGCGCGCCAGAAATTGGCCGGGATAGGCCGCCTGATCGGGCGGAAAGGGTGAGAGCACCGCGCCGCCGCGGGCAAGCATGCGTCCTGCCAGCCCCGCGTTGCGGGGCGGAAAGAAGCGCCGGTGGCCGCCGCCGAGTACGCCCACCGTGGGTCCATCGGCACTCAGGGCGCCCTCGTGAGCGGCGGCGTCGATTCCTAGGGCCAGCCCTGAGATGATGCAGCAGCCCGCCCTGCTAAGCTCTGCGGCGAAACGATGCGCGAGCCGGCGCCCATACGGGGTGGCCGCCCGAGTTCCGACGATGGCCACGCAGGCCCCCGCCAGACTGCTCAAATCGCCGCAGCGCCACAGGCCCGGCGCGGCATCGAAGCCGCGCCCCCCGCGGGCGGCCTCGATTTTCTCCCGCGTTTCGTAGGTCGGGTCCCGCATCGCGGCGTCCATCACGACGTCGTTACGAACGGAAAGCGGGGGGAATCAGGAGCGCCCAACGGAATAGCCTGGCCGCACGGAGGTACCGAAGTTGGCAGCAGAAGCGTATTGCGTCAAGTGCAAAGCCAAGCGTGAAATGAAAGACGCGGTGCAGATAACGATGAAAAACGGTCGCCCTGCGGTGGAAGGCAAATGCCCCGTTTGTGGTACCAAGATGTTCAAGATCGGCGCTGCCTGACAGCGCACGCCGTCCGAGGATGCAGGGTCCCAACGTGTAACGCGCGTTGGGGCTTTTTTTGCCTTCCCTACGCGTAGTGACGTATAATACGGGCACCCACAAGATATGCCGTGGGGGAGACCTGCCGCTGACTTGTCCGACCTGTCGCAAGAGTGAGACGCGCGTTGTCGATTCGCGCGACGACGAGACCGTCGTACGCCGCCGCCGCGAGTGTCTCGATCCGCGCTGCAAGCACCGATTTACAACATACGAGCGCATGGAAGTTCCGCGGCTTTTCGTCGTTAAGAAAGATGGGCGGCGCGAGCAGTACAGCCGCGAGAAGATTTTGACCGGATTGCGCAAGGCGTGCGAAAAGCGGCCCATCTCAGAAGGCCGGATGGAGGGTGTCGCTGCCGACCTCGAACGGGAGCTCTTCGCGCGGGGAGAAAGCGAGGTGCCTTCGGCCCTCGTCGGGGAAAAGCTCATGGAGGCGCTGCGTAAACTCGATCCGGTTGCATACATTCGTTTCGCAAGCGTCTATCGCTCGTTTCGCGACATCGAGAGTTTCCGCGAAGAACTGGCCCAGCTATAGTGGCTACGCGTCCGTGCGTTACAGGCGACTAAATGGAGCGCGTGCGCGTTGCGCTCCAGCGCCTGCCGCAGGGCGACGGATTGCCGATTCCAGGATACATGAGCGCGCATGCGGCCGGAGCGGACCTTTGTGCGGCCGTTCGCGAACAACTCACCCTCTTGCCCGGGGCGCGCGCGCTCGTTCCAACGGGTTTCTCGATCGCAGTGCCGCGCGGTTACGAAGCGCAAGTCCGTCCGCGCAGCGGACTCGCAATCCGCTGCGGCATCACCTGTCTCAACTCGCCGGGTACGATCGATGCCGATTATCGCGGTGAGGTCCAGGTCGTGCTGGCGAACCTCGGCACCGAACCGTTCGTGATTCACCGAGGCGATCGTATCGCGCAGATGGTCGTTGCGCCGATCGCGCACGCGTCATTCGATCTAGTCGACGAACTGCCGCCCACAGTGCGCGGCGAGGGAGGTTTTGGTTCGACGGGCGTTTCCGTGTGAAGGTCTACATCGTCGGAAAAGGCGCCGTGGGAACGTATTTCGGCGATCTGCTTCGCGCTATCGGGGTCGACGTCGCGTACGCACCGCGTGCCTTGGAAGAGGTAACTTCGTACGACGCCGACGTGGCGCTCGTCGCCACGAAAGCCTACGATACCGACGGCGCAATCGAAACGCTCCGCAAGGCGATTCCGTTCCCGGAAAAATGCGTTTTCGTCTCTCCGCAAAACGGCGTCGGCAATGAAGAACGGCTGGCGGCAGCCTTCGGCGAGGATAGCGTCGTCGCTGCCGCACTGACGACGCCAGTCGATCGCGACCGAGACGGAAACGTCCGCCCCGCGAAAGAGGGCGGGTTAGCGCTCGCGCCGATCGGCGCCAACGCCTATAACTGGCTGGCGGCCACCTTTGCGGGCACCGGTCTGACGGTGAAGGTGGTGGAGGATTGGCGGGCGCTGAAGTGGAGCAAGCTGTCTCTCAACGTCGTGGCCAATGCGAGTTGTGCGATTCTGAACGTCTTGCCGAACCGATTCGTGCATTTCGATAAGATCTTTACGCTTGAGATTCGCATGATTCGCGAGGTCCGCGCGGTGATGCAGGCACTGCGCATCGAACCGATCGACTTACCGCGCTACCCGGTGCGAGCGCTCTTCGGGGTCGCTGCCCTGCCGAGTCCGCTTTCCCGCACGCTCTTGGCACACAGCATCGCCGGGGCGCGCGGCACGAAGCCTCCGTCGTTGCTACTCGACTTGCGGCGCGCCAAGTCACAAACCGAAGTCGATGTCCTCAATGGCGCAGTGGCCGCGGCCGGGCTCGAGCGGCGCGTGCCGACACCCGTCAATGCGGTCTACACGCGCGTGCTCAACGATATCGCCCACACGCCGCCGCTTTGGGCAAAATATCGCGAGCATCCCGATCGACTGGAGGCCGAAGTGGAAGCCGAGGTGAAACGCGCGAAAGTATTGGCCCGGTAGAACCGAAAAAACGAAATGCGCGACCCCAACGTTCCAGAGTCTCTCGAAGGGTGGTGGATTCTCCACCGCATTTTTGCATTCAACCGGCGCGCGTGGGATGCATTGCCGGAGAAGCGGCGTGACAAGTATGCCGGACACGCCGCCGATCTCGTCGACCATCTAAAGGGAAATGACGACGGTGACGTCGGCTTGACGCAGATAGTCGGACACAAAGGCGATCTCATGCTCACCCACTACGCGCGTACCTTCGACGGTCTCGCCTACGCGCAGACGCTCGTGGACAAACTCGAGTTACGCGAGTTTCTCGTTCCACACGGATCGTACGTTTCGGTGTTGGAGCTCGGCCTATACGACGCGTCCGGAAAGATTCACGCCGAGCTCAACCAGCGCGGCCTCGTACCGCAATCTCCCGAATGGATCGCGGCTTTCGACGAACTGATGCGAAAACAGGCAGATAGTCCGTATATCGCTCCGCGGTTGTGGGCGAAGATTCCGGCGCGACGCTACCAATGCTTCTACCCGATGAGTAAGCGACGCGGCGAGGTGCAGAACTGGTACATTCTCGGCTTCGAAGCGCGAGCAAAAATGATGAGCCAGCACGGCGTCGTCGGTCGTTCGTATCACAACCGCGTGACGCAGGTTATCTCCGGGTCGATCGGCTTTGACGATTTCGAGTGGGGCGTCGACCTTTATGCCGACGACCCGTTGACTTTCAAGAAGCTGATCTACGAAATGCGCTTTGACGAGGCGAGCGCGCGGTATGGCGAGTTTGGCTCGTTTTGGGCTGGGCTGCAGTTCTCACCGCGGGAGCTCGACGTCTTTCTCGACGGAGACGCGATCCCTCAGCTCGACGGCGGCTCTTCCTAAGCAGCACCACTTCAGCAGCACTACTTCGCCAGGGATGGCGCAGGCGTGCGAGGAACGCGAGCGGTCCACACTTCTCGAATACAAGGAGATGCTATGCGAATAAGGATTTCCATGCAGCTCATTTTGCGTTGGGCTGCTCCCTGCATTCTGGCCGCAATAGCGGCCGGGTGCGGTGGCGCAGGGGGCGTTACTCCCGCATCGGGTGGCAACCCGGCAGCGCTGCGAAGCTTCGCTCGAACGGCCTACGTTCAGCAACAAATTGCATCGGGAGCTTTCGTTCAAGCTTGCCCCGACGTTGCGCCCGGTTATTTTCGTTGCTTGGCTCTCGGCCTTCGCGACTTCTCTCGGGCTCCGCAGACGGAGATGCCCGATGGTACCAAGGTTTCCGGGTACGGCCCGGCCCAGTTGCAGGCCGCATATAACCTGACGGCAGACGCGAAGACGAAGCCTGGTGGTACGGTTGCAATCGTCGACGCATTCGGCTATCCGACTCTCGCGAAAGATTTGGCCAAGTATCGCAAGTACTTTAAGCTGCCCAAGTGCGACGAAAGCTCGGGTTGCTTGAGGGTCTTGAATCAGGAAGGTAACCCCAGTCCGCTTCCGTCGCCCCCGACCGGTTCCAACGTCGGTTGGATCGGCGAGCAAGCGATAGATGTTGCCATGGTGTCGGCGAACTGTCCAAACTGCCACATCGTCATGATTGAAGCGACTAAGAACTCCGGTGCCGATCTTTTCAAGGCCGAGCGAACCGCGGCCAACTTGCATCCCAGCGCGATCTCGAACAGCTGGGGCGGCGGCGAGTACAAAGGCGAAAAACACGCTGCGGTTAAATGGTTCAATCATGCCGGTATCGCGATCACGGCATCGGCTGGGGATGGCGGATACGGAGTGATCTTCCCGTCGGCGGCCAACACGGTTAGCGCAATCGGCGGCACGACGCTCGATAAGGTGAGCGGGAAGCGCGGTTATGCCGAAGTCGTCTGGTCGGGTAGCGGAAGCGGTTGCAGCGCGTACATAGCGGTACCAACGTGGCAGGAAGCGGTTGAGAAAAAGCTCGGCGGATGTTCGAAGCGCATCGTCGGCGACGTCGCTTATGACGCCAATCCCTTTACCGGGGTCGCAGTGTACGAGTCATATATTAATGACGAAGAGCCGCCGGGCTGGCAGGTGTGGGGCGGCACCAGCGTGGGAGCGCCCGCCATTGCCGCAATCTATGCGCTATCGGGAAACACGAGCGGCGTCCCGGCGTCCCTCGCGTATTCAAACAGCAAGCACCTGTACGACGTCACGTCCGGCAGCAATGGCTCCTGCACGCCCACCTACCTCTGCACGGGTGAAGTGGGCTACGATGGGCCCACCGGCAACGGTACGCCGAACGGGCTCAAGGCCTTCTAATCACGCAGCAGCGCCGAGGCGTTCCAGGCTGCGATACTGGATCGCCTCGGCGACGTGCTCTGCGTGGATCGCATCCATGTTGTAAAGATCGGCAATCGTGCGCGCGACGCGTGCGATCCGATCGAGTGCGCGCGCAGAAAACTGCCGTTTCGCGCTCGCATGGGCGAGCAGCCGCATTGCCGGCTCGTCGAGCGGGCAGTACCGGCGCATCGCATTGCCGGGAATTTCGGCGTTGCAGCCGAGCGGTGTTCTCGCAAAGCGAGTTCGCTGGCGCTCGCGAGCGGCTATGACGCGCTCTCGGATTCGCTTCGACGGCTCGGCGCCGTCGTAGCGCACCATGTCGTCGAACGGCACTCGAGCGATTTCGATCTGCAAATCGATTCGATCGAGCAGCGGTCCTGAGAGCTTGCTGACGTACTTCGCAACCATCGCCTCATCGCATCGGCATTCGGCGCTGCGCGTACCGCGATAGCCGCACGGGCAGGGATTCATCGAGCCGACGAGTTGAAAGCGCGCAGGATATGTAAACGTTCCCGCCGCGCGTGCGATCGTCACCGCTCCGGGATAGGAGCTAAGCACTTTCAAAACGAGGCCCCCCTCCCCGGCGCCGGGTGGCGAGGCCGCGCAAAACGGGGCCCTTATCCCCCCACCTCGATCGAAGCCGCGGCGCACCTCCAAAAGAATGCGTCGAGGCAGAAGCGCAGCGAAGCTACAAAAAAGGAGACCCGGCGGTTGCCGGGCCTCGCGCTTCCGACTCGAGAACTATTAACCGCCGTTACTTCGTGGTTATAAGCCCAATCGTTGCGTCAATGCAACTGCTGCCGGACGGGTACGGACAGGCTATGAGAAGCTGCACGTACTTAACGTTGCCGTGGCTGCTATGGACTCTCTTTGCGCGGAACGTGTCGTCGGTCGGGTTGCCGGGGTTCGGGTGAAACGAAGCTTTGATATGCCTGATTTTCTTGTCGTCTAAGTTCGTGATTTCTGAGCCCACGAATAAAGGGGAGGCTCCCTGAGCTACAGCTTTGGCTGGATGTGATGATGCAGACCTCCTCTACCGTCTTACCCCTGCCTATGGTAACAGAAATTGTATTGTGAGCCGCACGACTGATCTCGGTGGAAGCCGGCGGCAACGATGTGTGGAGCGGAGTGACTGAGGGGCGCTACCTGCGATCCGCCGGGTACCGTCTGGGAAGCGCTACTAGAACATGCCGCGAGCCCAAGACTCGCGACGATCGCGATGATAATGTTATTACGCACGTCTGTAACTCCTTCGTAGCTACGTTGTGGATGTAGCGGCTACCGTCAGCCGCATGTGGTGGGCGCCCCCGGGGCAGCGTTGGCGTTCACGCCCGATTGAGCAGCACTCTGCTGCATTGAACCTGAGAGAGTGATCCGCCGCTGTTACAACTGGCGAGCAGCGTGACTAACGAGAAAACGGTCAGCGCATAACGGTTCAAATCTGAAATCGTCATTCGCCTTGCTCCGATCTCGACGGTAAACATGACGAAAGGCTAAGTTCGTACTGCCGGCAGGCACACGGTAACTCTGCGGACTCAGCCAGATCTTAGCACCAATGCCGCGATCCCGAAAGCCACCTCGCCCCACAGTTCCGTAGCCACGTGCGCCGATCGGCGTCTGAGTAGTCGCTGCACACTCAGCTTTGATGTTGAATCGTCGTGTTGGAGCTAAGGCGTTCTCGAAAATAAGGCCCCCCTGTCCCGGCGCCGGGTGGCGAGGCCGCTATGCCCGGCATCGGCTAAGCGCTCCGCTGCAGCCGCAAATGCCGAAAAGCAAGCTGCTCGCGATCCGGCGTGGCCTCGCGATCAGGAAGCCGTGTGCGGCGCGGCAGGGCCTATATCGGCTGAATCTACGTCGACGAATCCCTTCAGCACGCACGAGATACCCGAAGCGCTACATGTTGGATACAAGCTAAGTCACCGTTGCGCACCATGGCGTCGATCTCCTTAGCGGGGAACAAGTCACAATGGAGGCCGAGTTCTTCGATAAAGTTCGGATCAAGGTCGCTTACCTCTGAAAAGAAGCAATGGACTCGATTTTGATAAACGGCCATAGTCGACGCCATACGCACCTAGGGCATGTGTTCGCGTTGAACGGTGCCCCGTTTCCTCGTAAAGTTCACGCTCTGATGCAACGAGTGAATCTTCTCCGTCATCGACAGTTCCCGCAGGAAACTCCCAAACGAACTGTTCAACCGAAGGGCGATATTGGCGAACAAGTGGAAATAGCCCGTTCGGCGTTCGGGCGCAAGTACACACAAAGTCCGGGCATTCGTAAGAACGAAGAAACTCTTCTCTCCATGCTCGGTCTTAACATCTTTGCTGCGAAGGATGAACCATGGAGACTCGAACGATACGCGCCTCGCGATCACGGTCGGGAATGGTCAATTAACCTGCATCGTGTACCATTCTGAAATCAGAACCGTAGTCCCATAGATACCAGCCAGCGGTAATGAGCCAAGCCCGTTTAAAACGAGGCCCCTCCCCCGCTGCGCGCGGCGAGCAAGGCCCTTCAAAACGATGTCGGAATCCGGTTTAGCTGCCTTTGCCATGTATCGATTTTACCACAGGCTCCGACAAGCATTGAGTTCCTCTAAGCCGCAAATGTGCACGAATGCGGTTGGCTTTAAATTCTTTTATACGGATAAGACGCGGTCTATCAGGCTGATTATTGTCAACTAATACGTCTGCGCTTTGCGTCGGGGCGACGTCGGAAAGATATATTTTTTGTCCTGCCGCATAACGAACCCAAAAGCGACGTTTGTTAATTCTGGATGGGAGAGACCAGGCGTAGAGTCTCGGACCAGAGATCGCCGCAGCGTCTCAGCAAATTCAACCTGTAGAAAAATGCAAAGGTCCCACGGCGTAAGCAGGCCAGCTCTGGGCGCTGTGCGAAAATGCCGTCGAACAATAGGACTGCGTCCGCCGGCGCTTCACGCTCTGGCTCCTGAATCGGTGAGTCGGTTCGCCAGTCAAAGGCTCTGGTGCGATATCGACGGTGGCCTCTCGGACCAAGCGGATCAAGTAAGCCAACCCTGAGTGTCTTTAAGGTCAAACGAGTCGTAATAGAATCCTTCTGGCGAGTCGATCCCTCGACGATCGCGCTCGCCCGAGGTATGGTGAAAGCTGTCTATCGATGCACGAATCACAGGCACCCCGTGCATCTCAATATACGGTGTCAAGTCGTCCGCCAACGTGGTCTTGCCTGCGCCATCGACACCATCTCTATCGACACCCGCAACGGATGCTTGCGGCAAACTCTGATGATTGCGTCGCTAATGCGGATTAGTAAGTTCTGCACGCGTCAGAGTCCCGCCGCCCGACCCCTCTTCATAGTCGAAGTGACTGTGCGCCGATGTGAAACCAAAGCTTATCTTAATTCCGCTTTAGCACCCCAGCCGCGGTCTGGGAAGCTGCCCCTTGCCACTCCCCCCGTCAGCACGGCGCCGATGGGTGGGTTTTCCTCGGCCAAGAATGTAGTTGTTTGCTAACTCTTTTCTGTTTGAGAAGCATTCGGCGCTTCGGTGGTACGATCAGGCACATCTCGACAGGCTGAAAGCCAAGACTTCTGTAGAGTCTTACCGCGGGGCCGTTCGCTTCATCGACCAAAAGATCGACCTCGCGGTCTGCCGCCATCGATGACTGCTCGCATCATCGCTTTGCCGTACCCCTTACGTTGGAAATCTGGATGAACGGCTATCGAGCGAATACGGGTACCAGCATTGACCTGAGCAAACGCATAGCCAACGATTGTCCCGCTATCGTCCGAGGCGACGATGCTGACGCCGGATTGAAGCATCTCCCAATACATTTCATCCTCGTACTGGTCATCCTCCAGGGAACACTACTCGGTCAATAGCCTTGATTCGTTCCAGATCGCGTTTAGTGAGAGTCCTGATCACCATGGATTTGCATGGGCTCCGTGTATTTCCATCGTAGCACCCAAGCCTCGATCTCGAAAGCCGCCTCGACCCCCGCGGCTGCGTAGCCAGGTCGCCGATCGGCGGCCCCTCGTCGCTGTACATCCGGCTGCGATCCAAGCCGCAAATATGTTCTATGCCATGCTAAGTGCCCCCCAAGCGGGCCACAATAGGACCTGCCGGATTGCGAAATCGGGGCAGCGGCGCTGTACTGTGGGCGCCTAGCCTCTAAGCTACGGGAATGAGGCTCTACGTGGGATTGTATATGGACGCCGGCCGAGCCGATCCCGGCATCTCCGTTTTGGGCTCGCTACGCGCCGGGCACGCGTTGCAGCACCTTGTTGAACATTGGCTGACCGCCACTATTGGGAGGGATGAAGCAGTAGATTTCTTGCCCGTAGTGGTCTGAATCCGTCGACACGACACGCACATCGACATCCGAGCGGAAGATGTCGACGTTCAATATTCTAACGTGTGTCCCGGATGAAACGTCCACGCCGTGGGCGGAGAAAACCTGCGAGGCGCCTTCGTCGTCGTGCTTAACCTCTGCATTAGTCAATTCATCGAACGCATGGTAATCATCAAGACATAACGGTCTCGTTTTGAGCCAGTAGACATCGCCGGTGGTCGGGATCGAGTCGGCCAACGTTGGGATGGGCAAGAAGAAACCACTAGCAAGCAAAACTGCCAAGAAGCGCAGGTTACGCATCGCAAGGTCCTTTCTCAAAAGCTGGTCATAAAAGACTCCGCGCTCGCCGATCGGCGGCCCCTCGCGCCGCAGAGCTGCCTTTGGGTGCCCCGCCGCCTTCTAGGCGTCGCCCTTCGCGGGGTCCAGCCGGTCAGCGACTGTCTAGCGCCCTCAGCCGATTCTCGCAGCTTACATCGAGTTCCCGCATCGCCGCAACATAGCCGCGAATCCGATGCGCGATTCTCTTGAGTTTAGGGTTGAGCATCCCAGACGGTGCCATCCTGAAAAGACACATGACCAACGGAACAGCTCATTGCGCTTAAGGTCGGCCAACTATTCACATCTAACCAATGAATGTTATCAATGATAACGGTGGGAGAAAATGTCCCTGTACTCTCCTTAAAGCGTATTTCTAACGTCTCTCCGGAACCATCGATCATTGTAAATCTGAATGTAATAGCTGCAACGGTCTTTGAGGTGTCGTTCTTGAAGACTATGCCCGTGTTCAATCCCTCGACTGAAACGCCACGAGCTATCTGAACCGACTGCTTAGCAAGGGTGCAGCTTACGATGAACACGGGAGCGTCTTTGCGGTAGGATTTGAATAGTGATATCGGATGCTTCGGCTGCCACCCAAATCGCCAACGCGAGGATTGGTGATAGGAATAGCTGCCATTTCAATGCGTTGCGCTGAACACTAAACTCAGAGTGCCTTCTGTTGTTTCGATCACCGTCAAATGAACTGCGCCATGATCTAAGACCATTTGCGTTGGGAGCGTGTGGCCACAGCCCTTATCCTTTGTATTAGTGTGATTTACCATGCGGAAATTCAAACTGCGTTACGCCGCTAGCGTTTTGCAAAACAAAATGTAAATAGTATGGTTGGCACAACGCGGCCCCTTCTGAATAGATTGACAAGACGCTGCCATCGGTGTCTATAACCCTTGCACATAAGTCCATATCGCCACAGTTGTGGTATGAGGTCGCTGTGGCTCCATTGGAAAGCTTCACCGTTTGGTCTGGCTGCAGGGTTGTTATTGCGATTGCCGGAGCTTGGCACAGATGCGGCCATGATTACATATTTCATCAGCAATTTCAAGGCCGCACCTGCTTAAGTGAGCTTGTTGAAAAAGCGACGTGGCCCGGCAGCAAACCCAAAGTAGGGACCATGGACCGTGACTGGGTCTCGGTGAGACCACGCGTCCCGCGTGGTTAATGCGGACCGTTGATTGCATGCGAATACAAAATCTCCCGACAGCGCCTAAGGCGGCGCTCGTGCGTGCTTCTTAGGCACATGGTAGCATCCGGACCAATATTTCGAAAGCGCCATCGCCCCCCACGGCTCCGCGGCCATCTCGCCAGAGTCGGCAGCCCCTCGATATACGGTATTTCGCATCCAGCGTAGTTGGCGAAGCGGTGCCTATCGTGCTTTCGGGATGGATGGCGCGCCTGCAACGCATCCCCCAAAATAAACAACGCGCCATCGAATCTAGGAAAAAGATTGCAGGGCTGGCGCGGAGCGCCGGGGATACAAAGAAAAGATCGTGCGAGGTAGCCGCGGCGACCACGCACAGAACAGAAGCTCTCAGGCCGCTAAGGTGCGCTTTCTCACCAGCTTTGTCAATAACCCCACAGGGGGATATTAGCTCGATGCTAGGTGAAGGCTCAGGCGCGCAACGCTGCGACGAAATGCGACACGGCGTATTGTCGATCGGCGGAGCGGCGCTGTAGTATAGGCCCTAGCCCCGAGCTACCGGGGCCTCAGAGGAGGTTGCCATGTTCAAACGCCTCGCATTGGCCGCGGCGCTGTTAGGCTTCGCCGCTCTATTGCCAAGTCACGGAATTGCATCCCCTACGGCTGCTGCTCAGTCCGCGGTCGTCGCTCAGGCTTCTCTGCCGCCGCTCTTTTCTACCGAGAGCGCGGCCCAGGCGCACTGCCCAAAGGACGTTGTCGTATGGCTCAACATCCCGAGCGGCATTTACCACTACAAGGGCGAGCGTTGGTACGGGCGCACGAAGCATGGCGCCTACGCATGCGAAAAAGAGGCGATCAAAGCTGGAGATCGCGCTAGTGAAAATGGACAATGAACGATTCATATCGTGCCGCATAGCGCGATTATACAAAATTAGACATCGCATCGTACGTTAATGAAACGCTCAGAGTTACCAGTTGCAACGATTAGTTACTGAACGCGTTTAGACGCTGCATGTTGTTGGCTACAATGGACGTTCACCGCAGCGCTTGTCCGTGCAGCCATGAGGTTCCAAATGGTGACAAGCCCTGTTGGGATACAAAGGCTCAATTCCTTGAAACTGAGGCGGCTGTTGCGAACGCGAGATCTTGCGACGAATCCGTACGGATATGTACAGCGATATCACGCAGACTGAGTTGCCGTGTAGGAACTCCGCTTGACTGATACTCCAGTGCGACGTGATGGACGACAGGTGATGATGCCATTAGTCAGCAATGCAAGATTTTGATTTGCGGCACACGTCTAGGATGATGGTATCCATAAATGGGCTTGTCTACTTGCTGCAAGATAAAGCCAGCTAACAACGACTGCCTAATCTGCCAATAAAAATCGAGCCGCTGCCTATTTAACTCGCCGTGCAGACCGCCCATTCTTGGCGAAAGACGTTCGAGCTACAACCGCGTGACAGTCGTACAGCAATAGAGGAAGTCGGGGCGGCGGTTCCGGTCTTTGAAGTACGCTCAACTAAAGCGAGTGGAGCTACTTTCCAATGCCGCTTATGCGGCACAAGCAGCCCGCTGCGCACCTTCGAGCCGTGCGAGATGCTCGCACCCATGGCTTCGGCGATCACGCGCACCGGCAGGCTTTGCAGCTTCGGCAGAATGTCGCGCCGGAAATCCACGCCATCGAGCGATCCATCATCGCGCCACGCCGCGACGGCTTTGCGCTGCTGCGAGGCGGTGGCGGCTCGGCGGCGCTGCGCCTCGGGCGTCGTCGTCGGATCGTGGCCGGCTGCGCGCATGGCTGCGATCTTGGCCGGACCCCCGGCGCGGAAGCCGGCGTCGCTGTCGCGCGCTGCGCTTCCTGCTGATCGGGAAGGCATTGATCGCAGAATAAGCGCTTGCGGATCGTGAGCTTGGCGCCGCAGCTGCGGCAGGCATTGGCAGCCGTCGCGATCGGCACCGATCGAACGGCCTTCGGCGCAATCGGCGCCGCGATCGGCCGCAGCCGCACCTTGACCCGGGCGCGATCGATCGCGGGCTTCGGCCCGATCGGCGCCTCCATGCCCAGGCCACTCTTTGCGAGGCGTGCGACGTGCCTCGCAACGGCTCTCGGCATACGGTGCGACGAGCTTCGCCCACGTCGCCATGGTCGGTGCGAGTTCTTGTGCGAGCGATGATGCGAGGCGGCATGCGCCTTCGCGCGTCTCCGCAAAGTCCTTCGCTGAAAAAGTGCGCGTCCGTGCGAGGTTCAGCACGAAGGCATCGACGTGCGGCCGAACCGGCTCCATCACGTCGGCTGCGAGGCTATGTCGATTGGCTTCGTCCGCATGAAATAGTGCGAGGCCGGGATCGAGGCCGCGGCCGATCAGCGCGATCCGAGTCTCGACTTCCAGCAGCGTATAGAGGTAGTTCAAGATCGCATTTAGTGGATTTGCTGCGTTGCGCGGCGCCAGCGTTAGCGGCGATCGACGCATGCCGAAGGTTCGCCAATGATCCGGAACGCGATCGCGCCGCGCAAACTTCATCGGCACAGCGGCCCACGCATCCCAGTACGCTTCGGCGGCTTTGCGCTTCGGCGATCAGCGCAACGTCGATGCGATCGGCGCGATCGAGCAGTGCGAGCGCCTCGCGTACGGCACTGCCGCCTTCGAGGCCGAACGAATCGAGCACGGCCAGCTGGCCTTTGAGCTTCGCTTCGAGAATTTCGCGCGCGATCGCGAGGCGGTGCTCGGTCATCGGGAGCAGCGCCTGCGCTCGGCGAAGCCGTGCATCGTCCAAGCCGCCGATCGAAGCCGTCAAGATCGAGCCGTCGTGATCGAGTTGAATAAACGCCGCCTTGGCGTCGTGGAGCCAGCGCAGCGCTTCGAGCGTCACGAAGCCGGTCTGTGCGATGACGACAAGCCGCTTGATCCGGCTCGTCGCCTTGGCGAAGCGGCCCTCGCGGCGCTGCCGGCCGATCCCGTCGCTGACGGCTAAGTGCCGGCGATCGACGGCGACCTTGATTCCGTAGCCGCTGAGCGTCACGATGCCGCTGCGGATGGGCACGGCGCTGGGCCGTGTGGTAGTCTCTTGGTGCATCTGGAGCTTCCTCTCCGGGTGCGACGCCTCCGGCTCGTTAGCGCGGGCCGGGGGCACCTATGTAGTGTCTGTCTATTTTTCGACGTCAGCGGCCTTGAGGCTTCCTTTTAGGCTGGCGCCGGCGTAGGGATTCGACTTCACATTTCGTTGCGTTTTCGGCAGCGGTTCGTGCATCGATTACTGTTTGAGCGGGACGGGATCATAGAGCTCTTCTTCTGGAACGGATTTGCGAAGCTCATTTGTTATAAGTCGAGCCTGTTCAGTAGACGCCAATGTTCGGAGATTATCCATAAGCGTCTTTGTTTTGAATCTTCTCTGAGAGGCCGTTCGGCGAGCTCGAAATAATACGATAAATGAGCAACGAGCTTGCGCTGAAGCTCTTCGACTGAAGACTAAGTCCTGAATCTCCTCACGTAAAGTACTCAATTAATAGACTCCGCCATCCGTTGTGACGTTCCCGGTATTACGAAGAGCGTTGACCCGGAAACGGCCTAGCGTACTCGCTTACTACTCGCTCAGCCTCAAACATTTTGAATTTAAATTCGACGGCGGGGTCCTGTGGCAGCGGATTCGTTGCGGGGTCTTCCACGTGCAGTTTAATGGCTGCCTCAGCTTCGAGCAGCGGCATCCCCTTGGCTGCGTTTTCCCTTAACAAGCGATGCGGATACGGGCAGTTAGGACCTTGTCAGAAACAGTCGTTCAGCGGTTTCCGACGGACAGTTTGGTTGCTGATCTTAGCGCATTGGCAGCGAATGACCCAGCTACTCTCTTTGCCACCGAGGTCTCGATTGTCGTATTCCATAGTAGCGCGTCGCCGCTTTCACTGCATCCCTAATCGATTTGTGCATCCTCTGCGGAACAGCATGACAGCGGCCGGCCGCTCCCATCTTCGTCCTGTCTGAGTTGGTAAGCTCCATTGGTTTCCTATCACTTTAGGCGTAAGCCCTTCAATTTGACTATGAATTTTGTAACAAAAAGTACGCGGCTGGACAGGCTCACTAAATATTTTACCTACATAAGAGTGTTGCTCAAGCAAGAAAGTAAAGCACGCTCAAGTACTCCCGCGGCATGATCCGTGAATAGCTACACCATGCTATTCTCGGCCCGACCCGGTAACCGCCGAGCCAGCGTGATCACGCAAATCACAATCAAACTGAACGGAGGGACAAGTTGAGTAAACAGACACAATCCGCGACGGACTTTTCGTTTTCGACGGTTCCGCTCTACGCCGATAAGGACGAGTACGTTGCCAAGAAGCTCGTCTTTACGATCAAAGCGATCGAGTACCAGGAGCACGGCGGCTTCGAGGGCGCCGATCGATGGGCGATCACCGTGACGGCCAGACGATGGCCGCCGGACGAAATCATCACCTTGCAATCCAATGAGAAACGTGACCAGCAGCTTCAAGCGGCGAAGAGCACATCGCGAAGCACGGCCCAATCCTAACTCCAAGCTGGTCAAGTCGCGGAAAAGCCTACTACTTCCGATACCACGGCCGAAGACCAAGAGCTCCTAGTGTTCGTCAACGACCGAGGGCCGGGCGATTACACTCGCCCGGCCCTCAGGGGCTTACGTATTACCATGTGCCAAGCGTAAAGCAAAGCCGCGCAGCGGTCAAGGCAAGCGTCGAAGCGCCGCGCACCGCTGCACAATACTTTGCACAAGCCTCCGCGCCAGCGAGAATCACTCATCAAGACCGCGCACGTCCTCACGGCGATGCGCACGCGAGGGCCTTTCCCTCCACGAGGCCGCACGCGAGCACGGCATCAGCCCGGAGACGGTACAGCGCCACGCCGGATCGGCGCTGCGCAAGACCCCAGCGGCAAATACAAGGCTCGCGCTCGGACACGCTGCTGCGCGTCCTGGTCCTTCCGCACCCGGACGGCCTGGCGGAAATCGCCACCCGGGACTCCCGCATCGGCCACGATCGTCGGCGGAGTACTGGAACGCGGTCCAGATCTTCTTGCAGACCGGCGACGACTCCGAGCTCCAGCCGTTCCGCGGCCAGTACATCATCGATGCCGAGGGCAATCGCGTACCGCTGCTCACCGATCTGGACGAGCTCGAACGGCTCGGGCTCCGCGGGCGTCCTGTCGTTCCAATCGCTCTACGCGAGGGCCAGCTGATGGCAGCGCGGCGATCGAACGACCCGATCAAGGCGCGGCGCGCGGTCTCGATCGCAGCGGCGCGTCGGCGAGGGTGCCGCGTGCGCACTGCGGCGAGACGCGCCCGAGGCGCTGGTCCGACGCAGCCGCCCGAAGCTCTGCCACGAGTGCGATGCCAAGCAAGCGCGGCAAGAATCGACACTGGAAGGCCATCACGTCGCCGGCGAGGCAAACTCGATCCGCTCACCGATCGATGTTCCGATCAACGATCACCGAGCGATACTCAGCGAACGCAGTACGAATGGCCGCCCGAACGTTGCAAAACCCCGACGGCAGCCCGCTGCTAGCATCGCCGCGGCCTGCAGTCGGCGCGGCGATTTCATGGAACGATGCTGATTATCTGATGGATGCGGCTACTGGGCTGAGATTCCGCCGCTAGAAGCGCTCGATGCCTGGCTACGCGAGCACACGGCGCGCAATGGTGGAAGGCACCCGTTCGATGGACTGGCAGCCGGAATGATCAGCCCGACCCGCTTCAAGCTTGCGATCCGGGTCTATCCCGAGCCGCAGTCCGACGACCCGTCGCAAGCGGAGAGGGCTCGCTATTGGCGTCGCCCGCACTGGATGCTCGTCTTCGATACGGAACGCGCACCGACGCGGCCCAAGCGTTCACTTTCGGCAGCTACCGCTATTTCGAGCACGGCATTTGCCTCGAAGAAGGCCTGTTCTACGCCGACGATCTGCCGCGCGCCGATCGCGCAATGCTCGAAGCGTACGTCAAAACGCACGCGGCCGCGACCGATCGGCGCCGCGGCGTGCCCGAGCTTCGGCTGCTTTCGCGCCGCGAGTTTCTTGAAAATTCTACACGGCCGCGTATCAAGGCACGCGGCCTCATCGTCGGCTTCAATCTGCCCTTTGATCTGTCGCGCCTCGCCTGTCGAGTTCGGCAACGCGCGCGATCGCTTTGCCGGCGGCTTCTCCCTGGCGCTGTGGGACTACGCGGACGCGACGGCGAGCGGCAGGATCAATAAGTACCGCCCGCGCATCGCGATCAAGCACATCGACAGCAAACGCGCGCTCAAGGGCTTCACCGGAGCGCTGCGACCCCGATCCGGTCGATCTGATCCCCGAAGGCTCGACGACCGGCGAACCCGATCGATCGTACGGTTCCGCGGCCACTTCCTCGATCTGCGCACCCTGGCATTCGTGCTGACCGATCGCGGCCATAGCTGCGCATCGGCGTGCAAAGCCTTCGGCGTCGAGCGAGGGAAGATGCACCGTCGAACGTCATGGCGTCGTGACGCCGTCGTATATCGACTACAACCGGCGCGACGTGGAAGCGACGGCGGCGCTGGCGTTCAAGCTGCTCGAAGAGTACGACCGCTTCGACGTGGACCTGCAAGAGACGCAGGCCTATTCGCCGGCGTCGCTGGGCAAGGCGCACCTGCGCAAGATGGGCATCGCGCCGGTCCTGGAGCGGCAGCCGAATTCCCGAAGCGGTATCTCGGCTACGCGGAATCCGCGTTCTTCGGCGGCCGAACCAGCGCCCATATCCGCAAAGTCCCCGTTCCGGTCGTCTACACGGACTTTCTCTCCATGTATCCGACCGTCAACGCGCTGATGGGTCTCTGGCGGTACGTCATCGCCGAAGAAGTCGCCGTCGTCCCCGGCTACGTCGCCGAGACGATCGATTTTCTCCGCACGATTACGCCGGAAACGCTCTTCGATCCGCAGACGTGGACGAGACTCCCGGCGTTCGCCCGCGTGATACCCGATGGAGACGTTCTCCCGACGCGCGCCAAGTACAGCCTGGAAAGCAACGACTACCAGGTCGGGCTCAATCACCTCTATGCCAGCAGCGACGACCCGAAGGACGGTCTCTGGTTTGCGCTGCCCGATCTGGCGGCCTCGGTGCTGCTGACCGGCCGCATGCCCACGATCGTAGACGCCTTCGCGATCGTGCCCGAAGGGACAGCTATCCGAGTCTGCGGACGATCACGCTGCGCGGCACCGTGCCGATCGATCCGCGTCCAAGATTTCTTTCGCACCGTGATCGAAGAGCGCAAGCGTCTCGCCTCCAACACGGCGCTTTCGGCCGAAGAGCGGAAGCGGCTCGATAAGGCGCTCAAGGTTCTCGCCAACGCGACGAGCTACGGCATCTTCGCCGAAATGCTCCGCGAAGAAGCGCTCGAAGAAGGTGCCGGTGACGTGCTACGGCATCGACCCCAAGCCGTTTACATGCAAGGTGCGCAATCCGGAGCACCGGCGAGTATTGCTTCCCGCCGTTGGCGTCGCTGATTACCGCCGCGGCCGGCTGATGCTGGCGCTGCTGGAACGTGCGTCACCGATCTGGGCGGCACGTACGCGATGGAAGATACCGATTCCATGGCGATCGTCGCGACGCAGCGCGGCGGCCTGATCGAATGCCCCGGCGGCACACATCGCAAAGGCGGGAAGCCCGCGATTCAGGCCCTGTCGTGGGCGCAGGTCGCTGCGATCGCCAAGCGCTTCGAGGCGCTGAACCCCTACGATCGCGCCGCGATCCCAGGCTCGGTCCTCAAGATCGAGGACGACAACTTCGATCCCGAAGACCGGACGGCAGCGGCAGCTGTGGTGCCTGGCGATTTCCGCCAAGCGATACACGCTTTTCCTTCGCGATCCGAATCGGCGAACCGGCGCTGCTGCGCGAAGGCATCAATAACAAGGAGGATCGCTACTCCGAGCACGGCCTCGGGCATCTGCTCAATCCAGCCGATCCGGAGAGCGACGATCGCAGCTGGATCGCGCAGGCGTGGCTCGCATCGTGCGCCGATCGCTGGGCCTGCCCACCAAAGCGCTCGGCTTCGAGAAGCGCGTAGCCGTGGGCCGAACGACCGTCAGCAGCCCGGCGGTGATGAAGCCGCTCGAAGCGCTCAACGAGGCAAACCGTACGCCAAGCAGATCAAGCCGTTCAACTTCATCCTCAGCTGCCACGTGCGCAAACTCGGCCATCCGATCGGCGTCGATCCGGAGCGCTTCCACCTGATCGCGCCGTACGAGACCGATCCGCGGCAATGGGAAACGATGCACTGGATCGATCAGTATTCCGGCAAGCGTATCGCATCAGCGCGTCAGCGCCGCATGGCTCGCGAACCATGGCGCGCGTCAAGAGCTATGGCGACGTGCTGCGCGAGTACGAGTATCCATCCCGAAGCCAAGTGCGCCGATGCCAACGGCGCGCCGTGCAGGAAGCAAACCGTCGGGCTGCTCGGCCGGCGCCACGTCGCGATCGACGGCTTCACGTACATCGGCAAGGAGTCGAATCAAGCTGGAAGAGGTCGAAGAGCAAAGCGTCCTCGATCCGAGCGACGTTTACACCGAATATCCCGATCCGCGGCGCGACGAGTGGGCGACGAAGAGGCTGCCAATGCTCAAGGCCATGCCGCTGCGCGAGCTCATGGAGCGCACTGGATTGCCGCGATCGACGCTCCAGGCGATACGGGCAGGGCGGAGGCCAAAATAATTTATTTGGGGGGGGGGGGGGGGGGGGGGGGGGGGGGAAAAAAAAAAAAAAAAAAAAAAAAAAAAAAAAAAAAAAAAAAAAAAAAAAAAAAAAAAAAAAAAAAAAAAAAAAAAAAAAAAAAAAAGAACGATGCGCTGATTATCTTCAGAAATTTCGTTTATCCATAATTCGACGCTTCAAAGAAGGTTCCCCAACGCCACGGCCATTTTACCTAAAGAATTCATCGGCAAAGCTACAGGCGACCACTCTGACGTTAGCAAAATCCACGACGCAGACCTCATTATCGGGTTGCGCTAATAAATTAAGTACAATGTTGCGAAGCTTCTTACCGATGGCCCTATTCGAAAATGCGCCTGCATGGTCCGTTAACCGGAGCGAGGTAAGGCCGCGAACGCCTTCATAATCGTTGAAGACAATCGAGGTCGTATCGTAAACTGCCTCCAGCGCGGTCTGTAGAGAAAGGGCCCGATCAGTTCGGAGGACCAAACTAATGGCGGTCCCGTGGAAAAATGGCGTCGCAAAAAAACTCGCAGTTCCGTTTTGATCGATTACCATCTTTCCGGTGCCCGTCCAGATAGAAAGATGCCCACCGGATGCTGACGCAATCCTACTCGTTCCGAACAAGCCCCAGCCTTGCCCAGCCTCCGTATCACGCGTTACACCCTTGCGGATCGCAAGACGAATGGCCGCCATATCGTCTTGGATGTTTCTGTATCGTGAAGAAAGGGAGTTGCGCAGCCCTATTCCAGCGTCTACAGCTGAGAACGCTATGACTCTCGACGTGGGCATAATGAGAGTTTGAGCTAGCCCACCGATTGTGCTTTCGCTATGCGTACACACATTTCCGAGGACCTCGCTAAGGGACCACTCAAAGCTTTTTAGAACATCGGTGGCGCACTTGACGCTTTGCATTGCTCTTCGAACACTGCTGTTTACAAGAGCGTCGATCGCCTCCATGCTTCTGAAATGGCGCACTCGCTGAGGAACACGAGCGTCGGCAACCACCCTAGCCTCGGAAAGCAATTTCGACCAGCCGTGTAATTTCGAAGGGGGCGGGTGACATGGGAGCCGGCTTCACATCGCACGCGAAGACGTTTGCCGCGCCGCATATACTCTGCAACGATAGGCAATGCGCCATCCGCGTAAATTTCTCTCAACGTCCGATAAGTCGATATTTTTGACGTCGAGCCGCTCATGCTCCGGGATCTCTAAGGATTTTTCCAGCCAGTTCGCTGTCAAATGGCCCGTAAAGATGAAGAGTCTGGCCTGTTATCTTCGCTATTCGGCGCAATTGTTATTGGGCTATTTGCAGCATGGAAACGGTACTCGAAACAATCAGCCTGTTTCGTTTCGAGGGAGAAAGCGATCGACGCAAAATTCGCAGAGCTCGATTGTCGCCGGCAACTCACTACGCCGCGTTCTAACGAATACGTTCGTTGGGGTCCCCGGATTGGTGTACCGGCGACCGCAACTGGCGCAGTTAACTTCCTCCCCTTCTGCGATTGCGTTGCTTTCGCGGTACGAATAGTCTGCCCTTATCTTTTGGTCGGTAACGGTCACGGCTCGGCCCACAGTCTTCTAATGATAGAGCCTTCGGCCCCACAACCTCTGTAACACTGACTGTCCTGCTCTTAGATTCATGCTGGCTTGTCCAGCAATTTCACGAGCAGCTTGGAAAGCCCCCAGCAAGGAAGCCCCGCTTCTTCGCCCTGGATGCCAATGGATGCCACAGGGCCGGTTTTCTTGGGACAGCCCTCGCGGTGAGGGGCGCGCTGGGCGTGTGCTTCTGATTGCAGTGACGCAACGGCGAGAAATCTTCCTTATGGAACCACGCTAAACATTGGCGTTGCGTCAGTACGAACGATTCCTCCGCGTTAACACTGTGCTCGTCTCTTATTTGATTCTTGTGCGGATTGCGCGAGGCGCTGTAGTTATCTTGCTTTCTGGTGCCTTATCGCCGACCTTACGCAACGGGCTTCTGGATTCTTTGGTTGCCTTGCTTCTGTTACAGAACCGGTGCGTTAAACCTGCATTCGCCTGAACTGTCCTACCGCCGCGGCCGCTCGCTATAATGTGATCTACCTCAGCATCTTCTATTAGGAGTATCTTCTGACCACATTCGCGACATGTTGGATCCTTAGCAAACAGCTCTTCTACTCTTCTTAAAACCAAAAGACCTCGGTTCTCGTTTTGTTTGGTCCAATACATCGGTTAGCATCGCCTGCCACATTTCAAAGCGCTTACAAACGCGGTCCTTATCAGAGGCGCTGTGTGTAATAAGGTCAGTAAATGTGGGGTCTGACATCAGGTCCAAAGCCTTTTCGCGTATAAGATTTAAGTTTCGCATAATAGCGGCTCGGGGGAATTGAGTGAACCAATACAACTGAACGTCAGCCAGAGACTTATTGATCCTGGTCTCCCAGCTGCCGTTAGGCACATCACGATTCCCTAGATGAAAGCGGCGGAACGCACGTTCGCCAAAAGCATCCGCGCAGAGCTGAGTGGCTTCACGCAAAGCTTTTTGACGCTTTAAGCGCTCCGATGCTATCATGTCCTTTGATTTTTCCATCTGATCGTTGAGAAATTTTGTTGTGCGCTTATTTGGATGATTTCTGTAGCCTTGATCGTAAAATGCCATAAAACGTAGAACTGCCTCGACGTCGAGCATTCGTTTCCATGCCGTACTATTTGCTGTAAACCTCATAAGCTCGCGAAACTTGCGTTCCCTTGTGCCGGCCTTGATAAAAAACTCATTATACGGTGAATTGCGATACTTCGCATTTCTCAACTCCTGCTCGTTAAGTAATGTTGCGCCTCTGTTCAGTCGAAGGAAAAGCTCAAACGCGACGTCTTGTTCGGATTCCGCAGTGATGGTGACGGTTTTCATGTGTTGAGCGGCAAACTGCTTTCCGTCGCCCGCAAGGTCTTTGAAATGCATACCTTCGTATGGCGAATCGACGCCTAGACCCAAGAGGGCATACTTCTCTTCGATGAACTCGAAGAGGGCTCGGAGGCGCTGTTGACCGTCAACGACAAAACGCTTGCTTGAATTATCATTATCTTCAGCTAGGAAAATCAGGGGTATCGGGAAGCCCAGGAGAATCGACTCAATCAGTTTGCTCTTGCGTTTATCATCCCAAACTGGGCGTCGCTGGAATTTCGGCTGAACATCAAGATCGCGCTCACGATATTGCTGATAAAGCTCGCAGGATGGACTCGCTTTCGATTGGACGAAGCTGAATCATTTTTCGAGCCGTTTTGGGTGACAAGGCCAAAGCGGCTGTTGGACTCTCATCCTCGGGAGCGCCTTCAAACAGTTCGGCTTCGAGCAATGATGAGTCCATCAACTCTTCTTGACTCTTAAACAGCTTGGCGATAGCAGATGCGTCTTCTTGCTCCGGCATCAGCTTGGCAGTCTTTGTCATCTCTGGTCCCCTGCTAATGTGTGATGGGCGTTCATTGGAAGCACCGTTACTGCAGGCCCCCATTTGAGAGTTGCGATGATTTTAAAGCCTCGCTCAGAGTTAGGCTACGGTCAGTGTCTTTTGCTTGTCCGGCCTGCCGGAATGGTCGTACTGCGGGCGCCATTTTGCCGATTCGTGTAGGGACCCAGCCGGCATAGCGGCCTCACCACCCGGCGCCGGGAGAGGGGGGCCTCGTTTTGAAGTGGCTTAGCTCCTATCCCATCGTCACCGTTCCTTCCTCGAGCGGCTGACGCATGACTTCGATCGCGTTGCGCGTGAATTCGGGCAGCTCGTCGAGAAAGAGCACGCCATGATGGGCGAGCGAGATCTCGCCGGGCTTCGCGAGCGTTCCGCCACCGACGAGGGCGGTCTGACTGATCGTGTGGTGAGGAAAACGAAACGGGCGCGCCTGCACGACGCCCGCGCGACCGACCAGTAATCCGGCCACGCTGTAAATTTTCGTCACCTCGAGCGCTTCTTGCAGAGACATCGGTGGAAGAATAGATGGAAGGCGGCGAGCGAGCATCGTCTTGCCGCAGCCTGGCGGTCCGACGAGCAGGAGATTGTGACCGCCAGCGGCTGCGATCTCGAGGGCGCGCTTGGCGGCGATTTGACCGCGCACGTCCGCAAGATCACCATGCACGAGTTCGTCGGCAAGATCGAGCAGGGGAGCCGTCGTGTGGCGCCGCCATTTCGAGCCGTGCCCCGCGAGCACCGCGACCGCCGATTGCAGCGAATCGACGGCATAGAGCTCGATATCGGCGACGAGCGCGGCTTCGTCGGCGTTGAGCGCAGGAACGATCAGCTTCGTAAAGCCGGCGTTGCGTGCCCCTAAAACCATTGGTAATATCCCGCTGACAGGCTGAAGCTTTCCGTCCAACGCGAGCTCCCCGAGTGCGATGAACTGATTCAACGCGCTCCCTTGGACTTGCTCGTCGATACCGATCAGTGCGAGCGCAATAGCGAGATCGAAGGCAGGTCCCGCCTTACGAACGTCCGCCGGAGATAGATTTACGAGCAGACGGCCCGCCGGATAGGTGAATCCGGAATTGAGGATTGCCGCGCGCACGCGTTCGCGCGCTTCGCCCAACGCGCGGTCCGGAAGCCCGATGATGGAGAAGGCCGGCGTGCCCGCGGCGCTGTCGGCTTCAACGCGCACGACGTAGCCGTCGATGCCGAGCATCGCGGCGGAAAAGGCGAGGGAAAGCATTGCGCTCCCTCTGCGCGCCGTCAGAACGATGTCTAGGGGTCTGCGTGCCGGCCAAGAATGACGGCGCAATGAGCGCTACCTACGCGGCGTGGCTCAGCGCATTCGCCGAAACCGGAACGCTCGTGGTCATAGCGGCGAGCGTCCTTGCCGCGCTCATTCAGCTTCGGCATATTCGGGCTGGGAACCAGCTGCAAGCGCTTCTCTCGGTCGAGCGCGATTTTCGGGCACCCGAACTCCAAAGCGCGCTGATGTACGTTCAAAAAACTCTTCCGCAGCGATTGGAGGATCCGGCGTACCGGCACGAGCTCGAGATGATCGGGTTCGTCGATACGGCAGCACATCCCGAGATGACCGCATGCAACTGGCTGAACGAAATGGGAACTCTCGTCAAACATGGCCTCGTTTCCGAGGATACGTTTATGGATCTTTTCGCACGATTGATCGTCCACTGTTGGCGGCAGGTTTCGCCGGCCATTGCGATCATGCGCCGTCGTCGCGGTGAGTTTCAGTATCATGACTTCGAGTATTTGGCGGTTCGGGCCGCGGCATGGCTGAAACGCAACCCGAGCGGAATGTTTCCTCACGCGTTTACGCGAGCTCCACTTCCCGATCGCTGGCGGGAGATCGATAGCCAAGAAGTGGCCCAGAGCTAGCGCTGCCGCTCCCTTGCTGCCGCTGCGAGCCCAGAATAACGGGTTCTCCACAGTTTGCACAAGATAATGTCACAGGCTGTGGACAGCGGCGAAACAGGCGGGAGCGTGACGGGCGCCCAACCAGCGCAGTCATGCCGGCACTGCCAAGGAGAACGATTTGAAAAGAGCGCTCGCTCGATTTGCCACGCTCCTCGTCGCCGTTACCGGCTTTGCGGCATGCTCGCATGCGACGTCGCAGTCCAACGCTTCACCCTCGCCCGGCGCGCGTGCCGGGGCGCAAAAGACCATTGGCGTTTCGATTCAGAATCGAGAGGCGCAGTTCTATCAAGACATGGAATCGGGCTTGCGCAACGAGGCAGCTAAATATGGATACTCGCTCGTCGTCGTCGATGCGAGCCGCGACAATGCAAAACAGCAAAGCCAAGTCGAAGACTTCATTTCGAAGCGCGTCGACGCCATCGTGCTAACGCCCTACGATTCCCAAGCGATTGGAAGTGCGATCGCGGAGGCGAACAGCGCCGGAATCCCGGTCTTTACCGCCGACATTGCGAGCACGAGTCGAGAGGGACACGTCGTCGCGCATATCGCCAGCGATAACGTTCAAGGTGGTTTCGAGGCCGGAAAGCTGATCTGTCAGGCCGCCGGTAAAAGCGGCAGCATCGCCATCATCGACGAACCCGAAGTCACGAGCGTCCAGGACCGCGTTAGGGGCTTCAAAGAAGCGATCGCGCAGCTCTGTCCCAACGTGACGATCGTTGCCGACGTCGATTCCGGCGGAACCCGCGACAAAGCGAGCGGCGATACCGGAGACATTCTGCAGGCCCACCGAGACCTTAAGGGCATCTTCGGTATCAACGACGATTCCGCGCTGGGCGCGTTGGCGGCGGTGAATGCCGCAGGCTTAACCGGAAAAATAGCAATCGTTGGTTACGATGCGACGCCGGAAGCCCGCAAGGCAATTGCAAGTGGAGAGATGTATGGCGACGCCATCCAGTTTCCGGCCAAGATCGGATCCACGACCATCGACGTCATCAGCGATTATTTCGCAGGCAAAAAACCCCAGGCCCTAGTGAAGATCGGCGTCGGAACCTTTACGCGCGCCACCGCCGAATCGTCGCCGTAGTAGAATCTTAGATGGCGCCGTTGCTTGAGATGCGCGGCATTGGGAAGAGCTTTCCGGGCGTGCGCGCGCTCTCGGATGTTTCGCTGACGCTGCGTGCCGGAGAAGTCCTTGTCCTGGTCGGGGAGAACGGAGCGGGCAAGTCGACGTTGATGCGAATCCTGGCGGGCGCCCTTCAAGCGGACGAGGGCGAGATCTACGTCGATGGCGCGCGCGCGCGGATCGATACGCCGCAGGAGGCTCAGCGCCTCGGCATCGGGATGATCTACCAAGAGTTCACGCTCGTGCCGCAGTTGACCGTTCCCGCAAACGTCGGTCTCGGTGCGGAACCGACGCGCGCCGGTCTTATCGACGCAGGCGCGCTTCGCAGACGCGCGGAGCGCGTCTTGGACGAACTCGGCTTAGAGTTGCCCTTCGACGTTCCGGTGTCGCGGCTTTCGGTTGGTCAACGGCAACTCGTCGAGATTGCGAAAGCGTTGGCAATGTCGGCGCGGATCATCGTGATGGACGAGCCAACCGCAGCGCTTGCCGATCGCGAAATCGAGCGGCTTTTTTCAATCGTGCGGCGCCTCACAGCGGCCGGCACCGGCATTATCTACATCTCACATCGAATGGAGGAACTTTCTCGCATTGCCGATCGCGTGACCGTGATGCGCGACGGGAAAGTCGTCACCACGCGCGAGGCACGCGATTTCTCATCCGAGGAAATTATCCACGCAATGGTCGGACGGCGGCTCGACGCGCGCTTTCCCGACCTTGCGGAGCCGCCGCCGGATGCGCCAATTCGTCTCGACGTGCGCGGCTTGGAACGGCGCGGTGCCGTCAATGGCGTGAGCTTCTCGGTGCGGGCCGGCGAAATCGTGGGGCTTGCGGGGCTGATCGGCGCAGGCAGGACCGAAATTATGCGAGCGATTGCGGGTGCCGACTCGCCGGACCGCGGCGAGGTCCGGGTCGACGCGCGCGCGGTGCGGCCCGGGCGCGTCGGCGAGGCGATTGCCGCCGGCATCGCGTTCATCACGGAAGACCGCAAGGCGCAGGGATTGGTTCTCGGGATGACGGTGCGTGAAAACGTTACGCTTGCACACCTGCGGGACTTCGTCGACCGTGATTTGCTGGTGGACTTGGCGCGCGAGCGCGCCGCAACGATGCAATTGGTCGACGAGTTGCAGATCAAAACGCCCGGAACCGAGGAGCTGGTGCGCAACCTCTCGGGAGGAACGCAGCAAAAGGTCGTGCTCGCAAAGTGGCTCCTAGGGAACGCCTGCGTCTTTCTGTTCGACGAGCCGACGCGCGGAATTGACGTCGGCGCCAAAGCCGAAATTTACAAGCTCATGCTCGAGTTAACCGCGCGAGGCGCGGCGATCGTGATGGTTTCGAGCGATCTTCCTGAAGTGCTCGGCATGGCGCATCGCATTCTCGTGGTGCGCGACGGGCGGATTGCGGCCGAGTTCACTCGGGCGGACGCAACCCCTGGCGCAGTCATAGCCGTGGCAACCGGCGCGGCTGCATGACGAAGCGAGACCGCCTCGCCTACGGGCTGCGCATCGTCGGCGCCGCGGCCTTTCTCGTTGCGCTGGTCGCGGTCGTGGATGCAGCGTCGCACGGTTCGTTCTTGGAGCCGAGCAACATAGTCCGCGTTCTGCGCCAGATCACGTACAATTGCATCCTCGGCGTCGGTCAAACGTTCGTCATCATCACCGCGGGCATAGACCTCTCGGTCGGATCGCTCGTTGCTCTGACCGGCGTGGTGGCCGCGCTTTTTGCCAATTCCGTCGGCTTGAGCGGCTTTCCGCTCATCGCCGCGACGCTGCTCGTCGCAATCGCCGTCGGCTGCGCGGCCGGCTGGGTTAACGCGCTTCCGGTCGTCAAGCTGAATCTTCCGCCGTTCATTACTACGCTGGCAATGCTGGAAATGGCGGCCGGCGGAGCATTCATCCTTTCGCACGGCCGACCGGTGGCGCTGCAGAGCACGGATTTTCAAAAGACCGGGATCGGCTCATTCCTCGGTGGCGTCACAAAAACGCTGCATCTTCCGAACATCCCGATACCGGTGATCTGGATGCTCGTCGTCGTGGTCGCCGCTACCGTGCTGCTAACGCGCACGCGCTTCGGCCGGTACGTTTTCGCGATTGGCGGAAACGAAGAGGCGGCGCGCCTTGCCGGCATAAACGTGACCCGCGTCAAGACGGCCGTCTACATGATTAGCGGCGCCTGTGCTGCAATCGTGGGGTTTCTCTACATGGCGCTCTTCTCGTCGGGCTCGCCGCAAACCGGCACCGGCGACGAGCTGCTCGAGTCGATCGCGGCCGTAGTGGTCGGCGGGACGAGCTTGATGGGTGGGCGCGGCAGCGTCGTCGGAACTTTTTTCGGCGCGCTGCTCATCGGTGTTCTCTACAACGCGATGAACCTGCTCAACGTCGATTCCTATCTCCAGAAAGTGCTGCTGGGGGCAGTAATTCTGCTCGCCGTAGTCCTCGACGAGTTACGCAAACGCTACTTCGCGCGGTAGGACTTCGCCGATGGGCTCGGTGACTCGGGCTTCCGGCGAAATCCGATAGACGGTGCCGGACCGGCGACCGGCCGCAGGCCATCCGTGAGAGAACGCCGTCCGCCGTTAGGGCGAAGATCGTCCCTTCCGGGTACGCCTGGTCAGCGAGTGAGCGACCCGGTATATTCGGCGCCGGCCAGAGCTTCGTGAGCCTGCATTCGTTCGCCGCGCGCCAGCAGCGCGGCCAGTTCGTCATCGCCGACGTTCTCGGTAAGTAGCTCGAGCAAGCGCCGGTGCGACGCGCATTCGGTGTACTCGCGCTCGAAGCTAAGCTGTGTAAACCTTTTCTGCACGTAGCCTTCGAGTTGCGCTGCATTTCGAAAGTCGCCGTCGATTGCAAGGCACAGCGCAAAATGTTCGAGCGCGATTGCCGTGTATGCTCCCTCCGGATTGCTTGATGCGTAGTACGCCATAGCGCGCATGGCTGCGCGACGCGCGTCAGCGGTATTCTCGGCGGCGCCGAGGTATCCGGCGAGGTTCAAGGTGAGTTGTGCCCACATGCCTCGATCCGGCAAACGCTCTGCCCGTGACAAGGCGCTCGTCGCGCTCTCGATGGCTTCGCTCGTCGAACCGCGCGCGTATTCCCTCTCCGCCAAATTGAGTGCCGCCGATACCGTGCCGAGATCGTTTCCGACGGACGCGTAGAGGTCGCGTAACTGAGCAAAACAACTCGCAGCGGTGTCCAAATCGCCACGTATCGATCCGATGAGCCCACGGTAATGAAGTGCTTGTAGTTTACTTCGCGGCGATGAAAGCGCGAGTGCTTCCGCCTCGTCGAGAGCGGCAAGGGCCTCGTCGAAGCGTCGAGCGTGGGCCATGACGTCAGCGTATCGCAGAAGGCAGTCGGCTAGTACTGCGGAGTCGTTTGATGCGCGTGCGTGGCGCATCGCTTCCTCCGCCGCCGTCATGGCGATCGAAAAATTGCCAATTCCTCCTGCAGAACGGGCAATTTTTTCCCAGAGCCCGGCGCATCGAGGAGAATCGCAATCGTTCAATAGAGCGAGCAAATGCTTTGCCCGGTCGATCGCTTCGCGGTGAAGTCCCAGGTGCGACCACAGGCGCATCGCAAGGAAGAGATCGACGGCATCGGTGACCGCATACTGCACGCCCCAGTCGAGCGCGGTCCGGGCATCTTCAAGCTCGACTGCGAGATTCGTTACGGCGGCGCCCAACATCGTCGCTTCATACTCCTCACCGGCCTTCTTGAAGAGTTCGCTTACATACGCAAGATGGCGCTTGGAGGAGAGTTGGAATTCGCCGTTTTCTGCGAGCTTTTCACGACCATATTGCCGTGTCGACTCGAGGAGCCGATATCGGTTCTCGCTCCCAGGATCGGTTTGCACCAAGGACTTGTCGACCAGCGAGGAGACCAAGTCGAGCACGGCAATCTCGTCGCACGTTTCGTCACCGCAGACTGCACTCGCGCCTTCGATGGTGAAGCCGTCGGCAAAGATCGAAAGCTTTCGGAAGAGCTCGCGCTCTTGCGCGGAAAGCAAATCGTAGCTCCAATCGATCAGCGCACGCATCGTTTGGTGGCGAGGCAGCGCGCTGCGGTCGCCGTCGGTTAGGACGCGAAAGCGTTCGTCGAGCCGTTGCGCGAGTTGTTGCGGCGAAAGCACCTTGATGCGCGCGGCCGCCAATTCGATCGCCAGCGGAATGCCGTCCAATCTTCGGCAAACTTCCGTGACGAACATCGCGTTGGCGTCAGTGAGCGTAAAACGTGCGTCCACCGCGTGCGCGCGATCGTTGAAAAGCGCGACCGCACCGTAACGTAGTGCCGCTTTCGCCTTGGTCGCTTCGCGAGGCGGCGGTACGGCGAGCGAAGGCAGCCGAAAGACACGCTCGCCGGCAATATTCAAGCTTTCGCGGCTGGTCGTTAGAATGCGAACGTTTTGGCAGTTGCGCAGAATCGCACTGGCAACGCCGCGCACCTCGTCGATTACGTGCTCGCAGTTATCGAGTATCAACATCAGGTGACGGCTTTTGAGGGACGCTAGCAGCGTGTCGAGCAGCGGTCTATCCGCGGATTCGCGCACGTCCAGAACCTTGGCGATCGCGGCCGGTACCAGCGATCGGTCGGAAATGGGCGCGAGTTCGACGAGCCAAACGCCGTCGGAGAAGTTCTGGAACAGCTCCGCACCGATCTGTATCGCCGCGCGCGTCTTGCCCGCGCCGCCGCTGCCGATCACGCTCGCTAGCCGGTTGCTCTCAAGCAGCGCCTTGATCTCTGCCACGTCGTGATCGCGACCCACGAACGAGGTAAGCTGCAGCGGCAGATTAGACGCTTTCGGCGCAGCGGAAGGCTCGTGCGTCGGCGTGGTAACGCCATGCGGCTCTTCACCCATTACGAGAGCCTGCACGTCGCGGATTAGCTCCGACAAGGCTTCCTCGAGCGGCCGAGTCGCCGCATCGAACCAATGAATCGCGCGAACGTAGAACTCGAGATTTGACGAAGGCTGCACGTCCTCGATGCGCACGGGCAAGATAATTTTTCGGCGATTTGCGGCGAGTTCGAGCTCGCTCAAGACTGCAGGCGACTCATTTGCCCGAGCTGAAAAAACGAGCAAGACAATGCGCGCCGCCGCAATTGCATTGACGAGTTGTTGACCGTAAGGAATTCCAGGCACGGGATCGCGAGGCGCTATCCAGCATTTAACGCCGCTTGCCTCGAGCCGTGCGCATATCTTGGCGGCGTATCGAGCGTCAGCCGAGGAATGGCAAATGAATACCTCGGGATCCACGCGACTTGCTCCGCCCGCCGCGCTGCCCCATCCTGCTCCTCGGCCGCGTAAGGCAGCTCCGAGAGGCCTACGTGCTGCGGAGGGCGCCATCGACTCCGCGCCTACGGCGCTCCGCTCAGGATGACAGGAGACCTCGGCGCTGGCGAAGGCAGTCTGAGCGAGGCGCGTAGCGCCGAGTCGAAAGGGTCACCATGACGCGGCGCTTTGCCCGGGATGACGCGGGAGCGCCTAGAACGGGAAATCGGATTGTTTTAGGCCGACATTCGTTTTGAGATCGGTGACGTTTTCATCGAGTACTATCTGAGAACCGGAGTACATGATCTGACGGATCGGCCACTGCGTGTCTTTGGAAAGGTAGAGAATCTGTTCGGTAACGTCGGCGTTTGATGCGGGGTCGGTGACTTTGAGGTCGAGCCGATCGGTGGACACGCCGCCGATCTTCCCGCCGTCGGTTTGCGTCAGCTTCCCGGAAATCGTCGCATAGTTATCGACGATGCGCTGGAGTAAGCCGTCAGGAATCGTGACCCCGCGCAGTGAGACGGCGCGGGGGTCGTGGATATCGACCTTGAGGTGAAAACCCGAAAGAATGCCGCCTTGATGGCCGCTGATCTCGTTGGTTCCGATCCAAACGCCGCCCGAACCTTTCCCGTCGCCGTCGAGGATTAAGGTCTTGGCATAATGGGGCTTCATGAATGAGTACTGATAAACGCGATCTTGCGTGGCGGTTCCCTTCGCCTCGTGCACGTGCAGGACGCACGTGTAGTCGTTGATTGCGGCGAATGCCTGGTCGAACGCGGTAATTGCAGGCGCGGTGTTCGCGGCGCAAGCTGCACCGAACGACCCCAGGGCCAGCGTTACGCTTGCCGCAAGAACGCCGCAGCGCGTAAATGAGCGACTAAAGTTCACAAAGAATCTCCCTTGACGTCAAACCGGCTGCGAGCTGGATTGAATCGTCTCATCGATGAGCAGCGTACCATGCTTACCTTCGACGCCGATGAGCACATCGCATTTTGCATCGGCGGCAATCTCTTCGATCGTACGGCCCAGCGGTGCGCCGCTGTACTTTCCCTCACGATACGAGCCTAAAATGATGAGGTGTGCTTTTTCACGTTTGGCGACGTCGAGGACCGCTTGTTTGGTCGAACGAGCCTTGATCGTTTCGGTTCGAATTGAAACGTGGTTCACGTTAGCAATCGTTTCGGCCGCACCTAGAGAATTGAGCGCGGAGCGCTCCTCCAGCGCCATCTCGGCGTCGGGCGGCAACGTGTACGGAACTTCTATAATATAGAGCGCGAGTAGTTGGGAGCGTTCGCCGCGCGCGAGTTTCACGGCGAGAGCCATCATATGAGCCGAGTCGATCTCGGGCGAAAAAACGACCATGATGCTTCCCACCAGCTCCTGGAGCTCGCTCGCGGCTTGCTCGGCCATGCGCTGCACGTATGACGGAGGCGTGCGAAGCATCCACCGCAAGGTGGTTGAAACGGCGCCGGCAATCAACAGGGCGATCAGGGCGCCCGCGATGGTGACGTGTACGTCGCCCGGGAGGGCGATCACGTAATTCCTCGCGCGCGCAAAATTAGCGATAGCCGGTGCGCGCCCAAAGCGATCATGGCTGCCCCGAGGACCACGCCGGGGACTATCGCAAAGCCCGCGCGCACCGATTCGAGCATGCGTGCGAGGATGAGTAGTCCGCAGAAGATCATGGCGACGGCGAGCACACCCCGAACGAGCAGCATGGTTATGCCTGCTCCCCCGCGCGCCGCGCATCGCTCGCTTTGACGTTGGCGATGTATTCGTCCATCAGCTCGAGTTCGCCGGCCCGCCGAAGAATGTCGGTCTGAGCCTTGCGCCAATCGTGCGGCTGCGAGCGAAGCGGCGGAAGGCCCCGAGAGCGTCGATAGACGAGGTAGATGATAAGGCCGAGCAGCAGCCAACTCGGCCCAAAAATCCGGCCGAGTGCGTGCGTGCGCAACGTGAACATCAGAATCGAGAAAATTCCGATGAAGCCGATAACGGCGACGACCGGAAACTCGACGCGCTCGCCGTGAAACTGCATCGGTATATTCAAGGGAATCTTGAATTTGCGCGGACTCAAGGGATCGGTAAGGCGCAATGCGATCAAGCCGAGGAAGACGAACGAGTAGCTCGTTGCCGCGCCGAAAGCGTACAGGTCGGCGAGGAACCCGAGGCCATTCTCGCCGTGAAAGAAATGCACATAGAGCGAGGCAACTGACGGATAAAGCGCTGGCGCCGCAGCAAAGATGAGCTCGACTACGGCGATCGTCGAGAAGAAGACGATCGAGATCAGGGGAGTGCGAAACTTGCCGTGCACGCGCTGAAAGATCGAGGGTAATAAGCGGCTGCTGCTCATGGCGTAGGCTATCCGCGAACTTCCAAACACGCCGGAGTTCGAGGAAATCAACAGCAGCACCGCGCCTAGAACGGGGACGTACAAGGCGGCAAAGGCGCCATAATACGGCACTTGTTCTGCGAGCAGCGCGACGGCCTTACCCTGGTTGTCGGCGTTGTTCGGAAAGATTTGCCAAAATTGGAGCGAGTGACCGGCGGCATCGGTGATCGGATGCCACGGGTGTAAGCCGAGGGCGAGGTTCGAATAGGCAAGCGCAAAGATTAAAATCGTCAAGATCAACGCCACCGACGTTCGTGGAATTACCGAGGCAGGTCGCTGGGTCTCCTGTGCCGCCTGCGAGATCGACTCGAGGCCGACGAAGGAAACGATCGCCAGCGACGTGCCGAGCATAAGCTGGTAGGGCGACGGCCAGCTGAACTGCATCGCATGAATCAGCAGATGCGGCCGAAATGCGAAGAGAAATCCGAAGCAGAGAATGCAGGTTTCGCTGATGACGTCGAGCGCGGAAACGGCTCCGTTGAAAGCGGTGCTCTCGCGAACGCCGACGACGTTGAGAAGGCAAAGGCCGGAGACGAGTCCGAGCACGGCCAGAAAGTGGAACCACGGATGGATAGAATTGACGAGCGCCGGAATCAACTGACTCGTGTAGTCGACCGAGCTCCAAGCGAAGAGCGTGACGTCGATTGTGAAGTCGAGCAGCACCGCCCATCCCGCAATGAAACCGAAGATGTCGCCGAGTCCTCGCATCACGAAGTATTGTCCGCCGCCGGCGACCGGGTACGTGGCCGCCAGCTCCGTATAAGCTAATCCGATGCAGACGTAGACGACGCCCGCGAAAAGAAACGCGACGTTCGAAGCGCCGGCTGCCCATGCGAGCACGAGTCCAAGACCCACGAAGATGTCCGCCCCGACGTCGGAGTAACCCCAGGAAAAAGAGCCCCAAGGCGTCACGCTGCGGCGCAGCTCCGGTTGTGCCGTCTTCGCTCGAGTCGCCACTAGAGGCTTGTCACCATAACCGGCAGCTCCTTAGAACGCGTTACGATGTAAGTTCAAACGATGATCGTCTAGCGTGACGACGTCGAACCGAATCTTGGCCGACGGCGCGACGATCTGCGCGTAATCGGCGGCAATTCGTCGGAGCGTGGCGCGCTTGCGAGCGTCGACGGCGCGCAATGCGGAGCCGAACGTTCGGGAGTCACGGCGCTTCACTTCAACAATGACCAGCGTGGAACCGTCCAAGCAAACGGCATCGATTTCGCCGCCGGGAACGCGCACGTTGCGCGCGAGGACGTGGAACCCGCAGGCAGCGAGAAAGCTGCTCGCGCGGTCCTCGCCTAGGCGGCCCTTCGCGTTGTTATTCTGCAAGCGCTTCGAAAGCTTCCAACGTATCGAGACCAAGCGCGAGCTGGGCATCGCGGACGCGCGCCCAATTTGCGCGATGGTGGATGCTCGGACCGTGCAGGCGCAACGCCTGCAGGTGGTGAGCGGTCGAATAGCCCTTATGGAGCGCAAAGCCGTAGCGCGAATCCTCTTTATCCAGCTCGACCATTAGACCGTCTCGATGAACCTTCGCCACGATCGAGGCTGCCGCGACCAGAGCGCATCGCGCATCGCCGTGAACCAATGGCTCTTGGGGTCTCTCGAACGAGCGAATCCGAACCGCATCGGTGATTAAATACTCAGGTGCGGCGCTCAACAATGCGATGGCACGCTCCATCGCAAGGATGCTGGCCCAATAGATGTTGAGGCGGTCGATCTCGGCGACGCCGGCGCTGCCGACGGCCCACGCCGTCGCGCGCACCTTCACGATCTCCGCGATCTCGACCCGTAAGTCGGGCCGAACCTGCTTGGAATCGTTCAATCCTTTGATCATCAGCGGCCCAGCAGCGACGACGCACGCGGCGACGACCGGTCCGGCCAGCGGGCCTCGACCGACTTCGTCAATGCCGCCGACGAGACTGAACCCGCGCTCTCGCGCCGCGTATTCGAAGCGATGTAACCGGTGCAAGCGGCGCCGCTCGCGCTCGTAGGCAGTCTTCGCCTTACGCTGTTTCGGGGTCATTGGGAGCCTCCAATGAGATGCGCCCGAAGGCGCCTTCGTTGAACGCGCGGACGTACGACTGGGCGGCGTTGTGGTAATCGATCTCACCGCGACGCCTTACGAAACCACGCCTGGCCGCAAACGTTGCGAGGTCCGGAACCTGCGTGCTCGGCCTGCGAGCGAGGAGCCAGCGGTGAAAGGCCGCCGCGACCTCTTGCGGATCGTAGCGGTCACGCGGCACGGCGCCACAGATGGCGAGCTTCCATTGCGCGGCCACACTTGAGATCTTCGCCGGCAGCACCCCCGGGGTATCCATCAGCTCGATGTTACGGGCGAGGCGAAACCACTGGGTGTGGCGGGTGACGCCGGCGCGGTCTTCAGTCTTTGCGGCCGCACGGCCGAGCAAGGCATTGACGATCGACGACTTACCCGAGTTGGGTACCCCCACGATCATCGCGCGCGAAAAGCCGGCGGTGCGAACGGACGAACGCGCGATCGCGGCCGCGACGCGGGCTACGCTGCGTTGCGAGCGTCCATCCACCGCAATGGCGTTCGAACCGCAGCCCGCGAAATGCTGCAGCCAGCGTTTCGTCGTGGCGGGCTCAGCCAGGTCTTGACGGTTGAGGACGATCACGCGCGTGCGCCTACCCGCCAGCTCGTCGAGCAGCGGATTGCGTCCGCTGCTTGCGATGCGCGCGTCGACGATCTCGACGACGATGTCGATCGAGCGCAAGTACTCGCGAATTCGACGCGCCGCCTTCGCCATGTGTCCGGGATACCACGCAACCTGCCGCTCCAAAGTCGCTATTCCCCAGATACGTTAGAAGAGAGTCATAGTCTGCCGAGCATGCTCGGCGGCCAGATTGCGGCGACGGCGCGCCCGACCAATAAATCGTTGCTCACCGGTCCGAAAAAGCGAGAATCTTCGCTCTCCGCACGATTGTCGCCGAGAACGTAAACGGATGAGGGCGGCACCGCGATTTCTCCGAAGCTCCGCTCGTCGGGATGGCGCACGTACGGTTCGTCGAGCTTAGATCCGTTAACGTAGACTTGCCCACGATCGACCCGAATGCGGTCGCCGGAGACCCCGATAACGCGCTTGATAAAGATCTCTCGCGCCCCGCTTTCGTGCCGGAAGGCTACGATGTCGCCGCGCCGCGGGACGGCGATTCGATACGCAAAGGTGTTGATCACGACGTACTCACCGGAGCGTATATGCGGTTCCATCGAAAGGCCCGTGACCTGTGGCAGTCGCACGAAGAAGGCCGCCAGCAGCGCTGCAAGCACTGCAAGCTGCAAGGCCAGGTTCGTAACTCGTCGCCACCGCACGAAGCGGATCACAGGATTCGACTTCGCGCAGGTCACTAAAGAATCTTGGCTTGCGAGGGAGGCCAAAAGATAAGAAATGCGCGTCCGGTAAAGCCGGCGCTCGCGCCCATCCGCGAACCACTTGCAAAACGCCCGGTGTCTTGTGCAAAACCCCAAATATGCGAATCCTCGGAATCGTTGCGATTATCGCCGAACATGATATAGCAGTGCGAGGGAATGCGATTGGGAGCGGTCCAGCGCGACGCAGGCGGAACGTTAGCGTCGCTTGGGTCGAGTCGTTGCCAACCGGCACCATAACTGACGTAGATTCCATAGTTGCGAATTTCGAGGCCGTACGATGGCCTTTCCGCGACGTACGGCTCCGCAAGCGCCCTTCCGTTGAGATAAACCATGCCGCCGGCGACGCGCAGAGTATCGCCGGGGCGGCCGACGACGCGTTTGATGAAGTCGTCGGGCGTCGGAACCGGCGGAGGAAAGACGACGATGTCGCCTTCATTGGGCGCATGGAAGCGGTACTCGAACTTATCCACGAGGAGAACGTCGTGGATTTGCAGGGTCGGCAGCATCGAGCCGGAGGGAATGTAGTACGTGCGTGCCACGAACGTGATCAGAATCCAAGCGGCGATCCCTGCGATGATGAACGGGTCCAAGAACTCCCGGGCGATCGCGGTGCTGCGGCCGGACGAGCCGGCAACGACCGGGCGTAACGAGAGGACCGCGCGCGCGACGCCGATCACTGCCACGATTGCGAGAAGCTCGTACGGGGTCATGAGGAGATGATCTATTTCTCCAAGACCGTAAAGCGCTCCAGCGGCCACAGAATCAAGAAGGCCCTCCCGACAAAAGCCCCGCGCTGCACTAATCCCCAGACGTGCGAGTCGTCGGAGTAGTTGCGGTTATCGCCGAGCACGAAATAGAAGCCTTTTGGGATACGATCTGGAGCCTGCCAGAGTGCGAGCCGAGGCACTTTCGCCGTACGCGGGTCGAGGCGATTGCCGTCGACGTAGATCCCGTATCGACGAATCGCTAAATCGTAGCGCGGCGGCTGGTTCTCATAGGGCTCGCGAAGCGCCTTTCCGTTTCGGTAGACGATCCCGTTCGAAATCGAGATTGTATCACCGGGCAGGCCGATCACGCGCTTGACGAAATCGTTCCCCCCGGATTCGTACGGCGGGGTGAAGATCGCAACGTCACCTTCGGCGGGCGCGTGAAAGCGGTATGCAATTTCGTCGACGAGCAGGACGTCGCGAACCTGCAGCGTCGGGACCATCGAAACCGAGGGAATGTAGAACGTTCGAACGACGAATGTGATCAGGAAGAGCGCGATGAGACCGACGACGATGAGTGCGTCCAAATATGCGCGGACGATTGCAGTCGACCGGTTTGCGAACGGTTTAGCCGAGAGCGTGACTCGCGCGATCCCCAAGGCGCAGATAAACCCTAACAGCTGCAGCGGTGTCGCGGGTCAGCTTCCTTTGGCTTTCTTTTCCTTGATGCGCGCGGCCTTACCGACCTTCTCGCTCAGATAGTACAGGCGGCTTCGGGAAACGACGCCTCGCTTGCCGACCTCTATTCGCTCCACCCTTGGGCTTTGTATGAGGAAGGTCTTCTCGACGCCCACCCCGTGCGCGATACGCCGAACGGTGATCGACTCGCCCGCGCCGCCGCCCTTGCGGACGATGACGACGCCTTCGAACATCTGGGTGCGCTCCTTACCACCCTCCAGCACCTTGGAATAGACCTTAACGGTATCCCCAGGACGGAATTGGGGGATGCCGTCCTTGAGCTGCTCGCGGTTGAGGACATCGATGACATTCATAGCCTTTTCCTGAGTCCCTCGACTTCGATCGCGACGAGCTCCGTCGAAGGGCAGCGCAACGAATAGCCGGGCGCGGAGCCCGGCACAACCACCGTATGCTATCACGGGCCTTCCTCACCCTGCAAGGCATCATCGAGCAAGTCCCGGCGACGCGCCGCCGTCCGCTGCCGCGACTGTTCCCGGCGCCACTGCGCGATCTTGGCATGGTCTCCGGAGAGGAGGACCGGCGGCACGTCGACACCGCGAAAGGTCGCAGGTCGCGTGAAGCTGGGATGGTCGAGTACGCCGCCCGTGAAGGATTCGTTCTCCAGCGACTCGGGCCGAACGGCGCCGGCCAACAAGCGAATCGTTGCGTCCATGAAAACGAGCGCCGGTATCTCCCCGCCGGTGAGGATGAAGTCACCGAGCGACCACTCCTCGACCGGATAGAGCCGGCAGAGGCGGTCGTCGACTCCTTCATAGTGACCGCAGACGATTACCAAACGATCGAGCTGCGCCCATCGCTGCGCCTCGCGATGCGTGAAGCGCTTTCCGCTGGGGCTCGGCAGCAGAATCGCGCGCTGTTCGCTCGCGGGCGCTTCCATCGCGATTCGGTCGAGGATTCGAGCAATTGGCTCGATCCGCAGCACCATTCCGGGGCCACCCCCGAAGGGCGCCTCGTCCGCACGCGCTCCATCTGAGAGCTCGTCGAGCAAATGGTGGTAGCGGATGTCGGCGAGGCCGTTTTCCACCGCGCGGCCGACGATTGAAAGCCCGACGAACGGCGCAAAGAACTCGGGAAAGAGCGTGACGATGTCGATCGTGAACATGGAGGAAGCGTGTTTCGAGATGACGAGCGATTTGCTTGCGCGTTGCGGGCCCTCGATCGTCGCGACTTTTCGGGTGCCGAGGCGGCATTCGCGGAGTTGCTGACGCAGCGACTGGCCGAAGAAGAGCGGGCCTTTCTATTGAACAAGCGCGGCGTCACACGCATGGGGCTGAAACTTCCCGAGCTCGCGCGCGCCGATTTCGAGGCCTCGTTGAAAGCTCGCCCCGGCTACGCGCCGGCATTGACGAATCTCGGCAATATGCTGTTGGAAGAAGGCCGGCTCGAAGCGGCGATCGCCAATTACGAAAGCGCAATCGCCGCCGACCCCGATTATGCGATCGCCTATCTCAACTTAGGCGTTGCGTGCAAGCGCGCCGGTCGCTTCGGTGAAGCGGTACGAGCCCTGCGCCACGCGCAGCGGCTGGAGCAGCGCTCTAACGCTGGGCGTTTTTGGCGGTCGTCTCCGAGGCGGTGATCTCCTCGAGGTATTCGAAGAGCTGAGGCAACGTGATCTTTTCAAGCGCGGTTCGTTCGTGGATCGTATCGGCGTCCTCACCTTCGTCCCGAATATAGCAGCGCGTCTCGACGCCTTCGCCGTCCCCGCTTATGAAAGAAACCGCAAAGCCGCGGCCTGGAATCTCGTCGTAGATGCGCATCGTCTGCGGATTCAAGATCTCAATCGAATGCGACTGGCAGTGGGCGTCGAAGAAGAGGATCTTGAGATGTTCGAAGTTCGTCACTTCTATCAACCCGACGACGAAGATATTCTTGGTGGAAAAGAATTCGTGGCCGCGTTTGCTGCGGCTCGAGACTTCGTAGAAGACGCGGTGGGCAACGAACCGATTGAGGATCTTGCGCAGCGTCGTCAGCGACGCCAGCCTTTCGGTGCGATTGCCGCGCGTGTAAATTATCTTCACGGGCGGGTCGTGATGTTTGCACGGCTACGCAGGTAAGCCCTTCCCTACAGTGTTTTCGATACCGGACGTCCTCGTGGTTTCGATTCTCGCGCTCTTGCTTTTCGGGCCGGATCGCCTGCCGAAGGTCATGCGGCAGGCTGGACGCTTCATGCGCGAGGTACAGCAGACCTCACACTCGTTTATCGCCGAAATGGAGCGCGCCGCCGAAGCGCCCGAGCCGGCCCCGCCCCCGTTACCGGCGCATCCGCAAGCCGAGCACGAAGAGCCCCCACTTAAATATTGAAGTTCTGACGAAGTTCGGTAATGCGCGCGGCGAGCATTGCCCGAGCCTGGGAGTTAAGGCGCTGCCTCTGCTCTTCTGGCAGGCGGCGGTAAATCAGATAGCCGGCCGCGGAAAGCAATCCGCCCAGCACCCCTGCGAGCACGATTTTGCCCGCTTCACCAACATCCGGTTCCTCGTGCGACGGCTTCTCGAAAGCGTTTTGATAACCGTTGCCTGGGCTCGAACTGGACCAGGGCTGATCGGGCGGCGTCGTGCGAAAACTCTCAGACATCGTAAATTCTCCTTCGGTCTGCCAAATCTGTTACCCGTTCCGAGGGCTTGCGTCCTACACTTCGCGAAACGCGCGCGCGTTTCAGGCGCACGTGCTTGGGAAAACGGTGCGCGATCTGCTCGATGGCGAGCTCCGCGGTTGCGGCAATCGCTCGCACGCTTTCGAGATCGCTTTGATCCTCAGGCCACCGAAGCTCCAGCTCGCCCGGCTCTTGGCGGACCGCCACCTCGGCTCGGACGTACTCGGTCAACCCCAGTCGCGCGGCCTGAAGAATCGCCGAGACCGCCGCGCAAACGATGTCTTTTCCATGGACGGCAAAATCCGCGTGCCCACGCGCCGAAATGCCGCAGCACCGATCGCGATCGTCCCGAGCGAAAGTTACCTCGAGCATACTTGTGAAGCCCCGTTAGGGCAGCGTGATCTTGGTGATTTTGACTTCGGCGTATGGCTGACGGTGGCCGTTGAGTTTGCGAACGCGCTTCTTGGGCTTATAGCGGAAGACTAAGATCTTTTTGTCTTTTGCCTGCCGCACGACTCTCCCCGAAACGCTGGCGCCGTCGAGAATCGGTGTGCCGACTCTAACGTCGTCGTCGCTTCCGGCCAGGACGACTCGATCGAAGGTAACGTCCGAACCCACGTCGTTCGCGACCAGATCGCAACGGATGACGTCACCTTCAGCGACTCGATATTGTTTGCCGCCGGCTTCAATGATCGCGTACATGACCTGGGTACGATAGCAGGAGGGGACGGCGACGTCAACGCAGGTCGCAAGCCTGCTCAAGGCTTGACTTTGGTTTCGAAAACGGTTACAGAATAGTCTATGAAACAGACTATTCTGGAATCCCGTGTCTCAGGCGAAACGCTTGGCGGCCCGTGCCTGGGCAGACTTTTGTTCCTTTGGGGTTGCTACGGCCTTGCGATGGAATGGCTCTGGCGGTTGGCAGGAACTGACGCACTGGCGCAAGCCGCGACGTGGGCCGCCGCCATCCTGCTTGGGTTTGGGCTTTTGCTCGCGTTGCGGGAGGTTTGATCGTGGAGCGCATCGATGCAGCTGCGGCCCGCGATCACATCGAGATGGTCGATCGTATCCTAGCGGAGTCGCACCAGCGGCTCTGTTCCGGCGGCGAGCACTTCGTCGTTTGGGGCATCGGCTCTGCCTACGTCCCGGTGCTCTTTGCCCTTGTCGATCGGGGCACCGTGCCGTCCGCCGCGCTTTGGTCGGTTCCTATAGTCTTAGCTGCGTGTGCCGTCTTCTCGATCTTCCGAGGTAGGCTCACTCGGAGAATGCTACAGCGCAGCTCCCTGGTGCAGCGCGAGTTTTTCAACGTGCTCTGGCTCACTCTCGGTCTTGCTTTTGTGGTCAATGTAGCGGTCTATCGCATCTTTACCGGCGCGGCGGCGGCCGCCATTTGGAGCGTCGCGGAAGCAATCGTCTTGCTCTACATCGGCATGCACGGCAATCGCCGCGCCCAGATAGGCGGCGTTCTAATCGTCGTTTCGCTCATCGTTGCGAACTTCGCTCCGCCTGCCATTGTCGGATACGTTTTGGGCTGCGGCATGCTGGTCGGCTACGCCGGATTCGGCGCGAGCGAGCTACTCGCTCGCGATTAAGGGCTTCACCGATGGACGAATTGCTGCTCTCCAAAGTGCGACTCGGCGTCGTCGCCGAACTCCTAAGTTTTGATTGGGTCGCATTCTCGGAGCTGATGCGCGCGCTGAGCGTGAGCAACGGTAATCTCGGCGCACATCTGAGTAAACTCGTCGAAGCGGGCTACGTGGACGAAAAGAAGAGCTTTCTCAACCGTCGCCCGTTGACTAGATACCGTCTCACCAAACGCGGACGTGAGGCGTTCGCAACGCACGTTTCGCAACTCCAATCGCTGCTCGAGGGAGTCACGTAGATTATTGGACACACAACTCCTCCGACGACCGGCCATTCGGTCTTTGGGGGACTGGCCGCGCTCCATACCGCAGACGAACGAACTTGCTCGCCTGAGGCAACGCCGCCCCCCTTGGGTATACCGCCAGATAGTTCCCACGCCACGCTACCTGTGGAGGCATTCTGATGCAACGATACGTTCGAATCGGCGGCGCAATCTTCGGCGCCGCCGCGCTTATTTGTGTTGCGGCATGTTCCGGCCGCTCGAGCACCGGAGCAGGCACGCTTCCGGCTGTCAATCAGGCCCAGTCTCAAAACGCGCATATTCCAGGGGCGTCGGCTACGCCGCCGGTCACGGCGCCGGTCACGATACCCTATCCCTACACCAACAAATGGGTGACGAAAACCTGGGCCGGCCCCACCGCTGCGCCGGTTTCGACCAAGGGCAGCGACGCCGGCGTCACTACCGTCAAATTCGCGCTGAACAAAAAGACCGGGATCTATGACGTACTCGAGCAGATAAAATCGAAGTACGGCTTAGTCGAAAATCTCGATTCCGCCATTGGTTTTCTACCACATCGTGGAGGGATCGCCCAAATCATTCTATCCGACGACTACAACGTGGTAGAGGGTCCCTTCAGCGAAACCGGCATGGACACGTATCCCAAAAGTCAGAACTCGTTCGACTTTCCGCTGACGACTGGACGCAAGTGGAGCGCGGCCGCACTCCACACGTCGTACTACAACGAATATCAGTCGGGCAAGGGCGCCTATGCGCAGAACACCGCGTACACCGAAGGGGCCAAGGGGACCTATGGAAGCCAAACTTCGTACTCAAGTCTTGGTCGGTCAAAAATCCAAGACAACTACGCTTCGACGACCCAAGTGTCGCTCGACAAGCCTTCGGTTTACACGCTCTCGGAACGGGCCGCCGGATATAACCAACTGACCCAAACCTTCGAGCTGCCGAGCGGAGGGAACATCGACGTCCGCTCGTCAGGCCGAAAGCCCTTGCCGGTGCGGCGCGGAACGGTCGCGGTTCCAGACTGGTATCCGGGCGACGGAACGCTGCCGAGCACATTCTATTCAGATAACTTCGACGTCGTGGGCGCGGCGAAAATGCCGTCCTCGTGCGGCTCGCGGGCCGGCGGATCCTCAACCGAGGTCACGGAGAATTTCGAGAACCTCGATCCGGTTCAGGGCTTCTACAACACGTACGAAGCCTTCTATTACCTCGCGCGGCTTGCAAAAGGTCAGTACTGGTTCGCGTGCATTATTGAAAAATACAGAAACCAAACGTATGCGAATGGCTGGGCGATGAGCGCCGGCAACTGGGGGAAGCTAAGTTACCAGCAGATCGGGACCGAGATATTGATCGCCTCGAAAGTAACAGACCAGAGTCTTGCGACCTCACCCGGCATGGCATCGCTGCCCGCGTTTACGTTTCCGTCACTCGGCTTTCGCGTGCACCTCAAACGGTAAACGTTTCCTAAACTCGCGATCGAGCTCGTGCGCGGCGCGCAGCCCTTCCTCGAAGGCGCGCACCGCGTTCAGCTCGGTCGCGTCTTTCGCGCCGCCGACGACGCAAAACGGTACACCAAGCATCCGGATCGGCTCGAGCAGCGCGTCATTGGGCTCTTGACCGGCGGCGATGACGATCGAATCGGCCGCGATCGTGCGCGTTTGCTCATCCGCCGTTCGTACCCGAATGCCGCCCGGCACGACGGCATCGTAGCTGATGTTTGCCAACGTTTCGACGCCGGCGGCGCGCAGCGCGCGAAGAACCGCCCAGCGCGTCGTTTTGCCGATGCGCTCGCCGATTGTGGGACCCCGCCGCATGAGCGCGACCGCCTTACGTCCGGAGACGAGAAGCGCTCCGTCGGGCGGCGCGGCCAAGCCCTGCTCGTAGAGAAACCGAGTGCTTTCGTCGGCGTTCGACTCACCGAAACTCAAGTAGTGCGCGACGTCGACGCCGATCCCGCCGGCTCCGACGATTGCGACGCGCTCGCCGACGGGGCAGTCCCCCAGCAACACATCGGCATAGGTAAAGACGTGCGGAAGGTCACTTCCCACAAGCGCTGCTTTGCGTGGCACTACGCCGGTTGCGAGTACGACGCCGTTGAAGTCTTTCAACGCCTCGGTGTCGATAAGGCGGCAGTTCAGCCTCACGACGACGCGCAGCCGCGCCAACTCATTGGTGAAATAACGAATCGTTTCGCCGAAATCACGCTTTCCGGGAATCCGTCGCGCCATGCGAAATTGTCCGCCGAGCTCGCTCTGTGCCTCGAAGAGCTCGACGCGATGCCCAAGCGCGGCCAAGGCGCGCGCGCTCTCCATCCCTGCGGGTCCGCCTCCGACGACTGCGAAACGTCCGGGCACCGCCGGTGTGCCCCATTCGGGAAACTCGCGCTCGCGTGCGGCTCGCGGGTTCACCATGCAGGAAACCGGCTCGTCGAGCACCGAGCGGTCGATGCACGCCTGATTGCAAGCAATGCACGTGTTGACCAAATGACCTTGCGCGCGCGCGGCTTTCGCAACGATCCTCGCGTCGGCCAGAAAGGGCCGCGCCATCGAAACGAAATCGACGCTGCCGGCGGCCAAAACTTCTTCGGCGCCGGCGAGTGAGTTGATGCGATTGCTCGCGATAACCGGGAGATCGCCGACGGCCGATTTGATGGCCGTCGCATAGCGTACCCAGACCCCGCTGGGAACGAGATGCTGCACCGTTGGGGTCGAAGACTCGTGCCAACCTATCCCCACGTTGAGCGCGTCGACGCCGTCGGAAGCGAGCGCCCGAGCGAAAGCGAGCGTTTCGTGCTGCGTCGTTGAGTTCGCCATCAAGTCGACGCCTGAGATGCGAAAGATCACGGGGAATTCGGCGCCGGCACTCTCGCGGATCGCGCGCAGCACCGCGCGCGGAAAGTTCATGCGCCGCTCGAAGTCGCCGCCCCACGCGTCGTCGCGCCGATTCGTCAGGGGCGATAGGAACTGATTGAGCAAGTATCCCTCCGAAGCCATCACCTCAACGGCGTCGTAGCCGAGCTCTCTCGCGCGCACCGCGCCGTTTGCAAAATCGGCAATTGTTTCGAGGATCTCTGCTTCCTCGAGCGCGCGAGGCGGATCGGGCGAAAACCGGGAGGGCAGCGCGGACGGCGCGACCGGCTGCAAGCTGAACGAGGAGTAGAAGGCGTAGCGACCGGCGTGAAAGAGCTGCAAAGCGATGCGGCCGCCGGCGTCGTGGACCGCCGCTGCGGCGACGCGAAGGGGCGCCGCGCCCGCGGGGTCGTTTATGAAGCTGTAGTTTCGGCCCCCCGCGCCGACGCGGCTCACCGAGGACCCTCCGGTGACGATCAAACCCGCACCGCCGCGAGCGCGGTCGGCATAGAACGCCGCAAGCGCCTCTCCATCGGATTCGATCCCTAAGTGCATCGAGCCCATGATGATGCGATTGGCAAGCCGAAGCGCGCCGATGCGGCCCGTCTGAAGTGCGTACTCGAACACCGGCGGTCTACTTGAGCGTTAGTGGCGGCGACGTATCGGCATAGAACGGCGGCGCGATCACGCTGAGGCCGCCGTCGACGCAGATCGTCTGGCCGGTGATGTACTCCGATTCGGGTGCGAGCAGAAACGCAATGGCGTCGGCGACCTCTTGGGCGCTTCCCATGCGCCCCTTCGGAACCTTCGACAACACGGATTCGATCGGCGCCATACCCGGAACGTTCTCATAAAAGTAGGCGCATGATTCGGTGTCGATCAGACCGCCGTTAACGGCGTTGACGTTGATGCCATACGGCGCGAATTCCACCGCCATGTATCGCACCCACGCCTCGACGGCCGCCTTGTTCGATCCAAGGTTCGCGTACGTCGGGTACGCGCGCACGCTGCCGTAACTGGAAAGCGCGGCTATCCGGCCGCCGTTGCGCATCAGCTTGACGGCACGCTGAGCGCCTAGAACGAAGGCGCGAACGTTCAAATCGAAGGACCGGTCGAGGTTATGCGCTTTGAGATCGACGATCTTCTTGAAGGCGCTTGCGGCGGCGTTGGAGACGAAATGATCGAGGGAGCCGAACTCCGCTGCGACGCGATCGAAGAGAAGGTCGATCTCATCGGCCGTCTCCATGTTCGCCTGCACCGCAACTGCGCGCGACCCGAGCACTTCGATCTCGCGTACCGTCTGCGCCGCAAGCTCCGCATTGCGAACGTAATTGACGACGACCGTTGCGCCCTCGCGCGCGAGCGTCAGCGCCAGCGCTCGGCCGATTCCCCGCGAGCTTCCGGTAATGAGCGAGACTTTTTTTTCGAATCGCCGGCTCATCCGCCGCCCGCTGCATTGCCGAGCAGCTCGCGCGCGATCACGGTCTTTTGAATTTCGTTCGTGCCCTCTTCAAAACGCTGTGCGCGCGCGTCGCGATAGACGCGCTCGATTGCATTGGGCTGCCAAAAGCCGATGCCGCCGTGTATTTGCAGCGCTTTGTCGGTAACGCGCGTGAGCATCTCGACGGCTTGCAGCTTCGACATCGACGAGAGCATCCGTGCCTCCGGACTGCCGCTTTCCCATCGGCTGGCGGCGTGGAGCACGAGTTGACGTGCCGCTTCAATGTCCGTTGCGTTCTCGGCGATCATGAAGCGAATCGCCTGACGCTGCTCGAGCTTCTTTCCGAACGTCTCGCGATTGCTCGCGTACTCGATGGCGAGCTCATGGGCCCGGCGCGCTAACCCCACGCAGCTCATCGCGACCGAGATTCGGCTCGGAACGAGGAAGCCGCCGAGCGCGACGTCTAAGCCCTGCCCTTCGTTTCCTAGCCGATTCGCAACCGGAACGGGTGTCTGCGTGAACGTCAGCCGCGCGTGATCGGTTCCCCGTACGCCCATCGATTCGTCCATCTCGACGACGGTCGCTCCCGGCGAACGGCGGTCGACGAGCAGCGCGAGGGTACCGTCCGCGCCGCGCGTTCCGGCGAGGCGAGCAAAAAGCAGCCAGTAATCGCATATCGTTCCGAACGTGATGAGGTGCTTCTCGCCGCTCAAGTAGTAAGTCTCGCCTTCACGTACGACGCTGCAACGGAGATCGGCACCAGTGCCGGCCGTCGGCTCGGTCAGCGTGAACGCTACCTTGATCTCGCCTTGGACCGACGGAATCACGAATTGATTTCGCTGCCGATCGTTCGCGAAACGATCCATCGCGCGCCAGGTGCCGTTGACGACGTGAACGATCATGCGGATTGATGCGTGCGACATCGAGAACAACTCGATGAGTTCAAGGAAGCGAGTGAACGGCAGCGCGCGTCCGCCGTAAGCCGCGGGCGCGGCGAGGGAAAGGTAGCCGCGCTTGCGCAGATCGTCCCAAAGCTGCGCAGGAACGTGCCGTTCACTCTCGATGCGTCGGGCCCAGACCTCGGCAGGTCCGGCAACATAGGCAGCGACCTGATCCTTCAGCGTGGCAAACGAGCTCTCGTCGAAGGCCGGCGTTCGGTCGAGCTGTTTCACAAGATGGTTTCTTTGACGCGCTCGTGCGCGCGCAATTCGCGCGCTCGCTCGCGCAAAATATACTTCTGCACCTTTCCCGAAGGCGTTCGCGGCAGCTCGCCGACGATCTCCAGCCGTTCGGGCCAATAATGTTTGGCTACTTGACACGCGTCGAGATAGTGCTGCATTTGTTCGAAATCGAACGTCGCTCCGCCCCGCAATACGGTAAAGGCGCAGGCGCGCTCGCCTAGGCGCGGATCCGGCATCGCGACGATCGCGACCTCGACGACCGCGGGGTGGTCGGCCAGCAGTTGTTCCATTTCGCCCACCGGAATTTTCTCGCCGCCGCGATTGATGACGTCGCGCACTCGACCGGTGATGCGAACGTATCCGGCGTCGTCCATGATCCCGAGATCGCCGGTGCGGAACCACCCGTCGGGAGTAAATGCGGCGGCAGTCCAATCCGCATGATCGGCATATCCGTCGAACATCGTGGCCGATTGGACTTCGAAGTGTCCCTCCTCGCCCGGCGGCAGTACGCGTCCGTCGGAGTTGGTAATGCGCAAGCGAATGCCTCGCAGTGCGCGTCCGTCCGTCCCCCAAACCTTCGCCGCTTCATCGCCGGGTGCTGAGAGCGAACCTAGGCAGGATTCCGTCGTTCCCCACGCGCCGCAGACGGCCGTCCCGAGGATGCGAGTGGCTCGTTCTGCCAATCCCCGCGGCACCGCCGCCCCGGTAGCGACGAAGATCCGCAGTGCGGCCGGTGGACGTTCGCCTTCCTCGACGGCCTTAACTAAGTCTGCCAAAAAAGGCGTCGCCGCCTGCACGAACGTTCCGTCCCAGTCGTTGAGAGCACGCAGGGCGCGCGATGCATTCCAGACCGGCTGGACGATCTGAGGAACACCCATGACGATTGCGAGCCACATGCCGTAGAGAAAACCGGTTTGGTGCGCGAGGGGCGAGGGCACAAAGATTCGATCGTCGGCGTCGAGTCCCAAATGCTCGACCTCCATCGCCGCAGCGCGCATGAGTACGTCGTTGCGGTGCAGCACGCCTTTCGGCTCGCCCGAAGTTCCCGACGTGAAGAGCAACTGCGCTAGCGCGGTCGGTTTACTGCGGCGTGCATCGAGAGCGTCCGTCTCCACCTCAACGGCTTGGAGCGCTTCTTGAAGATGAATCCAGCGCACCGACCCGTTCGGATTGTCGGCTGCGGGCAGGGGATGCGACCTTCGCCCGCTCGCTGAAACGACGACGTTCTCGAGCCGTAGCGGCAGAGCGCCGCTGAAAATCGATGCTTCACTCAACAATGACGCGATCTCACCGGCGTGATGGCGGCCGCGAGCTTCATTGGGCACCACGAGCACGCGCGCGCCGGACCGGCGCAGGCAAAACGCGATTTCCCGCTCGCGGAAGATCGGCATCAGCGGACAGCAAATTGCGCCGACGCGCAGCGTCGCCAGCGAGATGACGACGAACTCGAGGCAATTCGGAAATTGATATGCCACGCACTCGCCGGGCCGGACGTTGAGCTGCAGCAGCAGCGTAGCCGTACGTTCCACTCTGTCGAGCAACTCCTGCCAAGTCAAGGTCGCGTCGCCGCCGTCGCCCGTTTCGATGACGGCGACGTCGCGCGGCATTTCGCGTGCGTGCCGGCGCATAAGTTCATCGAGTGTGAGCTGCGCCGCACGCTCCGGCTTGAGCATCTGCCGGTCCCGCTTCGGGAGGACGTGCCGGCCGTTTGACGGTGCGTCGGAGATAGACATCGGAACGCCGATGCTGCGCATGGCGTCGAGAAAGCGGGGATAGGAGATGCGGTAAGCGTTCGGATACGTCAAAGTGCTTTGTCCTTCGGCGCGCGAGGCCGCCACCGCCAGCGACATAAGAATTCGGTGATCGTTAAACGACGAGAGTCGCGCGCCGAAGAGCTGCGAGACGCCGTGCGCTACGAGACGATCGTCGTGCAGTTCGAGATGACCGCCCATACGATTGAGCTGCAGCATCGCGGCGACCCGATCCGATTCCTTGAGTCGCACGTGCCTAATATTCTCGAGCACAGTCTCGCCTTTCGCAAACGTGCCGAGCGTAGAAAGGATCGGCAGCATATCGGGTATGTCGCGGCAATCGACGTGCACGCCGCGCAGTTCGATGCCATCGTGCTTCACGCGTACCGCACGTGTTTGCTCGTCGAACGCCATCGGCAAACCCATTTCTCGCACGATCTCCATGAACGCGCCTTCGGGGTGGTCGGGCAGCTCGTTGGGCAACTTCTGCAAGCCTCGAAAGAGCACGTTGGACGGATGGATCGCCGTGACGGCGAGTCCGAAGGCAGCAGAGCCAATGTCCGGCGGCAGCTCGACCGTGGCAGGAAGCGCTTGCTGGTCGGGCTCGACTTCGAAGCGCCGACAATCGCTTGTCATGTGCACGTGCAGACCGAAAGCGCGCATCATTTCGGCCGTCAGCGCAATGTAGGGGCGCTCGTTCAACTCGCCCTCGACCTCGATGACAGTTCGCTCTTTCGCGAATGGAGCCAGAAGGAGAAGACCGGAGATCCATTGCGACAACGTGCCGGGAATGACGATCCTGCCACCCCGGGGTTGACCGGGGATAATTGCAATCGGCGGGCAGCCCTGCGCGGATTCGAACCCCACGCCCATTGCAGCGAGCGCGTCGAGAAGCGGTCCGACCGGCCGCCGCTGGAAGTATTTTTGCGCGGTCAGCGTGATCGGCAAGTCGGCTAGCGACGCTAAACCGATCATGAAATAGAGCGTCGAGCCGGAACTGCCTACCGAAACGACTTTTCGCTTTACGCGGTAGGGACCACCGGTTACCAGCAGCGTCTGACCGTCGACTTCGATCTTCGTGCCGAGCGCGCGCAACACGTCCATCGTGTACTCAACGTGACGCGCGTCAGAGAGCCCGAGAATGCGGCTCGTTCCGGGCGCAAGCGACGCCAGGATCAATGCGCGGTGAGCGTGATATTTGGAATTCGGGACCTGCACCTCACCGGCTAGCGGTCCGCTCGTACCTTTGACGAGAAGATTCATCGGCGTCGCACCTCGGTAGAACCGGTTCTGATTTCTAATTCGCTCGAGCGCGCCCTGCTCGCGCTCACGACGAGAGAATCAGCGACGCGTTCTGTCCCCCGAAGCCGAAGGCGTTGACCTGAAAAACGGAATACGAACAGGCGCGCGGCTGCGCCGTTACCAGATCGAAGCGCGTCCGTGGATCGACGCGCTTGGTTCCCATCGTTGGCGGAACCCGGCCTTCGTGCATGCCCGTGATGCCCGCTATCGCGCACATCGCTCCGGCGCTTGCCATGCTGTGGCCGACGTGACCCTTGATCGACGTGACGATCGCCCGGCCGTCGCCGTAGACTTCATCGATCGCCTTGGATTCCGCCGCATCGCCGACGATCGTGCCGGTCGCATGGGCATAGACGACGCGACATTCTTTACCCGCAGCTCCGGCGCGTTTCATCGCGCCGCGCATCGCGCTTACCTCGTAGCGCGCGGACGGATCCGGAGAGGTGATGTGGTACGCGTCGGCCACGCACGCGTAACCGCGAACACGCGCGAGAATGCGGGCTCCGCGCGCTTGCGCGCGTTGCGCGCGCTCGAGAACGAGGATGCCGGCGCCGTCGCCCATCACGAATCCGTCGCGATCGACGTCGAACGGCCGGGACGCCTGGGTAACGTCGTCGTTGCGCGAGAGCGCGCCGGCTCGCACGAGGCTCTCGTAAACAATGGGACTGAGGAGCGTTTCGCTGCCGCCGGCAATCGCTACGTCGATCTCACCGCGCTCGATCATGCCGGAGGCCAAACCGATTGCGTCGAGCGACGACGCGCAGGCTGTGCTAATGGCGAGTTGCGGTCCATGCAGCTTCCAGTGCATCGCGATCAAGGCGCTGGCCATGTTCGGTATGACGAGCGCCATAAGCTTGGGCGTGACGTTTCGCGCACCATCTAGAAAACGCGTCTGCGATTCAGCGACGAGCGGAAAGCCTCCCATGGTGTTCCCCAGGATGACGGCGGTCCCGCGCGGAGGATCGAGCCTGGCGCCCGTGAGAGCTTCTTGCGTCGCCACCATCGCGTATTGCGTGAAGCGATCGGTGTTCCGCAGGGCGCCTTGCGGCAACGAACTCTGCTCGAGAAAATCGTCCCCGACGGCTGCCCAGAGCGTGTTTCCGGAGAGCCCGGAGCCGTCCGGCATTGGTGCGATCGCGCGCTTCCCTTCGAGTAAGTGCTGCCAGAACGACTCGGTGGTGCTGCCGATTGGCGAAACAATTCCCACTCCCGTGACGGCAACGTGCTCCATCCCCGATCCTCATTCACGCAGCGGCTCGGCCTTGGCCTGCTCATAAGGAGAGCAGGATGAAGCGCTCACGGTACGTCGAAGCGGGGCAGGTGGAACGAGGCGTCAACGTCCCGCAATCGTACCGTCTGGTCCGTCGCGATGCACGTGCGGAGCGGACGATAGTGCAGCTAGCCAGCGGTGCGACGTTTGGCGGAGACGAGGTCGCAATCTGCGCCGGTCCTTGTGGCGTCGAATCGAGCGAGCAAATCGACGCGGCAGCTAGCGCCGTTGCCCTAGCCGGTGCGAATGTATTGCGCGGCGGCGCGTACAAGCCGCGCACTTCGCCCTATTCCTTTCAGGGCCTCGGTGAAGAGGCGCTGAAGATGCTACGCTACGCCGGCGATCGTTACGGTTTGGGCGTCGTTACGGAAGTGATGGATCCGCGAGACGTCGAGCTCGTCGCGCACTATGCCGATATGCTCCAAATCGGGACGCGCAACATGCAAAACTTTGCGTTGTTGCGCGAGGTCGGTGCCACTCGGATGCCGGTGTTGCTCAAGCGAGGCCTCTCCGCGACCGTGCAAGAATGGCTGCTTGCCGCTGAGTACGTCGTGCTCGGCGGAAATGACAACGTCGTGCTCTGCGAACGCGGCGTTCGATCGTTCGACGTCGCCACGCGCAATTTGCTCGATATCTCCGTCGTGCCCTTGTTGGAGGAAATGACGCACCTTCCCGTGATCGTCGATCCATCGCACGCCATGGGCATCGCGCGCCTCGTTCCGCCGATCGCGATCGCAAGCGTGGCGGCGGGTGCGCACGGCTTGCTCATCGAGGTGCATCCCGACCCGGCAAACGCCCTTTCGGACGGCGCGCAGTCGCTCAACTGCGCTGAGTTCGAGCAGTTGATGCGCCGTCTCGGGCCAGTCGCAGAAATCGCCGGCCGACGGCTGCCCAAGCGCAATCCGGCAATCAGCGCGCCCTAAGCTGCGCTGGGCACGAAGTGCAGCGCGAGCCCATCGATGCAGTAGCGCAGATGAGTCGGTGCCGGGCCGTCGTCGAAGATGTGACCGAGGTGGCCGCCGCACCGTCGGCAATGCACTTCGGTGCGTGCTTCGACCAACGCGTAATCGGCTTGCGTTCGGGTCGTATTGGGTAGCACGTTCCAGAACGACGGCCAACCATCTCCGCTGTCGTATTTGGTATTCGAGGAGAAGAGCGCGAGCGCGCAACCCGCGCAGCGGTACGTGCCGCGCCGCGTCTCACCGATGAGCGGGCTCGAGAAAGCCGGCTCGGTGCCTCCGCGTCGCAGGATCTCGTAACGATCCTCCCCTAGCATTGCCCGCCATTGCGCGTCGCTATGGGTTATTTCAAACTCCTGTTCGGCACCGGAACGCCGCATCGAGAGGCTGAAAAGCGCGAAAGTTGCGGCAGCGGCGGCGAATTCGGCGCGTCTCATCGGGCGACTCCCGGCCCAATGTGACACGCGCCTCCGCCATTTTTTTCGAAGTAGCGCTGATGGTAATCTTCCGCCGGCCAAAAGCGCGGCGCCGGCAGAATCTGCGTCACGATTGGGCGCGCGTGTTTAGGCTGCTCGCGACCGCGCGACGCAACCGCGGCGCGCTCTTGCTCGTCGCCGTGCGTGAAGATAGCCGAGCGGTATTGATCGCCGACGTCGGGACCTTGACGATTGAGCTGCGTCGGATCGTGAAGCTGCCAAAAAAGACTTAAGAGGCTCTCATAACTGACCCGGTCCGGGTCAAAGGTTACCTCGACGGCTTCGGCGTGACCGGTCTTGTGACTGCAAACCTGACGATAGGTCGGATTCTCAACGTGGCCGCCGATGTAACCCGAAACGACATCAAGAACGCCGGGTACCTGGCGAAAGGCGTCTTCGACGCCCCAGAAGCAGCCGGCTGCAAAGGTCGCGGTTTGGGTTTTCATACGCCCTTAGAACGCCACAGGGTGCCGGGCGGATGCATTTTTCAGAATTGCTCCATGAACGAATCGATCTGTTCTTGGCCGATACCGGCCGCGAGCATTCGCGCGGGAAGCTGTTCGGAGCTCTTCGCAGGGGTGACGAACATGAAAGGTGCGCGATCGCCTGCGACCGCGCGGACGGTGCACCACTGCGACGCCGCGGGGATCAACGCTGTTTGATAGGGTTCGAGCGTTACGCTCGTATCCTCGCTCTTGACCTCGAGCGATGCGTCGAGCGACATGAAGATCAGCGGGCGTCCCTGGGCGCTCATCGAAGCGGGCTCGGCTCCTGCGACGATCCGCTCCACGACGAAGTGCTCGTCGGCTATGAGCGCCGTTCTCTCGAGTCCTTCGAAGTGGTACGCAACTTGCATAAGAGTGCCCAACGTGGTTGCCCGATAGTTGAGAACGTCGGCCGCCTTTTGCACGTGCAGCTCACGGGGTTTGCCGTCGAGCCCGATGCGGTTGTAGTCGAACATGCGATACGTCAAGTCGGACGCCTGCTGGGTCTCAAAAACCGTCAGCCCCGGTCCGATTGCGTGCACCAACCCATGCGGAATGTAAACGGTGTCGCCGGCTTTCAATTCGATATGGCGCAGGAGCTCGCCGAGCGTCCCGTCGGCGACGCGTCGTTCGTATTCGACGCGCGATGTGTCGCGCGTCCAGCCGTAGACGATCTGCGCGTTTGGTTGCGCGGCAAGCACGTACCAACATTCGGTCTTTCCGAATGGCTGATGTTCCACGCGCTGCGCGTACGCATCGTCGGGATGAACCTGGACCGAGAGCCAATCGTGTGCGGTGATGATCTTCGTTAGCACGGGAAAGATGCGCTTAGAGTCGAGATCGCCGAGAAGCTGCGCGCCGAGCCGGCCGCGCAGCTCTGCGACCGTCGAGCCGGCCAGCTGCCCGTTGGTGACGCGATCGGCATCCCAGCATTCCCAGGACTCGCCGAGACGAGCGTTTGGATCACCGTGTTTCCCGTAGACGCGCACCAGTTCGTCGCCGCCCCACACTTGCGTCGTAAGCTTCGGGTCGAGGACGTACGGATAGATTGGCTCGCTTGTCATCGCCTCACTACGATACGAGGCGTTCCTGCGGAATTCCGGCCCTGTGGCTAGAAGAGTGAGGACGTGCACGACTTCTATATCGGCATCGGTTCGAACCTCGGCGATCGGCAAGGCAACATCCTCGCCGCGTTGCAACGCTTGCGAAAGCGCGCGGAGATTAGGGCCGTCTCCTCTTTTTATGAATCACGAGCGGCCGGCGGCGCCGACGGTCCGGCCTACCTCAACGTCGCTGCGTTGCTTCGTTCGGAGCTGGACGCCGACGCTTTTGCGCGCTTTGCCCGCGATGTCGAGGTGGCTGTCGGAAGGGCGCGCGGCACGCGAAAGCTTGCGTCGCGGCCGATCGATGTCGACGTTTTGGTATATGACGGCGCAGTGGTTCAACCGCAGCTCGAAACGCGCCCCTACAATCTCGCCCCGCTCGCCGAGATTGCTCCCCAGCTCGTCGCTCCACCGGCCGACGGCAGCGTTCGCCGGAGAGAGCGCGGATTGCGTTTCGATACGGATCGTCAATCGGAGGCGCCGGAAATCCGGTTATCGCTCAACCGCGTGGGCGTTTCGCGCGTGCGGCGCGTCGTTCACCTAGAGGTCGACGGACGCGCCCGCGTCTATAACGGCGAGTTTACGATGGTCGCCGATCTGGCGGCCGACAAATCCGGCGTGCATATGTCACGCTTTGCGGAGATTCTCGAGGAGGCGACGCTCGATGTGCTCGCCCGCGATTTGAAGCCGGCTCGCATCGAACGCCTCGCCGAAGCCATTGCGCGGGAGATCGTGACCAGCCAGCGCGCCGTCCGAGCCGACGTGCGGCTGCGCGCCGAGTTCGGGTTGGAGCGGTGGACTCCCGTGAGCGGTAAGCGCGGAGAGGAGATGTATACGCTCATCGGGATCGCACACGCGGACCAAATCGGTACGCGACGCGTTATCGGCGTCGAGGCGGAAGGGATGACGGCCTGTCCCTGCGCTCAAGCGATGGTACGCGAGCACGCGTTGGCCGAACTTCGAAATGCCGGATTCAGCGAAGTCGACGCGGCACGCGCTCTCGATGCGCTGCCGGTCGCTACGCACAATCAGCGGGGACGGGGCGTTATCCTGATCGGTGCCGACGAGGCTCGTGCGGACGAGATACGTGCTGAGGATCTGGTCGAAATCGTTGAAAACTCGATGTCGAGCGAAACGTACGATCTCTTGAAGCGACCCGACGAGTTCTTCGTCGTCAACAAGGCCCACCACAACCCGAAGTTTGTGGAAGACGTCGTGCGCGGGAATTTTGGCGCGCGCGCTGGACGTATATGCGGACTTTGGCGACGAGACGTTTATCTTCGCAAGTCATGTCAACGAGGAGTCGATCCACAAACACGACGCCTTCGCCGAGAGTTTTGGTCTTTTCGGGGAACTGCGGGACGAGCTACGAACCGATTTGAGCGTGTTGGCGAAGACCGACTTAGCCGCCTGGCTGCGGACCCGTCCCTCGGCGGTTCTCGCGTAATGGGTTCATCGCTTCGAGCGCCTCGATGCGCGCGCGCAGCGACGGGTGCGATGAGAAGAAGAGCTCGTACCAGCGCGGCGGATCCTCGTCGGCGAGATTCTGGTCGCGCAAGCGCCGAAACGCGCGAATGCCGCCAGCGGGATCGCCGGTAGCTGCGAGCGCGAACCGGTCGGCGGCCCATTCCCGCGAGCGCGAGAAAGCAAGGAGCAATGGGCGCAACACCTGAGTAGCGGCGAGCATGATCGCATAGATGCGAGCGACGAGCAGCGGTCGATCGCGCAACCGCTCGCGCTCGCTCTCCGGCGCTGCGGCGTTCGCCACCAGAAAGAGTGCCGTAGCCAGCACCTCGCCTAGCGCGATGGCACGCCACGTGTCCTTGTTAACGTAGTGGCCGAGTTCGTGAGCGACCACGAACTCCGTCTCGTTTTCCGGAAACGCTGCGATGAGGGTATCGCCGAGGACAATGCGGTGCGTATGTCCGATTCCCGTGACGAAAGCGTTTGCCTTGCGCGTTTGCCGGCTCATGTCCATTCGCAGAATCGACGCATTCCCTACGCCGAAGCGGGCGGCGAGCTTGCGAAGGCGTTCCTCGAGTGGGCCTTTCACAGGTTGGAACGCGTTGAAGAGCGGCATCACGTAGAGAGGCACGATGAAGTTTGCGGCGACCAAGAGCGGAAGAGTGCCGAGGCTGGCGAGCCAAGGCCAGCGCCGCGGCGCGCGTCGCATCGCGGCGCCGAGCAGCGTTCCGAGAAAGCCCGTCAGAACCGCCGCGAGCAGCGCGCTCTTCGCGTACTCTCCCAACCAACTTCGCCGCGACTGATCGCTCAAACCGTAGCGCCGCTCGAGCGTGTACTCCTGAACGAACGCGGCGGGCAGATCGGCGAGCGCTGCGAGAAGAGAAAAAGCCGCGAAGAAGAGCGCCGGACGCATCCACGCGGGCGCGGGACGCGTGGCACGATCGAAGAGCCGCGCACCGGGACCATACGCAAACGCCAGAAAGCCCAGCGTCGTGCGCGTCGTGTCGGCGAGCTCGAACGCTCGACGAATGCCCGCATACGCCGCGGCGTCCTTTGCTCGTGGCGGGGATGGCTCGCACCATTCGCGTAACGCCTCGGCGGTTCGCAGGAGCGCATACCCGGCCGCGATTCCGCCCCCGAGGCCGAGCAACAGCTTGCGCGCGTCCATCCGTCGATTGAGCCCGTGCTATCGCCCGAACTCGGCCCGCAGCGCGTCTTTTGCCGCCTCGAGAACCTTCATTTGTTTTTTTGGAAGATTTTTGCCGGCGCGGTTGATGTAGAACGTCAACATCGACATTGCGGAGCGATAGGGAGAGCTCTTTCGCCGGTTGCTGTGTTCCGCCGATCGCTTGAGCGAGCGTGCGATTGCCTTTGGATCGTCATTTTTGAAAACGTCGGATTCCAGGTCGAGCGCATTGCTGTGCTCGGTGACGCCTTTCGACCAATTTTTGCGTGGCATACCAGCCTTCTACCCGTTAGTGTCCTAAATGAGAGAGATCGTCTCTTTCGGTCTTGGGTGCGCTTCGAGCGCGGCGAGCAAGCGTTCGGCTAAGAGATCGCAGAAGGGGATCGTCGAGCTCTTCGATTCGGCCGTCATCGGCAAGCTTCGCTTTGACCGGATCGATCGGTATGCGCGCGAGCACCGGTGCCCTGGCCAGCTCGGCAACGCGCTGCGCGTAAGAGGGCCCGAAGATGTCGTACCGCTCGCCGCTATCGGGCGCGACAAAGTACGACATGTTCTCGACGATCCCGAGTATCGGCTTCTTCAGCTGGTGCACGAGATTCGCCGCCTTGCGCACCACCATCGTCGCGAGGGCCTGCGGCATCGTGACGAGCACCACCCCGTCGATCGAGAGCGACTGCAAGACCGTCAGCGGCGCATCGGACGTTCCGGGCGGCAGATCGACGAGCAAGAAGTCGAGCTCGCTCCAAAGCACTTGTTCGTAAAACTGACGAATGACGCCCGCGACGATCGGCCCGCGCCAGATCATTGCGGTGTCCTCACGATCCGTTAAGAGGTTCGCGCTGACGACTTCGATCGCGCTGCGCGAAATCGCGGGCGATATCAATGGCTGCGGCTGGCCCTGCGGCGTGGTCTTGACTGGGTCGGCCTGGATCGAAAGCGGCTCGTGCAGACCGAAGAGCTTGGGGATTGATGGCCCGGTAATGTCGGCATCGAGAATTCCCACGCGGTAGTTGCGGCGGCGCAGTCCGATTGCGAGCAATGCCGTGACAAGCGATTTGCCGACGCCGCCTTTGCCCGACATGATGGGGACGGTGTGCGCGATCTTCGCGCGTCCCGTAAAACTCCCGGGCGCGCGTCGAGCGGGCCGGCGGTCGTCATCGCCTATCGGCGGAACGTGGCCCGAACGGCGAGCTTCGTTGAGAGCGGCGAGAATGGGCTCGACCTGCAGGCCGTGGGCGCGAGCGCCTTGCTCGATCGTCTCGTACTTGCTCACGCCGCAGCCGCTGCAGCCCAAGCCGAAGGCCCGCATCACGTCGGCAGCAATGGGAAGCCGCGCTACCAGCGTCTGAATGTTCGTCTGCGGCGTAATATCGATCTCGATGGGGGGCATGGCTTCTCCGTTGAACCTGCGAACCGCGCCTCGGTATGCAACTTCACCAATCGAGGCGGCTTCCGGCAAGCCCTTCCGCTTTAATCGAGCGGGCCAAAAAGGTCCTCGCCGGCGGCTGCGATTCGCCGGTGCGCTCGGCCTGGAGCGTGGCCGCCCCGATGTTCGTGCAAGCCTCCGCTCGCGAAGCTTACGCCTATGACGTAGAGGGTCGCCGCTACGTCGATTACGTCATGGCGTACGGCCCGCTGCTCTTTGGCCACACGCATCCAGCACTGATTGAACAATTGGACGCTCTGGCACACAACGGCTTCGTCTGGGGCTCGACGCACGTCGAAGAGGTGCGCCTCGCCGAAAGAATTCGCGCACACCTGCCCTCGATGGAGCGCATGAGGTTCGTCACGAGCGGAACCGAAGCGACGATGAGCGCTATTCGCGTCGCTCGCGCGTTTAATAAGCGCCCGCGCGTGCTCAAGTTTGCCGGCAACTATCACGGTCACTTCGATCTCGCGCTGCTCGATGCGGGAGCATCGGCCGGTGCGGGTGACGGCGGAATTCCCGATTCGATACGGCGTGACGTCGTGATAGCGCGTTACAACGACCTTGGGTCGGTCGACGAGCGATCAACGGGATTGAGACGGAGATAGCCGCAATCATCGTCGAGCCGATTGGGGCGAACATGGGATTCGTGCCGCCGGCCTCAGGCTTTCTCGAAGGCTTGCGCGAACGCGCGCGGCGTTGGGGTGCGCTGCTGATCTTCGACGAAGTCATCACTTGGCTTCGCTTCGGTTTGGAGGGCGCGCAAGGCCGTCTCGGCGTCGTTCCCGATCTAACCGCGCTAGGAAAGATCATCGGCGGAGGCGTACCGATTGCCGCCTTCGGCGGACGGCAAGAGATCATGGAATGCTTGCTCCGGACGGGCCAAACGTTTACGGGCGGCACTCACTCCGGCAACCCTTTCTGCGTTGCAATGGCCCACCGCGTCCTCGACTTGCTCGAAGCCCATCCCGAGTATTACGCAGCGATGGAGACGATCGCGAAGCGGCTTGCTACCGGCATTCGAGCGATATTGGCGAGGCGCGGCTTGCCGTATGAAGTCGTGCAGCAGGAGTCGATCGTCGACTTCAAATTTCGAGACGGCGCGCCAGCCGAAATTTCGACGATACGCTCAGGTCTGATCGGCGGGCGTACGCGGCCTATTACCGCGCGATGATGGAGCGTGGCATCTTGTTGCCTCCCTCTCAGAACGAAGTAATGTTCGTGTCGACGGCTCACACTCAAGCGGACGTCGACGAGACGCTGACTGCAGTCAACGAATCATTACTTCCTTGGCGTAACCCTCTCGCGTGAGTTATTCCCGAACCGCCGCAGGGTAGACTGCGGGGCTGCGCAGGCCGTCGGAGTCGACGCTGCGTACGCCGAGCACGTAATCGTCCTTCGAAACGGGAACGGTCGCCTCGGTGACGTTGCCGACGTTACGCGCTTGCTCCCACTGCGCAGCGTCCGTCGCGCGCCACAGGATCTCATACGAGACGGCATCGGATGCGCGTTTCCAATGCAGCGTCGAGTCGTAGCCGAGGCGATGCAGCATCATCCGAACGTTGCCTGGCGGTGACGGGCCGAGCGCGAGCGTCGCCAGCGCCGCGACGTTGGCTTGCGTCGCGCGCCTTAGATATTGCGAGTCGATATATTGTGGGAGGTCGCCGTATTGGACGCCATTTTCCATGCGGACGTCCTGGTGCTGGTGCGCTGAAGTTCTCGTGCGGTTCGACGAAGCGAACGGCGGCCGAGTAACCGACGTCTTGAAACGATTCTTGGTCGCCACCCCGCATGAAGCGGTCGGAGCGAAAGATCTGTCGCACCTCAAATCCTGCAACGTAGCTCGGGACGAGCTCTGCGATGAAGCGTGAAAGCTCACGCGACGGAGAGTCGTTCTCGGAGCCGACCAGATCGACCCGCGCGATATCCGCCCCGGCGGGAAGCGCTTCGCTGAAAACACGGATAACGTTGGGCTCCGACGCTCCATCCCCGCCGATTGAGTTACCGATGATATCGTTGTTCAAAACCGCCAGAACGGGTACGTGACGCGCCGCGAGCTCGCGCGCGTAATGATTCGAACCCCACAGGCCAAGCTCTTCGCCATCGAAACACGCAAAGAGAATCGTGCCGCGAAAGCGGGTACCGGCCATAACTCGCGCGGCTTCCAGGACGGCGGCAACGCTCGACCCGTTATCGTCGGCACCGGGAGCGGGCCCGATGCCGTCGGTGCAGCGCCCGTCGCAGTCGTCGAAGTGGCTCGACATGACGTAGACGCGTCCCGGCTCGGTTCCCTGCAGCGTTGCGATGACGCTGGATTCGAGCACGGCGCGGGGCGTTTTCGCCGTCTTAGGCTGGAGATAGGTGTCGAGTGCGACGCTCATGCGCCCGCTCGTCGTTGCGGCAATCGCTCCGAACTGCGCCGCAATCCAATCGCGCGCTCCGAAGACGCCGTGATCGCGACTCGAGCCGCGCTCCGAAAAGTCGTTACGGGTTCCGAACGCGACCAGCCGATCGACCGTGCTGTGTAAACGATTGGCTTCAACGGCTTCAACCAGCGAGCCGATCGGCGCGTACGGCGACACGCGCGGAAGTGAGTCATCGGCGCCGAGCGCGCCCAGCAGCAGCACGCCGGCGAGAGCGATCATTTTCATGCCCTCAGCTTTTACGAAACCGCGGCAAGCTCCTGATGGCGCGACCGGTAGCGGCCAAGCGTAACGACCGTACCTGCTTCCGGTCCGCTGCGTATGTCCAGGAAGTCGGTGCAGCATTGCATGATCGCGATGCCGCGGCCCGCTTCGGCTAAGAGGCTTGGAAGCGGCGAGTGGCCCTGAGCCGGAACGGCAAAGCCGCATCCGCGGTCGCGAATAGTCGCAACGACCACGTCGCCATCGATTCGGACTTGCACTTCGATCGCCTCATCCGTATCGCCGTGGCTCATGGCGTTGGCGATTGCTTCGCCCATGGCTAAAAGCAGGTTCTCCGCGTCGAGTGCCGTCAACCGGTGGAATCCGGCAAATTTCAAAAATGCGCGACGCGCGGTCGCTGCGAAGCGGGGCAGCGGCGGAATACTCAAGCGGAGAACGTTCATCTGATTTTGGCGACCAACGAGATTCTTCCGAAGCGGGCAATATTCAAACCCACCGTTTACGTGCTGGCGTGCCGGGATGGGTCGCTCTATACTGGGGCGACCGGCGACCTCGAGCGTCGCTTATCGGCCCATCGCCGGAGAAAGGGCGCGAAGTACACGCGCGGGCGCCTCCCAGTCGCTTTGGTTGCGTGGTGGCATCCGCCGTCGTTTGGGCTCGCGAAATCGCACGAAGCTCGCTTTAAACGCCTTTCGCGCGCGGCTAAGCTGGGAATGCTGGTCAGCGGGAAAGCCTATGGCTGCATCGTCTATCGGGGCAGCCTCAGCGCTAGGCGTAGGATCTCGCTACCGCAGCGTACACTGCTCGCGTGACCGCATGAATGGCGGCATAATCCGCCGCATAGGCGTACGCGTCGGCCGTCATGACGGCCAGAATAAAGGGTGAGTCGCCGTACGGCTCGACGATTGCGACGTCGTTGCGGGTTCCCTCGATCTCGCCGGTTTTGTTTGCGACCGGCGTGCCGACCGGAAGCGCGGCGGGAATGCCGGCGCGATCCGTCTGGCCAAGCATGATAGCTACCATCGAGCGGCAATGTTCGGCCGAAACGATCGAGCGAACGCCTTCGCGCGAACCGCGCTCGATCAGAAAGAGCAGACGGCCCATATCTGCCGGGGTTGAAACGTTATCGTTGTGGTGCGCGATTGCGGCGTAATCGAGGAACTTGCGAGCGAGGTGCGTCCGCGCCATTCCCGCTCGCCTTCCGACGGCATTGATCGTCTCGACACCGAAGTGATCGATGAGAAGATTCGCGGCGGTGTTGTCGCTGCGCTGAATCATCGGACGTATGAGCTCGTTCACGGTAAAGCGTTTGCCGTTCGGCTCATCGACCATAAAATCGGAGCCTCCGATGAGATCGCCGCGGTAGAACGTAATCTTTGCCGCCAACGCTCCGGGTGAAGCCTCGTCCATCACGTAGGCGGTCGTCATGATCAGGACCTTAATGATCGATGCGGTCGGAAAACGGTCGGCAGCCGCGTAGGCTACGAGTACGTCTCCGGCGGCCATCGTACGCGCGTACACGCCGATTCGTCCCGGCACACGGCCTGCGATCGTTCTGACCATCTCGCTCAGCGACGCAGCGGAAAGCATCTGCGGCACAAGGAGCGCCGTGCCGGCCGCGTGCAGGAACGCGGTGCGCCTCACGAGCCGGTTCCCTGATAGTGGCGCATACCCACGAGCCAAAATGCATAGGCTGCGCCGAGCCAAGCGAGTCCGATCGTAGGCGTGAGCAACCCGACGACTGGATTGAGATGCAGTCCCGTCTCGACCTTCTGCAAGAAGTATGTGGCCGGAAAATAATTCATGAACGCGAACGGCAGCACGAAAGCCAGGACGATTCGTACGCCTCGCGTGTATATGCTGATCGGATAGCGAGTGAAATCTTGTTCCAGCGACATCACGACCCAACGAAGCGTGTCCACGCGAATGAACCAGAACGAGCACGTTGCCACGGCCAGAGAGATCCCCAGATCGATCAACGCGCCGCCGAAAACGATGAGCGGCACGAACACGGCAAACACCCAATCGACCCGAACCTTTGCCGCAACCGTCGCCGCGCCGAGGGTGGCGATCGCCAAAACCAAGCCGTCGGGAACGATCTGCTGCGGTACGGTTAGTACTTGAAAAAGCGCGTCGAGCGGTCGCACCAGGAAGCGGTCGAAGCGCCCTTCACGAACGTACTCGGGGACGCTGACTACGGTGAAGAAGAGCGTGTTGTGCAGTTCGTGTCCGGCCATCCAGAGCGCGTACAGAAAGAACATTTGCCGAAAGTCCCAGCCGTTCATCGAGGGAAACTGCCGCATCGTTACGTAGAGCGCGCCCAATGCAACGCCGTGATAGACGATGGTAAAGACGAACCACAACACGAAATTAGCGCGGTACTCGAGCAATGTCAGGAGATTTATCCGCCAATATTCCAGATAGGCCCGGAGCATCGGTGAGACGTTTCGGTAGCGCGCGGCGGCTACCCGTGCGAGCGCCCTTTCGGCTGGATCTCACGGTCGACGCGCTGCGCCGACTTGAGAGCAACGTCGTGGACGTCGTGTCGGATGGAACGTATTACCGTGCGCTAAGCGACGAAAGAGGAACGGCCCTCCTGGCGATTCGTGGTCAGGGCGCAGACGCGCTCGAGATCCGGGCCACCGGTCGCGATACCAGGCGCTGGATCCCGGTCGTAACGCGTATGCTCGGAACGCAGGTCGATCTCACGCAATGGTATGCACGCAGCCGCCGCATCGCCTGGTTGGCGCGGTTGACGGCGGCTTTACGCGGCCTCAAACCGCCGCGCTATCCAACGCTGTGGGAGGGATGCGCGCATGCGATCCTCTTCCAGCAGATTTCGATTTACGCCGCGGGCGCGATCATGCGCCGTGCCGTCGAGGTTCTCGGCGAGTCCGTTACCGTCGGCGACATTCGATGCGTCGCCTTTCCGCCGGCGCAACGGTGGCTAAGTGCCGCCGATGCGACGCTGCGCGGCGCGGGCATTTCCCGAACCAAGATCTCGCACCTGCGTTGCGCGGCCGATGCCTTCGTCGGCGGCGAGATCGACGAGGGCGCACTCGAACAGTTGCCGACGTATCAGGCAGCGCAGCGCCTTTGCACGATCCGCGGGATTGGCGCCTGGAGTGCATCGGTGATGCTTCTGCGCGGCCTTGGCCGCCTCGATGCGTTTCCATTACGCGACTCCGGCGTCGCGCGCACACTATCGCTGCTCGCAGGAGATGAGCGCGTCGATCAGGACCGCCTGCTGGAAACGCTCGGGAGCGTTCGGGGAATGCTTTACTACCAGTTACTTCTGGGTCGCATGCGAAATCTTGTTGCCCTGAGGGATCAAGAGAACTAGCCGCCTTGAATAACGATGCGGTTCGAGGCGGCCCGCCAAACCAGCGATGAGAGAGCCGCGAAGATCGTGAGCCACGCGAGCTGCATCGCAATGCTCGAAGCCCACTGCGAGGGCGGGATCACGCCGACGTAGATGAGCAACGGCGTAGAGTAAATCGCCGCAAAGGGCAACGAGAAAACGATTCTGCCCAGCATGCCGGGAAAGAGCGTAAGCGGGATGATCTGCCCGGAGAGCAGATCGGAGACCCAGCGAACGATCAGCTGCGCCGCAAACGTCTCGAGCGTCCAAAACGCCACGCAGTTCATTAGAAAATTCAAGAAGAAGTTCACGCCGTATCCTACGACGAACGCCAGCAGAAAAGCTGCGAAGACAGCCGGCGACGGCACGTCGATGTGCACGAGCAGCAGGGCGCACAGCAGCGAAGGCACCACCAGTAGTGCGTGCAGCAGAGTCTCGCCGAAGCCGTCGCTGAAGAAGTAGAGCGGAACGCTGATCGGCTTCATGAGGTCTGTCGCAATCGTCCCTTCCCGGATTTTTTCGCGAATCAATCGCGTTCCATCGACTTCCAATATCAGCGACATCAGCATCGCGATCGTGGCGTACGTGATCATGCTGTGCAGCGGAAGATTGATGGGCGCAGCGTTTTGCGCGTAGAGCGCCGTCCAGAGCGCTCGCAGAATATAGACGCGCAGCACAAGCGACCCGATCTCGGTGAGTACCTCTATCCGGTAAGTAGCCTCGCGAGAAAACGCCTTCTTCGCAAACTCCACGTACGGAAGCACTAGCGGACCCAGAGACTAGCCGCCCTTCTGTTTTTTGATGGCCTGTTGCCGGCGCTGCTCCATCTCTTCCAGCTCGAGCATCATGACGTCGACGACCTTGTCGACTTGCGTGGCTTGCGTTGGTGGTGGCTCCTCGCCCGCGCGCCGCCGCGGAACCGGCTTGAGGTTGCGGTGCTCCTCGAGAGTCGCGTCTTGCGAGTGGGCCCTTCGCAGAAACTTTGCATAAGTCTGCGCGGCGCGCCCGCGGACGTCCTCGCCCGGCTCGAGATTGAAAACGTCGGCGTAGAAGTCGATCTTGGCGTGAATCTCCGGTGCCTTTTCGGGCGGAGCGATCGTTGCGGGATCTCCGAACGCAACGTGCAGCATCGGTACGCTCGTCTCCGCGGTCAGGCGGGCTTTTACGTGCACGATCGCGCCGAGCGCAACGCCGCTGCCGTCCTCGAGTTTGGCGCCGTTAAAATTTTTGCGCCGCTGGCCACGAAGCAGCCGTTGCCGATCGTCGCGCCGACGACGTAGGCGTGAGGACCAACGATGCATCGATCGCCGATTGTGAGCGGATACTGTAGAGCGCTTCCACCGCTGGCTTTGAGCACCGAGTTCTCCATGATGACGCACTGAGCGCCGATCGTAACCGGCGCCCCTTCGGACGTAATGACGGCGCCGTGCAGCACGGCGCACTCCGCGCCGATCGTAACGTCGCCGCCGATGGTCGCGCTCGGTGCGACGTAGGCGCTCGGATGGATCTTGGGTCTCTTCGTCCTGCTGGAAAGAATCACGAAGCGTCCTCCTCCGACCGGTGGCCGTAGCCCTCGACGTAGATTCGCCGGATGATCGACTCGAGATCCGGCTCTTCCAGGCTGACGTCCTCGACGCGATAACGTTCGCTGGCTTGGCGCACCAGAAGATCGGCTCGTTGCAGATTACGGTCGAAGCGAAAGCGCGCACTCGAGTCCTCGACCCCGGCCAGCTGGGCCCCATCGAGGTGCGGATGTTCGATGGGCTCGCTGAAGCGCACGACGAGCGTGCGAAATCTACCGTACTCGCTCTTGATCCGCTCGATGTCGCCGTCGTAGATGATCTTGCCTTGATCGATCAAAACGATTCGCCGGCAAAGCCGCTCGACGTCTGCGAGGTCGTGAGTCGTCAAAACGATCGTCGCTCCGCGCTCGGCATTGATGCGCGCGATGAATTCACGAATTGCCTCCTTAGCGACGACGTCGAGTCCGATGGTAGGTTCGTCGAGGTAGACGATCTTCGGGCTATGGAGCAGCGCCGCGGCAAAATCGCCGCGCATACGCTGTCCAAGCGACAGCTGTCGCACCGGAGTGCGCATGAAGCTCGTCATCTCGAGGATTTCGACGAACTCGTTTAGGTTTCGGCGATACTGCTCGAGCGGGACGCCATAGATCGCGCGCAGGAGCTCGAACGATTCGACGAGCGGAAGGTCCCAATAAAGTTGACTGCGCTGCCCGAAGATCACGCCGATGTTACGTGCGTTTTCCTTGCGGTGCTTCCAGGGGACGAGCCCGGCCACGCGCACGTCGCCCGAGGTCGGGACTAAAATCCCCGTCAGCATCTTGATGGTCGTCGACTTACCGGCGCCGTTTGGGCCGATATATCCGACCAGCTCTCCGGGCTCGAGCGAGAACGTTACGTCGTCCACCGCCACGCGGTCGTCGTATCCACGCGAGAAAAACGAGCGCAGCGCACCGAGGGTCCCCGGGGTGCGCTTGCGGGTACGAAAGACTTTGCGCAAGTCGCGCGTCTCTACGATCGGCAGGACCCCAGCGTTCGGCATTGCGTACTTCTTCTCCGGTGATCGTAACTATCTCCAACGAATATGGATCGGGTGCCGTCGAAGTCGCGAAGCACGTCGCCGACGCGCTTGGTTACGAGTTCGTGGACCACCAGCTCCCGGTCGTTGTAGCCAAGCGTCTGCGCGTCACGCCCGAGGCCGTCGAAGCGAATGAAGAGGCGGAGCGGACTCTCGGGGAGCGCTTCCTTTACTCGCTCGAGCGCGCCACGCCGGAGCTTGGAGCGGCGTCGGCCGAGGAGCCGTTCGATCAGGAACTGTTCCGTGCCGTACAAGACGCGGTACGCGAATACGCCTCCCACGGCAATGTGGTCATCGTCGGTCGAGGCGCCTTCGCTATTTTGGGTTTTCGCCCCGACGTGTTGCGCGTATTTATCTACGCGCCTCGGCTATGGCGAATCGGACGCGTCGCCGAAAAGGCCGGAATTTCACGGGAGACGGCGCAGGCTGAGCTGGATCGGGTGGACCGCGCCCGGAGCGCGTACATTCGGGAGTGGTATAGCCTGACGTTCGGCGATCCGCGCAATTACGATCTCTGCATCGACGCCTCTCGGCTCGGCCTAGCGGAGAGCACGGAGCTCATCGTCGCCGCGGTGCGAGCGCGCGCTGGAGTCTCATCCTGAACCGATCCCCGTCCATCCTGGCGGCGCTACGCTATCGGGATTTCCGTTTGCTCTGGCTAGGCCTTATGATATCGAACCTCGGGACCTGGATGCAGTTCACCGCGATGGGATTCTTCGTCGCGCGAATGGCCGGCTCGCAACACCAAGCGGCGCTCGACCTTGGCATCTTGGGCGCGGCGCGAGCGATACCAGTCTTGTGCCTTTCACCCCTGGCCGGCGTCGTCGCCGATCGGCTGCCCCGGCGCGGCGTGCTCTTCGTAACGAACTCGACGATGGCGTTTGCAGCCCTTCTGCTCGCGCTGCTGGCAACCGTGCATCGGCTGGAGATGGTCGGGTTGGTGCTGATCTCGGCGTTAAATTCGGCGCGAACGGATTCGACTCGCCGACGCGTCTAAGCTGGGTCCCCATGCTCGTCGATCGAGAATACGTCGGCAACGCGGTCGGATTAAACTCGGTGGCGTTTAATGCGCCCGCGGTGATCGGTCCGGCGCTCGCAGGATTACTCATCGTTTGGGTCGGCGTTGCGGGCGCCTTTTACTTCAATGCGGCCGCGACGCTAGCGGTCGTAGTGGCCGTGATGATGATGCGGCCTTCGCCTCCATCGCCGAGGCGCGGTGAATCGACGCGTCACGCGATGCGCTATGGCATTGCCTTCATCCTGCGACATCCGGCGCTGCGCTGGATCGTGTTCGCGCAGTTCGTAACCGCGATCTTGACGCGACCGTATGGTCAGCTCATTCCTGCCTACGCCGTCAACGTGTTGCACGCCGGCGCGCGCGGGCTGGGCTGGGCGGTTTCGGCGATCGGTATCGGCGGTTTCGGCGGCGCGCTCGTCACCGCGTACTTTGCCCAGCGCGAGCGGCGTTCGAAGCTCTGGCTGCAATCGGGGCTCATCATGTCGGCCGGCGTTTTGGGGTTAGCCTTCGTGCCGACGCTCGCCGTGGCGTTGCCGGTGCTCTTTGCCGTCGGCGTCGGCACTCTTGCGCTGCTGGGTGCGACGAATACGTTAATCCAGATGCTTTCGCCTGACGACGTGCGCGGCCGCGCGCTTTCAATTTACACGATGATTGCGATCGGCGTCGTGCCACTCGGTGCGCTCGTCGACGGCGCGATTGCCGCCGTCATTGGGCTGCGGGCGACGTTCGCGTTGGCCGGGGCGCTCTGTGTGGCGCTCTTTCTCGCGATCTGGTTTCTGCGGCCCATCGTCAGGACTGTGTGAGGAGGTCTCTAAAAGAAAGCGAGTCGCGAAAACCGCGACTCGCTAAAAATTCCGCCCGTGGAGAGCGGAATTGAGAAGGCCGAAGTTACGCTGCTGCCTTCCTTCGTCGAGTGGCCTTACGTGCGGTCTTGCGCGCTTTTCGTCCGCCCTTACGAACGGCGGCTTTTCTGCGCGCAGTCTTGCGACGCGTTGTCTTGCGAGCCTTACGCGCGACCTTGCGTACGGCCTTGCGTACCTTGCGACCGGCTTTGCGCGTTGCTTTGCGCGCCTTTCGCTTTGGTGCGGCTGACGCGGCCTTCTTTTTACGTTTGACTGCCATTGGCTGTCGAGTATCCTTTCTCTGGTCGGGCAACCGACCAGGGGTGTTGCCTAACTTATACAGTATTACGAGCTTCAATGCAAGTTTTTGCTGACGACGGCGCGTTGATTGATGCATGCATCGACGGACGAAAACGCGAGCCTGCAGTCGTATTGATCCATGGATTTCCGTTGACGCGCACGATTTGGGAAGTGCAAGCGGAGGCGCTCGCGCCGACGTGGTGCGTGCTTCGTCCCGATTTGCGCGGCGCCGGAAGATCGAGCACGCCCGATGGTCCGTATCTCATGGAGAGGCACGCCGCAGACATTGCCGGCCTGCTCGACGCGCTCGGCATCGAGCGCGTCGTACTGGTCGGTCATTCGATGGGCGGATACGTTGCGCTCGCCTTCGCGCGCATGTTTACCGAGCGGCTCACGCGACTGGCGTTGGTGGCGAGCCGGCTGCGCGCCGATACACTCGAAGAGGCGGCGGCACGGCGTGAAATCGCCGATCGCGTCGAGCGTGAGAACAGCACGGAGCCGATTATTGAGGCGTATCTGCCGCGTTTACTCGCACCGCGAACCTTAGCCGACCGCCGCGACGTCGTCGATCGCGCCTACGAGATCGCGCGCCAGAACGCTCCGGCAGGATCGGCAGCGACGCTACGCGGCATAGCGCTGCGCGTCTCGGCTGAGGATATCGCCGAGGACGTCGACGTTCCGATGCTGATGATGGCCGGTGCTCACGACCGCGTGGTCGGAATTGAAGAAGCGCGTTCGATCGCGACGCGATTTCCGCAAGGCCGGCTCGTGATTGGCGGCGAGAGCGGTCATCTCCCGATGCTGGAGGAGCCCCGCCGAGTTACCGAAGCGCTTGAAAGTTGGCTGGGGACTGCTAACGGATGACCGGTAAGTTCGAGCGGCGCCGGACCAAGTTATAGAGGAAGAGACCGCCGACGGCCACCGCCGCAATAATCGCGGCGATCAGGACGAGCTTCAAGAGAAAGGCGGCAACTACGAGTACGACGATCGCCACTGCGACGATCGCGGTGAGCCGCAAGAAGAGCGCAAGCATTGGATTTCTCATGTACCTCCGAACTACCGCGGCTCGGGCGGCCAGGTTTCAAAGAAGCTTCAATCTGTCCAGCGCGAGGTAACCTGCGGCGATCGACCCGCCTGAGTCTATCGTGCCGTCTTCGAGCATAGCACGGAAACGCGGTACCGTCGCCAGCTCGACCTCCAGGTGCTCGGAAGGATCGGGATCCGGTTCGCGGACTTTGCGGGCGCTCGACCCGATATAAACGTAAGCGCGGCCCGGCGAACGTACCGGTTCGGGGAAGTATTGTCCGACAAGCTCACAGCGGTCGACCGCATAGCCCGTCTCCTCGGCGAGCTCGCGCAGCGCGCAGTCGCGCGGTTCTTCCTCGCCCAGCATTCCGGCAGGAAGCTCGAGGTGGATCGAGTCCGCGCCGTACCGGTACTGCCGTACGAGCACGACGTGCGCGTCGTCCGTAAGCGCCAAAATCGTAACGAAGCCGTTGGATTCACGGACGTAGTACTCCGGCAGAATTGTTCCGTCGGGAAGCTCGACTGCATCCGCGCGTAGGCGCATGTACGGCGAATCGACGATATAGCGCGATGCACGCAGGCGCCACCCCGGTTTTTCCATCTGGCAATCTATGGCGAAGCGTTTGCACCTCCTTTCGCGAAGAACCCTAATCTCTATGGCAGAGCGGTTGTTGATCGTCGGCGGTGGAACGATGGGCTCCGGCATTGCGTTGGTTGGGGCCGCGGCAGGCTACGACGTCGAGATCGTTGAGCCTTATGCGGCGGCGCGCGAACGCGGCCTGGCGTTCCTCAAGCGCGAAGCGGAACGGAGGCCCGAGGCTTCGGCTCTCGAGCATCTGCGTTGGAGCGACGCGATCCCAGCCTCGTGCGACGCGGTGATTGCCATCGAGGCCGTTTCCGAACGCCTCGAAGTCAAACGGCGTGTTTTCGCTGCCCTCGCAGATGCGCTCTCACCGAATGCATTGATCGCGACGAATACGTCGTCGCTCTCCGTCGCAGAGCTTGCCGATGCCGTGCCGCATCCCGAGCGCGTGGTAGGCATGCATTTTTTCAACCCACCGACTCGAATGGAGCTGCTCGAGATCGTGTGCGCGCCGCAGACCAGCGACGACGCGCTCGCGCGTGCGTACCGAGTTGCGGCGAAGATTCACAAGACGCCGGTGCTCGCGGCCGACACGCCCGGGTTCATCGTCAATCGCGTCGCCCGCCCTTACTACCTTCAGGCGCTTCGGGCGCTGGAGCGCGGCGTCGCCTCGGCCGAAGAGCTCGACGCGCTGGCGCGAGCCATCGGCTTTCGTATGGGACCGTTCGAGCTGATGGACCTGATCGGGCTCGACGTCAACCTCGCCACGACGGAGTCAATCTACGCTCGCACACAAGCCGAACGATTCGCACCGGTCGAGCTCCAGCGACAAATGGTCGCTCAAGGATTGCTGGGTCGCAAGAGCGGCGCTGGATTTTACGATTACCGTGACGGGAAAGCGGAGCGCTTTCATCCGGCAGTGACAGCCTGGCAAAATGAAGTTAACGCGCAAGAGCGAGTGGCGATCGTTGGCTTCGGCGGCGTCGCCGACGAGCTTTCTGAGCGGATCGCCGCCGCTTACGCGCAGGTCGCTCGGATCGAGAACGACGACTTTCTCGCCGAGCTTTCGTCGGAACCGACGATCGTCATCGATGTCGGCGACGGCGTTGCCGATCGCGGCGAGGTCATCGCGGAGCTCGATTCGATTCTTGCGGCGCAATGTGTCTTCTTCGTCGACGCTTATGCCACCGATCTCGGCGCTTGTGCGCGACGTTTGCGGCATCCCGAGCGGGTGGTCGGATACGGTCTGCTCGGTTCTCTCGAAGCGCAGCACGCGGTCGAGATCGTGGATTCGGAAGCGGTCGCCGACGACGCACTCGAGCTCGCGCAAGAGCTTTTCGGCGCTCTCGACAAAAGCGTCGTCCTGGTCGACGATGCCCCGGGACTCTTTCTAGGCCGCACCATTGGCTCGATCGTCAATGAGGCAATCGTTGCCGTCGCAGAGGAGGTTGCCTCGCCCGACGACATCGACACGGCCATGCGGCTCGGCGCAAACTATCCGATTGGTCCAATTGCGTGGGGACGCGCAATCGGAGGCGCACGCGTGCGACGAATCTTGAGCCGTGTCGCGGATTCCGAAGGTGAGGCGTTCGCGCCGCATCGCTCGCTATGGATGCTCGACGTCGCAGATGTCCCTACCCCGGAGGAGACCCTCGAATGAGCCGCGAGGTTTGGGTGATCGACGCGGTGCGCACGCCCATTGGCCGATACGGTGGCCAGCTCGCAAACGTTCGCCCTGACGATCTCGCGGCGATCGCTGTGCGCGCCATCGTCAAACGCACCGGCATCGCCCCAGCGAACATCGACGACGTCTATTTCGGGGCCGCGAATCAGAGCGGGGAAGATAATCGAAACGTAGCGCGTATGGCGGCCCTTCTGGCGCAACTGCCGGTCGAGGTGCCGGGCGTCACCGTCAACCGTCTTTGCGGATCGAGCCTTCAGGCAATCAACTCGGCGTCGCAAGCGATTGCCTTCGGCGAGGGCGACGTCATGATTGCCGGCGGCGTGGAGTCGATGACGCGCGCGCCCTACGTGATGCCGAAGAGCGATGCCGCGTTTGGACGCAAGCAACATCTCTTTGATACCGTGTTGGGATGGCGGATGACCAATCCCAAGATGCCCGAAGGATGGACGATCTCGTTAGGGGAGACCGCCGAGAACGTCGCGCAACGCTATGGCATCACGCGCCAAGAGCAGGACCGCTTTGCATTCGATTCTCAGATGAAGTATAAGGCGGCGTTGGAAGGCAGTGTGTTCGAGGAGGAAATCGTCGCCGTTCCTACGTCAGACGCGTCGGGCTGCGAAACGTGCGTTTCACGCGACGAGCATCCTCGGCCGCAAACCACGCTCGACGCACTGGCGAAACTTACGCCTTCCTTCAAGACGGGGGGGACCGTCACGGCGGGAAATTCTTCGGGCATTAACGACGGAGCGGCAGCCGTGCTCCTCTGTGCGGCCGAGGTGGCGCGGCGATTAGGGCTTGCGCCGATGGCGCGCTTCGTGGCCTGCGCGTCGGCGGGCGTTGCGCCCGACGTCATGGGACTCGGACCGATCCCCGCAACCCGCAAAGCACTTGCGCGCGCCGGCCTCACCGTTTCCCAGCTCGATCTCGTGGAAATAAACGAAGCCTTCGCAGCGCAGGCGATTGCGTGCATGCGCGAACTCGCTTTCGACCCGCGGATCGTTAACCCAAACGGCGGCGCAATCGCGCTCGGCCATCCCCTCGGCGCCAGCGGCGCGCGCGTGGTTACCACGCTACTGCACGAACTGCGCCGGCGCAACGGCCGCTATGGTTTAGCGACGATGTGCATCGGCGTCGGACAGGGCATCGCAACGGTATTCGAGCGCGTTGAGTTGAAGGCAGCGACATGAGCATGACCTCGACCGTGGCGAAGACGCAACTCCTTATCGGCGCGGGTTGGCGCGACGCCTCCGATGCCGGCCTTTACGAGGATCGCAATCCTGCGACCGGAGCGAAGATTGCCGACGTTGCCGATGCGACCCGCGAAGATGTTGACGCCGCAATTGTAGCCGCGCGCCGCGCCTTCGATGCCGGACGATGGCCGACCATGGCGGCATCGCGGCGCGCAAAGATCGTGTACAAAATCGCGCAGCTCATCGCGGAGCGGGCGGCGGAGATTGCATTGCTTGAAGTTCGCGACAACGGTAAGACGATCGCGACGGCAAAGGGCGAGGTCGGTGCGATCGTGGACTGCTTCGAGTTCTATGCGGGCGCGGCCACGAAAAATTACGGCGAGACGTTGCCGCCCCCGCTTCCCACGTACCTCGCGAACACCGTGCGCGAACCCGTCGGGGTCGTCGGCGCGATCGTGCCCTGGAATTTTCCGCTTCTACTCGCCTCGTGGAAGGTGGCGCCCGCGCTGGCCGCTGGATGCACGATCGTCCTCAAGCCTTCGTCGGTAACGCCGCTCACGGCGATCGAGCTGGGGAGAATCGCGCTCGAAGCCGGCGTTCCCGAAGGCGTGCTCAATGTCGTGACCGGGTCGTCGCGGTCCATCGGCGCGTGGATGGTCGAACATCCCGGTATCGACAAGATCGCTTTCACCGGCTCGACCGCAACCGGCAAGATCGTTGCAGCGAGTGCCGCGCAAACCCTCAAGCGAGTTACGCTGGAGCTGGGCGGGAAATCACCTTCGGTCGTCTTTGACGACGCCGACGTCGACGCGGCGATTGCAGGAGCGCTCTATGGCGTCTACTACAACGCCGGCCAATGCTGCGAAGCACGTTCGCGCATCCTGTTGCAATCGGGAATCTACGAGCGATTTGTCCGCGGCTTTACCGAAAGGGCAAAGCAACTGCGCGTTGGCGATCCAGAAGACCCCGGGACGCAAATCGGTGCAATCACGCTGCGCGAACAATACGACAAGATCAAGGACTACTGTGAGATTGGCGTTGCAGAGGGTGCGAAAGCGCTCTTCGGAGGAGCCCCGACTTCGCTCGGCGAGGCGTTTGCCGACGGAACCTTCTGGGGTCCCACCGCCTTTGAGGCCCAGAACTCTCATCGCATTGCGCGCGAAGAAATTTTCGGGCCCGTCGCAACCTTCGTTCGCTTTACGGATGAAGCCGAGGCGATCGCGCTCGCGAATGCAAGCGAGTACGGTCTCGCGGCGAGCGTTTGGTCTACCGGCTTAGCGCGCGCGAATCGGGTCGCACGCGCGATTCGCAGCGGCTCGGTCGCGATAAACACGCCGTACGCCGTCTTTCCGGGGGTTCCGTTTGGAGGCTACAAACAATCGGGGTATGGCCGCGAGCTCGGAATGGAGACGATGCGCCATTATACGGAAACCAAGAGCGTGCTCACCTACATCGGGGAAAAAGCGATAGATCCGTTTGGGGTAAAGACCTGAGCATGGAAGAACCGCTGAAGATCGGCGGCAGGTACAGCACGACTTACGGCACGCTCTGGAAAGACGGAACGTACTTTCCGCGCGGTACTGAGGTCAGCGTTGTCGGCCTCCACCTGGATCAAGGCTTCTGCGTACGCTTTCCGACCTCGCTTGAAGGTGAACCGCTCGAGACGTGGGAGGACTGGAGCGAAGTCGAATTTCTGGCCGCGCAGGGTTCGGTCGATCCCCCGAGCCGGCCGTTATCGACGGCTGTTCTTGCCGAAGCCCGCGACGTTCTCTCGGAAGCGGAAGATGGCTGTCACCTGCATCTCCACGACGACGAAACCTAAGTGCCTAAACTTATGGTGCCCGTCTGCCAAATCGCCCATCCTGCACACTCCGACGACTTAAAGCTCGGCGAGATCACCGCGACCCAGCAATAGATTCCGTCGGGTTTCAGGTGCACGAAATGCGCGATGCCTTTCTTGTTGGTGTTCTGCGTGTCGAACGGGGTACCGGGACGAGGGCTCGAGGTCGATGTCGGCGTCGATTCCTCGACCGGGATCTTCGGTGCCGGCGTCCCATTGATCGTTACTAAGACCTCTGCTTTGGTGATCGAGGGGTTAGGCGACGGTGAAACCGGCGAGGAGGACGGCGTCGGTGTGGTGGAGCTGCCGTGGCAAGACGCGATTGCAAGCGCGCCGGCGATCAGAACGAGGAGCAAACGTTTCGACATGGGCGGCTCGCTTCGACGCTTGCACGCAAGCACCCGTTTCAAGCCTGTGTGCAGAGATGAAAGTATCGTTGTGATTTAACATCGATCGCTGCGTAATATTCGCGAAAGAGCGCCGCTGCGGCGGTGCCGGGCCAATGAGCCGGCAGCAGCTCGCTGGGCAACCCTGGATCGAGGGAGACGAACTTGCGATAATCGTGCACCAGCCAGAGGCGCTCGACGAGCGCCTCCTCATCGGTCAAGTCGTTGCGTTCTCTCTCGCGGCGCAGACGCGGCTCGTACCGTGTGATAAACCCGCGGTACGCCGAGGCGATCTCGGCGACGTTCCAGCAGCGCTCGAGCAACTCTCGATCGCTCAGCGGGCCACGATACTCGCTCGTGAACAAATTGACTGCATCGAGGGTGCGAGTCGCTCGAGCCGCGTCGCGGGCCGCGACGAGCGTGTCGGAGGGCGATATCCACGTCGACGGCGAGAGCGCAGCCCAACCGAGCGCGCTGAGCTCCTTGCGCAGCCGCTCGCGCCGCTGCCGGTGCGCTTCCCCGATGGCATAGCTCAAGAGCCGCCAGCGCCCATCCCATTCGATTACGGGACCGTAGATGCGCGGCGTGAGTTCTTCGATGCGTCGCCGGCCGCGCTCCGTAACCGAATAGAAGGCTCGGTTTCTCTCTCGCCTAGCTACCAACCAACCTTGCCGCGCCATCCGGGAGACCGCCTGCCGGACGGCCGGAGCGGAGATGCCAAAGGAAGACATTAACGTAATGAGCGCCCCGATCCAAAGAGCCCCATCTGTCGACAGGCCAGCCACCATGTCGCCGTAAAGCGTGAAGATAAAGGAAATGGGCCGCTTGACTGGCCGCTCGTCCAGGGTTGACACCTGCCTCCCTCCGCCTTAGTATGACGGTATTCCCGACGCGCGACAAAAATCCGTCATATGCTGGAAGGCAGAAGCAAATGAACCGCATCTCGACCTTTGACGACTGGATCTCGATGCTCGACGAATGGAGGCGTGATATCGGGCTCGACCGGGAGCTCGTTGACCGCTTCATGCCGGGCTACCAGTTTGAGGCAAAGTACGGCGAACTGCCAACCAACGAGATTTACTTCGGCGATTTCAAAGGCGAGCGTCGTTGGGAGCGCGTGCGTGAGATCCCGGATCAGCGTATGCGCGACGCCGTGCTCAATATGGTCGTCTATCAGGGCGATACCGAGTTTGCTTCTAACGAGCAGCAGCGGTTCTTAGTAAACAATGCGCCGAGCGAGTACGATTTGGCGTCGCTGGTGCGCATCATGGTCGAAGAAACGCGTCACGGATACCAGATGTGTCACCTGATGGTCGACCAGTTCGGGAGTGAAGGCAAGATCGAAGCGCAGAAGATGTTAGAGCGCCGTGCCTTCGGAAAGAAGAACCGCCTTCTCAATGCCTTTAACGATGACGTCACGCACTGGCTCGACTTCTTCGCGTACACGAACTTCATGGATCGTGACGGTAAGTTTCAGCTGACCATGCTCTCGCACTCGAGCTTCGTGCCGCTCGCCGCGTCGATGGGGCCGATGCTTCGCGAGGAGTCGTACCACATGGGCACCGGCATCACGGGATTGCGCCGCATAGCAAAGGCCGGCGTGATTCCGGTCGAGATTCAGCAGAAGTACTATAACAAGTGGTTTTCAGGCTCGCTCGATCTCTTCGGCACGGACCACTCCGGCTCGGCGCAGTGGGCCTACGCATGGGGCATCAAGGGCCGCGTTGACGAAGACAAGGTTGACGAAGGTGTCGACAAGGAGCACCTCAACGAGCGCGCGCGGATGCAGTTCTACGACGAAGCCTTGGCGACCGTGGCTCGCGTCAACGAAGTGAACCCAAGCGAAACAAAGCTCTATGTCCCCGATATGCGATTCAATCGAAAGATCGGCGACTATGCCGACGAACGTTTCAGTGTCGACGGACGCACGCTCACCGAAGAGGAATGGGTGGCCTACGCCCCAACCGTCCTCCCGACCGAAGCGGACGAAGTAAAGTTGAAAGAATATTTCAAAGATCCCAACTGGATCGCGCCAAAAGGAAAACTAGCATGAGCACGACGGTGAACGGAGCGGCGCAGCAGACGCCGTTTGGAAGAGAGGCGCGAGCGCTCGACGGCAAGCGAGTCATCAACTATTGGAAGGATGGCCACGTCGCGTTCGTCGAGATGGACGATCCTCCGGCTAATACCTACACGCATGAGATGATGCGCCAGCTCGACGAGGCGATTCTCGACGCCCGCTTCGACCCTGAGGCAGAAGTGATCGTGCTGACCGGAAAGGGGGAGAAATTCTTCTCAGCCGGAGCCAACATCGGCATGCTCAACCAGGTGACTCCGGAGTTCAAGTACATGTTCTGCCTGCACGCAAACGAAACGCTCCAGCGGCTCGAGCAGACGCCAAAGCTTGTGATCGCGGCACTCAACGGACACTGCGTCGGAGGTGGCTTAGAGATCGCGATGGCGGCCGATTTGCGCATCGCTCGCAAGGACGCGGGAAAGATCGGCCTTCCCGAAGTTGCGCTCGGCGTTCTGCCCGGCACGGGCGGCACGCAGCGTCTCGCACGGCTCGTCGGCAAATCGCGCGCGATCGAGATGATGGCCACGGGCAAGACCGTCAGCTTCGAACAGGCGCTCGAGTGGGGCATGATCAACGATCTTTTCGAGGGCAGCGCCACGGACTTTCGAGAGCAAATTACCGAATTACGCGACGCAGTTCTGTTCGCCGAACAAGGCGCCGATGGCGGTCGGTAACATCAAGCGCAGCGTGCAAACCGGAGCCGAGCTTCCGCTTCAAGACGCGCTCGCGCTCGAGCGTGAATTGCAGTCACTCTTGTTCAAGAGCGAAGACGCCAAAGAGGGGCTCGCGGCCTACAACGAAAAGCGCGTCGCCCGCTTCAAGAACAAATAATGCGGCGCTTGATGCGAGCGCCGGCTTGATACCGCCCCGTGCCTAGCGCATCATCCGTGTCAGGCCGAAGAAGAGGAACAAGCACCTGGTAGACACCGGCTGAACCGGCGAGCGCGCTTGACGATCAAAAATGGCCACCGGATCCGGCAAGACCGTCGGAGAAATCAGGTCACTGTAATCACGAACTTGCCGTCGACCGAGCCCGCTTTGCTCTCGTCGAGCGTGGTAAGTGCGTCGGTGAGGGCGCGTTCGCCCGCAATCAGCACCCGCACGCGGCCTTGCTCGACGAGCTCGAGGAGCGCGCGTAAACCCGCGTGCGACCATTGAGGCGTCCGAGCCGTGACGAGGTTCTGCGCCGCGATCTTCCGTTGCGCGAACCACTCAACGTCGGTGGCGCCGATCGACGAAACGATCCGACCGCCCTCACGCAGCACCTCAGCCATGCTCCTTATGCCCTCAGCATCGTCGACGAGATCGAGCACGGCGTCGATGCCATCTGGATGCGCCGCCTTCACTGCCTCAACGACGTTTTGACGATCATACGGAACGAACTCATTAACGCCAAGCGAGAGCGCGAAGCCTTCGTTCAAGGATTGGGCGGTTCCAATGACTCGCGCTCCGCGATCGCGCGCCATCTGCACGGCAAATCCGCCGACGCCGCCCGTTGCGCCAAGCACGAGCAGCGTCGTGTCCTTCGCGACGTGGAGGGCTTCCATACTCGCGAGCGCTGCTAAGCCGGCGGTCGGTAACGCGGCGGCGTCGGCGTCGCCCACGCTATCGGGGATCTTTGCGATCGGCTGCGCGCGATCGTCCTCCGGAACGAGCGTGTACTCGGCGTAGGATCCGTGCTCGAGTGCGACTCCAAAAACACGCTCGCCCTCACGATACTTGGTCACGCCGCCACCCGGCTCGCTGACAACGCCCGCGAAGTCCTGGCCGAGCACGAACGGCAGGGATCGGTCGCCGCGATCGCGCGACTTCCAGTCAATAGGATTCACGCCCGCGGCGGTGACGCGAACGAGAATCTCGCGCGATCCAGGCCGCGGCACGGGCACGTCTTTCAGCGACCCCGTCTCGCCGCGATGCTCGACGACTACAGCTTTCATGCCGTGCCGCTTTCAATGCCTCGCCGCTTCGCGCCCTCGGGCAGCGCTGCGCGCCCACGCAATCCTGCGGCGTCGGCCCTCGCGCTCGGCGTGCCAGGGGTCGGTTCGATTCGCGGCATATAGGCTCCGAGATGGAGAGCCCTAGCGAGCGTTGCGGAAGGCGCGGCATAACGTGGTGACCGCCTTCATTTTAATGAATGTCGAGCGCACCCGGCTGCGCGCGGTCACCGATGACTTGCTCGCACTCGATGGCATCACAGAGGTGTATTCGGTAGCCGGTCCCTTCGATCTCATCGCCGTCGCGCGGGTCCGCCAGCACGAGGAGCTCAACGATCTCGTCACCGAACGGGTCGCCGAGCTCGAAGGAATCCTGAGTACGGAAACGCTCATCGCGTTCCGTTCGCTTGCCAAGAAAGATCTCGGTCTGCTGTGGGATATCGGATCCTAGGGCACAAGCGAGTGAAACGCTGGATTCGCAAGGGGGGTTAAGCACGATACAATGGCACGAATCTATGAAAACCTGGCCGACACGTTCGGCAACACCCCGCTAGTGAAGCTTCCGCGGATTGGCGGAGATCTTCCAGCCACGCTCTTAGTGAAGATGGAATCGTTCAATCCGGCCGGCTCGGTGAAGGATCGCATCGGCATCTCGATGATCGAAGCGGCCGAGCGCGACGGACGCCTGCGTCCGGGATGACGATCCTCGAGCCAACCAGCGGAAACACCGGCATCGCGCTCGCTTTCGTCGCGGCCGCAAGAGGCTATCCAATCATTCTCGTCATGCCGGATACGATGACGATCGAACGGCGCAATTTGCTCAAGGCGTACGGCGCACAGGTCGTGCTCACGCCCGGCGCGCAGGGGATGCCGGGCGCGGTTGCCCGCGCGAACGAAATTCTAACGACGCTCCCGGAAATATTTCATGCCGCAGCAGTTCGAGAATCCGGCCAATCCGGAGATTCACCGCCGCACGACCGCCGAAGAGATCTGGCGCGATACCGACGGCGCAGTCGACGTCTTCGTCTCGGCGATCGGCACGGGCGGCACGATCACCGGCGTCGGCGAGGTCCTCAAGTCGCGCAAGCCCGGCGTGACGATCATCGCAGTCGAACCCGATGCATCGCCGGTACTTCCGGCGGTAAGCCGGGGCCGCATAAGATTCAGGGCACAGGGGCGGGTTTCGTTCCAAAAGTGCTCGACACCGAGATCTACGACGAAGTGATCCGCGTCGCCGACGCCGACGCGATCGCGACCACGCGCCGGCTCGCGCGCGAAGAAGGAATGCTAGTCGGAATCTCGACCGGCGCAAACGTTTGGGCGGCGCTGCAAGTCGCCTCGCGTCCGGAATCGAGAGGAAAAAAGATCGTGACGATCGGGTGCGACACCGGCGAGCGGTACCTCAGCAATCCGGTCTTCGCCGAGCAAGAAGCGACGATCGTCGAACCCGCGCTGGTTTGAGCGACGCTTGCGAACTGCTCGTTGAAGTAACGCGCGGCGAACTGGTAGAGTCGGTTCATCGCGTCGCTGCGTGCGCGGTGGATGCGACGGGAGGTCTTCTGTTTGCCGCAGGCGAGATCGATGTCCCGGTGTATCTTCGATCCGCCGCGAAGCCGTTCATCGCCGCCGCGGCAATCGAAGCGGGAGTCGACCGAGCGTTCGGTTTGGAAGGCAGAGATCGCCGTCATGGCGGCCTCTCATTCGGGGCAACCCTTGCACGTGCAAGCCGTGCTCTCGATCCTGCGCAAGATCGGCATGGACGCCTCCGCGCTCCAATGCGGCGCGCATCTGCCCTACGACGAGAACGCGGCGAACGCGCTGCGCGGCGCGGGCGACGCAGCCGAGCGTGCTTCACAACAACTGCTCCGGAAAGCACGCCGGGATTCTCGCGCTCTGCAAAGTCTTACACGCCGATCCCGCAACGTATCTGAGCGCGAACAATCCCGCCCAGAGGCGCGATCCTCGAGTTTTGCGCGCGCCTCTCCGACGAAGATGCTGCGACTTGGCCGCTCGCCATCGACGGTTGCGGCATACCCGTCTATGCAACAAGTTTGCGCAAGGCCGCACTCTCATTTGCGCGTCTCGCATCGCTACGCGGCGTCCGCCGCTCAGATGCTGAGGCACTCCGTGTCGTGCGCAATGCAATGGTCGACGTATCCGCAGTACGTCGCCGGCACCGGGCAGCTCGATACCGAGTTGATCGCCGCCGGCAATCGGAAGATCGTCGCGAAGGCCGGGGCGGAGGGCGTGCACGGTGTCGCCGCGATCGAGCCTGGAGTCGGCTACGTCTCCAAGGTTCTCGACGGCAATTCGCGGGGTCGGGGCCCTTCAACGCTCTCCGTTTTGAGCAGCTGGGAATACTCGACGAGCACCAAATCGCTCGACTCGCCCGATTCGCGCGGCCGATAGTGTATAATCGAGCCGGACAAGCGGTTGGCGAAATCCGCGTCTCTCCGCACGTCGCCATCGAAAAAGCGAGTCGAAGTAGTAGTGTCTGAGTATTTGCGCCTGCTCGGTGAGCGGGTCTTGGTCTTCGACGGCGCCATGGGCACGCAGCTCATGGCGCTGGAGCTCTCCGCTGAAGATTTCGGCGGGGCATCTTACCATGGGTGCAACGAGGCGCTCGTGCTCACGCGCCCCGAGCTCGTTCGCGGAATTCACGAATCGTATCTTGCTGCCGGCGCAGACGTCGTCGAGACCGACACCTTCACTGCGTCCAGGCTGAAGCTCGACGAGTACTCGCTCGGCGAAAAAACGCGCGAGATCAATCTGCGTGCGGCGACCATTGCGCGCGAGGCGTGCGAGAAATTCCAAACCGCGCAGCGCCCGCGTTTCGTCGCTGGATCGATGGGACCGACCGGCATGCTGGTCTCGTCGTCTGACCCCTCGCTCTCGAACATCACTTACGAGAGCCTGCGCGACATTTACGCCGAGCAAGCGCGCGCGTTGGTCGAAGGCGGTGTCGACCTGCTGCTACTCGAGACGATGCAGGATTTGCTCGAGCTCAAGGCCGCAATCGCGGGCATCCGGCGCGAGTTCGCGCGGGGAATGCGCCGCGTTCCGATTCAAGCGCAGCCGACGCTCATTACCGAGGGGCGCATGCTCTTGGGCACCGATATCCGCGCAATCGCTGCGGTGCTCGATGCACTAGAAGTCGATGTCGTGGGCTTGAATTGCTCGACGGGCCCCGCTCAGATGCGCGACTCGATTCGCTATTTGTGCGAGCGTTCGCAGTGCTTCGTCAGCGTAATTCCCAATGCCGGCTTACCGCTCATGGGCCCGCAGGGAGAAACGATCTACCCCGAAGGGCCCGAAGAGTTGGCGCGCGAGCTCGCCGCCTTCGTGCGCGACTTCGGCGTTAACGTCGTCGGAGGATGCTGCGGCAGCACGCCTGAGCACATCACCGCGCTGCGCGATGCGGTGGCTGCGGTACAGCGCAAGGCTCGCCCGCGCCCGGCGCAGCGCGGTGAAGAGGTTGCTTCAGCGATAACGGCCGTCGCTCTCGAGCAGCAGCCGCGTCCGCTGATCGTCGGGGAGCGCATCAACTCGCAGGGCTCGCGAAAGATCAAAAGGCTGCTGCTGGAAGATCGTTACGACGATATCACGCTGGTCGCACGCGAGCAGGTCGAAGGTGGCGCACATCTGCTCGACGTGTGCTGCGCACTCACCGAGCGACCCGACGAAGACGAGCAGATGCGCCAGCTCGTGCGGCGGCTCGCTCAATCGATTGAGGCACCGCTTGCGATCGACTCGACCGAGCCCAAAGTCCTGGAAGTCGCGCTGCAAAACTATGCCGGCCGCGCGATTCTGAATTCGATTAACCTCGAAGCGGGGCGCGCGAAGGCCGACGTTGTCTTGCCGCTTGCGCGCGAGCACGGCGCCGCCGTCGTAGCGTTAACGATCGACGAGAGCGGAATGGCGAAAACGGCGGAACGCAAGGCAGAGGTCGCGCGTCGAATCTACGAGATTGCGGTCGACGAATACGGGTTGCCGCCGGGCGCTCTGATCTTCGATGCGCTTACCTTTACCTTGGCGACCGGCGAGGCCGAGTTTGCGCCTTCGGCGATCGAAACGATCGAGGGAATCCGACGCATCAAGCGCGAGCTGCCGGGTGTGCTGACGTCGCTTGGCGTCTCGAACGTCTCGTTCGGACTGAAACCGAACGCACGCGCCGTCCTCAATTCCGTCTTCTTGCATCACTGCGTGGAAGCAGGTCTCGATTGCGCGCTGGTCCACCCCAAAGAGATCGTTCCATATTTCGAGATTGATGCAGACGTTCGAGAGCTCTGCGACGACCTGGTATTCAATCGTCGACCTGATGCGCTGACCAGATTGATCGAACACTACGAAGCTAGTGGCCCTGCGCAAAGCGCAGCCCTGAGCGAAGAGCTCAGCGACGAGTCGAAAGCGCCGATCGAAGAGCGGATCCATCAGGCGATTTTGCGGCGGCGCAAAGACGGCATCGAGGCGAAGATCGACGAGGCGCTGCAAAGCTACCGTCCGGTTGAGGTGCTCAACGAGATCCTGCTGCCCGCGATGAAGGATGTCGGCGATCGCTTCGGACGCGGCGAACTGATTCTACCCTTCGTCTTGCAATGTGCCGAAGTGATGAAGAAGGCTGTGGCACATCTCGAGCAATTTCTCGAACGGCGCGCCGGCGAGACGAAAGGAACCGTTGTGCTGGCGACGGTCTTCGGCGACGTGCACGACATCGGCAAGAATCTGGTGCACACCATTCTCGCCAACAACGGCTACACGGTCCACGATTTAGGAAAGCAAGTCCCGATGAATGCGATTTTGGAGAAGGCGACCGAAGTCGGCGCCGATGCCATCGGACTATCCGCCCTGCTCGTGTCGACGAGCAAACAGATGCCGATTTGTCTCGAGGAACAGGACTCCCGGGGACTGAGCTTTCCGGTCATCATCGGCGGTGCGGCAATCAACCGCGATTTCGGCCGGCGCATCGCCTTACTTGACGGCGGCGGCCGCTTCTTCGAGCCGGGCATCTTTTACGCACGCGATGCGTTCGAGGGTCTCGATCTGATGGATGCGCTCACGAGCGACCCTCAGCGGAAGGTCGATTTGCTCGAGCAGACCAAGCGTGAGGCGCTCGAGCAGCGCGAACGCCCTCGCGCGGTTCCCGCACGGACGGCCGCGGCGGTACTTTCTGCGGTAAAAGGCGAGCACGCTGACGTGCCGGAGCCACCCTTTTATGGAGTGCGCATCCTTGAACGGTTGGCGCCTGAACCGAGTCGAAGCATCGATCTGCGCGAGTTGTGGCCGTGCTTTGATCTGCGCAGTCTCTACCGCCTTTCATGGGGCGCTGCAAATAGCAAAGGAAGCGCCTTCGAGCGCCTCGTCGCGGAAGAGTTCGAACCGCGTCTGCGACGCTATCAAGAGGAAGCGCTGCGCGGCCATCTCTTGCAACCGCGGGTCGTCTACGGCTATTTTCCGGCTGCTGGATTCGGCGACGACGTCATTCTCTACGACCCGAGCGATCCGCAAAGAGAAATTGCCCGCATGTCGTTTCCGCGCCAGATTGGCGGCGAACATTTGTGCCTCGCGGACTACTTGCGCGAGCCGCGAGAAGGCGGGGCAAGCGACGTGGTGGCGATGCAAATCGTCACGGTCGGGAGCAATGTCACACGGCGCACCGAGGCGTTGCAGGCCTCGGGCGACTATAGCGAATCGTATTTCTTGCACGGGTTCTCCGTGCAGGCCGCCGAGGCGCTCGCAGAGCACACGCACCGCCGCATCCGTAGCGAGCTCGGTCTTGAAAGCCAGCAGGGAAAGCGCTACTCGTGGGGCTACGGGGCATGCCCGGACCTCGAACAGCACGGCACCGTCTTTCGACTTCTCGATGCGACTGAAAACATCGGAGTAACGCTGACCGAAGCGTTCCAGATCGTGCCCGAGCAATCGACTGCGGCGCTCATTATGCACCATCCGCGGGCCGCATACTTTAACGCAGCCGCGATTCGCGAGCTCGCCGCTTCATAAGCCTCAAGCCACGTGCTCGTGGTCCTGCTCGCCGTGGCGTTCGCCCGTCTTTGGACGCACGTCGAACACGGTTGGATGCTTGGCATACCAACGATCGCGCACGGCATCGTCTATGAGGGGACGACGCTGGGCGACGTGCTCGCGCTCGACGAGCGGAACGGACGCGTGCTCTGGCGCGCGTCGCTGGGCGCTAATCGGGACGAAACCTACGGAAGTCCGCGCGGGGTGATTTCTTCAATCGCCGTTGCGGCTAATATAGCGTATGCCGTCAGCGGAAGTTGCAAGGCTGCAGCATTCGATGCGTTTCGCGGCGTTGTTCTCTGGGAGCGGCATATCTGTTCGACGGCACGAAACGACGACACGTACGCATCGCCCGTCGTGGTCGCCGGACAAGTGCTCTTCGGGATCGACGTCATTGCCGACCGGACCACCGATGCCGGACGCGAGGTTGCGTTGGATGCGGCGACGGGGCTACCGGCATGGTCGTTTTCGCCGCTGCGTTATCGCGGCACAGGCGGTGGTATCTCCTCAACGCCGGTCGTCGATTTGGCGCGAGGCCTTGCCGTTGTCGGCACCGGGAATCCAACGCCGATGCGCTCGCCGCCGCCCGGCGCCGATCCGTTCAGCGATTCCGTCATCGCGCTCGAAGCACGCTCCGGGCGATGGCGGTGGGCCACGCAGCTTCTTGCCCACGACGTAAACGATTTCGACGTCTTCGCCTCATCGAAGCTCTTCCAACTCAACGTTGACGGAAGGCAGATCCCGCAGTCGGCGAGACGTTGAAGAATTCACGCTATGTCATGCTTGACGAACTGACCGGTAAGATTCTGTGGCAGCGGCAGCTCGAGCCGGCAGTGCGCTGGATGCAATCGATCGGCACGCCGGCGTCAAGCGGTGCCACGATCGTCGTGCCGCTCTTCCACGCGCCGACCAACGGCGAGCTAGTGGCGCTGCGCGCGGACGATGGGGCGATCTTATGGCGCATTCATACAAACGGAATCTACGAGGCGCCGGTAATATGGCACGGCATCGCGCTCGTCGCGGAGACGGAAGGTGCGATCGCCGCCTTCGACCTTCGGAACGGAGCGCGCCAAGGTCGCTTACGGATCGGCTCTAAGCTCTACGGTCACGGACTCGCGCTCGACGGAGATACGCTTTTCGTAGCAGGCCGCGGCAGGTTCTGGGCGTACCGTCTGCAGCGATGACCTTACGAACGATACTTTACATTGGTCTCGCCATCGTGGCGGTGATTCTGATCGTCGCATTGACTCGCGCGTTCCCGAGACACCGTGCGGCCATGCCCAACCGGCTGGACGCCGCGATCGCCATCGCGATCGGGTTCGTCACGAATTTCTTCGACACGCTGGGCATCGGCTCGTTTGCAACGACGACCTCGCTCTTCAAATTTTTACGTTTCGTTCCGGACGAGCGCATACCGGGAACGCTGAACGTCGGGCACGCGCTGCCGACCATCGTCGAAGCCGCGATCTTTATCGTCATTGTAGCCGTCGAGCCGCCTACGCTGCTGTTGCTGATCTTCGGCGCAATCGTTGGCGCCTGGCTCGGCGCCGGATTGGTCGCCCGGTTACCGCGCCGTTACGTGCAGATCGGGATGGGCAGCGCCCTGCTTGCGGCCGCGGCATTATTTATCATGACGAATCTGAAGGGAAGCCACTTCGGACTTACCGGGAACGCGCTGGGCCTCGAGGGCACGCGTTTGGGGATAGGGATGGCCGTAAGTTTTTGTTTGGGTGCGCTGATGACTATCGGCATCGGATTATACGCGCCATGCATGATCATGGTGAGCCTGCTCGGCATGAATCCAATCGCCGCATTTCCGATTATGATGGGATCCTGCGCGTTCCTCATGCCGGTGGCCAGCCTGCGATTCATTAAGTTCGACGCCTTTTCGATGCGTGCGGCGCTCGGGTTGACGGTGGGCGGAATACCCGGGGTACTGATCGCCGCCTACATCGTAAAGTCGCTCCCGCTCGTTACGGTCCGATGGCTGGTGGTGGTCGTCGTTCTCTACGCGGCTACCGTCATGCTTCATTCGGCGGCTCAGCGTGGCGCGGGTTCGACATCGGACGAAGAGCTCGTGACCGTGCCCTAAACGGGCACTTCCAGACGGTTGTAAACGAAGCGTCCCCCGACCATCGTTCCGATAACCTGGTAGTCTTTGTCCCAAAAGGAGAGATCAGCGCGCGTACCGCGCGCGATGCGTCCCATCTCAGCCTCGTGCCGGATGAGTCGCGCGGGGGCGTGCGTCGCAGCGACGACCGCCTGCGCGAAGGGGATCTGCGCGTAAGACATGTAGTTGCGCAATGCCTCGTCGATGCTGAGGGCGCTGCCGGCAATCGTACCATCGGCGGCGCGCATGACGCCGCCCTCGATGTGATAACCGGAGTCGGCGGCGGGCATGATGTCCGTTACCAAAACGATCCGATCGCCCAGCGTACGGTGCAGAATGTCGATCATGACGGGCGACACGTGAAAGCCGTCGCAGATCACCTGCACGAGCGTCCGCCGATCCTGAATGAAAGCGGCCAAGATTGACGGATCCCGGTGATCGAGCGGCGGCATGCCGTTGAAGGCGTGGGTCAGCGAGCGAAAGCCGAGACCGATTGCGAGCATTCCTTCCCGATACCGCGCGCTGGTATGACCGGCCGAACAGACGACGCCGTTTTCCAAAAAGACGCGCAGTGCGTCACTGGCGCCACCGATTTCGGGTGCCATCGTAACCAAGAGACACGCGCCTTTGCAGGCGTCGACCATCTCTTGCGCGCGTGCAGCGTTGGCGCGAAGGAGCCATTCGTGACGATGGATCCGCCGAAACTTCGGATTCAAGAACGGTCCTTCGAAGTGGATGCCGAGACAACGCGCTCCGGCCGGCGCATCCTCTTCGAGCTGATTGGCGGCCTCGACGAGCTCCGATGCCGCGTGAAGCATCGATTCCCATGGGGCGGTCATCACGCTTGCGACGAAACCGGTCGCGCCGTTTCGCGCATAGGTCGTCCCGGCGAATCCGAGCGCGTTGCCTTGATCGCGATTGAAAAGATACTCCCCCGCGCCATTGGTGTGAACGTCGATCAGGCCTGGAGCAATGCTGCTACCCGCCGGAAGCGGGCAATCCGCCGGGCCGTCCGCGGGAAGCACGCTCGCAATCCGTCCGTCTTCGACCGCTAACCGGCCGAAGGTCGACGTCCCGTCGCCTACGGCGATGAAGGCGGGACCCAGCAGCGTCTTAGACATGAGAGTGCGCTAACTCCGTATTAGCGCCAGCGCTTCGTCGCGATGCTGCGCCATAAGCGCTTCCGTGTCGCCTTCCACGTTTAGCCGCAGAAGCGGCTCGGTATTCGAGGGGCGCACGTTCATCCACCAATGGGGATAAGAGATGGTGACACCGTCGAGATGATCGATCTGTGCGTCCGGAAAGTGGTCTTCGATTTCGCGAAGTTTTGACGAGGCGTCGCGGACGTGGCTGTTGATCTCGCCCGAGCGAAAGCGCGTATCTATCGGCGCGATCACCTCGCTCACCGGCTTGCCGGCTTCGCTGAAGAGCTCGAGACATTGAAGCAATGCGATCATCCCCGAATCGGCATACCAGTTGTCGCGGAAGTAAAAGTGTCCGCTGTGCTCGCCCCCGAAGACGACGTCTTCTTCCCGCATCACGGCTTTGATGATCGAGTGGCCTACTTTCGACCGTATCGGCACGCCGCCGGCTTTGGCGATCAACTCGGGGACGCTGCGGCTGCAGATCAGATTGTAAAGGATCTTTGCGCCCGGATATTTCTTGAGGGTATTGAGCGCCACCAGCGCCGTCACGGTGCTGCCGTCGATAAGGGCGCCCTTTTCGTCGACGATGAACATGCGATCGGCGTCGCCGTCGAACGCGACGCCGACATCGCACCCGTGTTTTCGAACCTGGGCTTGCAAGTCTATCATGTTCTCCGGTTCGATCGGACTAGCGGGGTGGTTCGGAAAGCTTCCGTCCAGTTCGAAGTAGAGGGGCACGACCTCGCAGGGAAGGCTCTTGAAGACGTGCGGTATCGTCTCGCCGGCCATCCCGTTCCCAGCGTCAACCGCAATCTTGAAAGGCTTGATCTTCGAGCGCTCGACGAAGGACAGGCAGTGCTGCGCGAAATCGTCGAGAACGTCACGATGAGAAATGGTGCCCGCCACGGCGCTCGCCGGAGGGAGCTTTCCGGATAGCAGCTGGTCGCGTATCGTAGCCAAACCCGTGTCGAGCGAGATCGCTTGGGCCTGCGAACGGGTGAACTTCATGCCGTTATACTCGGCAGGGTTATGAGAAGCCGTAATCATGACCCCGCCGTCGAAGTCGAATTTTCCCACCGCGAAGTATAGCGCGTCGGTCGATACCATTCCGATGTCCACTACATCGGCCCCGGCTTCCGATGCGCCGCGCGCAAACGCATCGCACAGCTTTTGCCCCGAAGGGCGCATGTCGCGGCCGACGACGACGTTCGTGCGAGCGTTGCCGGAGCGTTGCGGACCGAGCAGCGGTACGAAGCAGCGTCCGATGCCATAGGCAAGATCATCGCTGAGTGAGGACGGATAAACGCCTCGGACGTCGTAGGATTTGAAAATCGTGGGATCCACTCGGCCGTCCACAGGTGGCGGTTCTTCGACCGCGCGTCCGTGACGCCTTTGTGAAGAACGAGCCTATCGGGAACATAACCGGGACGCTCTTGATAACGGCGTTTCTGGTCGTGACGCTCGCTTTCGCCGTGGAGGGGACCTTTGAAACGCGCGCTCAGATTAGCCGCACCTTCGCGCGTCAAGCACAGATCCAACAAGCACAGATAGAGCTCGAAGAACTCTTGCGCTTGCAAATCGACGAAGAGAACTCATTGAGAGGCTACTCTTTGACCCGGGATCCGTTTTACGTCGCGCAGTATCGGCAAGCCGCAGCCGGCTATGACGACACCGAAGGGATCATTCGAGAAATTTTGCGTCAACAGCAGTTGGCCGGCGCAGGAGAGCTGCTCGCCGTTTACGGGCGCCTGCAATCGCGTTGGCGGACCGACGTCGCTGGGCCGTGGCTTCGGCACCCGGGGCGTCTCATCGAGCTCGACAAGCGCAACAAACTCTTCTCAGATTATGAAACGCGCACGGTGGCTGCGATGCGCGAAGACTTGGCCGGTACCGGGAATGCGTTGGCTCGTAGCACGCAGCTGCAGGTCGATCGGTCTTCTTACGCGCGCGCTCTGTGGGTCCTAGTCTTCGGGCTGCTCGCAATTCTCTTCAACGCGTATCGCTCGCGCCTCAATAGGGAGCTCGAGGAAGAGCGAACGATTACTAAAATCTTGCAGCGAGCGTTCAGCAGCGAATCGATTCCGCTGCCGCACTGCGAGGTGGGAAGCGCCTATCTCTCGGCGACGAGCCATTCGGCGGTTGGCGGAGACGTCTTCGACATCTACCGGCTTTCGGATAGTCGAGCATTGGTCTTGATCGCCGATATCAGCGGGAAAGGCGTCGATGCGGCGGTGCTTACGGCGTTCACCAAATTCATGATCCGTGCGATCGCGTTACGTCAAAGCGAGCCGGCGGCTATTCTCGCGGAATTCAACGTTGCCTTTGCCAAGGCGGTTGGGAACCCGTATCTGTTCGTTTCGATGTTCGTCGGCGTGCTCGATACCGGCGCCTTTCGATTGGAATACGGGAGCGCGGGACACGATTGTGCGTACTTGCGCCGGGGCGGCGGCGTGGAGCAGTTGCCGGTAACGGGGCCCGTTCTAGGGGTGATGGAGGAGCCGTTCTACTCCAAGACGATCGACCTCGCCGCCGGAGACATGCTCGTGCTCACGACGGACGGCTTGACGGAAGTCCGCAATAGCGAAGGAAAGCAGCTGCTCGAAGGCGGCGCGATGGAACTGATCGCGCGCGCCGACCCGCACGCCCAGCAGCTTGCAGACGAACTCGTAGCGGCGGTCCGAGCTCGCGGCGGCGGCCGCTTGCGCGACGATTTGGCGATTCTCGCGATTCGGCTGCTGGATGGAGCGCCGGCTCATGTCTAAGTTCGCAGTCGCGCTGCTCCTCGCATGGTTGGCGGCGATCCAGCCCGCCTTGGCGGACTGCAAGGTGCACCCCGGCGACAACGTCGTGCTCTACAGCACGACCGACGATCCGTCGGTGCTTATTTGGGACTCGCGCGCACGCTTGCGCGAATACAGTGCCGCGTCGTTCGACGTGGCGCGGGCGATGCTGCCGCACGCGATATTGGTTGCACCGGGCACGCACGCGAGCGTGATCACGTGTATTCCCAACTACATTGAGTCGCCGGTATTCAATCAGCCCGACGACGCGATCGGCGTTTTGATTTCGAGCGGACCCCAACACGGACTTAAGCGGTGGGTGCTCGGTTCGGACGTTCGGTTGCGGCACGATCGCCCGTAGTCTCTCCCGATTCTCGCGCAAAGACGCGCAGACGATGACCGGGAAGGCGAACGCGCTCCATCGCAATTTCGTAAACCTCGTCGAGGAGCGGATCGCTCAAAAGCACGTCGGGCTCACGCAGCGCTAGAAGCGTTCCGCCGCCAAGAAGCGCGATGCGGTCGGCATAAGCGGCAGCCTCGTTGAGGTCGTGAAGCGCGCAAACGACCGTCTTTCCGATCCGCGCCAAGTTGCGCAGCAGCGCGAGAATCTCGTGCGCGACTCGTACGTCGAGATGGCTGGTTGGTTCGTCGAGAAGAAGAACGGGCGTTTGTTGAGCTAGGCCGAGCGCAATCCACACTCGTTGACGCTCGCCCGCGCTGAGCGTCGAAAAGACACGTGCGCCGAACGCCTCCATGCGAACCGATGCAAGCGCGGCCGCCACGGCGCTCGCATCGGCGGCGCGCGTTTGCCATTCCCACCAGCGATGGTAAGGAAACCGGCCGATCGATACGACGTCTGAAACGCAGAGCGCGTCGAGGAAGACTTCGTCGCCGGTGACGAAGGCTATGCGGCGTGCGCGTTCCATCGAGCTGAGTTGCGCGGTCGGCGTTCCGTCGAGCAGGATCGTTCCGCCATCGAGCGGGTGCAGCCCCGCAACTGCGCGCAGCAGCGTCGTCTTGCCCACTCCGTTGGGACCCAGCAGCGCCACGAACTCGCCGGTGACGATGCCGGCTTCGATCTGCGCGAGCAACGGACGTTCGCCGACGCGAAGCTCAACGCCGCGCAACTCGATCATATGCCGCCACCGCTTGTCGACGTAGCCGGGCGAAGGTAGAGATAGAGGAAAGTCGGCACGCCAATAAACGCCAGCAGAACACCGATTGGAAGCTCGGCCGGCGCTACGATGCGCCGGCAGACCGCGTCGGCGAGCATGCAGAGCGCCGCGCCGATGGCAGCGCAGGCCGGCAAGAGTGCGCGAGCGTCTGATCCGACCAGGCGGCGCGCGAGGTGCGGTACGATCAGCCCGATGAAACCGACGAGTCCCGCTAAAACCACGCTGCTTGCGGCAAGCAGTGCAGAGGCGGCGAGAATGACCCATTGGGCCCGATCGACGTCGAGTCCGACGGCCCGTGCGCGCAGTTCGCCAATCCGAAGCGCGTTCAGCGGTGCACTCGAGGCGATAGTCAGCAGCACTCCCATACCGGCGTACGGCGAAGCGATGGCCAGATCGTGCCAGCCGCGTCCCGCCATCGATCCCGCGAGCCACGCCAGAATCGTGCTCGCATAATCGCTCGACTGGGCGCGCACGACGGCGAGCGTGACGATCGCGGCGAAGAGCGTGGAGAGCGAAACGCCGGCGAGGATGAGGCGAGTAGGGTCGATTCCGCTGCCGCGGCGCGCAAGCGCCGCGACGAGCAGTGCGGCGCCGAGTCCGGCGATAAAGCCGATGCCCGGCGTCGCGTCGGCTGCCACACCAGCCAGAACCGCAAGGGCGATTGCCGCCGCCGAGGCCGCGCTGACGCCGATGAGGTACGGATCGGCCAAGGGATTGCGCAGCATGCCTTGGAGCAATGCACCGCACAGCGCCAACGATGCACCTACGGTCGCGCCGATGCACACGCGTGGAAGGCGCAGCTGCCAGACGATCGCATTGAGCACGCCCGATTCATGCGGATGCAAAAGTTGAGCGGCAATTTGGCCGATCGAAAGCGGCGTTCCACCGACGAGCAAACTCGCCGCGCCCGCAACCGGTGGGAGCAGCACAAGCGCGGCGGTGGTGATTACTCTCAACGGCTGCGCAACTCGACGGTGAACGATCGTCCCGGCATCGGATAGCCGGCAAAGAACGCGTAACGCTCGTTGCCCAGATTATAGCCGCGCAAGGTCAAGCGAGCTGCGGCGTCAGACGATAGCCCAGGTCGCCGTCCACCTGCGTGAACGTCGAGGGCTGGTAGACGGCATAAGCCGGCGACAAGTACGGATCGGGACTCTCTTGCGGGCCTTGCGTTCTGGCGACAATCCGAAAGCCGTCAAACCGGCTTTCGGCTGCAGGCAGGAAGCGCAAGCCGAGGCTCACCGCAAAAACCGGCCCGCGACCCGGCAAACGCGAATCGGTTTCAGATCCTGCGCGCGATAGAGATTGGTGACGTCGAGTGTCGCGACGCATCGGTGAACGGGCAGTGTCGTCACTCCCAGCGAGAGCCCGGCAATCGACGCGTGGCCGACGTTCTCCGGAATATATGCCGGCGGCGGCGAGACGATCAAGTTTGAGCCGCTGGTCGTGAACCAGCCCAACGTGACGCCGCCCCAGAGCGCGGGGGCGACGAGCGTCGCATCCCGACGCGCGTCCGCTCCGGCACGAGATTTGGATTGGAGTATCCGGATAATAGAGCTCCTCGGCGGTCGGCGCCCGAAAGGCGGTCGCGGCATTGATTTAAGCGCGAGAACGTCGCAAGCGGAACGATGCCACCGAGAGAGGGCGATAGGCGCCCCCAATCCCGCCGTCGCGTTCCCCGCGCAGACCGGCGTAGAATTGTTCGCCATTGCGTCCGAACCACTGCGATTGCACGTACGCTGCGGTCTGCGCGTATTCGTCGAAGATCGGCGAGTTGTCGGCGGCCTGCGTTGAGCCACCGCCGGTTCCCTGGTCGATGCGCGCAACGCCGCGCATCAGGTCGACGCCGTAGACAAGCCTCGCGTCGTCGCCGACGACGTTGCGCAGGCTCGCCATCCAATGCGGGTCGTAGAGAAGCTGGGCGTAAGGCGGATTTGAAGCCATCCCCGGCGGGGGCGTCGGATAGGCGGAGTTCGGGCAGTTCGAGTCGACGGGGGTGTTGCACGTATACGAAAGATCTTGCGAGGAATCGCCCAGCTCGAGCGAGGTTGAGGAACGCGACCCTCGGCGTTCTAGATTTAATCGCAGGTTGCGATTGACGTTGTTCTGCTGGCTGGTCGGCGAAAAGTATCCGAGCTCGCCGGGCGCTCCGGAAAAAGCGTTGACGATATCGCCGGCGAGCGTCAGGTCGATGGCGCCCAACTGGTGTGCGTAACGGGCGGTCAAACCGGTCAAGCCCGCTTGAGCGTTTTGGCGATTCGGCGCATTCTCGACTGAGTAGTCGTTTGCAGCATACGTGTGCGCGAACGTCAGGTACGGCGTTTGCAAAAGATAGGTCGATTCATCAAACGATCCCGTTGAGAGCGTTGCGCTGCTGCGCGCCGGTTGCGGCGCCGTGATGATGTTGATGACGCCGCCGATCGAGCCGGAACCGTAAAGCGTCGAGCCGCCGCCTTCCACGACTTCGATGCGATCGATCCCGTCAACGGAGAATTGCTCGAGATTGAATCGTCGATTTGGCTGCCCGCCATCGGCAAGCCGTCGACGAGCACTAAGATCTGCTGGGAAGAACTGCCGCGTATGCCGACTGTCGAGGCCGCGCCGAAGCCACCATAACGAATAAGGTCGACTCCGGGAACGTCTTCGATCGCATCGGCGACGGTGCGATCGCCGTCGCGTGCAATCTGCGCTGAAGTCACGACGTAGGTCGTGCGTGCCGTTCGAGCGGCAGACTCGAGACTTCGGTCGCTCGTCACGACGTGGGCGATTTGCGGACCGACCGTTGGAGAAGGCGAAGGTGAGGGAGCGACCGCGACGAGCGCGGCAATCATCGTTGAAAACATCGAAATCCTTTCCTTTGCGCGAGGCGGATGATGCTACAACGTTTGCGACGGTATCCTGACTTGCGGATCGTCACCCAGTGCCCGAGCCTTCCCATCCTAGGACAGTGACTTCGGGCGGCTTCCCGCATACAGTGGCGCGACCGTGCCGGCCTCACACCGGCTTCCCGCGCAAACGTACCCATCGCATTTCCCAAAGGGCGCCGCCTTCCTTCTTGCGTAACTCGAAGGTGATGCGCTGGATCTTCCTTGCGATGGTGTGGTGCGCGATGCTTGGCGCGTGCGCGGCGCATGACGCAACCGTACTGCCAAATCGGCGAGCCGCGGCGCGGAGCGGGTCGTCACGTTGGTGCCGTCGTTCGCCGACGATATTTACGCGATCGGCGCCGGCTCGCAGATCGTCGCCGTCTCCGCCTTCACCGACGCGCCGCAAGCAAAAGCCTGCCGCGCGTCGCAGATGCGAGCAGCGTCGACTCGGAAGCAATCCTCGCGCTGCGGCCCAGCGTCGTCATCGGCATTCCGGCGCAGCAGCGCTTAACCGAACCGCTGCGGCGCGCGCGCGTCCGTGTCGTGCTTCTGCCCGACGATTCGTTCGGCGAAATATTCGAGAACTTGCAAACGATCGGCACGCTGACGGGCCACCGGCGCGAGGCCGAGCGACGATTGCGCGCTTGCGTCGTGAAACCGCCCGGCTACACGCGCAAACAAAGGGGTACCTTCGCCATCCGAGCGTTTTCGTCGTGCTCGGCAGCGGGCCGATTTGGACTGCGGGCGCCGACTCGTACATCAGCACGCTGATAGCGTTTGCCGGCGGCACGAATGCCGCGAGTGACTTGCACGGCGCATACGGTCAATACAGCGCCGAGGCGTTGGTTGCCATCAGCCCGACGTACTCGTCGCCGATGCGGCGAAGCAACTCGATGCCGCGCTCGATCGGGAGCCGTGGCGCAGTCTTCGCGCGGTACGTCTCCATCACGTCTACTCCGTCAATCCGGACGTCATCGAACGTCCCGGTCCAGCCTACAACGAAGGAATGCGGTGGCTCGCAGATCGCCTAGCGCCGTTGGCAGTCGCGACGCCATGAATGAGGGCGCGCTCGTCGTCGCGGTCGAGACGCGCACTTCACCGGATCCGTTCGAGCCGGAGCTCGCCGAGTTCGAAGCGCTCGCGGAGGCGGCAGGCGCAAAAGTGCTCGATCGCATCGTGCAGCGCCGTGATGCGGTCGATCCGGCGACGCTCTTCGGCAGCGGCAAGGCGCTCGAGATCGCGCAGCGCGCGAGCGACGTTCGCGCGGGTCTGCTCTTGATTTTCAACGACTTGCGGCCCCGGCAGCGCAAGAATCTTGAGAAGATCGTACCACTGCCGATCGTCGATCGCACGATGTTGATTCTCGACGTATTCGCGCGTCACGCGCGCAGCCGAGAGGGCAAGCTCCAAGTCGAGCTCGCTCAGCTGCGCTATCGGCAGTCGAACCTGATCGGTATCGGCGCGGATCTCTCGCGACTGGGCGGCGGGATCGGCACCCGCGGACCCGGTGAAACAAAACTGGAAGTCGATCGTCGGCGCATCGGTGAACGTATCAGCGTACTCAATCGGCTACTCGCCGACGTTCGACGCCAGCGCGCCGCGCGGCGGTCTTCGCCGCATCGAGAACGACTCGTTGCGCTCGTCGGATACACGAACGTCGGAAAGACTTCGCTGCTCAACGCATTGGCGCGCAGCAACGCGTACGTAGCGGACCGTCCCTTTGCGACCCTCGATCCGACGATGCGCCGTGCCTATCTCAAGCCCGGCGAGTACGTTCGAATGGCGGATACCGTCGGTTTCATCACGGATCTTCCCAAAGATCTCGTCAATGCATTTCGCGCAACATTGGAGGAGTTGCGCGAGGCCGATCTTTTGTTGCACGTGCTCGACGCGAGCAATCCGCAATGGCCCCGTCAGCGCCGCGCGGTCGAAACGATTCTGCACGAGCTCGAGCTCGACCGCACCCGCGCTCTGCGTCTTCAACAAGTGCGACCTGGCGGTGGCCGAAGCGTCGGGAATAGCGGACATGTTGTGCGTCAGCGCGAAGACGGGAGCAGGCCTCGACTCGTTGCGCGCCGCACTGTGCGAATGCTTCACATGACTTTATCGAAGGCTGCTTGCATTGCCGCGCTCGCTTTTCTCGCTGCGACCGGATGCGGCCGTAACGCCGACGACGCCTTCGTGGCTACGGTGCACCGGCTACGGCCCGCCGTCGTGCTACTTGTCGATGCGCGTGCCGCCGGAGAACAAGAAGGATCGCTACGACGATGCGTATGCCACCGGCTTCGTTGTCGCTTCGGGGAACTGGGGAAGCGAGATACTCACCGTTCAGCACGCGATTGACGGTGCGTGGGACCTTCGCATTACGATTGGCAACCGATGGAAGGCACCCGCGCGAGTGGTCGCATCGAACGAGGACCTCGATCTCGCGTTGCTTCGTACGCCGCGACCGCAACTTCCGACGATTTTACTGGGGTCGTCGTTCGCATCTCCAAGAAGACGTGGGGCGGGAAGTCGGGTTGCTGGGCTATCCGATCCCCGACGAGTTCGACGACGAAGGGCTCGGTTTAGCCACTTCACTGAACACCGGACGACTTTCATCGATACGCAAAGATGCGCTCGAAGTGACGCTGTCGATCGTCCCCGGCGAAAGCGGCGCGCCCGTCTTCATCGTCGACACCGGCGAAGTCGTTGGAGTCGCGGAGTCGCGATTCGACGAGGAGCGCAGCATCGGTTTCGCGCTGCCCATCGACGACGTTAAGAAGTTCCTCCATCGCTACGATCGAGGTCATGGATTTTAAATTCGCCGTGCGCCGCAACGTTGATCGTCGAGCGGTCGCCGATCCATTGCAGCGGTGGGATCTCGAAGAAGCGCGCCAGCGCGTTGAGGTGGCTGGAGCGTAGCCCGAACGCAGGTGGAAAAATGTTCCCACGCTTCGTCACGGTCCCGTAGCTTGTATCCGGCCGTCGCTAAGCGATCGCAGGCGTGCTCGAACTCCGAGCGTTCGATGCCGACGCTCTCGTCTTCGACTCGCACGAGCGAAATACTGTGAAAGGTCGCGGGTCGCATGGCGGCCGACATTGTAAAAAATGCCGGCCTGCCCGTCGCGCACGCCGTCGATCGTCGTCGTCATGAGCGTTGCGGCGTCGAGAAGCGTGCCGAGCGTGCCGACCCACGATTGATCGTCGTGGCTGGATCGAAAGAATGCGAGTACCGGATAGGCGAGATGGCTCTCCATCACGGCGGCCGCCCAGCGTTGCGAATCGCTCATCAGCGATGGCAGATCGTCTTGCGTGCGCGAGTAACCGGCGATCGCGAGCAGATTGACACCGCTGGGCGGCGTTCCCGCGCGTGCGGCGGTGGTGACGACGAAGGTTTCCCGCTGCTGAAAAGCTCCGAAGATGGCGAAAAGAAAGGCGGTCGTGATCGAAAGCAGCGAGAGACCGGCGAGGCCCGCCAGCACGGAGACGAGCCTCGGTAAGGTGCTACGGCCGACCACGTCTCCAAACCCGATCGTCAGAAGTGAAGTTCCCGCGAAATAGAGCATCGTCCCGAACGAGACACGTCCGGGGGCTATGCCGCCGCGCATGCCCCAGAGCATCAGATGCAAAGCCAAAGACGAACAGCGTTACCCAAACCCCGATCAGCGCTAGCAACATAAACGGCGCAAAGACGGCGAGGAAGTCTTCGCGCCGGTCGTCGTCTCTCGCATAAAAACGCCAAGCAAACCGCGGCCAGGCGTACCACGCCCAGCGCCAGACATAAAAGCTGACGCGATAGCGCCGCGCCGTGGCGCGGGGCATAACGACGGATTGAAAGACGTCGTTCAGCGCCGCCGCGATGACGACGATGCCGAGCGCAATGCTCGAGACGTTCAGCAACATGGTCGCGGCAGGCTTCGGCACAACGGGGCGGTACGCCGCTTGAATCGAATGGCGGGGGCGATGGCGGTCGTCCTCATAACCGGGCCGGTACGTTCGGGCAAGAGCGCATTCGGCGTGAGGCTCGCGCGTGAAAGCGGACTCCAGGTAACCTACATCGCGACGGCCGCCGGGTCGCCGGAGGACGTCGAATGGCGCGCGCGTCTCATGCGTCACGTTCGCGACCGCCCCGCATCATGGCGAACGGTCGAGACGGCTGCGATGTCGCACGAGGCCCAACTCGCGATCTTTCGCAAGGCTGCGCCGGAACGTGTCTTCTCGTCGATGCGCTCGGCACGTGGCTCGCGGCGAAAATTGCTGAGCAAATCGATCTTCTCGAAATCGACTACACGGTGCTCGAGTCACAGCTCGACGACGAGGCAGCCGAGTTCGTCGATGCGATGCTCGCGTCATCGGCATAAGTTATTGCGGTCAGCGAGCAGATCGGTTGGGACTTCGTGCCGGTCGCGGCTTCGGGACGCCTCTTTCGCGACGCAATGGGCCGTATGGTGCAGCGACTCGCCGAGCATGCGGATCGTGCCTATCTCGTCGTGGCAGGCTACGCGCTCGATTTGCGCGCGTCGGGCGAGCCATCGACCGCAACAACGATGGCTGAAGCTCTGGTTCTCGTCACGTTTCTCGCCGCGGTCGTCGTGCTCGCCGTGGCCGCAAAGCATCTGCGCGTTCCGTATCCGATCGCGTTCGTGATCGGCGGGATCGCGCTCGCCTTTACGCGTCACTTACCGCGCCCGCATCCGGAGCCGGAGCTCATCATACTGCTCGTCGTACCGCCGCTGCTCTTTGGCGCGGCTTGGTCGACCGATTGGTTCGATCTGAGACGCAATGTGCGGCCGATCGCGCTTTACGCCGTCGGATTGGTGATCTTCACGATGGCGGTCGTGGCGGTCGTCGTACACGCAACAGTTCCGGTGTTTACTTGGCCGCTCGCATTCACGCTCGGCGCGATCGTCTCGCCGCCCGACGCGGTCGCTTCCGAAGCGATCTTCGAGCGGCTGGCGATTCCCCATCGCATCGCCGCAATCGTAAGCGGCGAATGCTTGATGAACGATGCCACGGCGCTGGTGCTCTACCGGTTCGCGCTGGCTGCGGCGATTTCGGGCACGTTTTCGTTGGCGCGCGCGAGCGTTGCGTTCGTCGTCGTCGCGGTCGGCGGAACGATCGTCGGGCATTGCCGCGGCTTTCTTGCTCGAAGGGATTCTTGCGCTACATCATGCGGCGCGGATTCGCCGATCCGATGATCGTAAGCGTCGTCTTTTTGCTCGCGCCGTTTGCAGCGTATTTCCCGGCAGAAGCGCTGCACGTTTCGGGCGTGCTCGCGGCGGTATCGGCAGGCATTATGCTTAGCCGCCGATCGTCGAGCTTCATCGATTCGGAGTCGCGCGTGCTCGGCTCGTCGGTCTGGCGCCTGCTGATTTTCGTGCTCAACGCCTTTGCATTTCTTCTCATCGGACTTCAGCTGCCGTCGATCCTGGAAGCGCTCGAACCCCACGTTCGCGACTACGTCCTCTACGGATTGCTTCTGAGCGCGACCGTGATCGTAGTGCGATCACTCTGGGTATTTCCGGCGGCGTATATCCCGCGCATGCTGAGCCGGCGGTTGCGCGAGCGCGACCCGTGCCGCCATGGCAGCAACTCGTCGTGCTCGGATGGGCCGGAATGCGTGGCATCATTTCGCTCGCGATCGCGCTGGCGTTACCGTACACGTTGGGCAGATCGCCGTTTCCAGCAGGAAGCTTGACTATATTCTTCACTTTTTGCGTGGTCTTCGTCACGCTGGTGTTCCAAGGGCTCACGCTTGGCCCGCTCATGGAGTGGCTCGGCGTGACGGAGACGAGCCGAAGCCAAAAGCGCGAAGCCGGTTTGCGCATTCGCGCACTTGAAGCCGGGCGTCGCGCGGTTGCGCGAAGAGGAGCCGCGTCGCAACTCACCGCTCGAACGCGAAATCGCCGACCGCATTCTCGAGGAGTATCGCAAGCGCATCAACGTGTTCGCGGGAAAGCCGACGAAGAGTGAGACGGATGAAGCGCGCGAGAGCCGCGTCGATCGAGCGCTCCAAAAGCAGGCCCTTGCGGCCGAAAGGCAGAGCGATCGTCGCAATGCGCCACGCCGGCGAAATTCCCGACGAAATCTATCGCTCGATCGAATACGACCTCGATCTTGCGACGCTGCGGTTGAGCTAGCGGCTAGGCACCGCGCTGGGCGTGGCGGAGGCGGGTCGAAACCGAAGGGCTCGCCGCCGCGCTCGCACCGGGAAGGGCGGCGGCCGAAGCAGTCGGCGAGACCCGTGGGGTAGGCGTCGGAGGCGGCGCAAGCGTGGCCTGACCTGCGGGGTACGTCAGCGGAACGAGCCGGATGTAGCCGATCGAGACCGTTGCATCTTTGGGAATCGTCGTGTCGGCCGTCACCGTTGAATAGCCCGCTGCGCGGGCAGTAACGGTTTGATCGCCGGCGACGGCGCGCAAACGGAAGCCGCCGTTTACGTCGGCGTGTGCCGTGTAAAGCGAACCAACGGAGAGGAGCGCGTCTGGGATCGGTCGGTTGGTCGTCGCATCGAGCACGCGTCCGGCCACATGGCCGAAATCTTGGACGCCTACGACGTTCGGCGGCGGCGAACAGCCATCTCCGAGGGCAAAGAGCAGGAGCATTCCCAAGATGACGTATCGCATAATCAAATCTTAGGTTCAAGAAAGCGGCGAGGTCCCCCCGGTCCAAAAGTTACGCATTCACGGTCCAATGATGTTGACAAGGTATGCTCGGGGGCTTGTGAAAACTTTCACAAGCGATGAACCCGTATGCGCCGGTCGCAATCTACCTCTGTGTCGCGGTTGCGGCCGCGCTGCTCTTCACCGTCCTTCCGGGGCGTCTGGCACGGGCCAAACCCAACGCTCATAAACGCGAAGCCTACGAGTGCGGCGTCGAGCCGACCTCACCGGTAGCAGGGCGCTTCCCCGTCCGCTTTTACCTCATCGCGATGCTTTTCGTCGTCTTCGACGTTGAAGCAGCGTCGTTCTATCCTTGGGCCGTTGAGATGCACGCACTGCGAGTCTTTGGCCTGCTTGAAATGGTCATCTTCATTATCGTGCTCGCAATCGGCTATGCTTACGTTTGGAAGAAGGGCGGCTTCGTGTGGCGGTAAGTCCCGGCCATTTTATGCTCGCGCGTCTTGACGACGTCGCCCGGTGGGCGCAAAGCTCCTCGGTTTGGCCGCTCACGATGGGCTTGGCCTGCTGCGCGATCGAGATGATGAGCGTCACCGCGCCGGAGTACGACATCGCACGCCTCGGTTCGGAAGTCTTTCGCAGCTCGCCGCGCCAAGCCGATCTGATGATCGTCTCGGGCCGCGTCGCACAGAAGATGGGACCGGTGGTCAAGCGCTTGTACGATCAGATGGCCGATCCGAAATGGGTCATCTCGATGGGCGCGTGTGCGAGCTCAGGCGGCATCTTCGACAACTACGCCATCATTCAAGGAATCGATACGATCATTCCCGTCGACGTCTACGTTCCCGGCTGCCCGCCCACGCCCGACGGTCTGCTCTATGCAGTCAATCTGATTCAGCAGCAGATCCGCGAGGGCGGTCGCGGTGGCATCCTGGCGCGAGCCTAAGTTTTCAACTACAAGAGTGTACCGTGCCTAGCACGCAAACTCCGCCGATCGCCGGCGTTGCGATCGATCCACCGAGCCTGCGTCCCTCGATCGACGATGCTATTATCGAGCGCGTCGAGCCCGAGCAGCTGCGCGCGCGCCTCGAGGCGCTCAAAAACGATGGCTACGCGATGCTTCTCGATCTTGGCGCGGTCGATTACCTCCAGCGTAAGCCGCGCTTCGATGTCGTCTACCATTTGCTGAAGCTGGCTGCAAAGAAAGCAACGGTCGCGGAGGTCGGCACGCCGGCCAGGTTGCGCCTGCTCTGCGGCGTGGATGAGGGCGAACGCCTGCCATCCGTCATGGATTTGTGGGTGTCGGCCGATTGGGCAGAGCGAGAGGTTTACGATCTTTTCGGGATCGTTTTCGACGGACACGCGGACTTACGCCGCATACAGATGCCGCACGACTGGGAGGGCCACCCGCTGCGAAAGGATTATCCCATGCGCGGCCCGGCGCGGGAGCGCGCGCCCCGCCCGAGCTTTGCCAACAAAAGTAACGTCGTCGCCGGCACGCCGCCGTCGGGGCGCACGCTCGAGGCGCTGCAGGAAGAAGTAAAGCGAGCTCGCGAGTCGTGACCGTTTACGCCAAGCCGCTCTCGCCCGATATCGTCAGTCAGACCGGCAATACGATGGTGCTCTCGATGGGGCCGCAGCATCCCTCGACGCACGGCGTCTTGCAGATCATGCTCGAGATTGAGGGCGAGAACGTCGTCAAGGCGGAGCCCGAGATCGGTTACCTGCACACCGGCATCGAGAAGACGTCGGAAGGCCTCTTTTGGACGCAGGCGCAGACGGTGATCGAGCGCATGGATTATCTCGCGCCGTCGTCAAACGCGCTTTGTTACGCGCTCGGCGTGGAGAAGCTGCTCGGCCTTACCGATCGAATCCCGGAACGCGCGCAGATCATTCGCGTTTTATCGATGGAATTGACGCGCATTGCATCGCATTGCGTGTGGCTTGGGACGCACGGCATAGATCTCGGCGCGCTCTCCATTTTCTTCTACACCTTCGATCTGCGCGAGAACATCCTCGATCTTCAGGAAGCTTCCGGCGGCGCGCGGATGCATCCTAACTACGTGCGCGTCGGCGGCCTCAATGGCGATCTCCCCGAAGGCTATCTCGTCAACCTCGACGCGCTAATCGAAAAATTCCCCGGACGGATGCGCGAGCTGCGCGGGCTGCTGCAAGCGAACCCGATCTTTCAAGACCGAACGATCGATCTCGGCGTATTGACCCCGCAAGAGGCGATTTCGTGGGGCGTCACGGGGCCGAGCTTGCGGGCGAGCGGCATCGCTTACGACGTGCGCCGCGCCTTTCCATACACCGGGTACGAGACGTATGACTTTGACGTGCCGACGCGCGACGAAGGCGACGCGTACGCTCGCTTCTTGGTGCGGCTCGACGAGATGGACCAGTCGATGCGTATCATCGAGCAGGTGCGCCGGCGGCTCGACACACCCGGTCCGGTGATGATCGACGATCCGAAGGTTGCGTTACCGCCAAAAGAAACGATCGCGCTCTCGATGGAAGCGCTGATCCATCACTTCAAGCTCATCAGCGAGGGCTTTCGAGTGCCGCCCGGCGACGTCTATCAAGCGATTGAATCGCCCCGAGGCGAGCTCGGCTACTATATCGTCAGCAACGGCGAGAACCGCCCTTACCGCATCCGCACCCGTCCGCCCAGCCTTTACAATCTTCAAGCGCTCAAAGGCATTGCTCCCGGAAATCTCATCGCCGACCTCGTCGTGATGATCGGTTCCCTCGACCCCGTTTTTGGCGAAGTGGACCGATGATTCTGTTTCGCTCGGGCACACGACATAGCGGTTCGGGGACGCTCGCCTTTTCGCGTCCTGCCGGAATAAAGCTGCTGCGGCCCTCGTCGCGCATCCCGCCCTCGGCTGCGCTCTGCCCTCCGCGCTGCTCCCGCCCGTCTTGGCCCTCGCTGCAAAATCATCCTTAAGGCCGGGGGCGCGACACGGTCCGGCACGACACGTCGCGTAGAAGCATGGCCGAAAGAGAAAAAGACTTTCCGGCGTTGCTCGAGCGGATGCGACCGCAATGCGAACAAATTATGGCGCAGTACGAGGAGAAGCGGTCGGCGCTTTTGCCGATCATGCATTTGTTTCAGGAGCACGAGGGCTTCGTGAGCCCGCAGGCGATGCATGTCGCGGCGGAGATGCTCGAGATCACACCCGCCGAAGTAGAGGCCGCGGTTTCATTCTATACGCTGCTCTATCGGCGGCCGGTCGGAAAGTACGTCCTGCAGGTTTGTCGCGGACTAGCTTGCGTCATCAACGGCGCCGAGGACATCATGGCGTACTTTCGAGAGAAGCTCGGCATCGGGCACCTTCAAACGACCGGCGATGGGCTCTTCTCGTACGAAGAAGTCGAATGTCTGGCGGCCTGCGATCGCGCGACGTGCATGGAAGTCAATCTCGAATTCGTTTACGATCTGACGCCGCAGAAAATCGACGAGATGCTCGACGCGATGCGTTCAGGTAACTACACCGTTGCGCCGATGGCACAGACTGAATCTCCGGGACCTACGTGGGCGATCGCGCAAGACGCTCAAATAGCCACCGGGCAGAAATCGCGAGGCGCCGATGGCGTACCGCAGCCCAACAACGCGGGCGGGATCGGCGATAAAAGCGGCATTATCATGCTGGATAACATCATTGCGCGAAACGTCCGACCCTTCGTGGCCACGACCGAACGAGCCGTCGTTGATTCGCGGGCGGTCGCCGAAAATGTCGACGAAGAAGGCGCTCATGCCGGTCACTAAAATTCTTACGGCCGGCATCGGGGAAGTGGATATGCGTGGCATCGATGCCTACCGCCGGCGCGGCGGCTATCGGCAGTGGGAGCGCGCCTTACGCGAGTTGCAGCCCGTTGACGTGCTTGACCTTGCCGAAAAATCGGAGCTGCGTGGGCGCGGGGGCGCGGGCTTTCCTACCGGTCGCAAATGGTCGTTCCTGCCCAAGGGTAAGTACCCCCGTTACCTCGTCTGTAACTGCGACGAAGCCGAGCCGGGTACGTTCAAGGATCATATGCTGCTCGAAGCCACGCCGCATCTGATCATCGAAGGGATGCTGATCGGCGCATACGGCATCGAATCGCATCACGCATTCGTCTACATTCGCGGTGAGTTCAAGCGCGGCTTTGAGATTTTTTGGGCGGCCCTCGACGAGGCGCGGCAGGCCGGTTACGTCGGAAAGAATATCTTGGGCAGCGGCTACGACCTCGAGATCACGGTGCAGCGTGGAGCCGGAGCGTACATCTGCGGCGAGGAGACCGGATTGCTCAACTCCCTCGAAGGCAAACGCGGCGAACCGCGTCTCAAGCCGCCATTTCCGGCCGTTGAGGGCCTGTATAAAATGCCGACCGTCGTCAACAACGTTGAGACGCTCGCGTATCTCGTTCCGATCCTCGAACGCGGCGCGCAATGGTTTGCATCGGTCGGCACCGAGCGCAGCAAAGGTTATAAGATCGTCTCGGTTTCGGGTCACGTACAAAATCCGGGCAACTACGAGGTCGCACTCGGAACGACGGTCCGCGAAATCATCGACTTGGCGGGCGGCCTGCGTCCGGGACGAAAGTTCATGGCAGTGCAGCCGGGCGGCGGCTCGTCGGCATGCATCTTCGAGGAGCATCTTGACTGGTCTTACGACTACGAAAGCATGACCAAGGCCGGTTCGATGCTGGGCTCGGGCGCGTTCGTCGTTTTCGACGATACTACCGATTTCGTCAATGCGGCTTACAATCTTGTCCGTTTTTTTGCTCACGAATCGTGCGGGCAATGCACGCCCTGCCGCGAGGGCGGTAGCTGGCTGGAACGCGTGCTCGAGCGCCTCGTGCACCGTCGCGGCGTTCCGGGCGACTATGAAATGCTGTTACGCGTTTCGGGCGTCATTACCGGCTTGAATCTTTGCGCGCTCGGCGATTCGATCGAGCCCTTTCTCAAATCGGTGATGCAGCGGTTTCCCGAACAGTTCAAAGCGCGAATCGTTGCGGCGGAGGCGCCGCTACCGGCATGAGCGCTCCATTGCTCGCGCCAAGCGTCGAGATGGTACATATCACCATCGACGGGGTGCCGGTGACGGTCCCTAAAGGTACGCTCCTCGTCGAGGCGGCCAAGACGATCAAGCAGCAGATACCGATCTACTGCTACCACACCAAGTTGGGGCCGGCCGGACTCTGCCGCATCTGCTTGGTCGAAATCGAGGGCATGCCGAAACTCCAAATCGCTTGTAATACAGCGGCGACCGACGGCATGGTGATCCGAACGAGCGGCGAGCCCGTGGAGGCGGCGCGCGCGGCGGTGCTCGAACTCTTTCTCGTCAATCATCCGTTGGATTGCCCCATCTGCGACAAAGGCGGAGAATGCGACCTGCAGGATTACGCGATGGCATACGCTCGCGGCACTTCCGACGTTGCCGACCCGAAGCTTTCCAAGCCGAAGGCGGTCGATTTAGGACCGACGATCGTGCTCGACGAGGAGCGATGCATCGTCTGTCAGCGCTGCGTGCGTTTCGACGACATTATTGCCGACGAGCGACAGCTCGTCGTCAAAGACCGGGGTGCCCGCGACATCATCGCGACCGCGACGGGCGTCGAGTACCGGCATAACTTTACGGGCAACGTTACGGAGATATGCCCGGTAGGCGCACTTACCTCGAAGACGTACCGCTTCAAGTCGCGTCCGTGGGATTTGAATCGCACCCAAACGACCTGCACGCAATGCGCCGTCGGCTGCCAGCAGTATGCCGACGAACGGTACGGCACGCTGCTGCGGACGATGCTCGTGGAAGACGACGCCATATCGGACGGTTGGCTTTGCGACCGTGGACGCTACAACATCGGTTTCTACGAGTCGCCGGATCGGCTCACGCAGCCGCTCTACCGCAAGGGTGGAGGCTTCGTGCAGATTGGTTGGGACGATGCGTGCATCTTGTGGGCAAGGGCCATTCGCGAGGCGATCGCGGCCCGCGGTCCTGCGAGCGTGGGCGCCATCGGCGGCGGCCGGCTTACCAACGAAGAAACGTTCGTGCTGCAGCACGTTTTTCGATCGGCCGGGGTTACGAATCTGGACTGGCGTGCCGGCAGACAGCGTCAGGCGACCCCCGGCGCAAGCGGTGCGCCGCTGGAGCACATCGATCGCGCGCAAGCCATTGTGATTCTTGGCGAATCGCCCGCGGAGCGCGCTCCGGTTTTTTGGCTGCGCGTTCGTAAAGCCGAGCGCAACGGCGCGAAGTTCGTGCAGGCGCGCACTGCGCGCGATGCTCGCGAGGCGATCGGCGAGGCGTCGCGCGTTGCGTTGATCTGGGATGGTGTAGATCTTGAGCTTGGGCGCAGCTACGCGCAGGCATTCAGCGGCGTCGTGAACGTATCGACGTACATTACGAGCGAACAGGCAAACGCGCGCGGGGCTGAAGCGATGGGGATGCTCCCCGGCGGCGGCCCCGGCTATGTCACGGCCGAGGGTGGATTTGACGCTTATGCCATGCTCGATGCGGCCCGAGCGGGCGATCTGGCAGTGCTATCGCTTTTCGGCGTCAATCCCGCACGCAACGCGCTCGCTCCGAAAGCTGCACGCGAGGCGCTCGACAAAGTGCCGTTTCTTGTCACCAGCGAGCTGTTCGTGACCGAAACGGCGCAGCGCGCGACGCTGATCTTACCGGCTAAAGGCGCATTCGAAAAGAACGGCACGACGATCGGCCTGGGCGGCGATCTTCTTCCCTTGAATGCTTCTTTAAAAGCTCCCGACTTCGTGCGCTCGGATCTCGAGATGCTGTTCGGACTAGCCGACCAGCTTGACGTCGCCGTGCCCTCGGCCGACGAACTTCACCGAACGATCGTCGCGCTCGTCGCAAATACGGCGGTTGAGTTTTCCTTCGGAGACAAACGCTTTGGGGATCCCGTCGTGACAGGCGCGAGCGCGGATCGTCCAATCCTTTCCGGCGGCGGAACGTGGTTGCACGATCCGTGGCTGACAGAGATGAGAGTCTAGATAATGCCGTGGTGGCTGCTCGTCCTCATCAAGTCGGCGGTACTGCTGCTCGTCGTCGTCACGTCGTTTGCTTATGCCATGCTCGCCGAGCGCAAGATCTTGGGCTGGATGCAGTTGCGGCCTGGTCCCAACCGCGTCGGTCCGTGGGGTATGTTGCAGCCGGCGGCCGACGCCGCCAAGCTGATACTTAAGGAAGACCTGACTCCGGATACGGCTGATCCGCTGCTCTATAAGCTGGCGCCGTTTATTTCTTTGCTGACCGCTTTTGCCGTCTATGCCGTGATCCCGTTCGGCGCGTCGGCCTCCGGCGCAACGTGGGCGATCGGCAACGTCAATGCCGGCATCCTCTTCATCCTCGCGATTACGTCGCTTGGCGTCTACGGGATTTGTTTGGGCGGCTGGGCGTCCGGATCGAAGTACCCGCTCTTGGGAAGCGTGCGTTCGACGGCGCAGATGATCAGCTACGAGCTCGCGATGTCGCTCTCGTTGATCGGCGTGCTGATCCTGGCGGGCACGACCTCGCTCGACGGCATCGTCCACGCTCAGGCGCACTGGTGGTTCGTTCTCCCGCAGTTCCTCGGCTGCGTGATCTACGTCGTTACTGCCGTCGCGGAGACGAACCGGGCACCGTTCGATCTCGTCGAAGCGGAAACCGAGCTGGTTGCCGGTTTTCACACCGAGTACTCCGGACTGCGGTTCGGACTATTTTTTATCGCCGAGTACGTTAACATGCTGACCGTTTCGTGCATCGCAACCCTCTTATTTTTTGGGGGATGGAATGCACCGCTCGGCATAACGGTGATTCCTGGAGTCGTATGGTTCGTCATCAAAGTCGCGTGTTTTATGTTCTTTTATATGTGGTTGCGGGCAACGCTGCCGCGTCTGCGCTACGATCGCCTCATGGCCTTCGGTTGGAAGGTGCTGCTGCCGGTTGCGATGCTCAACTTAGTCGTGACGGCGATTTTCGTCGCCTATAAAGGCTGAGGGGACGTATGGCTTCACGCAAGCACCTTTTCAATGTCGGTGCAATTTTCAAGGGGTTGTCGATCACGTTCGGCTTTATGTTCCGCAGACGGCCGACGATTCAGTATCCGTCGCGCAAGAAGCAGCACGCGCCGCGATTTCACGGCCTTCACGAGTTACGCCGTTACGCCGATGGCAAGGAGCGATGCATCGGTTGCGAACTTTGCTCGAGCGTCTGCCCCGCTAATGCCATTACGGTGATCGGTGCGGAAAACTCGCCCGCGGAGCGCCGGTCTCCGGGAGAGCGCTACGCCGCTCGGTACGAGATTGACGAGCTGCGCTGCATTTTTTGCGGCATGTGCGAAGAGGCGTGTCCGACCGACGCGATCGTGCTGACGCCGCGGTTTGAGATGTCCGACTATCGCCGCGGCTCGTTCATTTATGACAAGGATCGGCTTCTCGTTCCGCCCGAAGCGGGCGTCGGAACGCCGCCCGACGAGCGGCCCGGTGGCATTCCGGGCGATCTCGGCCGCGTCGCGGAGATCAAATCGACCACCGACGTGGAGCGCGGTTACCCCGCCACATGGCGCGGCGAGGTGCTACTGAAGCAACATGAAGGTTTGACGCTCGTTCATGACGAGCCGCCACAGCCTCTGCGTGAGGACGAGACAACGTGATCGCGTTCTGGGTATTGGCGACGGTTCTCGTTGTCAGCGCCGTCTGGACCATCGGGGCAAGCAAGCCCGTCTATAGCGTGGTCGCACTCTTGTTGAACTTTGCGGCGCTCGCCGTGTTCTACGTTACCTTATCGGCTGAGTTCCTCGCAGTCATACAGATCATCGTCTACTCAGGGGCGATCTTAATACTCTTCGTATTCGTCATTGCGCTGCTCAGCAGCGGAGTAACGCCGTTCGCAACCGGACCTAATCGCCTGCCCAAAATCTGGTTGCCGGCCGGCATTCTGGTGCTGGCGGCGCTGGGGTTTTTGACCTATGCGCTTTCCAAGGCGGCAGTCCTAACATCGCGGCCGACCGGCCCTGTGGGAACGGCTAATGCATTCGGAAGCGTTTCCGACTTCGGCACGGCGCTCTTTACGGTGCAGCTTCTGCCGTTTGAGGTCACCGCGCTGATTCTGATGGTAGCGGTTATCGGCGTGATTACGCTGGGCAGCGAGGAAATGCGTGACGTCGCGCCACGCGGGCACGAGACTCGGGTCGACCGTTCTATGCGGGAGGCCATTTTGCGCGAGGGCAAGGGATGATGGCCGCCCCGCTGGGCCACTACGTTGCTCTCGCCGCGGTGATGTTTTTCATCGGCGTAATCGGCGTCATCGTGCGGCGCAATCCGCTGGTGATGCTGATGAGCATCGAGTTGATGTTCAATGCCGCCAACCTGCTCTTCATAGCGTTTGCGCGAGCGTGGCTGCAGAACGCCGGCCAAATCTTTGCTTTTCTCGTCATCACGGTCGCCGCCGCCGAAGCGGCAATCGGCCTCGCCATCATCGTTGCGACTTTCCGCCCAGAAAGGTACGTGGATGTCGACGATGTGAGGGCGTTGCATGGTTAAGGTGGACGCGTTATCGTGCGATACCGGTGGTTCGGGGACGCTCGCTTTTTCGCATCGTGCGAAAAAGCTGCTCGCCTCGTCGTCGCTCTCGCCATCCTGGCTTCGCTCCTCCCTTCACACGCCCCTTACCACCGTATCGCACGATAACGCTCCCGCCACAGCCATGCACGGGAATGGGGCGGAATGACGCATCACCTGTTGGGCGTACCCGGGAGCTATCCGCTATTAGTTGCGTTGTGGTTGCTGCCGCTCGCGGGGGCGATACTTTGCTGGGCGTTTGGGCCGCAGTTGCGCACGGCCTGCGGCTGGCTTGTGTCTGCGATCGTCGCGGCGTCGTTTGTTTTGGCGGCGCTGTCGTGGGGAGCCGCGACGCAGAATTCAGGCGGGGCGTTGGGCGCGAATCAAGCGCTCCTATCGTGGATGCCGGGTTTCGACTTCGGCCTCTTACTCGATCCGCTCTCCCTGCTATGGACGTTCATCATCACCGGTGTCGGTTTCTTGATCGTCTTCTACTCGATCGGATACATGCAGGGCGACCGCGCCTTTGCGCGTTTCTTTGCGTACATGAGCTTTTTCGTGTTCGCGATGCTCACGCTCGTGCTCTCCGACAACTTCGTGGGATTGCTCGTCGGCTGGGGCCTCGTCGGCTTGGCGTCGTATTTCCTGATCGGGTTCTGGTTCGAGCGGCCGTCCGCCGTAGCAGCGGCGCGCAAAGCCTTTGTCATCAATGTCGTTGGCGACGCCGGCGTGATGTTCGCGATCTTCCTGATCTTCGCCAATGTCCACGCAATCGGTTTTGGCGACGTCTTTGCAGCGGCCGGCACGTTTGGCTCGGCGCTGCTCTTGGGGATCTGCGTGACGCTCTTCATCGGTGCCGCCGCTAAGTCCGCGCAGGTGCCGCTGCACACTTGGTTACCCGATGCGATGGAAGGGCCGACCCCCGTCTCGGCCCTGATTCACGCTGCGACGATGGTGACGGCAGGCGTCTATCTCGTCGCGCGGTGCGCCCCGCTATGGGACCGTAATCCGCAAGCGCAGCTTCTGGTCGGCACTGTCGGCGGCGTGACCGCGCTGGCCGGCGCGATTCTCGGCACCGCGCAATGGGACATCAAACGAATTCTCGCCTATTCGACGATGTCTCAGATCGGTTACATGATCATGGGTGTCGGGGTCGGCGCTTACGAGGGCGGCGTCGCTCACTTCTTTACCCACGCGTTCTTCAAGGCGCAGCTTTTCCTCGGGGCGGGACTGGTGATTCACGCGCTCTCGAACGAACAGGACGTCCGGCGAATGGGCGGCCTGTGGAAGAAGATGCCGTTCGCGTTCTGGGCGATGCTCACGGCGGTGCTTTCGATTTGCGGTGTTCCGGGTTTCAGTGGTTTCTTCTCTAAAGATCAAGTGATTTACGGCGCCTTGCAGCACGGCCATCCATGGCTTTATGCAACCGGCGTTCTCACCGCCGGAATCACGGCCTATTACATGTTCCGCCTCCTCTTCGTAGCCTTCTTCGGCGAGTATCGCGGCGATCTCGATACCGGCCATCTGCACGCTCCGGGCTGGATCATGAACGCGCCGGTCGCAATCTTGGTGGTTCCGACGGTCGCCATCGGCGGAGCCCTGATGTCGACCGGTGCGGACTCACCCTGGGCGCGCTTTTTTTCGCCGCTCTTTGGGGAGCGAATGTCGCCCATTGCCGGTTCAGGCGCGCCGGCGATCTCGGAGCTCGTTACCTCGGTGATCGTCTTCGCTTTGGTCGTGAGCGGATTCGCGGTAGCGTGGTGGCGGTATGCGACCCCCAGCGCCCAGCGTAACGCGGCCGAGCGACTCCAAGTCGAAACGCTGCGAATGCCCGCCGTCCTGACGAATCTTTTCTACGTGGACGCCGCGATCGATCTGATCTTCGTGCGCAGCGCGCAGATGCTCGGCGAGTTCTTCGGGCGCTTCCTCGACCCACACATATTCGACGGAGGCGTGCGTGAGATCGTCTATTGGGCGCGCTGGCTTGGTGCGTTGGTGCGATCGTTTCAAACGGGACTCGTGCGGGCCTACGCGTTGGTTCTCGTCTTTGGTGCAGCGTGCTTCATCGTTTACTATGCATTTGCCGCTGGAGCCGGACACTAAATGGGCCTCGTGCTCGCGATTATCGCCCTCCCGATCGTTGCAAGCGCGCTGCTCTTCGCGCTGCCGCGCACCGATAGGGTGCTCTCCCGAACGATCGGCACCGGCGTGGCGGCGGCTACGTTTGCGATGCTTCTTGTGGCGCGCGACGAGGAATGGAGCGTACGCTGGCTTTCGCGCCCGTTTACCTCCGCTTTTCACTTCGGAGCGACGCCCATATCCTTTTGGATCGCCCTGCTGCTCGCGGTTTGCACGGCGTGTGCTGTCGCGACGACTCGAGTCGCCCGCGCGCGCGATTTTGTCGCGCTTATGCTCACGCTCGAAGGAACGATGCTCGGCCTCTTTCTCGCACGCGATCTTCTCGTCTTCGCGCTCTTTTGGGACCTCATGCTCGTTCCCGTGTTCTTCGCGCTTCTCGGGTGGGGCGAGCATCCGGCGACCGCCTGGCGTTACTTCATCTATAACTTCGCCGGCGGATTAACGCTCTTGCTCGCGACCGCGGCGTTCGGCGTCGTCTACGGGTCAACCGACGTAATCGGCCGCAGCGGGGCGCACTTTGTTGGGGCATGGGCGCCATGGATCTTCGCGGGTTTCGCCTTCGCTTTCTTGGTCAAGACGCCGATTTGGCCGCTCCATACCTGGATGCCGCCGACCTACAGCAGTTTGCCGTCGCCCATGGTCGCCGTGGTTGCTGCGGTGCAGTCGAAGGCGGGCCTCTATGGATTTCTCGCGATCGCGTTGGCATTGCTTCCCGACTACCTGCGCGAGTATGCCAATCCTTTAATCGTGCTCGCGGCGATCTCGCTGATCTACGGCGCCGTGATTGCGCTCGTGCAGAACGACGCCAAGCGCATCGTCGCGTATTCGTCCCTTTCTCATCTTGGTCTGATCCTGATTGCGGTTGCATCCGGAAACCGTTTAGCGATTGCCGGCGCATTAGTTTATATTGTCGCGCACGGGCTTTTCTCTGCGGCGCTCTTCCTGTTGCTCGGCTATATCGAAGAACGCGAGGAAACCCGCTCGCTTCTGCGGCTGGGCGGCCTGGGTTGGAGGAATCCGCGACTCGCCGGTGCGCTCTGCATCGCCGCGCTCGCCGCCCTCGGGTTACCGGGACTTGCCGGCTTCGTGGGTGAGCTCGTGATTCTCATCGGCGTCTACGAAGCGGGGTACGTTTGGCCGGTGATCGTTGCGCTCGTTGCAATCGTCATCGCGTCGGCGTATATGATTCGTTTGTATCAAGAGCTCATGAATGGACCGGAGGTCGAAGACGTACCGGTGCGCGCCGATCTCAGTTGGGTCGAAGCGCTCGCCGTCACGCCGCTGCTCGCCGCGCTGGTTATTTTGGGCGTCTACCCGGTCCCGCTTCTACGGCTATGAAGTTGCCGTTCACCAACGCCGACTGGTCGGCGGTTCTTCCCGTAAGCGTCGTCGCCGTCGCAGCACTCGTGGTGCTGCTCGCAGACTTATTCTCGGGACGTCGGGAGCAACGCTACCTCCCCATCGGCATTGCGTTGGTCGGAACCATCGCGGGTGGAATTCTCGCGGGTCGCCAATTCGGCCATCATTACGACGCCTTTTTCGGCGGCTACATGGTTGGCGGTTTCACGACGGTCTTCCAAGAGATTATTTTGATCTCGGCGGCCGGATCGCTGATACTCTACGGCGCGATCGGTCCGGCGCAACGTGTCGCAGGCATGACATCGATCATGCTTTGGAGCGCGTGCGGCGCGATGCTGATGGCTGCAGCCGTGAACCTCATGATGATTTTTCTCGGGCTGGAGCTGCTCTCGCTGGGACTCTACGCGCTTTGCGGCGCAGTCGACCGAAAGAGCGCTCGCGAGTCGGCGTTGAAGTACCTCATTCTCAGCTCGACCGCGACGGGGTTCTTGATCTTCGGATCGGCCCTGCTCTTCGGCGCGACGGGCAGCATCCGGCTCGCGGATTTCGTAAGCCCGGCGCTCGGCTCGAGTCCGCTCTTTTGGATGGGCGCCGGCATGTTCCTCATCGGCCTCGCATTCAAACTCAGTCTCGTGCCGTTCCACACCTGGACCCCAGACGTCTTCGAAGGGGCACCGTTGCCGGTCACCGCGTTCATGAGCGTCGCAACAAAGGCGGGAACGCTCGCGGTCTTCGCGCGTTTCATTTACGCGGCGCTGCCGTTCGGCACCGCGGATCGGCTTTTGCTTCCCGTCTGGATCGCGGCCGGGATCTCTATGATCGCAGGTAACGTCGGGATGCTCGCGCAGCACGATCTGAAGCGACTGCTGGGCTATTCCGGCATCGCGCAGGTCGGCTACATTCTCGTGGCGCTCGCCGGCAGCACCCCGCTGGGATTGCGTTACGCGCTCTATTATTTGACCGCGTACGCATTCATGAACCTAGGCGCTTTTGCAGTCGCGGCCTCGATATCCGGCGACGATGAAGAAGGGTCGAACCTGGCCAGCTACCGCGGCCTGGGTCACCGCCGGCCTTGGCTGGCTGCCGCCATGACGATCTTCTTGCTTGCGCTAGCCGGACTGCCGCCGACCGCCGGCTTTCTCGGCAAGATCTTGATCCTCGCGAGCAGCGTCGGGAGCGGTTATCTGTGGCTGGCAGTGCTGCTGATCGTCGGAACCGCCATCTCGCTCTACGCGTACGCCAAAGTAATTCGCGAAATGTACGCTCCCGCCGCGGACGACGTGCGCGAGCTTCGTCCGTTCGTGCCACTTGCGTGGGCCAGCGCCGGTCTGTGCGCCGTTATCGTCGTTGCCATGGCGTTCTATCCGCTGACGCCCAGCAACGTTCTGCCGCTGGTACGATAGGCGCCAGAGTGCTGGTCACGGCCGGCTTGGACGGCGCGCTATAGTAGAGTTGAGGTACCTGCCCATGATCCGACGTGGCCTTCTCGCCCTAGCCTTGTTAGCTCTTTCCTCGGCGGCAATGCTCGCCGTCACGGGCCCCGCAGCAGCGCAGTCTGCAAACGTCATAATCCCGGGCGACGCTCACCAAATGGCCGATCAGCAGGCGGCGATTAGATATACGCGCGAGTTGATCGCAGCCGGCGACATGAACGGTGCCGTTGCCCAGCTTGCGCAGTTTGTCGCGTCTCATCCAGACGCCACAGAGGCGGCGCGCTTTCTCGGAGATCTCTACTATCGTCAAGGGCGCTTCGACCGCGCGGAAGCCGTGTATACGCAACTGCTCGCCCGCGATCCCAAGGACAAGCAGACGCACAACCGGCTCGGAGTCGTCTATGCTACGGAAAATCGCGTCGACGCGTCAATCGTGCAATTCCAAGACGCGTTACCCGGGACCGATTCGATCCACGACCTGGTCTTTCTTCACTTGCGTAAAGGCGATCTCGCGCAGTATCAGGCCGGCATGGTTCGCAACGCGAACAACTACCCCAACGATAGCGACATCCAAGAAGAGCTTGGGGAGATCTTCCAAACACTTCACCGGCCAAGCGAAGCAATCGTCTATTTTCGGCGCGCGCTCGATAGTGACCCAAGGTCGATCGCCGCTTTTAACGGTCTTGGAATGGCATATCTGGACCTCCGCGATCATGCCTCTGCGGCGCAGTATCTAAACGATTGCCTAAACCTCGATTCGACCAATTATGCCTGCCTCGACAACCTCGGCGTCGCGGATATCCAGGCGGCGTCGTATGGCGCCGCGCTGCAAACGTTCAACCGCGCGCACGGCCTCGAACCGGAGCGACCCGAGGCACTCGTCAACTTCGGCTACCTTGCCGATCTCCGAGGCGATTGGAAGCGCGCCGTCGCGTACTACGTACAAGCGATCGCGGTTAATCCGTACGTTCCCGAGTCGTACGTCAATCTAGGAATCGATTTCGAGCACAATGGTCTCTACTCGCTCGCGCAGGCCGCGCTGATCAAGGGCGTCGCCGCGGCACCGTACGACGGCCGCGTCCGTTATCTCCTCGCTCGAGCCTACGCCGCGCAGGGACAGAAGGCGCTGGCGCTCGCGCAGCTCAAAGCCGCCGCTTCATCCCTCGATCCCGACGTTTCGCAGATTGCGAAAGAAGAAACTGCGCGGCTTATGGGATCGACGGCAACCTCACCCCAATAACGTACTCTTATTTTCCTCATATCTTTGTCGCCTCGGGTCTCATTTACCGTAGTAAACTTCGACCCTCGGCTCTTCCCCGCAGGACGCCGGCAATGTCGCCGTAGCGCCGGATGCGCGAGAGGCGACCTCGATCTGAGAAAAATCAGAGCACGTCAGCTCCTAGCGATGCAGTCGATTTCGACACGAGCGCCGCGTGGAAGGGCGGCGACCGCGACAGTCGAGCGCGCCGGCTTCGCAAGGCCGAAATACTTTTCGTAGACGGAGTTGACGGCAGCGAAATCGTTGATATCGACGAGAAAGATCGTCGTCTTCACGACGTCGACATAGTGATACCCGGCGGCGCAGAGGACCGCGCCGAGATTTTCAATCACGCGCTCTGTCTGCGCGGCGACATCACCGCCGACGAGCTCGCCTGTCTGCGGATCGAGTGCGATCTGACCGCTGCAATAAAGCTCGTTGCCACATTGCACCGCTTGGCTATAGGACCCGATCGGCCGTGGCGCGTGCGTTGTCACGACGTGCTCCGGTTTCATGCTTCGACCGCCTCGGCAGCCGTCATCGTGCCTTTGAAGGCCATCGGCGGCTCTTCGATGCCGAAGTTGTCCGTATAGAGCGCGCCGATGCGCGCCAAGTCTTGCGAGGTCAGCGGCAGCGCCTCGGGTGCCGCCGCGAACTCCACGAGCTGATCGCGATCGTAGATGTTCGGGAGCACCGACATGACGCGCCGTTCAGCGAGCAGCCACGCGATGGCGGCTTGGCCCAGCGTCCGATCCGGCCGTTCGAGAAAGCGCAGCTGGGCGACTTTCTCTAGCCCATTGATCAGCCACTCGCGCGGACGATGGCGCCGGTGGTCGTTTTTTTCAAAGGTCGTGTTCTCGGTGTAGTGTCCCTCGAGCATTCCGCTGGAGTGGGGAACGCGAATCATGTAGCCGGTGTCGGCGCCAGCGTCGTACGCGGCGCGGATTTGCTCGTTGCCGGGGTACTGCTCGAGCATGTTCCAAATGATTTGCAGGCTTCCGGCGTTCCGTTGGCGGACCGCGTTGACGCCTTCGTAAAGCCAGCCGATTGCCGGCCCCAGCGCGACGCCGTACATGCGGATCTTGCCCTCGCGCTTGAGGGATTCGAGCAGTTCCCAGAGCGCGTCATCGTCGATTTGCGCCATGCGCGCGTTGTGCATTTGGTAAATGTCGACGTAGTCCGTCCGTAACCGGCGCAGCGACGCTTCAAGCGCTCGGCGCACGAAGGCGGGCGAGAAATCCTGCGGTAGCTCGGCCTGGCCGCGCCTCTCTTGCGCGCTGTTCGCGAAATCGTAGCCGAACTTCGTTGCATAGACGACGCGCTCGCGGCGATCGCCGAAGGCTTTTGCAAGCTGCTCTTCGCTACGACCGTTGCCATATGTGTCGGCGGCGTCGTAGAGCGTGATGCCCAGGTCGTGGGCGGCGTGCAGCATCGCAACCGCCTCATCGTCGCTCTTTTCGCCCCACCAGCCCGTCGAGGTGGTCCAAAGGCCGAAGCCGACCTCACTGACGGTCACGTCGCTGCTGGGGTACGTGCGGTACTTCATACGCGGGCCTTCTGCATCTGCGCCCCTAACACTGCAGCATGAGCGAAGAGCCGAGCTCGTTGCGTGACGAGTTCGAACGCGTCGGCGCGTGGATCCAAGCCTATTTCGACCATCCGGAATACTATCGCGTTATGCCGGCGGTGCGTCCCGGCGACGTGGTGGCGGCGCTCCCGACGGAAGCTCCGGAGGTCGGCGAGCCCTTCGAGGAGATTTTGGCGGATTTCGAACGGATCATCGTACCCGCGACGACGCACTGGAATCACCCGCGATTTTTCGCATACTTTGCGACGAGTGCCGCGCCGGCCGCAATCGCGGCCGAGGCCCTCGCCGCGACGCTCGACGTCAAGGCGATGCTGTGGCGCACTTCGCCGGCCGCGACCGAGCTGGAACAAGTGATGATGCGGTGGCTCGGGCGTCTCCTCGGCTTGCCGGCGGAGTGGATGGGCGTGATTTACGACACCGCGTCCATCGCGGGATTCACCGCACTTGCCGCTGCACGCGAGGCGTTGAATCTGGGGATTCGCGAGCACGGGATGGCGGGGCGTTCGTTGCCTGCCTTACGCATTTACATAACGGAAGAGACGCACTCGCATGTCGAGAAGGCCGCGATTGCCCTCGGAATCGGCCAGCGCAACGTCGTGCGGGTTCCATGTGACGAAGCATTTCGCATGCGCGCCGACGGACTGCGCGCGTGCATCGAAGCCGATCTAAAAGGCGGAATGTTACCGCTCGCGATCGTCGCAACGGTGGGCACCACGTCGACGACGTCCATCGATCCCGTGCGTGAGGTCGCTGCGGTAGCGCGCGAGCACGGCGTTTGGCTTCATGTCGATGCGGCATACGCCGGAATCGCCGCAATCATTCCAGAATTGCGCGGTTTGTTCGACGGCGTCGAGCTCGCCGATTCACTCGTCGTCAATCCGCACAAGTGGATGTTCGTTCCCATGGACCTTTCGGTGCTCTTTCTCAAGGATGAAGCAGTCGTCCGTCGCGCCTTCAGCCTCGTGCCTGAGTATCTAACGACGCCCGAAGCCGATGCAGTGAACTATATGGACTACGGCCTACAGCTGGGCCGGCGCTTTCGTGCGCTCAAGCTCTGGTTCGTCCTGCGCAATCTTGGTGCGCGAGAAATACGCGAGAAGCTGCGCGGCCACATCGCGCTCGCGCAAGAGTTCGCGACATGGCTCGGCGCAGAGCGGCGCTGGGAAATTCTCGCGCCGCATCCGTTCTCGGTCGTTTGTTTTCGTTACGCGCCGCCCGGGCTGGACGAAGCCTCACTCCAAGCGCTCAACGCATCGATCATGCACGCTGTCAATGCTACCGGCGAAGTGTTCATTTCGCACACGAGGATCGACGATCGCTACGCACTCCGGCTCGCGATCGGCAACCTGCGCACGCAGCGCAGCGACGTCGAGCATGCCTGGCGCGTCCTCAAACGCGAAGCACAGGCGTCACGCTGAGGCCTTCGATAGCGGACGTTAGTGAAGGAGGCCCGACACCACGTTAACGACCAGCGCCAGGATTGCCGTGTTGTAGGCGAATGAAATAAGGCCGTGCCCGAGCACGAGGCGGCGAATCGGCTTCGCCAAGATCTGGACGTCGGAGACCTGGAACGTCATGCCGATGACGAACGAAAAATATGCAAGATCGGTGTAGTTCGGTTCGTCATCGCCGGGGAATTTGAGGCCGCGGTCGCTTTCCTTATTCCTATCCATGTCGCGGTAGTAAAGGTGCGCGTAGCGGAATGAAAAGCTCGTGTGAATCAGAAGCCATCCCAGCACGACCGCTGCGAATCCCAGCGCGTAAAGGGTCGCATCGTGCTTGGGCAAATGATCGTTCGGGCTATGGCCGAGTATGGCGAACGCGGCGACGAAGCCAAACGCTACCGCAATCAGCGTCACGACGAAAACGGCGTCTCGGCCCGGATCCTGCACCGCGGCACGGGCTCGCGTTCGCTCGGTGCTACTTCGCAGCAGAATATTCCAGAACCAAAGCAGCATCGCGATCGCTCCGGCGTCGTAGCACGCGACGACGCGCACCATTGGCTTGAGCCAGTGCGGCCCAAACGACACGCCGACGGCGACGATGCCGGCTGTCGAAAGCGCAATATAGATCGGCGCAAAAGCTCGGGCGTTCATCCCGCGCAATCAGTACAGCCGCAAGTATTGATCGCGTTCCCACGGATGAACGGCTCGGCGGTAGCGCTCGTACTCTTCGAGCTTTGCATCGCGGAATGCGTGGTAGAGATGATCGCCGAGCGCGGCGCGCAGAACCGCGTCTCCGTCAAGCTCCGCAATCGCTTGGCGCAGCGATTTTGGCAGCGTGCGGATGCCCTGCTCGCGGCGTTCCTTTTCGGGCAAGTCGTAGGTCGATCCGACGAGCGCGGGACCCGGCAAGGTACGGCGCGCCATGCCGTCGGCCGTTGCGCCGATCAAGACCGCCAGTGCCAGATACGGATTACAAGCGGGATCGGGGCTGCGCATCTCGACGCGAGCCGGCTTCTGCCCGGGCGGAACGCGCACGAGTGCGTTCGCGCTGCGCTCTGACCAAACGGCGTAGATGGGGGCATCCCACGCTGCGACCAAACGCTTGTACGAATTGACCGTCGGGTTGCAGATGGCGGTCGTTGCAGCCGCGTGTGCGAGCAGGCCGCCGACGACGTAAAGCACCGTCTCTTCGTCGCTCGAGTCGTCCAAGCGAAAGTCTACGTGGAGGCCGCTGCCCGCGCAATCGGCGAGCGGCTTCGGCATGAAGGTCGCTTCCAAATCATACTCGGCGGCGACGTGTTTTGCGATTGTGCGCAGCGTCAGCACATGGTCGGCGGCCGCGAGCGGGTCGTCGTGGGCGACGTCGATCTCGTGCTGTCCCGCACCGTGCTCGTGGTGCGCCGAGGCAATTGGAACGCCCATCGCGCGAAGCGCGGCTACCATGGCGTTGCGTGCCTCCTCGCCGCGATCGTTCGCCGAAAAGTCGAAGTAGGAGCCGACGTCCGAAGTAGCGGTCGACGCGATCGCGCCTTCCTTTCGCTCGAACAAGTAAAACTCGACTTCCAGCCCGACGCGCTGACCGGCCAATGCGGACGCACTTTCGATAACGCGTCGAAGCGTCGTGCGCGGGCAGCCCTCGAAAGGCGATCCATCGGGCATCGCGATGTCACAGATCAAACGCGCTTCGCAGGCGTCGCCGGCGGCGCGCCACGGATAAATCGCGAACGTCGCCGGATCCGGTCGCAGCTGCATGTCGAGCTCTTCCCCGCGCACGAAGCCGTCGATCGATCCGCCGTCGAACGTGATCCGCCCGTCGAGCGCGGCCTCGAGCTCGTCGATCGGAATCGAGACGTTTTTGCTCACGCCGAAAATGTCTGCAAAGACCAGGCGCACGAAGCGCACGTTCTGCTCGCGGGCCAGTCGTACGACGTCGCGCTTCGCCGTCGGCCGGCGCCATTCAGGTCGAGTCGTGGAGTTCATCAATTGCAACCGCCAAGCGAAGAGTGAGCTGATCGTGCGGGCTGTCGAGAGAGCGTCCGGTGATCTCGCCGATCTGCCGCAATCGGTAGAAAACGGTATGCCGGTGAACGTTGAGCTGAGCCGCCGCCGTCTTGACGTTTTGCCCGACTTTAAAATATAGCCTTAGCGTCCGTTCGAGTTCGGTCTGATGTTTCTCGTCGTAGTTGCGCAACGGAGCGAGCGCTTCGGAAGCAAAGGCTCGCAGGCGCTCCAAGTCGGCTCCTTCGTAGAGTAAACGGTACGCTCCGAGCTCATCATAGGCAGCGACGCAACCGCTTCCATAGATGCGCCGTCCGATTGTGAGCGCCGCTTGGGCCGCCTCGGCGCTTGCGTCCACCGCGAGCAGCGTTTGGAGCGTTCCAACGCCGCCCGAAATTCGAAGGTGCGGCTTTCGTCGCGCGGCGCTTTTGGGCAACAGACTTGCGGCAGTCTTCGCGTTGCTCGCATCAATCGCGCGAGTCACGGGCACGAAGGCGAAGAGCGCGACGCCGCGCTCGAGCAGACCGAGATCGGCATCGGCGCACCGAAAAGCGTCGGTTGCCAGTAGGCGCACTTCTGCAAGATCCGCCTCGTCGCGAGGGCCACTGGCCCCATCGGCCTCGAGCGCGACGACAAGATAATGAGGCGCGAGTGCGATGCCGCGCGAGGCGGCCGCTTCGCGAGCCGCCGTCGCGTCTCCAAAATTCCGCGCGAGCACGGACTGCCAGAACGTAACCTTTCGGCCACGAAGCGCCGCGCCGTCGCGCCCGAGTTCGATTGCGATTGTTGCCGCGGTAAGGCGCAAAAGAAGCTCGGCTTCGGGCGCCGAGTCGGTGCCGAATAGCGAGAGCCAACCCAGTTCGAGGTTGCCGGCGGTAACGCGTTGGGCTCTTCCCGGCGCGCCCGATTCAACGATTGCGCGTGCGCTCGCGGGGACTCGGCCGGCCCCGGCGGTTGCGAGGGGACGCCACTGGTCGTCCTCGAGCAGCACGCCGCCGCAGGCGGCCGCTGCTAGATGCGCCGCGAGTGCCTTGGGACCGCCTCCCGATGCGACGATTCGCGCGAGAGCCTCGCTGAACTCGACGATCTCCTCCGGCGTCACGTCGCGGCGTGGCGCGGACTGTGACGAGCGCGCAAATGCGGCAACTTCTTCGCGATATCCTCAGGCATGATCGCATCGATCGCGTCGTCCACGGTAACGATGCCCAGCATTTTTCCGGTGTCGTCGACGACCGGAAGGGCAAGCAGATCGTACTTCGCAATCGTGGATGCGACGTCGACGGCCGGTGAGTCGGGAGCGACTGTCACTAAATCCGTCTCCATGATGCGATCGATGAAGGCGGTCGGCAAAGCGAGCAACAGCGATCGCAAAGAGAGCGCGCCGAGCAGACGATCCTCCCGGTCCACGACGTAGAGGTAGTAGATGAACTCCGAAGCCGGGGCGATCTCGCGGATCTTACGAATCGTCGCCTCGGTCGTTCGGTGCGGATAAATCCAAACGTAATCGGTCGTCATCATGCCACCGGCCGTATCTTCGGGATACTTGACGAGCTCGCGAAGCTCGCCGGCCGTGTAGGCGTTCATCTCGTTGAGGAGTTCCGTCTGCTGTTCTTCCGGAAGCTCCGCGAGAAGGTCGGCGGCATCGTCGGCGTCCATCTCCTCGATGATGTCGGCGGCGCGCTCGGTGCCGATATCCTCGATGAGGCTCTTGCGCGTCTCGGCGTCGAGGTGCTCGAACGCGTCGGCCGCGGTCTCGTCGTCGAGCTGGCCGACTACGGCGAGCGCTTCGCGCGAGGAGAGATCGCCGATGATTTCCGCGAGCTCGGATGGATGGAGTCGCGCGAGACGGCTCTGTTTGACCGAGAGCCGCACGTGCGACGGGTTGACGTCGCGAATCGGCGCAACCGAATCCCATGCAATCATCGAGCGTGGTACGTTTTGGACACGGGAGAGCCAGCGTTTGCCGAACGAGCGCAGCCCGAGCCGGCGAAGCAGTCCGGCGATTCCAACGTCGGCGGCGACGACGCGCAGCCGGCCGCCGGTATTGGCAACCTCGATGTCGTTGATGCGCACCACCTTGCGGCCGTCGACGTCGACGATTTGTTTGTCGAGCAAATCGGCGATCAGATAGAGCTCCTCTTGCTCCGACGGCGCGGGTTCCTTCGGCGCGATGGTCAGCGCGACGGTTCCCTCGCGGTCGACGTCGGCTACCGTCTCAATCGGGGCGTAGCGCAGACCCTGCGCGGTTTTGATCACCAGCCCGTCGACTTGAGGGAAGACGGCGTCGGGCTTGCCGACGACAAAGTCGGCGACCTTCCCGATCGGAAGGTCGTCGATCGTTGCTCGCCGTCCCACCAGATCCGAGATGAATCCCTCGGTGAACGCCATACCGTTCGGTATTCTTTACGCCGCCAGTGGAGCCCGCCGCATCCACGCGCCGTCGCGCAGTTTCCACTGCGTGATGAGCGCACGTACGGTCCAAGCCGCAATCCAACCCAGCGCGACGCTGTATAAGCCCAGGTGAAGACGCTCGATGCCAATCCACGCCAACGGAATGACCAGAGCGCTGCAGAGTATGCCTACGGTCATCGAAAAACGGGTGTCGCCCGACGCCCGAATCGGCGCAAGCGACACCATCGCCCAGCCCTTGAGCGGGAGCGTCACCGTATGCAGTGCCAGCGGAGCCGCAGCGATGTTTGCAATCGCTGCGTCGAGCGTGAAGACGTATGCGAGCGGCCAAGCCAGAATCGCAACGAGCGCGCCAGTGAGCGTCGTGACCACGACTGAGATGCGCAGAGCTCGCTCGAAAAACCAACGCGCTCCGGCCGGATCCCGCGCTCCGAGCCGCTGCCCGATCACTACCTGCGTTGCGCTCTGCAAAGGGCTGGGGACGACGAATGTCAGATCGGAAACGACGTTCAGCGCGCGAAACGCAGCGACGGCCATCGCTCCCAGCGGTGCGAGCATCGCAACGATGAGGATGTCCGGAATCGTGACGCCGAGAAGAAAAATTGCTTCGGGCAGGCCGAGAGCCGCGCAGCGTTGCGCGATCCGCCACGAGAGCTGGAGGTCAGCGAAGATGCGATACGCCGGACGCCGAGCGACGTAAAAGATCGCGTAGCACGCCGCAATCGTCTCTGAGAGGAGTGACGAAATACCCGCGCCGATGATGCCGAACGAATGGTGCGTCCACCATCCTAGACCGAGCATCAGCAGCAACGGGATGTGAATGAGGTTGACAACGACGAGCACCAATATCCCGATCTGCCGGTTTCCGGCAGCGCCCAAGCCGACGATGAGGGTGCCGGAGATAACCATCGGCAGGATCGATGCACAGCGCAACATCAGATATACGGCGCTTGCATGCGCGCTGGGAAGTTCGCCGATCAACGCGTGGACGGCCGGGCTTGCGCCGAAGAGGCTCGCAGCAAAGGAGATCACTCCGACGAGAACTGGGACGGCGACACCGGCTCTGACGGTGCGTGCAAAGCCATCGACGTCGCCCGCGCCGATGCGCTGGGCGGCCACGATCGAAGTGCCGCTCATGAAGCCCGACGCTGCGAAAACGATCGCGATGAAGATCGTGTTGGCGGCAGTCGCGCCCGCGAGCGCCACGGCTCCCATGCTGCCGATCGCGATCGTATCCGCAACGCCGAGGAGCTGATCGCCGAGCATCTGGATGGCGACGGGAATCGAAAGGCGCCGGAATGCGGCGCCAATTCTCGTATGATCGACGATCATTGAACGCGAGTCCATGCTTACCGCTCCGTATCGAGAACCTTAAAAAATTCCTCGATCTCGTCGTCGGTCGTGTAAAAGTGCGGTCCAACTCGAATTCCGCATCCGGGCCGGTAATCCACGAAGACGCGCCGCTCGATTAGCCGGCGACACGTTCGCTCGGAACCGTCGAAGTCGATTCCAATCCATCCGGTTCTCCGTTCGGCTTGCAGCGGAGAGTTGACCCGCAGGCCGCGCTCGAGTGCCATCCCGGCAATTTTATTGGTGAGAGCCACGTTGCGTTCGCGAATGCGCCCGACACCGATCGATGCGACGATTTCGTGGCCAGGCTGTGCTACCATGTATCCGGGAATCGTCGGAGTGCCGTGGCCGAATCGGTACATCGACGCCGCATGCACGATCGGCGCCGGCTCGAACGAGAAGGGGCGCGCGTGGGCCATCCAGCCTGTGACGGCTGGACGGAACTCTTCAAGCAGCGACGGCTTGAGATAGATCCAGCCGCAGCCCGATGCGCCGCAAAGCCATTTGTGCGACCCCCCCGTGACGAGATCGAGGTCCCATGCCGTCACGTCGTAAGGATAGACGCCCGTCGTTTGATAGGCGTCGACGCAGAGGAGCGCGCCGACGGCGCGGCAATGCGCTTGTATCGCTCGCACGTCGGCAATCGCGCCGGAAACGTAATACGCGTGAGAAAGCACAGCAATCGCCGTCTTTTCCGTGATCGCTTCCACGATGCGGTCGGTCGGAATCGTACGCCCATCATCGGACGCGACGACGCGCAGGACCGCTCCATAGCGCTCCCATTCGCGCCACACGTAGGTGAGCGATGGAAACTGCAAGGCCTCATAGACGACCTCATTGCGGTTCGAGTCGAAGTTGATGCAGGTCGCGATCGCCGCCTGGAGCACCGAGACGTTGGGACCCAAGAAGCACGTCCCCGCCCGAGCCCCAATGATCGTGCCGATGCCGTCGGCGATTTCGGCGACGCGCGGCAGCCAGCGCTCCCAGGCCTCGGGGCCGTCTGCCGACCACTCATCCCAATAACTTTCGAGCGCAATGCGCGCGCCCAGCGGCGCGGCTCCCATTGAGTGGCTGACGAGATACGTCGAGCTTGCGAGAATAGGGAACTGCGCGCGCCATTGTTGTAGCTCGCCGGGAACGGCGGTGATTGTTTCGCTCACGCGTACGCCTTGCCGAGATACGTGCGCACTTCCCAGAGCTCGGGGAAGAAGCGATAACCGAGCGTACCCTCGAGATACTGCGCGCCGGAAGAGCCTCCGGTTCCGGGCCTCTGGCCGATCATTCGTTCGACCATTCGAACGTGCCGCCCGCGCCAGAGCAGAAAGCGTTCGTCAAACTCGATCAAGTTCTCGAGCAACAGGTAAAGGTCGTAGTATTCTGCTTCGTTCGTGTAGATGCGGCGAAAGCTTTCGACGAGCTCGGCACTCGAATTGACCGCAAACCCTCGACGCTGCAGCACCGCTTTGACGCTATCGTAGAGCGAAGGATCCTTGGACCGTGCCTCGAGACGGCCGCGCTGCGCGTCCCCCAGCTCGATGCTTTTCAAGAGGTCGGTACGGCGCAGGCCGCAGGTAAACTCCAGCTCGCGAAACTGCACCGATTGGAAGCCGCTAGCCGGATTGAGATTATCGCGAAACTGATTAAACTCTTGTGGGGTCATCGTTTCGAGAATCTCGACCTGCTGTTCGATTAACCGCTGAATCGCATGAATTCGACGAAAATGCTTCGCCGCGCGCGGCAAATCATCACGATCGAGCGCGAGCATCGTCGCGTCCACCTCGTGCAAGAGCTGCTTGAACCATAGCTCGTATACCTGATGAATGATGATGAACAGCATCTCGTCGTGATGCGGCGGGCGGGAGAGCGGCTGCTGAAGGGCGAGGAGCTCGTCGACTTTCAGGTAGGAACCATAGGAAAGAGGCACTGAGCATGGCTTACGAGGGCTACCGGGGTTCTCCTCGAACCCGGCTGCCTGTGATGCGTTCGTGCCTCGCTGCATTCGTCGCGGTTGTCATGCTGACGGCGTGTTCCAACGGGAATCATGGATCGGCAGCGGGCCCGTCGCCACTGTTGAAGAATCCGGTGCCTTTCCCGCTCTTCGACGGCGCGCAGATTCTGTCGACGCGCGAATGGCGCACGAAGATCTCGAAGCGCCCAGGTCTTGCCGACAGTGCCGTCCTCGCGCAAGGAGCCGGCACCTACGACGGGTACGACGTCGTTTCGGGAACGCAAGCCTTCATGCCCGTGCTCGAGTCGTGGCTGCTCAATCTTAGCGCGAACCCGCCATCCGGCTACCGGCTCGCCGTCAGTGGAAATGGCATCGAGGCGGTGCGTACGCACACTCGCGAGCTGGGCGTTGACTTCGTCGCGTTTGAGGGAACGCAGACTGGTAAACGTAACGGCGTGGTCGTCATGGTGGTCGACCCGCAGACGCTCGACGAAAAGGCGGGGTCGATGCTCGGCCTGATCGGCAGATTTAAACACATGCCGCGCATGCTGCGCGACCCAATCGACGCGCAAGCTAAGAAGCAGACGGGATTCTCGATTACCGAGGCCACCAATCCGGATACGCCGATCGGCGCGGCGGTTGCCGCGCTCGACGAGCTTCGGGACTTCGGCGGGCGCGGAATCGTGCTGATCGACGCCGTTAAACAATAGAACGTCCGTTGGTGGACACCGGCTCGTCGCGCGTGCGCCAGATCGGCGCCTGGGTGATGCTCAATTTGTTGTGGCTGCCGCTAACCTTTCAAGATACTGCGCTACTGACCATCGCCGTGCCCGCGACGACGATCCGCTTGGCACCGGCCAATCACGTCTTCGTGCTCGCCGCGCTGGCCAGCATCGCGGCGCTCGCGACGATGCTCGTGCCTCCGCTAAGCGGCTGGCTCTCCGATGCGCGACGACGCCGTGGCGGCAGGCGCCGCTCGTTCGTCATCGGAGGAATCGTCATCGACGTCGCAGCGCTCATTGGGCTGGCGTACGTGAGCACGCTGCCGATGTTCGCGTTCTTGCTCGTAATGGCAACATTGGGATCGAACGTCGCCCTCAGTGCGTACCAGGCGGTGCTTCCGGAGAGCGTGCCGCGTCGCCATTGGGGAGCCGTTTCCGGCGTTCGCGGTGTCGCGACGCTCGCCGGCAGCGTGATCGGTTTTGCCGTCGCGGGCCTGGCACCGAGTCCTCAGATAACGTTTTTGGCCGCGGCGACCGCCATGGCGCTCGGCGGCCTTTCGATGCTGGGGATTCGCGAAGGAGCGTACGGCGGCGAAGAGCACGCACACGTCCGCGATTGGCACGATTTCGTGGTCGTCTTCACGGCGCGCGTGCTGGTATTCTTTGGTCTGACGCTGCTGCAGACGTTCGTACTCTTCTATTTCCGCGACGTGCAGAAAGTTGCGAACCCCTCCGCCGGCACGGCATTGTACGCGTTTGCGACGATCGCCGGCGCTGTGCTCTCGAGCGTCTTCCTGGGACTGCTTTCGGATCGGGCGCCGCGCAAAATCGTTACCGCGCTTGCAGGCGCCTCGATGACATGCGCGACCATCGGTTTCGCCATCGCTCCCGAGTTGCGCTGGATGCTCCCGTTCGCAGTGCTCTTCGGGGTCGGCTTTGGCGGCGTGATCTCCAGCGGTTGGGCGATGGCAATGGACGCGATACCCAAACTGCGCGACGTCGGTCGCGATCTTGGACTTTGGGGTATCGCAACCAGCGCGCCCAACGTCGTAGCGCCGCTGGTAGGCGGCTGGCTAATTGGCCTATTTCACGGAACGCGGCCCGGCTATCAAGCCGTTTTCGGGCTCTCGGGTGCGAGCTTTGCGCTGGCATCGTTGGTGGTGCTGCGCGCCGGGCGTCAACCGATTTCCTCGCTTTGGGCCGTTCCGTTGCGCGCTACGGCGGTCATGGCGAACTTCGCTTGGGATCATCTGGCGTATCGCGTCCGACACTGGGGCAAAATCCCAAGACGTCGCGGGCCCACGCTGATCGTCGCCAATCATCAGCACGATTTTGAGTCGCCGGCGATCGTCTCAACGACGACCGTCGAAAGCGGTCCGTGGCGCCATCCGATTTTTACCGCGAGCTCCCGGCGCATGTACGAGCCGGGATTCTTGGCCGACCGGCTTCCCTGGCTGAGCTTTTTGCTGCGGCGCGTCAACGCCGGCCCACTCTTCATCTCACTCGGTATGCTGCCGCTAGAGAACGAACTCGGCTCGCGGGCACTCGCCGCCTTCGCGTGGGCGGTGCAGCGGCGGCACGGGGTGCTTGCGCTTACGGAGATCTTCGAAGAGCGTATCGCAAAGGGTTTCCCGCCCGGTACGAGGAGCGCGGATCTCTGGCGTCCGCAGTTCTTCGCCCGAGCGCGTACTGTGGTGAAGGTTTCGACGGTGCGCGAGCCATATAGGCGCGAGATCCTTGACGCAACCCGTGCCGACGTCGAGCTCGACTTGGCCCGATTAGAGAACGTGGTCCGGCGCGGCGGCACGTTCTATCTGACGCCGGAAGGACACTATACTTACGACGGCCGCATGCGTCCGATGCGCGGCGCGGTCGAGCGTCTCGCGCCGCTTGCCACGATCTATCTCTACGGTGTCAGCTACGATCCGTTTGTAGCCAAGCGGCTCTCGGTGCTCTACCGCGTGGTGCGGTTACCCGAGGGTACCGAGCCTTGGATGATGCGAATGAGAAAAACGCTCGCGGCGATTCGTCCGGTTACTACAAGCCAGCTTCTCGGCACGTGGCTTCACGCGCAATCCGGCAGCTTCACGCTCGACGACGCCGCGTCGGCAGTCACTACGAAAATGAAGGTGTTGCCGAGTGCGCTCTTCGTCGATCCTGAGTTACGGCGCAATCCGCATGCGATGGTTCGTGCTGCCCTGCCGCTCATGCTGAAGTGGCAGATCCTCGAGCGCGACGGTGACCGCTATCGCGTGGCGGCGCAACGTCGCCATCCGCAGTTTCCGTTTGTCGAAGACATCCTCGCCTATCAGGCCCGCTTCTTAGAAGAAACAATCGAAAACGCGGCCTACGCTCCAGCTGCGTGAGACCGCTCGAACTGGGCGAGTCGAAAGCGAACCGATCGCGGCGCCGCCCCTTTGATTCGTTGGTCGGCGCCGATGACGCGATGAGCGGGAATCAAGAGATCGAGCGGCGTCCGTGCCATTGCGCTTGCCACGCCGCGATGCGCCAGCGGCCTTCCTATCGCGCGGGCGACGTCGGCATATGAAACGAACTCGCCGAAGCAGAGCGATGCGACGGCTCTCCAGGCGGCGAGCTGAAGAGGCGTACCCTGCAGCGAGAGCGTTAGATCGAAACGCCGAAGCCGCCGGGTAAAATAAGCGTTTACTTGTGCTGCCGCCTCGACGAGCAATGCATCGCTTGGTTTACCTGGGCGGGGCGGTTTCGGCGCGACAAAATCGCTGGCTAAAATTGCTACGCCGTTACCTACGATCAACAAATCGCGGCGCAACGGCGTCGGAACACGCCAGGTCACGAAGGCGGGGTTTGCCGCGTTGACAGGCGAGGGGCGCTTGTGAACCGAGTATTCGTTCAAGCTCTACCGATATTGGCCATCGCCGTGCTCGCCGCATGCTCGAGCGGCGCGCCGAACCAATCATTCGTGCCGCAAAAGTAATTACGGCAACTGCGAGCGGTGAGGTGTTCTTGAGTATGGATCCGTTGGCTCGTCGGCCGCACGAGCGTGTCGGCTCAAATCATCTCAGCGGTCTACGCGCCGGCCGGGAATGCCGGCACGCAGAAAGGCGCGCAGGAACATCTGGAAAACACCATGACGGAAACGTCTATGACGTGACTTCAGAAAATAACCTCGATCCGAACCTTGGCGTTACTTGCGCATCGCCGGTGAAGTATATCTGCGCTGCGCGCGTCGGCTTCGACGGTCCAACCGGCTAGGGAACGCCTGCAGGAATTGGCGCATACTAAGACGCTGCGCCGTCATCGCGCTCGCTGCGGTGACGGGTTGCACGAGCACCTAGAGAGAATAGGCTCACCTGCGCGGCGGCTTCGGCGAGCACTGCGTCGCTCGGTTTATTAAAGGTGGAGGCTGTCGGGACTCGCCAGCTCACGAAGGCCCTGGGCGCGCCCATCCGAAGTCTCCAAACGTTATTCGGAAACGGCGACGGCATCTGCCGCGTTAAGAGGTCGGGAGGTCTTTGTGAACCGAGTATCCGTTCAAGCTCTAACGATATTGGCCATCGCCGCGCTCGCCGCATGCACGGGCGGCGTTCCGAACCAGTCCTTTGTGCCGCAAAACGCGGTTACGGCAACGAGCGGCGAGGTCCCGTTCTTGAGCATGGATCCCGTGCGCCGGCTATGTCCGGTGCCGAGCGGACCCGAGCAGATGGAATGTTTTGGAATGGTGCGAACCGACGTTGTTCCAACTATGCAGATCGCGCCCCAAACCCGCAAGCGAGACGAGTCCTGCCCGTTCAGCCAGGGCTATTGTCCGATCGATCTGCAAGACGCATACAGTCTGCCGTCGCTGACTGCAGGCAAAGACAAAGTGGTTGCGATCGTCGACGCGTATGGCTACAATCGCGCCGCATCCGATCTTGCGTACTTCCGTAAAACGATGGGCTTGAAATCGTGCGACACTGAGACGAAGTGTTTGCGCATCGTCAATCAAAACGGTAACGCGTCGCCGTTGCCAGGCGAGCCGCCGCCGAGCCAAAGCGGCTGGCTCGTCGAAGAATCGATCGATCTCGACATGGTTTCGGGAATATGTCCGAACTGCAAGATCATCCTCGTTCAAGGAAATAATAACAACACCACCAACTTGTATGAAGGAGTCAAGACAGCCGGCAGGCTGGGCGCCAAATATATCGGCGCTTCTTGGGGCGGCTCCGAGGCCGGCGGGAACAATCCGATCTTCCACCAGCCCGGAGTCGTGATCTCTGCGTCGGCCGGCGACGAAGGGGGCGGCGTTAGATTCGGCGGCGGTCCGGTTCAGCCGTGCACGTACGCTTACGTCGTCTGCGTCGGCGGGACGCATCTCGCTCGCGACTCGCAAAACAAACGCGGTTGGCACGAGACGGTTTGGAACGATTGGACGTTAGACGAATGCGGAAGCGGGAGTTCGCCGTGCGGTGCAACGGGAAGCGCGTGCAGCAGGGTGGTCCCGAAACCCGCGTGGCAACACGATACGGGCTGCAAGACGCGTTCCGCAGCCGACACGTCGGCAGACGCATCACTGCGGACGCCCGTAATCGGCTGCAATTCCGAATTGGGATGCTCCCCGCCGGGTTGCTTCGTGCTTGTCGGCGGTACGAGCGTTTCAACGCAAATTATCTCGGCGATCTACGCGCTCGCCGGAAATGCCGCCAATCAGACTGGCGCGCAGCGAATTTGGAAGCACCACCCCGGCAACTTCTACGACGTGGCTTCAGGAACTAATATCGATCCGGCCATTGGCGTCACTTGCGCATCGTCGGTGAAGTACATCTGCGCGGCGCGCGTCGGATTCGACGGCCCAACCGGGTGGGGAACGCCTGCGGGGATCGACGCATTCTAAGACTCTTCGCAGTCGTCGCGATCGTTTCGGTAGCGGGTTGCATGAGCAGCTCGCTCCAGCAGACGCCATTGCCGATCGAACAACCGTCCACGGCGACGGCCCAAGGTCCGGCGTCGCGTGCATCCCCGGATGAGACCTCCGACGCATCGGCGGATGATCAGGCGTCAGCCTCAGAAACCGGCGAGCCCAGCACGCCGCCGACCCAACCGTCGAAGACAAAAACGGCGGGCGCCCGATCCGCTTGCGCCCATCCCGCGCCTGACGGTCGTCGCGAGTGCGATGCGATCGTGCAGTCCGCCGCGCCGCGCGTCGCTCGCGGCGGCAGTTGCAATAGAACGGTTCCCTATTGCGCGTCGGACCTGCAGTCAGCTTACGGATTGACGCAAGCCGCGCGCAACGGCGGAAAGGGTTCGATCGTCGGCATCGTGGACGCCTATGGTTACCCGGGCGCTGCAAGCGATCTCGCGGTCTATCGTAGAACCATGGGACTACCGAGCTGCGGCGCCGGCTGTCTCAAGATCGTCAATCAAAGCGGCCGCGCAAGTCAGTTGCCCAAGCCAAATGCGGATCCGAGAGATGATTGGCAGCTGGAAGAAGCCCTCGATTTGGACATGGTTTCCGCGATTTGTCCGAACTGCAGAATCGTGCTAGTGCAGGCGAACAGCAACAAAAATGCCGATCTCGCCGCGGCCGTCAATGCTGCAGCTGCGCTCGGTGCCAGCGCAATCGGCAATTCGTACAGCGGCAGAGAAGAAAACACGCGCGACAGCGCCTACCAGCACGCCGGTCGCGCCATAACGGCGAGTGCCGGCAACGGAGGTTCCGGGCCGAGAGCGCCCTGCAGTTATGCAGCCATCGTTTGCGTCGGAGGGACCTCGCTGGTAGTTGCGTCCTCGGGACGCGGCTGGACCGAACGGGCCTGGCGCGATACCGGCAGCGGCTGCAGCTCTTACGTCGCCAAACCGGCGTGGCAACATATAAAGACTTGCAAGACGCGCTCGGAAGTCGACGTTTCTGCCGTTGCAGATCCGGGAACGGGCGTCGCGGTCTATGAGTCGGCCTCAGGCGGCTGGCAGCAAATGGGCGGCACCGGCGTCGGTGCCGCTATCGTTGCCGCCGTCTTCGCGCTCGGCCCCCGCGGCGGCCGCGTGAATGCGCCGCAATGGATATGGCGTCACGGCAACGGTGGCGCGTACCATCGCGTCAGTGGGAGCTCGGGCTATGACGCCTCAACCGGCTGGGGTACGCCAAACGGAATCGGAGGTTTCTAAGATGCGAGTACGTGCAACCCTCTTTGCGGCGCTCGCTATTGGGAGTTGCGTGGCTGCTGCGCCTCCCGATACCGCCGTCATCGTGAACTCCGGTTCGACAAACTCGTATGGATATACCATTCAGATATCGTCTGATGGCAAAGGCACGGTCACGCTGCAAGAGCGTGGGGGCTCCGCGGCGCGCGCCGCGAAGCCGTTTACGGTACCTGCGGCGGCCGCGGCGCGGTTTTTTGCAGATCTCACCGCTGCGCGCAAGGGCAATGTGACGGCCGCCCCCTGCATGAAAAGCGCATCGTTTGGAACGTCGATGCATATCACGTGGCAGGGATGGGTCTCGCCGGATTTGAGCTGTCCGCCAACAGGAGCGCTCGGCAACGCCCTCGTTACGGACGTGGATGCAATTCGTAAGGCGGCCGGCATCAGCGCTATGCCGCTGCGCCAGGCGCCGAGCCCCTAAACCCCGCGGGAGGCCCACGCCGGCCGTCGAACCGCGAGCGAGTGAAGTTAGTCGAAAGCATCGACCGCCAGATGCTCGAGAAAGGGCGGCTCATCGCCGAATCGAGCGAGTTTGCAATCTTTGACGTCGGGCATGACACTTATGCCTTGGTCCACCGTCACGAAGCCGTGGCGTGGCAGGGCATCACGATCTCGGGAGATGGTCTCTTCCGGGTGGCGGAGTTGATTGCAGACGCAACTCGCTCGCTTTATCGCGCCGTTGCATCGGAACTTTCCAAAGAGCGCAACCGCTAAGCGATGAGTGGGATATTTCGTCGTCGCCTGGCGGCAAGTGCAGTTTTCACTGCACTCGCTTTCGGTTTGGCAGAGACGAGCGCTCCCGCGGCGCTCGATCTGAACGTCGGCGCCCAGCAAGTGGTCAAAGGCCAGCCGCTGAGCAGTTGTAACGCTAAGGCAAAGGACGCTTTGAACGCCGTGCTTCAAAACGCGTCGGAAGTCGACGATACGGGGGAATGGAAGGCTACCGGGACGCCGGACGCCTCCGGGAACTCGTTTGCGGCCGCCGCCATTCACTGCTATCCTCTCGATGACAATAGCTATGTCGTGACCTTCACGTGCGCCGCCCAGGTGCCCCCCAATCCCGATACGGCGAGTGCGATCTGCGCGAAGGTGACCGCGGCATTCGGGAACGGGCATTGAGCTCGTCGCTGCGACGCCGCGTTGCGCTGCTGGCGGTCGCGATTCTCGCCGGCGTGGTATGGTGCAGCACCGGTGCACCTGCCGCCGTCGATATGTCGGTTGGAATCCGTCACGTCAGTCCCGGTGGATCGCTTGACGATTGCAGCGCCAAGGCAAAAGAAGCGCTCAACGCTTTCTTGCAGGGTGCGGCCGAATCGCGTTCCGGCAGCGGCGAATGGCTGGCTTTTTCAAAAAATGGAATAGCGGGAACGCCGACCGCGGCCGCCACGGTTCGTTGTTACGCGCTCGCCAAGGGCTACGTCGTGACCTTCACCTGTGCGGTGCAGTTGCCGGACAATCCCTATACTGCTGATGCGCTCTGCTTGGACGTCGCGCATAAATTTTACGGGGGCGTGCTCTCGGTGCTTCCACCGATTCCGACGCCGACCCCAATACCGACCGGCTGCAGCACGGTCAATCTCGTCGGCACGTGGGTTTCGGACGACAAACCCGGTCTTACGTTTACCATGGATCTCAACGGAAACGTCACCGACAGCGAAGGCGTTTCCGGGAACTGGGGCCTCAAGGGTAATACGGTGACGTTTACTTATTACGGCAATCACACCTTAACGCTTTCCGCCGACGGAAAGCATATGAGGGGCGACGGCTACAGCCTTACGCGCAAGTGTTGAACTCGCATAACTACGTCGCGCCTTAGCGCGCGTCAGTTCATCCGGTCGGCCGCTTTCTAATCCGGCGTCGGCGTTTTGTTGACGCATTAACGACCCAATCTCATGCCATGATTCGGCGATGAAGGCCTCCATCGTTTTTTTCGCCGCGCTGCTCGCGGGTTGCTCCAACGCCCCGCAGGCTTCGCAATCTCTCCCGCTTAGCCCGTCGATGACGACTTCGGCAGCCGGCAGTCATCCTGACATCGGTCCCGAGATCTTGAAGGGCGGCCTCAACCCGTTGAAGTTGCTCAAGCTCCAAGCCGAAGGGAAACTGCCGAGCTGGGTTTCCCGTCGGGTCTTGCAGCGAATGATCAAGGCGCGCGAGGGTCCCCGACCGCACCTCAACGTCCTTCACGATACCGGACGCGTCGTAGTATGGACGTCGAACAGTAGCTACGATTACCTCGTTGGAATAAGCAAAAGGCAGAAAACCCGAGCTCTTACCGACACGGCGCCAAATGGCTGCTACATGCCGTTCACCGTCAAGGTCGACCGCGAAAGAAACGTATGGACGGCCTGCGAATTGAACAATTCGGTCGGAGGCGCGGTGCAGGAGTACAGCCGGTACGGCTTCCTCAAAAACAGCTACAATGCCAGTCCTCCGTGCTCTCCCAGTGCTGGTTGTCAGTCATCTTTCGCCTACATATATGACGGCGGCGCCACCGCCAAGAACGTTTTCGGAGCAGTATCCTTCGCTGGAACCTACACGTGCAATTTGGGCGGCTGCAATTGGCAATATTACGTCGGCTTCGTATACTGGACCCGCGGTAAGCCATACGGGTACAACAAATTCGTCGCCTTACCGTACGGTGACCCGGGTGTGGAAAGCGTTGGCTTCATGGACTTCGATAAGTCGGGCAATATTTGGTTCGACTATTACGGATGCCAGAGTCTGGAATCGTGCGGCTATGCACTCGGCGAAATTACAAATCCCGCGAGCCCGTCATTCGGCTTCAATACGATATTCGCGCCGGGCGCGTTCGATTCGTGTCCGGCAGGTATCTATATGAGCAAGGCGGGTGGTGCAGAGACGCTCAACGTCACGGATACTTGTAGCCGCGAGATCTACCAGTACCACATGCCGGTGAAGTCGAGTTCTACGCCATTCAACGTTCTCGGCCCGACGCCGTCGGATCTCGGGGGCCATGGCGAGCCCGTCTCGGGAGGATTCAACAAGACGGACACGAGCGTTGTCCAAGGCGACGCGTACGGCTGGCTCGACATCGGAAGCGTCTCTAGTAACTCGTGGAAGACCGCGGCGAACATCGATACCATCCCTTCTCTCTCCGGCGCCGCCTACACGCCTTCCGACAGGTAGACCAACACATGCGCTTATTACCGGGAACCACGAGAGGTGGATCCCTCCTTCTCTCCGCGCTGCTCGCGGGTTGCTCCAACGCCGCGCAGGCGCCCCTCTCTCTGCCGCTCGGCCGATCGGTCACGACTTCAAGTTTTGGTAATCGTCTGGACATCGATCCCTACATCTTGAAGGGCGGCCTCACACCGTTGAAGTTGCTCGAGCTGCAGGCCGAAGGCAAACTGCCGAGTTGGGTTTCCCATTCAGTCTTGCAGCGTATGATCGAAGCGCGTGAAAGTCCGCGGCCGCACTTCGACGTCCGTCAGGATACCTCACGGGTCGCGCTGTGGACTTCGAACGGCAGCTACAATTACCTCATCGGGCTAAGCAAACAGTACAAGACCGTAGCCGTCATCGACACCGCGTCAAATGGCTGCAACCTCCCGTTTACCGTCAAGGTCGACCACTCAAGAAACGTATGGACGGCCTGCGAATTGAATGCTTCCAGCTTAAATCAATCCGTCGGGGGAGCGATGCAGGAATACAGCAGGACCGGCTTGCTGAAGAACAGCTACAACGCAACTCCTCCTTGCAATCCCAGTGCTGGGTGTCGCTCCGCTTTCGCGTACATCTACGACGGCGGCAGCACCGTCAAAAACGTCTTCGGTGCGCTATCGCTCGCTGGAGTGTACACATGCAATTCGGGGGGCTGCCAATGGCAATACTTCACCGGGTTCATATACTGGTCTGAGGGTGACCCATCTGGGAAGATCAAGAACATCCCTTTACCTTACCCCCGCGCGCAAAGCGTTGGCTTCATGGACTTCGATGAATCGGGCAACATCTGGTTTGACTACTACGGATGTGAGAGCCGGGGACTATGCGGCTACGCACTCGGCGAAATCACAAACCCCACCGGCCCGTCGGTCGGCTTCAAAACCATATTCGGACCGGGTTCATTCGACTCGTGCCCAGCAGGCATCTACATCAGCAAGCAGGACCGAGCAGAGACGCTCAACGTAACGGATAGATGTAACCGCGAGATCTTCCAGTACCGCATGCCGGTAACGGCCAGCTCTACGCCGTTCAACGCCCTCGGCCCGACGCCGACGGATCACGGCGGCTACGGCCAGCCCATTTCGGGAGGATTCAACCGGACCCAGAGGAGCATCGCGCTGGCCGATGGCAACGGCTGGCTTGACATCGGCAACGTCTCTAGCAACACGTGGAAAACAGCGGCGAACGTCGATACCATACCTAGCCTGTCCGGCGCTGCATACACGCCTTCGGACCGGTAGGTCGTTCGCGCGTTAGATCGTCAGCGCTTCCGCGATTGCCTGATCTTCTGGCCACGTCGCGCCTTCTGCCGCGAGTCTAGCAACCTCGTCTTCGGTCATAGTCTCGCGGAGCGCGGCTACGAGCTTGTCGTAGCCCCATTGCTCCGTAGGTTCGCGGTCCATTCCCAGCTCGGTGTATTGCGCATTCACATAGCCCATTAACTGGGCTGCGCGTCGTGCGTCGTCCCTAAATGTCGTGAGCGTCGCCAGATGCTGCAGCGCGATAGCGATGTGCAATTCGGCTTGTGCCTGCCGCCCAAAGCGCAACGCCTCGCGGGCCGCGTCGCGGCCTTCGGTAAAGTCGCCCATCGCGATGCGATACGCGGCGATATTGCTGTGGGCGGTGCAGATGTCGGTTGTGTTCTTCCTGCGCAAATAGATCTGCAGCGATTCGTCTGCCAAACGCAGCGCTTGCTCGGGATGCCCGTCAGCAAATTCCAGCTCCGCGATGTTTCCCAGCACGATCGCCGTCCCCGACTCATCTCCAAGCTGCCTAAAGGCCGCAAGCGACTGCGCGTACAGTTCGCGCGCTGCACGCAGATCTCCGCGATCTGATTCGATGGCAGCCTGTTGGTTGAGGCAATTTGCCGTGAACCACGTATCGCCGCACTCGCGCAACGTTGCAAGCGCGCGTACGATAGTCTCGCGCGCCTCATCGAGCCGGCCACCCATTTGGTAGAGGGCATGCGCAAGTTGTCGCCGCGCACGTGCCGCCGCCCGAGAATCGTCCACGGATTCGTAGAGTCGGACCGCCCGCTCCGCCTCGTCGTATTTGCGCTTGCCCAATGAAAAATTGCAGAGCGCTAGCCGCAGGGATGCCGCAACGCGGGGCTGCTCAGCTTCGTTCACCCGTTCAACCGCGAGCCCAAGCCAGTAGCGGCCTTCCACCGCCAGGCCGGCGTTCGCCCAAAGACCCCCTAACGCGCCGGCGATAGCACCGCCAAGCACGGCGTCGTTGCCTTGTGTGAGCGCCCACTCGAGCACCGCGCGGTAGTTGTCGAGCTCTAGCTCCACGCCCGCAAGCCACGCAATAGCTGAGCCAGTGGCCCAGCGTTCGTCGGCTGCCGCAGCCTGCGCCCGGTCGCGAAAGTACTCGGCGTGACGGCGAGCCAGGGCCTCCCGCCGGCCTGACGCACTCAGTTTTTCGAGCGCATATGCGGCGGTCGATTCGAGCAGACGATAGCGTTCGTACTTGTCGCTGGTGTCGGCGACGACCAAGGACTTATCGGTCAGCGAAGTGAGCAAATCTAAAATGTCGATTTCATCGAGTCCCTTACTGCCGCAGACGGTGGTGGCTGCGTCCAGGCTAAAACCGCCAGCGAAGACGCCTAACCGTGCGAAGAATGCTTGTTCCTGCGGCGTGAGCAGGTCGTAGCTCCAGTCGATGGTCGCGCTTAACGTCTTCTGGCGCGCCAGCACGTCACGGCTTGTGCCGGTGAGGACCTTAAAGCGTTCGTTGAGGCGCTGAGCGAGGTTTGGAATCGAGAGCATCTTCACCCGGGCAGCGGCAAGCTCGATCGCCAGTGGAATGCCGTCCAGCCGACGGCAGATCTGGGCGACGATGGGCGCGCTGTCGGCGGTGAGTGCAAATCGCGTGTCGGCGGCACGAGCTCGATCGACGAAAAGCACAACGGCATCGTAATGCAGCGCCTCGGCGGCGCTCATTCCCACGACTTCGGCGGGTACCGAAAGCGATGGAAGCCTATGGATAACCTCGCCGCGGATATCGAGCGCTTGCCGTGACGTGGCCAGTATGCGAACCTCCGATCCGGTGCGAATAATCGAAGACGCAAGTAATGCCACCGTCTCCAAGACGTGTTCGCAGTTATCGACGATGAGGAGCAGTTTCTTGCGCTTGAGCCAGGGCGGAATCGATGCATCGACCGGACGCCCTCCTTGCTGGCTCATGCCGAGCGCTTGCGCGATGACGCTGGAAACAAGTTCGGGGTCCGTGATCGGCGCCAAATCTACGAACCATACGCCGTCGGGATACCGATCGAGCAGCTCTACGCCGACCTGCAAGGCCAGTCGCGTCTTGCCCACCCCGCCGGAACCAACGAGGGTGAGCAGACTGGAGCGGCCCACGAGGTCCTTGACTTCCGCGAGATCGTGCTCGCGACCGACGAAGGTTGTCGGCTGAACCGGAAGATTGTTCGGCAATGCATCCAGGGACCGCAGCGGTGGAAACACAGTCGGCAAACCCGTGATGTTGAGTTGCCACACATGCTCGGGTTCGGTCAGATCCTTAAGCTGCTGTGGTCCGAGATCGACGAGCTCGGTTCCAGCGGGCAGATCGGTCCGCGCGAGCTCGCGCGTAGCGGCGGAGACGAGTATCTGGCCGCCATGGCCGATCGACATAAGGCGTGCCACGCGGTTCACCGCCGGTCCGAAGTAATCGCCGTCGCGCTCGACCGCTTCACCCGTATGTAGCGCGCAACGTACGCGTAGGCCGCCAACGGCAGAGAAGTCTTCCGCACTGAGAGAGCGTTGCGCCTCGACGCACGCGGCCAGGGCATCCGACACGCGGGCAAAGACGACGCAGAAGCCGTCACCGGCGGTTTTGAAGATGTGTCCACCATGAGCTTCCACCGCGGCGCGCACTTGCGCATCGTGGCGCGCCACCGCACCATCCATTATTTCGCGATGCGTCTCCCAACGCCGCGTGGAGCCTTCGATATCCGAGAAGAGAAAGGTGACGATGCCCGTCGGCAGGATGTGGGCGCTGGAGGGGCTCGATGGGAACTGAGAGCTCGCCGTCATGACGAGACATGGCGATCGGTGATTGGACCGTCCGTTTGGATGCCCCGCGCCGCCAGTTTCGCCACGAGCGCGTTGATGTCGTCGCACATCAAGTAGACTTCGTATTCGGGCCGCTCTTCTGTCGGATGAACTCGCGCGGATCTTACGGAAGGTGCTTTATGACCCCTTCGTACTTCGCGTCGGCCACGTCGAGTTAGCTGGATGCGAACCGTGCTAACCGCGAGAATTGCGGGTCACCGCGCAATATATTGAAGCGTGGATCGTTGGCGAGTTGCGCGCGCATTTCCTGACCATGCACGCGCCGCATCCACGCTATGCCCGCTTCACGTTTGCCGATCCAAACAAACGCGATGGCGAGATCTTCTGGATGTACGTCGTCGGGCCGCGCTTGTGCAATGGCAATTTGCGCTCGTGCCTCCGTTCGGCGATTCTCGCGGGCATAGGCGCCGGCAAGAAGCGCGGCGGCCTCCGGGCGGCAAGGCGCGCACTCGACGGCCAATCGCTGGAAGGTGGAAATAGCGGACTGCAGTTGACCGCGCGCTTCGTAAGCAAGTCCAAGCGTTTCAAGCGTTTCGTAGCGTTGCGGCGACAAATCCAAGGTCTGATTCGCATATCCGATGGCTTCGGAGTAACGGCCATTTAAGTATGCGGCATCGCTGAGCCATGACATCGTTGCAACCGACAGCGGGTCCAGGGTAGCGGATTTCCGCAACTCCACATAGCTGTCGTTGACTGAGCCAATAGCGAGCAACGCGATTCCTAGCCACTCGTGGGCCGCACCATTCGCCGCATCGAGTCCGACCGCGCGTCGCAACTGCTTGATGCCGCCAAGTAAATGGGTCGTTCCGATGATTCGCTTATTCGTGGCAATCATCCCAAGCACGGCGTACGCGTCGCTGCAGTCAGGATCTATTACCAACGCGGTCTTCGCGTAAGTGACGGCTCGAGCATAGTACGCTTCGGGCGGCGACGGCCCGTAATGATAATCAGCCATGATGGCGTTTGCAGCTGCAGCGGCGGCGTAGCCGCGGGCATTGTCAGGATCCGAATCGATCACTCGCGCGAAGTAGGTTAGGCTTTTCGCAACGCCCGCCGACGTGCGCGTGTCCCAATAATAGCGGCCGATCTCATACAGCCGCGCGCCATTGGGCGAAAGCGACGCCATCTTCGCCGTTCGATAAGAATGGTTGAAGGCGAGCAGACATCCCGTGATCGACACCAAAGCTAAGGCAGCGAATGCTCGCCAAAGGCGGGAGGGTGATGAACCGGCAGGCACAGGCCCCGCGCGGGGAAGGCGGCTTAGCAGTCGCACTTCGGCCGTAAAGCGATATCCGCGACGAGGAATGGTCTCTATCGGGCTGGCGCCCCATCGTAGTCGCATCGCCTTGCGCAAAACGTGCACGTTTTGTTGGAGATTAGCTTCGTCCACGTAGCCCTCGGGCCAAACCCGATCGCGTAGTGCATCCTTCGTAACTACCTCGCCGGGATGCTCGACCAGTGCCAACAGGGTTTCGACGACTTTGGGCCCGAGCGCGACCGGTTCTCCACCGTCAAGCACCAGCATGCGCGCGGTATCGAGAGAAAAGGGTCCAAACTGATACACGCTCATTTCGGCTCTTCTTCGATCAAGGATCTTTTGAGATTTCTCTGAGTACGCGTCAGAAACACGCGGACTACACTCAATCGATACATGTGAATATGCGCGCGCTCCTGCTCGGTAGCTTGCTTGCTTCAGCGACGGTCGCCGTTCCCGCGCGGGCGGCCGTTACAACAAATTTCTCCTTCGCGGTCGCGCACGCTCCGCATCCTATTAGATTAGATCCGAGCTTGGGAGATCCGGCGTGGGAAGCCGCGCGAGTTCCGAACGGCTCTGCTCCCTGGATCAACGTGACGACACGGGCGCCGGCAGGGTACCCGACGACGGCGTATCTCCTCTACGACGACAAGAATCTTTACGTGGGGTTCAAAGCCGCGCAGGCCGGCGTTCCGATCGTCGCAACGCAGACGACGAACGACGTGGGCTTTGGAACGGACGATTTCGTTGGAATCGGGTTAGCCAATGGTGGCGGTGGAAGCCAAGCATACTACTTTGAGGCCACCCCACGCGGGATTCGTTACGAGCAAGCAAACGAGAACGTGCGCTTTCGCCCACGCTGGACCGCCGCTGCCAAGGTCGTCGGCGGGTCGTGGAACGCCGTTCTTATCATTCCGCTCGATGTCTTGCGCGTGCCGCGCGGCGGCAAGCAAACATGGCGCCTGCAGTTTGTCCGCGGTGTCGCCGCGCGCGGCGAGCACCTCGCATGGGCCTGGAATCCCATCATGACGGATGCGGCGAGTGGCACGTGGCCGACTTTCGCCGATACGCGCTTTTGGGCCGGCGGACAATTCGATCTCGCCGCCTCTGCCGCAGTCCGACCTAAGGCGCGTGCCGACATGTACGGTCTCGCCAGTATTGGCCAGGACCGTAATCTCTTTCAGCAAGCGAATGGTACGTTTTTGCCGGAAAAGGTTCGTTGGATCGGGGGCGACGTCAGCTATCCCCTGACGCCGACCATCCGTTTCGTTGGCACCCTCAATCCCGATTTCTCAAATGTCGAGATCGATCAACAAACGATCGTGCCCCAAGAATTTCAACGACAACTCGTCGAGTACCGCCCGTTTTTCGCGCAAGGGGCCGCATTCATCAATGCCGCTTCAGGGTCGCGATCGCCCACCGGCCCCTACAGCACGGCCTCAGACCTCGTTTTTTACTCTCCCTCTGTCGGGCCATTCGACAGCGGCGCGAAGGTCGAGGGAACGTTCGGCGATCAAAGCTTCGGCGCGTTGACCTTCCACGGCTATGACGAAACGACCAACAACACGTTCTCCGATCAAGCTTACGGTTACGAGCACGCGCTCCCGGACGGGTCGTTCATCTATTGGAGCGACGGCGTTTTCGCGAACCACAGCATTGCCGGCACCGACGACACAATCGAAGCCGGGGCCGAAGCACGCGACTACAAAAACGGAATGATTTACTTCTTCGACCATTCTTTTGAAAACGGAACCTGGGTGCCCCAGGGCAACGCGGATTTTACGGAAGTTTTTGTAGATCGACACAAGGACGACCTCGAGTTCAATGGCGGCTATCTCGACGTTTCGCCGAACTACAACCCAATCGACGGTTACACTTCGAATTCCGATATCCGCGGACCGCAATTCTACGCCGACGCCACCGGCGCTTCGCCGGCTATAAAGAACTATACAGTATTATTTGAAATGGATCGATTCCTCGACGATTCGGGAGCCGTGCACCAAGCCGACACGCAAGTCTTCCTCACCGCCACGTTCAAGGATCTTTTTTCACTCGACGGCGTTGGCGAAGCGGTCGGACAACTTCGCTCGTACGGTATTCCAGCCGGCCCCGGCTGCAGCGGTCCGATCCTCTATCAGTCAAGCTTTACCGGCTATCCATGTTACCGCGACGGGTTTACGCAGCCGTTCAATCTGTACCAGGTGCCCATCGGTTATCGCGATGGCACTCCGTCACCAGTCGATGCAAGCTATCAGTGGGGACCGTTCGGGGACAACTACGTGCATCTGTTTACGATCGTCACGAGCCGGCCCCTCACCAAACGCTTCAGTCTCGGTTTGGAATACGACGGAACTTACGAGCGCGCATTCTCCAATGGTCAGCTCGATTCGCAGTGGCTGCGGCGCATCTCCTTGGGCTACAACCTGACGAATGAAAGCAGCTTCAGCCTTGAACTCCGCGACATCAACGGCCTCGGCGGCTTCGCCAACGAGACGCAGATCGGCAATAACCTCGCTGTCGCTTTCCATCAGCGCTTCCAGGCGGGCAACGAGCTCTATGTGAACTTCGGAAGCCCCGCTTCAGGCGCGACTCTCAATCGCTTGATTGTAAATTTCGTCTTGCATGAAGGAGCTGATGAGGGGACTTGACTCATCCAATCGCGTCCTCGGCGTGAGATCGATCGGGGCTCTCTTCGGCTTTTAGCGCGGAGAAAAGGGGACGCGCCGGCGGGAAATTTCGTGATGCGCGGAGCATGACGATCGCAAGCTTAGGGAATGAGTATGCCATGAGCAGCCAAATAGTCGTTTCCGATTCCACGGGCGCGGTCGGTAGGTCAAACGGGGCCGCTTCGCCGGTGGCAGTGCACGTCGCATTCACGATCAACGGCGAGCCGATTGAACTCGACGTCGATTCGCGTGCGACGTTGCTCGATACGCTGCGCGAAACGCTCGATCTCACCGGCACGAAGAAGGGCTGTGACCACGGTCAGTGCGGCGCGTGCACGGTTCACGTCAACGGACGACGCGTCAACTCATGTCTTACGTTTGCGGCGATGCATGATGGCGATTCGATCGTCACCGTCGAGGGGCTCGGTACCCCCGGCGCGCTGCATCCAATGCAGGCGGCGTTCCTCGAACACGACGGATACCAGTGCGGCTACTGCACGCCGGGACAACTCATGTCCGCAACGGCGCTCCTCAACGAGCCCTGCGGTCCGTCCGACGCCGAGGTCGCGGAATGCATGAGCGGCAACATCTGCCGTTGCGGTGCGTATCAGAATATCGTTGCTGCCATCCAATCCGTGCGGCAGCGACCAGCATGAACTCGTTCGGTTTCGCGCAGGCGGCGACGGTCGAGGATGCGCTTCGCGAATCCGGCAATGGCGCGAAGTACGTCGCCGGGGGAACGACGCTGATCGACTTGATGAAGCTCAACGTCGAGACGCCGGTAAAGATCGTCGACATCAATCGCCTTCCGTTGAAGGATGTCGCACGCACGCCCGAGGGCGGCTTGTGCATCGGGGCGCTCGCTCGGAATTCCGACGTTGCTCATGATCGAAAAGTCATGCGTGATTATCCGATGCTTTCCGAGGCATTGCTCTCCGGTGCCTCGGGACAGTTACGAAACATGGCATCCACGGCTGGGAATCTCTTACAGCGCACGCGCTGCGTCTATTTTCGCGATCCCGCGTATGCGTGCAACAAGCGCGTACCGGGAAGCGGCTGCTCCGCAATCGGCGGGTTTAATCGCAATCTCGCGATTCTCGGAACGAGCGAGCACTGCATCGCCTCGAACCCGTCGGATCAAAACGTCGCCCTGACGGCTCTGGAAGCGACCGTGCAAATCGCGAGCGCGCACGGCGAGCGAAACGTGGCGGTGGACGAGTTTTTTTTGCTACCGGGCGATACTCCGGATCGCGAAACCGTTCTCGAGGCCGGTGAACTGGTTACCTCAGTAACTTTGCCTCCGCCGGCGCCGCGTTCGAAATCGACGTACCTCAAGTTACGCGACCGCGCGTCGTATGAGTTCGCGCTCGCCTCGGCGGCCGTCGTCGCGACCGTCAACGACCGCGCGTTTGAGCGCGTGCGTATCGCGATGGGCGGCATCGGCACCAAACCTTGGCGTAGCGCCGAAGCTGAGGCAGCGTTGGTAGGCAAGCCTGCGACGATAGAAAGTTTTGCGAACGCAGCCGAGATCATCCTAAGCAAGGCGAAACCTCAGCCGGACAACGAGTTTAAGGTCGAGCTTGCCAAACGATGCCTGATCCACGCGCTGAGCCTGGTAACGAAAACCGAGCAGCAGGAACGCGGATGAGCGTAATCGGCCAGGCTCTCCCACGGATCGATGGCCCGCTGAAGCTGACTGGAAGCGCAAGGTATTCATCGGACCACAACTTCCAGAACATGCTTTACGGCGTCGCCGTCGGAAGCTCGATCGCCAACGGCCGGGTCGCATCCATCGACGCCGGTGCAGCCCTCACGATGCCCGGCGTCATCGAGATCTTCCATCGCGACAACATCCCGGCGCTCTACAAGTCGTCGCCCGAGGCCGGCCCGATCGACGAATCGCGCCCACCGTTTGCCGACGATACCATTCGTTATTACGGACAGTACGTGGCGCTGGTGGTTGCCGAAACATTCGAAACGGCCGCTGCAGCCGCAGCGTGCGTTAAGGTCACGTACGCCGAGGTCGAGCCGCCCTACGTCGCGCCCGAGCTCTCCCCTGACGGTGAGCCCGACGAGCAGAGCCGCCGCGGGGACCCGCACGCGGCGTTCGCAGCGGCACCGGTGAAAGTCGACCAGACGTACGTCACACCCGTCGAAAACCACAACGCGATCGAGTTGCATGCCGTGGTCGCAGTTCCCGACGGCGAGCAGATCACGCTGTACGATACGACGCAAGCCGTCGTCAACAGCCGCAGCGTTCTTAGCGAGATGCTCGGCATCGGTCGCGAGAACGTCCGCATCATCATGAAGTTTCTCGGCTCGGGCTTCGGCTCGAAGCTTTGGGTGTGGCCCCACGAACCTCTCGCTGCCGCGGCCGCCCGCCGGCTCGGGCGGCCGCTCAAACTCGTTTTGAGCCGCAAACAGAATTTCGAGTCGGCCGGTCACCGCGCTCGAACCCAACAGCGCGTCCGCATGAGCGCCGAGCGTGACGGAACGTTGACCTCATTACTGCACGAATACGTCAATCATCGCAGCATCTACGATGAGTACGAAGAGTACTGCGGCGAGGCAACGCCGTTCTTCTACGGAACGCCGAACCTGCTCGTCACGAGCGCTCAAACGAAGCGCAACGTCGGCGCGCCTACGGCGATGCGCGGGCCGGGCGCCGTCCCCGGATTATTCGCGACGGAATCCGCCTACGACGAATTGGCGCTTGCGCTCGGCATCGATCCGGTGCAGCTCCGTATCAAGAACGAACCGGAACGCGATCAGGAGCAGAACATTCCGTTCTCGTCACGCCACTACATCGAGTGCCTGAGGCTCGGCGCGGAGAAGTTCGGCTGGTCGCAACGCACGCCGGCGGTAGGTTCGATGCGCAAAGATGGGGCGATTCTTGGTTGGGGGATGGCGGGTTGCTCGTGGCTGGCTGCGCGCGCCGCTGCGGAAGCCCGTGTCGAACTTCGAGCCGACGGCACGGCGTTCGTCGGAATTGCGACGCAAGACATCGGAACGGGGACCTATACCGTGCTAGCCCAACTCGTAGCTGCGGCAACCGGCCTTCCGGTGGAGCGGGTAATCGTCGACATCGGCGATACGAACTTGCCGCCCGGGCCGACCTCTGGCGGCTCGATGGCGACCGCCTCGATCGTTCCGGCGGTCAACGAAGCCGCACGCAGTGCGATGAAAGCGGCCGTCGGGCTTTCCACCACCAGCGAAAACGCGCCGTTCGCCGGGCGCAAACCCGACGCGCTTGACTTTAGGGATGGATGCATTGTCCCGAAGGATGGCCCGCACGCCAACGGCGTTCGGTTCGAAGACGTCCTCGCGAGCGGGAAGGTCGCGCAAGTTACCGGCTCAGGAAAAGGATCGCGGACTTTCGGGGAAGAGCAGCCCGAGCGCTCGGCCCACTCGTACGGAGCGCAATTTGTCGAAGTCGCGTGGCAGCCCCACATTGCCCATCTACGCGTGAACCGGATCGAAACCGTCATCGACGGCGGAACCATCATCAACCAACGCACCGCGCGCAACCAGGTCCTAGGCTCGCTCGTAATGGGGGTCGGCATGGCGCTCCTTGAGCGCACGCTTTACGACCGCCGCTCCGGTGCACCGATCAACAGCAATCTCGCCGATTACATGGTTGCAACTAACGCCGACACGCCACGCATGGACGTAACCTTCCTCGGCTACCCCGATACGTATGTCAATGAACACGGGGCGCGCGGCATCGGCGAAATCGGCCTAGCCGGCGTCGCTGCCGCGATTACGTCCGCCGTCTACCACGCTACCGGCGTGCGCGTACGCGAACTACCGGTCGAGATCGAGACGCTTCTGTAATCACGAACTTTTCCGGCATCTCGTCCAGCTAAAATCGAATTATAGGGATGATCCCAAAGAAGCGCCAGTGAGAAGACTGATAGCAGTTTTGCAGACACTGGGGATATGCTTGGGGTTGTTTGCCGCAACCTACGTACCGACATTTGTAATCGTCCATTTTCTGAGCCACCAACTCGCCTCTACGGTTCCAATGATCATTGGCATCAGCTCGCTGATTGCTCTTGGTCTGATGTGGTTGCTCTGTTCGAGGGCGCATTTTCGTTGGTCTCAGTTTGGTTTCAGAGCAACAAGTTCGAAGTACGTTATTTGGGCGTTCGGTGCCGGCATACCAATCGCGATCGTGTTAACTTGGCTCGACCATCGGTTCGGAGCAGCGGGACCATTGGCTGGCCTCTTATTGCCCTGGTGGAAGGCCGGGCTTTACGTTGGGTTGGGCGCGCCATTGCAGGAAGAGATCATCTTCCGAGGGCTGATTCAAGGTGGGGTGACGCGCACGGCCCCAGGCGATGTATCAGTGGGAAGGATAAGAATTTCGCATGCCACACTCATCGTAGCCACTTTGTTTGCAACCATTCACCTCGAAGTCGCGGTCTTCACGGCAGTCGCAGCGTTCGTTCTCGGGATTATCGCGGGAGAGTTGCGGAAGAGAAGCGGCAGCCTGATACCAGCGGTCATCGTCCACGTATTGTTCAATGCCGGAAGTTTTTTGTGGATAGCTGCGCCGTGAAACCACCGTGCGACTACCAAAGGACAGGAAGCGCACACGCTGAAGCTATGGTTTCGGTATCGGAGGCATTGAGAATGAAACAATCGGCCGTCACGACAGCGTTGCCAACGAGGACTAGCGGTTAGACGGTATGAACGCGAAAATGTTTGCCGCAGTCGCGGCATTGCTCGCTGCTTCAGGCGCGCTGCGTACACAGGCCACCGCTTCGGGGGCTCCGTCGATCGTTCTGCGTGCCTCGGTCACCTTTGCCACAGGGATGCGCGGTGTAGTCGGTGTGCAACGCCATTTCACCACCGAGCTGCAGAGTGGGCCGTTTGCACACGGAGAACAGAGCGATAGCGGCCAGTTAATGCAAGACGGTCGATTCGCGAAAATCGCCTACTATCGTATTGTGCGTGACGATCGTGCGTTTTCGCCTTCGCAAATCCAAAAACGTGAGGACGAGACGAACGAAGATTGGGCCGCGGGCAGAGTGTTCTTCAAAGAACCATACGATCCGCAATACAACAAGGATTACATTTTCGGCGCGCCGCCGGCGGGATGCTCATTATGTGCCCCCGGAACGCAGGCAGTGACCTTCACGAGCCCGATTCACGATTCGCAGCATGGCAGCGGCGTGATGTACATCGACACCAGCGCACGCGTTGTGAAGTTGACCTACACCCCCTATGTGCTACCGCCCCACGCGTCGTCTGGTTCCGTAACGGAAATCGGTGGCCAAGCGTTAAACGATTTGTGGTGTGTCGTGCGGATCGATGAAACGTATCAGGGGCGCGCGTTCTTGCTCAGTGGAAGAGCAACGTTTAGAGGCGTCTTCGATCACTTTCGCCGCTTCCCCAGCCTTGGCTCCGGCAAGGAGGCCCTCCAAGACCGCACCATCTAGGCGCTATTCCGTTCCCGCCACCACTCCGAGCAAAGGCCCAAACTGTTCGCGTGAAACGGCGTAACACTCGCAAGATGCCTGCTCGAGGCCCTGCCTATTGAGAATCACAATATGCCCGCGAGTGTAACGGATGAGCCCGGCTTGCTGAAGCGTCGCTGCAGCCTTCGTCACGCCTGACCGGCGCGCACCTAACATCATCGATAGGTATTCATGCGTGAGCGCAATCTTGTCGGAGTTTACCCGGTCATGCGTGAGCAAAAGCCAGCGCGCGCAGCGCTCGTAGACGTTGTGCTTGCCATTGCAGGCCGCAAGCTGGCCCAACATATTTACATAGGCTTGAAGAAATCGATCCACGACGTTGCGAAAGTGATCCTGCCCGGCGCCGAGCAACCTTTGAAAATGGTCAACGTCGATGACAATGGCTCGTCCTGGGACCTGACAATAGCTCTCGTTCGCGGAGGTGGTAGCTCCGAGCAACAGCGGGATCGCCGATACGCCCTCTCGGCCAATGGTTCCCACCTCGATTGAGCTGCCGTCTCGCATTTGTCTCACGACTGAGAGGACAGCATCGATCGGGAAATATACGGCGCGTATTGGGCGCCCCGCCTGATAGATCTGCTGAGGTGTCTCGAGTGTAACGATTCTTCCGGTTTCGATCATCTCCGAGGTCATGGAGGCGCTCAAACCGGATAGAATCGCGTTTTGATTCAGCACGGCTTTGGTTGGTCTGAGTGGCGCGGTGGAGAGCCGTCGCGGATTTGCCGTCAAATCGGCCATGCCAGGTAAGGTCATTGCACAGAGTATTTCACGGAATCGGCCCGTTAACGCGTCAACGAAGTCGACACGTGGCATTAGGAAACGGTTGGCCCAATCGCGAGTGCATCTCTCGCTCATATCAATTATTTCGCCGGCCCCAGAATCGGCGACTCAGAATCGACGGCAGGCAACGGAGCAGATTCTGTCACACCACACTGTGAGGACATAAATGCGTACTATTCTGAGGTCCTTAATCCGTAACGACGAAGGCGCAACAAACGCCCTTTTCGCTCTGGGCGCGATTTCGACGCTCCGTATAAACCTCTAGCCGGCAGGTGAAAGAGCCGCTCGTGGATGCCCAGACCACCGCGATTGACGCTATTTCCCAAATCGCGTGGACCGCTACTCACGCCGGGCACGTCGACTGGTTCAATCGGAAATGGTACGACTACACTGGGCGGATGCGGCCACCGCACGCGAGCTCGAAGAGCTTCGAACAGCAATGGTTAACGGCGATACACCGCGACGATTGCGAGTCGAGCCGGCAAGCGCTAAGCGACGGAATCAAGAGCCGCATCTCCTTCGCCTTCGAGTTACGGTTACGGCGCGCCGACGGGGCAGACCGTTGGTTTCGCGTCCACGTCTCGCCGCTCGACAGCGCGCAGGCGAACACCACAGGCTGGCTCGGAATCTGTACCGATATAGACGAGTACAAGCGACGGGGCCAGCAAATCGCGTTCATCGCAAAGGCCGGAGAGGTGCTTGCAGAATCGCTCGACTTGCGGGCAACCCTCGACCGACTGCTCGCAATCATCGTTCCGGAGTTAGGAGATTGGGCAGCGATCGATCTCTTCGATGAGAGCGACCGCCTTAAGACCGTAGCCGTCATCCACGCCGACCCAGGCAAAATGCGGCTCGTGGAGCGGCTGCTTGGCCGTTACAACCACAATCCAATTGTCGAACCCGAAATTGCCGCGGCCCTTCGAAAAAACCGACCGCTCATTTTGCGCGAGGTCAGCGACGAGTTAATCGAGAGAGTGGCGGCTTCCAGTCTACTGCCCGTCATTCGAGAGCTTGGAACGCGATCCACCGTAACGGTTCCGCTGTGCACGCGCGGCCGAACCATTGGGTCGCTCGTAGCCTACTGGGCTACGACACCCCGCCGATACGAGGAAGAGGACTTGCCACTCTTCGAGGAGCTCACGAAGCGGGCGGCTGCGTCGATTGAAAATGCGCGCCTCTACGAACGCGAGCACGAAATTGCTGCGGAGTTTCAGCGTGCCGCGCTGCCCATTTCGCTTCCGGAGGTTGCTAACGTGCACTTCACCGGTATTTACGTGCCGGCCAACGATCGCGAGCTACTCGGCGGCGATTGGTACGACGCGCTACGCCTTAGCGACGGGCGGATCGTCGTTTCGATCGGCGACGTCGCCGGCAGCGGTCTTTCGGCGGCAGTGATCATGTCATCCATGCGCCAAGTCATTCGCGGCGTGGCGCAAGTTTACGCCGATCCCATCGCTATGTTGGACGCGGCCGATCGCACGTTGAAAACCGAGCACCCGGATACGTTCGTTACGGCATTTGTTGGCGTATTCGATCCCATCGCTCGCACACTCACCTATGCCTCGGCGGGACATCCCTCACCATTGCTTCGGGACGTCACGGGTGCGGTAACGGCACTAGGCTCGAGCGGACTGCCGTTAGGCCTGCGCGTCCGAGGCGAAACGGCTGCCGTCACGGCGTTACCAACTTCCGGCCTCGTCGTCTTCTACAGCGACGGCCTGATCGAAGCGGAGCATGACATTATCCGCGGTCATGACCGGCTCATCGCAGCGATTTCGCGCCCCCAGATAGCCAACAGTCCGAATCCTGCCGACGCACTCTATCGCGCGATGTTAAAGGCCGGAAGCAATGACGATGTCGTCGTTCTAACGTTGCGTCTCGACGCGCCGAGCGAAGCAAACGGCTATGCCGGCGCCGGGGCTCACACACTCCGGTGGAGCTTTGATACAAATGATTTCTGGGCCGCGCGCCGGGCGCGCTATTCCTTTGTCGCTGCGCTGCGTGACGGGGGAGTGGGCGGGAAACATCTAGACGCAGCGGAGGTCGTATTCGGAGAGCTCCTCGGTAATGTCGTGCGCTATGCTCCGGGACAGATCGAAATCGTCCTCGACTGGAGCCAAGGTGCACCGGTTCTTCACGTGCTCGATCGCGGCCCCGGTTTCACGCTCGTACCCAAGCTCCCCTCGGACCTGCTCAGCGAAAGAGGCCGTGGACTCTATATCGTGTGGTCCCTGGCCGAAGACTTCAACGTTACCGAGCGTTATGACGGCGGCTCGCATGCGCGCGCGGTACTCGCTACCAATTAATCGACGAGTTAAGCCCACCCAAAGTATCCGAAGGCGTTTTCTAGTAGAAGAACTGCTGCAGCTGGTTGAAGCGAGGTCCGAATGCCCATCCGATGCGTTCGTTTGGATTGAGGACCGGTGCCGGCTCTGCGATTGCAAAGTTAAAACCGGTAATCGTTTCCTTGAGATTGCCGCTCTCATCGTATACCACGATCGCGCTGCCCTGGGTTCCATTGCAGTAATCGGTCTCGGTGACCAGAAACAATCCGTGAACGGAATCGTTAGCGATTCCCTGCCCGCTATTCAATTGGGAAGTGGAGCCCGTGCAAGGCAGCTGAACCGCCGTTCCCGTCTCCTTTGCTAAGTCGTAAAACTCGACTTGCGCGTTGAGCTCAGTGTCTGTCGCCGCGATACCTCTGGCCGAGTCGACGGCCAGACCATTAACATCCCCTGCGTGGTAATAACCGTTATTGAGTCCGTTGAACTCTTTAATCTTTCCGCTCGTCATGTTGACCAGCGCGTTGATCGGCGGATCGCCCCCCACCGCGCCGCCATCAGGTGAAAACGCGAAGGCAGCCTCGTTAGTAGCCGTATCCTGCGCTAGCTGCGGCGAAGTTCCCAGCGAAAACTCTGACGGGAGGTGAAGGACTTTTGAAAAAGTATTCGCCGCGATGTCGGAAACGATGAGATCTGGTCTATCCTGATGTTTTATTTCTATCGCATAGATCGCGGTCGACTTCGTCACTTGGTTTGGCCCGAGCTGCTCTACCTGAATATCGTTGATGGGCGGCGTCCATGTGCCGGTGAACTTATTCGCCGTGATCGGGTTCATGACGTCGTAAAAGCGCTTCGCATAGATTTTGCCTTTCGGCACGACGTAGCGCGTCACCAAAGCGACGTCGCCGGTAGAGATATCGTCCATCCCATACGATGCCTTGTGAGGAACTTTGTCTGGAAACGACTTTATGATCTTCCCGGTGTTCTGGTCGAACGTCTCTATGGTGCCGCCCGTTGCAAAAACGCCATCGGTGCCGTTGTCATCGATATCAAATCCGAAAATCTGACCTCCATCCTTACTCGAAAGCACCTTACCGAGGCCGACCTTATGTCGCGACGTCGAGGCATCCGTAGTGTCGCGAGCTGGCAAGGGTGATTCCGGGGCCCTGCTGCAGCCTACTAGTAATACAACAGGGACGCATAGAGCTAACGTTGGCAACAGTCGGCCCAAAGGAAATGCAACAGTCACGTAACGTTCCTCCAAAAGCTTTACGCGATATCTTTATAGTCAAGCAAGAACATGAAGAAAGTCTAAAACCCTGGTGGTTTATGCATGGCAGGCGCGTTCTGTTATTGGATGAGGCGCCTCAGCTCATCACTGGGCTCGACTCGAAAATCATGGAGGACGATCGCTCGATATTGATCCCACTGAGCCAGGGCCGCGGTCCGGTCACCACGCTGCATCTGCGCTCGAATCGCAATTTCGTGACCCGACTCGGTCTCCGGTTCCTCGCGTATCATTATTTCCGAGATTGAAAGGGCGTCGGCCGTATTGCCCTCTTCGAGGAGTGCCACAGCTACCGCAACCCTGGTCGACCGATGCAGCGAGCGGAGATTGCGTTCCATGGATTCGGGCAGATGCTGCTGACGCCAGTTGGTGGCTGGGGTGAGTGCGAGCTCCGCGAGAAGCCGGCGTTCCGCAGGATGCAAGGACGCCCACGACTTCGTGGTCAGGCGCTTCAAGAGCTGCGACCATCCCCGCACGTCGACCTGGACCTTGGGGTCGAGTCGATACCCTAAGCGCGAAGTCTCTATGACGCAGTCGGATTCGAACGTCTTGCGCAAACGGTGGATGTACACATAAACGCGGTTTTGGCCCAATTCACCGTCGAGGTCGCCGAAGACGTCGGCAGCAAGCTCTGCGCCGGAAAACCAGCGTGGCTCGTGCGCCAAGGCGGCCAGCAACGCGAACTCGCGATCGCTGACCTGGACTCTCTTCCCGTGGACGATCAGCGTTTTATCGACCACGTTCAGCCGAACGACGTCGTTCTCAAGAAAGCGTTCGAAGCGTGCGACGAAAGAATCGAGCATCGTTCCTTTTCGGCCCGCTCGCAACTTTTTCAGCGCGAGCGCCAGCGCCTGAGGGTCGATCGAGGCCGCCAGACGCTCGGCCTCGTCCAAGGCCGTCGAAGATTCCTCGACCCTCAACGCCGCCAGCGCGACACGCGCGACGATTTGATAAAAGGGACGGGAGCTTTGATCGGCCACCTCAACCGCGTTTCGCGCTAAGGCGATGGCGCCGGTGCGGTTTGCAGCGAGTGAGCTCGCCATAAGGAGGCCCTCCGCGCGAGCTTTGACTATCTCGAAGCCGAATCGATGCGGGCGGCCATGCGCGCTGGCGATGAAGAATTGCATGCCGCGTAATACGCCCGGAGTGACGCGTTCCTCTAATTGAACAAGATAGCTTGCGGACAGCTCGTCCTCTCCGGCAAACCATGCCGCGAAGACGGCTTCCACGAGCACGAGCGTGTGGATCGACATATCGCTGCCGATTCCAAGCTCGATCGCCCGCTCCAGCGACTGGCGCTCCAAGTCGCGCCGTCCCTCCAGTCGCTGAAACGGTGCTATGACGTCGTAGAGGTACATGGAATGCGATACCGGCGACGTCGCCAGAACGGGCGCGAGGGTTTGCGTCGCCGATTCGATGCTTCCAGCCTTTCCGATATACGAGTCGAGGGCTGCACCGAACATTGTCACCACGCCGCGACCGTGAAGGTCGTCAGGTTTCACGCTTTGGGCGAAACGATCCAGGAATTCGCGCGCCTCCGCCAGCCGGCCGGGATTCATATATCCGTTGACAACGGTTCCGGCGACCGAGGCTCGCACGACGGGATCCTCTGCCTCATCAAGGTCGTGCCAAATGGCCAGGGCGGTCCGTAACCATTCGTCCGACGTCATCGTGTAACCGCGATGGACGATTGCGGCGCACCAAAGACGAGGGAACGCGATGAGGGTACGCTCCTCGAGCGCCGCAAGCACCATCGATTCCGCGAACGTAGGGGTGGAGATCAGATATGCGCCTACGTCGTCCAAGGCAGCTGCTGCGGCACGCTGATCGCCGAGAATTAGATAGATTTGCGCGGCCCGGGGTCGAGCGCCGGCTTTTTCGAGCACCTTTGCGGCTTTTTGAAGGGCCGCACGCGCGCATTCGGGGTAGCGCTCGCGCAGCATGCGTGTCAGCTGCGGATGGACGTGCACCGCCACGTCTGTCAGCGTTACCGTCAACCTTGTCGCGAGAAGTTTAAGGTCGTCGTTCGCGTGAGGACCGACGACCATTCGGACCTCGTTGAGCGTTGGCTGCGGAATGACGGCGGCTGCGATGAGCGTCTCGATCGCGCGAGAAGAGAGCCCGCCCAGCACCTGACTGGAAAGGTATTCATGCAATTCTTCCGCGGGCCGGTGCTGCGCTTCGTCGAGCACGACGCTCAGGTCGGCCGACTTTCGCATTCGCGCGATGAGTGCGACGACGACCGGCCAACCCTCCGTTAGAGCGAAGAGCCGGTCGAGATCCTTTTCGGAAGCCGGTCCGGCAACGGCGCGCACTTCGCTACGAGTGAAGGCCAGGTCGGGAATCCCGACCATCGTGAAATCCTCAGGCCCTAAGCCGTGACCGAGTGGTATCTCAACAGAACGCCTCGCGCAGATTAAGACCTTTCGATCGTGCGAGTCTAGCAGTCGTCGGATAAGCCGGCCCGCCCCGGGCACGTCGCAAAGCGTTTCCGCATTCTCGAACGTGACGATGCTTGGCGGACCCGGCGACGACCAGGCACGGATCGCCAGAAGCTGGAGGTCTTCAGCGTGGCCGATGGCCGCGATCTGCTGGGAGGCCCACGAATCGGAGCGAGAGGGCTGGTGAGCACTCAGGGTCGCGACGATCGTTCGAGCGAACTGCGAGAGATCGCTAACTTCGCCGCAATCACATACAGCACTGGTGGAATACAGCGCGCTGACTTGGCTTGCAAGGACCGTCTTTCCGTATCCGGCCGGGGCCGTGATCGCGACGCCGCGAGCAGAGCGGCGCACCAGCCGCTCGACGAGAGCCGACCGGCCTAGAAAACGCTCACCCTGCCGGTCGGTCAACGGTCCCTCCCAGCTTCCGCCAGTCGCTCCGGGCTCGCTTATCGAGTAAGGCAAATGTAAGGCGGCGGATGGTACCGTTACGCTACTGATTCTGCCGAACCATCTTGGAGCGAGGAGCAATCATGCATCGCAATCGGTGTTCGGCCCCAGAGCCACCGGCGGGGGCGGGAGGTCGCCTAACGCTACGTCTGTTGAGTGCAGTCGCGGTTTCGTGTCTCGTTGCTGGTTGCGGTGGAGGCTCGACCTCGCCTCCGTATCAACCACTCGGCGTGAGCGGAAGTGCACGCGGGCAAAGCGTTTCTTCGGCACCTGGTGCAATCCGCACGCCCCATGCCCATGCGCGTGAGAAGGTTATCTACGCCTTCACAGGGGGCGCCGACGGAGGCGGCCCAGATGGGAGCCTCTTACTGGATAAGAGTGGGGCGCTTTACGGCACGGCTTGGAGCGGGGGTGCCTATGGTTACGGAGCCGTCTTCAAACTGACGCCGACCGGGCACGGCTACAAGGAGAGTGTGCTCTGGAGCGCCTCTTCGTTCGAAGAGGCGAGTCCGAACGGTGGGCTAGCGACCGACAAATACGGTGCACTGTACGGCGCGGGCTGGAACGGCAGCGTGTTCAAACTGACGCCTCACGGTTCGCACTACAAGTACACGCAGGTTTTCGTTCCGGACGCAAGCCCAGAGGCTGTCGGCGTCGACTCGAGCGGCGCGATCTACGGCCCGGCCTACTACGGTGGCAAGGACGCGCCGACATGTCCCGTCTACGGATGCGGAATCGTCTTCAAGCTGACGCCTTCGGGACACGGCTATAAGGAAACCGCCTTTTACTTCGGCGGCGGGCGCGGAGGGCACACGCCGAATCGGCCCTTGATCCTTGATCAGAGCGGCAACCTTTACGGCACGACGGGCCGCGGGGGGCTGTATCCGGGATGGTGCGCCGGTGCGACGCACGGATGCGGCGTCGCCTTCAAACTGACACCCTCTGCACACGGTTACAAGGAAACCGTCATCTACTATTTCGTCCCCAAAGGCCGAGGCCGAGCCGTCACGCCGGAAGCCGGATTCCTCGCTGATAGCACCGGTGCGCTCTATGGAACAACAGCCGTTGGCGGCAGCTATAGGGAGCGTTGCGACATTGCTAGCCAACCACCGGGGTGCGGGACCGTCTTCAAGCTGACGCCGTCGGGATCGCGTTACGAGGAAAGCGTGCTCTATGAGTTCCGCGGCGGTGATGATGGAATCTCTCCAAACACAGCGCTTATCGCCGGCAGCGACGGCTCGCTTTACGGCACAACTTTGGTGGGCGGTCGTGCAAACGACGGGATTGTTTTCAAAATGACGCCCAAGGGATCGGGCTATACGGAGACCGTCCTCTATTCGTTCCAGGGCGGCGCCGACGGCATCGGCCCCAGCGGCAGCCTGGTAATGGATTCGGCAGGTGCGCTCTACGGAGAGACGGGGAATGGAGGCGCCGGTTACTCCGGCACGGTCTACCGGATCACGCAATAGAAGTCGCTACACTTCACGCCGTCGCACTGTGATCCACCGGTTGCTCCATGCGTGAAACTTGGAGCGACGGTTGGGATTCGGAAGGATGACCAAAATGATGAACGTTCGAAGCTACGCGCTCAGCTTTTCCGCGGCCGTTGCAATACTTTACGGCTGCAACGGACCGCAGCCGCCGATTGACGCGCCGGGCGTTGACTCCGGAGGTGCTGCGACAGCAGTCCATATGATCCCGCAGTGGCAGGCACAGAACCTCGCACATCGGGCCTGTCCCGAAGCCGGCCCCGGCGAGGTGCAGTGCGACCTTTTGATCTTAAACAAGCGCCCTCGAGGCAAAGTGTATGGCTGGGGCGCCCCAGATATCGAGGCGGCCTACAACCTTCCGTCAAGCAAAGGCTCGGGGCAGATCGTCGCGGTCGTCGATGCCTACGACAACCCCAACGTCGCTTCGGACCTCGCGGTGTACCGCCGCCACTACGGTCTGCCGAAGGCAAAATTCTATAAGTACAACCAGTACGGGCAACAGAGCCACTATCCGAAAGGCAACACGGGCTGGGGTTCTGAGATCGACCTCGACGTTGACATGGTTTCGGCAAGCTGTCCGAACTGCACGATCGATCTCATCGAGGTGAGCGACTACAACGGACGCTCGATCGCAACAGCCGAAAGGAAAGCCGCAAAACTCGGCGCGCACGTCGTTAGCAATAGCTTTGGATGCGTGCGCTGCTTGGGACCTAGGCAAGTCCTCGAAAAAGCATTCGAAATCCCCGGAGTAACGCATGTCGTCTCCGCTGGTGACCGCGGCTACCTCACCGATGTACCAATGGAATTCGGTAGCGTCGTTTCAGTTGGCGGCACGATCCTATCGAGAAGCGGCTCAGTTTATAGCGAAGTCGTCTGGCCCGACACCGGCGGCGGCTGTGCGACGCACTTCGCCAAACCCTCATGGCAGGACGATCCCAGCTGCTCGGGACGGACGACCAACGATGTGGCGGCGGTCGCTTGGAATGTCGCATACTACGACACCTATGGCTACGGTGGATGGCTTATCTCCGGCGGCACGAGCGATGCCGCGCCGATTATCGCGGGCGTATTTGGACTTGCCGGCAACGCCAGCGAGCAAGATGGCGGCAAAATCTTCTGGACGTTGACCGAAAAGCAGCGCCAGGAAAATCTTCATGCCATCACTAGCGGCACGAACAACTGTCCTCCGCACTTGCGGGGCAGTTATCTCTGTGTCGCAGGAACCGAGGAGTTTGGAACCTACTCCGGCCCAACCGGCTGGGGGACGCCCAACGGCATCGGCGCGTTTTGAACCTGAAGCTACGAAGAAACGGAGATTTGTTACCATGCGCCCATTATTGACGGCCGCCAATCGAGCGTCGGTCGTTCTCCTCGCGGCTCTGCTCGCCGGATGCTCTAACACAACACCGGGTTCGCAGGCTTTGCCGCCTGGCACGCCGGGCGCGACCAAATCCGTCACGCAGCACCGTAGCAGCGAGGACAACGCAGTGCAGTTCGCCTATGTCGCGAACCTTTTTTCTAACGACGTCTCCGCTTACTCGATCGGGGCGAGCGGTGCGCTTACGCCGGTGGCGGGGTCGCCGTTTAAAGCGGGCGACGGTCCCGGTGGACTGGCAATCGATCCTGCCGGCAAGTTTGCATTTGTTGTCGACAACTCTTCCAATAACGTTTCCGCCTACTCGATCGACGCGACCAGCGGCGCGCTGAAGAAGGTGAAGGGCTCGCCGTTTGCTGCGGGCTCGACTCCAACTTACATTGCAGTCGAACCTAGCGGCAAGTTCGCCTATGTCGCCAACTATGGCTCCAACAATATTTCTGCCTATTCCATCAGTGCGGCCAGCGGAGCGCTGACGCCCCTGGCGGGATCGCCGTTTAGAGCAGGTACTGCGCCCTTTGGAATGGCGGTCGATCCTAAGGGCAAGTTCGCCTATGTCGCCAACCATGGCTCCAATACGATCGCGGCCTATGCCATCGACGCGGCTAGCGGCGCGCTGAAGCCGCTGGGAGAGAAACCGCTTGCTGCGGGGCTCAATCCCGATGGCGTGACGGTCGATCCGAGGGGCAAGTTCGCCTATGTAGCCAGTTACGGGTCCGATAACATCTACGGCTATGCCATCGATCCGGCAAGCGGCGCGCTGCGGCCGCTGCCGGCGTCGCCGTTTGCGGATACGGGTTCCGGTCCTGCAAACGTCGTCGTCGATCCTACGGGCAAGTTCGCCTATGTGCCTAACAGTTTTGCACCCGCAGGTTTTTCCAGCCATGTTGCAGCGTATACCATCGACGCGACGAGAGGTACGCTAACGCCGGTGGTCGGATCGCCGTACACAGCGGGCGCTTACAGTTATGGTGCGGCAGTCGATTCTGCGAGCAAGTTCGCATATGTGACCAACGCCGGCTCCAACAATATCTTCGCCTATACGATTAACGCGGCCAGCGGCGCGCTGAGGAAAATGAAGGGGTCGCCGTTTAAGGCGGGCGCCGGAGCCTTCGGCATTTCTGTATGCCGCGTCAAAGCCGGCAAATGCATTCCGCCGCCATTGTAACTTCCGCAGCTCAAAGCGCACTTGCGGTGCGTGCAAAGGAGCATTCGTATGAAGACTAGTTCACCTGCCCATTACACTCTAAGCGCTTGCGCAGTCCTCACTATGCTTGGGGGCTGCGGCGGATCGCAAACGCCGTTTGGAGCATTCGGACCGATGTCGCCGGGTGCCGCGAATCCGAAGCCGGTGATCGAACCATGCTCGACTGAGGCATGCATCTACGAGGCGCATAGCGCCACCCGCCTGGCGCAAAGCGCGGTCGGGCCCGGTGTCGTCGTTCAGTTCGTCTACGTGACAAACTTTGGCTCCAAAAATGTTTCCGCCTATAAAATCAACGCGAGCACCGGCACGCTGACACAGGTGGCGGGGTCGCCGTTTGCGGCGGGCAACGGTGCCGTTGGCGTGGCAGTCGATCCTACGGGCAAGTTCGCCTATGTGACCAACCAGGGCGCCGACAATGTTTCGGCCTACAAGATCAACGCGGCTACCGGCGCGCTGACACCGGTTGGGACGTTTAGTGCGGGCAGCCTTCCCCAAAGCGTGGCAGTCGATCCTACGGGCAAGTTCGCCTACGTGGCCAACCAGGGCGACGGAAATGTTTCCGCCTATACGATCAACCCGAGCACCGGCGCGCTGACACAGGTGGCGGGGTCGCCGTTTGGGGCTGGTAGCCTACCCTATTATGTGGCGGTTGATCCAGTGGGTAAGTTCGCATACGTGGTCAACTCTGACTCCGACAATGTTTCCGCCTATGAGATAAACGCGACCAACGGCGCGCTGAAGAGGGTGAAAGGGTCGCCGTTTGGGGCGGGTACCGGTCCCCTTGGCGCGGCAATCGATCCTACGGGTAAGTTCGCCTATGTGACTAACTCGGGCGACGGCCGCCGCAACCCCGCCAATGTGTCGGCTTATAGGATCAAAAGGAGCGGGGCGCTGACGCCGGTGGCGGGGTCGCCGTTCGGGGCGTACACGAACCTCATTGGCGCAGCGGTCGCCCCAACGGGAAAGTTCCTTTATGTGACCGACGGAACTAGCGGTGAGGTTTCTGCTCATACGATCAACGCGACCGACGGCACGCTGAAGAGGGTTAAAGGGTCGCCGTTTGGGACGGGTTACTTTCCCTATTACATGGCAGTCGCGCCTACGGGCAAGTTCGCCTACGTGGCCAACCAGATCTCCAACAATGTTTCCGCCTATATCATCGATGCGAGGAGCGGTGCGCTGACGCCGGTGGCGGGGTCGCCGTTTGGCGCGGGCACCGAACCCCTTGGCGCAGCCACATGCCGCGTCACGACTGGCAAATGCATTCCACCGCCATTGTGAGTGACGCAGCTTAAAGCCAAGCACTTTGCGTGCTCGCGAAGGAGCGTTCATATGAAGACAGTTTCGCGGTTGGTGCAGCGCGCATTATGCGCCTGCGCGTCTGCTGCCATGCTTGGGGGCTGTGGTGCCTCACCATCGGAGTTCAGCCCGACACGAGCCGGCGTGCCGGGAACGGCCGAAGAATCTGCCCCGCAATCGGCTTCGATCCCGCAGTGGCAGGCGCAGAACCTCGCGCATCGGGCTTGTCCGGAAGCCGGACCCGGCGAGGCGCAGTGCGGCCTGCTGATTTTAAACAAGAGCCCTAACGACAAAGAGCCAGGATGGGGTGCCCGAGATATTGAGGCCGCCTACAAGCTCCCTTCATCGAGCAAGGGCGCGGGAGAAATCGTTGCAGTCGTCGATGCTTACGACAACCCCAACGTCGCCTCGGACCTCGCGGTATACCGCCGGCATTACGGTCTGCCGAAGGCGAAGTTCTACAAGTACAATCAGGACGGGCAGCAGAGCCACTATCCCAAAGGTGACACGGGCTGGGCCTTTGAGATCGACCTCGACGTGGATATGGTTTCGGCCAGCTGCCCGAACTGCACGATTTATCTCATCGAGGCCAAGAACAATAGCTTGACCAATCTAGGCGACGCCGACAAAGAAGCGGTGAAGCTCGGCGCGACGATCGTTAGTAATAGCTGGGGCTGTTATCAGTTCGGCTGCAAATGGCACACTCATGACTTCGACAACACGGGCATAACGTTTCTCGCGGCCGCCGGTGATGTCGGCTACGGCTCCTTCCTTCCCGCCCATTTTGCGAGCGTGATTTCGGTCGGCGGCACCCTCCTCTCGAAAAGCGGTTCCATCTATAGTGAAGTCGTTTGGCCCGACACCAGCGGCGGCTGCGCTGAGAACGTCACCAAACCTTCGTGGCAACACGATCCCGGCTGCTCGGGGCGGGCGGCCAACGACGTGGCAGCCGTTGCTTGGGAGGTCGCGGAGTATGACAGCGACGGCTACGGCGGCTGGCTCACCGCCGGCGGGACGAGCGTTGCGACGCCCATTATCGCCGGCGTGTTCGCGCTTGCGGGGAACGCGACCAAACAAGACGGCGGCAAAATCTTCTGGACGTTAACGGAAAAGAAGCGCCAGCAAGATCTGCACGTCATCAGTAGCGGCACCAACGATTGCCCTCGTCGCTTGAGAGGCAGCTACCTCTGCATCGCCGGAACCGATGAGTTCGGAACCTACTCCGGACCAACCGGCTGGGGCACACCCAACGGCATCGGCGCGTTCTGAACGCGAAGCTACGAAGAAAAAGGAGACTTGCCACCATGCGTCTATCGTTAGCGGCTCCGAATCGTGCAGCGATCGTTCTCCTCGCTGGAATGCTTGCGGGATGCTCCAACATATCGCCGGGCTCGCAACCCCTGCCACTTGTTTCATCCGGTGCGACGAAATCGGTTGAGGCCCACTCTGGCGGCTCCGTTCAGTTCGCCTACGTGGTTAACGTGGGCTCCAACGATGTTTCAGCCTATTATATCGATGCGCGGAGCGGCTCGCTGACGCGAGTGAAGGGGTCGCCATTTGGCGCGGGCACCGCGCCGTATGGCATAGCAGTCGATCCGACGGGCAAGTTCGCGTATGTCCCAAACTCCGGCTCCAACAACGTTTCCGCTTATTCCATTGATGCAACGAGCGGCGCGCTCAAGAAGGTGAAAGGATCGCCATTTGACGCGGGTACCGGGCCCGTCGCCGTGGCAGGCGATCCTGCGGGCAAGTTCGTCTACGTGGTTAACAATGGCTCCAACAATGTTTCTGCCTATGCCATCGACGCAAACAGCGGCAAGCTGACGCGGGTGAAGCGATCACCGTTTAGTGCCGGCCTGCAGCCCGCCGCCGTAGCAGTCGATCCGACGGGCAAGTTTGCGTACGTCACGAACTCCGGCTCCAACAACATTTCCGCCTATGCCATCGACGCGACCAGCGGCGCACTGACACCGGTGCAGAGGTCGCCGTTTCGGACCGGTACCGTCCCCTTTAGCGTGACCGTGAATCCCACGGGTAAGTTCGCCTACGTGGCTACCCCGGGCTCCGACGATATTTACGGCTATGCCATCGACGCGGGCAGCGGAGCGCTGACGCCGCTGGCGGGATCGCCGTTTGCGGATCCGGGCTCCAGTAGCCCCCTAGAAGTCGTGATCGCGCCTGCGGGCAGGTTCGCCTTTGTACCCAACGGTTTTGAAGTCGACGGTTCCCCCTACAATGTTTCCGCTTATACCATCGACTCGACTAGAGGCACGCTAACGCCGGTGCAGGGGTCGCCATTTGTGGATCCGGGCTCGCTTCCCTATGGTGGGGCAGTCGATTCAACGAGCAGTTTCGCATATATCACGAACCTTCACTCCAATAGTGTTTCCGCCTATACCATTGCTGCCAGCGGCGCGCTGCGGAAAGTGAAGGGGTCGCCGTTTAAGACGGGCGCCCTACCCATTGGCATAGCCGTATGCCGCGTTACCGGCGGCAAATGCATCCCGCCGCCATTGTAAGGCGTGCTTTTCGTCGCTGCTATTAATAGTAAACTTTTTCAAGAGATCGGCTTGCGTATTTTGATTTTGAGGTGACAATTTGGGCGCCATGCTGCCCGACTTTCCGAATGCTCCGTCTTTCGTAGAAGGCGATCAGATGCGTCGCCGACATCCGTATTACATGCCAACCAATAGGCGATCGTTGCTCGTTTGCCGGTGAGCGCCTTGAACCTAAAGGGCCTGTTTGGCTTGAGCGATTGTGCTTCCGAGCTTACGTTCGGCGGCCGCAGCCTGACCTTCGAGGTCGTCGAAAACAGCGTATTGTGCCGCGGTGGGTCGATCGTAAGTCAAGTCGACGTCCGCGGCGAGGAACGCAAGATAATCGCGAAGCTTCGTCTCGTGCAGCAGGCCGCCTTCGGTCGATTTAATCTCAAGCTGCACGACGCCGCCGATTTCGGTGTCGAGCGCCGAGATCGCGCTGCGTATTTGCGGTAACGTTGGCGCGCGTGACTCGGCGATCTGCTCAAGATGCCTACGAAGCGCGAGGGTTTCGTTGATTTTCCGATCGAGCGAGTCCAGCGTCGAGTGGATGCTTTGCTCGAGCGCGAATCGTGCGGCGAGCGCGTCGGAGGCGACGTGAATGCCCGGATCGAGCGCAACGTTGAACGATGCCTGCGCCGTGCTGCCGCCATAGTTGAGCGTCACGATGTACGTGCCCGGCAGCACGACCGGACCGCTCACCGCGTCTTCTTCGCCCCCGGCGGCTATCGGCGGACTGAAGCCGGTAACCTCGGTGGCGTCAGGATAGCGCAGATCCCACTGGAAGCGGTTCGCACCTGGTTGGATGCCCGTACGCTCGAAGTCGGCTCGACGCTGCGTTTGGGCCGGCGTAAAAAGGTTGCGCTCTGCCGCCGCCGCCTTTGGCGCTTTGGTCTTGAGATGCAGCGCGAACGCACGCACCACGCGACCGGAGCCGTCGGTGAACGTGAGCGTCACGGGCGTTGCGCCCTTGTATGAGGCGGGGATGCTGAAGAAGACAGTCGCGCCAAACGGCGGGTTTTCGCCGACCCCGGAGATGAACTCAGCGTTCGGACTGGTTCCGTACGCATGCGTAAGCCAAGCCATTTGAGGCGAAAAGATCCGCACGCCGCCCGCAGCTGTGGCTGCATTTCTCGAGAGCTGCTCGAGCAATGCGAGATTGTCCAACACCCAAAAAGCGCGACCGTGGGTAGCAACGACGACGTCGCCTTGACGCGTGTCGATGGCGATGTCGCGCACTTGCGCTTTCGGCAGATTCAGTGCGAGAGGTTGCCAACTCAGACCGTCGTCGAAGCTGGTGTAAACGGTGCTCTTCGTCCCGAGAAAAAGAAGGTTCGCGTTGTTTGGATCTTGCCGTATTACAAACGCGTATTGATCGCTCGGAAGTCCTTCGGCGATCGCCGCCCAGTGGGCGCCGTAGTCCGTCGTTCGGTAGACGTAGGGATGGAAGTCGTCCCACATGTAGCGCGAGGCGGTTAGGTATGCCGCGCCCTTGGCGACATGCGAAGGCTCGATCGCACTAATCTGCGCGGTTTGCGGTAGCGCCGGCGGAGTGACGGCCGTCCAATGCGCGCCGCCATTCGTCGTAACGTGCACCAAGCCGTCGGCCGAACCCGCCCAGATCACCGCGTTGTCCAGCGGCGAGACTGCCAGGGACGAGACGTCGGGGTAGACTTCCGCACTGGTTTGGTCCAAATCGACCGGTCCGCCGGTCGGCCCCTCGGTGCTCGCATCGTTGCGCGTGAGGTCGGGACTTATGGTTTGCCAGGTGCGTCCGTAGTCGTCGCTCTTAAGCACGTACTGCGAGGCGATGAGCAGCTCTTTGGAGTTCGTCGGCGAGAACAGCACCGGATGCGTCCAGCCGAAACGATACCTGAGTTCGTTCGACGCTGCGCCCTCTTGGTAATACGGCCACGGGCTGACACTTCGATACTGACCAATGGTCGAGTCGTATTGCAGGAAGATCGAAAAATAGCCACTGCCGTAGGTAATGTTCGGGTCGTCGGGCTGCGACGCAACGAACGTACTTTCACCGTAGGCCGCTTTTTGCCACTCCGATTCTGAAATCGCCCCGTCCGCCGACGCACTCGGCCCTTCGAACGAGCCTTCGTCTTGCTGGGCGCCGTAGATGTGAAACGGAAACCGGCTGTCGATGGAGACGTGATAGAACTGACCCGTGGGCTGATTGTGCTCGCTGCTCCACGTATCGCCGCCGTCGGTGGAAACGGTCGCTCCGCCGTCGTTGCCCTCGAGCATGATCTTCGGGTCGTGCGGATTGATCCAAATGATATGGTTGTCGCCGTGTGGCGTGTGGATCGCTCGGAACGTGTTCCCGGCATCGTGCGAGACCCAAACCGCCCCAACGTTGGGCACGAAGATCGTGTTGGGGTTCTTGGGATCGACGAAGACGGCCATGTAGTAAAAAGCACGCTGACGCAGCTCCATCTCGTCGTTGACGCGTCTCCACGTCGCGCCGCCATCGTCGGAACGAAATATGCCTCCGGCCTTCGCCTGCACGATGGAGTAGACGATGCGCGGATTCGCGGACGAAACCCCGACGCCGATGCGCCCCAAAACGCCGCGCGGATAGCCTGGATTCTGTGAAAGATTCGTCCAGTGTGTGCCGCCGTCAGTCGTCTTGTACAATCCGCTGCCGGCGCCGCCACTCACGAGCTGCCACGGGCGGCGCTGCGCCTCCCACATTGCAGCGTAGAGCGTTCCTGGATGTTTGGGATCCATCGAAAGGTCGATCGCCCCAGTGCCGTCGTTGATGAAAAGGACTTTGCTCCATGTCTTGCCGCCATCAACGCTCTTGAAGACGCCGCGGTTTGCATCCGGTTTAAACACGTGCCCCATGGAGGCGACGTACACGACGTTGGAATTGCGAGGATCGATGGCGATCGCGCTTGTCGTATGCGTGTCGCGCAATCCGGCGTACTGCCACGATTTTCCGGCATCGGTCGACTTGAATATCCCATCGCCGGTAATCATGTCGCCGCGGATATCGCTCTCGCCGGTCCCGGCCAATATCACGTTGGGATTCGACGGGGCGACGGCAAGCGCGCCAATGCTGTCGCTATCACCCGGCAGCGTGCCGTCGGAAATATTCACCCATTTGATTCCATAGTCAGTGCTCTTCCAGATGCCCCCGTCGACCGCGCCCATGTAGAAGAGGTTCGTTTCGCTGGGAACCCCGGCCACCGCGACGACTCGGCCTCCGATAAACGGGCCGACACTGCGCCAGTGCAGCTTGTCGCTCGGCGCCGCGCCGTTTGCCTCGTTACCCGCCGCGAAACTCGCGGCCGCCATCATACTGAATGCAAGCAGAACGATCGTTCGTAAGCGCATGTCGACCTCTTGCGCGCATGAGCGTAGCGACCCTTCGCGCAGAGACCGAAGCTTCAATCGTCGGCCTTTCGGCCGTACCAAAGCCGGGCACGCCATCCTGTATGGTTGCCTTCAAGGATGATCGGTTAAAGAGTTAGCAAACCAGTTAAGAATTTCGCTAAGGCAATGCTACCGCTCCGGGCCTTGATTCCGTGGCGTTTTAGATAGGGTACCGCAGTTTTAGCGTCGCTTCATGTGCACGGCGAGAGATGGCTCCCGGGCGGCTCGAGCGGGGCGCGAATTCCCACCGAGATGACCGATGGAGGTGCGAGACGATCGATGCTGCTGAGATAGCGCGCGTCGCCGATATTCGAGCCCTCCACGAGCAGCTGCGCGCCCTCGGCAAGCGGAATAGCAATCGTTGCGCCGACGACCACTGCGGTGCCGAGCGGTTCGGTATTTAGATCGTCCGCATACGTTTGTCCCAAGTACGAGACGGAGAGGCCGGTGGCAACGCGGCCGATCGTTCCATCGACCGCAAGCGTTGCATAGGCTTCCGGAATATACTGAAGGCGCTTGCCAAGAATCGCCACATCCGAACCAGCCGCGGTGACCCGCGCGTATTGATCGGTTCCCGAAACCGAAAGCCTCGTACAGCCCCCTAACGCTTGGGAATAGGTGAAGGTGCTTCCATTGGTCTGCGTGTCAGCGATATTCTGGCGCTGCTGCGTGGTGGAGTTGATCGTGATGAACATGATCGCGTCGCTGACGAAAGTCTGGGTGAAATCGTAGCTAAGCCCCGATCGTCCGTTGGTCCAGTCGAGCCCGCTCACCAGCGATGTGCTCCGCTCCGGAACGAGATTCGGATTGGGAAGATAGGTAACTGGACCGATCACATAGCCGCGCAGCAGTTCGTTCAGGTACGGATAGCGTATGCCGCTTCCATCCGAGACCCGAAACGCGAGTTGCTTGGTGAGGTCGTAACGCAGGGCGGCGCGCGGCGAAACGGCTCTGTCGGTCCAGGTGGGCGTTGGCGTGGTAACGTCGACCCCCGAAGCGTTCTTGCCGTACGTCGATCCGTTGAAAAAGCTTCCAGTATCGAGCCGAGCGCCGGCGACGAGCTGCAAGCGCGGCTGCCGCGTCGGGCGTGTGCGCGCAAATCGGAGCGTTTCCTGAACGGCAACTCCGCCAAGATCCTGTTGGCCGCTTCCCGAGACTTGCAACACGTTCGTTGGAGTGTACTGGTCGCTGACGCCGCGCACGAAGAGCCCGTCGGCGCGCATCGCAAAGCTCGAGTCGTCACTATCGATCGTCCAGTTCGCGCCAAGCCCGTCGGTGACGGAGGGGACGTACTGCGTGTAGAGCAGCGCGCCGGGATCCTTTGGGAACTGATCGGCTTGATTGGTGACCAATGAGTTAGTGAAGAAATAGTTGAGCGAAACAGATGAGCGATCGCCGGGGTGGAGATAGCCGAAGTCGTTTTGAACGACGCGGCGCCAAAAATCGTAGTTCGGACGCCCCTCAAATTGATAATCCCACGCTCCGCGGTAACTGTATTCGAAGATCGAGCCCGGCGATGCATTGTAGCGCAGGCGGACCGATGCCATACTCTCTTGTGCTTGCGCGTCGCTTGCGTTGGGCGCGGTGTAGTTCGAGGGAAGATCGAAGTACGAGAGACGATAGAGCCCCGATGCGAACGATGCCGTAAGCTTCGGCGCGAGCGGCGCGGCGACGGCGCCGTACAAGGTACCTTCGGCGTGCGATCCGCCGGTCACCAGAAAAGTGCCCGAAGATGGTGCTTGCCAATCCGAATTCGGCCCAAAGGTCGTCAGCGCGAGCACCCCGCCGACCGCTCCCGATCCGTAGAGTGCCGAACCCGCCCCGCGGAAGAGCTCCGCGCGCGCGATGTTTGCTGGCGGATACTGAGCCCAGTCGAGTTGACCGCCGAAGCCGTCTTGCGCGGGTATGCCGTCAGCAAGCACATAGCCGCGGTCGACGCCGGCACCAGCGAACGAAACCCAGTTGAGGCCGTAGTTAGTGAAGGCACTGTTGCTCCGGTCGCGATCGAAGCCGGGCAATGTCCCCAACAGCGCGTCGCTAGTCCCCGCGCTGCTTGCGGCGATTTGCGCACGATCGAGCAGCGAGGTCGCATACGGAAGTTCGTGGCGGCTTTCGAGCGAGCCGGTCGCGACGCTGACCGAGCCGATGAGCGGCGGCGTGCAGTCAAGCATAACGCGCTGTGTGGGGGAGGTTAGCGTCAAGTGGAGCGGCGCGCAATTCGGCGCTTCGATCACGATCGCGAGGTGCGCAGGCGCGTTAGGAATAACGATACGCCCGTGAACATCGGTCTGATACGTTTTCGATCCGATGCGCACGCTGGCATGAACGACGGGTGTGCCCTCGCGATCGGCGGTGACGATGATGGCAGCCGGCGAAATCAACGGTCTTAGCCCGGCTTTGCCCACCGGCCAATTCTATTGGCGTACAGTAGCGCTAAGATCAGTACACAGACACTTATCAAACTGAGGATTGCGCTGACGAGTTCGGCGGTATCGGCATTATGGCTGAGGAATATTTGGCGGAGAGCAACCATCGCACCGTAGGATGCTGCCGAAGTTCGTATCGTTAAAATTAGCCAACGAGGGCAGTTTTTGTAATAGCTCGGCGTCATGGCAGCTAGCAAAACGGCAACGAGGACCGAAAACCACGGACCTATCGTTACGAGTAGTTGAGCCATTTACGATTCTCCATGGATTTAGGCTACGTAACTTTAATTCGACCCGGATGGTCCTCAGTCCCATCTTCGAACGCGTCGCGCTGAGTGGGCCAACATTCATCCTAGTGCGAGTGAGCGTTCGCGAAACGGCACGAGCCAGAGCGCCGCGAGAGCACAGATCGTGGCGCCAACCGCCATCGTTGCCGGAATACCCGCAACACCGCCGAGATATCCGCCTACGAGAGCTCCTAGCGGCAATGTGGCCCAGACGAAGGTTCGCATCGTCGCGTTAACGCGTCCCTGCATACTCACGTCAGTCAGAGCCTGCCGATAACTAACTTGGTTGATATTATAGATCGGCGTCGCGATCGTAATGATTGCCGAGCCGGCAAACACCACGAGATATGGCCACCCGATCTGCCCCAGGAGGAACGCCGCGGCGCCCACAGCAGCGCCGAGAAGTGCGCCGATCAGCGACGGCCGCAATCCGAACCGTCCGCGCAGTCTCGTTGAGAAGAGTGCTCCGACGAAGCCAAGCTCCGCGAGCCCGAACGCGAGGCCGAGCAGGCCCGGCTTGAGGTGAAGAATACGATACGCGTAGATGAGGATGACCGCATCTATCATGGAGGCACCTAGATTGCTAGTCGCGGTGGCTGCGGCTATCCAGCGAAGGTCCGAAGCGTGCAGGACGAAGCCTAACCCTTCACCGACCTCGCAAAGTCCTTGCCGGAGGGAGAGCGGCGGTCCATCGTGCTTCGGTTCTCTGGTTCGGATCAGGCCGAGGCTCGCAACCGAAACGAGGTACGACACCGCGTCGATCGCAATTGCACCGGCCGCGCCGATCCACTGAACGAATCCTCCGGCGAGGGCACTTCCGGCCATCTGCGACGCGGAGTTTGAAAATTCAAGCTTCGCATTTGCGCCGGCCAACTTTTCTGCCGGAATGAGTACGGGCAAATACGACTGATACGTTATTCCAAAGAACGCCGACGCCGTGCCGCTGAGGAGCGCGACCGCATAGAGTTGTGGCAGCTTCAGGATTCCGAGAAACGCGGCTATTGGCACAGAAGCGAGCACCACAAAGCGCGCCCAATCTGCCGCGATCATAATGCGGCGGCGCGAATAACGGTCGGCGATGACCCCAACGAGCATTCCAAGCGCTGGAAAAGGCAGCGTTTGCAGAGCGGCGATGGCTCCGACTTGCGGCGCAGTGGCATGAAGAACCAATACCGCCAACGTCGGAAGCGCAAAGTTCGTAAGCGCCGTCCCAAGCAAACTTACGGTCTGCCCTGCCCAGAGCTTTTGGAACTCAGACATAAGTGCGCTGCAACACGGCCTCGCGAAGCCGTGACCGTTTAGTGCAAAATAAGCCGGCTTCGATTTTCGGTTAGGAGGTCGTTGGGTCCATGAGTAAAGCACTCCTCATCGATCGCCGGTCGCTCGGCTGTGAGCTCTCTTGCGTGCTCCATGCCCCAACGGCAAAGCGCCATTACGACAGGCTCTAGCGTTCGCCCAAATTCCGTCACCGAATATTCAACCCGCGGGGGCACCTCCGAGTACACCTTGCGCTCGACGCATCCGTCGCGCTCCAGTTCCCGCAACTGCAGCGTGAGCATCCGCTGCGTCGCCGCCGGTATTCGGCGACGAAGCTCGCCGAAGCGCAACACCGGATTGGTGAGTAAATGAAAGAGCAAAATGGACTTCCAGCGCCCGCCGACGACGTCGAGCGTCTGCTCGACCGGACACTTTGGATAGATTTTGGCACGTGGTACCGATCTACGCATCGCTTTTGAGATCCTTATCGATACTATGGCACAACAATGTACCTAGTTGCAATTGCGTGCACTACCTACCAGAATGTGGTCAAGATGGCAATTCGAACGATCGCACTGGCATTGGCGTTCTCGTGGCTGCTGCCTCCGCCGGCGGAAGCGGACACCTTACGCGTCGCCCATCCCACTCAGCTCAAGTCGCTCATTTCCGTCAAGGACGGCAAATCCGTAGGACTTGTGGCGGACATCCTTCGCGCCGCCGCGGCGCGCGAGGGCATCACTATCCTTTTCGTACCGATGTCGAGCGGGGTCATGGACGCGTTGGCCAACGGGACGGCCGACGCGATCGCACCGATGTTGATTACACCGAAGAGTCAGGAGTCGTACGACTTTACGGAGGCCTTCGTAATCACCGGTGGCGGTCTCTTCGTCCGGGCTCCCAAACCGGCACCTTCCGATCTTTCAACCCTTTCTGGGAAGACCGTCGTCACGCCGAGCTTCGGACCGTTCGTCACCCTCATCCGGAAAGAATTTCCCAACGTGAAGGTCGTGCCGACGAGCAGCTATCAGGAGAGTCTCGATCTCGTGGTCAGCGGTCAGGCCGACGCGGCGGCGTTGAACATCGAGGAAGGCGCCGAAACAGTCGACGCATCCTACGCGGGCAAGATCACCGTTCCAAGGGAGATGTTCGTGCGGGAGCTACTTGGGCTGGCCGTAGCGAAAGGGCAGCACGCGGATCTCGTGCGTCGGCTGAACAAGGGACTCGCGGCCATTCGCGCTGATGGCACCCTGCAGAAATTGAATCGCAATGGACCACTAGTCGGGCGCCGGGGTTCGCTGCGCCTTGCACGTCAAGCAGCCCGCATCGCTGCGGGCTGCTCGATCATGATCGCTCCGCATACGGTGCTCCGAGCCCGCTAGGAGATGTCACGCTGCGCGCGAAATTCCGTCTTTGTCGTGATCCGCTTCCTGACCATCCTCAGCGCGGCCGCTCCAGCCCTCGTGGTACCCGTCGTGGCGTTCGCCGCGCCGATCGGTGGATTGCCGGTATATCACCCGCTACTGCGCAGCTCCGGTTCGATGGCGGCCCCGTCATCGCGAGCGGTACCAGCCGCGCAGCAGCCATTCAAAGTTCCCTTCGACTTGAAGGTACATTCTCAATCGCACGAGCTCGATCCGCAGACGACGTGGAAGCCGCTGGGATGGCGGGGATTGCATCCGATTCTCGGCTCACTCCCGTATCAGCCCATTTGGTATCAAGCCGGTTGCTATGCCAACGGCGGTCTCGCCACACCAGGTGCTTCGTTAAGCGCGCCCATCGGCACATCCGCACCCGCAACGAACTTTACGATCGGGTCGCTCGCCGACGGTCAGTCCTCGAACCCCTTCGGTTCATCGGCTTCGGATGTCGCGAGAGTAGCCTCGTCCGGCGGCGTCGCCGCAGCAACCTCGAGCCCGCTGACGCTGCAGTACGGCGTTGGCACGACGCCTTGCGGATCTACGAACTACTTCGGCTTCTAAAAAGCTGCCGTCAAAAGGGCAATCAACCGCACTACTCTGGCGATGCAATAATCTCGAAAGACGCTTAAATCAGCCGAGCCATTCGTCGAGGCGCTGGACGAACGGATCGAAGGCCGTTCGATACAGGTTATGCCCGGCGCCGGGAAAGACGGCGAGCGTGACGGCGGCGGCGTGACGGCGCGCAACCTCGGCGAGCGTCGCCTCATCATTGATGCTTTCGCCGGGGGCTGCAAGCGCTAAGAAGAGTGGCTTCTCATACGTTGCAATGGTAGATGTCAAATCCCACGTCTGCGGCGGATTATCTCGCATGAGCCCCTCGATCGGCGCCGTCGTCATCGAGTGAACCGCGTGCACCTTGCCGTCAACGTCGAGCGGCGACCAATCGGCGTAGTCGGCGCGAACCTTGGCGTCGCGGTCGTCTCCGGTGAGCGCGAAGAGCTCGCGCAGCTCTTCGAGATACTCTTCGTACCAGGCTGTTTCTACTTGACGTATCATCGGGTCGATCGCAGCGACTCGAGCAACAGGGAGTTGAGCTCCAGCGAGTATCGCGACGGCGCCGCCCCACGAGTGGCCCGCGAGCACGTCGATCGGCTCGCCGATCGCCGTCAGCACGTTCTCGGCATCGCGTACTCCTCGGGCGAGCGACATCGGACCGGTGACCGCTGCGCTTTCGCCATGCCCCCGCTGGTCGTAGGCGATCACGCGAAAACGCGCACTTAAGTGATTCGCGAGCCGCTCCCATGATTTGCGCGAGCTAGTCATGCCATGGATCGCGAGCACGATCGGGCCCTCGTCGCCCCAACGCTCGACGGTCGTGACTGCACCGTCGTCGAGCCTAATGACGCGTTCGCTATGCGGCACCCGCTTACGATACCGCTGCACGCCTTTTCTCCCTGCACTGCACCGGTGCACCGTCGTGAAAACCTTAGCCGGCGGCCGTTTAACAAAGGTAACGGGCGCCGGCTCATTTCGGTCCAAGACGACCCAAACCTTGCCCTTTTTATACTGAACCTTTTGCGACTTAGCCACACTAGCGCAAAGCTAATTCCGAAAGCGAAAATGAATACGATCGATCCTTCTTCGACTGGCTAGGGATGACACGGGACCGAGTCAGGCGAAAAGTGTTTTGTGTTGGGGCGGCACGAGGGCAATCGCACCGTTGCGACAGTGCGCGACATCATCGAGATCGTCGCGATTCTCGCGGCCGGGTTCTGGGCTCTCTACGTCTTTGCGTACGAACAGCGGATCAAGCCTGCGAGCGAGCCACCGGCGCTGCTCATTACCGGCTCGGTGCATAAGCTAGGCGAGCATAACGGGTTGATACAACTCGGATACAACGGCACCGCACGCAACATCGGTCACTCCGAGGTGCATCTAATCGCCGAAGGCTTCGTCGCCGAAGGCTTGACCTACACCGGCAAGGGCGTCCCGGATGTGGACCGTCCCTCCGAAGGCCTTTCGACGTTCGAGCGTGACGCACGAGTCGCGTCACGCACGGTGGTCTATCGCACCGTCGAACTTACGAAATTGGTCCAAAAGAACTATGGCGGCGGCTTCAGATTATCGCCGGGCGTGGAAGTGCCGTACTCGGGCATCTTGCTCGTAAAGGCCGGAGAGTTCGACTCGGTTGCCCTATACGGTAGCGTTGCGTATACCAAGGTTCCGGTCGAGGGCGGTTACCCGACCAAAGTGTTGCGTACGCCGAACGATGCAATTTACTTTGCTTCGGTAGATGGAAATCCCGACTATAGCTCCATCGAAGTGACGCTCGATCAGGTTTCGCTCTGGTGAAGGCTACGCCGGCTGTAGCATCGCCGTCAATACCGTTGCCTTCACCGGTACTCACGAGATAGTACTCGACTGGGCCATCCCACTTGGTTATTGTCCAGTCGAAAACTTTGCCGTAGAACTCCTTTGCGCGCTGCACGTTGGATGCGTGAATCTCGAAATGAATTACTCTTCCCATCTTATCTGCGAGCGTTCACGGAATCGAGGCTCTCACCTTTGTAATATCTTCTCAATGCCCTTATCTTGTCAGGGGATTTTGTTACAAAAAACCCGCGCCAGTGGCAATTGTCCCATCGGCTATCGCTGCGGGACCGAACCCGCGGCGGCCTTAGATCGGACTGGGTATTGCGCGGGCAACGCTAGGCTAATTTCTTTTCGTCGTTCCAGGACATTGCGGGTGCCCCCAGCCGCTTGCGCTCCTCCCGGTCTTGGGATCGATGTCGTACACGATGTTGTCGTCGTTCGGTTTTCCGGGAATGACGATCGGATCGACGCCGCTGGGAACGTAGTCGAGTTCGAGCAGGTGACGCACCTTCCAAGCAATGTTGTGGTCGGCGCACGAGTAATCGCCTGAAACGCCGAGGCCGCCGACAATCTTACCGTCGGTTGTGTAGAGCGCCACTCCACCGCCGAAGACGTTGATACCGCCGGGTGGGCGACCGATCAAATAATCTCGCGACGTGCCGTACTCTTCCGGGTCACCGCCGTACACCGCTTCGGGGTTAATCGGATTTGTCTCCTCGAGCCCAAACAGCGTTCCACCAGGCTGCACCGCGGAGTACAGATTCGCCGTCGAAAGAGCGAGCGTCCTAAGACTCAACGCATTCGCCGCATTGGCCTTCTGTGCCGAGATTATACGGCTCCCGGGCCACTGATCCCCCAGATGTTCGCCCGTGTACGCAATCGCCACGACAGCGCCGTTGCGGTCAACGACGGTCCCCCACATGTGGAAACCGAGGCCGCCATTCCCCGATTCCCGAGCCTCTCTCAGCACTGCTCTTAATCGCTCGCAGGTTGGAAGTCCCTCGTTCGTCACAAAAATCTCCTTTTGTCAAAGAGTTCCCGACTGCAGTAGCGCTCTCCGTTAAGCCGTATTTCGTGAAGCTCGCTGGATAAGGCGCGCTGCTTGGTCAGATTCAGATCTTCAGAACACATCCTGCAGATCACTTTGTCGAGGCTCACGTCGGCCGGCCGCTTCAAGCGAATATTTCCGAGTTGCTCGGACTGTAAAGGTTCTACGAAAGGCAAGCCGTGATTGCCTCGATAACGCGCTTCGTCTCGTTCGGGTCTCGCACCTGAATGCACACCACGCCGGTGCTGCGTGCGGGGAAATCATTTCCGCCTGGGAACAATGCGTCACCCACATAGATCATTTCCCCGATCGTGATACCGAGGGTATCTCGCAGTTTCCGAATGCCGTAAGCCTTATCGATCCCTGGAAGCGTGACGTCGATCGACGTCGTCCCGCCCAACCGGACGGAAAAGTCGGGAAGCGCAACGTCGAGGAGCGCTTTGATCTTCTGCCGCTTCGCAAAATCGGGATCCCATTTACTCTTCTCGTCGAGTGGAGCTTGCTGTCCGAGCGCTGAGTAAGTGATCTGGCTTCCGCGATCTTCGATCGTTTCGCCCCAGGTCTTTGTCGCCGCAAATCCACATGAAGCCACGGCCGCCTTCAACGCGCTGATAACTTTCTGCTTCTGTGCGTCGCTCAGATCCTCGGAGTAGAGTTCCTGCCAGCCATCCTTATATTGATAGAATATCGTTCCCGAAGCTGGTAGAATTTCGACAAATTGCCGATACGCGCCCCTTGCGGAAGCCTGCCGAGGACCTGCGTTTCAAACTGGCCCCAACCGCCCCCCGATATAATCGCGACCTTGACTACCGCGAGCAGAGCGGTTAAAAGCGTCCCCATCTCAGGATCGATAATCCCTTTGCTAGGCGCCAGCGTACCATCGAGGTCAAATATAATCAGCTTCTTCATTTTGTGCGATACAGCGAGTCCTCGGGTTATGCGATTGCGTTCAAAATACCTCGGAGGCACGACAGCTCTGGGATGACTTGGCGCTTTCTCCGCAGGCCAGCAGCACCAAAGCTATGGATCACACGTTCCGTTACGGATAAGCGACGCAGCGGGTTGTACCGAAGTTGCCCGGGTTGTATCGAAGTCGCCCGCCATCGCTGTCGCGCGCGATTGCGGGACCGGTCGGCAACGCCTGCGTCGAATTGAACCCTAAATTCTATGACACCAAAGCGCCGTATCGCCCTTTCCACACTGCTCAGAGCGACACGGCGCCGGATAATCAGAGCTTCTGCACTAAAAATTATCTCTGATCTGGTAGAGATAATAGTTGCTGCCCGAGATTCCGATTGGGTAAATGAGTGCGTGCTCGTAGTCTGCTCCGAGCGACCCGATGCGGACACTTGAGGCAAATGTTATGGTCTTGAGTAACTGCCCAGCGGTGCCTGCGCGCACTTCGATGGAGTTCCGTCCTGCGCTGAGATAAATGTGATTAAGGTGCGAATTGACGCCCACGAAACTTGGCGTGTACGAAAGGGGCACGGTTTTTCTGATCTTTTCAGTGCGTCCGTTGACGATATTCAATCCGTTGGTGGCTTGCGAGTACAGTACGTTGGTGATGCTGTTGACACCAAGGACGAGGCCGAACGAGGTATGGCTAAGGCTGAACGATGCTAAGGGATTGACTTCAAAATTGCCCGCACTGTCGTCGAAGTAATACTTGCCGGTTACAGGATTGAGGACGCTGATCCCGCCCATGACGCCCCCGCTACCAATCGGGCCGGCAACGACTGCGTAGGTGTCGGCGTTGATCGCCCATACGGGATCGTTATCCGAACCGCACTGCGCCGCAACCCACGCATAACGGCGCTTGCCATCTACCCAGCTGGTGATTGGGCAATCGCCCAGCGAAACCGTCGTGATTTCAGACAACGTGCTGCCAGAGTACACTTTCACGTTTCCAGCGTAAAGCCCGGGAAGCCAGGCGTTGTGCGTCTTGGAATCCACGTTGTTCGCCCCCCCGAATCCATTGACGCGTGCAAGGATCGAGAGAGATGACCCGGCTCCGCCCACCACAGTCGTATGATTACCACTTAGATTGATTCCAGAACTGACGTAGATGTGATTGAGCGTCGGGTCTACGGCCATGTAGCAGCACGAGTCGGCCGCGATCTGAATGTTCTTAAACGCATCCGGCCTCGCGGACTGCAAGGTTTTTGCAGCGTTCTGAGTGGCGCCCGCAGTCAGCGCCGAGCTCGTTGGAGAAAGGCCACTATTCGCGCCGCCGCATGCAGCGAGAAGCGCCGCGCCAAAGCTCGCACTGACGAGTTTGTATGATTGTTTCATTTCGCCCAGACTCCGCAAAGAGGATCATGTGCCTGCGATTACATCATCCAAAGTGAACAGTCGCGCCAGAAGCCTAAAGCTTCGTAGGGCTGACGCGAAGGGCTGGGGCTGCCAGGAGAGATCTGTGCGAGGAGCCGCGGCCGCCATGCATAGAGAAGAGGCCCTCAGGCCGCTAGGATGCGCTGTCTTGCTAGTTTTGTCAACGGCGCGAATCGCGCCAAGCTAGATCTTACCGGCGCGGGCATCGTCGCGCCAGAGAGGACCTTACCAGAGGTAGCGCGCGCCGGCGAAGGGCCGCTCATGGAAGCAAAAGCCTGCCGCGAGTATGCCAAAGAGATGCGCAACCGCTATCGGAAGGCCGTCCGCGCTCAACGCGGTCGGCTCCTCGACGAGTTCACGGCCGTTACCGGCTATCACCGCAAGTATGCGATCGGGCTTCTTGGACGCGAGCCGACGCCGCGATTGCGACCTCCTGGAAAACCGACGCGCTTTACCGACGAAGTGTGCGAAGCACTCGTGAAGATCTGGCGCGTTGCCGCTTATCCCTGGTCTGCGCGGTTGGTGGCGATGTTGCCCACCTGGATGCCGCACGCGCGCGTTCACCTCGATCTCTCCGATGAGGTGCAGCGGCTCTTGCTGAGCATGAGCGCTCGATCGATGGATCGCCTATTGCGCCGGCATCGCACCGAGCTGAAGCGGCGCATTTACGGTCGGACCAAACCGGGAACGCTACTCAAGCATCACGTTCCGGTGAGGACTGAGCGCTGGAACACCACCGAGGTCGGCTGGTGTGAAACCGATACGGTCGCACATTGTGGTGAAGTGGGAGACGGCGAGTTTGCCTTCTCGGTGAACATGACCGACGTCGCCTCGACCTGGACGGAGACCTGCGCCGTACTTGGGAAAGGGCAGCGTTTCGTGGTTGAAGCGCTTGAGGAGATGCGCTGCAAACTTCCCTTCGCGTTGCGCGGGATCGACTCCGACAGCGGTTCGGAGTTCATCAACCATCATTGCTATGGGTGGTGCAAAGAGCATGGACTCGAGTTTACCCGCGGGCGTCCATATCGCAAGAACGATAACGCCTACATCGAACAAAAGAACTGGACGCATGTACGAAAGATCTTCGGTTGGAAGCGTATCGATGCGCCCGCGGCCATCGAAGCGATGAATGCGCTCTACCGCAACGAGCTGCGACTGTTCCTCAACTACTTCCAGCCCAGCGTCAAGCTGGTCGAACGCCACCGCATCGGAAGCCGCGTCCGCAGGAAGTATGACGCGCCAAAGACGCCATTTGAGCGACTTGTCGCGCTTAGAGGTGCTCACGGAGGCGCAGATCGCTACGATGCAGGCCGAGCGCGACGGGCTCGATCCGTTTCGCTTTGAGTGCAGCAATCGAATCGAAAGTCGCCGCGATCCTGAGAATGCCTAGCGGTCCGGTCGTGAAGCGGGGGGCTTCTCATCCGGCCTCCGGGCGGCAATCGGAGGCGCCCTACTCGACGAAAGATCTGCTCAGACGGCGCGCCGCGCAAGCCAACCGCTATGGTAAGAAGTAATGTGGCGCGATAATCAACGCTCTGGTAAGGAAGCTTTATGGCGCGACTCGCAGCCGATAGGGCGTTGGCACGGTTGCCACGATGCGGCCGCCGGTCATCTACAACCGCACCGCGAAGAGAGCGCGAGAAAGGGTGCCGAAACGCACTTGGCGATGACAGAATGGTTCTGTGCAAGGAGACTCAACTTTGTCAACAATGCAAGCCGTCAGCAACGTTACAGCGCCGACGCAGTTCATCGACGCCAAGAATGAGCGCTATGCTTATCGCCGCTTCGGAAAAGCCAAGGGACACCCATTGCTATTGCTTCAGCACTTTACGGGAACGCTGGATAATTGGGACCCAGCCGTAACGGATCAACTTTCGATCGAACGAGAACTGATTCTCTTCGATAATGCGGGCATTGGGCGCTCCACTGGCACGGTACCGAAAACCGTCGACGGAATGGCGCAACACGCTCGCGCGTTTCTCGAAGCTCTCAAGCTCGAAACGTGCGACGTCCTCGGCTATTCCCTCGGCGGCATGGTGGCCCAGCAGATGATCCAAGAGAATTCGTCCGTCTTTCGGAGGATGATTCTCGTCGGTACGGCTCCGCGTGGCGGAGAAGATATCATGCACCTTGAGAAGCCGAAATTTATCGAAGTATTTGAACGATCCAACACTGCGTGGCTATGCCGTGCTGCAGAAGATATTTTTCGCGCCAACGGCATCGAGCCAAGCCGCCGGAAAGGCATTCATTGACAGGCTCGCGCAGCGTAAGGATGATCGTGATCCGCCTTCTGGTCCGGCCGTCGCGGAGGCCCAGATCGCAGCGTTTCGTGAATGGGAGCAATCTAAGGGCGAGCGCTTCGCCGATTTAAAGAGCATTGGGCAACCGACGCTCGTCGTCAACGGCATTTATGACGAAATGATCCCTGTATCGAACTCATATTGGCTTAGCGCAAATCTTCCAAACGCGGTTCTGATGACGTATCCCGACTCAGGGCATGGATCCCTATTTCAGTTTCACGATTCTTTCACACGACAGGCGGCCGCATTTCTCTCATCCGACTCTTCGTGGGCCCCCTACTAAGTTCTCATAAACAGATTTAAGGCAAACGATGGCAGAAAGGTAGGCTATATGGAAAAGCTCACAGGCTCACCAACTGAGGCTAAGCCAGCAAAGACCTTAGGTTCGCCAGGGAATACGACAGAGCAGCCTGTTCTGAGCTGGGAAGTCTTCATGACCCAGGGAATACCCATCGTTACTCTCGACAGGCCTCCGGGAGTGCGAGAAACATATTTTCAGGCGATGGCGTCAACTCTTATCTATGGGATTAGGGACGCTGTCCTCGTGGATGCCTTTATGACGGTCAAGCAGGCCAATGCTTTGGCAGATTGGGTCGCATCAAAAGGCAAAAACCTGACAACCATCTATATTACACATGGCCACGGAGACCATTGGTTTGGAGTTGGCACTCTTCTTGGGCGATTCCCAAAAGCCAGAGCAGTAGCAACGCCTAATGCAGTCAAGGTTATGCGCCAGAATGCCTCGCCGGAGATCCTTCGCACGGTCTGGGAGGTGGGATTTCCAGGCCAGATTCCGGCCAATCTGGTGATCGCCGAAGAGCTCAAAGAAAATGTAATTGATCTGGAAGGGCATGAATTAGTCAGCGTGGAGCTTGGTCATACCGACACGGATCATACGACCTGTTTGTCTGTTCCTTCTATCGGGCTCGTGGTTGCCGGCGATGCAGTCTACAATGACGTTCACCTCTATCTTGCCGAGTCAAATGCGCAGAAGCGACAAGAGTGGATTGCCGCGCTCGACAAGATTGAGTCGCTCAACCCTCATGCAGTTGTCGCTGCACATAAGCGGCCGGACAACGACGACAATCCCAGGACTATCGAAGAGACACGGCAGTACATCCGCGATTTCGACCGGCTCGCGGAAACAACGAAAACTGCTGAAGAGCTCTACGACAAGATGCTCGAGCTGTACCCGAACCGGGTAAATCCCGGCTGGGCGCTGTGGAGTTCGGCACGCGCGGTTAAGTCGTAGGTTCGTTGGTGCTTTCTCAAAAGGGCCTTCTTCAAGGTTGATAGCGAATGGCGATCGTGGCCATTGAGCAATCGCAACGTACGGCTGCTAAGGTCGTAGGCAAAACGGCTCAGGTTGAACCGTGAGTTCCTCGGGGTTTACAGGTTCCCTAAGATTTGTGGGATGGCCTGATTTAGGACGAACATCGTCACTACGTCCTACATGTGACGGTTGGGTGTATTCCCCGTCTGCAAATAATTTCTCTAGACAGCTCTCGCACGATGCTCATGGGCTAAAGCCTGACCATTACTGGCGAGGACCTAAGCTTCACGGTGCCCAACTTGGTGGTAGAAAAGGCGATCGGCCGAAAGCGATCGCCCTTCTTTTTTTCATTGTGCCGCGACTGCAGCCGCTCGACGTCAGCTTGACGTCGGACAGAAAATCTAGCTCTTCCTAGCTTTTCGATGGAGGGTCGACCGCGACTCCTGAAACCGTCCCACTCTGAGAAAAGCCGGACGTTATCCTGTACTTGAATTTAGCAGAGGCGTACGCATAGACATCAACGGAATTCTTCGTTTGGTCGCTGACGTACAAATTCGTGTTCGACGCGTCTAACGCGCTGTACAGGCAGATCTCCCCTGTCTTGATCGTCCGCGTCGGTGCGCCATTGTAGGGCGGAGCGTAAATCTTGATATTTTTGCCGTTTGTAACGATTAAGTTGTTCTTAACGTCAAAAGTGAGACCTTGTGGGCTGCTAAGGCCCGTAAGGTGGAGAACTTTGCTGCCCTTGTTCGCACCGTTGGGGAATTCAACGATGGTTGGGCCAGAATTAAAAACGTTGCCGTGGCTATCGACGGCGACTCCGAGACCGTTGCCGGGATGTTGCTTGTTGCTCAGCGTGCGCGTGGGTGAAGTTGCTCCGCCAACGTATACGTCAATACCTCCGGTATCCTCGTCGGAAGCATACACCGTATTGTTCGAGTTGTTGAAGGCGACGTCTGCCGCTTCGCCGTTGGGATCCGAGAGCGTGGTCCCCGCCGCGCCACAATTTGGCGCGAAGGTCGCGATGAAACTTCCGCTAAACTCGTAGGGAACGTACAAGATTCGGTGCGCGTTTACTGCGATGCCATTTATACCTCCAGGCGGTACGGTATCAGAGCATCTCGGGCCGTGATTGCTCGTGTCGGGCAAGCCAAATTCGGGAACGGAGGCTACTCCGAACTGCGCAACGTACAGCCCTCCGGGCGTTGCAGCGCTGCGTTCACCCGTCCTAGCCAAGGGAACTCCAGCGAGGCCTTTCGCCGTGGATAGGGGAGCCGTGTACGGGACGGTGGCACTCTGCTGCGTTCCAGCAGAACAGCCGGCGACAATGGCGACGGTCGCCCATGCGCCCAGGGTAGATCGGAGCGAACGAAAACTTCTCATGAACCTTCTCCTTAATCAACGAATGTGCTAGGAAAAGTCGAGCTTTAAAAGCGCGGACCCCGAACCGCGAGGCGGCAGCCTTTCTCAAGTCTAGTCATCGCCACCTGGGCGCGTGCGGTGCCGCGAAAACCGCCGAATGCCGCCTTAAGCCTCCTGTTGCGCTCACCTCGGATGATTCCGGGCGTTTTCCAGGCTCCCGGCGAGCCAGGGCCAAGGAAGGACGCGCTACCCTTGTTGTCGCTGGTGCCGCGAATGTTGCTCGGTAATTCTTTTTAAAAACGATGGTAGAGGCGTCCTGATGCCCTTGCAGAGTTACGGCTATCCTCGAATGCGCAAAACAATTTTCCCGACGACGTGGCCTTCTTCGATGCGGCGATGAGCATCGGCCACGTGATCGAGTGTAAAAATGTCCACTTGTATCGGAATCGTGCGCTTATCGATCGCCTTATTCAACAATTCGAAGGCGTCGCGCGACATCGGGCCATCGAAGGACAGCGAAGGATGTCCATCGACGTGGATTTCCGGTTCGACGCCGTTGGGGTATGCTATAGGCGCCTTTGGCCGCAAGTTTGACAAGAAAGGAGTCAGCTCTTGGACGTTGGCCGTGATGAGCGCTGCATCAAACCCCTTGGGCGCAGCGCCATTAACTTCCGAGTCGCGTCGCGGAGAATCCGGGTCGATGACATGAGCGGCGCCGAGCGCTCGGACATAATCATGAGCATCGGGGCGTGCCGTTCCAACGACCGTCGCTCCAAACGCCTGTGCGGCGAGCCAAACGGTAAGTGAGCCGACACCACCGCTGGCTCCAAAGACAAGCAGCGTTTCGCCGTGCCTCACGTTTAAGGCGCGCAGGCCTGAGTGCGCCGTCAACGCGACGCAGGGTATGGCCCCTGCAATCTGTTGATCGAGCTGCTGAGGAACAAGTTCGACTCGGTCCGCGGGAACGCTAACATATTCCGCATAGAAACCGCCGTGTGAAGTATCGTAGCTGTAGGAATACACACGCGCGCCGACTTGCAAGCGCGTGACGCCGGCGGAAACCGCCGCAATCGTCCCGCTGCCGTCGGCGCCCAAAATCGTGCCCGGCTTTACGTCTCTCCATTCACCCGAACGTTCTTTGGCGTCCCAAATACCGACACTGGCGTAATCTACAGCGATAAGTACGTGATCGGGCATCAAATGAGGCACGGGCACAAAAGTAATATGGAACGTGTCGGGCGGACCCGCTTTGTCGACAACGGCCGCCTTCATCATTGTCGGTACGTTAGACATCATCACACCTTCCTCGCGGGGCGGTGCCGACCTACCAGTGGCCTGCGCTTTGACCGCCATCTACATGGGAAACTTCGCCGGTTACGTACGGGGCGCTTTCCAAATACATCACGGCAGAGACGACGTCTTGGATCTCTCCAATTCGCCCGAGCGGGATCTGCGCTTCGAGTCCGGCGTACGATGCCTCGGGATGCGTCCTGATGATTATAGGTGAAACCGCATTCACCCGGATGCCACACGACGCATATTCGATCGCGAGTGCCTTCGTCACTGAGTTCAAGCCGCCCTTAGTCAACGATGCTAACGCGGCCGGAACACCTTTGACAGGCTGTTCGGCCACCGTCGCCGTGATGTTGACGATATGACCCCAACCTTGAGCCTCCATCACGCGCAGCGCGCGCTGCGTAATGTGGAAAAACCCCGCGAGGTTCGTTGAAAGCATCAAGTCATAGTCAGCCAAAGTGTACTGTGTGAATGGTTTCGAAATGTAGGCTCCTACATTATTGACTAGTGCGTCGAGCCGGCCGAATCTATCAATGCCCTCGCTCGTGATGAGGTCGGCGGTCTTGGGGTCGCTGATGTCGCCGGCAACGTTCACCACATTTGGGTCTGTGCTGGGGCCGATTGAGAGCGCGTTGGCGACCACCCTGTAGCCGGCATCGCGATATGCGGCTACTAGGCCCTCGCCGATACCGTGCGAAGCACCGGTGATTATAACGACTTTTTCGTCGATCATGTAGGTAGTCGATCCTGTCGCGCCGCTTTGTCGGCGTCCGCGACGGCGAAGGTGAAGTGGACCGATTGAAAAAGCACGTAGCCTCCGTTTCTTTGTCGATGGAAAACGCGCGAATCGCGGCCGCGTCGCTGCTCACGAGTTTTTGTTCATACAAACCGCTAGTCGTTCAACGGAGGGTGCTGACAGTCGCGCCTGCGGGTGATACGGTCGCGGCACATATCCAAGAGGTGGCGGTTGCGATGGTCCTTCAGTATTAACGGAGAGTCAATTGAATAATGACAGTGCGGACATAAAAAGCAAGCATCGACCGTTAAGCAGCAGACCTTCATGCGACTTTCGCTCCTCATGTGGGTCGGAATCCGGCCACCAGAGCCGTCCGACCTGCCGCTCGGCCCGGGAGGCGGTAATCTAGCGTCGAAAAATCTCGGTCACGTGGGGAATCCCGGTTCATTGCTAAAGCACACTGTCGAGCAGAAGAGCTATCAGATGCCGCCGCAGGAGGGGTTTACCGTCGCACATTTTCTCACCGTCGCCGACATCGACCGATCGGCTCGATTCTACGAAACGGTCTTCGGACACGGCGGAGGCGCCATTTGCCGGAGCGAACGGAACCGTCGCACTCCGCATCGCGCCGGAGAGCGACGTTGAATATTGATTTTAGTGCTACCGAATCATGGCCATCCCTCCCGTACGACGAGATGGAGCCGACGGTTGATCACCTTCATCGCCTCAGCCAGATTGCTGGAAAATATACGCTCGATCAGCCTTTTGAAGCGTACTGGGGTGACGTCAGCTTGCTGGTTACGCCGCGCGGCATCGCGACGCGAACGCTGAGGTCGGATGCCGTACTGTTCGATATTGAATACGCGATCCTTGATTCTCAAGTCGTCGTTACTGCGTCGACGGGCAGAACTACGCTCCAGCTCGCAGCCGGCAGCGTAGCGGACTTCTACAGAAAGTTCGTCGACGCGGTTGCCCCCCTGCGTATCCCGGCCCCACGCACGACATTGGAAACGGAAATCACTGCAGCGCTGCGCTTCGACTCGGACACCGTCGATCGTCCCTATGATGCGGCCATGGCACGCCGAATGTGGACGGCTTTTTCTAGCGTCGCAAGTGCGTTGACCCTCTGGCAGTCCGCATACATCGGGCCCCGCCCGCCCGTCGGGATCATGTGGGGCGGGTTCGATCTCTACGCTCCGCGCTATAACGGGCGATCGCTGGCACCCCCCGCCGACCGGCCGATATTTCAACAAAACGGCATGAACGGCGAAGTGGTCGCCGTCGGATTCAGCTTGGGCGACTCGCAATCGCGTGCGGCCGGTTTCTACGCCTACATTTCCCCGTCTCCGGCCGGAATTGAGAGTGCCGATTTCGGCGTCAAGGAGGCCGCTTACGACGCCGCGGCAGGGCTCGTCGTGCTCCCCTGGGATGTCGCTCGCGCCAGCAAGAACCCACAAGATACGGTGCTACGGTTCGCCGATGCCGTCTACGCCGCCGCCGTTAAACTTGGAGGGTGGCCGAATAAGTGGGTCAATCCCCGACATGACGGTTGGTATGCGAGTAGCCACCTGATTCCCGACTAGAAACGGAGCGCACGGATTAAGATCGACGGTCTCGATGCAAAGGCCAAACCGAGCGGATCCACAACCGCGTCACACGTCCGTGTCAATCATTACTTCATAAAACGCATTGAGATCCGGAAACGCATTGAGATCCGGGACGCAGGCAAACGCCGGATGCAGCAGAGCAAGCCGCGTCCGGAAGCTATAGCTTCGAGTGCCAACTAAACTCTTAGGTCGTTGTTGCTTTCAGATTTGGGCCAAGAAACTGGCCGGTGCCGGATTGGGTCACGGGCTTTGAAATGCGCTTTTTCTCAATGAAGGTTCGACGCACGGCGGCCCCGAGCAGCGCCCTCCTCTTGCTGGTGACGGGATGCCTGTTTCTGCCGTTGCCGGCGCTGGCGAACGCTCCGGTTGTGCCACCAAAGGTCGCGACCACGATCGCCGGCGCACAGATCGAAAACGTCACGATCGAGACCTATGGTCAGACGTCCCCGAGCGTGGTTCGACGTTACCTTTCGCTTCGCAAGGGCTCACTGCTCGATCAATCCGGCGTCGATCGCGATTTCGCAAACCTCCGCAGGCTCCCCGGATTCGTCCCGAGGCTCGTCATCAGACAAGGGAGCGCCAAGAATACGGCCACCCTCCACTGGATCGTCATGGCGAAATGGCTAAAGCCCACCGACCACCCCTTCTACGCCGACCAACCCTTGACGGCTCCGATTCAAGGCATCGGCTACATCGTCACGTCGGCGCCGGTCGACAGCCGCGGTTCGACGTTCTCGAGCTACAGCCAACTCAGCCGACGCGCAAACCTCGTTCGAATCCTGTACACGTCACCGATCGCGGTCAATCCGGTCAAGGGCACCGAGTCGGACGTCATCGTCGATACGTTCGGTGGGCGCGGCGTGTTCCGAGCGAGTCAACCGCTCGCAATCAACATCTACAGCTGGAACACAGGAGCCGAAGCCGCTTTCCTCCACAGCGCAACGAACGGGATTCAGTTTGAAGTCGGAATTCGCGAGACTCGGTCGACCACGGCGCAATCAACGGGCATCGTTTCCCCGTACATCTTTCAAACCAGCAAATCGCCGGCGCATAACACGGTCCTCGAAGCGGGCTATTCGCACGCGTGTCCCGTTCCATCGTCGCGGTGGTATCCGCCGGATTGCCATACACAGTACCGGCTCGAAGCATTTGACGCTCTGGGCTGGTTCGGTTCGACCAGTGAGTATCAATCCTACCTCGCGGATGTCGCGCAGTACGTTGCGGTCGGCAAGTCGACGCTCGTGCTGCACGGCGCAGAATCGCGCACCGGAGGCGTCGTACCGGATAGCTTCCTGGTGTGCGCCTATGTGCGCGCCTACCCCAAGGCGTTCTGCGGCACGGATGCACAGCAGGCGACTGCGGAATTCCGGCTCAACGACGCGCTACCGCAAATCTTCAAGTTCGCGTTCTTCACCGAGACTGCGTCGAGCCGGGTGCGGGGCGGAATGCAAGCGTTTGCGCTGCCGACTTTCCAGTGGCATGCCGACTCTGGAGTCGGCATTATCTTCCGCAATTACATTCGTGTCGATATTGCATACGGCTCCGCGGGAGGCCGTCTCTCGGTCGCGCTTCAGGGACAAACATACTAGCGGTTAAGGAAACTCGCCGGAGGCGGATCCTGATTCAGGCAACTCGTACACCGTATCACCCCTACGCCGGGGTTCTGGGAGTATGTTTGATGTCGATACGATCGACCAAATTTCTGGCTGGCATTGTCTGCGTAGGAAACCGAGGTCGCCCGTGACGCGGAGCCTTTGCCTCGCATCGTGCGGGTTAGGACTCGCATTGGCGGCCTGTACTTCGACCGGCGAAATTTCTCCGTCGACGTGTGGACCACCGGCAAACGTATTCTGCGGCACGGTCAGCGCATTCCACGTCGACGACGCCGCGCCGCACGGAATTGTCTACAATCCCAGCGGCGCGTTACAAGGCCTATGGTACACCAACGCGACTACGAACCACACGTCGGGCGTCGTCCAGTTTCTGCTCGATTCGGGGCGAACAAAGCAGTACCGAACGCCCACGTCCGAGGCGAAGCCGGGCTCCATTAACATCGCGCCGGATTCGTCGCTCTGGTTCACCGAGACGGACACCGACAAAGTGGCCACGATTGGCGCCTCGCGGGGGATCGTCGAATACGCAGTACCAACTGCCAGCAGCAAGCCGCTTGACATCACGCGTGGCCCAGACGGCGCGATGTGGTTCACCGAATCTGCCGCCGGAAAAATTGGCAGAGCCGCGGCCGATGGTACGATCACTGAATACACAATCGGAAGCGATGCAACGGAACCGACCGCCCTCATTACCGGCCCAGACAAAGCCATTTGGTTTACCGAGGTCGGCGCTGGACGAATCGGACGCTTGACGATGCAGGGCGTTGTCCGTCACTTCAATGCCGGACCGGGTCACCTCAGCGGCGTCATGACCATGGCCAAAGATAACGCGCTTTGGTTTAATAAGGATACCACGGTCACGCGAATGACGATGAGCGGAGCGCTCACGGAGTTCGCTCTTCCAAGCGGCGTTTTTGCGACCGGCGCAATCTTTGGTAGCAGCCGCGGAGGGGTTTACCTCGGTGCGATTAAGCGAAACGGCGTCGGCGCAATAGTGAGCGTAAGTCCCACCGGCGCCACGCACGAATACGATCTTCCCCAAGAACATCTGCTCCCGATCGAATTGGCCCAAGCGCCGAGCGGTGCCTTCTGGATGACGGTGTCAAGCTTCAAGCACGGAGTCTCGCCGTCGACGGTCTTCGAGTTGCAGTGAGGCTCATGCTCCTCATCGCGCTGACGGCTGCGCGACGAGCCCGGATAGTGTGTGGCTCGCCACAGCCAACGGTGTGCGCGGATTGACGCAGCGAGCGTCAGACGGAGTGGTCGGACAATGGTACGGGCGCGGTGGCGACGCAATCCGCTTCGGCTACGGATCGGTTTGGCTCGCAGACTACAACGACCCTCGTCTGGCGCATCAATCCGAACCCTGCATTGGCGAAAGTGCAGCGTCCTTGAATGCACCGTCGGGGCGACCGTTACCACGACCCCTAAAACTGTAATGTACGGCCTCCTGTGCATCCGGTACCCCTCCTTTATACGGTGGAAGCGATGCGCGCATCTGCAGATCGATATTTGCGGCTATGACCAAATGGGCGGAATCCGTATTCACGCGTTTTAGTCGCGAGGGGTCGTTTTATGGCATAAGAATTAAAGGGTAACCCTTCTCCCGTGCAGAGAGGAGAAGAATGACATTGAAGTTCCACGGTTCACTCGGGAAAGGCTTGCTTGGTTTCCCAAGCGACCCCTATCCTTAAAGAAGGCTTGGTTACTAGTATAAACGTACTAACATTTAAGCATTTCCTCACTTACCAAATTCCTCGCTCCCAGGCGGAAAGACAAACAAAGCAAATGCGTATGAATATTCATCTCCTCGCCGTTGTTTTAGCGGGTGCGTTGCTCGGCGGGTGTGCAGGCGGCGGTGTTACCGGCGGATCTCTGCTTCCCAACACGGCACAAAGCTTCGCGCACCATCTCGACGTAGTCGGCGGCGGTCCGGTGCATGGTGACGATGTAGTCGGCGGCGGTCCGGTGCATCGTGACGACGTAGTCGGCGGCGGTCCGGTGCATCGTTTAGACGTAGTCGGCGGCGGTCCAGTGCATCGTTTAGACGTAGTCGGCGGCGGTCCAGTGCATCGTTTAGACGTAGTCGGCGGCGGCCCGGTGCATCGTTTAGACGTGGTCGGCGGCGGTCCGGCGCATCCTGTCGACGTGGTTGGGGGAGGTCCGGTTCATTCGTGGACACTTTAGAGCGGCCAGTGGTCTTACGGTGCCCGAGCGGGCGAGGGCAGGAAAACCCAGGGAACGAGGAATAGAAGGTGCCACCAAGAGGTTGGTGGTACTTAGCTTGGCCATTATTCTCGCTGATTAGACGACCGGCTTTCTTATATTTTCTTATTTGCCACGCGGGGGAGCATTGATAACCGCCACACTTAGTCGACTGGGCTTCGATAACGAAGAGTTTGAGCGATCGTTCGCGGCTGCTGACCTCGATCGTTGTCGAGAGCTCGTTGCCTCTCGTGAGAGCGCCGACGCCGTTATCGCGGCAGCGCGTGTCGCACTGCGCGAGCAACGATACCTCGACGTCATCGGCTTTCTTTCGGACTTTTCCGTAGCATCTGCGGAAACACGCATCCGGCGTGACGTCTTGCTCGGGGCAGCCTTGGCGCTGACTCGCGATTATGCCGCTGGAAACCGGCTCATCGAGCGTGCCATCAGCGAGCTAACGTCCGACGACCCATGGTACTACGAAGCCGTTGATTATAAAGGCTTAATCGCATGGATACGGCAGGATTATGCTAAAGCACAAGAGGCTGCCGCCGCCGAGCTCCTCTCGCTGGATCACAACCACCGGGCGCGTGCGCGAATCTTGCTCTCGTGGATAGCATTGCGTCGCGGGGACGCGATGCGTCAGGTCGACGAGCTGCAAAAGGCTCTCGACGAGCTGGACGGCGCCGTGATGGCGGACAATTTCCTTAGAGGTAAAGCTCTTTATACGCTTGCAGTTCTTTGCCGAGAACTGCCTCTTACAGGGGTTGCCGAGCGGGTTCGAACCATCTACCAGTCACTCGCGTGGACCGCCAGTTTGCGGCTCGAGCGTTTTCATGTCACACGATTGCTCGCAACAATTGACGAGCTCGACGGAAATGAGCTCGCGGCATTTTCAGGCTTTAAGAAGGCGGCTCGACTTGCGCCCTCCGAGCACTGGAGCGTTCTCTGTTTTCTGGATCGGGCGCTTCTCGCAAAGAACACCGGGGAGAAGGCCTTTGCCACCGAACAGCTCCAGGAAGCGCACGAAGTCGCGCAACGGCTTTCCTGGAATGTGGCCGGCGAAGAACGCTCGGCGCTGCTCGTGCTTGCCGAACTCTTTGCGTATGACGACCCCGCCGTCGCAGAACAGTATCTCGCACGGTTCCGCACGCTGGCGACGTCGGTCATACCGATTCTTTCGTACGGAACGGACCCACGCGTCAAAGGATTCGAAGCCTATTCGCAGGGCGTCGCGTGGCTGCGGCTCGGCGACGTCGGCGAGGCCAAGACTGCCCTCAGCGAGGCATTTTCGATCTTCGAAGGTTTCAATTATGCGTGGCGCGCCGCGCTCTGCGCGTCTGCGCTCTACGAAGTGACGAACGACCATCGCTGGATGCAGCGCGCCATCCAAAAGATCGAGCCGTGGCCGCGCAGCTGGATTGCGCGCCGTGTCGCCGATGGGACGAACGCCGCAGCGTTGCGGCTCCATCGGGTTCCCCCCGCGCAACGGCAAGTGCTCGAGCTCGCCCGCGCCGGCAAGCGCAACTCCGAGATAGCAAGTGCGCTTGGCCGCAGCCCGCACACCGTCCGCAATCAGCTCTCCGATCTTTTTACGACGTTCAACGTCAAGAGCCGCGCCGAGCTCGTCGCCGCTCTCTCGAAGCCGGTCGCTGCCGTGACGGTCGTCCGCCAGAGACGGCGCCACAGCTAACTTCACGCCGGCGGCTTTTTAGACGACGCAGCCATACTTGGGCCCGATCCTTTAGGCGCGCGTTTTCACCAACGTTCATGGAAGGTGGAATGTTTGGCGTGAAACCGTGAAAGGCGAAAAAACATGTGGCGACGCACGGCGTCCTGCTTAACGCTCGGCCTGATTACCGCATGCGCCGGCGTTGGGATGCAGGCCCCGATCCCGCACGCTCCCGTCGGTACGGCTCCGCGCGCTACGGTCTTTGACCAGAGCACCTCGCGGTGCGCCGTCTCCTATGACGGATTTCTGTGGTACAGTGTGCCCGCCGGTTCGTTCTCTCCGATCGACATCCGTCATTCGAAGTGCGCGGGCACTGCCTTGTCTGCCGGCATGTCGCCACCCCGCCCAACCTGGTCCATCCCGCGAGGACCGACCCAGACCCGTTTCGTAGGAACGTCCCTGCAACAAGATTACTCGGCTGGCGGCATGCAGAGCATTGCTACCGCGGCAGCCCGGCATAACGTGCCGATATCCTGGATGATCGGTACGGTCATGTACCTATTCATGAACAAGAACCTCTACGATTCGTATCACCGCTCTCAAGGCGATGACGTCGAGTCCGAGGATAAGGCGAACCTCGTCAGGACTATTCGTCGTACGTTGCCCTGGTATATCCCGACCGTGAGCGCCGAAGGCGCGGGGCACGAACGCAACATCGCCGGTCTGCTGGCGTTGAACGAACATGCTTTCTGGGGCATCACCTGGAACAGCCACGGCACCGACGGAACGTGGGACTACGGCGCTCCGTGGGGCAGCTATTGCGCGGATCCCGGTTCGTACAAACGCCCCGACCCGAACGGCAAGTGCTCGTTGCTTGCGCTCGAGTGGACCGCGCGCGACCTCACTCGCGCCTACATCAGCGGCCAAGAAGCATACTTCTCTACCGACCCGGACGACCTTCAGGATCGAGCTGGCTTTTCGACCGCCGGAGCGGAAACATACATTCGCGAGATCGCCGACGCCTACGCCGCCGCCGGCGAGTCGCAGCCGATCGTGATGATGTCGCAGCAGGAAAGCGGAGGAAACACTTCAAGCGATTCATCGATTCTCGATGCGCTCTACGATCAAGCGATCGTGGACCACATGAAGGTCGAAACGCTCGCCCAGGTCGCGCCCGATGCGATGACGTTCTCGGCGGCACCTCGCGCCGTGGCGTTTCCGTACATTCCCGGCGGCAAGAACCTTCCGTCCGCCATCGTGAACGGCCAAACGCTGTATCCGGCCACCATCGACTATCACGACACGCAGATCGGCATGTCGTTCCTGGCCGGACATACGCTGCCGACCCGGCTGTTTCCGTACGCCGACGATCGGCAGTCGTTCTACAATGTGCCGCTCGTATCGCTGCCGGCGTCGAAATTCCCCACGCTCACCAACGCGAAGGTATCTCGAGGAATGCTCTACCTCATACTTCAGGCACCGATGGCGCTCCATTTTGGAATTGCGATCTGGAGCGATCCGGCAAAGCTGCGCATCTCGCAACCTCGCGCCATCCCCGCGGGTCGCGCGGGAGAGGTCATTACCTTCGACTTACAATCCGGACAGAATCAGATATCGATCCGCTGCCCGGGCTGCACCGCTACGACGTTCGCGTACTCAACCTGAGAGAGATAAACAACTGGCGAAGGCGCGTCTGCTAGCTGCTGGCGATCTGGGGCCACAAACCCCTCACGAAATTCAAGAGTTCAAAGACCGTAGGGTAAAATGCTATGGCGTCGAGGCGTTATATGCAAAGCTCGCTGACGATCGAACCAGCGTCTGTCACGCGGTCACCCACCGAACGATCGTAACCACGCAACGTCAACAAGCCTCACTGCCAAAGTGCGCCACCTAAGCCGAACCGAAAGCATGCCGGGTTGCCTCGCGGAGAGATTGCAAAGAGATTGCGAAAGGAATCGACCCTGCCGCGAGCTACACCCAAAATGCCCGCCCTCAGCCAAAGGTCAATAAGCTTTTGCCACTAGGCGGCGTCTACAATCTCGAATATCTGCTCGAAGCGTACGATTCGAAGCACGCGGCGAATGATGCCGCTGCGAACGAGTAACTTAATCGAGTGCTCCTTGAAGCGAGCCTGGAGCTTTAGTAGCTCGGTCAGCATCGTTGCATCGAGGTAAGTGACCTTGGTCAAGTCGATCGTGGCTGGACCGTCTGCGCGCAGCGCGCCAAACAGCGTCGCTAGGGCTTCCCTATCGGCGATGTCGTACTCGCCCTTCAAGAGCTATCCCGCGAGCCATCCCGCGCGAGTGGTTATTCATCTGGGCCGACCTGTTCTCTCGCGAAAATGCGGATTGGCCGGCTGAGGACGGACAAGACGTATTAGTGAGGCTTTGAGAGTACTGCAAAGCGTCGTCCGACACCTGGAAGGGTGCGCTCGCTAATCTGCAGCGAGAACATGGTTGCGGTCATCGTAGTACAAAGCCGACCACCGCCTGAGATCTCCCGACGGCTCTTCGCACTCGAGTGTCGTTGTTAGGGAGTTCTGATCTTTGATAAGCGTGAGCCTGCTCGCTCGCCGCCAATTACAACTTGGCCTCAAACGTCACGCGGTTAGCGATCGTCCGTTTTGCAGAATTATTTCTGCGTTGGGAGTATCTTTCTCCCGTCGAAAGGCGCATACTTTACATGGCATCGTGATAGCGCGCCAGCAGCAGTCGGTAATCAAATGAAATTAAGAATATGCCGGCGGTCCGCGTTATCACGAATGCATCTGTGCGTCGGAATTGCGTGATACGGCTAACTCGAACTGCTGCTTCCACCCGGCTTTGAGATGCGGGCAAAACTTTCTGCCGTTTTGTAGCAGAGTGTGCTAGGATGATTGTACAGCGACTCTAGGCGCTCCCGACAAGGGCTGCTCACCGTTACTGCCGCCGATTAAGCGGTATATCAGGATGGGCGGCTTGTTTTGTTAGTTGATCCAATGGCCGACTGCTAAGGAATGATATGTTTTCTCGAGTAGTTACAATGCATCTGAAACCTTCCTATCAACGTGCTGACCTCAAGAGGCGAGTTGAAGAGCTGGTACATCCGGTGCTTCGCGAACAAGAAGGTTTCAAAGACGAAATGCTTTTCGCGAGCGCGGATGGAAAGGAAGCGATAAGCGTCAGTTTGTGGGATCGCAAGGACCATGCCGATACCTATAGCCAGAAGGTTTATCCGCAGGTACTGCAGGGATTGACCAACTTGTTCGAGGGAAGTCCAGAAGTCAAGACCTATGAGGTTGTCACTTCAACCCGCGAGATCGCCGCCCTAGCCTAAGCCGAACTTTTCCGTGCAGCAGGGTGGCCACGCGGGCGGCTCTTAGTTGTACGGACCGGCATGGTTTCGCCGCCCCGACCGTCAGTGGTTTTTCCGGACTCGCTGGCGGTTGTGGAGGCATCGATCAACGGTGTCATCGTACGTTTCTGATAAAAACCACGTCTACACGACGCGGCTTTTTTAAATTTTACTCCCTGTTCGCGCCGGACCGCCATGTTTACTTTTCTGGGCCGTTCCGCGCGTCGCAGTCCCGGCAGAGCCGATAGTTGTTTTTGCCTAGGCTGGACTCCCCGGCCGCCTTTATGTTGCGGCCGACGGGCAGGTACTGTTGTTATGGTGGACGCGATTTAGCAACAGCTTCTTGTCCAGCCGCTTCGTGGATAGGGCAAAGCTCGATCTTAAATTTGTTGCCGGGGATCATCTGACCGAAGCAACCACACTCAACTCTGACGGTAATCGGGCCACCCATTTGCATCGACTCCCTGACGTCATATCCCTTAAAGAACGGGTAGCATTCATCGAGAGTAATCGTCTTCTTCAATCGGGCCTCCAGAACAGCTTGCCGGGCCTAAAGCATGGCGGCCAAAGCGAAACCCCGTGCAGCGGCAAAAGCGGACTCTAACTTATCGTAAAATGGCCGGACTCTGTCGAACTGGACGAATTTGAACACACGACGAATGTGAGCCGATGCTACTACCAGATGGACCGGAAGGTAACCGCGCTTCGCTCGTTCCGCTTGCATTCTCGCAACCTCGCGGAGACAGCTTGCATCCATGTAGGTTACCGGAGTCAGGTCCAGGATAACGTTCGGGTGAGTGTAGGTCGGTTCGAGGAACCTCGCTAGATCTTCGCAACCGGCTAAGTCCCATTCGCTCTGTGCGAAATTAAGAACGAGCGGTTCGCGTTGAATCATACGCGTCTTTCGGAAGGACAATGCTCGTAGCGCCTACGAGACTTTTGGCTCCATTCGCATCCCTAAGCGGCGCCGCCGAAAGTAGCGTAGAGGGCTGGAGTCCTTGCTTTAGTTCGCCAAGCAGAAGAGTAAGCCTCGGTAGACGGACTCCCGAGGCCCTGGTTCGTTTGCAATGGCGGGGTTATCCACAGCTTGTGCTTTATGCGGCCGAGCGGCGAGTTTTACGCGCGGCCTTTTCGCCTTCTTCTTGTTGCGCTTTCGCGTTGTCGATCGGTCGATCGCCCGCAGTCCGCGAGAGATCGCCGGAAACGACGACTTTCCCTCGTACGCCGATCTCTGCAAAGCCGCCGGCCAAGGATGTGATCAAATAGCGGGAATGGCAGGCTACGTTGGCTCCGGTCGAAGCCGCAGGTGCGCTTCATGTATTGCAGCCTTTAATATTCTTTGGTCACGACCGAGCCTTTTAGTACTCGGGTGCGACGGTGGAAACAGGCCGACCCGTGAGCTATTAGTCAACCAAATGGTTGACTAATAGCGTCTACCGTAGTATGGTCGATGGCATGCGGGGAATTGCTGCGCGCGACGACGTGCTTGACTCAGTATTCGGTGCGCTTGCCAATGGGCCGCGGCGCCGCGTCCTGCGCCTGTTGCGGAGTGAACCGGCTGCGACGCCTGAGATCGCAGCGCGATTTGATTTTTCTAAACAGGCGCTGAGCCGTCACCTAGGCGTGCTCGAGGACGCTGGACTCATCGAGCGTACGGTACACGGACGCGTGAACTACCTGTCGCTCGTGCCCGAGCCGCTCCAAGACATCTCCGATTGGATCTTTGATCTGCGGCGCGGATGGCACGCCAGCCTCGATCGGCTCGATCGTGTACTACGAGGATCGTAATGAGCAATAGTTTTTCAGCGGAACGCAGCTACGAAGCGCCGCCCGAGCAAGTTTTTGCTGCGTGGACCGACGTCGACACGTTATCGCGCTGGTTCGGCTGCGGCGACGATAAGTTGTGGCGAGTTCACGAGTGGGATGCTCGTCCCGGCGGCAAGATTCGCGTAAGCCTCGATTTCGGCGATCGCGTCTTCGAGGTTAAAGGCAGTTTCGTGGTCGTCGATCCGCCGCATCACTTGCAATATCGTTGGGCCGATGATGAACTCGTCGATGTGTACATTGAGCCGGAAGGATCAGGCTCTCTGGCTCGGCTGAAGCATTCCTGGCCGCCTAGCGATGAAGATCGCTCGATGATCTCGGCGGGATGGTCGAGCGCTCTGGAGCGACTCGGCCCGACCCTCGTCTCGGTCCCTTCGCCTTCATGAGCGCTGCAAAGAAACCGGCGCTTCTCGCCGAGAAAGTGGCCTTATACGACAAGCTTATTGCGACGAATCCCGACGTCGAGCGGAAAGGCGACACGAATCCCTACACGTCGTGCAATGGCCACATGTTCACGCATCTTGCTCCTCCGGGAACTCTTGCGTTGCGATTAGCTTCCGAAGACGTCGAAGGCTTTCTCAAGAAATACAAAACAAGACTTTTCGAAACGTACGGTGTCGTCAAGAAGGATTGGGTAGTTGTTCCCGAGGCGCTCCTCAGGAAGACCGGCGAGCTTCGGAAGTACTTCGATCTGAGTTATCGCTACGTTAAGACGCTCAAGCCGAAGTCTTCACCAAGGGGGATGACCTCGAAAAAGCGGTCCTGACGACGCTCGCGTATCACGACGGAATCCCGACGCGCACTCGTCGCCAGATTGCCGCGCGTCTGCCTAATGCGTCTTTCGCGGTCGGCCTGCAGTCGTTCGATGACGGCGCTCCAACTGGAGCCGTCGGTTCCTTCCTCGGCAGCGAAGGCCGAGAACTCCGGAGTGGGCCTCCGCTTCCTCGAGTGGGCAGTGCAGGTCCAGCGCGCGATCTAGCACCGTTGGCTTGGAGCGTTTGCGGTCAGGGATCGTACGCGGCCGTCGGCGCCGCCGACGAGAACCTCCGATGCGACGTTGAAAAATAGCCCGGTCGCGACGACACCGTGGATTTCCCGCAGCGCCGCGTCGAGGCCCGGTGGATCGTCGATTCGCGCAAAATGGCAATCGAAGATCCAGTTTCCGTTGTCGGTGACGAACGGCTGGCCTTCGATTTCGCGCCGAACGACTGGAAGGTCGCCAGAGCGGCGCTGGATCTCCCTCCGAACGTACGCCATCGCGTACGGCACGATTTCGACGGGCAGCGGAAAGGCGCCGAGCGCCTCGACTAGCTTCGATTCGGTAACGACGACGACGTATCGCTCGGCGCAGAGCGCAACAGCCTTCTCGCGGAAGAGCGCGCCCCCGCCGCCCTTCGTCAACGACCAATCCGGCGCGACCTCATCGGCACCATCGATAGCAACCGCGATCGGCTCGTCCAAGAGCTCGACTAACGGGATATGGAGCCGACGGCAGAGCTCTTCCGTTTCGCTCGATGTCGCAACGGCTGAAATGCGCTCGTTGGCGGCAATCCGCTGGCCGACACGTTCGATTGCCCAGTAGGCGGTCGTGCCGGTGCCAAGCCCGATGCACGTCCCGTCGAAGACGTGCTTGTCGACTGCAGCATATCCGGCAGCACGCTTTGCCGGATCGCTGTTTTCGAACTTCGGCATCCTTAAGTCCCTATTCGAGCGTTTGCTCACGGTAGTGTAGAATAGTTGGCGTTCAAACCTCGAGCGTAAGGAGGCACGACCTTGCAGACTGGAATGCCAACCATCGTTGCCGTCACGCTGGCCTTTTTTACCGGGTTGGCTGTTGGAATCGTTTTCAGTCTAGTAAAGCTCCCTTCGCCGGCGCCGCCTTTTCTAGGTCTCATTGGTCTCATCGGAATGTTTCTCGGGCAACGGCTGTTGCCGCTCCTCGCGCATCTCTTTGTGCGCTCATAGCATCGAAGCCTTGCCTTCACTGTCCTAGATCAACGCAACCGAAAATATCAACGCCCCTATGGAAGACCGGGGGTCGAGTTCCTTGGAGTGTGATCGTCACGCATTTTGCGTTGATCACGCTGTCCGAGGTGTCGATCTGCGCCTGTGAGGAACCCATGGTGAAAGTGCCCGCCGGTATCAGGACCATTTCGGGGCAGACGCTACAGTCTCAGAAGGTTGTATTTGAAGAACGCTTTCCAGCGCTCGCATCGTAGACGTCACGAATCGCCGTGACGACGGTATCGGGTTCGTCGAAGACGACGTATTCCGAGCTGTGGTCTGCATACACTTGTTTGGAATTAGAAGAGAGCTCCAACAAACGCCACTGCGCGAGGTTGGTCTCGTATTCGTAGCGCAGATGCGCCAGACTGGGCGGACGCGGACGGGTGAGCGAGCCGACGCCGTGATTGCCCGTCGAAATCACGACGACGGGACGCGATCCCAAGAATCGGCGGTGCGCCTTAAGATACGCCTCATCCCACGGCATCTGTTCCATCTCGGAAATGTACGCATCGTACATCGCCACCTTGGTTTGTGCGATATGCAGCAGCGCGGCATTTAGCTCTTGCGACCATGCCGCTTCGGGCAACCCGCGAAAGAACTGTTGCGCGCACGTGCGCGGGGCGCTTCCGGGGCGCCCAGGGAGCAGCGGGAGCGGCTTCCGGTCGGCGACGGCATCGCGGCATTTGCGTAACTGCGCGATTAAGGTGGCCTCGCCGCGATGGTCGATGGCTTGCATGTCGGTGGACTCGTAATCGACGGCATCACCGTCGACAAAGACGAGCCCCGCAACGTCTGAGGGATGCCGGTCGGCGAACGCGCGAACGTTGTTGGCGCCAAAGGCGTGTCCCACCAAAATATAGGGTCCGCCGATGCGGGCATTGTGGAGCGCGTCGTGCAGTTCGTCGGCGATGCGCACCGTCGTGCGCGGCATCGGGCCGGCATCGCTGAAACCCGCGCCCGCACGATCGTAGCTGCACGCGCGCGCAAACCGCGCCACTCGAGGCTGCACCACCGCCCATGCCGGCGCCCAGTCTTCCCAGCCCGAATCGAAGACGACTGCGGGTGAGCCGCTTCCCATGCAATAGATATTCAATCGCGCCTCATGCGCCGAAACGAGCAGCCCGGGACGAGCGTAGATCGTGTCTCCCGGAGCCGCGCTCAACGCGCTTTCTGACACGGCAAGCAGACAGGCGGTGAACGCAAAGGCCCGCGCTTTCATGATCACATTTTCAGGCAGGTTCGCGCTGTCTGTCTTGAATAAAACGCACGTTATGGTTTACGGGCAAGTTTGGCCCAAACGGCAGACCGCCAATGCGGGATCGTTTCTTGTCGAGGTGTTTTTCACGCCGCCCAATACGCGCGCGCCATTTCACGTTCACGAGGAAGTAACGGTCGTCGTTCCGTTGAGCGGCCGGTTCGTAGAAAACACGCTGAAAACGAGCATACGGGGAGAACCAGGGGTCGCGATTGTCGAGACGCCTGAGAGCCCGCATGAAAATATTTATAGTTCACTGGGCGGCACGAACTTGCGGCTACGCATGAGTACCGAACTCGAGAGACTCGTCTCATTCGAGCCTCGCGGACAAGCAGGCCACGTACGCGCCTATGAAATCGCGCGCGAGATTGCCGAACGCATGAGCGACCCAGATCCTCTGCGGTTGGAAGGTGCGGGTCTCGAAATACTTGGCTTTGTTAACAATGGGCCCGAGTGGGTACCGCGGGGCCGCCCCGCTTATTTGCGCAACGTGGTTGCCGATCTACGCGCGAATATCCGCCCCGAGCGAGGAATCGCAGCGATTGCCCGCGATGCGAGCGTTTCACCGGTTCGCCTCGTACGGTCGTTCCGCAAAACCTATGGAATCAGCCTGGCGCACTTTATGCGTGTCTTACAGATGCAACGTGCGCTCAGTCTTCTAAGCGATCCTACGCTTCCAATCAGCGCTGTTGCCACAGAGGCGGGCTTTAGCGATCAGAGTCACATGACGCGAGCATTTGCACACACATACGGCCTGACGCCGGCCGTTTTGCGCCGGTTGAGGCGTGAAAATAAGACGTGTATCCGAATTCGCAACGCGTTGGCGTGAGCTTCCCAAAACGACTGAGCTCCAGCTCCAATTCTTTCCTCCCGTTGGAAGCGGTTGGGCCTTTCCGTCCTGCCGTACAAGGCCAAGAATAGCCATGGATGCCCCGGTGCGACCTTTTAGCTGGGGATGCGGTAATCGCCAAAGCATAGAGGGCGCCGGGGACCCACCGTCCGTCGATCGAGCCGGCGTACGGTGGATGCAAGCGCAACAACTGCTGCTCGACTGCCCTCTCATCTTTTTCGAAGAAGCTTCTAATCAATACTAACGCAAGCTTTCGCCTCAACGATGCTAGAAATAAAGCATAATGAAATTCCATAACGTCTTACTGGCATGCGCTCTGGGCGCAGGATCGTTACTCGGCGCGGCGGCGCCGGCATCGGCGGCTCACGTCTCCGTTGGAGCCGCGCGACCGGCAGCGACGGGACGGGTGCTCCCGGGCAACCGCTACTACGGAACCGGATACCGGGGCTACGGCTATCGCTACGGCTACGGCTACCCCTATCGCTACGGCTACGGCTACCCTTATCGCTACGGCTACCCCTATCGCTACGGCTATCCTTACGGCTACGGCGTTGGCGTTGGCGTTGGCTACGGCTACGTTGGCGGAGGTTACGGCTACGTTGGCGGAGGCTACGGCTACGCGCCCTATCCGGCCGTATATGGGCGTCGCGTATATTGGGCACGTCGTCCCTATTGGCGCCCTTATCGCCGCGCATATTGGGGACAGCGCTTCGTTCGCTAACGTATCGCTCCCATCGTTTTTGAATAAGGCTCTGGCCGTTCGAGGTTAGAGCCTCTGCGTCAAGGTTACCCAAAGCCGGCAAAGGTCAAGATGTTTTTTACAATCCTTGCGGTATTGGAACTTCCGGTCGCTTAGGCCAGCCCCGCGAGTGAGCCGCATTGCATTGGAGCAGCGAGCGGATAAGGACTATTTTGGTAGCACCAACGGGGTGTCGCCATGGTTAGAAGGTAGCGTTTCGGCCAAATGAAATACCTAGAGTGGTCAGTGATTGAGAGCATGGCGACTATGTCAACGTGATCGTTCATCTGGTCGACGGAACGTACGAGCTCTTCCGCCATTTCTTTGGACTTCGTCGCTTCAGTGGGAAGGAGCGACGATTCGGGGCGGTTGTCGGCGTACTCAACACCGTGATGCAAATGATTGGCGAGGGTGCCACGCACTTAGGCGTCGCCACCGATCACGTTATCGAGTCCTTCCGAAACGAGCTTTGGAGCGGCTACAAAACGGGAGATGGAATCGATCCAGCGCTTCTCGCGCAGTTCGAGCCGCTCGAGGACGCGCTGCGAGCCATGGGGATTCCGGTTTGGGCGATGATCGAGCTGGAGGCCGATGACGCGCTGGCCTCGGCGGCCACAATCGCCTCGCACGATTCTCGGGTACAGAAAATCTGCATTTGGACTCCGGATAAAGATCTCGCGCAATGCGTGCGCGAGGATCGCATCGTGCAAATCGACCGAAGGAGCAAGGTCATCCGTGACGCCGACGGCGTCCGTGCTAAGTTTGGGGTAAATCCCGAGCTGATACCCGACTATCTTGCGCTCGTTGGCGATGCCGCCGATGGCTATCCCGGGATCGCGGGCATAGGGGCGAAGGGCGCTGCCGCTCTCCTCACACGTTATGGCGCGATCGAGCTATTCCCGTCGCAAGTGCTCGGTGAGCGGCAGCGTCTCGCGCTGTCATTCAAGGTACTAGCAACCCTTCGAACCGATGCGAAACTCTTTGCGGACGTCAACGAACTAGAGTGGCGCGGGCCTACTGCCGGATTCCCCGCAGTGTGCGAGCGGCTCGGTGCCCCCGATCTCCTTGCGCGCGTTACGAGAGCCGCGCGCGGCGCGAGGAACGCCCGGCAAGCCGCAAGTATTAGCAGTTAAATCACCGGAAACTGCGTAAGGTAGGGTTCGCGTGAACGGGCGTTATGAGCAGCGGATTTTCCCCGGCATACTCGTCCTAGTTGTCTTTTGGACGGCCTCCCTTTCTGCCGCCACGGCGGGCACGACCGGGACCATCCGCGGCCACGTGGATGACCGAGCGACAAAAGCGCCGCTTGCCGGCGTTACCGTCACCGTTACGGCGCCGTCGGGAGCGTCGACCGCAAAAACCGACGCGCACGGCGACTTCCTCTTTATTTCGCTGAGTCCGGACACGTACGTACTCACAGCGAAGCGCGGCGGCTACGATCCTGCGTCGGTCACCGGCGTGACCGTCTCCGCCGACAACGTGGCAGTCGCAAACGTCGAAATGAACGCAACGCTCAAGACGATTGCTCGCACTCTGAGCCGAGCTGCAGGAAATCTCGTCCGCCCGGGTGACACGCAAGACGTCTATTCCGTCAATCCGGCTCAGAGCGCGGCGGCATCGACGATCGGCGGCGCATCGTCGTTGAATCAGGCGTACGGCGCGCTCGCCGCGCTACCGGGCGTCGACTATCAGCAAGGTCAACAGGGGTGGGCCCAAATGTACCTGGTGCGCGGCTCCGGCGACGTTTCCGAAGAGATGGATGGCGTGCCGATCACCGGGTCGTTCTTTTCGGTGCTGGGTCAACAGCAGTTGCAACTCTATGCCGGCGGGTCGCCGGCCTCGGCTGACGCAACCGGTACGTCCGGATACATCAATCAAGTGATCAAGACCGGAACGATTCCGGGGTACGCGACGGCTGAGGCGAGCGTGGGCGCACCGGCGTTTTATCACAAGGCTGCGTTCGAAGCGGGCGGTGCGACGCCCGATCGGACGTTCTCCTATTACGTGGGCGTCATGGGCTTCGGCCAAGACAACCGCTTCGTCGATCAATACGATGGCGCGTCAGATATCGCGCGTTTCTGGACGCCGATCGTACTGCCCACCGGAAACAACGGAACGGTCTTCGACGGGAGCGGAAAGGCATATTTCACCAGCGGTATCACGCCCCAGCAAGTGACTGTCTTCGATCGCGAAGGCATCGTTAATTTTCACTTTGCGATTCCACACAGGAACGGCCCGTATCGAGACGACGTCCAGTTACTCGCGATGTCGGGGTATCTGCCGGCATACAATCCGACTTCGGTCAACGATCTCGGGGGCGCGGCTCTCTTGACGAAAGAGCTCGGTTACTATCCGGTTTTTCCCGACGATTACGTCTACAACGGGTCGTTGATGGCGCCGACCACGCCGTCCACCGTCCTCTCGAAGTACTTCACACCTAATACGCCCACCAATCGCGCCTGGCAAGCACCCCTACCACCGGCCTATCGCGACAACAGCGACAACGAAGTATCACTCGACAAGCTGCAGTATCAGCACACCATCGACGATCGGTCGTTCGTTCGGATCTATGGATATGCCAACTACTCGTATCTCGGCTACACCGGAGCCGATAGCGGAAATCTTCCGTACGGGCCGACTCCCGCCGAGTACATCACCTTTACGCACACGTACGGCCTCACCGGACGCTACGAGGATCAGCTCTCGTCCCGGCATCTGGTGACGGCGACGGCAACCGTATCACGCACGGAGAACAGCCTGCTCGACAACGAGTCCATGGCGGGCTACATTTCCGACAATTTTGTCGACGCGAAAGGGAACTGCTATAATTATGTTACGGGTAAATATGACAGCTGCTACGATTCTGGCTCCTCGTGCAACTCTGGTTCCTCGTCCGGCTCTGATTTCTCGAGCAGCTCTGGCTGCTCGTACAACGTAGTGACGCAATACGGCAGCACACCGCAGCTGGCGCCTCCGGCCTGTGCGCTGAACGCTTTGGGTCAGTGTTCAAACGTGCCGCTGCCGCCCGGCAGCCCTGCGGCCCTCCACGGCGCGCACTGGGCGATGACCGAGACCGGACTCACCGGCAACACCAACAACGTCACCGAAACGGACTACGGCTACTCGATTGCTGATCAATATCGCCCCAACGATCGTTTGGTCGCAAATATCGGCCTGCGCTTAGACCAATTCGACTTTTCACTGCCCCCGACGACGACTACGGCGGCGCGCAACTTCTGGTTTGCGGCATTTAACCGCGAGTATTGCACGGCTCCGGGGGGCGCCTTCACGTACAAGAACCCTTCGCTGATAAACCCGGTGACGGGAGCCTGGCCGGCCTGCCCGACAGGGTTTTCGTCGCCGAATCTACAGAACGTCGTGCTTGGATACGTCGGCTACAACGAGCTCGAACCGCGCCTCGGAATGACCTATACGTTCAATCCGGACACGGTGATGCGACTCTCCTACGGCCGATACGCCAGCAGTCCCGGGACAAACTTGGAGGTCTACGCGCGACAGCAAGATCTTCCCGATTTCCTGTCGCAGTTCTTGCCCTTCGGGTTCAACACGCCGTACCACCCGGTAAGCCCCCAACTCTCGAACAGTTACGACCTGTCTTTGGAGAAGCACTTACATGGCAGCGATGTTGCGTTCCGTATCACGCCCTTCTATCGGGAAGATTTCGACGAGATCGAATTCGTACCAATCGGCTACAACGGCGACACGACGGGCGTCAATGGAGGATTGGTCAAGGCATACGGCGTCGAATTCGAGCTCACCAAAGGTGACTTCTCCAACGACGGCCTCTCATTTGAGCTTTCGTATACCTACACGAACAGCCAGAGCCAGTACGACGACATCACGCCCGGCGTCAACTTTATCGACACGCTCAACTCCTTCATCCAGGAGTATAACTCATACACGCATAGCTGCGTGTCAGGAAATCATACGCTTTGCGGCGCGTACGGATCGACCAATGCGCATTCCACGCTTCCCAGCAGTGAGGCGCCAAAGACGACGGTCCTTAATCCGTACTATTCGGCGAGCGCGCAGCCCCTGCTCGACCCGAATGCGTGGTATCCAACTTACGCGGAGCTAGCCGCTCCATTTACCGGCTCGACCGGGCAAGTGACCCCGAATGTGTTCAATCTGGTCCTTGGCTACAAGCACGACAGGTTTCACGTTACGCCGACGGTCGTGTACGGCTACGGGAAAACGTACGGGTCGCCACTGAGCTGGCCCGGGTACGTTCCGCAGGACTGCCTGCCGGTTCACGGGAGCCGCACGAGCGGCGCGGTCAATCCGCAAACCTGTACGCCGCCGCCAAACACCGTCGCATATCTTTTCACCCCCGACCTGTACACCGGAGTCTTCGATTCGGTTACGAGCTTCAAAGAGCCGGGGCGCCTGACCGTCAACCTTTCGGCCGGCTACGACATTTCGCCGGCGGTAACGGTCTCCGTTACTGCGACGGGACTGGTCGATCGGTGCTTCCAGCACGGCTACCCGTGGGACGATCCGAATGTCTGCATCTTCGATACGCTCGCCTATTCGATCGCACCGGTCGGGAACTTCGTCGCGCTAGCGTCGGCACCGGTGCAACTCCGCTATCCGTACAACTATCAGTACAATCCGTTGGTCAACGGCTTTACCGGGACGAAAGTGCCGACGAACGTCTTCTTTACCGTCCAGGTCAAAATCTGATGTCCGGTCCGAATCGTGCCGACCGCAACTGGCTGACTCGCAGGACGTTCATGAGTGATGTCTCGTTCGGCTATATCTTGATTGAGCTGATCGTCACACCCACGGGCTGAGTAAAGCCCGTGATGACCTTTACGGCCGTACCGCCGCTTGGATAATTCCAGATGCCGACGTCGAGATTTGAGCCATCTGAAGCGATGACTTCGGGAGACTGTATCCGGAACTGAACGATGTTTCCGGCGCCGATGAGGGAAGTCGAGCCAACTTTCTTGCCTTTCTTGCGGGATATCGTGAATTGGTAGATAACGCTCGCGGCCCTATCTAAGATGGCGACGTACTTGCCATCCCACGCAACGTAACCCGGGGGGTGGTGAACGGCTGGTTCAGCGTGATGCTCTTAAACGACGTGCCGCCCTTAGGAAGCTCGGCAAAGGCGAAAGCGCTACCGGACGTTTGTCCGTCGACGAAAAGATTACCCGAGCCGTCATAGGCGCAGGAGAACACGAAGTTGATATTCGGTGGTGTGTAGTCATGCGGCTTTCCTTTGGCATCTTTGTAAATCGCCACGTTCCCCTGCTCGTCGCCGGTCGTTGCATAGTTTCCCACGGCAAGGTTCCCGCTGGTCGGATCGATGGAGCAGCTGATAGGTGCATAGCCTGGATCTTTCAGCGTCGCAATCGGGATTACGCTCCCGTGTGCGTATTCGAAGACGGCACTGGCCTCCACATCGGTGACGAAAACGTTGCCGGCCTTGTCGACGCACTCGAGCGCTACGGCTCTAAATCCCGCTATCAAACCCCTTAGCTTGTCGGACGGATAGCCGTAGATGTCCACAGTGTCGGGCGCTTGATCTGAAACGTACAAGAGTTCACTCTTCTTGGCATCGGGCGCGATCCAAGAATAGAGCCGCTGGGGCATAATTGCGGTCGCTGCCCTGCTCCGCGTTTCAAAGCCGGGAGCGCCGCCCAGCAGCGACGCAATAAGACCAGGCTGGATGCCGTTCTGCCCCGGCGGAGTTGTGCGATCGAGCGGTAAACCGCTGCTGCATGCAGTGGAGACAGCGATCAGGAAAAGTATCGTTGCGTGCTGGGCGATCCTCGGGTTCATGGCAGATTTCTCCTGGAATTCTCGACAGACTTTTACTCCGTGATCGGTGGCTTCCAGTCCAATGATGCGCCGGCGCGACGGTCGCAACAATCGACGCCTCTACAAAATGCCTACACAAGTTGGCCGCACACGCGGGTGAGGACCCCGTTGGCGGCTGCGCGAAGCTGCCCGGGATTGTGGGTGACGAGGAGCGGACGTCCGCGTCTTCGGCTTTCGGAGCACTTCTGCGAAGCCATCGGCTTGCGGTGGGGCTCTCCCAGGAAGCCCTCGCGTTGCGCGCCCAGATGAGCGCGCAAGGAATCGGTGCGCTCGAGCGCGGGGATCGCCGGACCCCGCAGCGCGGAACGCTTGCGCTTCTGGCTGAGGCGCTTGGCCTCGACATGGAGCAGCGCCGAAGCTTCGAAGCAGCCGCGGCGCGCCCAAAGGTGTTGCGCCCGGGTGACGGCAGAGCGTCGTCGCCGACTCTCGCTCCGGCCGTTGATGACCTGATCGTTCCGCACAATTTGCCGCGCCAGCTCACGTCGCTCATCGGGCGTGAGACGGTCGTGGCCGAAGTTGCGGCGTTGATCAGGAAGTCGCCGCTCGTGACGCTGGTCGGGTCGGGCGGTGTCGGCAAGACGCGGATCTCGCTGCAGGTCGCTGGGAATCTGCTCAATACTTTCGACGACGGCGTCTGGTTCATCGAACTGGCTCCGCTGTCGAGCGGCGAGTATCTTCCGTCGACCGTTGCGAAGATTTTGGGTATCCCGTTCCACGGCGCGGCCGACCCGCTCGAGTCGCTGATCGACGAACTTCGTTCCAAAGACGCTTTGCTGATCTTTGACAACTGCGAGCACCTCGTCGACGCGACAGGACGTATGGTCGCGGCTATCCTGCGCGGCTCTCCGCGCATTCGCGTGTTGGCTTCGAGCCGTCAGAGCCTTGGGATTTCGGGCGAAGCCACATTTCGGATTCCCTCGCTGCCGATTCCAGATGCCGTCACGCACCTCACGGGCGCTGATGCGGGGCAGTACCCGGCGATCGCGCTCTTTGTCGAACGTGCGACTGCCGTCGACGATCGCTTCGTGCTGACCGACGAGAACGCACCGGCGATTGGGGAGGTTTGCCGGCGTCTCGACGGCATTCCGCTGGCCATCGAACTCGCCGCGGCACGGACAACGATGCTCAGCCCGCGGCAGGTGCGCGACCGGCTCGGCGAACGGTTTTGTCTGCTCACGGGCGGCAGGCGCGACCTCCTGCCCCGTCAGCAGACCCTGCGCGCTGCGCTCGACTGGAGCTACGACTTGCTCGACGAGGGCGAACGCGCAATTGCTCGACGGCTCGGCGTGTTCGTAAACGGTTTCACGCTCGAAGGCGCGGTTGCGGTCGGCATCGGCGAGGACATGGACGATGCCGATGTTTTCGATGGACTCGCCTCATTGGTCGACAAGTCGCTGGTGTTGGCAGATGACGACGGCGTCATGCGTCGCTACCGGATTCTCGAATCGACTAGAGCGTATTTGCGCGAAAAGCTCGAGGCCGCTGGTGAGCTTCCAAGCGCGTTGCGGCAGCATCTGGGCTATGTACACAGTCTCTTCGGCGCTGCGCGCACGCGGGCCGAACGCAGCGGAAGTTCGGCGGAGCTCAACGCGCTAGTGGTAGGCGAGCTTGAGGACGTGCGAATGGCCCTCGCGAACGTCGCCGGTAGCGCCGAGGCGTTGATGGGCGCTGAGCTGCTCGTCGCGATCGATGATCGGTTGGATCGGATCGGCTTAACCAGTGAAAGTTCGGCCCTACTCGAGCGCTTTATCCGGCTATTGCCGGTCGATGAAGGGGTGCTGAGATCTAGGCTCTGGACCGCAATTGCGCGTATTGCTCGCACGGATCGTGTTCGAGCGCTCGAGGCGATTTCCACCGCGGTTGGCCTTGCCCGTAACGCGAGCGACGACGCCGCGCTCGCTGACGCGCTCGTGGTGTATACAAATTCACTCCTACATTTGCATAGATTCGAGGATGCTGTCGCGGCGCTTGCGGAGGCGGCGGCGCTTGCACGGACCGACAACGTCTGGCTGCAGCTCAGAATCCTTTTCACGCGAGCTTACCTGAACGTCGCAATCGGCGATCTCGATGCTGCCGCCGACGTCTTTGAGCGGCTCCGAGAGATCAATCAACAGCTTCACAACGCATCTCAGGCGAACGGCATCGCGATCACTCTCGCCGAGGTCCAGCATCAGCGGGGTCAAACGGCCGCCGCCATAGCCCTCGCGCAGGAGGTGCTCGCAGCTTTGCGCGCAGATCGCGATCGTCCGACGCTGCTGGGTGCGCTTGCGAATCTCTGTGGCTACCTCGTCGCGCTCAATCGATTGTCAGAGGCGCGGGCCGTTGCGCTGGAAGCGTTTCGGAACAGTTCCGAGCATGACCGCAGCGGCATCTTTGTAACAGACGCAATCGAGCATGCCGCTCTCACCATCGCCCTTCGCAATGATCTTCGGTCCAGCGCTCAACTAGCCGGCTATACGGAAGCCGCGTTTCGCCGTCTCGGTTACCAGCGCGAATACACGGAGCATACAACGCGAAGGCGTTTCGAATCCCTCCTTGACGGAAAGCTGGCCCCTATCGAGCGTGACTCGCTGCTCGCGACGGGTGCGATGCTCTCGCCGGAAGATGCAATAGGCCTCGCAATCGAGGGTCTTTCCACGTAGCACAGCGCATCGCGACCACGCCGCTAACGCCGAGCCGCGGTAATGATGCGGGGTCGGCGACTACTTGGCTGCGCTGATCACCGCACCGACCGGCTGGTTTAAACCGTCAATCGTCTTCTTTGGGGAGCCACCGCTCGGGTAAGCCCAGATTCCAACGTCTTTCGCTCCGAAATCCGGTCCGATGACGTTTGGCCGATCTATCCAGAAATCGTCAACTTCGGTGGCGCCGATGAACGGCGTCGTACCGACCTCCGTGCCCTTCTTTCCCTTGATGGTGAACTCGTAGATCACGTTTATAACCTTATCCCCGACCGCGATGTGCGTCCCGTCCCACTGCACGCCGCCAGGTGAGCCGATCGGCTGCGAGAGCGTAATGTTCCTGAACGAAGTGCTGCCCGCTGGAATCTCAGCGAATCTGAAGACGCCGCCGCTCGTCAGGCCGTCCACGAAAAGGTCGCCCTTGTTGTCATAGTCGCAATAACCTACTTCGTCCATTACCGGGTCCGTATAGTAAGCTTTGGGCCTACCCTTTGCGTGCTTGTAAATTACCACGGTACCTTGCCCGCCGCTCTCTTTTTTTTCGTTCGTGACGGCGAGCGTTCCTGAAATTGGATCAACGGAGCAGGCTACAGGCACGTATCCCGGATCGCTTAGGACCGCGATTGGGCTGGTGCCCCCATGAGCGTACTCGACGATGTCCGAAGCGCCCATGTCTGCGATGAAGACGTCGCCCACATTGTCAACGCACAACCCGTACGGCTCAACAAAGCCCGTCAGCGTTCCCTTCAATTTAATGTGCGGATAGGCGTAAGTGTAAACGTCGTTGGTCCCATCATCGGCGATATACAGCAGGTCACTTGCCTTGGCGTCGGGAGCCATCCATGAAGCTCCGCGCTCCGCATGACTGTTGATCGCACCGTTCGGCGGTGCGGGAACAGTCGAACTGAGCTGAGCCTGCGGTGCGCTACAGCCTACGAGCAGAACAATGGCAGCACAAGTATTTAATGGAGCGGGGCTCGCGCGCAAAATGAGTTGCATATCGGATGGCTCCTTTGGTAACTCGCTTACGCTGAATCCTCCGAACACGGACACGCACCTGCGCAAAAAGGGCCAGAGGGCCATTTTCAGCCGCAACTCAAAGCGGGGCTCGGCTATTCGTGACGATGGTTGAGGGGAACCAGCGTCGACGATCTAGACGATTGCAATCTCGGCCCCACCGCCGGCGACCGAGTGCCCAAAAACTTGCCGACAGTCACTGCCGACCAGCACCTGAAGCAAACCTAACTACCGACCGAGGTCGTCGGAGCTCCGTTTTTCGGCTTTCGGCGCACCGTGCTCAACGGTGAATAGCGCCATCGCCCAGGCGTTCCTAATTCCGACCGCGAGCAACATCGCGGACGCTGCCGCTACTGGTATACTCGCGTCCGGCCATCCGGCTAGCGCTGCAACACAGCTTGTGACGGTAAGGAGGTAGGCGATCGCGAGGAGCGGCACATAGAAGGCGCGAGCCCAATGGTCCGATGGCTCGATGAACTTGCTTGATAAAGCTCTGCGACTTATTGCGGCGACGTACGCTAAACCAGCTATGCCACAGATGAGTATCCAAGCCGTGCCGACGCGGTGACCGTCCGGAACGAGCGCCAGCAAAGCTATGAAGAACGCCGCTGCGAAGTGCACGAGTGTAGGCGTCACGAACACGCGAGCAGTTTCCTGGATTCTGGAACCGAGGCCCGCCCCAAGGGTAACAATCACAAACAACAGGCCGATAAGCGTCGCGGCGGCCTGCGCGACCGCGCCGTAAAAGTTGTACCACCCAGCGAACATTTCCTTAGAATCCCTAGACGGTCGAGTATTCTAGCTTAGGCTACCGAATCGTGTTATTCTGCAGTGTGCCCGGGCTCGAAGACGCAACCTCGTGCGGCTCCCTAGGCGGCTTTTAGTTTCCAGCCCATCATCGACCACGCGACGCCCGCGAAGATGAAGTTCAATCCGACGACGAATCCGATGAACCAAAACGCGGAATAAGGCCATTGCGTCCAAAGCAAGATCCCTAAGATAAAGCTGAGGATGCCGCTGAACGCCATCCAGCCGTAGTGCGGGAATTGCAGCCAGAGCGCGGAGACGAAGCGGAAGATTCCGCCGAACACAAAGAGCGCGGCGAGCAGCAACGTGATGGTCAGCGCTCCGGCCACGGGATGCCCCAACAGCATCAACCCAACTATAATATCGAGAGCACCGACTAACAGCAGCAGGATCACGTGGCCGGCGCTCCGCGCGACAAAGGCGCTGATGATTTGCGCGACCCCGGCGATAAGCAAAACGACTCCCAGTACGATCACCGACGCCAGCGTCGCGGCCGTTTCAGCCCAGATAGCGTAAATTCCGAGAAGAATGAGGACTATCCCTAGAGTGACATACCAGCCCCAGAGCTTGTGAGCTTGGCTGATTTCCCGATTTCTCTCATGGCCTTCCTCCTGCCGAAGCTTTTGTGGAGGCCTCTATGCTACCGCATGCTCCGATTTGGAGAAAGGAGAGGGACGCCCATTGCGAGGGCAGGGAACGGGGAAACCGAGTAAGGTCTGCTCATGAGGCCCCGGAGGGGCCGCGGTCGTACTGGCCGCTTCCCTTTCCAACGCTTGAACCGGTTAGTGGATTTGCAGAACCGAGCTGAGTCGAGGGGTGAGGCTACTTAGATTTCTTCTCGAGTAAGAACGAGATCTTTGCGTTAACCCGATACTTGGTGATATGGTCGGCAGAGACCACCGCTTCGAAGTTTTGAATGTAGATTGACCTGATATCCTTGAGCGTTTCTGCCGCGCGCTTAACGGCATTTTGAGCGGCGTCCTCCCAACTCTTATTCGACTCCGCGAGTATTTCGACAACTTTGAGCATATCAGACATTTAAGTTTCCTTTCCGATAGTACGTTCTGACAGTTTTGCGGGCGACGGCGGCACTCGCCAGATCGAATCGCGGTAGGCTCTCCCGATTGCTCGTTTATCCGCAACGTCAGCCTCGAATCACGCCTGCCACATTTATGCTTGGAAGCAGGCTGACGGCTGACGGTACGTTAGCAGATTCGCTGTAGGCTCGAGCAGTTCCGCGCCCATGCGGTTTGATCTTTCCTAATCTGGCGGCGGCACGTCGCACGCTCAAGGAGCGCATCAACGCGATTGCGCTTGCAACTAGGGGGATTTCCGCCGCGATTCGGACCTCTTCGGCGAGCTTGTGCGAAGTCCCGAATCGCAAAGCCGCTATGAAACGCGGCTTTCAAGCTCCGGATGGTGAATTGGCTTTAAGCGAAATGCTGGGCGAGCTCACTGAAAGATGCCGAGAACCGGATCGAGGAGTAGAGCAACAGTTGACGAGTAGAGCAACAGTTGACGAGTAGAGCAACAGTTGACGAGCAGGCACAGTTGACGAGTAGAGCAACAGTTATGGAAAGGCTCAACCGGGAAGTCTACGTAACGGCGGGCACGGGAGCTTGGTCTTCGGCCAAGTCTACTCGAACTTAGATAACTTTCGGCTTCCCGCTAAAGTGACAATAGCCGCGCGATTCCCCGGCTACAGCGTGGATGGTACGCTCACGTTTAGCAACTACAAACCGAATGCGGCCGTAGCGCCATCGGTGTTTGCGACTCCGCAATAGCTGAGACGCGTTGCGGGCGACGGAAAGCTTTGGAGGCCGCTGTAACAGTACTCGAATCCCGACAAGTTCTAGCGGAACAGCCCCCGAAACTTTGCTAAGAATCTATCGTTGACGACGGAAGCTGTTGTAGATTTCGATTAGGCGATTTACTTCCAAATTAGCATCAGTGTACGCAAGCCGCGCTGATTCGAACTCATCCGAATCTACATCGCGCACTCCAAACCAAGCCTCCCACGCATGCTCTTGCGCCTCGCGTGCAGCTTGGATAGCGTCGAGCACTGCTTGTGTCAACTTAAATTCGTCCGTGCTTTCTTGCATTGCGATTTCAAGCGTGCCTTCGCCCTGGTGTTGGGCCATTTTAGAACCTCCTGCTTTGGGAAGCGCTGATGCACTTCCGATGCAAAGTCGAGACTCCTGGGCTGTTTAAGGACGCATTAATGATTCTTCCGACCAGGCGCCAGCGTCGCTGTCGAGGTTCAAGCGAAGGGGAGTCCGGCCCCATGTCAGTCACAGCGGCAGTCGTCGCTGCGCCACGCTTCGGTTAGCTGTAAAGCCAGCTAAGTGAGACGGGCCTCGCGATCGCGAACGCCGGGGGCGGCCGGCAATCCGATATCGACCTGACGCGGCTCTATGCCGAGCCGCTGATCGGTCTTAGCCCGCAGAATACGCTTCCGGTCGTCGCCACATGCGTCCCGAGCATAGCCAATGGCGACATTTCGCGCGACGGGCGCATCGTGACGCACTATTTGCGTCACAACGAGCGCTTTGCGGACGGCGTGCCGCTGATTCAAAAGATGTCGAGTTTACGTATCGGGCTATCCTCAATCCGCGAAATCCAGTGACCGAAGTGCAGCCTTATCGGGAGATCGAGCGTCTCGACACGCCCGATGATTTAGCGAAGCTTGTAGATCGATTATGAACGAAACAACGGCCGCATCCAGAGCTGCTGCGTGTCGTCGCATGACGTTCCCTTATGCATGACAACAAAGCGCAAGACGGTCAACGCTTGTCGGGAGAGCGATCGAAGCATGCGCGAGTTGGGCTTCGATGCTCTCCCCCCGATTGAACGCGATCTCTAGGCGGTCAATCTTTGAACCTGAACGATTTGGCCGATGCGACCGTTGTCGTTTTCCATGATGACGAGATAGCGCCGGCCGGTCGTATTGGCATCCGGCGAAATCATCGCGCGCAGCTCGGCGATCGTGGTAACGATAGCGGCGCCAGCTGGATTTGTTTTAAACGAAGCGAGTCGTTCTCGTTGACCGGCGCCGTCGGCGTTTGAAGCGAGCTCGAGGAAATACGAGTCGCCCGGCTGGAGTCCCGTCACAGCGGCCTCTAGGAGATCCGAGAGTCCCTGATTGTTGACCGTTACCGTCGTCTTTTGCGAGTGATCCTTGGCGTCGATCAATGTGAGGTGTGCTGCCTTCCCGGCCGAACCCAGCGGCATCAGGCCGGCCGTGCCGTCCCCGTGCCGAACGGCGTCCGGAACGTACGCAATCCCTTGAGGCGACTGTCCCGAGTGAACGGTCGCAATCACCCGGTTGGTAAGCGTATCGATCGCCGCGAGGGCATCGCCATTCTCCAGGCCAACATAGACACGGCTGCCGTCACCCGATGGCCAGATTCCGTGAGGTAGCTGACCGGTCGGGATCGTCGCGACGAGTTTTGGCTGCGCGTCCGTTGTATAGACCTTGACTTCGTTCAGACCGCCGATCGTCACGTAGGCAAATTGCCCGTTAGCGTTACGAACGATATTGACGTGGTTCGTGATCGGCCCGGTATCGAGAATGGCAAGAACATTGAAGGGTGGCTTGGCGTTGAAAACTTCGATGCGTCCGGTATCTTTGAGCGTCTCCCAGACCTGCGTGTTGTCGGGCGTTACCGCGATATTGGGACAAAATGGCGAGGTCTGTTTCACGCGACCGACGATTATGTGTGTGCTGCGGTCGATAACGACGGTCTCGGGCGTGAAGCTGGAACAGACGTATCCATAGCGGTTGTCCGGCGAAAAGATCGTCATCCCCGGCCCGTACGGAACTGTAATGCGTCGCACTTCGCGATACGTTGAGGCATCGATTACAGAGACGTAATTCTCGCCCCGCACCGTGACCCAAACTTCCTTATTGTCGGGAGTGAAAAATGCTTCGTGAGGAGCGCGCCCCACGTAGGTTATGTGCTTAACGCGGTTCGTTTGCGTATCGATGAATGCGACCGAGTTTGAGCCGACGGAAACCACGACAAGCGTGCGGTGATCGGGAGAGAATCCCATGCCGTGCACGAGAAGCTGTCCTGTGTAGAGGGGACTCAGCGTGCCGGCATCGGGTTGGCCCAGCCGGATAACGCCGAGCAACTCGTTCGTTGCCGGATTGACGACGGATACGGTGTCCGACGTCTGATCGGACAGGTACACGCGGTCGTGAGAAGTTATCGGTATGTTGGGTGCGCCGGCAGCTGCAGGAGCCTGCCCGGCGGCCGAAGGGAGCGTGGTCAATCCTATCAGTGCCGCTGCGGCAACCGATGGAAGAGCCCATAGTGCTCGATGGTTCATAAGTTTCTCCTTATCATAAGGGCGATGCGCTCGTGAGATAAGAGCGCATGAGTTGAATCTCGGATTCTTGAGTAACGATGATCTCTCGTGCGAGCCGCTTGACGCGTACGTCGTGCCCATATTGGAGCTCGCTCTCCGCCATTTCTATCGCGCCCTGATGGTGAGGGATCATCATCGCCATGAAGTCGTGATCGGGATCAGCCGTCATGGGTGCGGCCGCCATCGCTTTGTCCATGCTCGTCATCTCATCGGTCATCGTCCGATCGAGAGCGCTCATCGACATGTTGGCCGCAGCGATTCCGCCAGTGAGCAGCAGCGTTAGCAGCATGAGTGTCGCGGTTTTCATGAGAGCACCTTTCCTCGGTTGATCGTCGGTCTTCATACAAACGAAAAATAGCACCGCGGCAAAGGAGTCATCAATTATCCAGCTGGGCGAAGTTATTATGCGAAAGGTCTATTGGGACGCTACGAATGGCGACGTCTATGCGACGGCCCGGCGTACGAGTTCCAATAGAGCTTCGTCATCGAAGGGCTTGTCTAGGAATCCGATCGCACCCGCTTCCAGCGCCCGGGCGCGAGTCTTCTCGGCTCCGTGGCTGCTGATGAAGATCAACGGGACTTCGTTTCCATCGTTCGCCAATCGCTCCTGGAGATCGAAGCCGCTCATCCCCGGCATCTTGATGTCCGTGATGACGCACACAGGATGGTCCACTTCGTCGGCGGCCAAGAAATCCTCGCCCGAAGCGAACGGAATCGCCTTGAAGCCTGCCGACCTCAACACGCCGTGAATCGCCGTTCGTACCGACGGATCGTCGTCGACGATTGCGATCCAGTCCGTACAACGCAGTGCACCCATAGTACCGCGACTCTATCAGGATACCGGAGGCGCCGCAATCATACTTTCGTATAGTTAATCGGGCCGGAGCTTCCCGGCCATTCGAACCAAATCGGCGATCGATTCCGCCGACATTTTCTCCATCACGTGCCCGCGCTGGACCTTGACCGTCACCTCGCTCGTGCCGAACTCGGCAGCAATCTCCTTGTTCGTTTTGCCTGCGACGACGAGCGCCATGACCTGCGCTTCGCGCGCCGTGAGCGTCTTGTAGCGCTCGCGCACGGCTGCTACGATCGCGGCGCCTTCTTGCAGCGCGCAGTCGCGCTCAAGCGCCTCGCGGATCGAATCGAGCAAATCTTGGTCGCGGAAAGGCTTGGTTAAGAACTCGACGGCACCCGCCTTCATAGCCCGAACCGTCATTGGGATATCGCCGTATCCCGTGATGAAGATGATTGGGATGGCGAGGTTCGCTTTTGCGAGCTCGTTTTGAAAGTCGAGGCCACTCGATCCGGGAAGCCGAACGTCTAAGATCAGACAGCTAGGCGACGCGGGAACACTTTTTTCCAAAAACTCGCGAGTCGACGCAAAGCTTTGAGCGTGCAGGCCGACCGATCGCAAGATTCCGCAGATTGCATCGCGCACCGAGACGTCATCGTCGATGACGTACACCATCGCGTCACGGTGCATTAGCCGCTTCATCCTTGATGGGCAGCGTTAGCCGGAAGACCGCACCGGCCGGCTCGTTTGGGAAAGCGGCGAGTTCGCCGCCATGGGCTTCGGCGATGGAACGGCTGATCGCGAGTCCCATCCCCATGCCGTTCGCTTTGGTCGTGTAAAACGCGTCGAAGAGACGGTCCGCGTCGCCTTCCTTGAACCCGGGACCGGAATCGCGCACTTCCAAGAATACGCGACTTCCGTCGAGCCTTCCCGACCGAACGACGATCAGAGGCTCGCTTTCGCCGAGTTCGCTCATCGCCTCGTTGGCATTGACGATGAGGTTCAGCACGACTTGCTGCAATTGCACGCGGTCGGCGGATACCGCGGGAAGAGCCGGAGCGAGATCGCGGCGTAGGAACGTAGCACCGCTTTTGAGTTGGTCTTGTGCTAACGCGATCACTTCGGTGACGGCTTCGTTGATGTCCACGGGTGCTTTGTTGGGCTCCGCCCTGGAAGCCATCGCGCGGATGCGCTTGATGATCTCGCTCGCGCGCCGCGCGTCACGAACTACCAGCTCAAGATAGTGGCGTACTGCTTCGTAGTCCGGAGTCGCAGCGCTGAGGTAGCGCAACGACGTGCCTGCATTCGAGGTGATTCCTGTCATCGGCTGATTGACTTCGTGCACGATCGACGTCGTCATTTCTCCGACGAGCATCAGGCGATTGGCGCGCTCGAGTTCCCGAGCTTGCTGCTCTTTCATTTTCTCGTTCGCGTCCTCTAGCTCGCGGCTGCGCCGGCGGAGAGTCGCGACCATTGTGGTCATCGTCCATGCAATGATCGAAAACAGGCCCACCATCGCCCAGTTGAGCGGATTCTGGAGAGTTAGGGTAACCACGGGCCAGAAAAAGTCGATCGAACAGGCGGCGATGACCGCTACGATGATCGAAAGCGCACGGTTGCCTGAATACGACAAACCGACGAGAAGGCCGGCGAACAAACAGATTACGATCTCGCGGGGACGTGCAAGAAGAAACACACCGCAGTTAGCACCGTGAGCGCGAGCACAGCACCGGCGCCCTGAGTTAAAGGATTTAACAGAAGTTTCGTCTTCAAGCCAGCTCCGCAGCACTATGGTTCGACGACCGTGTAGAAGACTGCTTCCGAGACGCTAAGGTACATCTTGTACCGCCCCGTATCGGTATGTCACTATTAGGGTGTTTCTAAGTGATTGGCAGTGCTTGCGAGGATTTGGAGAGGTGGCAGAGTGGTTGAATGCAGCGGTCTTGAAATCACCTGCGGTCGTCTCGATGCGCCACCGGAGGCACGGCTAAGCGCTCGGAGTCATGACTATCGTGACTTGCGAGGGCGCCAGTCGATTTGCTCTGGAAGAATTGCCTTAAATCGGTCTTCGCCCGGTTGATGTGTTCGCGTCATCATGATACCTCTCTCTTAGTCGAGCGAGCACGGTCAGAGCACCTCCATTTTGCGCTCAGTTCTTCACGGTTGAAGCGGTGTAGATCTCATCTATCGATTGTCTTAGCTGGGCGTTGAAGGCGGCGTCGCTCATGCCGTGCGTGAGACCCTCCAGTAGAGCGCGCGAAAAGCTTGCGATCATACCGCGATTATGCGACAGTCGTTCGCAAGCCTCACGGCGTGTGTAACCGCCGGAGAGCGCGACTACGCGTGCAACGCCTTCGTGAGTGATTAAAGGCTCGTAAAAGTTGGGCACGTTTGGAATTGTCAATTTTAAGATTACCCGGCGGCCCGGTGGGAGAGCGTCGAGCTGCCGCACGAGCGCAGCCAGGAGCACGGCTTCCGCGGCCTCCTTTTCTGGACTTTTTATCAGTACTTCCGGCTCGAGAATCGGCAGCAACCCACGATCTGCGATCTGCGCGGCCAATTCAAACTGCTGATCGACAATTGCCGCAATGCCACTGAACGAGGGGAGCCTGATGGTAGAGCGCATCTTCGTGCCATAGATGCCGAGCTCTAGCGCTAGAGCGAGCAGCGCATCGAGCCTCGGAATCGGCTTCATCAAATTCACACCGTCGCGCTCGTCTTGCAGGCCCTTATCTACCTTCAGAAAAGAGACGATTCCGCGATCCTTCCACAAGAAGGCAGGGATTGGCTTACCGGCGACCATGCCGTTTACCGTGCGCTCAAACAAAATGGTCCCGATGACTTTATTGCCTGTAAACGCCGGCGCCGTCATGACGCGAACGCGCATCTCATGTATGAGCGCGAACATCTCATCATCGCTCGTGTAATCGCTATCCGGAATACCGTATAGACGCAACGCACCGGGCGTCGAGCCGCCGCTCTGATCGAGTGCGGCGACAAAACCCGGCTTGCCGGTCATCTGAGCGTTCATTGCAGCATCAGGCACGTCGATTTTTCTCCATTACTAAAACGGCTCTAGATTCTGCAAAAACACCGTCCGTGCACGATTTAATCCGCCCCGGATGTTCGTGCCGTGGAGTGAGGCGCTCGTGTCATTGCGACGAACCGATCACGCGTTCATTCGTGCGACGTCGGCAGCGGAGATGCCCTCGACGCTAGACCATAACCCACGCTTTCGTCGACGATGCGACGCAGCTTTTGGGTGAGGGCGACGCGAGCATAGCTGGTGGTGAGCGGTGGGAGCTTTGCCAGTTGCTCCGCGATCTCGCGAGCGCGATCCATGAGCTTGTCGCGCGAAACGATCTCGCTAACGACGCCAAGCGTCTTCGCTTCGTCGGCGCCGATGATCTGCTGGGTAAGCACAAACGTCCGGCCGCGAATCGGCCCAATGACCTCCTGCCACAGCGAATGGACACCGTCCCCCGGCACGATGCCGAAATTTAGATGCGGTTTATCTTGGAAGATGGTATCGGGTGTTGCGAGGACGACGTCGGCGAGCAACGCGTATTCCGAATGGACCGTCGTGGGCCCGTTGAGCGCGGCAATCAGCGGTGCCGAGATGTCGAGGATGTTCGAAAGAACTTTCTTTCCTTCGCGATAGATCTTGTCGTAGCCGCGAGGCGTGAAAAAATCGAAACCTTCCGGATCGATGTCATCGATGAAGGCTCGACCTGCACCCGTGAGGATGACGACGCGATTGTCGGCATCCTCACCGATTTGGTGGAAGAGTTCGACGAACTCTGTGTGCGTGTGTCCGTTAAAGACGAGCGCATCGCCGTTGGTGTGTAAGACGACCTCGAGTACGCCGGTCGACGAGCGCGTGAGCTTCGCATGAGGAAACGAATTCCTATACGCGTCAAAAGGAGCCAAGCTTTCCCTCCGTTCCAGTGTTTTGCGCTGCTGATGGTCGCAAGAACTGGTTGAGCACGCTGTGGGTTTCGCTCGGGCCCGGACAGTGCCAGGTAAGGAGCTCAACGGTTCGGCCTTGATCGCCCCCTTGCCGCTACGAAAAGTGTCCGGCGCCGAGATGCCGGCATCGACGTTAACCGTCATCGCCATAACCGTGCGACCAGGTGATCCGGGAAAAATGTAGATGTCGCAAAGATTCAGACGCGGGTCTTCGCGGCCGGTGGGCGAGTCGAAATGGTGAGACATTGACTGTCTTTCGTTTTTGGCTAGCCGAGAAATGTCGGTGAGATAAACACAGAACGGACGCGACTGTTCTTAGGCGTCCCGTCGTACGGGTTTTGTCACTGTCCATTCTCGCTCGCGCGGTCGCCGGCTTTGATCGCCTCTTCCTCGCAAGCGAAAGGCGCCGTGCTTCGATCGACAATCGACCGGCCTCTCTTCGGCGGCGCTCGGGGCACTTAGCATAGCCAGGAACCTGCCTGTGGCTTCGACCGAAGGAGGGCCCACAATCCGCACCGTCGCCGCAGAGCCGTGGGGCGAGGTGGCTTCCGAGGTCGCGGCTTGGGTGTGGTAAGATGGCTCTGGGCGCGACGGCAGTGCATAGCTGACCGTTCATGCGCTATGTTGGAGAAGGGCGGGACAATGAATATCTCAAGTTTTGGCCGCTACGCGCTCGGCTATTGTGCAGCTGCAATAATGCTTGCAAGCTGCGGCGGATCGCAGACGCAGATCAACCCGTCAGGCTCGACACAAAGCACCGTGCCGTCGGGGCTTCTTAGCTCAGCAATGCAATGGAGTGCGCCCGATGCTGCGCTTCCGGCTTGTAAGGGGCAGAAGACGAAGAAAGATTACGCCAGTTTGGGAGCCAAGCCGCTCTCTACTAAAGGCGGCACGCTTTGCGTTCCGCGGTTCAAGGACTGGGGCGGTACGATTACCTATCCGGGCCCGACGTCGTCGGGCGTAACCGCGAGTCTGATTAGCAGCACTACCCCCTACAGCGGACCGCTCTGGCCGCCGTTTCCGCCTGGCACGCCGATCTTTTATATTCAGTTCAACACTACAAACAGCGACGTGAGCTTTGGCACGAAGCTTCCGGGCCCCGGCGATTTGGCCGGCAAACAACTTAAAGCAAAACGGGCGTACACCGTTACCGCCGACACGCAATCAGGTAGTCTCTGGGACGCATTGGGGGAATGCTACGCGACTGCAGTCGACGGAAAGTACGGCCCCGATCTGCCGGACGTCGGGGGCGTATTCTTGCGAGCCCTAAAAGTGTCGGGGACCCACGTCGTCATCGAGATCATCCCGGGCAAGTACGCAACGACTAAGTGCTAACTAGCGGGATTCGAAGTCCAACGCAGTCGTGCTGCCCGTGCGCAACGTATCCCGGCGCATCTCCATGTGTTGGAGGCGAGAGGCCTTAGTCGCGGTCGCCGCGTCGAACGCTGAAGATGACGAGATCCCAAGCGTTACGGATGCCGATCAGCAACAGCAAGAGCATCGCACCTGCCTCGACGTGGGGTCCGAACGGCGTCGCCTTCCAAATCATAACCGCAGAGGCGCCGAACATGGCGTAGCTTAGGTACGGGAGCGCGACGTACCACATCAGGTCGTCGAAGCCAAGGGTATGCTCCCGCCAGGTGGTATACGCGCCGTTGGCGACCATATAGATCAGCCCGAAAACCGATACCACAGCGAGCAGAGCCGCGAGCGCCGTCGGCACGGTGTCGGGCATCAGCATCAGCATCGATACGACGATGATCGTCACGAAAAAGACAATGATCGGTGTATGCAGCGAACGAGCCACGCGCGAGCCTTCCTCGCTCGCCAACGATCTCTGACCCAAAGACATGACGACGAACATGAGGCCCATGAGCGTCGCCGCAATACCCGCCGCAACAGCGTAGAGCTCGTGCCACGGTTGGAGCTTGTCGAAGCTCATGCCAAGGCTACCGGCATCGGTCCACGAGGGGACGCCACAACTCAGATCTAGTAGCTTACCTGCTCTGTCCGAGTTTAAGGAGTGATTGCGCGCGTTCAAACCGAGATCGCTCCAGATATGCCATTGGGGTGATGCCCGATCTGCTCATGTTGCCCTCGATATAGTCGAGTGCCGCCTCGGGCTGACGCTGACCAAGCGATGCTGGCGTTTTACGGTCGCGGGAATAAGAAGACGAAGCTTGCGTTCGCTTTCCGACCCCGGTTCGGCAGTCATGACGATCATGCGCATGTCGCCATCGCCGGGGAGTTCGAAGCCCGTGTAATCCAAAATGAACTCACCGAATTTTGGATGCAAGAACTGCTTCAGCCCTTCGGTTGAACCGAGCACGTCATGCTCGGCCCAGAGTTGTCTGAACTCCGGCGAGTTGGTGCGAAGGTCTTCGATGAGCTCGGCGAAGGCCGGATCGTTCGGATACTTTGCTGCGACGCTCCGAAAGTTTGCGACGCAGCGGCGCATGACGCATTTCAAATCGCCGTAGCGGCACTGCGAGTGCTCTTCGCGGAAGAGGCGCCAGACGATGTTGCGCGCCGGGCCGGTGGCGCTCGAGAAATCTGCGAGGGCATCGGCACTGCGATTCCAAGCGAGTACGTCCCAGCGGCGCCCGCGGACGTAGGCGGGCGACGGCTCAAGGGCGTTCAGCACGCGCAACACTAACTGGCTGACGCGTTCCTCGTCTTGCCGTGCGACGGTTAGTGGAAGACCAGCGAGCAGGTAGAGGTGACGGCGCTCGTCCGACGTCAGGCGCAACGCGCGCGAGATCGAGGCGAGCACGTCGGCCGAGACGTTGATCGGTAAGCCTTGCTCGAGGCGCGTGTACCAAGTCGGGCCGATATTTGCCAGTAGCGCAACCTCCTCGCGGCGCAGGCCAGGCGTGCGACGCCGCGGGCCGTCGGCCAGGCCGACGTCTGATGGGACGATCTTGGCGCGCCGTGTTCGCAGAAAATCGCTCAACTCGTGTCGGCGTCCGTTGGTAACCTGCATCGTTGCTTCTCCTTGAGTGTTCTAGTCAATGCTAGGATAAGCTAGGGACTAGTCATAGCATTACACAGCCATTATCCTGAGCGCAAGTCCTTCCTCTATAAACCACGGAGTATAGAATGTCGGTTGCCGAACCGGCCGCCCGCCTCGGCGCAAATCCCGCCGTCCCGGGCCCGCCGCTTGCAGCGGCCAAGCTGTCGCCTCCAGCTCCGTCGCTCGTCGAATATGGCGCGCGCCGTTACTTGGTGGTGGCCGGCGTCATGCTCGCGGCCTTGCTGCAAACGGTCGATCTTACCATTGTCAACGTCGCGCTGCCCACGCTTCAAGGCAATCTCGGCGCGACCGTCGACGAGTCGACCTGGGTGTTAACGGCTTACGTGATCGCTAACGTGGTCGTGATTCCGCTGACGCCGTGGCTGCAGTTGCGCTTCGGGCGGAAGAACTATTTTCTCGTTTCCATCATCGGCTTTACCTTCGCGTCCCTGCTGTGCGGCCTGGCGACGTCGTTGATCGCCTTGATTCTCTTTCGCATTCTTCAGGGCGCGTTTGGCGGCGGATTGTTGGCGGTTGCACAAGTCGTGTTGCGCGACACCTTTCCGCCCGAACAACTGGGCTTAAGCCAATCGATCTTCGCGCTCGGCACGATCCTCGGCCCGTCGGTCGGCCCGACGCTCGGCGGAGTCCTCGTCGACAACTTCTCGTGGCCGTGGGTCTTCGACGTCAATCTAGTTCCGGGCATCGTCGCTTTTCTTTTGTTGTGGCGCTACATGCGCGATAACGCGCGGCCGCAACGGGCGCGCGTCGACGTGACGGGTATCGTGTTGCTGACGGTAGCGGTCAGCTGCATGCAGTACGTGCTCGACCAGGGCCAGCACGATGATTGGTTTTCGGATCAGTTGATCCAGCTTTGCACGACGCTTGCGTTGGTCGCGACCGCCGCCTTCGTATGGTGGGAGCTGCGGGTTGCGCAGCCGATCGTGGACCTGCGGATTTTGCGCCAGCCTGCGGTTACGGCGGCGTTGGCGATCGCCGGTGCCTTAGCCGGAATCGTCTTTCCTGCGCTGTTGCTCTTGCCGCAGTTCACCGTTGAAGATTTGGGCTTTACGAGCACGCTTGCGGGCATTTTAATCGGCATACGCGCGTTGCCGGTTCTGCTACTCACGCTGCCGGTTGCGCGGCTCACGAGCATCCCGAAGGTCGACCTGCGCTGGATGATCGGCGGCGGGTTAGCGCTAGCGGGATTCGGATTGCTGTGGCTAGGCAACAGCACCACGACGCAGAGCGACCTCGGTTCGTTCGTTTTGCCGCTCTTGGTGATTGGTACGGGTTCGGCGTTCGTCTATTCGCCGTTGCTCGTGGCGACGATGCGCGCAGTGGCGCCCGAAGCCGCGCCCAAAGCGGCGTCGTTTATCGTACTTGCCTTTCAACTGGGCGGCTCGATATCGTCGGCGGGCATCGTTGCTTTTTTTGACCGGCGCGAGCAGTTCCATCAAACGATTCTCGCAGCCGAGATGACGATTTCGAGGCTGCCCGTGGCGCAGTTTTTGCAGCACGGAACCCCTGCGCAGTTGGCCGCAGCAGTCTCGGCGCAAGCCGCAGCCCTTTCTTATGCCGACGCGTTCCTGGTCACCGGCGTCCTCGCGCTGTTGGCAACGCCCAGCGCGCTGCTCTTAGCGCGCAAACGAACATAGGAGGTACTCACTTTGGAATACGAAGCCGCCTGCGATAAACTCCGTGGCGATATCTCGCATCTTCTTCTCGACTTCCCGCGGCCGACGATGATGCGAGCCGCCTACGCCGCCGGACGCGCGACCCAAGACTTGGCCGCGGCGTTCCACCACGCCGCCGGTCTCCCCACCGATAGACGCTGGTCGGACGCCGTCGAAAGCGTCGAACACTTCCTCGATGTCTGTAGCGAGTCGAAGATTGAAAGCACTGCCGAGCTGCGCGAGTTGCGACGCTTTGTCGCCGAGAACGCCGATGCGTCGTTGCCGGGCTTTGAGCTGAAGCTGGCGAGCTAGAAGTGACAGACCTAAAGAGCCTCAGTTAGCTGAAATGCGCAGCGGCATCATCGACATGTACTCGGTTCCGTTACCGCGGCGAGTCCATCGTCATCGGCTGATTCATGCGACTCATGCTCCCATGCCGGTCGACGGCCCAAATCGCAGCTCTGGTCTTTTCGTTCGGCCAGACGTGAACCATCCAGCCGAATACGACCCGCTTGAAGCTTCCGCCCGCAGCGGTGCACGCGTCGCGCGTGACGATCGAGCCTTTAAACCCGAATCGCGCGTTGGGCCCGAGCAACTCCGAAATGGGCGTGCCCGCGGGAGGCTTGCAAAAATCTATGTGGCGATGCCAAGTAGCAAAACTCAGCGGAACGCGCGCATCGAGGCCATTGCGATCGACCGAGTTTGATGCGGTGTACATCACGCCGACGAGATGCAGCACATCGCCCGTTCGCTCGAAGATGAGCGATGTCGGGTGCGATGGGTCGAAGTGGCCCATCCAGGCTTCGATCGCATACGTTCGGTTTGTGTAGTGTTCGATGGGCAGCGGAATGCGCGGGAGAAATTTAGCGAACCCTGCATGCTCTGCCGCCTCGACCGTCGGATACTGCGCCATAACTTTGCGCGCGACGGCGAGAATCGCATCGGCCCGGACCGCGTCGCCGGGCTGCTCGGCACCGGGAAGCGTCATCTCCATGTGCGGCTCGTTGCGAACGGTCGCCACGCTCGACGCCTTGACACGGCCGAACGCAATACCTGCGCAGACCAGCACCACGATGCTTGCAAGAATTGACAAGTGCCGGCGCCCGATCATCTGCCGAGTATACCACCGATCGGATTTCCTCGGGAGTTGGGTACGAAGAGGTTAGAAAGGAACTGAAAATGGCAGATTCAAGTCTCCTGATGCCGGCCGCCGCCGACGCGTATCGCCGTTCGCGCGGTCGGTTACGCGCGGCGGAGATCGACTTGCGCGATCGCATTGAGGCGGTAGCTGCGATGCGCCGCGAGCTGCCGCCGGGGCCGGTCGTCCCCGATTACACTTTCATCGAAAATGGCAATCGCGTCCACTTGTCGGAGCTGTTTGCGGCCGACAAGCCGCACTTGATCGTCTACCATTTGATGTACTGGGCGAAGGACGATTCGTTCTGCCCAAGTTGCTCGATGTGGATCGACGGATTCAACGGCATAGCGCCACACATCACACAGCAAACGAACTTCGTCATTGCATCCCGAGCTCCAATAGATAAACTCCGAAAATGGGCAGCGCACCGCGAGTGGCATCGCCTGCGCTTGCTCTCCGACGACGGACCGGCCTTCGCGCGAGACATCGGCGCCGAGGATGCCGAGGGCGATCCCGATTCGACGATCGCCGTCTTCGCGAAAGAGGGCGACCGCGTGCGGCACGTTTACACCGCGCACCCGGTACTGGAAGACCGCGGGCAAGGAATCGATTTGCTCACCCCGGCGTACGCTCTGCTCGATCTCACGCCGGCCGGCCGCGGCGACTGGGACCCATCGAACGAGGCTTTCGACGCCTCGTTACAAGCACTCCAGCGAAAATAGCTTGGTCATTCACTATCGGGAATAAGATAATCGTCACGGAACTGGTGCATGAAGAACTTGGGCGGCAAAGGCGCTTTGATCGGAACGAACTTGGCCGGCTTCTGCGAAAAGTCGAAGCAGTCGGCCGCCGGTGAAGTCGCGCGTTTGTCGGCCGGCGCCATCTGACGGAGACCATACAGATCTTCGGCGAAACGTAGCACGCTGGCCGTTTCGTACTGAACGTGCGAGACGTGATCGTGGATGACGTACGGCGATAGCATGATCAGCGGAACGCGGAAGCCTAAGCTGTCGCGATCCTTGTACACCGGCGCCACTGGGTCGTAGAGCCCACCCCAATCGTCCCACTGGATGAAGATCGCCGTCGATTTCCAGAACTTGCTTTCGCCCACGGTATTCACGAGCGCAGAAACCCAAGACGGTCCGTAGTCATCTGGGCAGTTGGTATGGTCCGAGTCATCGCAGACGGGCGTGATCCACGTAAAGTTTGCGAGTTTTCCGTGGCGTACGTCGGTTATGAACTTCCAATTCGGCGAGATGACGTCTTTCTTCCAGTCAGGGCCCTCGTAGATATGCTTGATGGCTTGATAACTGGACCAGGTCCCACCGGTGCCGCTCGAAACGCTACCGTATTGACTTGCGTAGAAGCGCCAGGAAAGGTTCGCCTTATCGAGCTCGTCGCCCAGCGTTTTGTAGTCGAAGCACGCCTTCTGATAGCCTGTGACGACGCGCTCCTTGGTGATCATCGGGACTTCGGCTTGCGCGTTATTCTGGCAACCCCAGAAGCCGTCGGGTAAATCGGCGCTCCAGGCTGCCTGCGCGGCGATGATGTATTGATGCGCGACGAAGCTCTCGTCGAGCTGCGACTGGAACATGTTGTCGGCAAGTGCACCTTCGTGCGCCATGTCGAAGTAGGGCTTCGACTGCTTATGCGGCACATACACGTACTGCGCGTTCTTAAAGCTGGCGGTGGTCCACTCTTGGTCGAATCCATTCATCCGGCAGTCCGTACCGGGCAGCGAGCCCGTACCGTTGCATGCCTCGATCATCGCCGCGACGGAGTGATCGATATCGTAATACGCGCCGAGCTTGGACGGCTTTAGTTTGATCGTTTTGCCTTTGGAATTCTTACCTTCAGTTACGGTGTACGCTCCGGGGTAACCGTAGAACATGTTGTTGAAGCTGCGGTTCTCTTGAACGATGTAAACAATGTGCGTGATTTTGCCGGCGCCGGTTGCATTGAGCACACGCAATGCGTTGCCGCTTTGCATATAGGGCAGAGAATCTTGCGAGCCAAGCGAGCAATCTGCGAGCACGGCCGCACCGCAGATGCCGAACGCAAAGGCCATGAAACCTAAAACCCTCATCTATGTAATCCTCCGCCTGACTGGACGGCTTGCTATATACAGTGGCAGTCGAATTCGCCCGTACATGGTCGCGGGCGGTCGCCGACGGCCTAAGAACCTAAAATAAGGGTTTCGGCCCATGGCGGTAGGTCTTCCGTCGCGTCATCGAAGCCTAATTTCCAGAGCGTTGGCCACTACGTTGTAACCGCGATCAGAAAAGCCTTCACAAGACCTGCTCCAATTCCGTGGGAACCACCGGTCCTGCAGAGGGTACCTTCGCGGCGCCAAGCTTATTCCAGCCGTGGAAGCGCGACAAGTCGCCCGCGTTCCATGCCTCGCGGAGTCCAGGAGTACTCAGATCCCAGTCTGGACGGATTTCACTCGTCACTACACGCAGATCGTGCCAAAGATCGATGACCGATGGACGCCCCCAGAACCAGTAGCCGTTATAGATGCTGTAAATCACGAGGCTCGGCTTGAGCACGAGCGTATGCGGGATCATCGGATCGTGCTCGGGGTCGGTGTACTCCTGGATTTCGAGATCCTTCTGAATCGTTCGGTCGGGGTCCGAAAGGAATGTCCAAACGGCTCCGACTGATGCACGGAATTCCTGAAGGGTATGGTGATCGTCGGTGGCGATCGTGGCGATCTGAGTGTAAGCCACCGCGATCTTCGGGTAGAACGCGGCGAGTTCCAAATGCTGCTGGTGCTCCTTTGGGCAATAGTGGCCGCGCGCAAGCGTAAGGATTAGCGGATCATCGCCCTGTAGCTCGCTGAGCTTACGCACTTTGCCCGTGTGATCGGGCAGTTCGTAGTCGGGGAAAATGCCTCCGGGCACGATATCAGAACGCATGATTGGGCTCCTCCCTTGAGTCCGTGGGGCTACTTATGTTGGCAGATGCTCAGCCTTCCTGTTCCGTGGTCATGAACCAGGTGTACCAGTTTTGGCCAGTTCTTGGTCGGCTTGCCCCGATCTGCGTTTAATCTGAACCTTGTGCGGCCGCTGCGCCGCCGTGCTGAATTGGTTCGCACTGGCGGCGAGGAAGGATGCCAAACAAATCTCCCATGCCCTGACGCTAGCATCAAGGTTAACGACCGCTAACCTCAATAGGCTTCGCGACGGCATTTTCAACGCCGGCGAGCCGAAGCCGTCGCCGCGATCGCTGCGTACGCGCCGACGATTTTTGAGCGCTCGTGGGCGGACGCATCGCGGATGTCTCCGATGCCGGAGCCGACCGAAGTGGCGATGACTTTCTGACAGGCATTTGTCACAGGTAGCCTGCTAGAACTGTTCGAATGCCTAGATGGAATCACCGGCAGAAGTAACCTTCGATAAGGCGATCTTTGAGCCGCGCAGGGCGTCGCCTGAATGGCTTTACTCGTTCGGCCCGTTCCAGCTGGATCCGATACGGCGCCGCTTGACATACGGTTCAGAGGCCATCCCGCTTCCGGAGCGACTCTTCACCTTGTTGTTGGCATTGATTCAGGCGAACGGTAACGTCGTGGGCCGGGAGGCGCTCTCAGCCCTGATCTGGCCTGAGGGCGCGTCGAGCGATGGCAATCTTTCGCAGCACATCTACATGCTGCGGCGGGTTCTCGGCGAGCGCGCTCGCGACCGGCTTTATGTCATGACCTCCCACAACAGGGGCTTCCGCCTTACCGCACCCATCAGCGTGGTCGTGCCGTCCGAAACCGAGTCCACCAGGGAGGTAGCCGGCGGCACGAATGGCGACGTCTTGGAAGCGGATCTCAACGCTTTCAATTGTTACAGCCGAGCCTGCTACCTCGCAGAGCAACGAAACGCGACCGCATTACATGCTGCGGTGGACTACTTTAATGCCGCCCTGAGCATCGAACAAGACTACGTGCCCGCTTTGATAGGGCTGGCGCGCGCGCAGGCTTTCCTTGCCGAGCTCTTCTACGCGCCGCCCTCTGTGACGTTTCCGAAAGCGAAGGAAGCCATCATTCGCGCGCTTCAGCTCGCGCCTAATTCCGCAGCGGCCCACGCCGTACAATCGAACATCATGCTGTTCAGCGAATGGAACTGGCGCGAGGCAAAGCGCGAGATCGATACTGCGGTGCGACTGGACCCGGAGTGCCCTGCCGTGTTCACCAACGCGATCTGGTTCCATCAGTGCGTCAGAGACGACGATCGAGCGATGGCGGAGATGCAGAATGCGCTGCTCATCGAACCATCAGCGCCGTGCCTGCAAATGCTCTTTGGCCGAGTCTTGATGCATCTTGGACGTTTTGATCGTGCCATTGCGCACCTTTCGAACTTGATCGAGACGGGACCCGAATTTGCACTCGCGCGACGCTATCGGGCGCAAGCGCTTATTCTCAATGGGCGGCCGAGCGATGCGATCTTGGATCTCCAGCTGCTCCCGGAGAACCGGGTCGAAGACATTGCACTGCGGCTGCCGCTGCTGGGCCGCGCCTATGCCGAAACCGGCGACGTCGAACGAGCGAGGCTCATCTACGGTTCGTTACTCGAGATGGAACGCACGGAATTCGTTGTCCAGTGGAATCTCGCGGTCGTCGCGGTCGGTCTCGGATTGTACGACGAGGCGCTGGATCATCTCGAAAACGGCGTAGGCAACCGAGAGGCAAGCATGCCGTTACTAAGAACAGCCGGCTGGTTTGCACCGATCGCAAAGTCCGGGCGCTTCAAAGCGCTGCTTCGCGCGGTCGGATTCTAGCCGCTTCTCGACGGCCCGATTTGATTCGTCTACCGTTAGATCCCGCGAACGTTGCCGGCGAAGTTCATGTACGTCCTTCAATCGTGATGCGAGGGGCGCCTCGCTTCAGGTTTTGAACCGAGGCGGTCCCTCTGGGATTGGTAGCGTTGCTACAACCTGACCTTGGCCGTGAGGTAGAACTCTAGCGGCGTCTTGTACGAAAAGTTCGCCGCCGAGGCCAAGAACGGGCCGGGAGCCGGACCGTACGGATACTTGAGCCCTGGCGAAACGATTGACCCCGGATGCCCAGGCGGATTGGCAGTCGAGCCCGGCGTCGTATACGGCGCCACCGGGTCGAAGCCGCCGAGAATCATAGGCGGTCCGTATTGGCAGATGTTCCCGTCGTTGAAAGTCCACGGCGCCGCGCTGCCTCCGAAGCAGTAGTTCACGATGTTCGCAAGCGTGCCGACGAGTGAAATCCTCGGACTTACGTCGTAGCTGAGTTGCAAGTTCATCATGAACTCGTTGGGTTGTGCGTACGCGTTGAGACCGTCGAAGATCCCGGTGTACGGATTGGGGATGTTGATGACGCTGGCGCACGAGGTCGAGTTCGCCCGCTGTCCGGGATAGCCGGTAAGCGGCGTACATCCACCCGCCGCCGGATCGATTCCTACCGACGAGAGCGGATAACCGTACCGTTCGCCGCCTTGGAACTGGAACGACGGCGTGATCGCGAACTTATCACGCTTGTAGTTGAGCACCATCGACGCGACGTACGGCGCGTTGTACGAACCGTAAGCACCGAAGAACGACGTCGATCCTGGGAAGACGTCGTACGGCCAGAACGGCTGTGAGGTGTTGACGAGCGGCTGGCCCGCTGAGAACCAATATGGATTAACGACATCCCCTCCAGGGCACGTGATCGTCGTTCCGTGGATGGAAACCGGCGCCGCCGGCGTTCCCCCCGACGTGTAGCATGCGTTGGCAGGCGTACCGGTCGACGTGGTGCCGCAGTTTGGATTGGTTGGATGATGCACGCAGGCTGAAGTGTACGCGTTGTACTGCTGAATCTGCGTGTTGAGGCTCGTCAGCACGGTTGCGCCGTACGGGTTGACCGGACCGTACTTGATATACGCGTAGGTGTATGCGAATGAGAGCAAGCCCGAGAGACCGTTGCGCGAGAAGTCGCCCTTTTGCACCTGCAGCTCGAAGCCTTCGCTACGCTGGTCGCCGGCGTTGAGACCCGAAACGAAGCCTTCCTTGGCATTGAGGAAGAACTCCTGAATCTGGTCTTGCGTCTGCCGCAAGAACGGCGTCACCTTCCATGACCAGTCGGTACCTTTGAGGTGGTGCTCCCACGAGAGGTCGTAGTTGATCGAGGTCTGTGGCTGGACGGGATAACCCGGCGTATTGCGGCCGTATTGCAAGAACGTCGGGCCGATGAAGTCGGCCGAATCTTCTTGCCAGGTGCCGTATTGCTCGAAGGCAGTATTTCCGGCTTCCGTATAGCGCCCGCCCGAGAACCGGATGACGTTGTTCGGATCGGCCGTGTACGTGCCCGCCAAACGCGGCTGGTAGATGTTGAAGGTGAAGTTCTGATTCGTTTGGTTCTGCAGGTACGTCGAGATCGAGCCGGCCGGACAGACCTTACCGGGGGCTGGGTTGGGGAAGACGGCGCCGGTCTTGGTGTTCTGGCAGTTGTCGAGGTTGAACGCCGCCCACCAGAAGGCACGTGCCTCCGGACCGCCTCCACCCACGGGTGGAACCAGCTGGTTGCCGCCCGCGAAGTTGAACGTGTCCAAGCGGACGCCGAGGTTCAATAGCCATTTATCAGTCGGACGGAATTGATCCGTTATCGACCAGCCGTAGAAGTTCGGAACCAGGCCGGGCGTGATTTCGGCGTTCGCGCCGTTCTCTGCGACCATGTACTCGCACCCGGTTCCAAACTGCGGCTTGCCGGGAATCGGGCATGCGAGCGAAGCCGGAAGCGTAGGAACCGCGCCTGCCATGATCGTTGGGAAGGTTTGCGCTCCGTAGGTCGTTGCAGAGCCGAACGTGCCCGCGCAGTTTACTACCGGAAGCGTGCCTCCGGAGCCCAGCGCACCACCGCCGTAGCAGTAGCCGCTATACGGATCCTTCGGATTGACGATCACGGCCGCCGCTTCGCCCGGCACGCTGCCGAAGTGGTTGTTCATACGCGTAACCGTGGCGGTCGTGTAACTTCCTTGGACGCTTACGAGATTCTGCGCGTTGATCTGATCCTGGAAGTTCGCGCTGACGCCGCGGGTGTGCGTGTTGAGCTCGTAGTCCGGAGCCCCACTGCACGACCAGACACAATCGACGTCGGCGTAGGTGTTCGCCAGACTCCACGCGCTGTAGAACGTATAGCCGTAGACGCGCAGAAACGCGGTCGAGCCGAAGTTCTTCGTGTACTGCAGCTTTCCGATGACCGTCTGGTTGTAGGTATCGGCACGGTCACCCGGCGGGACCGTGTTCGGATTGGTGAAGGTTCCCGGATTTACGGCGTTGGGATATCCGTAGTTGGTCACGCAATGATGGATCGAGTTCAGCCCCGCACCGCTAAACGTCCCACCGATCGAAGTCGGACACGACCACTGGAGCGAGTTCGGAAATACCTGCGGACCGTACAAGTAGGTGGCGCACGCCAAGCCGCTCACGCCGTTCGGACCGGTGCACGCAGGCGACGCAAAATCGTTCGCTGACTGGTAGAGTTGGTTCTGTAGTGATTCGTTGTCGTAGAGAATCTGAATGTCGTCGCGCCCCGCGTCGTTATGGTGGGGAATTCCAATGTGGAAATTCATCACCGCGTCACGGGCATAGATGGTCGAAAAAGCCGAGTACTGAATCGGCCCTTGCGCGACTTGAAAGCCTCCGGGGAAGCAGGCAACGCTGCCGAGGAGGCAGAGTTTGGCATACGAACCGTTGGGAATGATGCCGATGCCCGGACCGAAGAAGTTTTGGTATTCTGATCCGTTATTGTCGTTGATGAAGTCGAGGGCTTGGTTCTGGCCGCCGATACCGACGTAGTACGAGAAGAGCCGGTCGGGCGTTGAACCGCCGACCTCGACGGCGGCGCGGTGATAGAAAATCGGCGTGCCGATGCCGAGGGAGCCGGTAGCGTATCCCGGATAGGTGCCGGTCTTGATGACCTGGTTGATGAAGCCCGAAAGACCGGCGCTTTCCGAGTTGGCCGGCGTCGCGCCGGTGTAGACCTGAACTTCGGCGCTTCCCAGCGAGTTCGCCGAGCTGGAACCGTAGTTATCGAACGAACGCAGCACCGGAACGCCGTCGAACTCGTAGCCGACTTGATCGTAGTCGCCACCACGGATGTTCACGGTTTCGAAGTAACCGGTTTGGTTTGGAACGACGTACGCACCCGGCATCGTGGCGATGGCCGAATACGCCTGGTTCAAGCTGCCGCCGCCGCCAAGAGCCGCCGACGCGGCTGCCTGGCTCGAATTGACCGAATAGATATCGGCGGTCGTACCCGATTTGACGAGCGCGCTGCCGGCTGCGGACGTAACGTGCGCGATCGTCCGCAGTGCTTTGGGCATGCGAACCGAAACCGTCTGCACCGTGTCGGCAAAGACGACTTGGCCTGGAACGCTGGTCGATTGATAGCCTCCTTTGGAGGCCGTCACCGTATACGTGTCGGGTCCCAAGTCCAAGAATATAAAACGCCCCCCTGCGTCAGTCGTGACGGTCGCGGACTGCGACGGACTGACGGCGGTCACTTGCGCTCCCGCAATGGGAGCCGCGGTGTCGGCATCAAGAACGGTTCCGCTGAGGCCACCCGTGGTCGCCGCCAGTGCCCATGTTTCCTGGCAAGCGAATGCGACGAACAGCGTAAGCGCGATTGCGACTTGCCGACGGCAAACTCGTTTCACATTATCACTCCTTTAGAAATGGAATTTAATTGCATGGCACCGCAAGCGTTGCCGCGCACGAACACGAATAGCAGGAAGCTAAACGAGCACCCTTTTGATAATCCTTGATAATTCAGGGTGTTTTTAGCGTTTGACTTCAAATCAAATCTAATCGGCTGGGTAGCTTAAGCGTGATCGAATGCGGGCACTGAGGGATTACTGGCGCAGTGCCGAGCGGCGTAGGCATTAGGAGTGACGAGCAGCGACCTCGCGGAAATCGCATTCTTACCGCTGTTTGGTATAGCGTTAGTATCATCGAAAGGAGCATCTGCGTGCCTTACGGCGACTTTCAAAGCTTCCAAGGCGTAGACTTGACCTCAGTCGGCTTTGGACGCAGCTATTTGCTTCAACCGGGTTAGTGCCAAACTTCGACTTCAACCGACGCGGATGACCAGAGGCGGTTTTTCGGACCAGAGGGACGCCGTTTGGAAACACTCACCAATCCCCCTACGGCACCACCTGCCAAAAGAGGGTCGCAAGTACGGAGCTCCGAACCCGCTATACTACGTCGGACGTACTACATCGCGCTGCGTACTGTCAAAGGTAAACTACACCGTGTGGCAGATTGGATTGAGAACAAGACTCCATCGTCGACTCTTTGGCGGAGCGATCGCCGCAATGCTACTTGCAAGTTTTTTCGTCTGTGCGGGGAAGGCGGCCCAGCCCTTACTAGGCGCCGACGCGAGGGCGTTGATCGGTGAGGTCTTCGGGTTATTGACTCGGACGTTCTATCGCCCCATTGCGCCCGGCCGAATCCAATCTGGCGCCGATGTGGCCATCCTTGCTTATGCGCGGCAGCGTGGCGCGCTCGCTCCGAGACTTGCAAGCCATACTCCAGCCAATGCTCTGAGCATCATTGCGGACACGGAGGAGGCCGTCGACAAGTATCATCTTGATCCGCGTGAAACTGCATACGCGGCGTTGCACGGCATGGCGTTGAGCACTCATGACCGATGGACGGAGTTCTTTACGCGAAAAGAATTCGCGTCGTTTGACGCGCCGTTGGATCCAAAATCCGTTTATGGCATCGGGATCCTTATCGGTACGGATGCAGCAACGAAGTTTGCCCGCGCGATGTACGTGATGCCCAACGGTCCAGCGGACACGGCTGGAATAGCCGATGGGGACCTAATTACTGAGGTTTCGGGGGAGTCTACTCGAGGGCTACCGCAAGAAGCGATAACACAACTGTTGCGAGGCAGCGACGGAAGCATCGTGCATGTCGTGGTCCGACGGCCGGGCGAAGCGGACCGGCAGGTGTCATTAACGCGAACCAGCGTGCACGCCCCTACGGTTATCGTCAAGCCTCTCCCGGGCAACGTTGGATACATCTTCGTAGCCGTGTTCGCTCAGCCCACTGCTGACGAATTTACTGCGGCACTGGAACGTTTGCAGAAGCAGGAGGCTCGGGCAGTCGTCATTGATTTGCGCGATGATGGAGGCGGCTACGTGTCGGCGGCAGCCTCCATAGCTTCACATTTCTTCGGTACCGGCGCCGTCGTAACCAGCGTTCCACGGACCGGTCCGGTATTTACGTTGGATTCCGACGACGAGGATCCCCAAGTAACACTTCCGGTCGCGCTGCTCGTGAACGGATACACCGCCTCGGCGTCGGAGATCCTGGCCGGCGCGCTGCACGACAATCACGTGGCTACGCTCTTCGGCGCACGAACATTTGGAAAAGGGGTGGAGCAGACCGTTTCAAGATTTCCCGACGGCGCCGCCATAAAGATTACGAGTGCGCGCTATCTTACACCGGCGAACCATGACCTAAACGGTAGGGGCATCGAGCCGGATGTTTCCGTCGCCTTGAACGGCCACGCCGTTATTGGCGAGCCTGGAAGGGATTCGCAGTTGGACGCGGCTCTCGATTTCCTTCATCGGCAGATCGGCATTCGAGCCGATTCCAACGGCGCGACGCCCCCACGCTTTGCCACGTGGCACGAAACGTAAGCATGCCTCCAACGATCGGCGCTTTGGGCCGGTTTTCGGATCCCGCGATGTTGGTCTTGGCCTCGCTAAGCGCGGGCGCAAAGCACGGCTACGCGATCATCCTTGACGTCCAGCAGCACTCGGGTGAGCGCCTCGGTCCTGGCACTCTTTACGGAGCGCTCTCGAGATTGGAAGATATGGGATTGATCGCCCCGCTGACGGTCAAAGAGCGAGGAAGACGCCCCTATCGCATTACCGAGGCGGGCCGCAAGGCGCTCAAAGAAAGGCTCAACGAGTTCGCTCGTTATCAGAGCGTCCTCGCGCGGCTGGGTACGCGATGAGTCCCGTGCTGGCGCGCCTCATGGTGAGACTTCATGCGCCCGCCTGGCGGCAGCGTTATGGCGAAGAGTTCGAGGAGCTTCTCATGGATACTCCGCTGACCTTGGCGAACTTCCTGAACACCGCGGAAAGTGCCGTGGACTCTCGGAAGCTGAGGACGATAATCCCTCTTGTGGCACTCGCGTCGCTCGTCGCGGCGTTCGTGCTTATTCTTGTCCATCACCAGGCTTCGTCGAATCCAATCCAACTGTCCGCGGCTAAAGACGACGGATTCGCCCTGCACCTTGGCCAACCAATAACTTTTCGCGTGAACGAGCCTTGTCGTTCTAAGCGCGAGCACGGCGACAGAACGCGTTGCGTATGATGAAGTTCAGAACGTTAACACTATTTGAAATGCAGCTCGCGCAAAGGCTGAAAGAACTCGACCGGTTTTCGATTCGTACCGAAAGCGTGGAAACAGGCCAGATGGGAACGCCTCACAGTGCGACTCGAAAGCGTTAACCGCTCGCAGAACCTCGATAACCAAAGATACTATCCGCTGACCCTAAGGACGGCTATAGGTGACGCTAGGAGGTTCACCGAATGCCGTGCTTGCGAGTCTGGACAATCACAGAACTAATAATATCGGGAGGCGAACCCACGTGCGACTATCGTTCGAACGAGCCTCGTTTGGTGCCGTATTGCTGGCTGCGCTCCTAGCCGCGTGTCGCGGCGGCGCGGGTTATACTCCACCGTCGCTTGCATCTCAAAATTACGAGACCCCGACCTCTCTATCTCCGGACAAGGCGAAGCTTAAGTGCACCGCATCGGATTCGAAGGTTCCTGGAAAGTACGTTATGTTTGGCGCGGCTGGCGATGTCAAAGGAAGCACTTTTACTTCGAACTCCTCGCACAGCAACTGGCTCAAGGTCCAGGTCGCAGCGTCACCCTCGCCCAAGCCGACGCCCACCCCGCGGCACGCGCCTTGGTACTATTATTTCGGTACGTTCGCCCTGAAGTCGCCAAAGGAAAAAGGATGCGCAACGCTGGCGACCACCATCAGCGGAAAGCCGATCATGAAGGGCCTGGATTATGATGGCTTCGCAGATGGCGTTCCAAAGTACGAGAAAACCGTGCGCGTAAAAATTCTTGAGATAGGTCAACTCTCGGAAGTGATTCACGGTCTTGGCGGGTCGGGTGGTAGTGGGACGGTGACGCTGACGCTTAATGACAAGCCTTACGATAGCGGCACGGTGACCTTCACAGGGCGCATCATCCTCAAGTAGACCGAAGTAACTGAGCGGTGAAACGCTTAGACTCGATTTCGCGGTCGGCCGGCGCGACTTGTCAGGCCAGAAAATCATAGTTGCCACAGCCCGTGATCCACATCTCCCTGGACGTAAATCGCGAACGTGCCCTTTCTTGGAATCTCGCGCGGGGGGTGCGCAACCAAAGCGCCCCGCTTTGATACCGCATCCAACGCTGCTTCGATGTCGTCAACGAGCCAATACGGTCGAACGACGGGCTGCTCTGTTTCGCGCAAGGGACCACGCACGCCGATGCTGCCTCCATCCGGCAGCGGAGCCGTCCGCGCACCCCCAAGAAGCGGATCAGCTGATCCAAACTTGATGCCGTGTGCAGCCTCATAGGCAGCACATACAGCATCTACATCCGAAGCGACAATCTCTAGGTAGTGAACCTTCATACCAAGCTCTCTCGCATTTCCGGCTTAACTTACGTTTAGGCCGACCTAGATAAAACAGGTCCCGATCGGCCTAACGACGTTGCGCCATTCAACTGCCAGCTCCGACCGTGAATCAAGTGTGCTCAAACTTTGCCTGATGAACGCGGCGGCGTCAAGCCGTCGAGCTGGGTGTGGCCCGCCGTTCGTTGTAGTCGACGCGCCAGGCACCTATCCAAGCGCGTAGTTCTTACTAGGCAAACGCCCAACTTTTACGGCACCGCACGCGCCTGCATCGGAGAGATCAAGCGTGGAATGCTGGTGCGCCGGTTGGCGGGCTTTGATCCCGCACCCAAGTCCGAAGAGTGAGAGGACGCCAATGCTCGAAACCGGAACCGCGATGCTTATGTTGAGAATAGCAAGTCGCCTAGTTATTGGTCTTTTCATGGTCTTCATGACGACTGCTGGCGTGCGCGCGGCGACGCCGACGCCCGCGCCGACCGCAGCGCCGCCCGAGACGGCATCCGAAAACCAGTTCGTCAGGTCCGTTAGCAGCGATCTGCCGAGCCGCTTCGCCACGACAGCACAAGCGAAAGCTGCGGGGTACTTCCAATACACGGCCGAGGATCAGACCGGCGCCATCAGCTGGGTGAACACCAACTACTGGCAGAGCGATCCGCAGCATCCGAGCCAACTCTGGTACGATGTCACGGGGCGTCTGATCGGCGCAGACTTCTCAGTGCTGCAAAGCACTTCGCCCAAAGCCCCGTCGGTCTGGGGCGTCTCGCCCTCGCGCTTTCTCGACTTTTCGCCAGCGCACGTCCATTTCGCAATCAAGACCGCGTCAGGGCTGCAGTACGGCGGCGCCGGAAGCAAGAGTATGGCGAAGGTCGGTGGCTCGCTCACACGGCCAACGGCGGCCGATATCGTGAAAATCGGTAACCTGCCGCGATGGAAGGTGCTCGGGATTCCGGCGCCGCGAAGCGTTAGCGACGTGGCGTTCGTCTTCCCGTTTCCGGCGATCTGGGACTTGCAGGTCTGGCTGATTCCAAATCCGCTCGGTGCGTTTGCCGAGCATAACCCGAACGTCATCCCGAGCGCGGCTGCTAAGAACCAGGATTAGCTTTATCGTAGCGTGCTCCGCCGATCATGCGGCGCGCCGCCGCCATCGCGGCGTTCAGGAAAGAGCTGTCCGGATTCAGTACCGTCGAGTCGTCAGTGAATTCGCCCAACGGGCGCTATGGTTACGTCCTCTCGCTGATGTTCGGCTGTTGGACCTAAGCACGTGGACGCTGGCGTACGGTATTCGTTGGCAGCGACAATGATCGCTGGGAAGATCACTTAGTGGTTCCTGCGACACAACGTCGACGTGGCGCACGAAGCGCTGTACTTGCGGCCACTACAGCAAGCAGCGAAATTGGGGCCGTCCATTTAGATTGGGTTGTCATTGGGGCCGGAGTGGAGCGTACTGAACTCGGCAAGGATGTCCGCGCTGTGACTGGTTTGGGAATATCTGGATTCGATGTTCTACGTCATTGCGGGCGGTGGTCATTTGGGCACGCCGGGACACGATAAGAACCTGTCCGCAAAACGGCTTAGCCGTTCCGAGCGCAAACCTCCGCTTACATCGACGCAATGAACACGTGTGTGAAGCCATCGGTTTTCGTCAAAGTTGGCCAACTATCTGGACATGACGCCACCGCCTGGCTACGTGACGTAACGCGTCAGCTACCCATGTGAGCTACGGGAAAAGTCCCGTCGTTAGAAGGATCACCGACAGCATCGAACAGCCGGTGCTCGCGCCCGCAATCCCGTAGGTCGAGATGGCGGACGGGTCCAACCGAGAGCAGATGAGCGTACATAACCCGGTCGCTTGGATCACCACCGCCAATCTACTCTATTTGGTCTCCTATTCGGTGCGAGATATTCTCTGGCTGCGCATCTTGACCGTCGTCGCCGCGCTTCTCTTGATTCCCTACTACGAGATGCAACCGAAGCCGCTTACCGATGCGATCTACTGGAACCTGGTCTTCATCGCCATCAACTTTTACTGGATCGTTCGGCTCAGCATCGAGCGGAGGCCGGTGCATTTTACCGCCGACGAGGCCCGGCTCAAGGCGATCTCATTTCCATCGCTAAGCGATCGCGAAGCCAAAAAACTCTTTGCGATGGGCGCCTGGGTCGACGTCGCGCCCGACCTTTCGCTCGTCCAACACGACAATCAGACGCAGCGGTTTTCGGTGATCCTTCGCGGCTTAGCAGACGTTCTGCATCACGGCACGAAAATCTCCGAACTTGGTCAAGGGCAGTTCGTCGGCAGCATCGATGTGCGCGCCGACGAGCTCGACTTGGACGTCCTAGTGCGCCGAGACGTGCGCGCGATGTGCTGGCCGCGCGACACCCTGCAGACCTTTCTTGCAAAACGACCCGACATCGATCTGGCGCTGGAAAGAAGCGTGGGGCTGGAAGTGCAACAGATCCTCGGCAGCACGCTCTCCAAACTCGACGGTGCCCAAGCTCAGTAAACCGAGCCATGTTGCGATGAGAAGGGCGGCAGGCGCCATCATCGCGCCTTATGTCATCGGCTCGGCATGAACTTGGAACCAGGATTGAGCGGCTCCAGACCGACCTGATCTGCAGCGAGAAACGGCGCGCCGAAATACGGGAAGCGATCGAGCACGCGATCTGCCGGCGGGACGACCCCGTCGGCCAGAGCCGTATTCGTCATCAACGTGAGCATGACGTCCACAACGTCGTCCGTTAACGCACGGCCGTTGAACTCGAGAAAATCGAACGCGGCCGGCGTTCCCAGGCGATACGGCAGGACAACCGGCACAAAGCGCTCGATCAACTGCTTGCCGTATTCCTGAGCGACTGCCGATGAGCCGGCCAATTGCGTCATTTTTTCTACCACGTCCGCAAATACGGGCGCCCAGCGCGTGAGATCGTCGCTTGGATGCGACCGATTGAAATCTTCGCGCACCTGTGGGTCAACCATGTACATGTGCGTGATCAAGGGTAGCCCCCAACGCGCAACCTGCACTTCTGGCGCGTGTCCATAAAGCGAGATCGTCCCCCAGATACGGATGAGTCCGTCGCCGATCCATGCAGTCGGTAGTTCCAGTACGATAGCAGTGATATTCCGCTTCAGGAACAGCTCTTGGGGATTGACGAATGCCTGCGGTATGAACGTGCCCTTGTTGAAAAACGCGGCGATGAACGACACCAGCGTGTGGTTAGCGGAGAACATATCTGGCGCAAGTCCCGCAAACGCCTTGACACCGTTTTGTGCGCGAACGACCTGTCCGGTCGTCCCCGACGCAATGAGCTCGCCTCCGACTCCTTGAAGCGCGTCCGCTCCGACGGCGCGTCGCACCTCAAAGGACTGTACGTGTTCATGGATATCGCCAGCCGCATGAGTGGGGTCTCCGAAACGAACCTTATAGGTAAGCTCTTCACGCGCGTCACCGTTGAGATCGAACCGAAACGCATAAACCCCCTCGCTACGGAAGGTGTCCGGAGCAGAAATTCCTGCGTCAGCGTTGACCGTCATCGCCATAACGGTGTGACCGGGTGATCCGGGAAACATATAAATATCGCAAAGATTCAAGCGCGGATCTTCCTGGCCGGTTGGGGAGTCGAAATGATGAGACATTGAGGTCGCCTTTCGTTAGCAGCTAGACGAGCGAACGCGAACCCCAGCACGCGTAGCGATGTTCGCTATACGGTCAGTGAGGGGTACCGCGAGCCGAGTCCGATCATATTGTGGCGTCGATTGGCTATGCCCGTTCTGAAGCGTGCGATCGACGGCCAGCAGTTCGGCTACGATCGGGTTGCCGATACGCTGCCGTTCGTTGGCGCCGCACCGTTCGGCCCAGATGCCGAGCGACCCCTGCGCGGGCCTGGGCGGCATTTGCGTCTCGATTAACGTCGCTTTATATCCACGATCCCGTCCCGCTTCGCGACCGATGATGGCACCAGAGAACAGACGATCGCCGCTCTCGTAGCGTCCACTATCCCCTGCTCCACCGATATTCCACTGCTGATTGTCGGCGTGCAAGAGCACCCGCCCCGGCGCGGCATCGAGAGCGGGCATCTCGGTGACCAGAGCGATTACGAGCCGATCCGGGCCGCCGGCGCTGAACGCGAACAGATCTGGGTGGGTTCGCCAAGCGGCCGACCCGGGAACGGCCGGCCACATCAATCCCACCGCCGCGAAGGCGGCCGCGCTTTGAAGCATGCTGCGGCGCGTCCAACGATCGTCTGCGCTCATCAACGTGTTTGATTTGTCGTCGGGTTCAGTCATCTTTCCCTTTGACTCCAATTAGGTGCTAGACCGAACGCATCTATCCAAAGGTAAAAACGAACGCTCGAACGCCCGGATCGAGGAACTCGATCTCGAACGTCCGATACGTGACCGCTCCACGTTACCGCATCAGTTGGTAGAGCCGCGACTCGCGAACCTCGCCGGCGCTTGCGGCGCAGTCGATGCCGTAGTCGGCGCCGGGTGCGAAGCCATCCAGTGTAACGCGATGGCGAACGGGCGCACTGTCCTTCGCCAAGCCCAAAACCAAGTTGAGGTCGCGGCTGTGGAATCGGAACCCAATCTTGCCGAGCGCCTCAAGTACCGCACTCTCAGATCCAGCTGCCACTGGTGCCGCGAAATGCCCCCAATACTATCGGGAAGTGGCAAAAGAACCCGCATAAGGGGTTCGGTAGCCGCTTCCTTACAACGGAACTAGCGCCACATCGGCGCGGAGAATCATGAAACGCGAATTAATCCGGGTCGAACCCTATTCGACCAACTTCGAAAAATGGGGAGCCCCCGTCTCCGTTGCCGCTCGTGCCGGCGACACGATCTACATCTCCGGCATGCCGCCGTTTAACCCGCAAACCGGCGAAGTCGAAAACGCGCCCTTCGAAGAGCAGGCTGAGCGCGTCATGGCGCAACTCAAACACGCACTTGAAACCGCGGGATCCGATCTCAGCCACGTGCTCAAGTGCAACATCTTCTGCACGTCGCCCGACTACTTCAAGCCGTTCAACGACGTGTACAAGCGCTACTTCGAGGTTGGAAACCAGCCAGCTCGTATCTTTACGATTGTTCCGAAGTGGACGGGTCCTTTCGACGTCGAGATCGATTGCGTGGCCGTTGCCCGCGATTAACCACAACGGAACGCGGGCGCGACGAAACACTCGACACTTCTCAACCCTTACGGGTACCGATGGCGCCAGCCCGTACGCAAAACTGATTCGCTTCCACGACCTGCGCCATGCGTTCGCGACGCTGACGCTCAAGAACGGCACGTCGATCAAGGAGGTATCCGCGCTGCTTGGGCCCATTAAAGCTTGAGGAAGGTAGGCGTTGGAACGAGGTAAAAAAGAGTCGCGTGCAAGTTTGGGAGGTTTGCTCGTGGGGAACAATTCGCCGTGCCGCCATTATCGGATTCGGAACGCTGCTGGTTTCGGCATGTGGTGGAGGATCTGCAGTGAATCCGTCTACCTCTATCGTGTCGCCGGCGGAACGTATGGCGCAGCTGCCGGCTCCGAAACCTTATCCGAAAGGCCTGCTCGCGCTGTATCGCTTCAATGGAACGCTCAACGATTCAAGCGGTCATGGCTATGCCGGGAAGGACACCGGCAAACCGCAATACGTAAACGGCGCGCCATTTCGCGGCAAGGCCATTGAATTCGACGGTAGCGGCAAAGCGATCGTCAGGGCACCGCTGGATATCAGCATAAAGAAGATACCGCAACTGAGCATGGGCGGCTGGTTCAAGGCGACGTCAATCTCAACTCCGCCCTACGGCATCGTCTCCAACGACGACGGCGACTTCGACCGCACGCTGGACGTCGATAATCGGGATGCGAAAACCGGCGCCCACTGGTCGGCGTTCGTCGGCGGCAAAGTCGTCGGAACGGTGCCCGTGCGTACCGGCAAGTGGGTCTTTTCAGCGGTTACTTATGACCAGTCCACGCTCCCGGGGACATATGCGTTCTACGTGAACAACGGCTCGCGCACGACCGTTCTGAAGGGGCAAGCCAATTTCGACTCCGCAAGCGTTACGAAGAATGTCACGATCGGGCGCAATCCGAACTTCGATCAGGCCTTTGCCGGAGACGCGGCGAACGTCTTTTTCTACGTCGGGATTCTCTCGAAGGCGCAAATCGCCAAAATCATTGCTCACGGGCCGTCGCGCATTCCCTAAACGTCGTGGCGGCGGCGATCATGGGTTTGTACGAATGCGTCGTGCCTGGAAGTTTTGACCACGACGTAGATGCGACGCCACGGTCGATCGTCGATCAGGCGCGGCTCGTCTAACAGCTGCGCGACCGCTGCACCCGTGCCAATGATTAAGCGTGGTGCCGTGCTCATTCCGATTTTCGCTCGAGCGCCTCACGGCGTTGTCTTCGTCGAACGCGCGCCGTATCTCCGTCGTAATCCGGGGCAGACCAGCTTCCCAGGGGGAAGTGCAGAGCCCATCGACGGCGGTGATCCCGCGAGGACTGCGTTGCGGGAGCTCTTTGAAGAACTTGGCGTCGGCGCCGAGAACGTCGACGTTATCGATCGATTGCCCGATCTCGAGCAAATATCAAGCCGCTTGCTCATCACGCCAATCATCGGAGTGCTTGATGAAAGCACTTGCTTCTCCGTAGATGGCGAAGAGATCGTCGGAGTATTCGCCGTTCCCTTGGCCTCAATCATCGCGAAAGGCGCTCTGTACGAGGACGTGGAGCCCAGCCAAGTCGGCGGCAGGACTATCTACGCATTTGACTATCAGGGTCGACACATCTGGGGCTTTACGGCGAGAATCCTAAAGTCGTTCGTCGACGCATGGAACGAGACGAATTCAAAGCTGCGCCGCACCCTCGAAGCGGCTTGCTGTTCGTGATACGTTTAGCGAGGTCGAACTTGTGCCCAGCGCTCGAGGATCCCGTCGGAAGGCACGGTGTCAGTAACGGCTGCTGGAGCATGTACGGCCGGAATCATCCGAGGGAGACCAGAACAGGAGGCCTATATTGGGGAACACCCGCTGAAATGGGCAGACAGGTAGCTATCGTGCTTTGCGTGGTGGCGATGGTAGCCGTCATAGTCGGTGTGGATTTCGTGTTCTTCAGAAACCGACTCTGGGAACGGCTGACAGTGAATATTGCAATCGTCTTGGTGTTCGCAGCGTTCTACTTGAGATTCCTGAGGCGTCCTTGAACAACGGGCGACAAGCGCCTTAAGATATTTCCGGCGTCCATCCCGCGAATGCCGGCTTAGTGGGTCTTTGCCCGTTCAATCGACGACCGCGAATACCGGCGGATACTCCACCGTGCCGACCGCGCATTCAAGCGAACCTGCAACCAGGTTGTCCTTTAGTTAGGCTTCATCAGACCCACAGGGCGGCTCGCTGCGCTTGCGCTTCATCTTACCCTGCACGGGAACGTTAACTCACTGACGCGTGACGTGATCGTCGAACGTATACGTAACAAGTGCGATCGATGTCGTCTAAGCTGGTTCTGCGCCGACGCAGGTCCACGCTCCGACGCAGTATTGCAACCTCGCCATGCCCGTTGCTGGCTGCGCGCCGAGCGGCGCGACGAAAGGCACCGCGAACGCGCCAATGGTGAGCGCTATACTCATGAAATCTCCGATTCTGCAAGGGAGCGTTCTTTTCGTCGCCTAACGCTCCCGTTTCCCCCAGAGCCGAACGGAGGCAGTTGAATGCTATTCCTCGCGATCTATCGGTTGAGGACTCCAAGCGAAGAGTCCCAAAAGCGCTCGCTCTCGCTCTTTACCGGTTGGACGCCGCCCTTTGAGTTCAAGTCACATTACGCTCGCGCCGACGGCAACGGCGGCGTCGCGCTTATCGAGGCCGCCGATGCGTCGTCCGTGCTGGCCGGAATCACCCCCTGGACGCCATTTTTCGACTTTGAGATCTCTCCGGCGGTTGAGATCCAAGAAGCTGTCCCGATTTTTGCACAGGCCAATGCGTGGCGTGATTCGGTAGGATGATCGTGCGGTCGGCGAGCAACGCCGTGCGTAGTACCTACGGCGTGCTGATCCCGTTACGTCTCCGCTGATGCGATTTAAGAAAATCGTCAGCCAAACAAGTCGATAGGGGAAATCGAGCGTTGCAGCGAGTAACCGCGGCCATGGTCGTCAGCGGTTTCTCCGGCGCAGTGGGCAACACGCCGCTTATCGAGTTGCGCGAACTCTCGCGCGAACTCGGCCGGCGCGTGTTGGGCAAGGCGGAATTCCTTAATCCCGGCGGATCAGTAAAAGATCGCGCCGCTCGAGGCATCGTCGACGATGCCGAAGCGCGCGGTGCGTTGCAGTCCGGCGGCACGATTGTCGAGGGGACCGCCGGCAATACCGGTATCGCACTCGCGCTCGTCGCAAACGAACGCGGATACAAGAGCGTAATCGTGGTGCCCGACGATCAGTCACCTGAGAAGATCGAGCTTTTACGTGCCTACGGTTCGGACGTGCGTGTCGTTCCTGCGGTTGCATTTGCAAATCCCGAGAACTACTACCACGTCGCGCGCCGGATCGCTGAGGAGACGCCCCATGCATTTTGGGCCAATCAATTCGAGAACATTGCGAACCGCCGCGCGCACGAGGCAACGACTGGCCCGGAAATTTGGGAGCAGAGCGACGGCCGGATCGATGCGTTCGTCGCGGCGGCCGGTACCGGTGGAACGATCGCCGGAGTCGCGAGCGCGCTCAAAGTGCGAAGAGAGGATATTCTCACCGTCCTCTGCGATCCGATGGGCTCAGCCCTCTACAATTATGTGAACAGCGGCCAGCTCAAATCCGAAGGCGACTCCGATCTGGAAGGTATCGGTATCAAGCGCTTAACTGCCAACTTCGAAGGCGCTCCGGTCGATAAGGCGATTCGCGCAAATGACGCGCAAGCGATCGCGATGGCGCACTGGCTGCTCGAACACGAGGGAATCTCCGTCGGCGGCTCGAGCGGATTAAACGTCGTCGGCGCAGCGGTGATTGCACGAGGACTTCCCGCCGGTTCGACGGTCGTCACGATCCTCTGCGACGGCGGCGCGCGCTATCTCTCACGCATGTTCAACGACGTATGGATGCGCGAAAGTAATTTCGCGAAGGGCCAAACGCTCACCGCGATTCTTGATAGTCGATAGGCCCGAGATTGTGCCCTATCGTCTCAAGGGATCGCTTATGTTTAACAGCTTGAATTGCCTCCGCTGCCGTCAAGCCGGGGAAAATGGGCCGGCAAGCGAACAGCGCGGCGTGGAGCTCGAGTCCGCCGAGAAGGGCCGTCGCGGTTGCGAACCAAACGGCTAACGCCTGCGATTGGCGCGGTCGTCGAAGGCGTCGATCTGAGCGCGACGCTCACCGAAGCCGACGTGCTCGACATTCGCGCGGCGCTCGACGAGCATCTCGTCCTCTTCTTTAAGGGCCAATCGCTGACGCCGGTGCAGCAACGCGACTTCGCGGCGCGCTTCGGCCCGCTCTACATGCATCCGTTCTACCCCGGCCACAACGAGGCGCCCGAGGTCATGGTCTTGGCGCACGACGAGGCGCACCGCGCCAACAGCGATCGCTGGCATAACGACGTAACCTTCCTCGAAACGCCGCCCCAGGCGGCGGTGCTCTACGCCGAGCAGATCCCGGAGCTTGGCGGCGACACGCTCTGGGCCAACATGTACCTGGCCTACGAAACGCTCTCCGAGCCGATCAAAACGCTCGTCACGCAGTTGCGTGCGGTGCACTCGTTCGCGAAGAACTTCACGCCGGAGCGATTCAAGGCGTTAGGCATCGAAGACCGACGCGACCGCATGTACGCCGAGCATCCACCGGTGTCGCATCCGGTCGCGCGGACGAATCCTGCGACGGGGCGCAAGGCTCTGTTCGTCAACCAGGACTTTACGTCGCATATCGAGGGCCTCTCGCCGCGCGAGAGCGATGCGCTCTTACGTCTGCTCTTCGAGCACATGGAGAGGCCGGAGTTTCAAGTACGTTGGCGTTGGAACGAAGGCACGGTCGCATTTTGGGACAATCGCTGGACGCAACACTGCGCGCTCGCCGATTACTTTCCAAATCGCCGCCGCGTCCGTCGCGCGACGATCCTCGGCGAACGGCCGGTGTAGCACGTTCGAGCGGCGCCTCAGCGTCTCCGACGTCGCGCTCATCGTGGTAGGCAGTGTCGTCGGATCGGGAATCTTCCGCACGCCGTCGGCCGTAGCGCAACGCCTTCACGCTCCTGTGTTGATTCTCTGCGCGTGGGCGGCCGGCGGAATCGTGGCACTCTTCGGTGCCTTCATCCTCGGCGAGCTCGCCGCGCGCCGTCCGCAAGGGTGTGGCATCTACGCCTATTTGCGCGATGCGTTTCATCCGGTCGTCGCGTTCGCCTACGGCTGGAGCTCGCTGCTCGCATCGTTCAGTGGCGGCCTCGCAGCGGCGGCCGTGCTCTTCGCGGGCTACTTCACGGTGCTGACAGGCTTTCACATCGCATCGGGGCTGCTTGCCACGATTGCACTCGCCGCGCTCGCGCTTGTGAACTGTCTTGGCGTTCGTCAAGGCAGCAGCGTCCAGAACGGATTAACCGTATTGAAGCTCGCCGCATTCGCGGCCGTCATCGTCGCGGGCTTCGCGGCCCATCCGATTTTGTGGTCGCGGCCCCCACTTTCCACGGCAACGCCAAGCACGCTCGCAGCATTCAGCTTCGCAATGATTCCGGTGCTCTTTACCTACAACGGCGCGATGGTCGCGAACTTCATGGCGACCGAAGTGAAACGCACGACAATCGCGCTGCCGCTTGGGCTGTGGCTGGGAGTTTCGGGCGTCGCAGTCCTCTATCTCCTAGTCAACGCTGCGTGCATTCACGGGCTAGGCGTCGGCGGGTTGGCCGGCACCGACGTCCCCGCCTCCGCCGTGCTACTCGTTGTGGTGGGTTCGCCTGGAGCGCGCCTCGCATCGCTTGCGATCGCGGTCTCGACGCTTGGATTCATCGGCAATCGGATGTTGACGGTTCCACGCCTCTACCATGCCATGGCCCAGGACGGGCTCTTCTTTCGGAGCGTCGCGTCGATCGATCCTCGAACGCGCGTACCCGTCGTCGCGATCGCGTTGCAAGCGCTCGTTGCGATGGTTATCGCACTCACCGGTAGCTACGAGCATATTCTTAGCTATGTCGTGTCGACGTTTTACGTCTTCAACGGCCTATCGGCGCTGGCGTTGTTCGTCATCCGGGCGCGCGACCGGCGTTCCGGCAACGCGCGAGCGGTCGATTTTCGCGTGCCGTGGCATCCAGTATCGACGGCGATCTACCTGGTCGCATCGTTCGGCGTCGCAATCGCTACGTATATCGCCTATCCTCGCGAGGCGTTCTTTGGGTTGGTGATTCTGCTGAGCGCGATTCCGGTCTACTTCGTATGGGTGCGCTCCTCGCCGGCGAAGCGTACAGCTTGATGCTGCCTGCGTACTTGGAATGCTCGCTCGACGCAACGCACCGCTGCTCGCCAAATACGTTGGCGAGCCTCTGTCCGAGCGACGCTGCGCCGCTGCTCGCCCGCTACGATGACCTTTCGCTCCCACGGACGATCGCAACGCGCCCGTGGACGATGTGGCGGTATCGCGAGCTGCTCCCGATCGCCGAGAGCGAGACGCCGGTTTCGCTTGGCGAAGGCGGCACACCGCTCGTTCCGCTCGCGCGCTTGCGGAGGCGCTTGCGTTGCGAAGCGGTGTACGTGAAGGATGAAAGCCAGAATCCAACCGGTTCGTTCAAATCGCGCGGAATGTCCGCCGCAGTCACGGTCGCGAAGCGCTTGGGCGTGACGGCGATGGTTGCGCCGAGCGCGGGAAATGCGGGCGGCGCGCTGGCGGCCTACGGAGCGCGAGCCGGTATCGGCGTGCGCGTCTACGTACCGTCCGATACGCCGCACCTGCTCGTCGAGGAGATGGAGAGCTACGCGGCCGAGGTGATTTTCGTCGACGGTCTCATCGACGATGCCGGACGCATGGCGGCCGAGCACGCACGCGTAACCGGCGCCTTCAACGTTGCGACGTTCCGCGAGCCTTACCGCGTCGAGGGAAAGAAGACGATGGGCTTCGAGCTGGTCGAGCAACTCGGCGGCGTTCCCGGCACGATTGTCTATCCGACCGGCGGCGGCACGGGCCTCGTCGCGATGTGGAAGGCGTTTGCCGAGTTGGAGCGGGTCGGCTGGATCGGTGCCGAGCGCCCCGTCATGGTCGGCGTCCAAGCCGAAGGCTGTGCACCGATCGTTCGCGCGTTCGATCGCGGCGAAGAATCGGCCGCACGCATCGATAACGCGTCGACAAACATGTGGGGATTGCGCGTTCCGGGCGGGATCGGCGATCGCCTCACATTGCGTGCGCTCCGCGAATCGCGTGGGCACGCCGTCGCCGTCTCCGACGAGAGCGCTGACAATGCGATGCGCGATCTCCATCGCGAAGAGGGGATTGACGCAACCGAAGAGGGCGGCGCGACGCTTGCGGCGCTACGTCGATTGCTTGGCGACGGCGTTGGGCTTCCTTCGCCGATCGTACTCTTCAATACGGCCACGTCGTTGAAGTACGCGCCGCGCGGGAAGCAATCAAATTTTTCACCTGATCTAACGGCCTTCCAACGGACTAGTCAAGCTTAGATGGATGCACCTGCTCCGCTCAGATGCGTTTAGGTGAGCGAACATGAGCCTGTGAGAAAAGCGATTCTTCTCGCGGATTTTCTCACTAAAATGAGATACGCTAGGAGAAGCCGTGGACGCTCTAGCTTCGCGATTGAACCAAGACTCGGCCTCGCCCTGTGGCTTTTGCAGTGTGGGGCACGATCGCGTTCTGCGTCGGAGAGCCGATGCCGTGATCTTGTAGCAAGCCGTAGAAGCATCGTAGGAACGCGCTCTTCGCGCGCTCCTGATCGGCGATGCGGGGAATGTAAAAGCTTACCGCAAGGCTCACGCCCGAATCGGTGAGCTCCTCAAACCGCACCCAAGCATCGCTCGAAGTTCCTTTGCCGTCGATGCCGCGGCGCGCGCGCTGCACCGCTTCGAGCGCGAGCCGCTCGACGAAGTCGAGGTCGCTACCGTACGCGACTTTGAGCAAAACCCGTGCGGCGATTTGCGGCTCGGGCAAACGATAGTTGATAAAGATTGCTTGCGCAAAGACTTGATTGGGAACGACGATCATGCTATTCGTCGGCTCGCGAATCGATATACTTCTCCAGTTGATGTCTTCGACAAAACCTTCGTGACCGCCCTGAAGCGCAACATAATCGCCTGAGCGAATCTCTCGCGACGCGACGAGCTGGAGACCCGAGAAGAGGTTTGCAAGCGGAGGTTGTAGCGCAAGTGCTACAGCGAGGCCGCCGACGCCCAGGGCGGTTAGCAGCGGCGTAACGCGGATTCCGATCGAGTCGAGGATGATGAGGCCGCCCATCGCGCCGACGAGAACCTGCGCCAGGCTCGCAAAGAGCGTACCAGACGCGAGCCGCTGCTCCGGTCCGCGGCTGAGCTGCAGCACGGCGGAGCCGGTGAAGCGTATGGCGACGATCGTTACCGACAAGAGAACCAGCACCAGTACAACGTCGTCGAGCGTGCGCATTATCGGTGCCGTTCGAGCCGAGAGCACGATTGCTATATGGGCGCCAAGCGCCGCAATCCAGAAGACGTAACCGAGCCCTGCGGCCTGGAGGGCCATCTCGAGCCAAGGCCGGCTGCGCACAGCCGTGCTTCTGAGAACGCGCCGTTGCACGACAAGCTGAAGTGCGGCGCCGATGCCGGCGCCGACTGCGATGATCGCTGCAGGAATAAGGTAGACCATTGCCCCCGTTCTACCCCGGGACTATGAACGGTTGCTGAATGAGTCCTTATAGCAGCGTAGCACTCGCATGATGCGCCTCGCAATCCGGCGCGGAGGCCATGCCAAGTTTCGGGTAAATTCGCGTCCTAGTTTAAAATGGGCACCTACGCGGAGGGGCGTAGCGCAAGGCTGGAGCATGTGCGCTCTCAATCCACCAAACGCAAATGTTCATCCTTAGCCGGCTTCGCATGTAGCACCGAAATTAAGCTGCGTTGCGGCGCGAGACTGCCTCGGTGGTCTGATGCCTAGAACGGAAAGTCGCTCTCCATCAAACCCACGTTCGTTTTCAGATCATTGACCGATTCATCGAATACGATCTGTGATTCCGAATACGTGATCTGCCGGACGGGCGTCGAGGGGTTCGTGGATGGCGGGGCCGCGATTGATCGGCGCCACGCGCTCGGGCCGAAAGCCGACGCCGAAGATTCTCGCCAGCAGCACCGGGACGATCGGGATGGCGGCGAGCACGCGAACGAACCAGTGCGCGTCGCTGAACGCTTTTTTCGCCGAAAGGACGCGGTCGAAGATGCGCCGCTGGAGCATGACTTGCGTGCCTTGCATCAGCCGCGTCGGAAGCTCGCGCCGAGCTTGTACGCCCGCAAGGTCGCTCGCGGAAACGGCGCGACGGCGTAGCGGGATCGCCAAGCAGTTGGCCGCGGCGACCGCATCCTGGATCGCGAGATTGAGGCCGACGCCGCCGACCGGCGACATCGCGTGGGCCGCATCGCCGATGCACAGGAGCCCCGGGCGGTGCCAGTTGCGGAGGCGGTCGACCTTGACCGCGAGTAATTTGACGTCGTCCCAACTCCGGAGCTCGCCGACGCGGCCGGCGAGGACCGGCATCGACACGGCCAGCCGTTCGCGCAGCGCCTCCAGCCCGGCCGCGCGAACCGCATCGTAGCTATCTTTGCGGATGAGGTATCCGCACTGGTAATAGGTTCCGCAGTTGATCGCGACCAGGATGCATCCGGCGGCAACGTATGCGAGCAGGACGGACGGATCGTTCGGAGCGCGCGAGATGCGCATCCAAAGGACGTCGATCGGAGCGCCGAGCTCGACCGAAGGCAGCCCGGAGCATTTGCGCAGCACCGAATGGCGGCCGTCGGCGGCGACGACCAGCTCTGCGTCGATTGCCAACATACCGTGCGGCGTCTTCGCCCGAATGCCGGTAATGCGCGAGCCCGACCGAACCAGGTCGGTCGCTTCGGCATTCATTTCGAGCCGAAATCCGGGAAGCCGACGAGCGCGTTCCGCGAGAAAGTTCAGGAAATCCCACTGCGGCATGATTGCGATGAACTTGCACCGCCCCGGGACGTGGCGGAAGTCGGCGGCGCGCATGAGTCGCCGCCCGACCATGCCGTGGAACTGGCGCAACTTCGCATGCGGGATCCTCAAGAAGTCGTCGAGGAGCCCGACTTCGTCGAGCACCTGCAACGTTGACGGATGCACCGTGTCGCCCCGAAAGTCGCGGTGAAAATCGGCATGTTTCTCGACGACGACGACCTCGACGCCCGCGCGGGCCAAAAGATAGCCGAGCATGAGCCCGGCGGGGCCGCCGCCGGCGACGCAGCAATCCGTCTTGATTCGTTGCTCGCCGGCTCGTAGCGTCGGCGTAACCGGGTCCTCGTGCTCAGAACTCATGGCTTTAGTGCGCGTACTCCTCGTCGGAGCGTTGCGCAAATTGCTGAGGGAAGCCTGAAGCACGTTCGACTTCACCCTTCCTTCACAAAGTCGTGTTACGTCACTTGGTGTGAGCATCTCGCGAACCCCCGCCGGAGCGCGCCCGCTCCGAATTGCGACACTGGCTTTGTGCGTGACGATGGCGGCGGCCTTGCCGGCCGTCGGCCGCGTCCGCGCGGTCGACGTTCAGCAATCGAAGATGACGGTTCACGTGTCCAAGCACGGGATATTCGGTTTTCTCGGCGACGATCACGATATCGACGCGCCGATTTCGAGCGGCTCCTACGACGGCGACAGCCAAACGGTGGACATCGCGGTCGATGCCGCCAAGTTGCGTGTACTCGATCCGAAGCTGTCGCCCCAGAAGCGCAACGACGTTCAGACCAACATGGTCGGTCCGGAAGTCCTCGACGTCGTGCGCTATCCGACGATCCGGTTCACCTCGAAGCGGGCTGAGGTCGCGGGTGCGAGTCGCTCCACGATCCAGGGCGAACTGATGCTGCACGGGCAGACGCATCCGGTCACGCTACAAGTGGCCAAGATCGACGAAAAGCACTTTGCCGGCTCGGCCACGATCCGCCAGACGGCATTCGGGATCACGCCGATTCGTGCCGCCGGCGGCACGGTTTCCGTAAACGATGAGGTGAACGTCGACTTCGAGATCGTGCTGACGCCATAACGGCGCGCGCCCACCCGGGATTCGCCATAGGCACGCGTTTCGATGCGGTACCGTCGTCTCAGCAGGTCGTCGGCGACGTGAACTGTAGCAGTCGCGGGTAATCGGCTCTATCAAGACAACAAACCGACCGATATGATCTTCTCAGATGTCGTCAAGGCTTTGTCGAACGTCGATAGACCTATCCGGATGGGATCGCCGGACAAATGGTCGTCTTTAACGGCTATCGCTAGTATCGTCATCACCCGATACCGAGACCGACGCGGCGATCATACCGAACCGTAGCTTCCAACCACCGGGTTGGAGGCATATATCGTCATCGGAGGTGGACACCTCCCATGACTCGCGACGAGCAGGCCGCGGTCGCGCGGCAGAAGATGTTTGGATTCATTGCGGGCTTGGCGATGCAACGGGTTCTGTAGCGATATTTTCATAGTTGGGCCAGACTGTTTCGGCCTTGAGCTGTTTTATTAAGTTAGCCTTGGTTTGGGGCGAAAGCTCCGCAATCGCCTGGTGATACTGTTTCCAGTAAGCCGTTACCGATTCGGAAAAGGCAGGCACCCACGCACTTTGCACACCCGTGTTAGCCTGACTCGGGGGACTTACCGAGGAGAAGGACTTATTGAAGGTTTTGATCGCCTGAGTGAGGCTCGACGAATACTTAGCATTTCTGTCAGCATCAAATGATGTATCCGAAACTGCTTCAACCAAAAAGCCTGCGTAAGCATTGCCTTTTTCTTCGAGCCCCGCGTAAACAACGGCTAGTGTGTTCAGGTCAGACGCACCCAACGAATGTTTCGCGGTGGTAACAAGCCCCACGGCTTGGTCTCTCGTCTGCGTAAATGGAGCCACTGCAGAGTTCAGTTCGCGCGCCGCGTCGGTGTGATGGGCACACCCCGTGACCAGCGCGGTGAAGAAGAGTCCCCATCCGCCAATTCTGACCCCAGCAAATGTCGCAACAATAAATGTCGCAGCAGAAGTTTTGGTACCAATTCGATTTTGGGTGTTTTGGCTTTCAAGCATGCCACTTTAATACCCTGAAAAGCCCGGCGTAAGCGTGCGTTTGCCAAATTGCTGGTTCCGCGCCGTCGGCGTAGAGCTTTTGCATCAGCGCGAATGCGTCATCCCTTGCTTACGCGACGAGAAAGCCGATAGCTGCATCTGTCAGCATTGCTACAAAGTAGACTCGCATCGAATGCGTCCCTGCGATTGCGAGCTGCGGGACAATGACCCATATCCGACACACTCGCGACCGCCCAAAGCGTCCACGCCGACCGAACTCGCCACCGCTGTCAGCGGTCAAAGCGAGGCGACATGATCGAGGCTCGCAAACCGAGCCTTTTTAAGTACTAGCGAAGCGCTTAGGCAGGTAAGCCCTAGCTAGTTGGAGCATTCGGATATGCGATGTAGCGAAAAACTCATGGCCAATCAAGCAGGACAACCAACAAGGAGCCATTTGTAATGAGACGCTTAAGTCCGGGCGCCATAGGCATAGTGGCGGCCGCCGCATTTCTCGCCGGATGTAACAGCAGCGGTGGATCACAGTGGTCAGGGCCGACGCCGAGTTCCGGAGCAAACACCGGCACGTCCTCACATGACGTGAATCCTCTGACACGCGACACTCGTCATGCGAGTGACATGTTCGCTGGCGTGAAGTGGACTGGCAACGTACATCCCGATCATCACAAGTCGTGGGTCTCGCCGGATGCGCAGAGAGCGCCGCGACTTCTCTTCGTGTCGGATATAGGCACGGGCGACGTCTACATCTTCACAATGCCGGATATGAAGCTTAAGGGCGCGCTGACCGGCTTTGCTGACCCCCAAGGCGAATGTTCCGACACGCGCGGCAACATCTACGTCGCGAACACGTCAGAGGCCGAGGTGTTCGAGTACTCGCGCACCGGGAACTTGCTCAACACCTATGATACCGACAAGTACGGCTATCCGCTTGGATGCGCGGTCAATCCGCTCAACGGCGACCTTGCCATCACGGATTATGTTGGCTTAAGTGGTCCCGGCCAGGTTTTGATTTACAGCAATCCGTCGTCAACGCCGACTGTCCTCGCCAATCCCAACCAATACTACTATTACTTTGCCGGCTACAACCTCAAGGGTGATCTCTGGGTGGATGGGTTTGCGGCGACGGGAGGGTACATTCTCTCGGATTGCGGCGCCTCGAGCTGCAGCACGATCACGCTAAGTGGCGGAAACATTAACTGGCCGGGCGCCGTGCAATGGGATCAGAAAGAGAACACTTGGGTGCTGTTCGACCAGCGGTGCGGCGGTAAGTATGCCGCGTGCAGCTACTTGGTTTCCGGAAGCGGCGTTATCGGTCAGGCAACGAGCTATGAGAATTCCAACGGCACTGCAATCTGCGACCTCATTCAAGGCGTGGTTGCTGCGTACGGTAAAAAGTACACTGCGGGTGGCGATTACGATTTTTGCGGCTATGACAAAGGTTCAGCCAATCGCTGGCAGTATCCAGCCGGTGGAAAGCCGACCAACTACACGACGAACGTCACCGAGCCGGTCGGAGCGGCGATCAGCACAAAAGCGAGCCATTAGAGCGAAATACGGGATCTACAACGGCGATCCGTTGTTGCTTTTCATCGGACACCTTCATTCCGCTTATCCGGTGTCCAACTCCTGAGGGGTCACTTCAGGCCTTGTGATTCGGATTATACGTTCGTTAGGCGAACATCGGTCGAACGTGCGAAGCTGAGCAGAATATGCGGTTCTCGGCTAGCGTGAACGGGAAGCGAATCCGCAGATATGACCCTTGTCGCGGCTCATCGTAGCTTATTCGGTGAGAAAATCTGTGAGAAGAATCGCTTTTCTCACGGGCACGGGCGATCCGGGGCCTCCCGTATCAGATCGAAGCGCGGGGCGCAGGCCGTACGGATACCGCTGGATCGACTCGAGTGCCCAGCCGCGATCATCAGCGGAGAAGGCGCGAGGGACGTATATTAAGTAACCTTTCCACGGCAGCGCATCGAAAGATTGGAGTATCACGGTGAGTATCTCGCGTCTTCTTCACTATGGCCTCGTCGCCTTCGCCCTTGCGATCGTTGTTTCGCCTGCTGCGCGCGCACAGCAGGATGACAAGAAGGCTGGTGCCACGGCTTCGCCGCAGCCTTACGACGTCTTCACCAAGGACGCGCAGGTATTGCCCGGCCTCATTTCCGTAGTTCGCAAGAACGGGAAAGTCTATTTCTCGATTGCAAAAGCACAGCTCGGCGAGGACTTCGTCGAGACCTCCGTACCCGCGACCGGCCTCGGAGGCTTTGGACCCGCACCCGGAGAGCCGTATGTCGCACCGGCTCGCATACTCCACTTCGACCGAGTCGATAACACGGTAATCCTTCGATGGCCGAACACCTACGCGATGGTCGACGCTAATTCGCCGCAATCGGTCGGCGCAAAGCTCTCGCTTCCGAGCTCGGTGATTGCGGTCGCGCCAATTGTGGCGGAATCACCGACGTCCGTCGTGATTGAAGCCGATGCGTTTCTCGGCGATGTCGCCGATCTCAAAGCGCAGTTCGATGCCGTCGCTTCGAACCCAGGTCACGACTATAAGCTCGACTCCGGTCGATCGTTCTTCACAGACGCCAAGGCGTTTCCGCGGAACACGATCCTGCGCGTGAGCCAGACGTGGGTGACGGATTCACCCGACACGATCGACAATGCGCCCGATGCCCGGAGCATCGAGGTCAAGATGACGTACAATGTGATCGCGGCGCCGAAAGACGGCTACATGCCGCGGATCGCCGATCCTCGCATCGGCTACTTCGAGCAGCCGCTGCTCAACTTTCAAAGCGACAGCAATCCTACGCGCAACGTCTACTACATCAGCCGCTGGAACTTTATGCCGGCAACACCTGGTCAGCCGTCGGCTGCGAAAAATCCGTTGATCTTTACGCTCAGCGACGACATTCCGCTCGAATACCGTGACATCGTTCGGCAAGCATTGCTAGAGTGGAATAAGGCTTTTAGCCGCGTCGGGATTCTCGGCGCGATTCAGGTACAGGACCAGCCCGCCGACTCCAGCTTCGATAGCGACGACATCCGGCACAACATGGTGCGCTGGGTCGACGCCTCATCACCGCAATACGGAGCCGAAGCACTAATCGTCACCGATCCGCGTACCGGTGAAGAGATCAACGCGGGGATCAACGTGGATTCGGTAGTGGGACTCGCAGGTAACAGCTATCGGTACGTCGTTGCCCCGGCGCGCGGCTTGCCCGATTCTGAAGCGCTCGAGCGGCATTTTAGGATGGACGATATTCGAGCCGTCATCCTTCACGAATCCGGACATGATTTGGGACTGCAGCACAACTTCATCGCGTACTTAGCCTATTCAAGCAAAGATTTGCAAAATCGCGCTTTCACCGAGAAGTTCGGCGTTGCAACCAGCGTGATGGGGTACAATCCCGTCAATCTCTGGCCGAGGCCAACCCCACAAGGCGATTACGAGCAGCTCACGCTCGGGCCGTACGACTACCATGCGGTCAAGTGGGGCTACGAATACGTTCCCAACGCGTCGACACCTCAGGCGGAGATACCTGCGCTCAACCAGGTGGCTTTGCAATGGTCCAATCCTCTCTATCGCTTTGCCTCGGACGAAGACGTGGATTTCGAAACCGGTCACGCGATCGACCCCCGCGTCGAGCAACACGTGCTCAGCGATCGCCCGCTGACGTGGGAGCGGACCCAGCTCGTCATGATGCACGAAATCATGAATGCAGTGGACGACCGCTTCCCCAAAGAGGGCGAAGCGTATGACGAGGCACGCCGCGCTTTCAACGCCCCGCTGCGCCTCTACGTGCGTGACGTCGCCATGCCGGCCCACTACATCGGCGGCGAGTATCTCTCACGTGCTGCCGCCGGCGACCCGAACAGTCGGCCGCCGCTGCAGCCGGTTTCGCGCAGCGACGAGCACGCGGCATGGCAGCTCTTACAGACGTTCTTGTTCTCGGATGCGTCTTGGCGATTCAGCCCTAACGTTCTCAACCGCTTGACATACAGCGAAGTTAGTTCGTTTGCCAACGGAACGTGGGCCTACAACCCTGGTCTGCGGCACGATGTTCCGATCGTCGAGATTGCCGGCCAAACGCAAGACCGCGTACTCGACGAGCTCTTCGCACCATTGACGCTGCAGCGCATCGACGATCTCTCGCTGAAGTACGCGCGTGGAACGACCATGAGCCTTGCAGATCTCTTCGATTGGACCCGCAACGGCATTTTCGGCGACATCGCCAACGGCAGCATCGCCCGTGCCGGCGTCGTGCGACGCAACGCGCAGATGCGCTTCGCGAAGCGCTTGTCGCAGATCTGGATCGCGCCGGACAAAGGCACGCCGACCGATGCCCAAGCGCTGGCGCGGCTGCAACTGGAAGACTTGACTCGTTACTGCGCCTCCGCACTGCACGCGCCGCTCGATGAGCTCACGCGCGCGCACATCGAAGCGCTCGCGGCGCTTGCCAAACAGGCGCTAGAAGCGCGAGCGACGATCGCGGGTCCTTAAGGTCTCCAAACTGACGCTCGAGGAAGCTCTAACAGGTCCATTTACCTGCGCGCGGTTGGCCACTTGCCTCCCTTCATAGTGCTTTTGGAACTACACTAAAGACGCATCCTTCAGACTTATCGAGACCTAGCGTATCTTATTTCGTGAGAAAAATTCGTGAGAAGAATCTTTTTTCTCACGCGCGCCGTTTCATGTCCCTAAGGACGATTTGATAATGAAGCGCAGAATGCACAGCCGCTTCAACCTCTCACACAGGCCGATCCGTCTGGCCGAGCGACTCGCTAGACCGAGCAGGATTCCAAGTATCATAGGGCGCTCCAAGCTGAACAAGGTCGTCTCGAGAATATAGGGCTTTATGCGAAATAAGAAGCCATGCTTAAAGTTTATATCGTAATTGGTAGCGTGCGGCAAAACCGCATCGGCGGTCAAGTTGCGCAATGGGTCGCGAGCATGATCTCGCTTGGGATGCCGTTGGAAACCGAGGTGGTAGATTTGCGGGACTGGGCGCTGCCGCTTGGAGACGAACCCGAGGTCCCCGCAACTGGCATCTACGTTCACGAGCACACGCGCAAATGGAGTCGGAAGATTGCGGCCGCGGACGGCTACGTCTTCGTCACACCCCAATACAACCGGGGCTATCCTGCGGCGCTCAAGAACGCGCTAGACCATCTCTTCAGTGAGTGGAACGGTAAGCCGGCGCTGATCGTCAGCTACGGACATCACGGGGGGTCTAAGGCTGCGGCTCAGCTTCGTCAGGTCCTCGAGGGCTTGCGCATGCAGTCAGTCGCCATCATGCCCGCGATAACGTTCTCAGCCGACATGCTCAGCGCTGATGGCTCTCTCCGAAATCCCAAAGAGGACTTTGGCCCTTTTGCTGCTCAAGTTGCGGATGCGCTCCAAGAACTTGCGGCCCTTCTTACAGCTTCGACCGCTAAAAGCGGAGATCAACAAGAAGCGCTCTGAGACGCATAGCATCCTACCCAGTCGTGACAACGTGTTGCAATACGATGTCACGAAACGAAGACGGCTTAACCGACGTCGAACGCGAGCCCCGTCACCGTATCGTGAAGCGTCGCGTATTTCACCAGCACGCCCTGACCGAGATTGATGAACGCTTCAGTGCGTTCGTGCCCAGCTAGAGCCTCCGCTGAAGCCCAGTGCTCTACGACATAGAACTCCCGATCGTCATCAATTCCGCGGTAGATGTCGTAACGGAGATTTCCCGGATCGCGTCGGGACGAAGAGGCAAGCGTGCGAAATGCCATCATGGCATCGTCGAGGTGCTCTTTCTCAAAGCGAAAGATCGCGACATGAAAGATCTCGTTGCCACCAACCGCGGCACCGGCTCGCGAGAATGCGAACGCCGCGGTAGCTAGTGTTAAGAAACTGTTGCGAGCAATCATTTTCGAAACAACCCTCCGAACCTACGCTCCTAATACGACCGAGCCTTTCGACGACTGGTTGCCGAAGCAGCGTCTTGACCGTTGCCGAAGCTGTGCAAGAGCCTAACCGAGCGAGCAAACTTTGCGAAACTCAGAATCGTTAGGGTGTGATCGAGAAGACGGTGCCGCACCCCCGTATCTCACCGTAACCCTGCCCGCAGGGAATACTATATGCGCCGCCGTTCTCCGTGGTGCCATATAGGGTGGCCTTAACGGCGATCAAGCCTGCGACTGGGAATCCACCATCGCCCTGAATATTTTGGCGCGTATTAAGGCCCATAAAACTATGAAGAACGCTTTCGTTGCCGGACGTCGTGACTGCAAAGACGGTGCCACATCCAGGGAGAGTACCGCATTTGTACTTTCCGCCATAGTAGGTCGTGCCGTAGAGCGTGCCGTTCACATAAAGCAGGTCTGCCGACGGATCAGCACCGTCAGGCGGGCCAGCGAAGCTATAAAGTACCTTCTCGTTGCCCGAAGTATCGATCGAGAACACGGTTCCGGCTCCGCGTCTATGTGCGTAGCCTCCCAACGACGTCGTTCCGTATATCATGCCGTTGACGTCGATTAAGCCTGCCCTTGGCCTTTGACCGTCGTGCGGCGAAGAAAAATTGTGCAGCACCGTTTTCACGCCGGTCGTCGTTATACCGTAGACAGTGCCGCACCCGGCAGGAGTGCAGCGCATGTCACCGCCCCAAAACGTGGTGCCGTAGAGCGTGCCGTTGACATTGATAAGGCCGGCCATTGGGAAGAAGCCGTCTTTCCCGCCTTTGAAGCGATAAATCACGGTCTCCTGGCCGTCTTTCGTGACGCTGAAAACCGTCCCGCATCCGATTACGCTGCACCTCTTCCCAAGCGTAACGCCACCGGCGCTCGTTGTCCCGTAGAGCACACCGTTAAGGCTGGTTAGGGAGCCCTCTGGACCCACGGCGTCGCGATCTGATGCGCCTAAGCTGCAGATGATTTTTTCACTGCCGGATAGTGTGATTGCAAAGACTGTGCCATGACCGTATTTGCCGCCACCGTATGTGCTACCGTACAATGTGCCGTTGACGTTGATCAGGCTTCCTACAGGTGCGGCACCGTCAGGCTTACCAGTAAAGCTGTGAAGTATCGTCTCCTGGCCGCCGAGCGTGATTTTGAAGACTGCGCCACGCTTGTACGCCCCGCCAGACGTCGTCGTGCCGTAAAGCGTGTCCCTAACGTTGAGCAAGTTCGCCATGGGTAAGAGGCCATCTCCATTGGGGCCAAAGCTATGGAGAAGGTGTTCGGTTGCGGCCGCCCGATGCAGCGATTCAGGCAAGAAACGTTCTCTACCGGTCTCGCGGCTGATTGCGAGGCCAGGCGCCACAGTTTGCGCACCTTGCAGACTGCTCGTGCATCCCGAAAGCACCGCGATGATCGCGGCTGAGCAGCGTACCGCATCAATCATTGATGAGCGCATGCCTAAACAATCGCCACTGTAGAGCGGAGAATGGAGCACGAAGGGTAGCTGAGGAATGCAGCCGTCATGGCCGCCACACCGCGCACTAACCCTACGCGACGAAGGAGGCTACCTCGGTGCGACACTTATGGTTACACCCCAGGGCGTATCCGGCACGTTAATCGTCTTAAAAGGACTCCCACCAGCCGGATAGTGGAAACATATAACCGCGCCATTGTAAAATGGAGTGCTGCCAACGAGCGCCGAGCCTTGTCTCCAAAACTGATTGAAGCCAGCATCTAAGTGAATGGGGGAGCCCACTTGTTTGCCCCTATGGCTCAGTACTTGGTACCGGTAAATGCCCAGGCCCTTATCAGGACCGAGGACTGCGAGCAGCATGTCATCCCAAAAAACGCCCGCCGGAGAGAGGTGCGGTTTGAATCCAAACTTTTCGACCGCCGAAGCACCCCTGGGTAGCCATTCCATGCCCGACTTAAAACCAAAGCTCCCTGTATGCCCAACGACGAATACATCGCCCTGATTATCATAGCTAACAGCGTAAGGACTGAGGAGCGGGTTTGGGTAAAACGTTGGCGTTCCGTGAGCGCCCGTGTAGATGCCAAGGGCGCCGTTAACATAAGTGCTACTATAACCGTTTGCAACCGCGAGATTCCCGGTTGTCGGGTCGACCGAGCAGGCCGCCGGTGTAGCGTTTGGATCGCTTAGGGTCGCAAGTGGCGCTGTGCCGCCGTGAGCGTATTCCACCATCTCTCCAGGCCCGAAATCTCCACCAATGTCATTCGCAATCCAGACGTTCCCGTGCTTGTCCGAACACAGCCCCATCGGCTCGCTAAATCCTGTGAGCGTTCCTACGAGCGTACCATTGGGATAAGTGAATACGTAAACGTCGTTGCTAGCGTAAGACCCGACGTAAAGTAGCTCCCCTTTCTTCGCATCAGGCAGCATCCATGATCCGCTGCGGTCAACATGCGTCGTGGCGTGCAACCCTTGCGGCATCGCGGCGGGCGCGCCGATCGACTGCTGCGATCCGCCGCAGTCCGCGAGCATTGCAACAGCTACGCAGCTGCTTATCGCGTAGCGGCTGAGTCCCGGAATCCTCAATTGGCTGGCCTCCTAAAGCATGAACGCTTCGGTGGCTACGATCGTTCGCGATGCAGCGCACTCAGTCCCATGTGGTAGCAAGAAGACGAGACACCCCAGACCCGGCCTCGAAGCCGCTAGGCTCTTCGCGATCGGGCCGCCGGATGTAAGTCTAAACTCCGAGCCTGCTGAGAGCTAGGCTAGCCCGTGCGTTTCTTCACGACGATTCTAAAGCGTGTTGATCCAGCCCGTTTTGATGGAGGGTCAATGCCGTTAAAGTTGTCTTTAAGGCGCATCAGGCAAAGCTTCTCGTGAAAGAGCATTGACTGTCGGAATCGCAACGAGTGCGCCGATAAAGCTTACCAGTGCGGCACTTAATCCGAGCCACTGAAGCGGAAGACCTTCGGCAATAAGGCCCGCACCAAGCGCCGCACCGGCGGCGTTCCCAATATTGAATGCGCTGATGTTCGCCGACGAAGCAAGATTCGGCGCACGGCTAGCCGTGCGAATGACGAGCAACTGGAGCGGCGTCGCCGTTGCGAAGCCAAAGAAACCGACCGCAAACGTCGCAGCGATGGCGAGACCACGATGCGCCCACATGAGGCTTGAAAGCGCAAGGATGGCCGCGAGTCCGCCGATCGTTGCAAGCAATGTGACGCCGAGTGCGCGGTCGGCAGCCTTTCCGGCAACGATGTTGCCCGCGAGTGTGCCGACGCCGAAAAGGACGAGGAGCGCGGCGACCGCAGGCGGCGAAAAGCCCGAGACCTGCTCAAGCAGTGGCGAGATGTAGGTGAACAGCACGAACACCCCGCCGAAGCCGAGAAGTGTCGTGAGAAGCGCAAGCAGCACCGGCCCGCTCGCGAGCGTGCGCAGCTCGGCCGCAAGAAAACGTTGCCGCGATTCGATGCTTGGCACGAAGAGCCAGACACCCACAAGCGCTAAGACGCCGATGAGCGCGATCAAGGCGAAAGGTGCATGCCACCCAAAATGTTGGCCGACGAACGCTCCAAATGGAACCCCCATAACCAAGGCCACAGTCAATCCTAGGAACATCGTCGAAATCGCCGACGCGCTGCGCTCCTTCGGGACGAGGGCTTCGGCGACAACCGCGCCGACGCCGAAGAACGTGCCATGATTGAACGCCGCAAGAATTCGGGCGAGTAAAAGCAACCCGTAGTTATTTGCAAGGGCCGCTGTGGCGTTGCCGGCTATGAAAAACAGGAGCATAAGCATCAACACGGCCTTACGGTTGACACGGCTGAGCGCAAGAGTGAACACCGGAGCGCCGATGGCTACGCCGAGGGCATATCCGGTGACCAAGAATCCCGCGGCGGGAATCGACACGTGCAGATCCCGCGCTATTTCCGGAAGCAACCCGACAGGGACGAACTCGGTCGTCCCAATCGCAAAAGCCCCCAACGTGAGCGCGTAGAGTCCCAACGTCGAGCGGTTTCGCGTCACGCGCCTACGACGGGATTCCCCTCATGGGCCTCGGATTTCAAGGCCCCGCCGGATGATTCCGGCGGTTTCCTGGGCTCGCTGCAAACCAGTCCGCCGGTCCGCAGGCCTTTGTTCAGCCTTATTCATTCCATCCATTTCACCTTAACTTGCTAAGACGCGGACAAAGCCGATGCAATGCTACGACAGCTGCGCGATGCATCGCGCAAGGAAGGGTGCCGCACAGACGCTGCGTCTCGCACCGAACGGCCGATTGTAAGCTGCGGCTTTTTAAAGACAACCTTAAAGACATCGGGAGGCGCGGGGCTTATCATCAAGGCCGAAGCTCAAATGGGTAAAGAAGAGAACAACATCACGATTTTGGTGAGGAGATAAGAGATGATGAACGTCAGTACTATGAACACCTATGTACCGAAGAAATGGGACCTCTTCGGCCTGCAAGGGATCTCGGATGACACGCTGCAGATCCACTTCGGCCTCTACGAGGGCTACGTCAAAAACACCAATACCTTAAACGAGCGCATCGGCGAGTTGCGCGCAGCCGGAAAAAACGCCGGCGGCGATCCCGCTTACGCCGAACTGGTCCGACGGCTGGGCTGGGAGTTCAACGGCATGCGTCTGCACGAATATTACTTCGACAATCTTAGGAAGAATCCGAAAGATCCCACGGGCGGCCGGCTGTACGACGTCATCGGCGCACAGTATGGCTCTTTCGATAATTGGAAAAAAGATTTTGCTGCGATCGGCGATATGCGCGGCATAGGCTGGGCTATCGCGTTCCTCGATGGTACCGCGGATCAGATCGTCAACATCTGGATCGGCGATCATAATATCAACGAGCTCGCCGGCTGCGAGCCCATCCTGGTGATGGATCTGTGGGAGCACGCGTACTTGCGGGACTACAAACCAGCCGACAAGGACAAATATATCGAAGCGTTCCTAGGTCACGTCGATTGGACCGTTTGCGAATCGCGCCTCTCATAGGGAGTTCATACAATGGTAAACAATCCCGACAAGACCGAATCTCACGAGCACAAGAGCCCGCAGTGTAAGACTTCTGACGCAGGTGCCATCTGCCACGAGCAGCTCTTTAACTGCGTCCACTTGGCGAGGAGCTCTCCATGAAAGCGACTTGGATGCCTCACGAAAAGCACGGGGGGCTCACGATGCAAAGCGACTTGCCCGACACGGTGTTCGCATTTCCAAAGCAGCGAAAAGAGCCGCTGACCGATGCGGCACACGTGCGTAACGCCGTCGCACGGTTCGATCAGGTCATCGACGTTTCCGATAGCGATCGCGCTTTGGCCTTCGCGAACATCGAGAAGGCTGCAGAGTATTATAACATCGACATTTCGGAGACATCGTGGCACGACCTCGGCGTTCATCCACAACTGAACCGCGAAGAGAGCGCGAGAAAGGGCGCCGAGACACGCATGCGTACGGGAGAAGCAGAGGAAGCCGCACTTAAAGCCGCGGAAACTCGAAAACGCAAGGAAGAATGAAGTCGGCGTTGTGGCGCTGATGTCGCGCACACATCAGGACCATCAGCGCCACAGATGTACGGACGCTTGCGTTCAGTTCTGACCAAGACGGTGCTTGTGCGATCGCCGGCGTGGCCGGTGCACATGATGTATTGACCATAGGATCGGGTCACGCATCGGGCCAAAGCTATCTCGATCAGGTGTAGGTGCCGTTCCGTAATCGGTCGCTCCGGCGCGCTACGTCGCGAGTTTGAAGATGGCCAGCGTGTCGCCGTACGGATAGCTGAGCTCCCGCGATCGGATACCGAAAATAGAGCAGCAGGTAACGATTCTCGAGCGGGCGGGCGTCACACACGTCGAGTGTTACGATGGCCTCCAGGACGATCGGTGAGACGTGCAGCTCGATCGACAGAAACGCATCGACGATGATCCCACCTATGATGCCGGCGATGATCGCCTGGACGAAGAGCGAGCCGTCCTGCGAACGCACTTCGCCTGGCTATGCCGTCGCCTGCTCAGGCATTTTACGCTTCAGATTGTACGTGATCGCGGATAGCGAGATGTTGACATCGCGCGGAGCGGCGTCCGGCGATGGCGCAAGTGTGATGCGGATACATTTATTGACGGGTTGATTGCTCTTATCGGCGACACTGCGGACCGGAACGAGAACGTTCGCCTCGGGATAGTACGTCGCCGCACAATGGCGCGAAATAGTATATGGAACGACCAGAAAGCTTGGCGCTATCCTCGTCTCGCCTTCAAAGTGACTTCGAATATCGACGAGTTGGCCTGCCTGTAGTCCAGCCTCTTGCATGTCGTCGGCATTTAGGAAAATCACCCTGCGGCCACCATAGACGCCGCGATAGCGATCGTCGAGCCCATAGATCGTCGAGTTGAACTGATCGTGCGATCGTATGGTCATCATGAGGTACTCACCCGATCGAAGGTCATGCTTTGGAATCGGGGTGACCGAAAACTGTGCCTTGCCGGAAGCCGTTTCAAAACGGCGATCGCGAGCGCCGTTCGGAAGGTAGAACGTCTTCTCAGTGCGGATCCGTTGATTGAAGTTCGCAAAGCCGGGAACGACACGCGAAATCGCGTCTCGAATCAAGTCATAGTTTCCGGCAAGCGACCGCCAGGGAACCGGGGAGTCACCGAGCGTCGCATGAGCGATGCCGGCAACGATCGCGACATCGCTTCGGAGCAGCGGAGATGCCGGAGGAAGCCTCCCTTGCGACGAGCCGATCTCACCCATCGCGTCTTCAACGGTGACGAACTGCTCGCGACCACCTTGCACGTCGCGCTCCGAGCGTCCGATGCACGGCAGAATAAGGGCCTGTTCCCCGGTGACTATATGCGAGCGGTTCAGCTTCGTGGACACATATGACGGTCAGATGACAGCGCTGTATCGCATGCGCCGCGTACGCCGTGTCCGGAACGTTCGAGATGAAATTGCCGCTGATCGCAAAGAAAACCTTGATCCGCCTCTCGCACATGGCGTGAAGCGTTTCTACGGTATCTTTGCCCCATTTCGCCGGTGGGACGAAATTGAACTCGCGTCCGAGCGCTTCGAGAAAGGCGCTTTCCAGGCCGCTCCCAGATGCCCATCGTGCGATCTCCTTGGACGTTGGAGTGCCCGCGCACGCAGCACGTTCCGGCGCCGGGCCTTCCCATGTGCCCACCCAACAATAGAAGGTTCACGACCGCAGCGACGTTGTCGACGCCGTTTTTCTGCTGCGTCAACCCCATCGCCCAAACGCCGATCATCCGTTTCGAAGCCGCGCACAAGCGGCCGGCAGCCTCGATCTGTTCCCTGGTAAGCCCGCTGCCGGCGACGATTTCTTCCCAGGTGGTGAGCCTGATGTCGTCCACGAGCGCCGCAAATCCCGAGGTGTACTGGTCGATGAACGCGTGATCCACGCCGCCCGCGCGGCCGGCATCGTCCTCCTCGAGCATGAATTTCATGATTCCCTTAATCACTGCGACGTCGCCGTTGATGCGAACGGGAAGATAGAGGTCTGCGAGCGCACTTCCGTCCTCGAGCAATGCCAATGGAAGGTCGAGAGGATTCGGATAGTCTTGAGGGTTTGGGTTGGCTACCCGCATCAAGCCCGTTTCAGGCAGCGGGTTCACTGCGATGATCTTGGCGCCCTGACGTTTCGCCGCCTGGAGCGAGGTCAGCATGCGAGGATGGTTCGTGCCGGGATTGTTACCAAAGATCACGATCAGGTCGCATTTCTCAAAATCGTTAACCGTTACGGATCCCTTGCCGATGCCTAAGGTTTCCGTCAATCCGACGCCGGACGATTCGTGGCACATATTCGAACAATCGGGAAGATTATTCGTTCCAAACTGCCGCGCGAATAGCTGAAGGAGAAATGCCGGCTCGTTCGTCGTCTTTCCTGAAGTGTAGAAAGCGGCTTCGTCCGGCGACGCCAGCGCTTTCAACTCGTCCGCCACGAGATGGAAGGCGGCGTCCCACGAAATGGGTTCGTAATGTTCGGCTCCGCGCCGAAGGATCATCGGCTCGGTCAGGCGCCCCTGTCGATTTAGCCAATAGTCTGATTTTTCGGCCAGTTCGAGAACCGAATGCGCGGCGAAAAACTCGCGGGTGATGCGCTTCTTCGTCGCCTCGTCCGAGAGAGCTTTCGCACCGTTCTCGCAAAATTCGAAGACCTTTCGATGATCGGGGTTGCCCCACGCGCAGCTTTGGCAATCAAATCCATCCCGCTGGTTTATCCGGGTGAAGGTCTCGGCGGTTCGAAGCGGTCCCATCTCTCCCAGGCCGAATTGGAAGGACTTTAAAATAGCGGGAAGCCCGGCTGCCGTCATGTACGCCTTGCCTATCCGCGTGCCGGCGATCTCTTCTGGGTTCTGAGCGCGGCGAGCGATCGCGTCGCTCGCCGCGTTCAATATTGCAGCTGCTTCGCTCCGAGCCGCCTCGCTTTGTCCGGCGGTTTCCTTGCTTCGATAGGATTCGAAACGTTGCGTCGGGCTCGTAGAGTTATTGCTGCTCGCATCGGACATGTCGCGGTCCTCACTCTAGCTCGTTCTTCAAATCTGCTGGCGTAGACTGGTAACGTACTTCACTCGGCGATCCGGACCTTTGCTGTAAATTGCCTCCACACTATAGAGCTGTAGACGATCACCGCCAGCAGGCCCACGACAATCACCGTGAGCGCAGTTACGACTGCATATGGCGATGGTGAGGCGTCGAAGATCGAGAGACCCCCGCGGCCGGCCGGATAGGCGGGAATCAAATACGGGTAGAGTGTTCCGGCAGCACTGACAAGTAGCGCCACGATGAATGCGCAAGAGCCGGCAAACGCTGCCACCTCACGGCCACGCCAGACTGCTACGCGAGACCACACGAGGGAAATCAGCGAGAGCGCCCCGACTCCGTCGATCCACGGCATCGCGAACAGGCCCGAACGCACGAAGAACGTCGCAACGGTGACGGCGAGCAACAGGACGAGCGCGGCAATCCACAATCCGCCATAGATCGTTCGCGCACGGTCCGACGGCGCGCCCTCAATCCGGAGCATGGCGAAAGTCGCGCCGTGCAGCGCGAGCACAGCGAGCGCAAAAACCCCGACGAGTAACGCATAGGGATTGAGTAAATAGGCGAACGTCCCGATGAAATATCCGTTCGCATCGAGAGGCAGACCGCGCAGCAGATTGCCGAGGGCGACGCCGAAGATCAGGATCAAGAGCGCGCTCGACCCGGCAAAACACGCGTCCCAGAACTGATGCCAGATTTCGCTCGGGAAATGCGAGCGCAACTCCATCGCGATGCCGCGGAATATCAAGAGCCAAAGTACGACGATGAAGGGCAGATAGAAGCCCGAGAACGATGAGGCATAAGCTGGCGGGAAGAGCGCAAAAAGTGCGGCGCCCGCGGCGATCAGCCACACCTCGTTGCCGTTCCAAAACGGCCCGATGCTGCGCATCGATCCTTCGCGCTGGCGGTCGGTGCGTGCGATCAGCGGCGTGATAGCAGCAATGCCTAGATCGTATCCGTCGAGTAGTACGTACATTGCAAGCATGAACGCGATCAAGATGAAAGCCGCGATGCTCATGCGGGTACCTCCGTGGCGTCGCGCGTGTCGTCACGCAGGCTCGGTCCGATCGCGATCTCGCGCAGCGTCAAGTACAGGAAGAGAACGCCGAGCATGAAGTACATACCGGCAAAACCGATCAGCGTAAAGATGACCTCACCGCTCACAACCGTCGGCGAGCTTGCTTGCGCGGTCTTCATGATCCCGTAGATGATCCACGGCTGTCGCCCAACTTCGGTCGTTACCCAGCCGGCTTCGTTGGCGATGTATGGAAAGGGCATCGTCAACATCAGGAGCCACAGCAGCGCAGGCGTTTTGTATAAGCGCTTGCGCCAGAGCAATAATGCCGCCAGCACTGCGACGCCGCAGAAGATCGTACCGAGTCCTACCATCACGTGATAGGCGTAGTACGTGACGTCGACCGGCGGCCATAGCGGCCTCGCATAGGCATCGAGCCCGTTGACGTTTGCTCTGAAGTTGCCGTAGGCGAGAAAACTCAGCATATCGGGTACGAAGATAGGGTCAATCAGCGTGCGGTTTTCGACGTCAGGCATCCCGATGATTGCCAGCGGCGCGCCGTTGGCGGATTTGAAAAACCCCTCCATCGCCGCGAGCTTCACCGGCTGGTACTCGGTCACGTTCTCGCCGTTCCGATCGCCGGTCGGGTAAACCGCGAGCAGCGAGAAAATCGAAGGCGACTACGTCCCATTTCGTACGAAGCGCCGTCCCAGCGCGAACTCGCGCTTCGAGAGCAGGTAATACGCACCGATCCCCGCGACGATGAAGCCGCCGGTAACCAGCGCGCCGCAAAGCACGTGAACGTATTGAAACCATGCAAATGGTGAAAGGAGAACCGCGATTAAGCTGGTGAGCTGGATGTGCCCGCCAACAACTCGATAGCCGACCGGGTGCTGCATCCACGCATCTGTTGCGACGATGAAGAATCCCGAAAGCCACGAACCCAGGCACACCGCGACCGCGGATCCCGGCGTAGAGCGAACCGGGGACCTTAGCCTTTCCATAAAGCAGGACGCCGAGAAAAACCGACTCCAGGAAGAAGGCGTACACGCCCTCCATCGCAAGCGGCTGGCCGATCACCGCGCCGCTGGCAGCAGAAAATGCTGCCCAATTCATTCCGAACTGAAACTCCAGTGGAATGCCGGTTACGACGCCGATCGCAAAACTGATCGCGAAGATCTTGGTCCAAAATGCGGCAGCCGATTGCGGCTTCGGCGTCGCCCCGAGCTGCCTTGATCGCATAGAACGCGATGAATGGCGCAAGGCCCATCGTCGTGATCGGAAACAGATAATGGAACATGACGGTGAAGGCAAATTGAAGGCGATCGATAGTAACGATATCCATGGACTATCCTCCGGTTAGGTTCGTCATGCCGCGTGCGTTCAAACGCCTTGCGGGACTAGATCCCGCCGTCGGCACTGACCGCCAAATACGCGCCGACAAGGTCGCCGTTGCATGTTGCCTGTATCGTGCTCCTGACGACCACCGGCACCTGAACGGGGCAGACTGGCGCAATGATTCGACGGGCGCTTGGTCTTTCCAGACAGCAAATCGCATGCTCGCTCCCCTCTTGGCAAGGCTGTCGTGAAATCGTCGTGCGTCTGGCGATCGGTCCGGCCCGAATTTTCGCCAAAGCTGCGTTGACTGAGCGCATGTCGAGCTCCTTCGATGCATCGTTCCCGTACCAAATCCAGTCGCGTTTTAGCCGCAATTTCGCTGAAGGCGCGTCTCCGAAGGCGTCGCAGAAGCTTGGCGCGTGCTGGTCGTGCTACGCAGCAGAATTGAGACCCAACACGGCAGGATTTGCTGTGTTCTAGTGTTGCTTGGCGTCGTAATCGCGGATTCGTCCCGCAAGGGATCTGTTACGAGACGTTACGCTCGACTTCTCCGCAAGTAACGCTATCGCGGACAGTGCCGACGACAGGAGGACCTTGGCAATCGGTTACTTCAAAAAGTTCGTCGAAGTTTACGATCTTTAGGACGCGCCGAATATGCCTATTGGCACCGGCCAGCGTTATTGATCTGGCTTCATCTCGGAGCCGAAGCATTCTTAATTCGCGCAAGAAGCTCGCGTCCATGTATGTGACGGTCGTCATGTCGATGACTACCGAACTCTCGCCGTCGATGCTGCCAAAGAGCCCGGCAATCTCATCCTTGCGTGTGAGGTCGTACTCGCCATCAAGTTTAATGAGGCGTTTTCGGGAATCGAAAACCTCCACAGCGGACCGGCCCTTTCTCTCGCGGAGATGCGGATTGGCCGGTCGCTGGAAATGCGGTCAAAACATATTGGGTTGAGATATCCAGCATACCACAGGTCCGGCAATATAGCGCAGAAAGGTCGGAAAGAGACCCACGGCGTCATAAGCGGAGGACGGCGTGGACGAGCTTTGCGGCTTCCGACTCGTGCACGCGGCTTGTAACCTCCGCCAGAGGCGACGGGAACGGGTTAAAACGGTTTCGTCGATGCCTAGGGTGACGCCGCGTGGGTAATATTACAAAACAACAGCGCAGAAGACGCGGAAAGAGTCGCACATGTGGCTTAAGGATTTCCCCCGAGCATGACGCGGACTCGAACTATCCCGCCCCTTCGGTGAAGCCGGTGCTTTACGAAGCAGAAGCTATCTCAAGGGCCTTAAACGCGCTCCCAGGCACCTCGCGGTGACGCAACTGCACGTAAGATACTATCGGATTAGGGCTATTGCGGCCCGAGCACCGAACCTGCGAGTTGAAGTCATAATCTCATAGGTTTTAACTCGTGGAATGCCCGCTAACAAGCTCGTCAATGAGTCTAGCACCCCCGGATAGAACTTCCGGTTATAGTTTTCGGCGTCTTCTTCCCGATCCCACCAACTGATGCTAACCGCTTCCGATCCGTCCTCGTTCCCGCAAAGCATGTCATCTTTGAAACCTTCTTGTTTACGAAGTACGGGAAGGACTAGCTCTTCAACTCGCTTCTGAAGCAAGGAAAGCCGATAGGGGCGTTTTAGATGCATGCGCATTATTCGAGAAAACATATCGTTTCGTTAGCAGTCGGCGCTTGGATCAACTAATAAGGATAAGCTGCCCAATCCGAATACACCGCTATCGGCGGCAGTAAACGGTGGGTAGCCTTCAGGAGCGCCAAGAGTCGCTGTGACTACACTATAACATACTCTGCTAGACACCGGCTAGAATTGCTTTGAATCGCGCACTTAGCCAGCCAAGTACTCGTGTGAGGATCCGAATTACGCACGATGATTGAAAAATGGACGTCGCATATTCCCCTTCGCCCCTGCGACTGGCGAGCCAAAAACGATCGTGCGACTGCGTAAGCCATTCGGCCTAGGATGGGGAGCCTACATGGCGCTATGAGCCGTCGCTAGCTGGCGGCGGCGGATCATGGACGGCTTTCCATTTGACGTACTTTACACTATTTACGATAGCGTGGAGGTAGCGGCCACCTCGCGTCAATGCGGCATTTCGTCATCGTCGAGTCCGAAGTAGTGTCCTAACTCGTGAATAACGGTCTCGCGTACTTCTTGCACGGCCTCATTCCTCGTGCGGGTGACGCGGTTGATCGGACCGCGGAACACGGCGATCTCGTCAGGCAGCAACGGCATGTCATGCGTCCGTTCGGTGAGCGCGACGCCACGGTAGATGCCAAGGAGCTCCGTACCGCCGTCGGCATTGCCCTCGACGTTCTCGAGGTCGTCAATGGTAGGCTCGTCCTCGACCGCAATGGCGACGTTCTGGACGAGGTCGGCGAACCGTTTCGGAAGTGATTGTAGCGCTTCGCTGACCACTTGTTCGAATTCGGCACGCGTCAGATGCCCACTAGCCATCTCGCCGGGCCTCGGCGATGGCGCGAACCAGCAGATCCTGAAGTTTCAGCTTCATCTCACCAACAAGTTGAGCAACTACATCTTCAGGTGGTCGTTCGATAGCCATCGGCTTCTTCTGAAGTCACGACCGGATGCATTTTACCGAGACTTGCGTAAAGGGCTAACACCTACCGCCAAGGTCGCCTAGCACCGCCCGCACTACTTCCCAGCAGATCGCCGCCATCGCCCAAGTAATGCGTCACCCACTGGACGAGGAGGCACCTTGACAATGGGATAGATATCGTATTTCAAGCATAATTAGCAAAGCAGTCAGTATCGTCAGGGTGAGATCGAAAAGACGGTGCCGCATCCGAGGGTGGTTCGGCACTCCTGCGTATAAGCGCCACCGTACTTCGTCGTCCCAAAGAGCACGCCTTTGATGTCGATGAGGCCGCTTACTGGAAGTTGACCGTCGAAATGGCCCTTAACACGACCCTTAAAACTATAAAGCACTGTTTCCTGACCGGATGTCGTGATGGTAAAAACCGTCCCGTCGTTCGATGTGCCACCCGCACTCGTGGTTCCGTAGAGCGTACCGTTGGCGTTCAACAGGTTTGCCTCTGGTAATTGTGCGTCCGGCAAGGCGGCGAAGCTGTAAATTACCTTATAGTTGCCCGAAGAATCGATAGAGAATACTGTCCCACAGCCGGTGGGTGTGCCCGTGCAGTCGTTCATCTTCAAACCGCCGCCGAACGTGGTTCCGTAAATCGTGCCGTTGACGTTGGTTAGACCTGCCTCCGGCGCTTCACCGTCTGGCGGACCAGAAAAGCTGTGAAGCACTTTCTCACTGCCAGACGTGGTCAGCGAGAACACGGTCCCCTCACTGGAAGCTCCACCGTTTACAGTCGTGCCGTAGAGCGTGCCATTGACGTTGATCAGGCCTGCCAGAAGGTGGGCGCCATCCGATCCAGCTCCGAAGCTATGAAGCACGGTCTCATGGCCCGTTGTCGTGACGCTGTAGACCGTCCCGTCGCCGTATGTGCCCCCTTGATTGGTCGTTCCGTACAGCGTGCCGTTGACATTGGTTAGCGCACTGGATGGGAAGCTACCATCGGAGCCGCCTGCAAAGGTGTAAACGGTGGTCCGTCTGCCGCTTTGCGTGATGCTAAAGACGGTGCCATAGCCATTTGCACCTCCTTCGGACGTTGTCCCGTAGAGCGTGCCCTTGACGTCGATCAGTTTTGCCGACGGGTTGGCGCCATCCGTACCCGTGAAGGTATGAAGTACGGTCTCTTTGCCAGAAGGCGTGGCCTTGAACACCGTTCCGTCGTATGCGTTGTGGCCTGGGCTGTAAACCGTGGTTCCGTAGAACGCGCCGTTAACGTCGAGCAGCGTTGCCAGTGGGAAATAGCCATCTCCACTTCCAGCAGCACCAAAGCTATGGATCAGACGTTCTGTTACGGATAAGCGACGCAGCGAGTTGTACTGAGGTTGCCCGCCACCGGTCCCGCCCGCGATTGCGGAACCGGTCGGCACCGTCTGTGCCTGATTGAACCCCGTGGGACCGGGCACCGATGATTGCGACCCGCTGTTACAACCGGCGAGTATAGCACCAGACGCGCATACAACTAATGCGTAGCGTACTAAACCTGAATTTCGCATTGTTCTCCTGCTGTTCTCCGAAGTAGTGCTTCGACTTCGAGATGGATCACGCGCTGCGACGCCTCTTTGAGGCAACGTCGCGTCATCGAACGCTGAACGACGATCGCAGGACTCACGTGAAGAGCCTGGCGCTGCCAGAAGAGATAATGCGACGAGCTAGTGCCGTCACGCTAGATTAAGCCCTTAGAGCCACGGTGCGCCTTCCTGCTGGCTTTGTCAATGGCACAAAGCACGAACAATCCAACTTCGGTAAGGGAGAGAAGCGAAACTGGAATTTGCGATAGAGACGCGGCAGGCGCCGTGCAAACTGCCGCCTTATCGTATCTTATTTAGTGAGAAAATCTGAGAGAAAAATCGTTTTTCTCGCGGGCACGGTTCCCCGCCCCTAAGCGGCTACTTGAAATCTAGAACGCCCCACGTCATTAACTGCTCCTGCAAACTGATCGCCTGAGTAAACGAGTTGCCAGCCCCAGCGGGAGTCGAACCACTGCTCGGGCGTTCCGGCGAGTGGCGCCCCCTACCGAACAGTGCTATTCTGCAACCTTTTTCGCCACTCTGGCTCCCTGCCGATCCGTCCATTTCCGGCCTTTCCCGACCGCTTCGTTAGAAAATGTTAGACGGGGCGACGCCGAATCAGCAAGGGGATGGCAGGCGAAGTCACGTTTGCCTTCACGGATATCGAAGGCAGTACGGCGCGATGGGAGCGCGACCGCGTCGCGATGCAAGACGCCGTGCGACGTCACGATGCGATCTTGCAGGCGGCCATTGCGGAACGCGGTGGCCATGTCTTCAAAACGGCCGGCGACGCTTTTTGCAGCGCGTTCGCAACGCCTCAGGATGCCGTTGCTGCAATGCTGGCGGCGCAAAAGGCGCTAAACGCCGAAGATTTCTCCGCTGTTGACGGATTGCGCGTTCGCGCCTCAATCCATACCGGTAGCGCAGAGATGCGCGGGGGCGACTACTTCGGTCCGGCGGTTAATAAGGTTGCGCGACTGCTGGCGATCGGCCACGGCGGTCAGCTTCTGATGACCGCCGAGACGGCTGCGCTCGTCGACGGCGCACTGCCGGCTGATGTAACGCTGCGCGAACTGGGCGCCTATCATCTCAAAGACTTCACCGAGCCGCAGCGGCTGTACCAGTTGCTGGCGCCGGCATTGCCGGCGGAGTTTCCACCGCTGCGCTCGCTCGGAACGCTGCCCAGCGATCTTTCCATCGTCGATGCGGCGGAGTTTCACCCCGTTGCGAGCTTCAGCGGACGCGATGAGGAACTCGCGGCGGTGCAGGCGGCGCTGAAGAAAGACGGCGCGATCGCGGTGGTACACGGCTTAGGCGGGGTCGGCAAGTCGTCCATCGCGCGCGAATACGGCTGGCGTAGCCGCGAGCAACACTCGGTCGTGTGGTGGCTCAACGCAGAGACCGAAGACGGCATCGTCGACGGGCTGCTGCGTTTGGGTACGATGTTCGTGCAGGGCCTCGATCAGCTGGCCGATCGGCGCGTCGCCGCGCAGCGAGTGGTCAACTCGGTGCTGGGCGGCTTCGACAAGCCGGTGCTGTTGGTTTTCGATAATCTTGAAGACAAAGGGCTCATGCGGACGTGGTTGCCACGCGCCGGGGCTCTAGCGTTGGCGACGTCGCGTGACGCTGCGTGGGGCGCCGATGTTACCGCGATTCCCTTGCACCCCTGGTCCCTCGAGACCTCAGTCCGGTATCTGCAGCGCGCCAGCGGACGAAAAGATTTAAGCGAAACAGACGCGTACGCGATCGTGCAAGCACTCGGTGCGCTTCCCTTGGCGCTGTCACATGCGGCGGCCGCGCTGCGCAGTCTGCGAATGGTGAGCCCGCGACGGTACTTAGAGCGCATCAACGAGCATCTGCACAACGCTCCGCGCGACGCCGAATACCCGCGTTCAGTCTTTGCAACCTTCAGCACCGCGATCGCGCAAGCAGAGCAGCACGCCCCCGGCGCGGCAGCGGTACTTTGCTTCGCGACATCATTTGCGCCCGAGGCGATCCCGGAGGAGCTCTTCCATCAGCCGCTTGAAACCTATGCCGCGGACCTAAGGCCGGCGCTGTCCGAAACCGACGTGCTCGATCTGCGTTCGGTCCTTGCCGATGACCTGCGGCTCGACGAGGCGCTTGGGGCGCTCGACCGGCTCTCGCTGCTTACCTTTGGAGAGAGCTCGCGGACCTATAGCATGCACCGGATCGTGCAGCTAGCAGGACGAGATCTTGAAGGCGACGTTGCTCCGTCGTGGCGCGAGTGCGCCGTTGAAGTTGCCGATGCCGCGTTTCCCGAGGGCGATTTCGCCACGTGGTCACAGTGCGCGCGACTCCTCCCGCACGTGCGCGCGGCACTGGACGCCTTGCCGAGCGAGACGACGCTCTTGCCGGCGGGGCCACTCGCCCGTCGCTGCGGTCTCTACGTAGCCATACGCGGCGACTACAGTGCGGCGGAGACCGTGCTTACTCGCGCGGTGGCGATTCGGGAGAAGGCGCTCGGCCCGGATCATCCCGACGTTGCAGCTACTCTGAATAACCTTGGGAGCGTGTACAAGGAGCAAGGGCGCTACGAAGAAGCGGAGCCGCTGCATGTGCGCGCGCTGGCGATTCGAGAGAAGTCGCTTGGCCCGAATCATCCCTCCGTCGCAACTAGCCTGAACAGCCTCGGTAACCTGTGCACTGACCAAGGGCGTTATAAAGAAGCGACGGCGCTGTACACGCGCGCCCTGGCGATTCGGGAGAAGGCGCTCGGCCCGGATCATCCCGATGTTGCATGGGGCCTAAATAATCTCGCCAACGTGTACAATGAACAAGGGCGTTACGAAGACGCAGAGCAGTTGCACAGGCGTGCGCTTGGGATTAGGGAAAAGGCGCTCGGTCCCGACCATCCCGACGTTGCATTCAGTCTCAACAACATTGGGGACGCATGCTATGAGCAAGGACGTTACGAAGAAGGGACGGCAGCGTTAACGCGCGCGCTGGCGATTCGGGAGAAGGCGCTCGGCCCTGATCATCCCGACGTTGCATTCAGCCTCAACAACCTCGCCTCGGCTTACCTTGAGCAACAACGCTTTGAAGAAGCAGAGCCGCTGTGCACGCGCGCGCTGGCGATTTGGGAGAAGGCGCTCGGCCCGGATCATCACTTTGTTGCGATGGCCCTCGAAAGCGTTTCGAACATGTACCATAAGCAAGGACGTTACGAAGAGGCGGAGCCGCTAAGCTTACGCACGCTGACGATTCGAGAGAAGGCGCTTGGCGCGAACCATCCCTACGTTGCGATCAGCCTGGACAACCTCGCGAATCTGTACCGTGACCAAGGACGATACGATGAAGCGGAGGCGCTGTATACGCGCGCGTTGGCAGTCCGGGAGGAAGCTCTCGGGCCGGAACACCCGGATGTTGCGACCTCCCTGAGCGATCGGGCGACGTTGTACGAAGCTCAGGGGTTCCCCGACAACGCACAGCCACTCTACGTCCGCGCATTGGCGATCCGCGAAAAAGCGCTCGGCGCAGACCATCCGAAGACGAAAGCCGTGCGCGAGAAGTTGGAAAAACTTCGGTCGACCTAATGCAGCAGCTCAGCGGGATTCGAACCACTGCTCGGGGTTCCGGCGAGTCCCCGTCCGCTACCGATTCGTGTTATTCTGCAAGGCTTTTTCGCCGCTCTGGCTCCCGGCTGATCCCGTCCATTTCCGACTCTTCCCGACCGCTCCGTTAGAAAGTTTGCATGAGGCGCAGAGCTAAGGTCGGCGATCCGGTGAGAAAATCCGTGAGAAAAGTCGTTTTTCTCAAGGGCGCGGTTTCACGTCCTAGCGGACCCACTGGGCCAGACTCAGAACGCCTGCCCATCGCTTATCGCGCAAACATCCCTGGGCTGACTAGCTGCTAGGAGCCGGCATCCCGATTGCCGAGCTCGCACGCAAAGCCGGCGTTCACGAGAACACGATCCATCTTTGGAAAAAGAAGTATGGTCAGCTCGGTATCGCCGAGATTCGTGAAATCGACGCGCTACGCGACGAGAAATACGCGCCTGGCGGAACCCGCGGGCATCTTCTGTTGATACCAACCGTATACTTTGTCGAACGAGTCGCCAGTAGGGCACCTAGCCGGACGGCGCTGGTGCCCATGTTCGAGCCGCTGCCCGAGGCTTGCGTAACCGCGCCCGGATACTCGGGATCTCGCCGGCGATCAATGCCGCGGCGGGCCGATCGCTGGTGCAGTTCGACGATGACGATTTGCTGCCGCTGCAACCCGTGATTGCGAGCGCTACCGCGAGCGCGACGAGCCATGTGCACGAAGAAACGCACCGCTCGCCCGGCCTTTTCGCCGTACCCCGCCTCCTCGGCTGACTTCCCATGTCGAATTTGCAGGTCCCCATCCGACGCATCAACAGAAGACCCAACCCACTATAAGGAGAGACCAATGAGATTCGCGGTCCTGGTTAAGGCCAATAAAGAGAGCGAGGCAGGCGTGCTGCCATCGAGCGAGATGCTCGTGAAGATGAGCAGGTTCAACGAGCAGCTCGCCAAAGACGGCGTGATGCTGGCGGGCGAAGGCCTGCAGGCCTCGTCGAAGGGAGCGCGACTGCGCTTCGACGGCGGCCGGACGACGGTCACCGACGGCCCGTTCACTGAAACGAAAGAGCTGATCGCCGGCTTCTGGATCGTTCAGGGGAAATCGAAGGAAGAAGTGGTCGAGCGATTCACGCACGCGCCGTTCGACGGCGGCCAAGTCATCGAGATTCGACAGATCTTCGAAGCCGAAGACTTCGGCGAAAACCTCACACCTGAAGTCAGGGCTTCTGAGGCGCGTCTTCGGGAGCAACTCAAGTGAGATTCATTTAAATCATGACGCTCGATCGCGCCAACGCGCACCCGCACGAAAGTCCCAAAATGACGGAACGGATGCGCGAGCTCGTCGAGGAAATGCGCGCCGAAGGTACGCTCGTCGATACGGACGGCCGCGAAGTCTACCCACCCCCGGAGTGACGCCCAACCTTCACGCTGGCATCGCGGCAATCTGGCGCATCGAATCGCCCAAACTGATCGCACGGTTGTCGCGGATGGTGCGCGACATCGGACGTGCCGAGGATCTTGCGCAGGATGCCTTCGTTTCGGCCCTCTCGCAGTGGCCAGAAGAGGGCATCCCGCGCAACCCCGGCGCGTGGCTCATGACGACTGCCAAACGGCGCGCGATCGATCAGATCCGCCGCGAAGAGACGCTGCAGCGCAAATCGGAAGAACTTATTCGCGACCTCTCGGTCAAGGAATCGGAAACCGACGTTGCCGCAACCTACGAAGAAATCGACGACGACTTACTCCGCCTGATGTTCGTGGCGTGCCATCCGGCCGTTTCGAAGGAAGCTCACGTAGCGCTGACGCTCAAGCTACTCGGCGGCCTCACCACCGCCGAAATCGCGCGCTCCTTTCTCACCTCGGAAACGACGATCGCGCAACGCATCGTCCGCGCGAAGCGCACGCTCATGGAAGCGCGAGTTCCGTTCGAAGTACCCTCCGGCTCCGAGCGCCGGCAACGCCTCGCCTCGATCCTCGAGACCATCTACCTGATCTTCAACGAAGGCTATGCGGCAACGGCCGGCGACGACGTCCTGCGCCCCGAGCTCGTCGAAGACGCACTGCGCCTAGGGCGCATGCTCGCCGCCCTCATGCCGAACGAGAGTGAGGTTTACGGACTCGTCGCGCTGATGGAAATTCAAGCATCTCGAATGCAAGCGCGCATCGGGCCGTCGGGCGAACCGATCCTGCTGCTCGACCAAGATCGCGGCAAATGGAATCGTCTTCTCATACACCGCGGCCTCACAGAACTGACGAAGGCCGAACAACTCGCGGGCGCAGTCGGCCCATATGGATTACAAGCCGCAATCGCCGCCTGCCACGCCCGCGCCGCAAGTGCGGAAGAAACCGATTGGGAACGCATCGCTGCGCTGTATGACGCACTCGCGCAAATCGAGCCGACACCGGTCGTGGAATTGAACAGAGCCGTGGCGGTCGCAATGGCATACGGCCCGCAAGCCGGACTCGACATCGCTGACAAACTCCTCGACGAGCCCGCACTCCGAATCTACCACCTACTGCCGAGCGTCCGCGCCGATCTGCTCTTCAAACTCGGTCGCACAACGGAGGCCCGGGCGGAATTCGAGCGCGCCGCGGCTCTCGCGCGAAACAGCCGCGACCGCACGTTTCTGCTCTCGCGCGCCGCCCAATGTCCCGTGTCACCCTGACTCCCAGTGTCCTGCTGAACCGCTTCCCGGCGTTCACTTTTTGGTAACGGCGTCGCGATGTACTCGGTGGAGATGGGGGACTCGAACCCCCGAGCCCTTAGATGCGAAGTGATTCCAAGTCCGATGCGACGGGCGCCGTTACCACGTCGTTAAGCGCGATGCTACGTGCGCGCCGCCTAACCTACGTGGTACGGGCGTAGTGACTCGGGGCAACCCCGACGAGACGTTTGAACATTGTCGCGAATGCGGCAGGACTGTCGTATCCTAAATCGAGCGCGACGTTCGTGACCGACTCGCCCGAGCTCAGTCGGGGTAGGGCGGTGAGCAGACACGCCTGTCGGCGCCATTGCGCGAAACTCATGCCCGTCTCGCGACGGAACATGCGCGTAAACGCCTTGCGTCCGATAGCGAGTGCGACACTCCAGTCCTCGATCGTATCGTGTGGATTGGGCTGTTGGAGAAAAGCGCGACACTTCGCCGCGAGCGCAGTGCTTGTTGGAAACGGCACGGCCAGCGGAATCAGCGGTGCGCGCTCGACCTCGTTGACCAAAAGCTCCATCAGCAACCCGTCGCGCCCATTCACGTCATAAGTAGGCGTGATTTCAGTCGCTGCGTCCAGCAGTGTACGCAGGAGCGATGAGACCGCGATAACCTGGCTGCGGTCGCCCGGTGACCGCCAGCGCGCGGGATCAATCCGAATCGAGCGGGTGCTGACGGTGGCGACCATCCGCACCGCGTGCGGCATCCCCGCAGGCGTCCACACGGCCCGTTCCGGCGGGGCCATCCAAGCGCCGTTCGGTGTGTGGACCGCTGCCACGCCTTCGGCGACATATAAGAGTTGGCCACGCGAGTGCCGATGCCACTCCAGTTCAAACGACTGCGGAAACTCGCGGCGCACGGCCAGCACCGGCCGATCGACGTCTTCGTAATCTAACAGAGGGGCACTGGGCACCTCGCCTGTCCCACTCGCAATAGTCATCTACCCACCGTAGAATGCGGGACGGACTGGAAAAGGTTACGCTCGGGCTATATTATGCAACCGCGAGAAACACGGGAGCGTCCGCGCCGGCCGCGACGGCGGGTCATCGCCCGCGAAGTTCGGCAGCTCAGCGCGCACATGCGGCAAGTCACGTTCGAAGGAGCGGATTTGACGGATTTCGTGTGGCCCGGGCCGGCCGCACATCTCAAACTAGTCTTTCCGGAGCCCCGCCAGCATACAGTGCCGTTGCCGGAACCCGATGTGCGGCCAACGTCGAGGACCTATACGCCTCGACGGTTCGATGCCGCGACGCATCGGTTGGACATCGACCTCGTTCTGCACGGCGAGGGTCCGGGCTCGACGTGGGCAGCTCGTGCCGCGACCGGAGACCAACTGGTAATGATGGGGCCGGCGCGTGGTTACGACATCGATACCAACGCCGCGTGGTATGTGATTGCGGCCGACGAGTCAGCATTGCCCGCAACCGAGACGCTGCTCGAGGCATTGCCGCCGAAGACGTCGGCGTCGGTCTTCGTCGAAGTTGTATCTGCGGATGAGATCCGTCCGTTAGCGGGCATCACAAACGCCGACGTACGGTGGCTAACCCGCCCGGTCGATCGTGATCGGCCCGGATCGGCGCTGCTCGGTGCGTTGTCGGAATTTGTCTGGCCGAACGGTGATGGCCGCATCTATGTCGGGTGTGAAGCCGGAGCTATGCGACGCATCCGGCACATGCTGTTGGAGACCGCCGGCATCGAGAAGAGTTGGATGACGACGCGCGGCTATTGGCGCCTCGGCGAGGTGAACCATACCGATCGCGACTACGGGGAAAAGTAAATGCAAGCCGAACCGCAGGTCGCCGATTCGGCCGGACCGCCGCCCGGTTCCATCGATTCGCTTCGTTCCGGCACCGCGATGGGGATTCTCGTAGCGATCAGCTTCTGTCATTTCTGCAACGACATGCTGCAGTCGCTCTTGCCCGCGATCTATCCGAACTTCGTCAAGGCGTTGAGCCTCTCGCTCGGCCAGATCGGCCTCGTCACCGCCGCATATCAAATCACAGCCTCGATCTTACAGCCGCTCATCGGGCTCGTTGCTGACAAGAGACCCCGGCCGATGGCGCTTCCGGTTGGCACGCTCTTCACGCTCTTCGGCCTTCTCATCATCTCGCAGTCGCACACGTATTGGATGCTGCTCGCCGGTGCGCCGCTGCTTGGCATAGGCTCCGCCGTGTTCCATCCCGAGGCATCGCGCGTCGCACGCATGGCCGCCGGCGGCCGCCACGGTTTCGCGCAATCGATCTTTCAGGTCGGCGGCAACGCAGGTCAGGCGATCGGGCCGCTCGTCGCCGCCCTCGTCATCGTCCGCTTCGGTATTCTGAGCCTCGGCTATTTCGCGCTGCTCGCGCTCACTTTGGGGGTCGTACTATGGAACGTTGCAACGTGGTATCGTCGCGAGGGCGTCGCGCGGCTAAAGACCAGTGTAAGGAAAATCGGTCAGCTCACCGTCCCGAAAAACACGGCAGCATTCGGCATCGGCGTCCTGCTCGTGCTCGTCTTCTCTAAGTACGTCTACCTCGTCAGCCTGTCGAACTTCTTGACGTTCTATCTGATCGAGAAGTTCGGCGTCTCGATTCAGCAAGCGCAGCTGCACCTGTTCGCGTACCTTGCGGCGATTGCGGTGGGCACGGTCGCGGGCGGACCGATCGGCGACAAGTTCGGCCGCAAACACGTCATTTGGTTCTCGATCCTCGGCGCGCTGCCGTTCACGCTTCTGCTGCCCTATGCGAACTTGTTCTGGTCGGTGCCGTTGACGGTCGTAATCGGCTTCATCCTCGCGTCCGCGTTTCCGGCGATCGTGGTGTACGCCCAAGAACTCGTGCCCGGCAGGGTGGGAATGATCTCGGGCTTATTCTTCGGATTCGCATTCGGGGTTGCGGGCCTGGCCGCGCCATTCGAAGGTCACCTGGCCGACACGGCAGGTATCGCGACGCTCTACCACCTTTGCGCTTTCCTTCCATTCATCGGCCTAATAGCGGCGTTCTTACCACGCACGCACGAGAAAGCGCCCCGGCTTAGTTAAGTCGGGGCATGTGCTATGCTCCAATTCTTTCTTCGTCGGCCGGTCTTCGCTGGCGTCGCCTCTGCGATGGTTCTGATTGCCGGCCTCATGGCGATCCCGACCCCTCCGATCGCGGAATATTACAAAACAATTGCGCCAGGAGTACCGCGTCTTATCGACCGGGATTCCGGCGTGAGGGGTAAGAAACGGGCCGTTAATGACCCTTAGCGTGATGCTCATTTTGGCGCTAGCGACGTCGGTGGCGTCGCCGACGCCCGGTCCGCCAACCGTACCGGATACGCCTGCAGGCCAGGCGTTGACTTCGTGGCTGCAAACCTTCGACAGCGGCGACCGCACGACGTACTTCAACTTTTTGAAATCGAAGTATCCGTCCATCCTCAAGAACATCGACGACGACATGCAGTTCCAGCGAGCGACGGGCGGCTTCGACGTCAAGAAGATCGAGACGTCCGCGCCCACGAAGCTGACCGCAATCGTCGAAGATCGTTTCAACGAACAATTCGGAATGCTGACGCTGACCACGGAGAACGTCGAGCCCTACCGGATACTCAACTTGGAGCTGCGTGCGATCGCGACGCCCGGAGAGTTCGCGCCGCCTCACATGAGCGAAGCCGAGTTGGTTGCGGCGCTGCGCACGAAGGTCGAAACGCAGGCCGCCCGCGGCCACTTCGCCGGAGCGATGCTCTTGGCAAAGGCCGGGCGGCCGCTCTTCGCTCAAGCTTATGGGCTTGCTGATCGTGAGGGTAACGTTCCCAATACGCTGGACACTCGCTTTCGTATCGGTTCGATGAACAAAATGTTCACAGCGGTGGCCATCTTGCAATTGGTGCAAGCCGGAAGAGTGGACCTCGACGCGCCTCTAGGCAAGTACCTCGTCGATTACCCCAACAAAGACGTCGCCTCGCAAGTCACCATCGCAGAGCTGCTCGATCATACCGGGGGAACCGGTGACATCTTCGGACCTCAGTTCGAGGCTCACCGTCTGCAGTTGCGTACGCTGCAGGACTACGAGAAGCTCTATGGCACGCGAGGCTTAGCATTTAAGCCGGGCAGCCGCTGGAGTTACAGCAACTACGGCTTCGTTCTGCTCGGGCTGGTGATCGAAAAAGTGAGCGGAGGAACTTACTACGATTACGTGCGTGAGCACGTCTACGAAGCGGCGGGCATGACGTCCACCGGATCTGCGCCGGAAGATGAAGCCGTTCCCAACCGCAGCGTCGGCTACACGTGGGGACCCAACGGCCAGCTGCAGCCGAATACCGGCACGCTGCCCTACCGCGCTACGTCGGCCGGCGGCGGCTATTCAACGGTTGGCGATCTGCTGAGGTTTGCGAACGCGCTGCAGCAAAACAAATTGCTTAGCCCGCACTATACGGACTTGCTAACCACCGGAAAGGTTGACACTCCCGGCGGCGGTCGTTACGCGTATGGCTTCGATGACGAGGTCGTCAACGGCACTCGCTGCTTCGGACACAACGGCGGGGCGCCGGGAATGAACGGCGATCTGGAGATCTGTTCGGGCTCCGGCTACGTCGTCGCGGTACTCGCCAACATGGATCCGCCGGCCGCGAGCGGGATATCGAACTTCGTTACGGCTCGGCTCCCGAAACAATAATCGAGATCGGCACTAAGCCTATAAGCGGGTCTCCGTTATTTCATCGCGATCCGGTTTCAAGCGTGAGGTTTGCGAGGATTTGGAGAGGTGGCTGAGTGGCTGAAAGCAGCGGTCTTGAAATGTTTGCAGCTAACCTCGATAGTCCTCGCAAGTATCGTTTGAACACGCGAAGCCGACCAATCGATCCTTATCGAGGTTCGCCGGCGTCTGTCGGGTATCGGCGCTGAATCGGAGGATCGGCAGCGGTCCCGGAAAATCTCTCTGAGTTGCTTCGAAACGGAGGCGCCACATGTTGCGCGGATTTTGGATCGCTCTGATAGCATCGGTCGGACTCGCCTCATGTGCGAAAGCGCCGTCGACTGGGCCCGCGCTTCCGACGCTACCAGCCGGTGCGCCGACAAAAGCCGGTTCCACGCTGCCGACCGGTAAGATCACGCACGTCATCTTCGTTATTCAAGAGAACCGGACGTTCGATAACATCTTCGGAGGACGGTCTATTCCCGACCCTTCCCGACCGCTCCGTTAGAAAATGTTAGAAAATCTGACTGGTGGCCCGAAGGAAATCTTGGTTGTCGCAGGCTCCCGATTCTGGGCCGACGCCACAACCAGCCTGGATCTAACCCTCGCTGTTAATCAGTTGCCTGAAATGCACCTACAGGTCAGAGTCGAAGTGAGATTCTAATGAACACGCGCCGGATAGGGCGGCAGCGGACACAATATTTCATATTAACTTACGGCCGCCGTTCGTAGGCGGAACCGCTATCCTGTTCCAGGAACGATGCAGCGTTCGCCAACCAATGTGATTCGGTGGTTGTTCGACTCGCACCACGGCGCCCACGCCAGACTGATCCCGCGATGGATCTTTTTGCGCGCGCTGGCCGCCATCTACTTCTCCGCGTTCTACTCGCTGCTGTTTCAGATCAAAGGACTGATAGGGCCGGAGGGAATTCTACCCGCGCAGCATTTCCTGGCTGCGGTCGCGGACTCGCTGGGCGCCGCGGGCTACTGGTACGCGCCATCGCTCTACTGGATCTCCGCGAGCTCCGGCATGTTGATGGCTGTGACGTGGATCGGGTTGGCTGCTTCGGTGGCTGCGTTCTTCAACCTGTGGCCGCGGATATGCTTCTTTGCCTGTTTTGTCTGTTTCCTATCGTTCGTGACGACGGCTGGTGTGTTTTCTGGCTACCAGTCGGATGGAATGCTGCTCGAAGCGGGCTTTCTGGCGCTGTTTTTCGCGCCGCGCGGGCTGATGCCGGGGTGGGGTGCGCAGAGCCCGCCCTCGCGCGCCAGCCTCTTCCTGTTGCAGTGGGAGTGGTTTCGCATCTACTTCGAGTCAGGGATGGTGAAGCTGCTGAGTGGCGACCCGGAGTGGCGCCAGTTCACGGCTATGGACGAGTACTACCAGAATGAACCGCTGCCCACATGGATTGGCTGGTATGTGCAGCACCTTCCACACTGGTTCCAGGCAGCGACGACGGGCGCAACGCTGGCAATGGAGCTGGGGCTGATCTTCATGCTTTTCTTCCCAAGGCGCGTGCGGCTCATCTGCTTTTGCATCGTCACCCCGTGGCAGATTGGCGTGACCCTTACGGGCAACTACACGTTCCTGAATTATTTGGTGCTTTCCCTCGGCTTCTTACTGCTGGACGATCGGGCGCTGATGCGGTTTGTGCCGATGCGGTTCAGACTGCCTAAGCCTGTTAGAGAGCCCCAGACTGACGTGACGGAAGAAGTGCCTTCGTCAATCCTGAGCGTCACGGAGCCGCGCGCGCCGGTTCAAGCGCCGAGTATGGAAGAATTGCAAGCGCGAAGACCCTGGCGGCAAAGGCTCGACAAACACTTGAGCGCACTGGGGCTTGCGGTGAGCATGGTTCTGCTGACGTGGGTAGCGTACGACACCACGGCGGAGCTAATCGCTATGCCGCTGGGAGGAATGTCGCCGGTCTTCGGTTTTCCGGTGAGACTGCTCGATCCGTTTCGCATCGCTAACCAATACGGGCTTTTCGCGGTGATGACGCGCGGACGGTACGAGATTGAATTTCAAGGGTCGCACGATGGCAACCAATGGGTTGCATATCCGTTCCGCTATAAGCCGCAGGCGCTCAACGAACCGCCGGGCATTTACGCGCCCTATCAGCCGCGCTTCGACTGGAACCTGTGGTTCGCGTCTCTGGGCGATTGGCAGCAAAACGATATTGTTCCGTTGACCGAGGAGCGGCTGCTCGTGAACGATCCCGATGTGCTGGCGTTGCTCAAGAGCAATCCGTTTCCCGAGATCCCGCCGCGGTATGTGCGCGCGGTGCTGTGGCAGTATTGGTTTACAACGGTGGCCGAGAAGCGGCAGACGGGCAATTGGTGGCGGCGCCGCCTGATCGGGTTATATGCGCCAGAGCTGACGATTACGCCGAACGGACATTTCGCGGTTGTCGAATCGCCGCCGGTGCTGCCGCCGCACGGCTAAAAGGGCTGGATGAAGCGCACGTACGTGATCACGCGCGGCAGCGTGCAGCCGCCCGGCTCTCGCAGCCGAACGGCGCTGAAGCGATTTTCGAGCACGAAATCACAGTGATCGGCGCAAGACGACGCGATGTATTCCCGGAAGCTAGACCTTCAGCGCTTCCTCGACGGCCTGATCTTCGGACCATGCCGAGCCAGCAGGAGCTTCTTGCGTTGCAGCCACTGCGGAATCGCCACGCCGACGCGGCTGTCCGCCTGCTGGCTCATCCCGATCGCTTTGGCGATGACGCTCGCGACGAGCTTGGGATCGGTAATCGGTGCCAAGTCCACAGACCATACGCCGTCGGGATACCTATTGAAGAGCTCTGCGCCGATCTCCAAGGCGAGCCGCGTTTTGCCGACGCCGCCCGAGCCGCTGAGAGTGATCAGGTGGTGGTGGTCGAGCAGCCCTGTAACGTCGGCGATGTCGCGATCGCGCCCGATGAACGCGGTCCGCGCGATCGGAAGGTTGTGAAACTTAACGAGGGTGTGCGCGCGAAACTTTCCAGCCGTCGCTCCGGTTGCGCGTTCTGCCGTCTTCCAAGCGCGCGGCGTGATAATCCGCATTTCCATGTCGACGACGCGGCGTTGGTGACGGGAAGGCGCAGCCACACAAATGTCGCACCCGACTACCTTTCGGGAGTTTTAGAGTCGGTCGTTTCGTAGGAGTGCACCCATGCAAAGCGAGTTTTTCGAGATACTTGAACTCGCAGGCACCTTTGCCTTCGCAGTCAGCGGCGCGCTCTTCGCGGCCGAGCGACCTATGGACATCTTCGGCGTCATCATTATGGCATTTGCCGCCGCAGTCAGTGGCGGCATCGTTCGCGATTTGATCAGCGGAGCAATACCTCCCGAAGCCTTCCATAGCTGGCACGCGTTGGCCACGACGACGGCTGCCGCGCTGCTAAGCTTTTTCTGTGGCCCGCTCCTCATGCGTGCGAAGAACATGGTACAGGTCTTTGATGCCGCCCAAGTATGGTTTGAGCACGCGAAGCCGACCAATCGTTCCTTATCGAGGCCTATCGTATCTTATTCGGTGAGAAAATCCGTGAGAAAACTCGCTTTTCTCACGGGAGACCTTTTGAAGTCCCCTAAGGGCGTCTGTAAGGAATGATGCGGGACTCCGATTCGCGGCTTCGATTCCCGTTGGCGCTACCAAAGAAAGCCCGCACCGACGGGCTTTTTCCATTGTCAATCTCATCACGGTTTCCATTCGGTTGCCATGCGTGTGAAAAGGTGATGCGCTCTCAGATGTCTTTTCGACGATTGCATCCGGTGAATGCGGGATAAGATCCATTCCGCCCAGAAAAGACATCTAATTCTTAGCTTAAACTAAATCAAACACACTTCTAGGGAGATACCAGGTAATGAACGCGGAAACCGTGCGTCTGAAGTTGTTAGGGACATGGCGGCTCGTCTCATTCGAGTGGCGCAACGAAGCGGGCGATGTCAGATCTGAACTGGGAAATGATCCGGTCGGGCAACTGACCTACGATGCGTCTGGAACGGTTTCTGCACAAATGATGCGTAGGAATCAGCGGCACTTTGGTAGCGATGACTTGCTGCGCGCGACAATTGAGGAGAAAGCTGAAGCATGGAGCGGCTATTTCGGCTATTTCGGGACCTTTTCGGTTGGGGAGGGAGGCGACATGGTCACGCATTACGTCGAAGGGAGTTCGTTTCCCAATCTCGTTGACGCCGAACAAGTGAGGAGCTGTTCCTTCGCCGGAAGTCACCTGACGCTGAAAGCAAAGTCTCCATGGGGACACGTGAGCATCGTATGGGACAAAGTGAAGGCAGTGTGAGGACGGACGTATCCGAGTTGTACTGGCTAAGATCTGGTTTCGCCGAATTCACCCGGTGGGTGGCGACGTGACTTCGTGAGAAACGCGATTACGGCGAAAAAACTCAATAACCATAAGGATTTTCGGGGACTTGAAGAGGTGGCAGAGTGGTTGAATGCGGCGGTCTTGAAATGTTTGCAGCTAACCTCGATAAGTCCTCGCAAGTATCGTTTGAGCACGCGAAGCCGACCAATCGTTCCTTATCGCAGCCTATCGTACCTTATTCGGTGAGAAAATCCGTGAGAAAAAGGGGATTTTCTCACAGGCGGCCTTTTGCGGTCCCGTAAGGGACTGTCCGTAAGGAGTAATGTGTCATCCGCACGCCGCGCTATCAGCAGTGGCATGCTACATTGCAATCGCAGAACCTCGTTAACGTTTTCGATTTCGTGGATGCGGCCGACCGCAATGCCATGCAGCAAATGCGCTAGGCGATCGGCGTAGGCGGCATGAAGGGGATGGTCAGTTCGCATAATGCCAGCGGGCGATCGAGTTAAACGGCGAGAGCAGCGGGCGATCGTAGCCTTCAAGCCGCGTCGGAATCACGTCGATCTCGCTCACCTGGCACAAAAAGTAGTACGGTAGATCTTTCAGTATCTGCCGCTGGATGAATGAGTAATCGCGCGCGCGCGACGGCCGGTCGAACACCGTCGTCGCATGGGCGATCGCGCGGTCGACGGCCGGGTTGCAATACATCGCGTTGTTGAAGCCGCCCGGCGACCACTGGTTGCACGCGAGCGACGTGGAAGGGTCGGGATCCCAGTCGAGCTGCTGGTGCTCCAGCGCGATCTGATAGTGCCCGGAGTAGACTGGTCCCGTGTGCATCTTGAACTCTTGCAGCGTATACCGCCTGCGCGTGACGTCGATGCCGACCACGCGCTCTTGTGCCGCGATCACGGTCGCGATCACGTTCTCTTCCTGGGAACCCGTGAACTCCGCAAGCTGAATCTCGAGACGCCGGGCGCCCTTCGTGCGGATTCCGTCCTCGCCCACAAGCCAGCCGTCCTTGTGCAGCACAGCCGCGGCGGCGGCCGGGGCGTATGGAACGTTGCCAGCGCGCGCGTCGTACGCCCAGGTGAACAACGCGCGCAGGCCGTCCGGCACGTAGAGGCCGTGCGATACTTTCTGTATGAGCGCGCGCCGGTCGATCGCAAGCGCTAAGGCACGCCGTACCGCCAGGTCGCCGACCAGTGGATCTTTGAGATTGAAATCCAGCGTGTACGCGAACGGAACCGGCGTTACCACGATCCGGTGGTCGGGGATCGCGCGCAAGGCTTCGATCCTTGCGGCGTCGACGAAGAATGCGGCGTCGATCTCGCCGGTTGCGAGTTGATTGACCACGGTCGACGAATCCGGAATGAAGCGCACACCGATGCGGTCGAGACGCGGCTTGCCGAAATGATACTGCGGATACGGCGCCAGATTGATGCCGTCGGCGCGGCGCCACCGCTCGAAGACGTACGGCCCCGAGCCCACCGGCGCTGCGCTGTAATCGACATGATCGAGGCTCGCGTACCGCGCGAGCAGGTGCGCCGGCAGGATCGGATAGTTGCTGTCACCTCCGAAGAAGTAGGCGATGATCGGCGAGAACGCGGTCCGCGTCTTCACGACGACGGTATAGGGGTCTGGCGCGTCGACCGAAGCGATCCTATCGTATCCATAGCGCGACGGAATGTTGTTCTGCGGACTCATGATCGCACGGTACGTGAAGACGACGTCCGCCGACGTCAGCTTCGCCCCGTCTTGCCAGCGTACGTCGGGTCGCAGGCGATAGGTGATCCGCTTCCCGTCGAGGGAGATGCCGCCGTTTGCCGCGGTCGGGACTTCGCGCGCCACGTCTGTCACCACGTTCCCGTCAGAGTCGTAGTTCGTGAGATAGGAATACCCGATCTCGCTGACCTCGTAGCCGACGACGCCCTGCAGGTAGAGCGGGTCGAGCGAGACCGGCTCCGTCATGACGACGGTGAGCGTATTGGAGCCGCGCCGTATTTGCGCGCTTCGCGTGCAGCCCGACGCCGCCAGCACACACAGCATCGTGCACGCCAGGATCGAAACCCGCGTTCCCCGTATGACTTGACGAAAATACGTCTTAATCAAAGACCGTGTGTCTTGCGCGGGCGTAGTCATTTCGAAGTCGGGACCTTTCTTTATCTGCGCCGCCACCTACTTGCCTCGCGACTGGCGCTCACGCTTGTGAGTGCTCCTCGCATCCCAAAGGTGCTGCTGTTCGGCGGCCGACGTCGTGGCTGGCGATCGCGCTCGTTTCTTAGCCGCGGTGCCCCACGAACGCGATTACGGTTCGAGGATGAATAGATCGAAGCTTGACTTCAGCGGGCTTGGGAAGCTTGAGGTGATTGGGCCGCGAGCAAAGACTGTCTCGCCAGCTTGGGAAGCAGCTGGGATTTCGAGTGTCGGCTCGTCCCAGCTTAACGCGCCGGCATATTCACCAGGCACGAAAACCACTATGTGCCCATGATGAGCTGGGTTCGGGTTCTTGTAAGACGCAACAGCGAATAGGCCTTCGCTTGCAGCACGGATTATTTCATCAAAACCCGCTTGCCGTGACTTTGCAAAATACGCCAGCCGATTCCAGCCGCGCTGCAGTCGATCATTCCCGTTGCGCAGGGCAACGGAATGCAGCATCAAGGAATCGTGAATACGATTTGCCAGCCCCACGAGATCGGGAGGAAGATATCCTAGATAGTCTCGCGCAAAGGCTTGAGTGAAGATGTTACAAAACGTTTCGCCGCCGCTTGGGACGAATACGTCGCGGCGACATATGCCCAGATATTGCGCCACATCCCCAAGGCGCTGTGCATCTGGAACGTACAGATTCCCACCCATTGGCTTGGGCACTAACGGCTTCTCGCAACTTCCGGCCTGACTCGAAGCGGCTAAAGCGTTCGGTGAGCGAACGATCGAGAGTGTAGCCGCCGCAACCAGAAGAAAAATCGCACAGAATAGGCGGACTTTGCATCGCACCTCCATTTTTACCTAAGGGCCTCCGACGCACGAACTGGCTCTTGAGCTTTCCTAGTGCTGTCCATTCCATCGTAGCACCCAAACCGCGATCTCGAAAGCCACTTCGGCCCAGGGCTCAATGGCCATCTCGCTGATCGGCGGCCCCTCGTCGCTGTATGGCGGCGCTCGCTAAAGACTGAGATAGGTCGCCGCCGCCATCGCCCCGAGGATTTGCCCGGCGACGCTGCCCGTATCTTCGTCCTGCGGACCGTTCATCGGGCCGATGTAAAAGGCGAACGCGACATGGCGGCCACCGCGCGTGGTGATGTAGCCGGCTAAGCCCTTCTCAAAGATTCTTCCGCCGTTTAAGTAATTACGGCTGTCGTCGGTGCCGGTCTTGGCGAAGACCTTCCCTCGGGCCGGCGACTTGCGCTGGATATTGACGAGCGTACCGTCGACTCCCATGATCGGCAGACCGCGGAGCAGCACGTCGTACCACGATCGCGTTCGCGCCCACGCGAGATATCGAACCATAAAATCGGGGGTGAAGAAGGCGTTGCGGCCGTTGCCGTCCTGCTGCGCCGCCTCTCGTACGTCGAGTCCGGCTTCACGTAGCATCCGCGCCTCCAACCTAAAACCAGCCTTCGCGTAGTCGCTCTTCGCGCCCGCGCAATAGACCGCCCACAGATACGGCATCAGGGCTGCATGCAGATTAACGCTCACTTTCAGCGTGATATAAGCGTCTTGCGAGAGCGGCGGTGAAACGTGCTCCGCGACGAGGTTCGCGGGCACGTGTGACGCCGGCGTTGGAGAGACGAAGGATTGCAAAACCTCCGGCTCCCGCACACTGACGCCGGCATCGCTGAGAGCAACGATCAAGGCCGCTTGCGCAAACGCTGCCGGCTCCGGGACGCGGTAGGCGTAAAGAACGCTCGGACCAGCCGGCAGCGAACCGGTGATGGTCACCGTATGGCGGCCCTGCGCATCGCGAACGTCGGCGCCGAGGTCGATCGTCGCGTCGCTCTTGCGCGCCCCCGTTGTCGCATGGTTGACAAATTTTACATACGGCGTCTGCGGCGATGCGGAGATCGCCGGAGGATCTCCGACAAACGCGCCCGGCGCGATCGTCACGTCGACGAGATTATCGTTGACAACGATGGGCGAAATCGTAACGCCGGTTCCACTATCGGGGCCTTGATCGGGAAAGAGCGAACTATCGACTTCGACCGTACCGGCAACACGCTTCACACCGGCTCTCGCAACTTGGGCGGCGAGGTCGCGAAGGACCGTGAGCGGATCCCCCGGCACGGCTTTGGTTTTGGGTAAGCCGTCATACGCGTGGTCCTTGTTTTCGAACGCTAGCGTCCCGTTCGATTGAACCCGTTGCGACAGATTCGGATCGCCGCTGGCGACGAGCACCAAATTCCCGTGCAGAACGCCCTGCGAGTCGATCGGCCCGGTGCGATAGACCGGCGTGATCCAGCGAAAGTCCGGTCCGAGGAGCGCGAGGCTGGTCCCTTCGGTTAAGAGCTTCGTTGTGGATGTGGCATCCATGAGCACGTTCGCGTTGCGCGCATAGAGCACGCGATGGGAATCTAGATCGTAGACTTCGCCCGCGACGATCGAGTTATTGAGTCGAGGCGTGCGTGTCGGTGCGTTGATGGCATTATCGCTCACCAGCTCAGTAAGTTGGTAATCCTTGTAACGTTTGCCGCTTACAATATCCCAAATACCCATTACGCTTGGTTTCCTTTTCTCAACGCCTCGCAAATTAGTCAACCGATTTGTTCTTGCCCAGTCATCAGACAGGCCGGACCCTAAAAGCGACGCGACGAGCTTATTCGCATCATGAAGCCCTCTTGTAAAGAGGAATCAAAGGCAGCGATTCGTGAAAAAGCGGTTGCGAGAGTGACGAGCAACTGCAATTTCGGCGCCCATAAATCATACGGGTCTATCCCGGCCTCCGTCGTGAACTGCTTCGCGTCAGCTAAAAATTGCCTAGCCGAACACCAAGCCGCTTGAATCTGACTCGGTGAAAGGGGCGGGCACTAAGCTCCCTTCGGAGAGAGCGAAGAAAGATACTCCCTTCCCACTTACGCATACGCGCGTCTGAGGGCAGAGCACCTACAGCATCTCATCCTGAAGAACCGTGGTTCAGAGCAAGACAGAATCGCGCCTACCCGCAGCAAAGCGCAATGCAAAACGGCCTCGCGATCGCGAAGCCGTGTGCGCGGCTCATGATGGATCCCCGACAAGTTCTAGCGGAGCAGCCCCCGAAACTTTGCTAAAATCTATCGATGACGACGGAAGCCGTTGTAGATTTCGATTAGGCGATTTACTTCCAAATTAGCATCAGTGTACGCAAGCCGCGCTGATTCGAACTCAGCTGAATCTACATCGCGCACTGCAAACCAAGCGTCCCACGTATGCTCTTGCGCCTCGCGTGCAGCTTGGATAGCATCGAGCACTGCTTGTGTCGACTTAAATTCGTTCTTGTTTTCTTGCATTGCGATTTCAAGCGTGCCTTCGCCCTGGTGTTGGGCCATTTTAGAACCTGCTGCTTTGGGAAGCGCTGATGCGCTTCCGATGCAAAGTCGAGACTCCTGGGCTGTTTAAGGACGCATTAATGATTCTTCCGGCCAGGCGCCAGCGGTGCGCCCGCTTTGCATTGGCTTAGAGCGTTGAGTTCATCGGGCGCCCGCTGTCAGGATTGCCCGATAGGAGTCTGCGGTAATCCGGATACCTTCGGAGTAAGGCGTTCCCGCAAATCCGAACTCTTTGGTGAACTTCGTCGAGTCGAATAGATAGGGTGCGTCGCTCTGATAGAGCATCTCGTACGACTCCCGCACGGGCGGATTGAACAATCCCGCGACGCGGAGCAGCGGCCTGCTAAGCACACGATATTTCGGCGCGACGCCGAACGCAGCGGCAGCCATCTCGATAATCTCTTTGCCTGTCGGCGGGTTGGGCGCGGTAGGCAAGTGCCACACTTGGTTCCATGCCGACTCGCGCTCGGCCAACATCGCCACACCGCGCGCTGCATCGGGCGTAAACGTCAGCGAATGCGGTACGCTCGCGTCAACGAGCCACGAAGCAGCTGTTCCTTTCGTGAATGGCTCGAAGACGAGGACGTTGGGCACGCCGTGCCCCGTCCGCGGCCCATAGAAGTCTGCGGAGCGGGCGATCATCGCCGTGAGATTGCCCGCTTTGACCTCGTCCATGAGTGCAGTCGCGACTTGCGCGCGGACCACGCCCTTTTTGCTACAAGGCGCGTACGGCGTTTGCTCTGTCATCGGGCCATCGACTCGTCCATACATATAGACGTTGTCAAAAAAGATAAGCTTCGCTTGCGCCCGTTTACAAGCTTCGATCGCGTTTGCCATGATCCGCGGCCAGAGTGCTCGCCAGACAGCGAGGTCGTATTTGAGGCCCACAAGAAGGTATACGACGCTCGATCCGGAGACAGCCGCAAGAGTTTGCTCGCGATCGGAGAGGTCCGCCGGGAACACCTCCGCTCCGGTGAGCGGCTTTGGGTTACGCCCGACTAATCGGAACGGCGTATTCTTTGCGGCAAGGATGACCGCGAGCTCGTTTGCGATCGGACCACCGGCACCAAGAATCGCGTTCTTCATCGGATAGACCTATCTAAACCCGGATTCACCGGATAATTTGAATTGAAAATACATCTTTGTTCCGAATTTCTCAAGTCTTTCGTAGCCGGCATGAAGCCGCTCGGTCAGTTCGCGTAATGCCAGCGGGCGATCGAGTTAAACGGCGAGAGCAGCGGGCGATGAAAGACGGACGCCGACTGAACACCACCATAGGTCTGGCGCCGACTCGCGTCACGCCCTTAGATTGCGCGTTGCATACGTCGCGAATCTAAACGGAGCCTAGCGACCAACCGTCTACGACCACTGGCGAAGCCATTCGATACGTCAGGGTGAAATCGAAAAGACGGTCCCGTCCCCATACGCACCGTCGGCCGTCGTCGTCCCGTAGAGTGTGCCGTTAACGTTAATCAGGCGTGCTCAGGTTCTTATGCTGCAAGGACTGATGGCAAGACCCGATAGCGGCTCGGGCCCGCCGATCGGCGCCGTGGGCTTTGCGCCATTGCGTCTTCAACTGTTTTGCGCGCTTGGTTTCCGTGCATGCAAGAGCCTCATTTCCTTATTTCCGGGTATTGACAATGCCAGCAGAAAAGCGCAGCGTCGCTCTAAGGATTTAACCTAGCGTGGCGGGACCGTCGCAACATCTCTTCATGGCGCCCAGACTCTTCAGAGCGGTCCTGCGATCCTCCCTCAGCGTTCAATGACGCGACGATACCTCAAAGACGCGTCGCGGGCGCGTGGAAGTCGAAGTACTGCTTCGGAGAAGAAAGGTCAGAACGCATGCGGAATTTAATTTTAGTACGCTACGAATTAGTTGTATGCGTGGTTGGTGTTATACTCGCCAGCTGCAATAGCGGCGGGTCGCAATCATCGGTACCCAGTCCCACAAGGTTCAATCCAGCGCAGGGGAAGACGTTGCAGACCGGTTCCGTAATCGCGCGCGAGAGCGGTGGCAGGCAACTTCGGTACAACTCGCTCCGTCACTCATCCGTAACGGAACGCCTGGTCCATAGCTTTGCGCTTCACGGCGATGGCCATTTCCCAGAGACAGCTCTACTCGACGTCAACGGCACGACGGTGTACGGAGGCCTCTACCCTGAAGAAGCGGGAACGGTGTTCAAGATCACGCGTTCTGGCAAAGAGACGGTACTTCAAAACTTTGATAACACGGATGGCGCCTACCCGCTGGCAAAACTGATCAAGGTCAACGGCACACTCTACGGGACAACGTCTGGTGGAGGTACTTCAAGCGGTGGCAGCGGCGCCGTTTATAAGATCACGCAAAGTGGCAAGCTGACCACACTCCACAAGTTTACGCGTCGTTACGACGGTGCGGGCCCACAGGGGGCGCTGACCAATGTCAACGGCACGCTGTACGGAACGACCAATCTCGGGGGCACGTACAACCTCGGGACGGTATTTAGCATCACGACAACGGGCCATGAGACCGCGCTTCATAGTTTCGCAGGCGGATCGGATGGCGACGGGCCGCAGGCAGGCCTGATCAGCATCAATGGCTTTCTCTACGGGACGACGTCGGGCGGCGGAAGCAGCGGTGACGGAACCGTGTTCTCGGTGACCACGTCGGGCAGTGAGAAGGTGCTTCACAGCTTTTCTGGCCCGCCAGACGGTGACTTCCCAATCGCAGGTTTAACCAACGTCGACGGCACGATTTACGGAACCACGGATGACGGCGGTTTTTCGAAGACGTGCTACCCGAGCAGCGGATGTGGGACAGTATTTTCGATGGATGCTTCGGGCAACGAGAAGGTACTGTACAGCTTCGGCGGCCCGCCTGACGGTGCGGGTCCAATGGCAAACCTGTTGAACGTCAACGGCACACTCTACGGGACAACGCAAAGCGGAGGTGCATACTAAAAGGGGACCGTTTTTAGCATCACGGCATCTGGTCAGGAGGCCGTACTTCACACTTTTAGGGGCACTAATAAGAGTCATCCCGACGGTGACTCTCCAATGGCCGGGTTGATAGACATCAAAGGCACGCTCTTCGGGACGACGGCGTACGGTGGCGCTCCTGCGTCTGGGTGCAAGAGTCAGGAGTTCGACGGATGCGGGACCGTCTTTTCAATTTCACCTTGACGGAACCCATTGCTTCACCGAATATAGTCGGGGCGAAATGTTGTCCGTCTTACCCTCATAATAGCCTTAATAGAACGCATGGCGCATGAGTTAGGAGTGACCGAAAGTTTCGAAGCCCCTATGTAGCATCGCGTGCCGAAAGCCATCCTTCGCATCGGACACCGCCGCCGTTGTAACTAAGCTCCGCTCCGCCTACGGCTCCGCGCAGAAGCGAAGTGCGCAAGGCTTTCAACAGCGCCGTCGATGCCCGAGGCGCCTCGCCCGGATCGGCGACCCCTCGTCGCTGTGTAGCTAGCTTCGTCGAGCATAGATCATGATTTAGTTGGCATTTGGTAACGACTTTGGCAACGCAAATTTTGTACCGCCCTGTACCCGTATGTCACTATTAGGCTGATTCTAGGTGATTAGCAGTGCTTGCAAGGACTTGGAGAGGTGGCAGAGTGGTTGAATGCGGCGGTCTTGAAATGTTTGCAGCTAACCTCGATAAGTCCTCGCAAGTATCGTTTAGGCACGCGAAGCAAAACAGTCGAGCCCTTATCGAGGCCTATCGTATCTTATTCGGTGAGAAAATCCGTGAGAAGAATCGTTTTTCTCACGCGCGAGCCGATCCGTCTGACTGAGCGACTTGCTTAGACCGAGCGAGATTCGACGTGCGATAGACGTGCCGCACCCGTTAAGACTCTCGAGGTCAACGAGCGCACCGCGACGCGCGCAAAGTACCTCAAGTTCCGCGCGTACGCACACTATTGGTGTGCAATCCACTTCGCATGACTAGACACCCCCCACCTCGAATTATCCGGCCACGATGAACTCTGCAGGCTTTGCGTCAACCTCGCGATCCGCGCTCGGCTCCGATGACGCCTTTGCTCAGTTCATCAGGGATGCGTCGCAGGCGCATGGTCGATCCCAAAGCTGGAGCGAAAAATGAAGCATCTAAGGATTCTCATCGGCGCGTGCGTTAGCGCGGCGCTCTTGGCCGCATGCGGAGACAGCAACGGTTTCTCGTCGCCAACGCCGACCTTGGTTGCACGGCAACCGCTCACCGGCACGGGCTACAAGTCCCTTTACAGCTTTAAAGGCGGGAGTAAGGATGGCGCAGGCCCAGTTGCGGGTCTGCTCGCGCTCAATGGTGAGCTCTACGGTACTACCGAGTACGGCGGCTCTAAGGGGGCCTCGGGAAGTTGCGGCAAGCGAGGTTGCGGGATCGTCTTCAAGATGGACAACTCCGGTAAGGAAAAGGTGCTGCACTATTTCGAGGGCCCCGCGGCCCGCGACGGTGCATTCCCCGTAGCAACCCTTGCAGATATGAACGGCACTCTCTACGGCACTACAGAGTACGGTGGCGCGTGCATCAGTAGTTGTGGCTCCTCGTACTGCAATTATAGCAGTGGTTATGGTTCGCCGTGTGGGACCGTCTTCGCAATAAGCAAATCCGGCCAGGAAACCGTGCTTTACAGTTTCAGAGATAGCCCGGACGGCGCAAATCCTGCGGCCGGACTGATAGCCGTTAACGGGCTGCTCTATGGCACTACGAAGGAAGGTGGCGAAGAGTTCGGGACGGTCTTCAAGATTAGCAACGCCGGTGAAGAAAGTGTGCAGTACAGTTTTGGCACGCTGCCGGATGGCTGGTACCCAGCGGCGGGTTTAGTCGCCGTGAACGGGTCGTTTTACGGAACCACGTCAAGCGGTGGTAAATGCTCTCCATCGGGTTACTGCCTTGGAACGGTTTTTGAGGTGAGCGCCTCCGGCGCAGAACGTATCGTACACTACTTCAAAGACGGGGATCACGACGGCGCATTCCCGCTTGCAGGCGTGATCGCCGTTAACGGCACGCTATATGGCACGACATCTCAAGGGGGCGTTTTTGGCACTGGATGTGGTAGCTTTGGGTGTGGGACCATTTTCGAAATAAGCACATCCGGCAGAGAAAAACTGCTCTATCGCTTCAAAGGCGGCGCCGATGGCGCATATCCAAGCGCGAAGCCGACCGATGTGAACGGCGTGCTTTATGGCACCACGAGCTTCGGTGGTGCAAAAGGCGCTGGAACCGTCTTTAAGGTTACGCTATCCGGCACGGAACGCGTGCTCTACAGTTTCAAAGGCGGAAAGGACGGCGCATACCCAGACGCGCGTCTGGCGTACGTGAGGGGCGCTCTCTACGGCACGACGAGCGGCGGTGGTACACACGGCGCCGGGACCGTCTTTCGGATCTTGCCATGATCCGGAAAGAGGGATGTAAATGACTACTTTGAGGTTCTGCCGCGACGTACTAATCGTCAGCGCGGCCGTGGTAATGCTCGCAGCCTGCGGCGGGCTGCAGACGCAGATCGGAGCACCAGGAGCGATGCCGCGGTTCGCTGATCAATCCGCGCGACAATCGCTCTCCGTCAGCTACAAAACCATCTACCGCTTCAAGGGTAATAGGGATGGAGCATACCCTCTCGCGGGTCTGGTTGTTGTCAACGGCGCGCTTTATGGCACGACGCTGCAGGGTGGCTCAAGCTCGTTTCACTGCATCGGTCTGCGCGGGTGCGGAACTGTTTTTGAGATCAGCACCTCGGGCAAAGAGCGCGTTCTTTACCGATTCAAGCCCAAACCGGACGGTCAGCGCCCGGAAGCGAGTTTGACGCTTGTCAACGGGAGCTTCTACGGCACAACGTCAGCCGGCGGTACGTGTGATACAGGCGAGGGCTGCGGCACCGTTTTTCAGGTCACCACTTCTGGTCGTGAAAGCGTGCTCTACAGCTTCGGAACCCAGTCCAACGATGGCGGTAGTCCGGCGGCAGCGTTGGTCGCCGTGAAGGGTACGCTCTATGGCACCACCGTTTACGGCGGGACTGATACGGGGCCGCCGTGCTACGGATGCGGAACCGTTTTTGAGCTAAGCACATCGGGCAATGAACGCGTCCTGTACACGTTCAAAGGCAGAAAGGACGGCGAAGCCCCCTACGCCGGTCTCCTCAACCTCAAAGGGCTCCTCTACGGCACCACCTCCGGGGGCACAAAAAGTGACGGGACAGCCTTTACCATCAACCGGTCGGGTAACGAACAGGTGTTGCGCGATTTTGATTATCACGATAGCGATGACGGCATCGGTCCGGATGCGAGCCTGATCGCCGTCAACGGTGCCCTCTACGGTACCACGCAATACGGCGGTACAAGCAACAGCGGAACCGTCTTCAAAATCAAGACATCCGGTCAGGAAAATGTGCTTTACAGCTTCAAGGGTGCGCCCGACGGCGCATCCCCCGCGGCGGCCCTCACTGAAATGAACGGCGTGCTTTACGGCACCACGCAGTACGGTGGTGCGTTCACCTCATGCAGTTCGTCCTACGGCTCCGACGGCTGTGGGGTCGTGTTCAAGTTGACTCCCTCTGGTCACGGCTACGAAGAACAATTCTCCACAGCTTCAAAGGCGGCGCCGAGGGCGCATTTCCGGTTGCACATCTCGTAGTCGTTAATGGCATGCTATACGGCACAACGTCTAGTGGCGGAGGTTCACACAACTGCAGCGATGGATGCGGAACTCTCTTCAAACTGAAACCGTGATGCTATAAAAAGTCCTAACTATCTCGTCCGTGCGCGTTAGGATACTGTGGTACGTCCGAACCTCGGGAAGGGCTCGGTAATTATTTAAAGCTGGCCCGTATTGCTATTCGTAAACGGTAGTTTCGGGACCCTGATGGCAAATGGGGCGTTGATGACGTCTTAACAGGCATAATACCACCGCGTAGGGTTAATTCGACCCCATATGGTTCGTTCAATGGTGTTGCTGGCCGTCGATTGTGGCTGTGGGTTTCACATTGCTCCTGGGAGCATAAATCGCGATACGGATGTACCGGCCGACATGTAACGTTGCAGGCTTCCAGATTCGACGTGAGAAACTGACGGTGGCGACGCTACTTCGTGAGAAAAACCGTTATGCAAAAAACTCAAATAGCCATAAGGATTTACGGGGAGTTGGACAGGCGGCTGAGTGGCTGAAAGCGGCGGTCTTGAAATGTTTGCAGCTAACCTCAATAGGTCCCCGCAAATATCATTTGAGCACGCGAAGCTGAACAAGCGATCCTTGTCGCGACCTATCGTATCTTATTCGGTGAGAAAATCTGTGAGAAGAATCGCTTTTCTCACGGGCACGGGTTTCAGGTCCTGCGAACCACTGGGCAGTCAAGACCTAGAGCGCCCACCGCATTAATTCCAGCGAACTGATCGCCTGATTAAACCAGCTGCCAGACCCAGCGGAGTCGAACCACTGCTCGGGGGTCCCGGTCCCGTCCGCTACCGAACCGTTTTATTCCACAAAGGGTTCTTTGCCGCTCTGGCTCCCGACTGATCCCGTCCATTTCCGCGCGTTCCCGGCCGCTCCGTTAGGAAATGTTAGAATGTACGCCACACTATGAAGTGCGACAGCTGTGGTATATTTTTTGCACGCCGCCGAAGGCCGTTGCGCGGGGGTGCCTAAAAGAGAGATACGTGCGGCTCTGAATATTGCGCTCAATGAAATTTCGGATAACTGCGGCAATCGCCGCAGCACTGATCTCAAGCATCGCGTTTTCGACCAACTGCCGAGCCTCGGCCACGCCTCCCGTGCGAACAATATCCGGTCTGATCGAAGGCCTGAACGAGCAGGGTGTGCGTGTTTACATGGGCATCCCGTTCGCGGCGCCTCCGGTCGGCGATTTCCGTTGGCGCGATCCTCAGCCAGTCGCGTCCTGGACGGGCGTCCGAGAGGCCCGATCGTTTGCACCGATCTGCCCGCAAACCGGAGACTCTCTGCCGGGCGCGCCGTCGGAGCCAAAGAGTGAGAATTGTCTGTATCTCAATGTGTGGGCGCCGTCCGCGAGACCCAAAGCGAAGTTTCCGGTTATGGTATGGATTTATGGTGGCGGATGGACGAACGGGTCGGCTTCGATCCCGAACTACTGGGGTAACAGGCTCGCGAAGCGCGGTGTCATCCTGGTCACGATTGCCTATCGCGTGGGCGCTCTGGGGTTCTTCTCTTCCGGAATTGAGCGCGGAGTCTCCGCATCACACATCGGGGAACTATGGCCTCCTCGACCAGATTGCTGCACTCAAATGGGTGCATGCCAATATCGATGGCTTCGGCGGCGATGCGCACCGGGTGACCATATTCGGTCAATCCGCCGGTTCCATGTCGGTGAGCATTCTCATGTGCTCGCACCTTGCTAAAGGGCTCTTCCAGCGCGCGATCGGTGAGAGCGGCGGAACATTCGAACCAGCAAAGGTCTCGTCAGCGGGTGCCGGCTTCTACCTTTCTGGCGCGGAACGAGACGGCGCGAAAGCGGCTGCGTCGCTAGGAGCGAAATCCCTCGCGGAACTGCGGGCGATGCCGGCGGAAAAAGTGAACGACGCCATCGGCGGTTCTCACTGGATCGTTGACGGCTACGTGTTGCCGGCCGAGCCATATAAAATATTTTAAAATGGGTCAGCAGAACGACGTGCCGCTCCTGGTTGGGGCCAACGCCGACGAGGGGCTTCCGTTCATGGACGGCGTAAAGACGAGCGCCGCCACGTTCGACGCTGACGTCGCGAAGGCTTTCGGCCCGCTGCCGCCGGCGCTTACGGCCGCGTATCGACCGAAGACCGATGCAGAGGCGTTCGCCGCACTCGCACATCTCCAGCGTGACCTTCGCTTCGGCTGGGATATGAGGACCTGGGCTCGGCTCCAGTCGAGCACTGGACATCAACCAGTCTTCGCCTATTATTTCACGCATGTTCCACCCTATCCGGTGGGGTCGCCATATGCCCACTGGGGTGCGGGCCACTGGGCCGAGATGCGCTACGTGTTCGATCAGCTGAACCTCGAGGCATGGAATTGGACCCCGCAAGACCGGCGCTTGGCCGAAGCCATGGCCGATTACTGGGCCAATTTCGCAAAGTCGGGCAATCCTAATGGAGCGAACTTGCCGACGTGGTTGCCGTACGATAGTCAACACGAGCGAGCGCTCGAGCTTGGCGACGAAATTAAAATGATCGACTATCCGAATCTCGTGCCCATTCGAATACTCGACGAGCTCTTTCAGAACTACATGTGAAATATTGGAAAAGCATTCACTGCGCGCTGTTCGTGGAAATCCAAGTGCTTGAGCGGACAGGGCCCTGCGGTATGATAGCCATCTAAACAGTTTAGACAAGCTTCGGCGGGATTTGCGCTGCGATACACAGCGGCTAAGATGGGCGGATGGGATCGCGAGCTTGCTGCGTTAGCGCTGGCTCAGGCCGCGGCTTGGTGCCGTACGTTGAACGATCCCGGTCAAAAGGCCGACATCGTGAGTCCGGCTTGCTTATTTGGCAATGATCTTGGTAACGTATTTCAAGTATCGTTCAGCACCTGTAAGTCGTTGGAAGACTGATTCTAGGGGATTAACGATGTTAGCGGGGACTTGGAGAGGTGGCAGAGCGGTTGAATGCGGCGGTCTTGAAATGTTTGCAGCTAACCTTGATAAGTCCTCGCAAGTATCATTTAGGCATGCGAAGCTGACCAATCGATCCTTATCGCGACCTACTCATATCTTATTCGGTGAGAAAATCCGTGAGAAAACTCGCCTTTCTCACGTGTGATTGGCGAGGCCATTGGGGAATCGTCAGGGTGAGATCGAAAAGATGGTGCCGCATCCGTTGAGGTGGGGGCACCCGCTATTGGCACCACCCTGCGACCTCGTCCCGTATAGCTTACCATTGATGTTGATGAGGCCGCTGAATGGGGCTTTACCGTCAGGGCGACCGGTGCCAAGGCCCTTAAAACTGTACAGTACAGCCTCCTGACCAGATGTTGCGACGGTAAAAACGCTTCCCTTCGAGTACGCACCTCCAAAAAGGGTGGTTCCGTAGAGCGTCCCGCCTTCGTTCAACAGTTTTGCACGTGGTTCTGCAGCGTCAGGCGACTTGCTGCCGAAGCTATAAAGTACAGTCTCGTTGCCAGCGGTGTAGATGGAAAATACGGTGCCGCAGCCCGGGCTGCCACTGCTTGTGCAATTCGAGCCACCCTCCGAAGTTGTACCGTACATCGCGCCGTTGACGTCGGTTAAACCCGCTTCGGGATCCAAACCGTCTGGCGGACCAGAAAAGCGCTCGGGATAGCTGTGACGATTGCGAAGGAGCAAGGCGCGAGTTGCACGGTAATCACCGCAGTGGACGTCGTCTAATCAGCGTATCAAAAACGCCGCGATTGCAATCCCGAGCGCTGCTAGCGATCCCAGCATGACGGCCGCCGTCGCGCTTCCACGACGACGGGAGAATGCGATCGTATAGACGGCCTTGAGCATATTGTTTGACGAGGTCGCAATGACGATCGCCGCCGCCGCGGTGGTCAGGCCGATTCCTGCCGCTCCCCCTTGCGCCAGACTCAGGACGAACGGATCGATGTCGGTGACTCCGACGATTCCGGCGAGCGCGAAAACGCCGCCGGGCCCAAGATGGCTCTGCGCGAACGTCGCCAGCATTGAAACGGCGACGAAGAGCAGCGCGAAGATGAACGCGGTGGAGAGCTGTAACGGATTAGGGAGCTCCGTAGGACGCATCGACGTGGTTGCGAAACGGGAACGCACTGCCGAAAGCCCGGCGCTGACGACTGCGAGCGTGAGCAGCGGAATTGCGAGCACGCGTCCCAGCGCGAGGTTGAAGATCGAGCAAACGACGAGAACGCGCACGTACATCATCGCGGTCGCGGCGACGATACCGGCTTGCAGCTCCGCCGTCATGCCTTCGTCGTGCGATCGGCGCGCCAGCACGACCGTGGTAGCCGTCGACGAATACAGGCCGCCCAGAATCGAGGTCAGCAGCGTTCCCGCGGTCGGAAACGCGAAGCGCTGCAGTAAGTAACTCGCGTACGAGATGGACGAGACGGCGACGACCGCGAGCCAGACGCCAAAAGGCGTGATCGTCGTGTACGGAATCGTCGGGCGGCCGGCGAGCAGCGGCAAGACGACGCCGACTAAAATCAAGAACTGGCCGGCGGTCATAATCTCTTGTGTCGACACCCGGGCCGCCCAATCGTGCAGCGTCCGCCGGCCCCCGATCAAGAGCACCGCGGTGACCGCAATCGCGACAGAGAGCCAGGGTGGCTCCGTCAGCGTGAGTGGCCCGAGGACGTAGGCTAGCAGATTGCAGGCGGGTACAACAAACGCGCCCTCGATCGCGCTGTCCTCGGTCTTGCTCTGCCTTCGTACGTAGGCGTAGATCCAGGAGCCGACGACGAGCAGTCCAGCGATGAAGGCCGCACCGTAGCGCGGATCGAGCAGATAGAGACTTCCGCCCGCGAGCGCGAGCAGCGGAAACGTACGAACGCCACCGGGACGGCACGGGAGCTCGTCGGCATAAAACTCTTCGAACGCAAAACCGAAGAAGAGCGAGAGCCCGAGGAGCAACGCGAAACGCTCGATTCCGACTCCCGCGAACGTCGCGGTCATTCGCCAGTCGGGTAGGCTCCGGGGAGACCAACCTCCTGCAACAAGGCGCTGCCGCATTCGAACGGCTGGACCGAAACGACAGGCGGTAGAGCGCCTCGAGCTGATCGATCAGACCTTCATTAAAGATGTCTTCGGTCGCGAATGTCGTCGAGGCCGCACCCCGCACAACGCCACCGTGCATACCGTACAACTTGCGCCTTGCTCCTTCGCGAGCGTCACGGCTATGTCGAGCGCTTCGTGAGAGCATTCCGATCCATCCGGCGCGACCAAAATACTCGTTGAACATAAGGTGTGGTTCGGCTGGCCTTGGAAAGCATCCGCCCATGACGCGAATAGCTCGAACGACCCGGATCAATGCTCCTCAAAGTGTAGTGCTCGATCGACTCCAAAAGTTCTTTTCCCAGCGTCCAAAGCTTCAGGTGAAGGCTTTGGGCCCCTCAACGGCCGGCGTTGAAGTTCAATACTACCTGCTTTTCGACTGGACGAGCACGGCTCCGCATTATGACGGTGTGGCATTTGCGTGGCGGCCGGCTTGGCGTGGTTTTCCATCATTTGGTGCCACGCTTACAGTTCAGGCGGTCGGTAACGGAACGGAGCTCGTGCTCCAGGGTTCGTACGAGCCGCCGGGAGGGTGGGCCGGCCGTTTTTTCGATCGCGTTGTGGGTCGAAAGCTGGCAGCACGCACCATGGATGCCTTCCTCTATCAGCTCGCGGATAACAATTAAGAGGAAGCAAAGGCTTCGTCCAAACGGCTCGTTTTCTTCATGAGGAACTCGTCACCGGCGTGGTCTTTGCGCTCGCCGACCCGGCGGAGTTCTTACGTTCCCGCTGCTGGCGCTCGCAAATCGGCATCACCGACGTCCAGAAGCTACTGATTTTACAGGGGGAATCCGCTACTTCGTCGTTTCGTGTGCGAATTCGATCTCGCGCGCCGACCCGAAGGTTGCCGCACTTGTCTACGTCGCGGTAGGAGCTCCCGACCAGGGGCAATCGTTTGCGGAGATGTCAGAGCCTTTTCCAGAGCTGTGGCGTCGTCGTCCCGAGCTTCAACGCCACGCCGTTCCCCCGAGCCAACCACATCGGCACCAGAGTCGCTACAACCAACGGCAACGCAGCGATGCCGAGCAAGCGGCGCAGCGCTGAGGAGCATGTCGGTTAATGATAACACCCAGCTACAACTGCGGAGGCAATCGTAGTGCGCCGGAGCTAGCGCAGCAAATCCGCGCTAATTTAGCTTAAGAGAGATACATTACTCGGAGGCGTAAAACATTCGCCTCGACTTGAGTCTATCAGTTAAAGATGGGCCGGGAAACGCCCTAATTTATAACACAGAAAATACGGTCAGACAAGAGTCAGAAGCGGCTCAGCCGGTGGCGCTTCTTTCAATTTGCTCACTCGTGGAGATTCGCAAGATTGCTCGCTTGCTTTGAGGGCGGCGTGTTCCTGCTCCCCGGCCGTCGCATCGCACTCGATGATGGAGAGGTCTCAAGGGCGTTCCGCGATTCACGGAGCACATTTTGTATAGCCGTCAGAAATAACCCACGCGTCTTCGCGAGAGCTATATTCAACAGTCCGAAAAAGCCGAAACCCAATGCGCCGCCAAAGTGTTAGCGCACGATCAGCACCGGAATCGGCGCTTCGCGCACGACCGATTCTGCAACGCTTCCAAGCCATAGCCTTTTTAGTCCGGAGCGCCCGTGACTGCCCATGACGATAAGGTCGGCGCTCTTTTTCTCGGCTACGTCGATTATGGCAGCCGATGGATAACCCTCGACCACTATGCTTTCGATGTTCACGCCGGAATCGGCATGTTTCGCAATAGCCTGATCTTCGATTTGTCGCGCATCCTGGTTGAGCGTTGCGATCCACTGGTTGACGATGTCCCCGGTGGCGAACGTCATCGTAGATGCGGCGCGTACGATGTCGACCACGGTGCAGACCGTGCAACGCGCACCTTGTTCCTTCGCAAGCGTTACCGCGATGTCGAGCGCCTGGTGCGAGCACTCCGAGCCGTCAAGCGCCACTAGGATATGTTTGAACATGTTTGCACCTCAGTTCAGATTAGGGTAAGGGGCCCAAAAAGGACTCGGCGAAGCGCCCGACAAGCGCGGTTGCTCGCGAAGGCGGGTAGTTTCGCTTGTCGGACAAATACTCCACCATGACGCGAATCGCCCAAACGGCACGAGTCCGCGTACCCCAGAGCCAAGTGATTGACCTGGTCGGAGTATTTTTTTCGGAGCGGCCACAACTTAATGTGAGAGGCCTCGGTTCCTCGGCAGCTGAGGTGGACGTACATTACGAGTTGCTCTGCTCTTTGGACAAGGGTCGCTCCGCGATATGACGCTTTGGCCTTTGCCTGGCAGCCGACAATGGCGCGGTTTTCCGCCCTTTGGTGCCACGCTAACGGTGCGAGCAGTTGGCCAGGACACGGCACTCGTTCTAGAAGGATCGTATGAGGCACCGGGAGGCGCGGCGGGCGGGCTTTTTGACCGGGTCATTGGGAAGAAACTAGCGGTGCACACGATGGATGCTTTTCTGCGGGATCTTACGCGGTACGTTGACGAGGCTTTCGCGAAGAGTACGCCAGCCTAAACGGGATCGGCGCGCGAGGAACCTGAGAACGCGCGCCTTCTAGTCTTCACAGAGCATTTCGAACCGGAGGTACGTTCGCACCATGTCAGACTTATCAGAGCAGTTTTTTGTAAAGTGCCCCTACCACTTGGCGCAGGGCTATCTCTCCGATGATATGAAAAGCCGCGCCGCTACCGGCGCACCCGTCACAATCACGCTGCGCGCCCCAATCGGAAGCACGGATTTGGCGAAAGACGTGGTCGTAACCGTTGGTGCGGGCGTCGACCCGATGCATTTCGACCAGCCTTGGAAGATACATTGGACGCCGAAAGGTGGGGGACCGTATCCGGATTTCGACGGCGAACTCACCGTGCGTGCTGACGAAACCTACTCCTCCGCCATTCTCGAACTGCGCGGAACGTATCGTCCTCCCGGCGGTCCGCTGGGTACCGCATTCGACCATGTCGCGGGGAAGCGTATTGCCACAGCGACCGCGCAAGCGTTGTTGGGGGAATTAGCGCGGGGGATGGAAACGCGCTACCACCGCGACGAGCAGGCAAAAAAATAGGAAGCTCGGGCCGCTACTTATCACCATGCCGGGGTATGGATCGGCCGAGCTAGTGGCCGTTTGGGGTAAACACGACAGGTACCATCCCTTAAATCCACGATATCGTCCGGAGCCTCGCCGTGTTGAAATCGAAACACTACGGCTTTTCAGCCACAGCGTCGCCGAAAGGGTTTTGCGTGAAACGCTTTCGTACGGACATGACACGCAAAGAGACCCTTGCCCAACTGGCAATCCTTCCCGCTTTGGCAGCTTGTTGTCGAATTATGGCCTGCGGCAAGTTCCGTGCGGGCCACCAGGCCTAGTCGTGATCTATGGGCCAAACCTCGGCATCATTTGCGCAAATCCAAATGGCTTAATCGCTGCCGACAACTACGCAGTCAATGTCGACAATTTGACACTACAATCGCAATAGCGAGGGCCGCGAGTCTTGGTGCATTTCGTCCGTCGCCTGCATCGGAGACCCGAGGGGTGGCTTCAACGGACGAGGGCCTGCGTCGTGTCGCGTAAGCGCCGTTCGATACTCGGATTTCAGTGGCCGCACCGGATGCCTTCAGCTGATGGCAATGGGTAAGCGCACGTCACTGCGTGCCCCGCGTCTTATTGGCTTTGGAGACGGGGGAAGATTCGACCGAACATGTCGCGGATCGTTGCAACGGCCTCGTCCCCTTGACGTCGTCGCCTTGCCCGATGTCCGGAACCGCGTCCGAGCGCCTTCCCGAGCCCTAAGCACGCGAAGAAAATTGCCCTGGCAAGCGGGCCCAACGGCGCGTCCGCTGGCACGAGCGCTATGTCGAACTCCGGCGCCGAGCCCCGGTGCCACGCTCATCGAGCGTACGCTCATCTTCGAATGAGATCAGGGCGAGGTACGACTATGGCGGCCGTTACGCAAAACGGAGGATAAAACGCTCGGCAAAAGCAGCACGGGCTGAGAGTGCGCCGCACAAAGAGTCTGCGATTCAAGAAGAGAAAGACCTACTGGCTCTCCGAGCTGTCTGCGGAATGGAGATCTCGTTATGAAGGTCTATCGGGCAATCGGCATTCTTTCATGCGTTACCATCATCGGTTCCGTTACAATCGCCATGAATAAACCAGCGCAGGCTATGCCCAACTTCGCGCAGGCGTACGGCATCCCGTGTTCCTATTGTCACATTCAAATTCCGGGGCTCAACGCCTACGGGCGCTGGGTCCAGCGGACGGGATACGCCGGGTTAAACCCGCACGTGTTGGAACGCGAGTCTCCAGTGTGGGTCGACTACCCTGTCGGCTACAGTGAGCAGACGCCAAGCACGGGAGCGTGGGACATTGGGAGTCTCGGAGTGCACGCCGACGGCGCGTTCGGAACCCCCGGGAGCGAATGGACCTATCACATACAACAATGGATTTGGCAGGCGAGCCAAGCCGGAGGCCTCGACACGGCGTGGGTTGCCTACAACAACTTCTTTAATGGCGCGGGTCACATCTTCGCCGGGAAGCTCGAAGTGCCGGCCCCATCGGAGTTTAGTCAGTGGCTCGACGTCACCGGCCTCAGCATCAACTCCTCGGCGGAGATCACCGTCGGCGAACACGCTTACGAGTTGGATGCCAATCGCTGGGGATACAAATTCGCCTATATGCGCGGCTCGCTCGATGCGGAGGTTTCCTACGTGACCTCGGGCGCTGACTGGAGCGGGTTCAACGCCTACGATTGGACGCAGGACAAGACTCTGCAGTACAAGCTGGCATTCGCGAACCGCAGCAATCCGCTCGAGGTCGGTTATTACGGTGCACGCGGTTCCTGGCCGTTAACCGAGGGCGGATTCGATCAGTATTATACCAATGGATTTTACGCACAGCGCGACCCGGTCAACGGCGTGCCCGGATTCCTCGCCACGTATCAGATGAATCACGACGGCAATCCGGGTATGGGCGCTCCCTCGGCGGGCAGCAACGGCGTTTCTTACGAACTCTACGATAACATCGGCCAGCGCGGGCTTGTCTCAGTCGGCGAACAGCTCACGAACGACGGATTGGGGAATCACACACAAATCGGCAACATCGATGCGTCATACCATATTACGCGCTTCATTATAGTCTACGCTGAAGAGGCGCTTGGCGTCGGGCAAAAGCCGACGTGGAATGGATTGATCTGGTTCGCGCTGCCGACGGGTCCGCTGTGGCCGCCGCTGTCGCAGACAGGGTGGTGATTTGAGTCGTCGAAGCCGAGTTTTCCAAAAGCGGAGTGCGCGCCGCTGGACGGAGGTCGCGCTTGAATAGCACCATCAGGCTCACCTGTGTCATTGGAATCGTTCTTGCGGGATTGATCCTAGCGGATTCCCACGCCAAAGTGATGGGCGCCCAAACGCCCGACGGCAAGTCCGTTTTTCTTCTCAATTGCGCGGCATGCCATCAGGCTAACGGTCACGGCGGGGGCCCTTATCCGCCGCTCGCGGGAAATCCCGACGTCAATGCGGTCGATAGCGCCGGCTTAATTCAGACGGTGCTGAACGGGCGCACGGGTCCCATAACGGTGAACGGCACGCAATACGGTGGCAACATGCCCTCGTGGCGCGAGCTTTCGGATGCCGACATCGCGGCGGTGCTGACGTACGTTCGTTCCGCCTGGCACAACAGCGCCCCCGCAGTCTCCGCGGATCAAGTTGCAGCCGTGCGCGCACCGGTAGCGTTGAGCGGTAAGGCGCTCTTTGCCGCTCATTGCGCGACCTGCCATCAACCCTTGGGTCAGGGAACCGGCATATATCCGCCGCTGGCCGGCAATCCCGTCGTCACGGCCGCCGACCCCAGCGCGATGATCGCCGTGATCGTCAATGGTCGCACCGGTCCACTCATCGTCAACGGCAAAACATACAACGGTCGAATGCCGACGTGGAAAGGGCAGCTCAGCAACGCCGACATTGCCTCGGTCGCGACGTACGTTCGATCGGCTTGGGGCAATAATGCATCACCAGTGACAGAGCTGGCAGTCGCTGCCGCCGGAGCACCCGTAACGGTCCAAATTGGGGCTTCTGTTTACGCGAAGAATTGCGCGGCTTGTCATGGTGCCAATGGAGCCGGCGGAATTGGGCCCGCACTCGCGGGAAATCCGCACGTGAATATTGACAACCCGACCCCTATGCTGACCACGATCCTACAGGGGCGAAATGTAATGCCTTCGTGGCGCGGACAACTTGCGGCGGGTGACATCGCAGCGGTCGCTACCTACGTTCGCTCCTCGTGGGGCAACAACGTTTCCCCGGTGACCGTGCAAGAGGTCACAGCAATCAAGTAAAGATTCCTACTGGAGTTATTCCGTTAATGGTCTTAATACTTTTCCAGCATCCACCAGACGGTCAAACCCCTGATCACGTGCCTTGCTGTTTCCCCTCTTGAGCGACGCAACAATGCCTCGAGGTTGAGCCCTGAATCACCCTTGTCCGCGAATGGCTTGAATCGCTTCCAAACCGGTTCACGCCGCGGTCGCGACCGTCGTCATTGCGGGCGAGGACGGCCGATCGTGCTTAGCGCGTTGCTTCAAAGGCGAGCGTCCGGCCGCTATACCGCTTGGCCCCAGTCATCTCGCGCGCGAAGCCCTGCGACCCGCCCGACCCGTAGATCAGTTGGACGTCGCGCTCTAGAGTTCTTCACCATCCTTTCTTAGCTCGTCGCTACATTAGATAGGCCGATCGTAGCTGTACAGTGAATTGGCTAGCCGAGCAAGCTGCTCGAAGTAATACGCCAGATGCATTCGGAGGCTTCAGCGATGACCGCCACAGTTGAACAACAAAAACTCTACGATTTTAGCCGGCTTGCGATTAAGAGCCCTTTTGCAAAACGGTACGACAATTATATCGGCGGCAAATTCGTGCCGCCGACGAAGGGTCAGTATTTCCCGAACATCAGCCCGATCGTCGGCGCACCGTTTACCGAGATCGCACGATCCACAGCCGAGGACATCGATCTCGCGCTTGACGCGGCGCACAAAGCTCGCGGAGCCTGGGGAAAAACCTCGGCAACAGAGCGCGCGCTGATCCTCAACCGTATTGCCGACCGCATGGACGACAAGCTCAGCACGCTTGCGCTTGCGGAGACGATCGACAACGGGAAGCCCATCCGCGAAACAACGGCGGCGGATATCCCGCTCGCGATCGACCATTTCCGCTATTTCGCGGCGGCAGTCCGCGCCCAAGAAGGCAGCATCGGCGAGGTTGATCACAACACAATCGCCTATCATTTCCACGAGCCGCTGGGCGTTGTCGCTCAGATCATTCCGTGGAACTTCCCGATTCTTATGGCTACTTGGAAGCTCGCCCCGGCGTTGGCGGCTGGCAATTGTGTCGTTATTAAGCCTGCCGAACAGACCCCCGCGTCGATCATGGTCTGGCTGGAGCTCGTTGCCGATCTGCTGCCGCCGGGCGTACTCAACGTCGTCAATGGTTTCGGCTTGGAAGCCGGTAAGCCGCTGGCGTCGAGCAAGCGTATTGCAAAGATTGCCTTCACCGGCGAGACGACGACGGGCCGGCTGATCATGCAGTATGCTTCGCAAAACCTGATTCCGGTCACGCTGGAACTAGGCGGTAAGTCACCCAACATCTTTTTCGCCGATGTCCTTTCGCAGGACGACGATTTCTTCGACAAGACGCTCGAAGGCTTTGCGATGTTCGCTTTTAATCAGGGCGAAGTCTGCACCTGTCCATCGCGCGCGTTGATTCAAGAGTCGATCTACGACAAGTTCATGGCACGCGCCCTCGATCGCGTCAAGGCGATCAAACAAGGCAATCCGCTCGATCCGGAAACCATGCTCGGAGCTCAAGCTTCGAGCGAACAGATGGAAAAGATCCTCGCCTATCTGGACATCGGCAAGCAAGAAGGGGCGCAAGTGCTAGCCGGCGGCGGCCGCGCAAAGATCAACGGCGAGCTTAAGGACGGCTACTACATCGAGGCGACGGTTTTCAAGGGTCACAATAAGATGCGCGTCTTCCAAGAGGAGATTTTTGGGCCGGTGGTCTCGGTTACGACGTTCAAGGATGAAGCGCAGGCCCTCGAGATCGCAAACGATACACTGTATGGATTAGGCGCCGGCGTATGGACGCGCGACCTTAACACCGCATACCGCATGGGGCGCGGGATCCAAGCCGGGCGCGTGTGGACGAACTGCTTCCACAGCTATCCGGCCCACGCGGCTTTCGGTGGATATAAGCAATCCGGGTTTGGTCGCGAGAACCACAAGATGATGCTCGATCACTATCAGCAGACCAAGAACATGCTGGTGAGCTATGACCCGAAGAAGCTGGGCTTCTTCTAAGGTAAAGATGGAGCGTGCGTCTCGCGTTGATGCTACGCCCGCAGCGCTCGAGCTCCTCGAGCGGCTGCGAGCGAAGCATGGGCCACTGATGTTCCATCAGTCTGGGGGCTGTTGCGACGGAAGCAGCCCCATGTGCTTTCCGCTCGGCGAATTCATCGTGGGAAGTTCAGACGTGAAGCTGGGTGAGATCGGTGGAGCGCCGTTCTACATGAGTGACTCGCAGTTTGAGTACTGGAAACACACGAGGCTAACCATCGACGTCGTCCCCGGCCGGGGCGGCATGTTCTCGCTGGAGAATTCAGAAGAGCTGCGCTTCCTAACACGCTCGCGGCTCTATACGGAGGATGAGCTGGCCCGGCTGTCGCCGATCGAACACGTTTCCTAGCGGTTGATCCAATGTCGCTCCGCTCCCCGCTTTTATGCCATCACGATATCCCAGCTCGTACTTGCGCTACTGGCGGCGTCGTCGGCCAACCCTGGTGTGGCAGCCGGGGGCTATCCAGTCGTAACGTCTGACCGACTCGCCAACGCCGCTGCGGACGACGGATGACTGATGTTTCGCCGAAGCTACGATTCAAACGGCTACGCACCATCCTCTGAGATAAACAAGTCGAATGTTTCGCAGCTAAAAGCCGTCTTCACGTACGCTACCGGCAAACAGCGTCGTGAAGGGCACCGCGCGCGGTCGGTGACATCGTTGCATAGCTGGAAATTCTACAGGGTCGCATCGGCAACCACCGATGCTGATCGACAAGGGGCCGCGCACGTTGCGAGCCGCGTCCTACGCTCACGCTATGGAAGGCAGGCTGGCAGATTCCCTGCTCTCCAACCGTGCTCCCGATGGAGCGCCCGCGGGCACCAGCCTTTGGATGTTAGACTTGGAAATGTTACAATCGAAAAATTACAGTTTTCGCCCTTAGAATCGCTGAAAGGATTTACCTTGAAACGCTTTCGTACGGATCTGACTCGCAAAGAGGCCCTTGTCCAACTAATAATCCTTCCCGCTCTGGCGACCGGATTGGCCGCTGGGACGACGGCCGTCGCTCGGGCCGACAGCCGGACGGACCTCAAGTATCAATCCACGCCGAAGGACGGCCACAAGTGTTCGGCCTGCACGCTTTTCACCCCGGGAAAGAGCGCGACAGCGAACGGTACGTGTAAAGTCATCACTGGACCCATTAGTCCGGACGGCTGGTGCACGGCGTTTTCACAGCGCCCCGCGTAAACCGGTACCGCGAAACCGCGACTAATGAATCTGAATCCGCGGAAGAGGGTGTCGCAGTATCGTCGGGACTACTCATCGCTTCGCATATTCGAGATATATCGTAGAAGCGTGAGGGAGCGGTGATGATTATTAAATTGCGTTTTGGCCGCCACGCCTTAGACATCCGCGTAGCCCTTCCTATGCTCGCAGGCTGCGGCGGATCGCAATCGTAGTTCGGATCAGCCGGACCGCTACCGCACATCACGGTGCAACTCATGGCTGTGCTATCTGCACCAGCCCTGGGAGACGTAGCGTTGGTTGAAAATGTGAGAAACTGACGGTGTCGGCATAATTTAGTGAGAAATGGGATTACTTACAAAACTTAATAGCCACAAGGATTTTCGGAGACTTGGAGAGGTGGCAGAGTGGTTGAATGCGGCGGTCTTGAAATGCACACCGCTCATCTCGATAAGACGCGCCAAGTGCCGGGAGGTGCGTGGAACTGGAACTTTCGCACCTTGGCGGCACTAGGCCGTGCTTATTCTGTGAGCAAACCGTGAGCAAACTTGGATTTGCTCACGCGGCTGAAGTATTGGACGGCTTTCCATTTGACGTACTTTACACTATTTACGATAGCGTGGAGGTAGCGGCCACCTCGCGTCAATGCGGCATTTCGTCATCGTCGAGTCCGAAGTAGTGTCCTAACTCGTGAATAACGGTCTCGCGTACTTCTTGCACGGCCTCATTCCTCGTGCGGGTGACGCGGTTGATCGGACCGCGGAACACGGCGATCTCGTCAGGCAGCAACGGCATGTCATGCGTCCGTTCGGTGAGCGCGACGCCACGGTAGATGCCAAGGAGCTCCGTACCGCCGTCGGCATTGCCCTCGACGTTCTCGAGGTCGTCAATGGTAGGCTCGTCCTCGACCGCAATGGCGACGTTCTGGACGAGGTCGGCAAACCGTTTCGGAAGTGATTGTAGCGCTTCGCTGACGCATTGTTCGAATTCGGCACGCGTCAGATGCCCACTAGCCATCTCGCCAGGCCTCGGCGATGGCGCGAACCAGCAGATCCTGAAGTTTCAGCAGAATATCGAAGCCTGAAGTCCGCACCATCGAGCGATCGATCGTCGCGCCATGACATGACGGCTTGGCGCTGACTGCAGATAGCGCGGAGGCCGGCGTACAACGAGTTGAGCAGCTGCTCAATCTGTCTCACTAGCCCCCGCTTCGCGAGCCAACGCGAGGCGCAGCTCCGAACGAACGGGGAGCTGCCTGTGCCTGGCCGCCCTTGCAATTGTACCAGCTCCTCACAACCTTTTCATCTCACCAACAAGTAGAGCAACTACATCTTCAGGTGGTCGTTCGATAGCCATCGGCTCCTTCTGAAGTCACGACCGGATGTATTTTACCGAGACTTGCGCAAAGGACGCGCGCGCATGCCGTTAGGCCCGCGAGGAGCCCGAGAGAGCCTGAGCACCAGCGATCGGTCTTG
>CAWGWT010000014.1:0-45301 GCA_963826325.1 Vulcanimicrobiota bacterium
GGGGGTCCTCTTTATAAACCAAGGCACCGCCCCGAGCTTGCGAGATTGCGCCGCGCTGGATTCGGCCTCGCGCGTCGATCGTACCGCCATCGGCGGCAAAAATTGCCGTTCCAGCGTCGCTCCGAAGTGCGTACGAGCCCTCGGCGTAAGTTAGCTCCCGCCGAGCGTCGCCGAAAAATCGCGTAAACGCTATATACCGCGCCAGCGAGGTACGAAAGGCACGCGACGTAGAGCGTCAACGACGACGGTTGCCGCTGCATCGAACCCCCAGAAGACGCGGCAGGCTTGACCCAGCGCGACGCCGACCGTCAACGCGGCCGCGGCACCTGCGACGAATCCCCATGCCGGGACCGCGACGTGGTCACGCAAGCCGATCTGGGAACTGATCCAGAAGCGATAAAACGCGTAAACGGCGAGTGTGGCAAAGAAGACCACGAAGCCTTCGGGAGTAGCGATGCGCGATTGGACGAAATGCATGCCGTCAAAGGTCAGCAGCAGTGCGGCAATCGTCGCGAACACCGTCGAGCCGGTGACTCTTTTTGCAAAAACGTAGAGCAGCATAAACACGAGCGCGCCGAAGACCACGTCGAGGAATCGCCAACCGTAGGAGTTGTCGCCGTTGCTCATGTCGCCGACGATCGCATTGAGCCCGATCCAGCCGCCCAGCCCGTGACCCTTCTGGCATACCGCCGAACAGCATCATCGAGAACGTGATCAAGAGTTTGCTCAGCGGCGGATGCGTGTTCTCGTAGATGCGCAGGTTTTGAAGATACTCCTCACCGGCGCGGGCGAAGTAAATCTCGTCGAAGACCTTGTCGGGCGGCCACCAATAGCCGACGTACAAAAGGATGAAGTTGCCGAGGCCGAGGACCGCCATGATGGCGTAGTGGAGCGGCACGCGCATGGCCGTCAAGCCTTCTCGCGGGTCGAACCAATGCCGCGCACTCGTCTTTGCGCCGCCTGCGCCGCGGCGGGCCGGCTGCGGGGGCCCTCGCGCGCCGCGCCGAGCTCAACCGGAACCGTCTCGGCACCTCCGAGATACTGATAGCCGAGCCAGAAGAACGTAGCAAAACGACGCCCAGCAACAAGAGCACTTGCGTCCAGTGGCCCCGTGAATTTTGCGAGTTGAGTCCGGCCACGTTGTTGGTGACGACGTGCAGGTACTCGAGGCTGTAGATCAAGTTGGCAAACAACACGACGGAGAGCGCGACGGCGCCCCACAGATAGCGCCGCGCAAACGGAAGACACGCGATGGTGAAGAGCAATCCGTTGAAGAGATAGCATCGTGCGTGCGCGTTGCGAGCACGAAGAACGCCAGCGCGGCGATCGCGCACCCTTCCATCAGCGCATGGCGACGTACGGTCTTGCAGGTAGCGCCAGACGACCAGCGCGACCGCCGCGACCACGAGCACGACGCCCCACAGATACTGCGGAAGCCCCCGGAGGGGATGTTTTGGCTGTCGGGCACCCAGAGCGTGCCGCGCAAGCCCCAAAGATTAAAGGCGTTGACGCTGTTGTACGGATAGACGTTTCGAACCGTAACTGTAGCGTTGGAAAAGCCACGCGAACGCCTCGAACGGATTTCTCGGATGGAACGGCTCGACAACCAGGAGAGCCAAGAGGATAGCCGCACCGGCGCCAATGGCGCTCGCGACGATGCGCGCCCGGCGGCGGCTGTGGATCCACGAAGGCAAAGGCGACGAGCAACGGGAGCAGCACCGCGGCTTGCAGCTTGATCAGCAGCGAGTACGCAGAGGCAACCCACGCGAAGACAATCCACGCGGTCGTTGCGCGCGCGTCTGGGGACCCGTCTGTCTTCGCTGCGCAGCAGCGCATAAAATGCGAGCAGCGCCCGGCCGCCGGAATCGGAATACCACCTGTCCCCACGACGCCGAGATGTAGATTGTGGCCGGATTGAGCAGGTAGAGCGCAGCAGCGGCGAGCCCAAACCACTCGCCGGCAAAGCGGCGCACGATGACGTAGAGCAGCGCGCCGACGCCGAGATCAGCGAGGATCGCCGGCAGTTTGACGAGCGCGCGCAGCGACCGAAAAACCGCGATCGTGCGCGGCAAAGAAGAGCTGCCGAGAGGTGCCCGACCACGGCGAGAATGTACGATGGCCGGGGGGATAATCGGCGAATCCGACCTTCGAGTAGAAAGACGTTGCAAAGCCGTGCTGGCTCAATCCCAGCGCCCACGCGGCATAGGTGTCTACGTCGGTCTTGAAGCCTTCGTTGCCGATGAAGAACAGCCTCACCACGAATCCCACGACGACGAGCGCCGGAAGCGCCCAGGTTAGCGAATCCTGTCGTGCTCGGCACACGAACCGTCCCGTTGACGTTCACGCTTCGCCTTTAGCTTCAGCCGGCGGCGGCGAGACCGAGCGTACCGGAGAGAAACTCGCGCAGCTCGCGGTTGGGATGGCTTTCGAGAACCGCAAGATGTTCGGCGGCGGCTTCCGCGGCGGCTTCGCGCGCGCGCAGTGCGTCGAGGGCTTCGACGACCCGCTCGACCGTTGCGGCGTCGAGCGCCTCCGCGGTGGCATAGGCCTGCACGACCACCGTGCGGGCAGGCGTCCGAGGGCGGTTGCGCGATCGCCCAAACGACCGGAAAGGTCCATTTGCGGCGCGCGATGTCGCTCGCGACCGTCTTGCCGGTTTCATCCACCGATGACCAGATGCCGGCGACGTCGTCGCGGATTTGAAAGGCCATGCCGTAGGCGCGGCCGACCGCACCGTAGCCGGCGGATCGCGGTGTCGTCGCAACCGGCCGCGTGCGCTCCGAGCCGGCACGAGGCGTCGAAAAGTTGCGCGGTTTTGCACTCGATCATGCGGTAGTAGTCGGGCAAATCAACGGTTCGCTCCGTTTCGAAATACAGATCAACCAGTTGCCCCTCGCACATGACGGCGTGGGCCTCGTGCAGGAGCGCGAGCATTTGAAGAACGCGGCGCGCGTCGAGATAGGCGGCAGCCTGCTCCAGGCTGAGAAAGCTCAGCGCGCACATCGCATCGCCGGCGTTGATCGCGCGCGCGACGCCGTAGGCGCTCCATCAGGGTCAGGCGCCCGTGACGCAGCTCGTCGCGGTCCTCGATGTCGTCGTGAACGAGTGAATAGTTATGGAAAATCTCTACCGCGACAGCGGCATCGAGCGCGCTCTCGATCGGCGCCCCCTCGCTGGTCGCAGATTACCGCATCACCATTTGCGGGCGCAGCCGCTTTCCGCGACGCGCCAACCTGCGTCCGGCGCATAACCGAAATGGCGTAAAAGACTATCGGAGATCTCTTGCGATCCCCGATATCCGGTAATGCGTTCTTCGAGGGCGCTTTCGAAACGCTCGGTGAGGCTGTTAAGCAGAAGCGGCCAACTCCTCCATCCGCGCCTCGACCTGATCGACCAGCCATCCCGGAGTCGACGCGCCTGACATCAGACCCGCAGTTTGCACGCCCTCGAACCACTCCGCCTTGAGCTCGTCGGGACCTTCGATATGGTGCGCGCGCGCGCCGTTCTTAGTCGCAAGCTCAGCGAGATGCCGTGTGTTGGCCGAATGTTTGCCGCCGACGACAACCATGACCTCGACGTCTTGCGAAAGCTTCGTCGCTTCGAATTGACGGTTGTGCGTATCGGTGCAGATCGTATTCACGGCACGGACTTCGTAGTATTTGACCGTCAGACGTTGGACGATCTCGGCGAAACCGATCCCGACCAGGTCGACTGGACAACGACGCCGACTCGGCTCGCGCGCGGCAACGCCTCGACGTCTTCGGCGGTCTGAATGCACCACGCGCCCGGTACGTGCGACAGCGTGCCTTTCACTTCGGCGTGATTGGGATCGCCGATGACGATGATCTTGTAACCGTCGGCACGCAGCTTCTCGGCTTGCACGTGAATTTTCGTCACCATCGGACAGGTGGCGTCGAGAATCGTCAGGCCCTTCTGTTGCGCTGTCTCATAGACGGAGACCGGCAGACCGTGAGCGCGGACGAACAGCGTCCCCGAGTCAACCTCGTCAACCGAATCGGCGTTGCGTAAGCCCTGATCTTCTTGAGTTTCGCAACCATCTGCGGATTGTGGACGACATGTCCGAGCGTCGTGACCTCCGCGCCGGATGCAACGGCTTCTTCGGCCTTCTTCACCGTGATGGCGACGCCGAAGCAAAACCCTTGGACGGACGCCTTACGTATTTCCACCGGTACTCTCCGCCAACGCTTCGATTGCTTTCATGAGCTTGCCGGTGAACTTCGCCAAGTCATCGCGGGTTGCTTTCCCGCCGGCCGGGAGGCGCAAGAGGCGCTCCAAATGCGACGTCGAGACGAGCCAGGCGCGGCGCCCGGTCGGTGCCGCGGATAAAAGCCGGGACGACCGGAACCTGTGCGAGCGACGCCAGGAGAGCGACGCCGATCTGGGAAGCAACCGCACCGCGCGCGATTGCGCGTCCCTTCGGGAAAGATTCCCACCACGCCGCCCGACTCCAGCACCTTGAGCGAGCGCTTGATGGCGGCGGCAGCGCTGCCGCCGCGGTCGACTGAATAGGCACCGAGTGCCCGAATGACCGTGCCGAGAAGTGGAACGGCAAAGAGCTCCTTCTTAGCCATGTAGCTGATGCGGCGCGGGCAAAAACACCCCATCAGCGGCGGATCAAGATATGAGACGTGATTGCAGGCGACGATGAGCGGCCCTTGGAGCCGGCACGTTCTCGGTGCCGACGACGCGCGCGCGCCAAAGCGTCCGCGCCATTGACCGCACGACGACCTTCGAAAAATCGTAGAACCACGGATTCACCGCTTCGTCCTTTCGACAACCTCAGGACGACGGCGCTGTGGCGGTGACGATGGCGCAGATTTCGTCGACGACATGCTCGGCGTCGACGTCGCTCGAGTCGATGATGTGCGCGTCGGGCGCGGGAGCCAGCGGGGAGATCGCTCGCGTGCGGTCGAGCCGGTCGCGCTCTTCCATCTCTTGGGCCAAGCGGTGCGCGTCGACGTTCGCGCCGCCTCTTTCGAGCTGCATGCGACGCCGCGCGATTCGTGCGGGAACCGAGGCCGTGAGATAGATCTTTACCGTCGCGTTCGGCAAGACGACGGTGCCGATGTCCCGGCCCGCCATGACGACGGAACCTTGCTGCGCAATGCGGCGCTGAACCCGCACCATTTCCAGAACGCACCTCGGGGTGCGCGGAGACGGCGGAAACGATGGCGGTGACTTCGTTGCCGAGCAGATCGGCCTCGTCCAGCTCGCGCCCTCCGGCGATGATGCGAAAGCCGAGCGGAGCCGACTCGTCGAGCTTCACTTCTATCGGCGCGATCTTCATGAGTCGCGCGAGCGCGGCGCCGTTGTCTACATCTGTACCGGTGCGCAGCGCCAGCGAGGCCAGCGCACGGTACATCGCTCCGGTATCGAGATAGAGTATTTGCAGCCGCCGCGCGGTCGCGCGGGCGACCGTCGTCTTTCCGGCCGCCGCCGGACCGTCAATGGCAATCTGCAGCCGCGGCGGCTCGTTCATTGCGCCTCGAAGGAATCGGTGAACTTCGGGCCGGGAGAGCTGCGGGTCGATTTGCTTCTCCAGTTCCGTCTGCAGACTCTCGAAGGCGGTCGGATCGCTCCCGTAAATATACTGCCTGGTATTGACCAGAAATGCATAGGTGCTCCCGTTGGGGAGTTGCTCGGCCCAAGTGTTGGTGCCCGGCATCGAGCCTTCGCGAGCCCAATCGGCGCCCGGCTCGGGCGTTCCTACGCCCCAAATCAAATACTTCTTCATGAAGCTCACCATGGAGTCGGCGCTGGTCGCAAGTGCCGAAGCGCCGCCCGCAACCTCGAGCACCATGCTGTCACCGCCGTAGGGATACGGATACGGCGTCTTCGACGTCACGTAGACGGCCGATAATCCTCGATACGATGAATAATACTTTTCGAACTTCGTGGGGAAGCCGCTTGCCGACCGTCGGCGAAATCAGAACGTCCGTAAGGCCGAGAGGGCCGGCGACTTCCTTTGCGATGTAATCGGCAAAACTCAGTCCGGATGCCTTCGCAACGACCATCCCGAGCACGGTATAGCAGAAGTTGCAGTACGCATAGACCTTTCCGGGTGACTCTTGCAGCGGCTGCGGTAGCTGGTATCGCACGTAATCCACCTGATCGACGGCATGCTTGAGATGAAGGGCCTTCGCGATGGCGCGCATCGCAAACGTCGGATCGTAGTAGGGCGGCTTCGAATCGTCCCATCCCGATTCGTGCAGAATCATATTCTCGATGGTGATATCGTAGACTCGTTTGTCCACCTTGGCGTGCACGGGAAGGGGCTTCATGATCCCCAAGTAGGCAAACACTTTCGCGCTCGGATTGATTTTATGAGCTCTTATCAGATTGTACAGCGCAGCGTCGACCCACGCTTTCGTGTTGCTCGCCAGGCGCATGATCGTGATCGGCGTCGCTGACCGAGCGTGCGCGGCCACGATACGTATAGCCATGTGAGAACACGCTCTTACCTTTCACCGAAACTGAGAGCTGAGCGTTCGGCACTTGCTGAGCTACCATGAACTGCACGACAAGCTTATCGAGCGCCGAGTCCTTGCCGACACCGTTAATCGAAATCTTCGAATTCTCCGAAGACTGCAGCGAAGGGAAGCGCTCGCGGAACGAATTCGACACTGCCGGAGTTCGACCGGCCGCTGCAAGCGGCGAAAAGCGCGATGAGCGCCGCGAGAACGCCCGCTATTGAAACGGGATTGCCCAGTCTCGTCACCTGCTGATACCTCCAATGCCACCGAGCCGCAAGTAGTGCTTTACATTGGCCGGCCGGATGAAAAAAGACCCTCGACGGGCAACGCGTTCATTACTGCACTGCACGGTGAGAGTATACGGACGATTTAGGTGGAGAACCGCGCGTGCCGGGAATAGCTTTGTATATCTACTCTTGCTAATCGATCGGAGAACCGTGATGCTCATTTACATCCGTCGCTGCTTCTTGTTATCTGCGGTTGCCTTGCTTCTCTCTGCGTGCTCTGGAGGGCTGGGAGGCGCTTCGACTCCTTCCGGCTCGTCCGCCCAAAGCGCTTCGGGCGCCACATCCTTGCGGTATCCGATGACGTCGCGCTTTCGACTTCAGACTGCGCTCGCAGCGCTCGACTCCGCACCCCTCGTCGCAGGACCGAGTCGTGGAGTAACCCGTTGGTTTCCGATCCACCCCGACGCGAAGGGCCCGGCTTTCCTCATTGACTTCGTGGAGGCCGGAGGAGCACAAGGCGGCGTACCCTGTATTAGCTGCGTCAACGGTGCTTCGACGCAAGGCAACATCGGATTGACTTTGCCCGTCAATTACGTCGCGAAAGGCGCGGAGTGGCAGTATACGCTGTCGTTTAGCGTTCTGAAGCTCGATACGAAGTGCAAGCTCGCATGGGCCATTGCTGATGGCAAGAAGGTTATCGACAGTTTCGCGGTCACCTTAAAAATTAAAGGAACCGGCGGCATCGTTCTGTACGGACTTAACCGGACGCGCCCGACGTATTCAGGACCAGCAGAGCTGACGGGAAAAGTTACGTGCGGCAAGGCCGGCTCCCAGACGACGCAAGCTCCAATGTACTTTGAGTGAAGCCGTTAGGCCAAGGTTCGGAGACATCGCGGTGGAGTTGCTGAAGGGGCTCTTCCCAATGAAGGATACTGAAGCTCTTTAAAGCGCTTGTTAGTGGCGAAGAGGCGCGCGGTTTACTTTTGCTCCGCCTGCGGCTTTGAATCGCCGCAGTGGCTCGGCCGTTGCCCGCAATGCGAAGCGTGGAACTCTTTCGACGAGCGGCCGTTTAACGTTGCGGCACGCCCGAGCCGCAGTGCCTCGCTGCGCGGCGATGCAAACCGCGGCGCCGATCGCGCTCCACGAGATTGGGTCGGCCGGCGTCGCGCGCGTGCGCGTCGGCATGCCGGAGTTTGACGCCGTGCTGGGCGGCGGGATCGTGCCGGGAAGCCTCACGCTCGTCGGCGGGCCACCGGGCGCCGGCAAATCCACGCTGCTGTTACAGATTGCCGCTCAGTTTGGCGCGCCAAGGTGAAGTCGTTTATGTCTGCGGCGAAGAGTCGGCTGCGCAAGTGAAGCTGCGTGCGGAACGGACGCTGTCCTTTGACGGCGGCAGGGCAGCTTGGCGACAACTTGATGGTTTATGCAGAAACGAACCTTCGCGCCGTCCTCGATCGGCTCGAGCGGCATCCTCCGCTCGCGATGGTCGTAGACTCCATTCAGACGGTGTGGCTTCCTGAATCGGAAGCTTATGCCGGCAGCGTGACGCAAATCCGGGACTGCACGCACGCATTGATGGAGTACGCCAAGCGGACAGGCTGCGCGATTTTCATTGTCGGTCACGTTACCAAAGACGGCGCGATCGCGGGGCCGCGGTTGCTCGAGCATCTTGTTGACACCGTTCTCTATTTCGAGGGAGAGACCGGCGGTGAGTATCGCATCGTGCGAGCGTACAAGAACCGTTTCGGTTCAATCGACGAGATCTGTGTCTTCACGATGCGCGAAGCGGGCCTGCGCGAAGTCCCGAATCCCTCCGAGCTCTTTCTCGGCACGCGCACGCAACGCTCCAGCGGTTCGTGCGTGGTCGCTTCGATCGTCGGCTCGCGGCCGGTCTTGATCGAAGTGCAGGCGCTCGTCGGCGAGGCGGCATACGGCACGCCCCGCCGGTTGGCCAACAACCTCGATCAGCAGCGCCTGGCAATGATCATTGCCGTGCTGGAGCGGCGCGCGGGCTTTTCGCTCGGCACGCACGACGTGTACGCATCGGTTGCCGGAGGGTTGCGGATCGTCGAACCCGCCGCCGACCTTGGGATAGCGCTCGCCATTGCGTCGTCCTTCCGCAACGTTGCGATTCCGGCATCGATCGCGGTCTATGGCGAGCTTGGGATTATCCGGCGAGGTGCGTAACGTCGGCACCGCCGACCGCCGCGACGCCGAAGCGCGTAAGCACGGTTACGCTCGAGTGATTTCTCCGGCCAACGCCGCCGATATCGTTGGCGCTATTGCGGCGGCGTTGGGATAGTGTAGCACACTGCTCTTTGAGATCGTGCCGAATCTTTCGGAGGGCCGCGATGCAGCCAGCGATAGCTGCTGCGTGCGCGGCGGTCGAAGAAAGCGGCGCGCAGCTGCTCGATTGGAGCAGCGACGCCGTACATCACCGCAGCGTTTTGACGATCGTGGGAAACGCCGACCAGGTGCTTGAGGCCGCCATCGCCCTGGCCGGCTTCGCGGTCGAACGCATCGATCTGCGCGATCATCGCGGAGTCCATCCGCGCATTGGCGCTCTCGACGTGTTACCGTTTATACCGCTGCAAGAAGCGACGCTCGAAGACGCGGCCGCACTCGCGCATCAGAGCCGGCGCAGCGATATGGGAGCGATATCGCGTTCCATCGTTTTACTACGGCGCAGCCGCGCGGCATTCGGAGCGCCTGCTGCTTGCGGAAATTCGGCGAAACGCCGATTGGCTGCCCGACGAAGGTGACGTGCAGCGCCACGTTGAGCGCGGGAGCTATTGCCATCGGCGCGCGAGAGATTTTAATCGCGTTCAACGTGGAATTGGCGAGTACGGATCTTGCCGCGGCTAGGCAGATCGCCCTCGCTATCCGGGAGCGCAACGGCGGCTTGCGCTCGCTTCGCGCCCTAGCTCTTCCGCGCACCGACGATCGCGTGCAGGTTTCGCTCAACGTGACGGATTATGTTGCAACGCCACTCTATCGCGTCGTCGAACTCATTCGCCGCCTTGCGGCGGCACGCGGCATCGAAATCTTGGGCTGCGAGCTCGTCGGCTGCCTTCCTTGGGCGGCGGTCGAATCGGCGGCAGCATATTATTTAGGAGTCACCCAGCTGTGAAGTTTTCTCGAAGAGTCGGCATGACGGGCTGCATTGCGGTGGCGCTGCGCGGTTTGCATCCCCCAGGCAGCGCCGGCGCAGAACGGTCCCGGAGATGCCGGAATCTTCACGACAACGCTGCGCAACGGTCTGCGTGTGGTGGTCGTCGAGGATCGTGCCGCGCCGGTCGTTCAAACTTCGGTATGGTACGGTTTTGGATCGCTGGAGGAAACGCCGGGCAAGACCGGCCTCGCGCACGCCCTCGAACACATGCTTTTTCGCGGAACACCGGAGATCTCGTCCGGAGGCCTCGACGACATCACCGCCCGCCTGGGTGCGCAAATGAATGGTGAGACGAGCTACGACTACACGCAATTTTACTTCGAAATGCCTGCCGACAAACTCGACGTCGCACTCTTCATCGAAGCCGATCGCATGCAGCACGCTGCGCTTCGAGCGGCCGATTGGGCGATCGAGCGCAACGCGGTGCTTAACGAAATCGACGGGGACGCAAGCTCACCGTTCTTCAATTTGCTCGCGCGGGTCCGCGCTGCCGCATTCCCCGACCAGGCCGCCGGACGGACGCCGCTCGGGAACCGAGATGACGTCGCTCGCGCCACCGTCGCCGACATTGCGCGCTATTACCACGAGTGGTACGCACCGAATAACGCGACGCTCGTCGTTGCCGGCGACGTCAATCACGCGAGCGTTTTCGTGAAGGCGTCGCGCTATTTCGGGAGCGATGGCTTCCAAGCGGCTGCCGTCAAGGGCTGACGCGAACCCGGTGCCGGCCGCGGGCCGCACGGTCGAAGCGGAGTTTCCCTTCCCCTTCGAAATCCTCGACCTCGCCTACGCCATCCCCGGCGACACGCAGCGCGGCGAGCCCGCGATCAGCACGCTCGCCACGCTCCTGGAGAACCAACGCTCGCCCTTCTATCGAGCGCTGGTTCAAAGCAATATCGCGCTCGGAATCGAAGCGAACGCCGACACGCAATTGCGAGGAGGATTGCTGGATGTTTTCATTATCCTCAATCCCGGCCGAACCAGCAGCCGAGGCGCAGGCCGTCTTTCAATCGACGCTCGATTCGGTGCTCCAAAATGGTTTCGATCCGGACCTCGTCATCGCCGCGAAGCGATTGACCATGGCGGAGCGGCTTTATGCGGCGGACTCGATCGACGGCATCGGGAGTCTGGCCGGATATACCTACGGGATCGTCGGCGAGAAGATTTCGAGTGAAGACGAGCGTCTGGCCGCGCTAACCGGCGCCGATCTGCTCGCTGCAGCCCGCAAATATCTGAGCCGGCCCACCGTCGTCGGACACCTTACGCCCAACGAGAGCCCGCCGCGCGGCAACTCGCAGAAGAGCAGCGCCGCGGCGAGCGACGATTTCTCCAAGCGCGTTCCGAACGGACCGATCGTCGAGCCGAACTGGATCGCAAAGGCCGTGCGGACGCCCACCACCGCTCGCAGCGCGCTCGATCCCGTCGAATTCACGCTGAACAACGGTATCCGCGTCATCGTTCAGACGAAGAGCGATCGCTCGACGTTCGTCCTGCGGTGGAAAGATTGCATCGTCGCCGGCCTTCGAGCCGCCGGGGAAAGAGGGCATCGGACGTCTCGCTTCTGCGGTTGCCGATTACGGGAGCGCCGAGTATCCGTTCGCGCAACGCCGTAAGGAAACCGACGAGATGGGCGCGTTCGTAGAGACCGGCCAAGACTTTTCCGCGCGCGGCGTGGCCTCCGACTTCGAGCGAATCGTTCGGATCGTTGCCGACGGCGAAGCCCATCCGACTTTCGCCGACCCCTGGTTCGACATCGAGCGATCGCAGCTTGCGAACAGCCTGCACTCCGAAGCCAGCATCTCCGGAGTTATGATCGATCGGGCATACGACCGGCTTTTGCTAGCTACCGACGATCCGACGCTGCGCCAGCCGTCGTCGGAGAGCGTCGCCGACCTCTCGCGCGAGGATCTGGTTGCTTACACGCAACGCTATTGGCGCCCCGATCTGACGACCATCGCCGTGGTCGGCGACCTTTCGCCGCAACGCGTTCGTGCGCGACCTCGAATCGACGTTCGGAGCATGGCAGGTGAGCGGTCCCAAACCGGATCCGCACTTGAAGCCGATGCCGCCCGCCACGAGCGGCCACGATTACATCGGTACGGCCGCTAACCAAGTGTACATTCGTCTTGGTCAACCGGCATTGGCACGATCGAATCCCGATTACGACACGTTCTTGGTTCTGAACCAAATCCTCGGCGGCAGCGGAGCCTTCGAGTCGCGCTTGTGGCAAGAGCTTCGTCAAAAGCGCGGCCTTGTCTACAGTGTAAGCAGCTCGCTCGATGCCGATGCGGATCGCGGCGATTTCCGCGTCGAACTCAACGCATCGCCCCAGCGCGTCGTCGAAGCCGTTGAGTTCGTCCGCCAGGAGCTGCAGCGCCTACGCGATGAGCCGGTTTCGGCCACCGAGCTGCAGGAGGCTAAGGTTCGGCTCGTCAGCAATGCACTGCTCGAGGAAGCCTCCGCTGCGGGGCAAGTTAAGCAGATCATGGACATCGCCTCCAACGGACTTCCACTGGATTATTACGGCACGCTCAACGAGCGATTCTCTCGCATAAGCGCGGCCGACGTGCAGCGCGTCGCCCGCGAGTATCTCCGCCCGAGCAACCTCGTCGAAGTCTATGCCGGACCATCGGGACCATGGTCGCAACACGCGATATGATCGAAACGATCAACCCGACGACGGGAAGAGTGCTCGAGCGCATCGCGCCGATGGATGCTCGTCAAATCGATGCGAAACTCGACGCCGCGTCACGGTGCGCGCCGCTCTGGAGTCGCGCTTCGTTCGACGAGCGCGCGCGTCTTCTACGCGAAATCTGCGGCAAAGCTGCGCGCGGAGAAAGACTCCTCTCGCCGTTGCGGCGGTGCGTGAGATGGGAAAGCCGATCGCGCAGGCGCGCGCCGAAGTCGAGAAGTGCGCGTGGGCGCTCGAATATTTTGCCGACGAGGGTGGCGCGATGCTTGCGCCGCAAGACGCGCCATCTTCTGCCGCGCGCAGCTACGTTGCGTTTCGACCGCTGGGGGCGCTGCTGGCGATCATGCCGTGGAACTTTCCCTATTGGCAGGTCGTGCGGGCCGCGGCTCCGGCGCTGATGGCCGGGAATGTCATGCTGCTCAAGCACGCCGCGAACACAACGCGCTGCGCGCTGGAGCTCGAGCGTGTTTTCAGCGATGCCGGCGCGCCGGACGGCCTCTTCGGCGTGCTTCTTGCGCGCGGCGAAGAGATTGACAAGCTCGTCGCGGATCCACGCATCGCCGCCGTGACCCTCACCGGTAGCGAACGCGCCGGCGTCGCCGTCGCTCGCGCTGCCGGCGAAGCGCTGAAGAAATGCGTGCTCGAACTGGGTGGTTCGGATGCCTTTGTCGTTTTCGCCGACGCCGACGTCGCGGCGGCCGCGAAGTCGGCGGTAACGGCACGCTTTCAGAACAACGGCGAAAGCTGCATTGCAGCCAAGCGATTCATCATCGAGGACGGCGTCTACGACGAATTCTTGAGCCGCTTCGTCGAGCTGGCCGGCGCGCAAATCGTCGGCGATCCGATGGAGGAGGGCGTTGCGCTTGGGCCGTGCGCGCGCGAGGACCTTCGCCAGACGGTGCACGAGCAAGTGAGTGCGACGCTCGATCGCGGCGCGCGGCTCTCGCTGGGCGGCAAGCCGCTCGACCGCGCCGGCTACTTCTACGAGCCGACTATCGTCGCGGAGGTGGTTCCGGGCACACGCATGTTCGACGAAGAGGTCTTTGGACCCGCGGCGGCCGTGATTCGCGCAAACGATCGGCGAGCACGCGCTCGCGCTTGCAAATACCTCGTCGTTTGGGCTGGGCTCGAGTCTTTGGACGCGCGACCTCGCCGCCGCGGAACGCATTGCGGCAAGCGTCGAGGCGGGCGCCGTCTTCATCAATGGCATCGTCGAAATCCGATCCGCGCCTTCCCTTCGGCGGCATCAAGCGCAGCGGCTACGGCCGCGAGCTTTCCTCTTTCGGGATCCACGAGTTCGTGAACATTCAAGACGGTGTGGATCGCGCCGCAATCGTCAACGAGAGACTGCGTTGGAGTTACAGTATTGAGCGATGCGGCGCAGACCGGCAGCGACTTGGTCGGGGGCTGCCACCCAGCTCAGACGCAACCAGCCTTCCATTGAAGGACCGAACGCGATGCCCGGGATCGTAACGACGTCGTAGCTCTTCGATGAGCTCGTTAGCCGCCTCGAGCGAACTGCATTCCCTGCGGGAGACGCACGCAGACGTAAAATGTTCCGTCCGGCGATACGAAGCGTAGTCCGCTCTCGCGCAGCGCTCGGAGAAGGTCGACGCGGCGTTCGCGATACCAAACCGCAGTGCTCTTGCAACGCGCTCGCCGTTTCGAAGACCTGCAACGCGACGTGCTGAGCGAAGGTGTCGGCGCAGGACGCCAGCCAGGCGTGGACCTTGATCGCCTGCTCGATAAAGGAACTCGGACCCAGCAGCCAGCCGAGACGCAAACCGGTGAGCGCGTTGCTCTTGCTCAGGGAGTTGGTCACGATCGTATGCGAATAGCGCCGCGCGAACTCGGCCGCATCGTCGACGAAGATCTGCTCGCGGTAGATCTCGTCGTGAATCAGCCAGATTCGTTCGCCCGCGCGCCGCTCGAGGGCAGCGACGAGGCGTTCCGCCGCCGCAGCTGAGACGACGCGGGCGGTGGGATTGCAGGGCGAACAGAGTACGACGGCCCGCGTTGCGTTCGCCGATCGCCGCCGCGATGCGCTCGCCATCGAAAGCGAAAGTCTTCTTCTTCGCGCATTGCAACGCGGCGAACGGCGACGCCCTCGAGCGCGGCCATCTTTTGATACGATGGAAAGCAGGGCTCGACGATCAGGAGCTCGTCTCGCGTGGGATCGAGCAGCGTTTTGATAGCAACGTACATCGCCTCTTGGGAGCCGACCGTGATGCAGACGTTCTGCTCGCGGTCCATCGCCGGATACTCGTAATGACGCGCGATGGCTTGACGCAACGCCGAATCGCCGGCATTCGGCGTATACTTGATACCGCATTGCTCGATGGAGCGCATTGCCTCTTGGAAATGCTCGGATTTCGGCAGAAGCGACGGCTCGCCTAAGCCGAGATCGATTGAGGTGCTCTTCTTCTTGCCGGAAATTTCGCGGATCAGCGACGGAGCAATTTCCAGCACGCGGGGGTTCATACGGCAAGCTCGTGCTCGCGCAGTGCGGCGTTGAGCGATGTTTTGAGGTCCGTCGATGCGCTGCGTGTTCCGACGATCAGCGCGCAGGGCGTTGCAAACTCGCCGGCCGGAAAGCGCTTGGATTGCGTGCCTGGGATCACGACGGCGCGCGGCGGAATCCGTCCCTTGATCGTTACCGGTTCGCTGCCGCGCACATCCAAAATCGGAGTGCTCGCGGTGACGACGACGCCGGCACCTAACACGGCTTCGCGCTCGACGAGCACGCCTTCGACGACGATGCAGCGCGAACCGATGAATGCGCCGTCTTCAACGATAACCGGCGAGGCTTGCGGTGGCTCGAGCACGCCGCCGATTCCCACGCCGCCGGAAAGGTGGACGCCTTTGCCGATTTGCGCGCACGATCCGACCGTCGCCCACGTATCGATCATCGTATCTTCGCCGACGTACGCGCCGATATTGACGAAGCCCGGCATCAGCACGACGCCGCGCGCGAGGAAGCTTCCGTAGCGCGCAACGCCGGGCCGAACGCAGCGGACGCCACGTTTGCGATAATTGCTTTTCAACGGAAGCTTGCGATTGCGACGCGTAAAATAAAGCAGGATCGCCTCTTTTATCCAAGCGTTCGTAATCCATTCGCCGTCGCTTGGCTCGGCCACGCGCAGTTCGCCAATATCGAGCATGCCGATCACCCGGTCGATCGCACGCCCGTCGCGTCCGTACACGTCCCCGTCGCCCCGCGCCAGCGCCGCGATCTTCGCCTGCAGTTCTTCTACCGTCACGCGCTGAAGCTACGGCACCAGGTAAGCCTGCCCCCGCGTCGTGAAAGGAGATCCCGTGCCTAACTCGCCAGCCGACGACCAACGCATCAATGCAATCCGCTTTCTTGCGGTCGATGCGGTTCAGAAGGCCAACTCGGGCCACCCCGGATTGCCGATGGGCGCAGCGGCGATGGCCTATACGCTTTGGACGCGTCATTTGCGCTTCAATCCGAAAGACCCGCAATGGCTCAATCGCGACCGCTTCGTGCTCTCCGCGGGGCACGGCTCGATGCTCCTCTACGCTCTGCTCTTTCTGACGGGCTACGACGTAACGCTCGACGACATCAAGAGCTTTCGGCAACTCGGAAGCATAACGCCGGGCCATCCGGAGGCCGAGCGCACGCCGGGCGTCGAGGCGACGACTGGACCGCTCGGTCAAGGCGTCGGGAACGTCGTCGGCATGGCGATCGCTGAGGCGCATTTGGGCGCCGTCTACAATCGCAGCGATCAATCGATCGTCGACCACTTTACCTACTGCATCTGCGGCGACGGTGACTTGATGGAAGGAATAAGTCAAGAAGCGCTCTCGCTCGCGGGACATCTCAAGTTGGGAAAGCTCATCCTTTTTTACGACGACAATCTCGTATCGCTGGCGGGTCCCACGGACGTCGCGTTTACCGACGACCCAGTCGCCCGGTTCGATGCAAGCGGTTGGCATACGCAGTTTATCGACATCGATCACGGCAACGACGTGGCGACGATCGATCAGGCAATCGAAGTGGCGAAAAACGTAACCGATCGACCGTCGTTCATCGCGGTGCGGACGCACATCGGCTACGGCTCGCCGCGCCAGGATAGCTATCTTGCCCACGGCGAGCCGCTCGGCCCCGAAAACGTCAAGAAGGCGAAAGAAGAGCTTGGCTGGCCGCTCGAGCCGGATTTCTATGTACCCGACGACGTGCTCGCCTTCTACCGCGAGATCGGCGCGAAGGGCGCCGAGCTCGAAAAGCAGTGGCAAGTAACGTACGATGCGTGGAAGCGCGCGAACACCGATTTGGACGCGCAACTCGAGCGGGCGCTGCGTCGCGAGATCCCGCCCGATTTGCCGTGGCCGTCGTTTACCGCGGAGAACGGAAACGTGGCAACGCGCGACGCCGGCGGCACGGTGATGAACGCGATTGCGCTTTCGCTTCCCGAGCTCGTCGGCGGATCGGCTGATCTCGACCCCTCGACGAAAACGTACCTTAAGAACTGCGGCGACTTCGAGCCGCACGACTACGCGGGGCGCAACATCCACTACGGCGTCCGCGAGCATGCAATGGCGGCCTGCACCAACGGGATCTCACTGCACGGCGGCCTCCTCCCGTTCGCCGCGACCTTCTTCAACTTTCTGGATTACCTGAAGCCGGCGCTGCGTCTCGCCTGTCTAAGCGGGGTTCGCTCGATCTACGTCTTCACCCACGATTCGGTCTTTCTCGGTGAAGACGGCCCGACGCACGAGCCGATCGAACAGCTCGCGACGCTACGAGCGACGCCGAACTGTTACGTGATTCGTCCGGCCGACTCGCTCGAAACGCTCGAAGCGTGGAAGCTCGCCATCGCAGCAAAGCATGCGCCCTACGTGCTCGTGCTGACGCGGCAAAAGTTGCCCTTCCTGGGCGCGCGCGACGCTGCCGTGGGAAAAGGCGCCTACGTTCTCGCCGAGGCCGAGGGCGGAAGTCCGGATCTCATTCTGATCGCGACGGGCTCGGAAGTTTCACTCGCGGTCGATGCGAAGAAAATTCTCGAGGGTAAGGGCATGCGAACGCGCGTCGTTTCTATGCCCTGCTGGGAACTCTTCGACGAGCAGCCACAAGCGTATCGCGACGAAGTCCTGCCGCCTGCAATCGGTGCGCGCATGTCGATCGAAGCGGCCGCGACGCTGGGCTGGGCCAAGTACGTTGGCGACCGCGGGTACGCCTTCGGGATCGACAAGTTCGGTACGTCAGCACCGGCCGCCGCGATCGCCAAGGCGTACGGCTTCACGCCGGATAACGTCGCCGATGTGGTCCTTGAGAAGTTTGCTCTAGCCGCTCGTTAGGAGACGACCATGAAGAACCAAGTCCAGCAACTGCTCGATGCCGGGCAGAGCGTCTGGCTCGACAACGTCCGCCGCAGCATGTTCGCCTCCGGCGAATTGCGGCGCCTGATCGAAAACGGATTGCGCGGCATGACGAGCAATCCGACCATCTTCGAGAAGGCAATCGGCGCAGGCACTGATTACGACGAGCAACTCGCATCGCTTATCGGCTCGGAGAAGAATGCCGATGCGCTCTTCTGGGATCTCGCGATTCAGGATATTCAAAGCGCCTGCGATGCGTTCGCGCCGCTCTATGGCGCGTCGGCTGGAAATGACGGCTTTGTCAGCCTCGAGGTGTCGCCGTTGCTGGCCCACGACACGGCCGGCACGATCGCAATGGTGAAGGAGCTGTGGGACCGAGTCAACCGCCCGAACGTGATGATTAAAATTCCCGGCACGAAAGAAGGCTTGCCGGCAATCGAAGAGTCGATCTATCGCGGATACAACATCAACGTTACCTTGATCTTCTCCGTCGAGATGTACGAGCGCGCGGCTTTGGCCTACGTTAAAGGGCTTGGCCGCCGCGTCAACGAGAACAAGCCGATCGACAAGATCCGTTCGGTCAACTCCGTCTTCGTCAGCAGAATCGATACGGCCATCGACAAGCTCTTGCAAGACCGCATCGCAAAAGGTGACAAGCTCGATCATTTACTCGGAAAAGCGGGCATTGCCGGACTCAAGCTGACTTATCAAAAGTTCAAGGAGATATTTTATAGTGGCGAATTCGCGGCGCTCAAGGCAAAGGGCGGCGCGGTCCAGCGTCCGCTCTGGGCCTCGACCTCGACGAAGAATCCTCACTATCCGGACCTGATGTACGTCGAGACCGTCGTCGGCCCCGATACGGTCAACACGATGCCGCCCGCAACGCTCGACGCGTTGCTGGATCACGGTAAGATCGTGCCCGACACCGTGGAAAGCGATCTGCGCGCTGCTTCCGAGGTGATGCGCGGTTTGCAAGAGGCGAAAATCTCGCTCTTCGATGTGACGCACGAGCTTCAAATCGAAGGCGTGCAGCTCTTCTCCGATTCCTTCGCGGCGCTCCTCGGCGCGATCGTCTATAAGCAAAAGCTTCTGGAATCGGGCGGGGCGCAACGAGTGCATCTGTCGCTTGGAAAGTCTGAGCCGGCGTACGATGCGGCGCTCGAAAACCTGGCGTCGGCGGATTTCCTCAAGCGCATCTGGGCCCACGATGCGACGTTATGGTCGAATCAGCCCGAAGCGGTGGCCATCATCAAGAAAGCCTTGGGATGGCTCGACATTCAGCAGCACATGCTCGACGAAGTAGCCGGGCTCAAATCGTTCGCGAACGAGGCAAAGGAAAACTTCGATTCGGCCGTCGTCTGCGGCATGGGCGGAAGTTCGCTCGCGCCGGACATTATCGCCGACACCTTCGGAGCCGTGGACGGGTATCCGCAACTGCACGTCCTCGATTCCACCTCGCCGCAGCAGATCAAAGAGCTCGAGGCGAAGATCGATATTCCTACCAGCCTCTTCATTATCTCGAGCAAGAGCGGCACGACCACCGAGCCGAACGCGTTCTACGCTTACTTCCATGAAAAGGTTTCGAAGCAGCTCGGTGCGGCGCAAGCGGGACGAAACTTTGTCGCGATCACCGACCCTGGAACGACTTTGGACAAGGAGGCGAAAAACGAATCGTTCCGGGCAGACTTCGAGAACGATCCGAACATCGGCGGCAGGTACTCCGCGCTCTCCTTCGTTGGGATTGCGCCATCGGCGATCGCCGGATACGATATCAACCTGCTGCTCGACCGTGCGCTCGGGGCGATGCACGCCAACGATCGCACCGTCGACCCGCGTAACGCGCCCGGCGTGCGCTTCGGCGCCGCCATCGGCGGCCTCGCCGTCAATGGGCGCGACAAGCTCACGATCGTTACTCACGCCGCAGTCAAGGCGTTCGGAGCGTGGGCCGAACAGCTTATCGCGGAATCAACCGGCAAGCTTGGCAAGGGGATCGTTCCCATAGAGGGCGAGACGCTCGGCGCACCGGGGGACTACGGCGACGATCGAACCTTCGTCTACGTCGGCGCGAACCTGCCGGATCCCGATGCCGGCATCGACGAGAAGCTCGAAGCGCTGCAGGCTGCGGGCCATCCGGTGATTCGACTCGATATGAACGACCGGTACGACCTCGGCGAGCAATTCTACCTCTGGGAGATCGCGGTCGCAGCAGCCGGCGTCATTCTTGGGATCAACGCGTTCGACCAACCGAACGTGCAAGAGTCAAAGGATAATACCGTCGCACTCCTCGCGCAGTACGCGAAAAACGGCAGCTTCGACGAACCAAAGTTTAACGTCGACGGCCCCGCCTTTAACGTCACGTATCTATCGGGCAGCCGCGACATTTCCGCGCAAAATCCCGTGCAGGCGCTTGCCGGGCTCTTTGCGCAGCTGCGGCCTCACGACTATAACGCGATCACTGCCTACATCGCGCGCAACGAGACGCATGCGGCATTGCTGCAAGAGCTTCGCCTGAAGATCCGCGATGCACATCGCGTTGCCACGACCGTCGGCTTTGGCCCGCGCTTCCTTCATTCGACCGGACAGCTGCATAAGGGCGGCCCCGATACGTGCGTCGTGCTTCAAATCGTCGCCGACGACCCGGACGACCCGATGATTCCCGGCATGAACGTCGGCTTCCGAACGCTGCTGGCGGCGCAAGCGCTCGGCGACTGGATGTCGCTCGACAAACGGCACCGCCGCGGCGTGCGCGTGCATCTTAAGGGTGACGTCGAACCCGCGCTCCGCGCGCTCGTTGCAGCCGTCGACGAAGCGCTGGCTGTCAGGGCGTGAATCCGCGGATTCCCGCCCCTTGCTTTATGAATTTGGCCGGCGCCTGCCGTGCTTGGCTGTGGGACGCTTGTTGACAACTCGAGATTGAAAGGACGCAACAAAAAGATGCAACTCGGAATGGTAGGGCTTGGAAAGATGGGCTGCTATATGACAGAGCGGCTCATCGGCGGCGGGCATCAGGTTGTGGCGTACGATCGTGATCCGCACGCCGTACAAAACGCCGTCGCAGACGGTGCGGCTGGGGCTTCGAGCCTCGCCGATATGGTCGCAAAGTTGACCGTATCGCCGAAGGTTGCATGGGTAATGGTTCCCGCCGGATCGCCGACCGATGACACCATCCATGAGCTGGCCGACGCGATGGGATCCGGCAGCATCATCATCGACGGCGGAAACACTGAACTATAAAGACGGCTTGCGTCTCTACGCCGATTGCAAAGCAAAGGGAGTTTCTTTGATCGATGCCGGAACGAGCGGCGGCGTCTGGGGTTTGAAAGAGGGTTACTGCCTGATGGTCGGCGGCGATGACGCGCAAGTACGTCATTGCGAGCCCATCTTCTTGACGCTCGCCCCACCGAACGGCTACGCCCACGTCGGACCGGCCGGCGCCGGGCATTTTTCCAAAATGGTCCACAACGGCATCGAATACGGCCTGCTTCAAGCGTACGGGGAAGGCTTCGAAATCCTCAACGCCTCGCCGTACGAGTACGACTTGGGGCAACTCGCCGAGCTGTGGACTCACGCCAGCGTGGTGCGCTCGTGGCTTCTCGAGTTGTTGGTGCTCGCCTTTAAGGAAGATCCCGGCTTGAAAGATATTCGCGGTTACGTCGACGACACCGGCGAGGGGCGTTGGACGGTCGAGGCGGCGATCGACGAGAACGTGCCGGCACCGATCATCACGCTTTCGCTGCTCGCGCGCATGGCTTCGCGCCAAGACGAATCGTTCAGCGCCAAAGTGGTCGCCGCCTTACGCAATCAATTCGGGGGACACGCCGTCAAGAGCGAGGCGCATGCCTGACGAATCGGTCATGACGCCGGAGCCACCCACGACGGACGGCGCGGCCAGCAATCCGCTTCGCGCGGGCCTCCCCGCGGATCGCATCACTAATCCGTGCAGCGCCGTTTTTTTTGGCGCCAGCGGCGATCTCTTTAAGCGGATGCTGTTGCCGGCGATCTACTCGATGCGCCTGCGCGGCACGCTTCCCACCGATTTCGCGCTCGTTGGGTTCGCGCGCTCGCCATATAGCGACGACGCTTTTCGCGAATACTGCCGCAAACAGCTCGAACTTTTCATGCCGGCCGACTCAAAGCCGCAGGGTACGCTGTGGGAAGATTTCTCGCGCCGTATCAGTTACGTCAGCGCGGATTTCAACGATACGCGTCACTTCGTCGCCCTGAAAGAGCGGCTGGCACAGAACGACCGTGACTTCGGAACCGCCGGTAATCACCTCTTCTATCTCTCAACTCCGCCGCCGGTCTTCCCCGAGATCATCAAACACCTCAAGGCAGCCGGCCTCGATAAGGATGCCCAGGGTTGGACGCGGATCATCGTTGAGAAGCCCTTCGGCACCGACTTGGAGTCGGCGCGCGCGCTGCAGCGTGCAATCGAGGGGGTCTTCCCGGAGAACGAGATCTATCGCATCGACCACTATCTCGGCAAAGAGCCGGTGCAAGACATCCTCGCGCTGCGTTTTGCCAACACGATCTTTGAGCCGATTTGGAACCGCAACTACGTGCAGCACGTGCAGATCACGTCGGCCGAATCGATCGGCGTCGAAGAACGCGGCGGTTACTATGACAATGCCGGCGCGCTGCGCGACATGATTCAAAACCACGACATCAACTTGCTTGCGCTTGTCGCAATGGAAGCGCCGATCAGCTCGGGAGCCGACGACATTCGTAATGAGAAGTACAAAGTGCTTTCGGCAATCGAGCCGCCGACCCACGCGGCGGTGTGGTCGATGTCGGCTCGCGGACAGTACGGCCCCGGGGTGATCGACGGCCGTCCGGTTAAGGGCTACCGGCAGGAACAGGACGTCGCGCCGGATTCTAACACGGAAACCTTCGCGGCGGTGAAGCTCTCCATCGAAAACTGGCGCTGGGCGGGCGTTCCGTTCTACCTGCGCTCCGGAAAGCGTTTGCCCCGTAAGGTCTCCGAGATCGCGGTAACGTTCAGACCGATCCCGCACCGGTTCTATGGTGAGTCGACCGACCAAATTGAATCGAACGTGCTCGTGATCAAAATCGAGCCGGACGAAGGTATTTCGATGCGCTTCGAAGCGAAGGTTCCCGGCCCAAAAGATCACGTGCGCAGTGTCTACATGGATTTCAACTACGGCAGCGGCTTCGGGGTGCAATCTCCACCGGCATACGAACGGCTCATCGGGGATGCGATGCTCGGCGATCAGACGCTCTTTACGCGCTGGGATGCCGTCGAGCGCGCCTGGGAGATCGTCACGCCGATTCTCGACGTCTGGAGGAACACGAAAGACTTTTCATTTCCAAACTATGCAGCCGGAAGCCAAGGACCCGAGAGTGCCAAAAATCTCTTCGCGGACTGGCGCCACCTGTGAGCGTGAATCTAGACTCGATACTCGACGAGTTGACCGAATCGTACCGCGAGCGAGGCTGCGAAGCGAGCGTCGCGACGATGACGGTCGTCGTGTTCTTCGAAAACCCGGCGATCGGCGAGCTGGCGCGCGAACGCATTCGGATGCTCGCTGCGAAGCACCCGTCGCGCGTCATCGTGCTAGACGGCGCGCAAACCGATAGCATGTACCGGGTTGAGGGCTGCGATTGGGTGGAATTGGGGGTTAAGGAAAGCGCTCCCGAGATACTGCGGTCGGCGGTCGGTACGCTGCGCCTTTCCGAAGCGCCCGTCGTGCTCCTGTGGATCGCCCTCGGTATCGGCGACGATGCGCGCTTCGCGATGCTGAGCGAGAACGCGCAGATGGTCGTCTACAATAGCTCTCTGCTCGACACCGGTCACGAGGCGCTTTGCGAGTTCGCGGAGTACGTCGAGCAGCATCCTCGAAACTCGCTCGCGGACATCGCCTATCTACGACTAGCGCCGTGGCAAGAGTGCGTCGCCATCTTTTTCGACGGTGCGGCTGCCGCAGAGCTTCGCGATCTGCAACGCGTCGAAATCGCGTGCGGTTCGGAGCCGGAAGCGTTTTATCTCTTGGGCTGGCTGGCGAGCCGTCTGCAATGGACGCCGTGCGCCGCCGACGCGTTGCTCAATCAATTCGGCAAGCGGGTGGCCTTCGAGGTCCGGCAAGAGGGGGAGCCGCGACGCATCGCACGAGTCGCGCTGCGCTCCTCGCGCTCTACTTTCCTCGCCGAAGTCGACAAGACGCAGGAAACGATCCTCTTGAGCGCCAGCGGATCCAGCAAACATGGTCCCCGCTACCGTGCGATCACCAATCCCGGCATCGCCGCGCTCGTCGAGCGCGCGATTCTGTGGGGCCATAACGACCAAATCTTTCGCGCCGCGCTTGCCGCCGCGGGCGCGATTCTCGCCCAAAGGAAGGGGTAACGATGCCGGCTCGAGGGGAGTTGCACGTCTATCGAGATTCGCAGGCGGTGGCGCGAGCGGTGGCCGAACTTTTCGTTGCTACCGGCCGGATGGCCGCGGCCGAGCGCGGCGCTTTTCGGGTTGCGCTTTCGGGTGGCAACACGCCACGCGCCGCGTACGCGCTCTTGGGGCAGGAGGCGTTACGGGAAGAGCTTTCGTGGAGCGACGTCTTCATTTATTTTGGCGACGAGCGATGCGTCCCGCCGACCGACGACCAGTCGAACTACCGAATGGCGCAGCAAACATTCTTAGACGCCGTCGGAATCCCGCACGCTAACGTTCACCGAATTCGTGGTGAGGCGGATCCCGGGCAGGCAGCCAACGAATACGCGTCAATTCTGCGCGCTGATCTCGGCAATGCGCCACGGCTCGACCTTATGATGCTGGGCCTGGGGTCCGGACGGCCACACCGCATCGCTCTTTCCTGGAACGCCGCCGGACACCGACGACGATTCGCTCGTGCGCGCCGTCTACGCTCAATCCCAAATGATGTGGCGCATAACCATGACGCCAAAGGTCATCAACCTTGCGCGCACCGTTGTCTTCGTCGTCGACGGCGTTGCGAAAGCGCAGATCCTTGCGGCCGTGTACCAAGGCCCCATCGATCCCGTCAAGTACCCCGCGCAGATCGTTCAGCCGGTCTCTGGGCGCCTGCTGTGGTTCGTCGACGAGCTCGCCGCGGGCATGCTCAAAGAGAAAGCGCAATGATCGACTAAGTGAAGCGGCTCATCCTCAACGCCGACGATTTCGGAGCCGCGCCCGAAGTTAACGAAGCAGTTGAACTTGCCCATCGCACTGGAGTCTTACGGGCAGCAAGCCTCATGGTAGGCGCACCGGCCGCCCAGGATGCAATCGATCGGGCTCGCCGATTGCCGGGCCTTGCGATCGGGTTGCACGTCGTATTGGTCAACGGCCATCCGGTTCTTCCGGCGGACCGCATTCCGGATTTGGTCGATGAGCGCGGGGAGTTTCTCGTCGACTTGGTGCGGGCTGGATTTCGCTTCTTCTTACGCCGCGGCATACGCGCTCAGTTGGCTGCAGAGATTCGAGCGCAGTTCGAGCGGTTTGCGGCGACCGCTCTCCCCCTCGATCACGCCAACGCTCAGTCGCACATGCACGTTCATCCAACCGTTTTTGAGTTGATTTTGGAGATTGGCCGCGAGCATGGCCTACGCGCGGTGCGCATTCCCCGCGAGCCTTTCGGGGGGACCCGCACGATCGAGCCGTGGGTTGCGCTCATGCGCGCACGCGCTCGGCGCGCCGGCCTCGTTTACAACGATTATGCCTTTGGCGTCAACGACGCCGGCGCGCTTAGCGAAGCGCGCGTTCTGCAAATCCTCAGGAAGCTTCCCGATGGCGTGACCGAGGTCTTCTTCCACCCGGCTACGGCGCCGTTTGAAGGCGCGGATAAGGGAACCGAGCGGTTCGGTTGGACGGACGAGCTCGCAGCGCTCACAAGCTCGCGAGTACGCGACGCAATTGCGAAAAACGAGATCGCCAGCATAACGTACGGCGAACTATCGCGATTCGTGCCATCCCGAGCCGGTCGATGACTGGGGCATTGACGCTGGGTCTATTCATCGTCGCGGTAGCGAGCGCGTGCTACCTCCTCATCGCAGCTTTGCGACTTGCGGTCTTTGCATACCGTCCGCTCGAATTGGCGTCGGAATTTCTCCCGAGCATGACCGTTCTCAAACCCATTGCCGGCCTCGAACCCAATCTTTACGAAAACCTCAGATCGTTTTGCGACCAAGAATACGAGACGTTTTACGAAATAGTCTTGTGCATTCATTCAGCCCGCGATCCCGCCCGCACCATTGTCGAAAAGCTCGCGGCTGAGTTTCCCTCGCGGGTACGTGTCGCAATCGGCGAAGCCGCCACGATGGCCAATCCGAAGATCGCTAACCTCGCCAAGCCCGGTGCCGAGCCGCGTGGCGAGATCGTCGTTGTCGCCGATAGCGATATACGGGTAGGTCGCAATTATTTGCGCGCACTCGCTGCTTCGTTTGCGACGCAGCGAGTCGGCGCAACGACGTGCCTCTACCGCGGAATCCCTACCGCGAGCCTGGTCTCCCGTTTGGGCGCGCTGCAGATCGAGGACGTTTTCATCCCCTCGGTTCTCGTCGCCACCATGCTGGGTGAGCTTCGCTTCTGCCTGGGCGCGACGATGGCGATACGTCGCGGCCTCCTAGAGGAAATTGGCGGCCTTCGTGCGGTGGGTGGCGTTCTTGCCGACGACCACGCGCTGGGCGAGCGGGTCACGGAGCGCAAATTCGAGATCGAGCTCTCGCGTTACGTCGTGCGAACGACGGTTCCCGAGACGTCGCTTCCCGCGCTCTGGTCGCACGAGCTGCGCTGGGCGCGCACGAACTTCGCCCTTGCTCCGGCCGGCTACGCGTTCTCGTTCTTGATCTATGCGTTGCCGCTTGCCGTGCTCTATCTCGCGCTTTCGGGAAATCTCGTTTGGGGTTTGCCGCTGCTCGGCGTCATCATCGTCTTACGCGTTGGACTGCACTACCTTGCCGGCGCGGCCTTGGGCGGCGGACGCCGCGGCGACGTCTGGCTCATTCCCGATGCGCGACTTCTTGAGCCTCGCCGATTTGGGCCGCAAGCTTCTTCGGCCGACGAGTTCGCTGGCGAACGCGAACGTACTCGACTAGCCGTCCCTCGATAGGCTCAGGATGACCTTTTCTTAAGGCCGGGCGGTCGCGAGCGCTTTGGAACCGAGGGTTTGCACGTTCACGCCGTTGTCGGTGAGAATCGTGCCTTCAACGCGCTGCAACTCGACGACGGCCTTGTTCAGATCGCTTTGCGCTTGAAGTTCTTGCCCGCGCGCTTGTGCCAGCTCGACCTGACGCTGCAAGACTAAGAACGTCGTCGACTCGCCGTTGTGGAACTTCCGCACCTCGCTAGCGTACACGGCTTCGGCCGCGAAGCGGGCCCGGCTTGCAGAGGAGAGGCGCGAAAGCGCCGATTGATAGGTCTGCAGCGCATCGCGCGCCTCACTTTCGATGCGCTGGTCGAGCCCCGCTCGCTGAATCTCGGCTTGATCTTGCTCTTGACTTGCGATCTGCTTGAGCCCGCGCGCTACGTTGTTCTCGAGCGGGATGTTGACGACGAGCGCGATGTTGAACTCCGGATACGCGGCCGTCCACAAATTGTGGAACGCCTTCGTCGTATTGCCTTGCGACTGCGGCGGAGGCGTCGGACAACGAGCCGTTCGTGAGACCGCATCCTAGCACCTCGAAGTTAGGAACGGGCTGCAAGATGCCCGCGAAGCCGTTACTGAAGTACTGGACGACCAGGTCGGCCTGGGGAAGCGCTTGATTCTTGGCGTAGGACATGTCTAGGTTCGCGACCCGGCGCTGGTCGATGACCTGCCGGACCTCGGGACGCTCGTTCTCCGCCAGCGCGACGACCGCCGCGAGGTCGCCGGGGCTTGGCAACTCCCGCACCGGCGATGATGGAACCAAGTTTGCGCTCCAGATCGGATCGGCGGGATCGGCGACGATCAGACTCTTGAGCTGAGTCTGCAGCTCCGAGACCGTCTGCAGCGCTGAAAAGACCTGCGACTGGAAGTTGGCGACCTGCGTCTGCGTCTCGATCGCGGTAATCGGCGCGGCGGCACCGTGTTTGGCCAGACGCACGACGCTGCGCTGCTGTACCACGGCCTCGTTGAGCGCGTCTTCTTGAATCGCGACGTTGCGCCAGGCGGCGACGAGATCCCAATAGGCGTTTTCGACCTGCGCGAGGGTATTCGACGCATCGACGAGCGCTTGCGCCGCGTCGGAGTCTGCACCGATCATCGCGAGCTTCAACTGGTGCTTGACGTCGTTCATCCCGGCATTCTTCAGCAGCGGTTGCGTCACGGAGAGGTTCAGCGTCGCCTGGTAATAGGGGTTGAACGTATTGATGATGAGATTGTTGTAGGTTCGAGTTTGCGTGATGCCGGCCGCCCACTGCAGCCCATTGATGGTCTGACCGCTGACGCCGGATTGGAAAGAGTACTGATGTTGGATGATATTGCCCGGGACCGGTCGTCGAGCAGGGGTACGGCTACGCCGATGATCGTGTTAAAGCACGTGTAACCAGACCCCCCGATTCCGGGACCGGCAAAGAACAGATTCTCAGGCGGAGTCACGGAGAAGTTGGTCGAGGGCTCGACGTGGAGCTGCAACGTCGAAGTTGGCTTTGGCCTGAACGATGCGGTAGCGTGCGATTCGTGACGTTCGAAGCGGAAACCGCCAAGTTCGGATTCTTCAGCAGCGCCATCGCGACCGCATCTTGGAGTGAGATTCCGACGAAAGGTCTCTCGGTGACGCCGATGATTCCCGGGTTGCTCGGCTCGGCTTTCGGCGCTCGATATCCGGACGCGACGTTCGGCACGGGGGCCAAGCTCGGCGTGGGAATCGGCGTCGGAAGAGTCGCGCGTCGCGGAAGGGAATCGTCGCTTTGAGCAGAGGTGCGTTCGACCGGCAACGTTGCCAGCACGAGCGCCGCAAGTGCGAGGGCGGCTGGAACCGCGCGCGTTCTTAGATAGCGGCATCTTAATGCGCGAGCGTCTGGGTGCCGAGTGTCTGGAGGTTGACGCCGTTGTTGGAAAGGATGGTTCCGTCGACGCGCTGCAGCTCGACGACTGATTGGTTGAGCTGCGTTTGCGCGCGGAGCTCCAACCCACGCCCCTGCGCCAGCTGAACTTGGCGCTGGAGCACCAGAAACGTCGTCGACTCCCCCCTGATGGAACCGGCGAACTTCGCTGGCGTAGACGGCTTCGGCCGCCTCGCGCGACTTGCGGGCCGCGTTGAGGTTTGCAAGCGCCGATTGATAGCTTTGCAGCGCGTTGCGCGCTTGCGCACCGATGCGTTCCTCCACGCCCTGCATCAAGAGCCTGGCTTGCGTCTCTTCCTCGCTTGCGACACCCCGCATCCCGCGCGCGAGATTGCCTTGGATCGGGTAACTCACCACGAGCGCGGTGTTGAAGGTTGGAAAGTACGCCAGCCCACAAGTTGTGATACGCCCACGCCATCTTGCCTTGCGTGTTTGGCGGCGGCGTCGGGCACGTCGTCAACTGTGAGACCATGGAACATTCGCTGAGCAAGAATCCCGGAACCGGGCGTAAGGATGCCCGCGAAACCGTTGCTGAGATACTGTAGCCTGAAGGTCGGCCTGCGGCAGCGACTGATTTGCCGCAAAGACGCGGTCGATGTCGGCGGCAAGGCGTTTGTCTTGCGGCCTGGCGCACTTCGGGACGATTCAAGCGCGCTTCGGAAATAATTCCCGACAAATCGCCGGCACGCGGAAGCTGCTCGACCGAGGTGGAGGGAACGAGGTTCGCGGTCCAGATGGGATCGCCGGGATCGGCGACGACGAGACTCTTGAGCTGGACCTGAAGCTGCGAAACCGTTTGCAATGCCGAGAAGACGTCGTTCTGAAAGTTCGACACTTGCGTCTGCGACTCGACCGCGTCCGCCGGAGCGGCCGCGCCGCGCCGCGCGAGGCGGACGTTGCTCTGCTGCTGCGCAATCGCCTCTCTCAGCGCCTCTTCTTGGATCGCGACGTTGCGCCAAGCCGCAACCAGATTCCAATACGCATCTTCTACCTGCGAGATCGTATTCGAAGCGTCGATCATCGCCTGAGCGGCGGAGGCGTCGGCATTGACGAACGCCAGCTTCAACTGGCGCTTCGTTGCATTCATGCCGGCGTTCCTGAGCAACGGCTGCGTCACCGCGAGGTTCAACGTCGCGATATAGTACGGATTGTACGCGTTGAAAATGGTGTTGTTATACGTCCGGCTCTGCTGGATGCCGGCCTGATACGTCATGCCGTTCTCGGTTTGACCGCCGATGCCGTACTGAGAAGGCCGACTCGTGCTGAATGATGTTGCCGGGCCCGGTCGTGTAGATAACGCCCGGCGTGCGGTTCGGCCCGGGCGCAGGAGTGTACCGGCCCAACGCTCCGGGCCCGGCTTCGAAGGCGTTTTGCGGCGGCTGGACGGAGAAACTCGACGACGGCTTGAGCTGGAGCTGCACGTCGTACGCGCCCTTGACCTCGACGATCGTATAGCGCGCGATCCTGACGTTCGAAGCCGATACCGCGAGGTTTGGATTCTTGAGCAGAGCCATCGCGATCGCGTCCTGCAGCGCGATGCCGACGAAGGGCTGCTGCGTCACGCCGATGATTTGCGCTGCGCTCGGCGCGGTTTGCGGCGCGCGATAACCGGGCGCAACGCTGGGCGCCACCGGCAACTGCGGCGAGGGAATCTGCGTCGGCAGCACCGCACGGGGCGGCAGGGAATCGTCGGGCTGCGCCACGCTGCGCTGAACGGGCAACGCTGCCAGCGCGATGGCCGCGATCGCAAAGGTGGCGGTAGATCTTCGGTATCTTCACGCTCTTCGGCCTAATGCGCCAGCGCCTGACTTCCCAACGTCTCAACGTTGACGCCGTTGATGCGCAGAATCGTTCCTTCGACGCGCTGAATTTCGACGACGGCTTTGTTGGAGATCCGTCTGCGCCTGGAGTTCGCGTCCCCGGGCCTGCGGCGAGCTGCACCTGGCGCTGAAGCACGAGGAACGTCGTCGAAGCGCCGTTATGGAACCTGCGCACTTCGCTGGCATAAACTTGCTCCGCGGCTTGGCGCGCGTCGCGCGCCGCGTAGAGCCGCGAAAAGCGAGGACTGGTAGGACTGTAACGCATTGCGTGCTTCGAAACCGATGCGATCCAGAAACGCCCTGGATCATGACCTGCGCCTGCTTCTCCTCCTCATTGGCCACCTCTCTCAGCCCGCGCGCGGCATTACCTTGAAGGGGATAGCTCACCAGAAACTCGATGTTGAACGTAGGAAAAGAGCGCGGCCCACATATTGTGGTATGCATAGGGCCTGCTTTCCTTGGGTCGTCGGCGCCGGCGTCGGCGGGGCAGGGATACGTCTCGAACTCGCTGTTAAAACAGGCCCCCTGCAAAAAAAGACGGTGGGGGTAGGACAAAGGCCAGCAGCCCGGCGAAACCGTTGCTTTGATAGTTCGCCTGGATGTCGGCTTGTGGGAGCGATTGATTCCTGCAAAGCTCCGGTCCACATCGGCTTCGCGCTGTTTGTCGGCCGCTTGCCGGACCTCGGGACGGTTCTGCATCCGCGGCGGCCACGATCGTGTTGAGAGATCGGAAACCGTCGGGAGCTGGAGAACCGAAGACGTCGGCACCAGATTCGCGCGCCAGATGGGATCGCCGGGATCGGTAACGACGAGCGCTTTTCAGCTCGTTCTGCAGCTCCGAAACGGTCTGCAGCGCGGAGAAATACATCGTCTTGAAAGTTCGAAACCTGCGTCGAGGACTCGACGGCATCGATCGGCGCTGCGGCTCCGCTGCTTCACCAAACGCACATTGCTCTGCTGCTGTACTACGGCCTCTTTGAGCGCCTCTTCTTGAATCGCAACGTTACGCCAGGCGGCAACCAGATTCCAATAGGCCGGCATCGGACACTTGCGAAATCGCATTCGAAGCATCGATAAAGGTTTGCGCCGTGTCCGCGTCGGCGTTAATCATCGCCAGTTCAGCTGTCGCTTCGTGGAGTTCATCCCGGCGTTCTTCAGCAACGGTTGGTTGACGTCGAGGTTTAGACACGCCAGATAGATCGGATTGTAAACATTAAAGATCGTGTTGTTATAGGTGCGAACCTGCTGGATGCCGGCCTGATAATTCGTGCCGTTCTCCGTCTGTCCACCAAGGCCATACGGGAAGCGCGGACTGGTGTTGGATGATATTCCCCGGCCCCGTGGTCCAGATTAACCGGTGCGGATAGTATGCGAGATTCCCCGGGCCTCGGCGAGGAAGATTTCCGGCGGATTCACCGAGAAGTTCGATTCGGCTGCAAGTGCAGCGCAACGTCATACGCGCCTTTGACTTGCACGATATTATAGCGCGCGATCCGAAAATTCGAAGCGGAGATCGCGAGGTTGGGATTCTTTAGCGAGCGCCATGGCGATCGCGTCCTCAGCGAGATGCCGACGAAGGGCTGTGTGTAACCCCAATGATTCGTGCGGCGCTCGGTGCCGCTTGCGGCGCGCGATAGCCGGGCGCGACGCTTGGGACCGGCGGCAGGATCAGGGATGGAATCGCCGTTGGAATCGCAGCGCTGCTGGGACGCGATCGTCGAGCTGCGCCGAGGTGCGCTGCAGGGGTAAAGATGATCGCAAGCGCCGCGAGCCGCAACGAAGATTGAGAGCGGCCCGAGCTCGCTGCTTCATTCGCTCAACGCCATGCCGATTCGCGGCCGACGCAGCAAGAGTACGAGCGGCGCGAGACCGAGCGTGATCACCGCCACCCAGCGCGAGGTATCGGCATAGGATTGCACGGCCGATTGGGCTTCGACCAGAACCGCCAGGCGCTGCATAGCGCCTCGATTCTGCAGGCCGCCCTCCGCCATCACGTACTGCTGCGTCGGAGCGTGTCCGAGCGTTTGCGTTCCGGCAAGCTCCGTCTGATGGACGGTAAAGCCTCGCACCAGAAGAGTGATCAAAACTGCGGCGGCAACGCTACCGCCGATCTGCCGCGAAAGATTAAAGAAGGCCGCAGTCGACGGTACTTCCTTATCCGGCACACTGCCAATAACGGCAACCGAGAGCGGCACGAAGATCTGCGCGAGACCAATGCCGCTAGGATCAAGGGGAAAATCAAGCTATGAAAATCGGAGAGCGGCGTCGTGATGTTGGCGAGCAACCAATTCGAGAGCGCCAGCAAAACGAAGCCGATCGCCGCCTGGAGGCGCGCATCGACGAGCCCGCGCTGCGTTAAAATCGCCGTAAGCGGCGTGAAGAGCATGACGGCACCAGCACGTATCATAACCGTAGCTCCGGAAAGGGTTGCCGTGAATCCGAGCGAGTTGATGAGGTACTGCGGCAGAATAATGATGGATCCGTAGAGACTCACGCCGAGCACCGCGCCTAATATGCTGCCGGCGGCCACTTGGCGAAGGCGCAAGACCCGCAGGTCGACGACTGGGATCGTCGAGCGAAGCGTCCACCAAACAAATGCCGCCAGACCGCTAATCGAAAAGAACGTGAACCAGCGAATCCGCGCGTCGTCATACCAATCGTACTGCTGGCCGTTCTCGAGCACGAACTGCATCGAGCCCAAGCCAATGCACATCAGGATCAAGCCGATCCAATCGAGCCGGCGGTATTGCGGTTGAGCCGGATTGCGCAGAAAGTTCCAAATCAAGGTCGCGGCGATGATGCCGATCGGGATGTTGATGAAAAAGATCCAGTGCCAGTTCCAATTATCAGTGATCCAGCCGCCGATCACCGGACCGAGGGCAGGCCCGACGATTACGCCCATCGCGAAGACGCCCTGCGCCTTCCCTTGCTCTTTCATGCCGTAGGTGTCGCGCAGGATCGCCTGCGAGGTCGAGATGAGGCCGCCGCCGCCCAGCCCCTGAATCAATCGCCAGAAAACGAGCTGGCCTAAGCTGTTGGAAAGCCCGCACATCAGCGACGCAACGGTAAAGATGACAATCGAGGTAAAAAAATATTGGCGACGCCCGAAACGCGCGGCAAACCATGGATTAAGCGGAATCACCACGACGTTGGCAATGAGATACGCCGTAACGACCCATGCCCCCAAATCCACGCCGACGCCGAAGTTGCCTTGAATGTTCGGCAAGGAGACGTTCACGATCGTTACGTCGATGATCTCGAGCAGCGTCGCGGTTATCACCGCAATGCTGATGATCACTCTGCGCGCGCCGTGCTCGACGACCGCGCTTTCGTACGTGCCGAACATACTTCGACGTCGCTTAGTATGCCAAGAGTGAGTTATTTCACTCTGACATAGGTTCGACGCTCATTCCGGGTCGCAGCGGCAGGTCGGAGCGCGGGTCGTCGACCAAGATTCGCACCGGAATCCGCTGCGTTACCTTCACGAAGTTTCCGCTTGCATTCTGAGCGGGCACCAGCGCGTAGGTGTTTTCGAAGCCGGGTTGATCGAAGCGACGTGCCCGTGAAACGTCACGCCTTTGTACGCGTCGACGTGGATGTCGGCCGGTTGGCCCACGCGCATGCGGCCCATCTGGGTCTCTTTATAGTTTGCGGTGATGTAAACGCGATGGGGAACGATCGTCATGAGCGTCATCCCTGCGCCGACGGTTTGCCCGACTTCGGCGTTTTTCTCGCCAACGTAGCCATTGGTCGGCGAATAGATGCGAGTGTAATCGAGATTCTGCTTGGCGAGATAGATGTGCTGCTGCCGCCTCCACTTGGCTGGGATCGGCCGCTTGGGAAAGCTTGCCTTGTGCGGTCATCAATGCGCCCGAGGCCTCCGACACCCCGGCGTTGGCGGCCTCGACGCGGCCTTGCGCGGCGGCGATGTTCGCCCGCGCGACGGTGACCTGGTCTCGTGCCGCGCGCAGCTGAGCCGCCGCGCCGGCTGCTTGGGCGCGTGCCGCGTCGAGCTGTTCGAAGCAACATCGCCGGTGCTCACGAGCGATGACGCTCGATTGAGATCGGCCTGCGTTTTATCGTAGGCTTGCTGCGCTGCCGGAACTTGCGCTTGCGCGGCGAGCAGTTGCGCGTTCGCCTGCGCGACGACATCCTGCGCCACCGGTACCTGCGCCTGAACGTTTTCGATTGCGCCGCTGGCCTGCGAGACGCCGCCTTGGCCTTGGACGGTCGTTGCCCGCTGGTTCGCGGCGGCAAGATCGTATTGAGCCCGAGCCTGCCGAAGTTTTGCAAGCTCGTCTTTATTGTCGAGCACGATCAAGAGTTGCCCGCGGCGCACGGGCTGGTTCGTGTCGACCAAGATCCGATCGATGCGTTCGGGAATCTTGCTCGTGACGGCCACTTCGTCGGCACCGACGTGTGCATCATCGGTGCCCTCGTGTGAGAGCATGAAACTCAGCCACGGCAATCCCCAAATCAGTGCGAGGACGATGACGATCGCCACACCTATCAAGAAGAAGATGCGCCTGCGGGGCCGCGCGCGCGGCTCCTGGGCGTCGATCGATCCGGGACCCTCTGACGCAGCTCTACCCGGGCCGTTCCCCTTCGGCTCTGCGACGGTTTTTTGCTGATTTGCCTCTCGCGTGTCCATTACGACTTCCTTACTCCGTTGAGAAAAACGTCTATATAGAAGCGAAGCGCCGCATCGGGATCACCACGGTGAAGCACCGAGCCGGGAAACTTCTTACGGCCGAGCGCGTGCATGAACACGACTCCCAAAAAGACCATCGCGAGTTTTTCCGCATCGCCCAGGAGCTCGCCGGATCCGATGCGGCGCCGCATGAACTCGGTCAATACCGCAAGGATGGCGAGCTGAGGTTGCCAGGCGGTTTCGGCAAAGATGTCCTTTTCGTAGTCCTGCTCGACGAGCGACCAGCGAATCATATCCTGCAAGGATTCGAAGCGAGCGAACATGAGGCGCGCAAGGACGAGGAGATCCTCGGCGACCCAGCCCGTGAGTTGCGCCGCGACTCCCGCAAGCTCAAGATAACCGCAAAAATGCGGTGCACACGCCACTAGGAGCGCTTCCTTCGTTCCGAAGTGCCGAAAGAGCGTCGCTTCGTTCACTCCCGCAACGTCGGCGATCTCGCGTGTCGTCGCGCCGCGCTTACCCTTGCGCCCGATCACCTCGCGCGCGGCGGTGAGAATCCGCTCTCGCGTCTCCTCGGGAGATGCGGATCGCCCGCCTTCGAAGGCCTTGCGCGTTTCTATCACGGCATTCCGTTTCCGGTTCCGATGAAAACGTTTGTTTCATACGTTCCATACGAAGCGTCTGCCACGGCTCGAACGTGCGGAATGTCGATGGTCGCATGCTGCGCGGAGAGCACCGAGTAGCTACCCTCCATCCGGTATTGCTGCGACATGGTGATCTTCCCGCCGCTGGTATAGTACCACTCCATTTGAACGAGCGAGTAATCGAAAGGATCGACGTATACCAGCGTGTGGTCCAGGATGTCACTGTGAATCTTCTTGGTCATCCGTAGAACGATCGCCGCCCGTCCATCGAGCCATGCCGTTCCATTGACCGCAATGTTCTGGTCCTTCTCCCACGCCCGCGGATTTCCGACGTCGTCGAAGAGTCTTTGAAAGCCGCGCGCATAATTCGGCATCCGGTCGAAAACGACGACGTAATAATCGGGACGCTTGAAGTACGACGTGCCGTCGAGCTTGGGCGCAAAGAAAGGAAAGCTGAACAATCGGATGTTCACGTGCACGCGTGCGCGGTAGGATCTCAAGCCTGGATTGCGCTCGCCCATCCGCGCAATAATGGTGCGCGCGTCCGGAAGAGGCGGCACCGCGTCGCCGGCCGGCCCAATGCCAAGAGTAGGGAGAGCGACCATAACCGCCGCAACTGCAACTGCCCGGCGCCCGAAACCAGCAAAAACTTTCATAAGTGCAAGCTGCAAGTGGGTACTTGCACGCAGAGTCTACCATCGAAAAGCTCTGAATGCAAGTGCTTGCACGCACCTTCTTCCTCGTGTTTTAGACGGTGGATTGCTTCTTGTGGCGTTTTCGGAAGGGATGGCGGGCCGGGTGCAAGCCCTCGGCCCGAGCTTGCGATAAGCATAGGTAGTGCCCGTACTTCGTCTTGCCGTAATGCGGGTCGCTCGCAAGCAGGTAGGCCTTTGCCCTCCCGATGGCCCAAACTGGGGACTCACCGCCGCAAATCAGGGCGGCCGCTGATGCGGTAGCACTGGGATGCGGCGAGCCGGCGCCGCTTGATTTGCCTCCGCCGCAAGAGCTCAGGGTCATAACGATAATCGTCGCGAGCGCGACCGTCCGCTTACTCATGCCCTGGCCTTTCCCCACCCCAGCTAAACAGAAACGCGCCGCGCAATCGCCGCGGTCGACTCGTGCGCGCGTCGCGCCAGCGGCGAAGGCTCGCCCACATATACGCGTCGTCCGCCTACGAACGTCGCTTGCACCCACGCATCTTCTGCGCGATAGACGAGCGCGTTGACGGGCGGCGACCATGGATCGATCTTCGAAGCGTCGAGCACGACGTAATCGGCGGGAGATTCGGCGACGAGATCGCCGCCGTCGACTCGCAAGGCGCGCGCGCCTTGCGTCGTTGCAAGGGCAAACGCCTGCGACGCGCCTAACGCCGCACCATCGTGGTGCAGAATTTTTTGCAGGAGCGCCGCCGCGCGCATCTCGTCGATCAAAGAGGGCCGCACGTCGGCATCGGTTCCCAGTCCCATGGTGACGCCCAGCGACTGCAGGCGCGTGACGTCGCAGATCCCGTCGCCTAGGTATTGATTCGTCATCGGATTGGAAACGACGCGAGCGCCGCTTGCCGCGAGCAGGTCGGCGTCGCCGTCGCTCAGATGGATGGCATGGATTGCGACGGTTCGCTCGTTGAGCGCGCCCAGCTCATCGAGCAGCGCAAAGGGAGTGCGACCAAAATCGCGCAGCGTTTCTTCGCCTTCGTACCGCGCTTCGGCGACGTGAACGTGCAGCATACACCCGGCATCCCGAGCAAACGCGGCTGCGGCGCGGATCATGTCGTGTGATGCCGCGTGGAGCGAGTGCGGCGCGACGCATACGTTCGCCTCGGGGTAGCGCTCCATCAATTCGCGCGTTCGTCTTGCGGCGGTTTCGATGCTTTCACGAAAAGGCACGGGAGCGTGTGGCGCGTCCATCCAGGTCCGTGCGAGAACGATCCTGATGCCCGTGTCGTGAGCTGCGCGAATCGCGGCTTCCGCGTGCGCGTTGCCGCTACCGTTGAGATAGAAGAACTCCGCGACGGTCGTGATGCCGGCGGCGAGCATCTCGGAGAAGGCCGCCACGAACGTCCAGTAGACGTCGTCGGGCGTCAATCGCGGCACGACGCGGTAGAGTGCGTCGCGGCGCCACTTCGCGAACGGCCAATCGTCGGCCCAGCCGCGAAGCAGTATTTGATAAGCGTGACTGTGCCCGTTGATGAAGCCTGGAACGACGAGCCGGTCCGCCGGAAAAGAGCGTGCGCTGAGGTCGCGCGCGCGCCCACGCACGTCGCCGAAATCGCCGGCGGCGACAATTTTTCCGTCGCGCACGATGAAAGCGTAATCCTGACGCAGTTCGCCCGAAACGATTGCCCGCGCACAGCGTACGAGCTCGCTCGTCACGCCGCGACTGACCGGCCGCGCTTTAAGACGAGGGCCGCGAGGTTGCCCCCGAATTGCCAGCCGAACTCGTCGGGCGACCCGATGCGCAGCGCCACGATGTCGGCCTTGGCGCCAACGCGAATTCGACCGGCATCGACCCGCAGCGAATGAGCCGCCGCACGCGTAACGGCGTAGAGCGCCTCGGCGGCAGAAAGCCCGAAGAGTTTACGGCCGTAAAAAGCAACGGTCTGTAAGTTGAAGCACGGCGAGGTACCGGGATTGTAATCGCTTGCAAGCGCAACGAGGCCGCCGGCTTCGAGCAGGGCGCGGACGGGAGCATGCTGCGCAAGCGCGAGATATGCGATGGTTGCCGGACAGGCGACGGTCACGATGCCGCGCTCGGCGATCGCTCGCACGTCCTCATTTCGAATGTAGTTGCAGTGGTCGACGGCATCCACATTGAGGGACGCGGCCATCGAGGCCGCGCCGCCGTCAGACATCTCGTCACAATGCACGCGCAACCGCAAGCCGTGCAAACGGGCAGCGTCGAGATAGCGTCGCGTCTCTTGCGGCGAAAAGAATCCCACCTCGCAGAACGCATCGGCATAGACGGCACCGTGTGAGGCCGCCGCCGGGATCACTTGGTCTATCAAGTAATCGATGAAGGCTTCCTGGCGCGTGAACTCCGGCGGCAGCGCGTGCGCACCCAGAAAAGTTGCGATCAGGCTGGGGACGTCGGGATCGTTGCGATGCTGCGCGATCAAATCCAGCAGAGCCGACTCGCCCGGTTTATGCAGCGCGTAGCCCGTCTTCGTCTCGAGGGTCGTCGTTCCGTGCGCGAGCATCGTCCGAAGGCGCGGGCGAATCGTGCTTTCGTAGAATCGAGCCGGATCCAACAGCGCCTCGCGCGTACGCTCGACGGTGTAGAGCATACCCAGCGGCGCAGACTCGCCGCGGATGCGAGCGGCGAAGTCTGCTTCCCGATTGCCGGCGTACAGCGGGTGGGCGTGCGCGTCGACGAAGCCGGGGAAGATCACGCAGTCGTGCAGGTCTATGCGTTCGCGAGCTTTTTCCCCAACGGACTGGAAGGGCTGGGAGTCGCGTTCGATGGCCGAAATCGTGTCGTCTTGGATTACGAGCGCGGCATTCTCAATGCGGCCGAGGGCGTCGAAATCGATGCCGCATTGCGGGGCTTGCGTATCGCAGGTGACGATCGTCTTCGCGGTGACGATCAAAGACGCCAATCAATGCCCTTTGCATCGGCCGTTTCGATCGCAAGCTCGTAACCGGCGTCGGCGTGGCGGACGACGCCTAAGCCCGAATCGGTCGTCAGCACGCAGCGAAGCCGATCGCGAGCGTCGTCGGTGCCGTCCGCAACGACAACCATGCCGGCGTGCAAGCTGTAGCCGATCCCCACGCCACCGCCATGATGGAAACTTACCCAATGCGCACCTGCCGCCGTGTTGAGCAGTGCGTTGAGAATCGGCCAATCCGCGATCGCGTCGCTGCCGTCACGCATCGCCTCGGTCTCGCGATAGGGGGATGCGACGCTCCCGGTGTCGAGATGATCGCGACCGATCACGATCGGCGCTCGCACCGCTCCGGTGCGCACCAATTCGTTGAAGGCGAGCCCAGCTTTGGCGCGATCGCCGAAGCCAAGCCAGCAGATTCGCGCCGGCAGGCCTTGAAACGCGATGCGCTCCCGAGCGAGACGAATCCAGCGTGTCAGCGAGGCATCGCCGGCAAAAAGGTCGAGCAGCTCTAGGTCGCACCGCTCGATGTCGCTCTCGTCCCCGAAAGCGCGGCGAAACGAAATGGGCCCGCACCTCGGCAAAAGAGCGGACGAATAAACGCCGGGACAAAGCCCGGAAAGGCAAAGGCGCGCCCGAATCCGGCGCGCTGCGCCTGCGTCCGAATGTTGTTGCCGTAGTCGAAGACGACGGCGCCCGAATCGAGATAGCGCACCATCGCCTCCACGTGGGTTGCACAGCTTTCCAGCGCGCGTCGCTCGTACTCCGCCGGATCGGCGTTGCGAAGCTCGGCTGCCTCAGCGAGCGAGAGACCTGCGGGAACGTAGCCGTTGAGAAGGTCGTGGGCCGACGTTTGGTCGGTTACGGCGTCGGGACGAAGTCCGAGATCGTGAAGCCTGGCAAATTCTTGCGCCGCATTACCTTCGTACCCGATTGAAACGGCCTCACCTAGGCCGCGCGCGCGCTCGACCTCGCGCAGCGCGTCTTCGCGGGAATCGACCACGCGGTCGAGATAGCGCAATTCGCGCCGCCGTTCCAAGCGAGCTCGATCTACGTCTACAACGAGGCAGATCCCGCCGTTCATAACGATCGCGAGCGGCTGCGCGCCGCCCATGCCCCCCACGCCCGCGGTCAAGGTAATGCGCCCAACGAGCGATCCGCGGAAGTGCTGTCGCGCCAGCTCGGCGAAGGTTTCGTAGGTTCCCTGAACGATGCCCTGCGTTCCGATGTAGATCCACGAGCCCGCCGTCATTTGGCCGTACATCGTGAGCCCTTGAGCTTCGAGCCGGCGAAAGACGTCCCAGTCGGCCCACTTTGGCACGAGGTTCGCGTTCGCGATCAGAACTCGCGGTGCGCGTGCATGAGTCTTGAACACCGCGACCGGCTTTCCGCTCTGCACGATCAGGGTCTCATCGCCCTTCAAGCGCCGCAACGTCCGCACGATCGCATCGAAGGCCTCCCACGAGCGCGCGGCTCGGCCGTTGCCGCCGTAGACGACGAGATCGTCGGGGCGCTCGGCCACGTCGGGGTCGAGGTTGTTCATCAACATGCGCATGGCCGCTTCTTGTGGCCATCCCAAGCACGAGATCTCCGCGCCGCGCGGCGCCCGGACGGCGCGCGGTCCGGTGATTACAGTCATACTCGTAGAATTCTGAGTTTGACCGCAAGCCCTCCGGTATCGAACGACGCACCGCCAAAGGCACACCGAATACGGGCGCGAATAACCACAACGCATGTAGGCCTACCGTTGACTTCGGGAGATGAGCATGCGGCGCTCGTTCAATTGGTCGTTATGTTTCCTTACGCTGGTGTGCGGACTTGCTTGCGCGACACTTTCTTTGCGTGCAGGAACGACCGGCTCGATCACCGGCCTTGTCGTTAACACCGCCACGAAAGCGCCGATAGCCGGAGCGCTTGTCGTCGCCGTTAGCCCATCGCAGACGGCAACGGTCACGACCGACGCAGCGGGACGATTCTCCATGCTCTCGCTCGCGCCGGAGACGTATACGATTTCGGTCTTTAAGCGGGGCTTCGAGACCTCATCGCTCACCGGTATTTCGGTCTTTGCCGATCAGCTGCAGACGCTGCGCGTTACGCTCGCGCCGTCGCTGCAGACGATCGCACACGTGACGGCACGCTCGTCGATGGACCTCGTTAAATCCGGTACGACGAATGATGTTTATTCGGTCAACTCGACCGTTACGCAGGCCGCCGCGGGCCTCGGAGGCGGCGGAAACTTAAACAACGCGTACTCGGCAATCGCGGCCGTTCCGGGAACGTTCGTTCCGCCGAATCAGCAAGGCTGGGACCAAGTCGTCTATATTCGCGGCGGCAATTTCGATCAGATCGGCTATGAGTACGACGGCGTTCCGGTCAACCGTTCGTTCGATAACTATCCGGGCGGTACGGCGGGAACGCTCGGACAGCAAGAGCTGCAGGTCTATACCGGCGGCGGAACCGCAGGCGAGAGCGCGACCGGCCTCGCCGGATTCATCAATCAAGTCATCAAGACCGGCACGTATCCTGGATTCGCAACGGTCAGCGGCGGCGTAGGCTCGACGACGTACTATCACAGCTTGCAGGTTGAAGCCGGCGGCGCGACGCCCGACCGGCTCTTCTCCTACTACGTCGGCATCGGCGGCTACAACCAAGATTACCGTTATCTCGATCAGTTCAACGGATCGAACCTCGGCTTGGTCTGGGGCTACCCTGCGATTGCTTTCAACACGATCCCGCTTTACTTCGGGGGCGTCTTTCCAATCTGCGGCACCACGCCGCCGAGTGGTTCGGGACTTTACTCGGGGCCGAACGCGTCGCCCGTTTACGATCCGTTTCAACTCAATCCGGGACAACCGGGATATGAGCGGTTGCCCGTCAATACGCTAAACAAGAACGGCCTTGGCAACGACCCCGGATGCTACCAAACGATTACACCCGCTTACAATGCTTTCGGCGTCTCGAACCTCGCCGACCGCGAAAACGTCATCAACCTTCATTTCGGCATCCCGCACCGGCACGACGCGGGCCGCGACGACGTGCAAGTGCTCTATAACGTCACGGCGCTGCAGACTCAGTTCTACAGCTCGCAGGACGATCTCGGTCCGAACGTCATTACACAGTTCAGTCAGTTGGATTTCGGTGAAAGTATACCAGAGGTCTGGCCAGATTTCGTGACTTGGCCGAGCGGAACGCATTTTGGCGAGAGCGCCAACGGAATCAAGCCGGTCCCCTATTTTGCGCCGAGCTCGCCCGGAAATCGGTGCGCGAACGTTAATCCGTATCAAACGCCGGGAACGCCGCCAATCATCCCTGGGGCGTGCCCCGGCGGAACGTACTCGGCAGTACCACCAGACAACCGCGATTCGTATTGGAACAACGCCTCGATCTTCAAGCTGCAATACCAGCACAATATCGGATCTAACGCCTACGTGCGACTCTACGGGTACTCTTTTTACTCGGACTGGCTGCAGACCAGCGCGCTCAGCTATGGGACGCCGTTCTTTGGATTTGGAGCCCTGAGCTATGACTACGAGCTCGAATCACACACGCGCGGTCTAGCCTTTACGTTCGCGGATCAGCTCAACTCCCAACACCTGCTGACCGTCGACGCCAATTACGTGACCGCATCGACGAATCGCTACAACAACGACAATTTCAACAACACACCTGGGACGGACGCAACGAACCTAACGAACGGTATCGAATGCTTCGCCTATAAGAACGGAAGCCTCGACGGAGAATCCTATCAGCAAGGCCAACCGGCGCCGTGCAACAGCACCCCATCGGGCCAGACCTTAACGGGCGGCACCTTTACCAATCCGGAGCCGCTCGGCCCCAAGGTCCCTGGCGCGAGTTGGCAGGTCACGTATACCGGAAACTCCGGCTTTGTCAACACGATCGAGCCGAACTTCACCGCGGTAGCACTTCAAGACCAGTGGAATCCGACCGACAAGCTCAACATCAATCTTGGAGTTCGAGACGAGATTTACGAGTACAATCTCGCCAACACGTCAAATAATGGTCAAGACTTTTGGTTCCTCGCCGGCCAGCGCGAGTTTTGCTACAATCCGGTAACACTCGCGCCGTACTTCATTCCAGTGCCGCCGGCCAGCGGCAAACCGGCGAATCCATTTATCGGCTTCAACTGCCCCATCGATAATTCGATCCCCGCGCATCCCGTGCAAACCGTCCATCCGGACGGCAAAGACGGGCACCTGCTGCTGAGCAACAACTACCCACCGTCAGTAGCAGATTATGCATTCACGCCGAGCCTGGGCCTGACGTACACGGTAAACCCCGACACCGTGCTGCGCCTCTCGGCGGGGCGGTACGCGCAAGAGCCCGAGACGTATCAAGTTCAATACAACGCAAAAGACAACAATCTCGCGTACGATTTGTTTCAGGCCTTCTGGCAGTACGGTTATACGACCCCGCTCCACAACGCGCTCGTCCAGTATTCGGACAACTACGACGCGTCCTACGAGCGCCGGTTCAAAGGTACCGATATGTCGATCAAGGTCACGCCTTACTTGCGGTATGCGACCAATCAGGTCTACAGCATCGCGCTGCCATTTGGGCTGGCCGGCGGCCTCAACTCCGGCGTGGAGCGCGTCGACGGGTTCGAAACCGAGTTTACGAAGGGCGACTTCAGCAAGAACGGACTCTCCTTTTTGCTCTCATACACATATACGAATGCTGCCGAAAAGTGGAACAATTATCCCGGCACGTCGCTCAACCCGATCGATCCTTACAACCAGGACATCGCTAACTTCAACGGGCTCACCAAAGCCGGCGGCGGCTCCCAATGCTATGAGAATAACAAGGTCGGCAACATCTTCCCCGATCCATCCTGCAAGCAGCTCAATCCAAAGTACAATCCGCCGATTTGGAACCCGTACTACTCGATGGCTCCGCAGCCGCTGCTCGGTCGCGACGCCTGGTACCCAGTGGGCTTGGACTTCGCCTATTTATCGCCCAACGTACTGAGCGCGATCGTCAACTACCGACACAACAAGTTCGCGGCAACGCCGGCGCTAACATTCAACGAAGGCTCGCTGTACGGCAATCCGGCCGACGTGATCGGACTCGATCCCCGGACCTGCACGAGCAACTCCGCCGGTTTTATCAACTCGCCGATTCATACGAAGAATCCGCTGCAAGCCGACTACACGACCTGCGGACTGGCCGCAACGCAAAGCGGAACCATTCCCGGAGTCCTTTACATTCCCAACCCTCAGACCGGTGTCTTCGATGTTTTCGGCGCCTTCCGGCAGCCGAACCAGCTCAACTTGAGCTTACAGCTTCGAATCAGCTGACGCCGCGTGTGAAGGCAACCGTGCTCTTGGCGAACCTGATCAATGAATGCTTCGGCGGTTCGTCGGAACCTTGGACCAAGCAGTTTCCGCCGAACGGCTATACCTGTGGATACGTCAGCAACGCGCCGTTGGCTGATCCATTACGTCATTGAACTCTCGAAGATTGCTCTCGCCCCAAAGCGCGGCGCCGACGTGTCCGCTCAACCCGGCTTCCAGGCAATCGTACACGCCGGGCTATGCCGACACCAACGCGTTCGTGCTGCCCAACCCGTTCAACGGCTACCTTCAGTTCAACATCACGCTGTGAGCTACGGCCGATCACGGATTCGGCTGCCTC
>CAWGWT010000015.1:0-138861 GCA_963826325.1 Vulcanimicrobiota bacterium
CCGAAGTTGTCGCCAGCTCAGAACCTCACAAAGCTCATCCATCGTGCCGAAACCGCCGGGCAGGGCGACGAATGCATCGCTGAGATCGTCCATCATGGCCTTTCGCTCGTGCATGGTCTTGACGACGTGGAGCTGCGTCAAGCCTTGATGGGCCATTTCGGTACGCGCGAGCGCGTGAGGAATGACGCCGATGACTTCGCCGCCGCACGCCAGCGCGGCGTCGGCGACGATCTTCATCAAGCCGACGCCACCGCCCCCATAGACGACGCCGTAGCCGGCCGCGACGATCGCTTCGGCGGCTTCGCGCGCCATACGAGCGTACGAGTCATCGTTGCCGATGTGAGAGCCGCAGAAGACGCAGATTCGTTTCATCGCTGGACGCGCTTGGTCACTTCGCTATGCGGTGCCTGCCGGTGACGGTCTGGCTCTGGAGTTTGGTTGAGTTCGTCGTGCTCGCCGCGCTCGCGATCGTGCGCGCAAAGCTGTGGACTTACGGCGCGGACACCGGCACGTTCGCGCAAATCGTCGCCGACGCGTTTGGCGGCATGCGCAACGGCGTTGAGGCCGGATCGCACTTCCGCTACCACTGGTCGCCCTCGCTTGCGCTGCTCTGGCCGCTGGTCGCGACAACCCGCAGCGCGCTGCCGTTGCAATCGTCCAAGCCGCTGCGACGGTGGCCTGTGCGCCGCTGGTTGCAGCCCTTGCGCGGCCATACGTAGGAGAGAAACTCGCGGATCGGCTCGGGCTGCTAACGCTGCTCTATCCGCCGTTGCTTGCGCTGGGCTTCGACGAATTTCACGAACTGGGACTCTTCACGCCGCTGGTGCTTGCGCTCGTTATTTGCGCGGATCGTCGCTGGTGGATCGGGTTTGCGCTCTGCGCGATTTTGGCGATCGGTTTGCGCGAGGACGCCGCGTTGACGCTCATCTTCTTCGGCGCGGTCTTGATTGCAATCGCTCTGCGTCGCCAACGGCACGGCCGAGGACTGCTCGAGGGTTTCGCCGCTGCACCGCGCGAGCTTGCGATGGCGGGAGGATCGCTCGCATTCGCTGCCGCTGCGGCGCTGGTAACCTACTACGCGGTTATCACGCCGCGCCTGGGCGGATGGATCCCGAGCCACTTTTATTCCTACTCGTTTGCGAACGGGCCGCTCGCGCTGGTTGCCTCGCCGCTCATCCATCCGCTGCGGTTCGCACGAGCGATCTTCACCTTCGGCCGATTAACCTACGTCCTTGAGGCGTTCGTGCCGCTTGCCTTTCTGCCGCTGCGCTCCTGGTGGTCGCTGCTGGCGCTCCCGGGCGGCGCGATCGTTTTGCTTGCGAACTCAGGATACGTCTGGCGGATGGGCGACCACTATGCCGCACTCTGGATCGCCTGGCTGCTCGTCGCGACCGTGATGGGGGTAGCGTCGCTCGAGCGGCGCGCGAACGCGCGCGTTGCAAAGCGGTGGACTGCTCTGGCGGCGGCGCTCTGCGTCGTGTTCTTGATTGCCTTCGACCCACTGCACCCGCTGCATTATCTTCATTCTTATTACCGAGACCTGGCCGATGCCCGCCGCGCGATTGGGTGCGTTCCGAAGAATGCCTCGCTTGCAACCTACGACGAATGGTTCTCCGCAGTCGCCGCGCAGCGACCCCGCGCCACGATCGATCGCGCGAGCGGCGTCGAGTATCTCGTTTATGCCGACGATTTCCCCGGCGCAGCATTTCAAAAGCGCCTACGGCCTGCGGTGGCGGCCGAAATCGCGCGAGGCAATTATCGCGTCATCTGCCGCTTCGGCCAGGTCGTGACGTATGAGGCGGTCGATGCACGATAAGCTTCCTGGACCGAATCGCTGGGAGACTCTGCGCGGTCTTTTGCCGGTGCCGTTCCGGCGCTTTCCGCATTTTCTTTCGGCGATGACGGGACGCTACGGCAACGTGGTCGCGTTCTCGCTACCATGGCGTTCGTACGTCTTCATCAACGAGCCGGCGCTCATCAAGGACATTTTGGTTACGCAGCAGCGCGCCTTTTCGAAATCGTTCGGCGGCCGCGCGCTGCGGCTGTTGCTTGGCGAAGGACTGCTGACGAGTGAGGATCCGCTCCATCGTCAGATGCGCCGAATCGTCCAACCGGCCTTTCATCGCGAGCGTCTTGCGGAGTACGCTGGCGTCATGGAGCGCGACGCATGCGAGTTTGTCGACCGCCTTGCGCCGGGCGAAGCCTTCGATGCGCATGCAGCGATGACGGAACTCACGCTGCGCATTACCACCGAAACGCTTTTCGGCAGCGACGAGAGCGCTTCGGCGAGCGTGGTCGCCGAGGCGCTGCGGCTTATGATGAACGAGTTCCCTTCGATGTTGACGCCGTTGGGCGCACTGCGGCAACGTCTTCCCCTGCGCAGCACGCGACGATTTTGGCGCGCCCGGCAGACGCTCGATGCGATCATTTATGGGCTCATCGCTCGACGACGGAACGACCGAACAAACCGCGCCGACGCGCTCTCGATGCTGCTCGCGGCGCACGACGGCGAAACCGGCTATTCCCCCCCGGACGAACAGATTCGAGACGAGATCATGACGCTTTTCATGGCCGGCCACGAAACCACCGCCAATGCACTGACGTGGGCGCTCTTTCTTCTGGCGCAGCACAGCGAGGTCGACGCCCGCGTCGAGGCGGCCGCGCGCGCGGGCGAACGCGACTATCTGGTACGCGTCGTGAAGGAAGTGTTGCGGCTTTATCCACCTGCCTGGATCATCGGCCGCGAATCGCTGCAAGACGTCACGTTGATCGACGGCAGCTTCATTGCCGCGAAGACGACCGTCTTTACCGCGCCGCTCCTGTTACATCGCCGCCCCGACAACTTTCCGGAACCTCAAGCGTTCGATCCGGATCGTTGGCTGGGGCCCGATCCGCCGCCGTTTTCCTACGTCCCCTTTGGCGGCGGTGCGCGCCGCTGCATCGGCGAGGATTTCGCCTTGCGCGAGGCGACGATCGTATTGGAAACGCTTGCGCGTCGTTTCCGTTTTACGCTTGTTCCGGGCGCCGCGGTCGGCATCGCGCCGTTAGTCACGCTGCGGCCGGCGGGACCAGTTATGATGCGCGCGGTCGACCGCTCGTAAATGCTACGAGCAGCTGCGAACGCCTTGCGGCTCCTCATTGCGGTTTTTCAGCGTCTTCGTCCAGCAATCGCCGGTGAGCGAGCAATAGCAGAGCGCCACGTTCAAGCGCTCGAACTGAGGCCGAAACTCTTTTATCAGTACGGCGCCGTTCATGCGAACGATGACGTGCGGCGTATTTGCCGGGATGACCAATCCGCGCTCGGGGGTGCTGGTGGTTACTTGGATCGCGCTGCCCGACCGTATAGCCGATCGAATTGCCGCTACCGTGCGCGGGTCGCGGGCTAGGAGCGAAAGAATCGCCTCGAGCGACGGTTCGGCTTTGTCGTTCCAGGTAATCTTTGCCGTTCGAACGATTGCCGGTCCCAAACCATCGTTGCGTAGGTCGAGCTCGAAAAGGGTCGGTGAATTCGTTGCATCAAAACTTACGTAGGGCCAAACCGTCGCACTGAATTGACGAGCGATGACATGCGTCTGGTAGACCGTCGCAACTGCGGCCACGGTGCTAATCAGGAGCGCACCAAGTGCGATCCCGAAATCGAGGCGTAAGCGTCTTTCGTTCATTGGGTGGGCCGTTGTCGCCCCTGCCCGACTCGGCTAGCCCTCAAAAGCGGATGCTTTCGTCGGGCGCCGCGGGCTCGACCCGTCCGCCAAGGTGCGAATACTCGAAGCATGCACCGGCTTCATTTCTCCCTACTTTCGTTCCCTCGTTACGCTAAGACGAGCTGCTCGTCGCCGGCACCGGCCTTGCGGACCGCCTCGACGATCATCTCATCGGCGATCTCGCGTACGGACCAGCGTGACTGGGCTTTGGGCGAGAGCTGGTCGATTGGATCGAAGTAGACGAATGCTTTGCCGGGCTTTACGCTCGGCGCGGCGTAGACCGCGATGCCGTTCTCACGATCGTAATACTCATAGGAATGCACGTCTCTCTTGCCGCCGCCGCCCGGTGCGTCGCAAACGAAGGTAGGTGTGTTGAAGCCGGCGGTGCTGCCCCGCACGAATTTCTCGGTATCGACCGCTGTCGCGATCGTCGTACGCAGATCCTCGACGCCCTTGACCATGTCGTGCATGTAAACATAGTAGGGGTGGACGTTCACGTGGCCGAGGCGCTTTACCAGCAACTGCATGCGCTCGCGCTTGTCGTTGACGCCACGAATCAGCACCGACTGGTTACGCGTGAAGATGCCACGTTCGAAAAGGACGCGCATTGCTTTCTGCGTGATCCACGTGATCTCTTCGGGCGCGTTGAAGTGCGTGTGAAGCACGACTTCCTTGCCCATCCTACGCCCCCGCTCGACGATTGAGGTCAGTGCATCGAGCCACTCGGTGTGCGTGATCAGCTTCATCGGCATGATCGCGGGACCTTTGGTCGCGAAGCGCATCCGGCGCAAGTGCGGGATGTCGAGCAGGGCGTTGCCGATGAACTCGACGTTTTTGGGCGAGAGCTGATAGACATCGCCGCCGGAGATCACGATGTCTTCGAGTTCCGGCCGGTCCGCGATATATTGGAACACGTCCTGCCACTGCTTGGGCGTCTTGGCAAGCGCAACTTTGTCGACGTTTTCGGTGTCCGGGCCGATCGCGTAGCTGCGAGTGCAGAAGCGACAGTAAACCGGGCAGACGTTGAGCGGCAGAAAGAGCGCTTTGTCGACGTAGCGGTGCACCAATCCAGGCACCGGCGAATCTTGTTGTTCGTGCAAAGAATCAAGCGTCAAGCGGGGATGGTCCGGCAGCAGGGTCGAGGCCAGCGGAACAAATTGGCGTCGAACCGGGTCGTTCATCGGATCGTTCCAATCTATCAGCGCGATTGCGTAAGGCGAAACGCGCACCGCCATCGGAGCCTGGCGAAAACCCTCTTCGGCGTCTCGATAGAACGTCGGCGAGCAGACGTCGCGAATCGTCTGAAGCAGCTCGTCCGCCGTTTTCACCGATTGACGCTGCTGCCAAAGATGGTCGAGGAACGTCGCTTCGTCGATCTCCGCGTACGCCGGGATGTGCCGCCAAAACTCGCCCTGTTTGAGTTTCTTGTACTCAAACTGTTCGGGTGGGGCCGGGGCTTTTATGTGAGGGATTTCCGTCGTGGTGGTCATGGCCATGCTCTTTATCCTTCGAAGCGTTCCGGGTGCATCGTTGCATAGGTTGCGTTGAAATAAGCGTGCAGCGCGGGATGATCGCGCAAGGTCTGCAACGCGATGTCGGCGTGTCCTTTGGTGTAACCGTTGCCGATCATCATGGTTACGTCTCGGCCGGCGCCTTCGGCGCCGAGGGCGGCGGCGGTGAACGACGTCGCCATCGAAAAGAAATAAACGGTTCCGCCGTCGCGGGCGCACAGAATCGAAGCGAGTTCCGTCCCCGGCACGTTGACGCAGTTCACGACGACATCGGCGAGTTCGGGGGCTCTCGCCGTAACGCGTCCCCAAACGTCGAGAGCGTTGCGCGCGTCGGCAACCACGAGATCGTCGACGAGTCCCTCCCGCTGCAGCAGTTGCGCCGCCGGCGTCGAGGCGTTGAGTACGAGACCGATCACGCGGCCTCGATTGCCGACCCTCGCCTTAGCTTGCGCGCAGGAGAGCAATCCGCTCTTACCATCGGCGCCGATGATTACGACGGTTTCGCCCGGCGAGCAGAGACGGCGAACCTGCGCCGGAGCACCGGCGACGTCGAGCACCGCGAGCGCGACGCCCTCGTCGATATCTGCCGGCAGTCGCGCCCAAAGGGCGCTTTCAAAGAGAACGGCCTTGCCGTGCACCCGAATGCGACCGGTCGCCACGTCGACGCTCCGAACGGACTCGATATACAGCGGGGTCAACGTCAGCGAAACGAGCGAGGCGATGCGTTCTCCAACGCGTAGATCGATCTTCGCGCGTAAGTCCTCGCCGATCTCGAGCACGCGCCCGACGAACATCCCGCCGCTTCCGGTTACCGGATTGTGCTGCTTTCCGCGCTCGCGCACGATATCGCGGACACGCTCGCCGATACGTTGCGCGTCGAAGTCGCAGTCGTCACAGAGCTGTTTGAAGGAAGCCGAGTCGATGTTGAGCGCGTCGACTTCGCACAGCAGCTCGCTCGACCCGGCGACCGGCGTGTTGTCGATTCTCCATGCGTCTTGCGGCATGGCGCCGAGCGGCTCGAGCACGCGATGAGCTCCAAGCGGGTGGCAGCGCAAAGGGATGGAAGCGCGCACTGCTACCGCACCGTCACTCCGCCGCGCTCGAACGGCATGCTAAGCACGACGGTGGTGCGCGTCCGCGCCATCCCGGGCGTCGTCTTTAGCCGGGCAAGCAGCTCGTCGAGATGCTGCGTCGACCGGGTCACGACTTTGCAGAGGAAACTCTCCTCGCCGGCGACCGAATGCACCTCGCAAATCTCCGGCATCGCGCTGAGCCGGTGCGTGAAGTCGTCATAGGCACAGTCGGGTGATGTATAGCAGCTTATAAAAGCGGTCAAATGAAGTCCGAGCCGCTCGGCGTCGAGGAGAGCTGAATAGCCCCGAATAAAGCCGCGCTGCTCGAGCCGCTTGACCCGATCGTGGACGGCCGGAGGCTTGAGACCCACGAGCGACGCCAGCTCGGTAAAGGTCGAGCGCGCGTTGCGCTGCAACGCGTCAAGGAGTTGGAGGTCGAGCTCGTCGAGCTCTTCGTTGATCGGCACCATGTTCGATACACAAGGAAATTTGCCGAAGAATCTTCGGCTTAGTAACAATAACACCACAAATCCATTCGGCGCAAGCTGCCGGCTAAGGATTGCCTCTCTTTGGCTGGCCCTAGCGGTTGCGGCGGGATGCGGTCAGGCGGTCACCGGCCTGGGTACGCACACCCTACGGTTCGATCTTGCTGCCGATCCGCGCAATCTGAACCCGCTCTTCATTACGCCGGACGCCGCTTCGGTCGAACAGCAGGTCGCTCGCTTGGTTTTCGAGCCCTTCATCGATTTCGACCGGAATGGCCGTCCGCATCCAGCTCTGCTGGACGAGATCCCAACCCGCCGCAACGGCGGGCTCTCCGCCGACGGAAGGACGATCCGGTACAGGTTGCGTCCCGGGGTGGAGTGGAGCGATGGCCGGCCGGTAACCGCGGCGGACGTGCTCTTCACGCTCCACGCGATTCTCGATCCGCACAACCCGGTGCGGTCGCACGAGGGCTACGATTTAATCCAGCGGGCCGAAGCTCGTGGGTCGCGCACGATCGTCTTCCATCTCAGGCGTGCCTGGGCACCAGCAGTCGTGACCTACTTTTCGGATGGCTTATCACCGCAGTTCGTCTTGCCGGCCCACGTTTTGCGCGAGCAGGTGCCGCTCGCACGCGCTGAGTTCAACTCCGCCCCGACCGTGGGCGACGGTCCTTATCGTTTTCTCTCTTGGCATCGGGGCGAGGGGCTGCGGTATGCGGCTAATCGGCGCTACTGGCGCGGTAAGCCGGCGATCGCGGATCTTGCCGTGCGGACGATTCCCGATCCCTCGACGAACCTGATTTTGCTGCGCTCCGGAGCGCTCGATTGGAACCTGCTCGCGCCGGCACAGCTTGCCGTCGTGCGCGGCGATCCGCTTATCGCATTTCTTGCGGTGCCGACCGCGGTCGTCGCCGGAATCGCTTTCAATACGTCGCGTCCGCCGCTCGACGACGTAAGGGTGCGGCGCGCTCTTGCGATGTCGATAGATCGTAACGAAATTTCGCGAAAGATTACGCTCGGCTTCTATCCCGTGACCAACATGCTACAGCCGCGATTTTCGTGGGCGTTCGATCCAGCAGTGCGCGAGCCCGGTTACGATCCCGCCGCCGCCGATCGCCTCTTCGATCGCGCCGGCTGGCGACGCGGTTTCGACGGGCTGCGCCGGCGCGAGGGCTCGGCGCTGCACTTTACGTACGTGCAGTTTCCGGAAACCGCGACCGGCGTGCGCGTCGCTACGGCCGTTCAGGCGGCCTTGCGCGACCGGGGCATCGACGTGACGATAAAATCGGTCAGCAACGCGCAGCTCTTTCTGCCGCATTCCGGCGTGCTCGCAACCGGCACGTTCGATCTCGCCTACGTCCCGTGGACTATGGGCGCCGACCCCGACGATTCGTCGGTGCTCGAATGCGGCGCCCCGTCGAACTACATGCGCTGGTGCGATCCGAGAATCGAGCGACTCGAGCTTGCGGCGCTCGCTACGACCGAGATGAGCGCCCGCAAACGTTTGTACGCGCAGATCGGGAACATCGTCGCGCAGCAAGTTCCGATTCTCTACTTGTTCAACGCCGATTACGTGTATGCGTACCGAAAACGTCTGCGTGGCTTTGAGCCCAATGCCTTCGTGCCTACCTGGAACGCCTATCAGTGGAGATTATAGGGAGCGAGCGGGCCTGGTGTAACCGGTGAGCCAGGAATTTAATGGGGTAGCGTGCGAACGCTCGTCTCAAATGAGCGCTCGTTTGGAAGCGGCGTCATGATAGAGTTTTTCTTACGGCGACCCCTCTTTGCGGGAGTGCTCAGCTTCGTGGTACTCCTCGCGGGCCTCGTCACAATCCCCACCCTGCCGATCGCGCAATATCCGCAAATCTCGCCGCCGACAGTCACGGTGACGTCGCAATATCCGGGCGCAACCGCTGCGATGGTGATGCGTTCGGTAACCACGCCGCTTGAAATCAACATCAACGGGTCCGACGGCCTGCAGTACATGCAGTCGTACTCGAGCGCCAACGGTACGAGCGTCATCACGTGCACGTTCGCGCTCGGCACGGACCCCACGACGGACCAGACGAACGTGCAGCACGGCGTCGACTTAACGCTCGCGCAGCTTCCCACCGCCGTCCAGAATCAGGGCGTGAGCGTCCAGAAGAGCTCCGGGAACATCACGATCGCCGTTGCGATGCTCTCGACGAGCTCCTCGGTCTCGGACGTGGCCGTCAGTAATTACGCCGACCTCAACGTGATCGAGAACCTCAAGCGCGTGCCGGGTGTAGGCCAAGTCGAGGTGCTCGGGGATCGCACGTACAGCATGCGGATCTGGGTCGATCCGCACAAGCTGGAAGCCAACAACATCTCGATCGACACGCTACTCAACGTCATCAAGCAGAATAACGCCGACGTCGCTCCGGGCGCGATCGGTCAGCCTCCAACGACCGGTTCGCAGCCCTTTCAGATACCTATCTCGATCAACGGACGGCTGCAAACGCCTGAAGAGTTTAAGCAGATCGTCGTCCAGGCGCAGCCCAACGGCGGCTACTTGCGCCTTGGCGACGTGGCCCAGGTCGAGCTAGGCGCGGAAAACTATATCACCTCGGCGCGTTACAACGGCCAGACGTCCGTCGTGCTCGCGATCGAGGGAGAGCCGACGGCCAACTCGCTCCAGATCTCGAAGAACGTTCGAGCGACGATGGCGCAGATCGCGCAGACGATGCCGACCGGCTACGCGTACAAGATTGCGTTCGATACCTCCGACTTCGTACGCGCCTCGATCAAAGAAGTCGTTATCACGCTGCTGATCGCGATCCTCCTCGTCGTCCTCGTCATCTTCGTCTTCCTTCAGAACTGGCACAGCACGCTCATTCCGGCCATGACTATCCCCATCTCGCTGATCGGAACCTTTGCGGCGATGAAGATGCTTGGCTTCTCTATCAACACGCTCACGCTCTTCGGCTTGACTCTGGCCACCGGCCTAGTCGTTGACGATGCGATCGTCGTGCTCGAGAACATCGTCCGCCACATCGTCGACGATAAGAGCAGTCCCTTCGAGGCGACCGTGCGCGCGATGAAAGAGATTGGCGGCGCAGTGATCGCGACGTCGCTGGTGCTGATGTCGGTCTTCGTCCCGGTCGCATTCCTGCCGGGAACCACCGGGTTGCTGTTTCAGCAGTTCGCGCTCACGATGGCGGCCTCAATCGGCATCTCCCTCTTTACCGCGATGACGCTCGCGCCCGTGCTCACCTACGAGCTCGTCCACGGCGCCGAGCCGACGACGAACCGGTTCATGCTTTGGTTCAACAACCGTCTTCACGCGCTCACTGCGTGGTACCAGGGCCGCGTTCCGGTCCTCATCCGTCGCCAAAAGCTGATGATCGCGATCTTCGTCGGCGCCATCGCGCTGCTCGGGCTGATGTTCAAAATCACTCCATCCGGCTTTCTTCCCAACGAAGACCAGAGTCTGCTCTACATCTTGGTGACGCTCCCTATCCAAGCGTCGATGGATCAGACGACGGCGGCAGTCAAGAAGCTCGAGGGCATCATGCTCAAAATGCCGCAGGTGGAGGCGGCCACCTCAGGCATCGGCTTCGGCTTTGCGAACAATAGCTCGAATCAAGCGACGATCTTTCTGCAGCTCAAGCCGCTCTCGGAGCGGCACGGCGCGCAGAGCTCAGCGCTGGCAATTCAATACGACCTCTACACGCGCTTCCAAAAGATACCCGGCGTCACGGCGTTGCCGGCGAATCCGCCCGCGATTCCGGGATTGGGCTCGACCGGCGGCTTCGCCATCGAGATTGAAGACATCAACAACCTTGGCTTGCCGGCTCTCAACAAGGTCGGCAACACGGTCCTAGCCGCGGCAAGGAAGGACCCGGCGTTGTCGGCGATACGGCTTCCCACGATCTTTACCGGAACGTACCTCGTCACGAAGTTCGACCGCTCGAAGGCGCTGGCGTTTGGCGTAACGCCCTCGGCCTTTTTCGACACGGTAAACGGAACGACGGGCTCGACCTTCGTCAACTTCTTCGACTATGGAACGCGTTCGTATCAAGTCGTACTGCAAGCGCGAGCCGGGCAGCGCACCTCGCCGCAAGATCTCTCCCGCATCTACGTTGCCAATGGGTCGGGCGACATGATGCCGGTGAGCCAATTCTTGAGCACGGGCTACGAGACCGACAACGTTTCGGTAATGCGCTTCAACGAGTACAACGCGCTCGAAATCGACGGTTCGCCAGGCTCGAATGCGAGCTCAGGTCAAGCGCTCGGCGCGATCGAGAAACACGTCGTTGCAAATCTTCCCAAAGGGATGGGATACGAGTGGAGCGGCATTGCTCGGCAGCAAGTGCAAAGCGGCCCGCAAACTATCGCTGTTTTCGGGATGGGCCTGCTGTTTGTCTTTCTCGTGCTGGTCGCGCAGTACGAGAGTCTCTCAACGCCGTTCGTCATCATGCTGGCGGTGCCGATCGCACTGCTCGGCGCGATCGGCGCGATCTACGTTCGCAGGCTCGGCGAGCTCCTCAGCATACTCGTCCATTCCAAAATGGCGGGTCATCTGGTTCCCATGCCGCAAACCTCGTCGGACATCTACGCCCAGATCGGCTACGTCATGCTGATCGGGCTGGCAGCAAAGAACGCCATTCTGATCGTCGAGTTCGCAAATCAGCTGCGCGAGCAGGGGATGGAAGCGGTCGAGGCCGTCGCGCATGCGGCGGCTACGCGCCTGCGCCCAATCCTCATGACTTCGATTGCGTTCATCCTGGGCATCATTCCGCTCGCATTCGCCCACGGCGATGGAGCGCAGTCGCGCATCTCTCTTGGGACCGCTGTGCTCGGCGGGATGCTCGTTTCGACCGTGATGAACCTCGCGATCGTACCGGTGCTCTACATCGTCGTGATTGAAATCACCGAACGAAAACAACGCAACAGAAAGAGGCCGCAGACCAAAGATTTGCCGCTGCCTCCGATGCCGCTTCCGCCGGAAGGACCGGCGCCCGCTAAAGCGCTTTAACGGCCGCGGTCAGGGCGTCGACCGATGCCTTCGCATCGCCGAAGAGCATTGAAGTGTTCGGCAACTCATAAAGCGGATTTTCAATCCCTGCGAAACCTGAACGCATGGAGCGCTTGAGCACGACGACGTTGGCGGCCTTATCGACGTCGAGAATTGGCATGCCGTAAATCGGCGAGCTCGATACGGTGCGCGCCGCCGGATTCGTGACGTCGTTCGCACCGATCACGAGAGCGACCTCAGCGGTCGGAAACTCGAGATTCGCGTCGTCCATATCGAGGAGCTGGTTGTACGGCACGTTCGCTTCGGCGAGCAGAACGTTCATATGGCCCGGCATGCGTCCCGCGACCGGATGGATTGCGTAGAGCACCTTCACGCCGCGCTTCTCGAGCTGATCGGCGAGGGCCTTAACGGTGTGCTGCGCCTGAGCGACGGCCATTCCGTACCCAGGAACGAAGATGACTTTCGATGCGTATGCGAGCATCACGGCGACGTCGTCCGCGCTGGTGCTGCGAATCTCTTGCGGCGCACCCCCCGCCGTCGCGATCTCGGTGCCGCCTGCGGCCCCGAAAGCGCCGAAGAGTACATTGGTCAGGGGCCGGTTCATCGCACGGCTCATTGCAACGGTCAGAATCGTACCGCTCGCTCCGACGAGGGCGCCGCAGATAATCAAAAGCGTTGAGTCGATCTCGAAGCCGGTGATCGCAACAGCGACGCCGGTGAACGAATTCAGCAGCGAGATCACCACCGGCATATCGGCGCCGCCGATCGGCAAGACGAACAGCACGCCCAGCAGCAGCGCGCAACCGAGCAGTACGAGGTACGCCCACGCCGGCAGAAGCCCAAGCGTGACGACGAACCAGCCCGCCAAAACGAGAATCGCGAGCAAAACGAGAGCGTTGACGAACTGTTGACCAGGATAGGTAACCGGCCGGCCCGTCATCACCTCCTGCAGCTTCAGAAATGCAATGATCGATCCCGCAAAGCTGATCGCACCGATGATCGCTGAGAGCACGAGCGAAATCGCAACGACGGTGTCGGCGCTGCCGCCCGGCCGTTCGATAAAGAATTGAACGGTTGAAATCAATGCCGCTGCGCCGCCGCCGGCGCCGTTGTAAAGCGCCACCATCTGCGGCATCGCGGTCATCTTGACTTTCAGCGCCGCATAGATTCCGACGAGCGCGCCGATGGCGATGCCGATCGCGATCGCCCACCAGCCGACGGCGTTGGTCTGAACGAGGATCGAGGCGAGCGCGACGACCATGCCTATCATCGCAAAGCGATTGCCGCGGCGAGCCGTGGCGGGCGAGTTCAGCTCGTGCAGACCGTAAATGAAGAACGCGATCGCCAAGAGGTCGGCGAGCGACGTTCCAATAACCGTGGCGGTCACTTCCCGGGTTCCCTGCGTTTGAACATTTGAAGCATGCGCTCCGTCACGGCGAAGCCGCCGAAGACGTTGATCGCGCCGAGCGTGACCGCCGCGATTGCCAGCACCACCAAGCCGGCGCTCACGCTTCCGCTAAAGAGTCGTGCCGCGATGACGATTGCGCCGGCGAGCACGATCCCGTGGATGGCATTCGTCGCCGACATGAGCGGCGTGTGCAGCGTCGTCGGAACCTTCGAAATGACCTCAAAGCCGACGAAGACCGCGAGCACCAGCACGGTAAGCAGCTCGATGTAATGAGCGGGGTCGCTCACGATGCGCCTCCAATAAGCACCGTGCCGTCGCGCGCGACGACGGCGCCCTTGGCGACATCATCGGCCGGGTCGATCTCCAGCCGGCCGTCTTTGATCCAGGGTGAGAGCAACGCGTAGACGTTGCGCGAGTAGAGGCGGCTGGCATCGGCGGGCATCGTGCTAGGGAGATTTGTCGTGCCGACGATCGTAACGCCGTTGGACGTCGTCACAATTTGGTCCGCGACGGTCAGCGCGCAGTTTCCTCCCGCTTCCGCGGCGATATCTACGATGACGCTTCCGGGCTTCATCGCGGCGACGGCGACTTCGCTGATGAGCAAGGGCGCTTTGCGTCCCGGCACGAGTGCGGTCGTAATCACGACGTCGCTCGCGGCGATCTGCTCGACCATCCAAGCGCGCTGCCGTTCCTGCTGTTCGGGCGTCAGTTCCTTGGCATAACCGCCTGCGGCTTCCGCATCGTCGCCCAGATCGAACTCAAGAAAGCTCGCGCCGAGCGAGAGAACTTGCTCCTTGACGACGGCGCGCACGTCATAACCGCTCACGACCGCGCCGAGTCTCCGGGCCGTCGCGATCGCTTGCAGACCTGCGACGCCCGCGCCAAGCACGAGAACTTTTGCGGGTGGGATCGTACCGGCCGCCGTGGTGAGCATTGGAAAGAACTTCGGGAGCGCCGCCGCGGCGAGCAGCACGGATTTATAGCCGGCAATGTTGCTCTGCGAGGACAGCGCGTCCATTGACTGCGCGCGCGTGATGCGAGGGATCATTTCCATTGCGAGCGCCGTGACGTTTGCATTCGCGAGGCGCTGGACGTAGGCAGAATCGCCAAGCGGATTGAGAAAGCCTATGACCACGCTGCCGGGGCGCAAACCGGCCAGCACTTCGTCGCTCGGGCGTCCGACCGTGACGACGACGTCGGCGCTCGCGGCCAGAGATGGCGCCTGTTCGGCGAACGTCGCACCGGCTGCGCCGTAGAGTTCGTCGGGGAAGGCGGCCGCATCACCGGCTCCGCGCTGAACGCAAACGGCGACGCCCGACTTAGCGAATCGCGAAACGGTTTCGGGCACGAGCGCCACCCGGCGCTCCTTATCCGCAGCCTCGCGAGGAACGGCAACGATCATAGGCCGGGGTCATACGGCCCGAACGTTACTGCGCCCTTCGTTTCTAAGTGATGCTTACCGTGTTTCTGAGAAAACCGATTCGCTCGATCTCGACTTCGAGTACGTCACCATCGATGAGAAACTCCGGCGGCGTGCGTGCGAAGCCGACTCCTTCCGGCGTACCGGTCGCGATCACGTCGCCCGGCAGCAGCGTCATTCCTTTACTGAGCTGCGCGATCAGATGCGGAACGGAAAAGATCATCTTTGAGGTATTACTGTGTTGCTTTTCGGTTCCATTGAGGCGGAACCTCAGTTCGAGCGAGTGCGGATCTCCGAGTTCTTCGGGCGTGACGACCCACGGACCGATGGGGCAACTCGAGTCAAGGCTTTTACCCTTGAACCACTGACCGTGTTGCCGTTGGAGATCGCGAGCGGTTAGGTCGTTGAGCGCGGTATATCCAAAGACGACGTTAAGTGCCTCGTGCTCCGGAACGTCCTTGCACTGCGCCCCGATAACCACGGCGAGCTCCGCTTCGAAATCGTACTCCCGCGAAGCGGCGGCGCTCAGATGTAACGTCGCATCGGGGGCCGCGATCGCCGTCGGAGCTTTGGTGAAAAACGTGGGAACGGTCGAAGGTTTTAGCTCGCGCCCCGCGGCTCGTGCGCCTTCCTTTGCGTGCTCTAGGTAATTTCGCCCGACGCAAAACACGTTGCGAGAGGGGCGCACCGGCGCGTCAAGCGCGACGTCGCTGAGCGCAATCAGCTCGTCGGCACTGTGCCAGGCGATGCGTTCGTGCGGCGCGAGCGCGATGTAGTCGCGCAGCGTCGCCGTCGCAATCGTGCGGATCAGCGGCCCTTCCAAAACTCCCGGTCGTATTTGCCCGTCAGCCAAACGGTATGTCAGGAATTTCAGATGTTTTCGGGAGGAAGCGTGGGCGCGTGCGTTGGGTTTGGAGTCGGTAAGCCGCGGATCTCATTGAGCGAAGGCAGTTTTGAGTTTTGTTCTTGCGCTTTGCGCAGCGCTGCGGCTGCTGCCGCCGCCTGTTGCTTCTCCATCTGTACCATGATGTTAGCCGCGCCTTCGGAGTTTGCCCAGCTTCCGCCGGCGGAGACGAGCGCTATGCGCCGCGTGACATCCTGCGTCTTCGGATTGTAGTCGTAGGTTATGCGGTAAAGGCCAACCTGCGCCGAGCCGTCAGGCCGCCGAATCCACATCTGAAGCGCGTTGCCGTACGTCTGCACGTTAAACGACTGCACCTTGCTCGGCTTGGTCGATTTCACGCGCACGACCTGTCCTTTTTTATTGACCTCGACGACGACTTCCGTATGCAGCGGCACGTTTGGAAGATGAACGACCAGGTGCGTCGGACGGGGTGCCGGCTGCGGGGTCGTTGCGGCGAGTACGGGAGTAGTCGTCGCCGCAAGAATCGCCGCGAGAGCGGCGGCGGTCCAGATACAATCCCCCTAGGCTAGTTTCGTGACAGAACGGCGAAGGGATGACCGCACGATCCGCAAGCGACGACGACCTGAAAATGCGCCTTCTCGCGCACGCTTCGCGCTTCGCGTGCGCCCTCTTCGTAGCCGCAGAAACGGCAACGCGTTGAAGTTGGTCGTTCGCCTGCAGCCTGTTCGTCCACGCTACTGCGCTTTACGCGGGCCCCGTACTTCAACCTGCCGAAACAGCATACTCGGCATGCAGTTCCCTCGTTCACTCGCCGGCGGACTTCTCATCATCGGCGTCACCGTCGCGCCAGTTGGGGCCGAGCGGCCGATCGTCGATCTGCACCGCTTAGACGCGAATTTTCAACTCTTCGCCGCCGACTCGAGCGTGCCGTGGAAGGCGGCCACAGTTCGCTTGGACACCTACTCGAGCGCGCCCGTCGCCTTCTCCGTCTATCAAGTCGATCCGCGTGACGTGCTTACCGCCGGGTCGAATTTCAGCCCCCGCGCAATCTCGACGTCGCGCCGGCGCGCGTCGTTATCCTTTAACTTCGCTCCGCCCGGCGGATACCAATTTCAATCGAACGTCGTCGACGTGCCGCTCGGCGCGCGCGAGGGCTTCTTCGTCATTGAGGCGCGACGCGGAAGCGTGGGCGAGCAAGTCTGGATCAATCGCTCTCGCATCGGTCTCATTTCGAAAGAAACACCGGGCGGCCTGATACTTTACGGCGCAGATCTGGGTACCGGCACGCCGATCGAGCGCATGCGCGTGCAGTTCGTCGCCAATCGCAACTTCGTAACGGCCGTGACGGACGCGGACGGCATCGTACGATGGGACCGTTCGCCCCGTCCGGTCTTCGCGCTCGCGCAATGGGGAAACAGTTATGCGTTTTTGAGCCTGCTTCCACAGCCGCCTCTCCCAGCGACGATTGTCGGGGTACGCACCGATTCGGCGGTGGTTCACGCGGGCGACGTGTTGCGGGTCGCGGGTTTCGCGCGAACGCGCTCGCGCGGCATTTTGCGGGCCAGCACCGGCAACGCGGTCGTTTCTCTCCGCTACGGCGCGACGACGATTGCCCAGCAGCGGGTACCCCTCGACGCGGCCGGAGCCTTCGATACCTCATTCACTTTGCCTGAGAATGCTACGGCGGGTGAGTACACGGTGCTGGCACAAGCGGCCGACGGGGTCGGCGGCGCGACGGTGGACGTCGATGCTACGGCCGCAGGACTCGCCCTTGACGTCAGCGCGGCCTGCAATGGCCCGTGCGATCCCGGACGGGACGTGCCGCTGCTCGTTCACGCGTCGCGCGCCGGCACGACGGTGAGGGTAATGGTCGTGCGATCGCCGCACGTCTACGTGGGCGACCTACCCGACAGCGCGCCTTGGGGGACGACTCTATGGCTCGACGCTACCGTGCAGACCGATGCAAACGGTGACGCGACGGTGGCGGTTCCGCGTCCCAACGACCGGCTCGGCTCGACCTACGGAGTGCATGTCGAATCGCACGGAGCGACGGCGGACACCCGTGTCACCGTCCCCACAGCGCAAGCCGCAATACGCTTAAGCGTCGATCGCACCGAGCAGAGCATCGGTACGCCGTTAGGCTTTGACGTGTATGCCGATTCGTTGGACGGGAAGCCGCTCGCCGGCGCGACCGTCACCGTCGAGCTTACACATGGCGTGTCGGGGGCGCAGCAGCAGCTCACGCTTGACGCGCAGGGTCATGCGCGTGGACGTTTCGGCTCGCCGGAGCTCGGCACGAACTTTATCGTCGCCTGGGTCGACAGCGGAGGCCGCGCAATGGACGCGGCGCAAGTCCGGATCGATCCACAAGCCCCGACACCGACGACCGACGATGGCAGCGCGAACGTACGCATCGGACTCGACCAGGCGACCTATCGCCCAAACGATCAAGTCACCGTCGACGCCGACGCGGCAGGCTCTCACGGCGACGCGCTGATCACTTTCGAGAGCGCGCTGGGCATCCAGTTGCGGGTCACCAAGACTGCGGGCGGTCATGCCGTCGCTCATCTGCGCGCGGTCGACGCAGCCGGAGAGTTGCGCGTTGGTGCTGCGTTCGTGCGCGATGGTGCGCTGGAGTGGAGCACGTTTCCGGTCACCCTCTCGGCGCCCGGACGTCCCCGCTCCGCGCAGCTCTCGTTGGAAAGGTCGCAGTTCGCGCCGGGCGCAGCGGCAAAGGTTTCATTTAATGGTAACGTGTTGGGTTCGGGCACGTTCGTCGTGAGAATCAGCCAGGGAACGCCCTCTGGAAGCGCGCGCTTCGCGTCGGCGCCTGCACTCCTTGCGATTGGGGTCAGCACGACGCAGAATAGCGCGCCCGAAACGACGACCTGGCATCCATCGATCAACTCCACCGGCGCCCACGCACAGGTGCTCGGTTTCGTGCGCCACACTGCGCCGCCGCCGGAACTCTTGCTTTCGCAAGCCGAAACGCTGGCGATTTCCTGGGATGTTAGACGGACCGACGCGCGCGGAATCGCCGTTCCTTTGCCCGCACGCGCCGGACGCTACGATCTCTCGGTGCTCGGCGTTTCCGATGACGGAAGCGTGAGCGCGGCTTCTTCGACGATCGTCGTGCGGTAGGCGGCTACCAGATGGCCTTGATGCTCCTCGACACCTACGGTTTGGTATATCGCGCTTTCTTTGCGCTTCCGGGGCTCACGACCAGCAAGGGCGCGCCGATCAATGCCGTCTACGGCTTTACGATGATGCTTAACAAGCTGATCGCCGACGAAAAGCCAACACATATTCTCGCCGCTTTCGACAAGGGAATGCCGGCCGATCGCGTCTCGCTCTTTGCCGAGTACAAAGCTCAGCGGCGCCTTATGCCCGACGAATTACGCAGCCAATTCGTCTTGGTCCGACGGGTTCTCGAAACGTATGGTATTCCGATCGTCGAAATTGAGGGACAAGAGGCCGATGACGTCATCGCTACGCTCGCGCGTCAAGCGGAAGAGGGCGGCGAGCAAACGATAGTCGTTACTGGCGATCTCGACCTCTTGCAGATCGTCGACGAACGAACGACGGTTCTGACGACGCGGCGCGGCATCTCTGAGCTTGGCCGCTACGATCCGGCGGCGGTCCGGGCACGCTTCGGGCTCGAGCCGGAGCAGCTGCCCGATTATCGTGGACTCAAAGGCGATCCATCGGATAATCTCCCGGGAATTCCCGGCGTCGGTGAAAAGACGGCCACAAAACTTTTGCAGGCCGCTGGTTCGCTCGATGCGCTCGTTGCCGATCCGCCGCTCGCCGGCAATCCAAAACTTGCGGGGCTGATCGAGCAGTACGGTCAGCAGGCTTGCCTCTGCCGCGCGGTCTCCGTCGTTCGTCGTGATCTTCCGCTTTCGATCGATTGGGAGAGTAGCCGTTATCGAATACCGCCCAGCGGCGACCTCTATCGGCTTTACAGCGAACTCGAGTTCAAAACGTTGCTTGCAAAGCTGGAGCCGCCGGCCGATCTGCCGCTCTTTGACAAGAGCACGAAGCTGAGCGGTAAATATCGAAGCTACGAGCCGGCGGTCGATCCTCCCGAATTCGTGCGGCTTGCGCAAGAGCTGCAAGAGCTTGCCGGGAGTGAGCGGGTCGCCATCGTGCTGCGCGACGACGCGATCGGCGCTACCGCGCTTCCGGGCGAAGGCCTGAGTTTTTCACGCGGAGCACTCGCGCATGAAACGGTGCGCGACGGGCTCGAGCGGCTCTTCGCGCGGGCCGGCTCGGTTGCAGCATACGACGCCAAACGAATCCTTCACGTTCTGCGCAAGGCGGGAGTGCGCAACGCGCTCTTTGCCGACGACGCAATGATCGCGGCGCACTTGTTGGATCCGTCTCGCGGCTTTGCCGAGATTGAAGATGCCGCCGCGCAACTGCTCGGCGCCGAGCTGCCGAGCGACGCCGCGGCGCACGCCGACGCTGCCTTGCAGTTGGTCGCAAAAGCTCGCACCGAGCTGGAAGCGCGAGATCAGGTTCGCCTCTACGAGGAGGTCGAAGTGCCGCTCGCACCCGTGCTCGCAAAAATGGAATCGGCTGGGGTCACGATCGATGCGCGCGAGCTTCGAGCGATTGGCGAAGAGGTCGAGACGGCGGCCGCGCGCCTGCAGCAAAGGATCTATGATTTTGCCGGCGAGCCGTTCAACATCGGTTCGCCACAGCAGCTCGGCAAGGTGCTCTTTGGAAAACTGGGGATTCCCGGAAGCAAAAAGACCAAGACCGGATGGGCGACCGGCGTCGAGGTCCTGCAGAGCCTCGCACGCGAGTATCCGATTTGCGCGCTCGTGCTGGAATGGCGTGAAGTGACCAAGCTCAAGAACACCTACATCGACGTCATTCCTGCGCTGGTCGATCCCGGGGACGGACGGCTGCGCACTGAGTTCAACCAAACGGCAACTGCGACGGGACGTCTGTCGTCAACGAATCCGAACCTGCAGAACATTCCGGTTCGCGGCGAGCTCGGGCGGCGAATCCGCCGCGCCTTCGTCGCGCGCAGCGACGAGTACGCGCTGCTCGCTGCCGATTATAGCCAGATCGAACTTCGTTTGATGGCGCATCTTTCCGGCGACCGCGCGCTGCGTACGGCGTTCGAGGAGGCTCAGGACATCCACGACTTTACGGCCCGCCAGATTTTCGGCATCGCACCTAATGCTCGCGTCGATCCAAACCAGCGGCGGATGGCCAAGAGCGTTAATTTTGGTCTCTTCTACGGCATGTCGGACTTTGGGTTGGCGCAACGGCTCGAAATCAGCCGCGCCGAAGCCAAAGAGATCACTACGGCATATTTCGCGCGTTTCCCCGACGTGCGCGCGTACATCGAGCGTACGATCGAGGAGGGACGGCGCAACGGGTACGTCTCCACAATCTTAGGACGCCGCCGCTATATGCCTGGCCTGGTGTCGGGCAACTACATGTTGCGCGCTGCGGCGGAGCGAGAGGCCACCAACGCGCCGCTGCAAGGTAGTGCGGCCGACCTCATGAAGCTGGCGATGGTGCGAATCGAACGCGCGCTCGAAGGGACCTCGCTCGATGCGACCATGCTGCTGCAAATTCACGACGAGCTGATCTTCGAAGTGCGTAAGAGCGACCTCAGTGAAACGGCCAACCTCGTGCGCGGCCACATGCAAGATGCTATCGCGTTATCGGTTCCCCTCGAGGTGACGCTCAAGGCGGGACGCAATTGGTACGACGTCGAGTCCATCGATGCGGACAGCCTGCAACGTGTATAATCTCTTCGCCATGGTGGTCGCGTTGCTTTTGCCGACCATTTTAGTGCACGCGCCGCGCGCAGAGCTCACGCTGGAGGTGGCCCGTACCGAGGCCCAGCGCGAGGACGGCTTGATGTATCGCACGGCGATCGTGTCGCACACCGGCATGATCTTCATTTTTGAGCGCGACGCCCTGGTGGAATTCTGGATGAAGAATACGCTGGTGCCGTTAGACATGATCTTCGTCGGCGCCGACGGAACCGTGCGGCAAATCTTTTCCAACGTGCCGGTCGTCGACCGAACGCTGCCTAACGACGAGATTCCGCGCGAAGGCGCCGTCGCAAAATATGTGATCGAGTTGAGAGCCGGTGAGGGAGTACAGGACGGACTCACGCAGGGCGTCAAGCTCGACCTGCGCGGCATACCTTCTCCAGAGTAAAAGTGCCGGAACTTCCCGAGGTCGAGACGATCGTTCGAGGCCTTGCCGGCAAAATTGTCGGCAAGACGATCGAACGGGTCGAAATTCGGCTCCCACGAATTGCGGTCGCCCCGCGCGACGTTAGTTTTGCGCGCGCCGTAGCCGGCGATCGCATCGTAGCCGTTCGGCGGCGCGGGAAGTATGCTGTCGCTGAGCTGGCGTCAGGCCGGTCGCTTGTTACCAGTCTGCGTATGACGGGGCGGCTCGTCGTTGCAGATGAGCGACTGCCTGAGTCGCCTGGCACGCATGTGGTGCTCCACTTTGCGGGGGGCAGCGGCCTACGCTTCTCGGACGTGCGGACGTTCGGGCGGATGCGATTGGTCGCGCCTGAAGAGGAGTGGGACCGCGAACTCGGTATCGAGCCTCTCTCCTCAGACTTTACACAGGAAGCCTTTGTCGGTATGCTGTCGGGGCGGACGACGCCGGTCAAGGCATTGCTCCTGGATCAACGACGCATCGCCGGCATCGGCAACATCTATGCCTGCGAAGCGCTCTGGGAAGCTCGGATTCGTCCGAGCCTTCCGAGCCGGAGATTGACGCGGCCTGCGATTCACCGCTTACGACGGGCCGTCGTAGACGTTTTGCATCGTGCGATCGAAATGCGCGGAACGAGCGTCGATGACTACGTAGATGCCGACGGACTGCAAGGTGGTTTCCAGAACAACCTCTCGGTCTATGGCAGAGATGGACGCCCTTGTCTACGATGCGAGACGACGACGGTCGTGCGAACGGTGCTGGCACAACGAGGAACCTGGTGGTGCCGGCGATGCCAACGATGATAGAATAATTAACGAAAGTGGGAACTAGAAATCTCTACAACTGAAGTCGCGCCGACTCATTACGAGGAAGACCAACTCGCGCTCGAACAGCGCCTGTACGAAGAATCGCTTAAAGTTCTCGACGAAGGCCAAGTCCTTACGGGCACGATCGTCCAAAAGGACAAGGACGAAGTGCTCGTCGACGTTGGGGGCAAATCGGAAGGCGTCCTTCCATTCCGGGAGCTCTCACTCGCGATCGACCCCAAGCTCCTTCGAGTAGGAGACACAGTCGAAGTGATGGTGCACCGAATCGACGAGCTGGACGGAACGCTCTTTCTTTCGGAGCGTAGAGCACGGGCGCTCAAGACTTGGGAAAAGGTCATCCAGGCCCACGAGCGCGACGAAGTGATCGAAGCGACCGTGACTCAGGTCGTCAAAGGGGGCGTGCTTGTCGACCTCGGCATGCGCGGTTTCGTGCCGGCATCGCAAATTCGCCGTCAGCCGGTCGGGAATCTCGACGAGCTCGTCGGCCAGCATCTGCGGCTGAAGGTGATCGACCTCGACCACAAGCGGCATCGCGTGGTGCTCTCGCAGCGGCTCGTGTTGGAGGAAGAGCTCCAAGCCAAGAAACAGGAGCTGCTCGACACACTGGAGGTGTCGCAGATACGCGAAGGCGTCGTCGTCCGCTTGGCCGATTTCGGAGCCTTCGTCGATCTCGGCGGTATCGACGGGCTAATCCACAACAGCGAGCTCGCGTACGCGCGTATCAAGCACCCCTCGGAAGTCGTCAAAATCGGCGACGTCGTGCAAGTCGAGATCATGAAGTTCGATCCCGAGGCGAAGAAGGTTAGCCTTTCGCTCAAACACGCGCTGCCCGATCCTTGGGATCAGTACGCCGATCGCCTCTACGAAACGAACAAATTGCCGGCACAGATCGTCAAGGTGACCCCGAATTACCTGCTCGTCGAAGTGATTCCGGGCATTCTGGCGATGGTACCCAAAGGCGAGTTCGATGCGACGGCGCAGTTTAGCGCAGGCCAGGAGGTCGAGGTAACGCTGCTCACGATCAATCACGCAACGCGCCGCATCACCGCCTCGATTCAGCACGTTGCGGACGTGCCACCGGAAGAGATCGAGCAATACGCCGTCGAGGAAGAGATCGGCGATCGAGCCGGTGCCGGAAACGCCGGTGGAGCCGCCTCAGGAAGGGTAACGCCCGCCTTGCGCGTTGGCTTGACCGGCGGCATTGGCGCGGGGAAGAATGCGGTTGCGAGGATCTTCGCAAGCCTCGGGGCCTTCGTCATCGACACCGATGCGATCGCGCGCGAGGTCGTCGCTCCAAACAGCGACGGTCTCCTGGAGATCGCCCGAGTCTGGCCGCAAGCCGTGCGCGACTCCGTGCTCGACCGCGTCGGCGCTGGCAGAGATCGTCTTCGGCGATCCATCGGCTCGCGAGCGTCTCAACGCGTTGCTCCATCCCCACATTCGTCGTGTCGCGTTAGAACGCGAAGCCCACGCCAAGCCGGGTCAAGTCGTCGTTCACGTCGTGCCATTGCTTTTTGAAACCGGCTACGATCGGCTCGTCGATAAGTCGGTCCTCGTCGTCGCCCCCCTCGAGCAACGCATCGCGCGAGTCGTCGAGCGGGATAAGCTCGACGAACGCCGTATACGGGCCCGGATCGCGGCCCAGATCGAGCCGGAGCGAGCGCGCGGGGTCGCTGACTTCATTATCGAGAACGATGGCGACCTCGAGCATCTGCAGGACCGCGCGCGCACCGTCTACGAGGCGCTCCTGGCGAATTCAACGACGATTTAAGCGGCCGCGAGCCAATTCTCAGCGAATCCTGAGTTTACCGAGCGCTTGTATGGGAATAGAGTAACTCGACACTTCCATAGAGAGGATAGTCACATGGCACAAGAAACGGGACAAGCCGGAGGCATGAGTGTCCGCGAGGCAGGACGCCGCGGGGGCGAGCGCGTGAAGGCAAAATATGGATCGGAATTTTATGAAGAGATCGGCCGCAAAGGCGGTGAAGCGACGAAAAGTAAGTATGGTCCGTCGTTCTATGAGGTCATCGGTCAAAAAGGCGGTCAGCGCCCGAAGCGCAAGGCGGCTGCGTCCTAGCCCACGTTTCACACGGTTCGTAGCGAAAACCGATGCCTGATAAGCACGACAACGCGTCGAAGCGCGAAATGTCCGTGCGCGAGGCGGGCAAGAAGGGCGGCGACACCGTCGCGATCGCTACGGCTCGACCTTCTACGAAGACATCGGTCGCAAAGGTGGAAAAGCGACGCGCGACCGCCACGGCGTCGAGTTTTACGAGTCCATCGGTCAAAAGGGCGGTAAGGTAGTCAAAGAAAAGTACGGTTCGGACTTTTACGAAGAGATCGGTCATAAGGGCGGCCAGAAGGTTAAGAAACTCATCGCCGAGGCTAAGAAAAAGCTCGGCGATGAAAGCCGCTAGGAAGCCCCCTCTATCCCCGTTATGCGGCCTCGCTCCGGTTAAGAAGTTGCCTCGCTAATGCGTGACGTCCACGCCTCCACGGACCGTTCCCAAGTGGATGGTGTTGTCGTCGAAATTCACGCTGATGCCATCGATCCGCAACGTCTGATTGCCGGAGTGGATGTACGCCGGGTGGGACATGTGCATGATCTTCGCGTCATTTGTCCAGGTTACGAGGTCGGTATCGAACGAACGACGTTCCGGATCGTTGATGCGTTCGATGTGAACCTTTCCGACCGCCGTAAAATCCAAGGTCTGAATGTTGAGCACGACGTGCTTGGCGGATATCCGCAGGTAGGGTTTGCCTTTACGGAACACGACGCCGTTGCGTACGCCGTCGACGCTGCCGCTGAGGCCATCAGGCGAGAGACGCGCGTGATCGTAATCGAAGCTCCACGACTTGGTGGCGATGTGGTTATTCAGCACGTGCCCGCCGCGCAAGTCGATCGGAGCCTGGCTGGGCGGAAGCGGCGGCGTGCCTCCCCGGCGAGCACGATCTCGATCACGACATAAATTCCTAAGGCCAGACCCGCACCGAGCGCGAGCCGTTTCCACCAAATGGCTCTAATGCGCATCGGGCCACTCGGCCGCATCCGGCGGCAAGGCTTGCGCCGGCAGCAAGAACGTCAGATAGAGCGCGACCAAGAGGAACGCAATCGTCGTCGGACCGATTCGCGAAAAGAGCGTAGGAACTGCGAAGTCCAACGCGGCCGGCGATGATCGTCGCTGTTGAGCCGGCTGCGCTTCTGCCACCGTCCATCGGGTGCGATGATGCCGCTTATTCCCGTGCCGCGGCCCGCACGACGTATGCGCCTGTCTCGATGGCGCGAAGCTGCGCGATCTGCGCGTGCATGTAGGGCCCCGAGGTGGTGCCGAACCAAGCGTCGTCGGTGCTGATCACGAGGAGCTGTGCTCCTTTTCGCATCTGGGCGTACGCGAGATCGGCGAAAGCCGACTCCCAGCAAATCAGCGGTGCGATGGCAAGCGCGTTCGTAGGATAGACGCCGTCGATTCGGCCGGGCATCAAACCCCCGTTGAGCGCACCAACGTAAGGGAGCCACGAAAGAAACGCCCGTCCCGGAAACCATTCAGCGAACGGCACGAGCTGACGCTTATCATAAACCGAATAGCCGCCCTTCGGTGAAAAGATGTAGAGCGAGTTGTATAGAGCCTCGGACCGGCGGCCACGCTGCCGACCACGATCGTCGCTTGCACGTCGCGCGCAAGATCCGAAAAGTGCGCGAGAGCATGGGGTTGGCGTCGAGCTCCGTCGTGATCACGGTTTCCGGCCAGACGATCAGACGCGGATGCGTCGCACTGGCGGCGCGCGTCATCGTCGTATAACTGCGCACTGCGAGACGAGAGCGCATTCCATTTAAACGACTGAGCGATGTTGCCTTGAATGGCGGCTACCGGAATCGTCGGCGGCGCAAGACGACGCGCCGGCCAAGCGATCCACGCCGCCCAGTAACATCGCGACGAGGCGTCACGACGATCGCCAAGGGTCGCCACGTTCGCCGATGCAAGGCATCGGCCGCGTAGGCACCGATCGTGCAGAGCACGAGCGTGATGCCGTACGTGCCGCGCATACGCAGCGATGACGCGCAGCATGGAATCGGCTTGCGTGTAGCCGAGCTGATCGAAGGGTGCGGCGAAGATGCCGATCGAGCGTAGCCATTCGCAGATCGTGAATGCGGCTGCGGCACCCAGCGGCGCTACGTAAGCTTGCATGCTCTCGTAGGCAATCGCGGCGAGTGCGCCCGCGAGCGCAAAGAACGGCGCCTCGATCACCGCCGGACCGAAAGCGAGAAACGGTCCAAAAACGCCGATGTAATGTCCGACCGTATGTCCGACCCACGCGAAATCGAGCGCGAAAAAAATCAGTCCGGCAAACCAACCGAGAAGCGCGGCGCGCCTCCAGGAGGCACCCTGCCAAACCCAGAACAGCGCCGCGGTGCCAAACGGCACGAGCCATGCGGCGCCGATTTTTGGAAATGCTGCCGCCAACGCGACAGGCCGCGACTGCGGCGACACCCGCATCGCGCAGCGGCACCGAGGAGACCATGATTCGTAGATTGAGTTTTGGTTTTGTAGTCGTTCTAGTAACGGCGTTCATCGTTGCGGCGTGCGGTCGTCAGGTCACGCCAAATCCTCCGGGTCTGGGAGCCGGCGGCGCGCCTCCGGGATACATGGCGATAATCTTTGACGTCGCGGCCGCTTTCAACTTCCAGCAGTACCAATACATGATCGTCTTGAACACCACCGGAAACGGAGTTACTCCGTCGACCGATACGATCCAGACCAACTGGAACGGGTACTCGTTTGCCTTGATCGCACTGGGCAACGGAATCTCCTCTTTGCCGAACCCGTGCAGTTCCTGCAAAGGCAGCAATCCGCACATTCCGCCCGCGTGGCTGCGTTTGGGTACGACGCCGCAGCAGTTTTCGTATAACCTGGACAACAACGGCACCGGTACGGAGTTCTCGATCCTCGTAAAGCGCTCGGTCTTCTCGGGCGCATCGCCCTCTCCGTCGCCTAGCGCCAGCCCTTCGAACATTTGGACGTTCAACGCGTTCACGACCCAGGCCAGCAGCCAGGGACAATGGACGTTCTACGACTCGATGGGAGCCGGCGGACCGACCGATCCGCAGTTCGTCTCTCCGAAACTCTGCATGACCGAGCCTTTCGACAACACGTACTACGCCTATACACGCCGTCCGATCCGGCGGCACAAATCATGACGGTCGAGATCGCGAACAATCCCGTCACGGCGTCGCCCTGTCCGTGAGCGCGATGTACGAAGCTCCGCTGGAATGCGCGCACGAATTGTGCAACTGCTCGCTCACCGGACCGGTCGAGGGCGGCGAAGTCTATTGCAGCAGCTTCTGCCGTCGCGCAACCGAAGAGAGTATCGAATCGGAAACCTGCGCTTGCGGCCACCCCGAATGCGACACGCCCTAACTTAGCCGATAAGCTCGGCTGACGTTCGATGACCTCGGCGCAAACGTGTTGCCTCGAAGACGCCCGTCGCTCACATCCTGTGCGCTCCTGCTCCTCCACTTTTTCGCCACAACTAAGCTTTGAAAATCAGCACATCCTGTGCTGGCGCTCGACAGTTGGAGTCCCTTCTGCATCGTGCAGCGTCCAAGCCTCGATACAGCGCTCCTTGACTGACCCCAGGCGAAGCGCGGCTCGGACGACGCGTTCGAGCCGCGTCAGCGAGGCCTCCGACTTTTCCGCAAAAGACAGGAGGTCGTATTCCTTTGGTGTTGCGGAAAAGTGGAGGAGCAGCGAGCGAACAGGATGTGAGCGACGAACGTCCGAGTCGCGCGGCCCGCAATCGTCCAAGCGTTGCGGAAAGCCGAGGAGCGAGCTCACACGGTGACCGACGAGGGCTGAGGGCTAGAAGTTGAAGGTGGTGGGGATGACCGGCTGGGGCTGGCCGATGTTAAAGACTGCGGTTTGCGTCGGGAAGGCGAGCAGGTTGAGGCCGACGTTTATTGCCTCCTGCGATTCGTTATAGAGCACGAGCAGCTGGTAGCAGTTGCCGATCGTCCGCGTGTAGTAGATGATTTTGTCGGAGAAGAACTCACCAAGCCCCAGCGACGGTCTCCAGTTGATGTTGGTGACGAACTGCAGCGACGCGTCGCGGCCGAACGGCGTCGAGAGCTGGAGGTTGGTCGTCTCGAATCCCATGCCGGGTCCCGGAATGAAGGAGCCGCTGACTAGAACGACCGATCGCGGCGAAGGACGCGCGCTGAGCTGATAACTTAAGGGCTGAGCGACGCCGTCAAAGTTCGTAGACCATCCGAGCGAGAGCGCGTAGACGTCGTCGTTGAAGAGGCGCACCATGTCTTGTGCGTTCTTGGTATTCATCGTGGGCTGCTGGTCGAGGTATTGGAACGGAACGAGCGCGGGGCCGTTATAGTTGGCTTCGTTGTACGTGAGGGTGTTGACGATATGCTGGCTGATCGGCGTCGTGAGGCTCAAGTCTTGCTCGATGGCTGCCTTGAGATCGCCCGTGCCGTACGCATATTGGTCGACCGTAACGGTTCCTTGGAAGTCGCTTCCGAGAACCTTTGCGTCCAGGGGACCGGCGATCAAGTTTGCATCGCCGCGCCAAGTGGCGAGCGCCAGCGGCGCGCCCTCACCAGCCGGGTTGCTGTATTCGCCGAACGTAAGTTGGGCCGAGAGCGGAATGACAAAGTGCGGAAAGAAGTCGGTCGGGCGCACCTGAAATTCCGGAATCTTATTGATGCCGACTGCCTCCTGAGAATAGGTCTTATCGAACTCGACTTGGTAATCGGCGCCGGCCGTCGTGTACTGCATCAGATAGTCGAACTCGGATTCGTTGCTGAATTGATTTATGCCACCGAAGCTTGCGCTGCTGTCGCTAATGTCATAGGTGATCGTTTGGTTTAGATTTTGATTGAACTGGCGGGTGTCGGTAAAGGTGAAGCTGTTGCTGCTCGATTGCCCTCCGACGGAACTGTGGTTGACGCTGTAATTCTGCGACGTTTGCGCGGTTTGGTGCACGACGGCTTCGGTGATCGTTTCGTTGGGCGGAATGCTGATCAGCGGACCATAGTTGGACTGATACGCGAATTGAAAGTTGCTCCGTAGATGCTCGGAGAAATTCTCTTGCTCTTGCAGCGCGAGATTGCTCTGGCGTCCTCCCGCCACACGGTCGTTGATCGTGTAGACGTTGACGCTCACGCTGCGCCGGCCTTTCTTGCTCGCGTAGAAGCCGACGTAGCCCAGCCCCAAGCCCAACTTCGTGTAATAGTTCACGATGTAATAGCCGTAGTAGTACTGATCTTTCCCGAATGGAATTTGGATCTTGATCCAAGCGCCTTCGTACGAGTCGTATCCTACTTCAGGGAACCAGTGCGCCCGGCCACGCTGGTTTTCGAGACTGCGCAGCGGAATGACCAGGAGCGGAAGGTAGAAGACGGCCGCGGCGCCGAGCCAAAGCACGGCTTTGTGAATGACGATCTTGTCGCCCGGATAGACGTCCATGTCCTTACCGGTGATGTGATAGCCACCGCGCGGGTTCTCGCAGGTCGTTATGTACGGATCGAGGCCGTGCGCGGTTCCGTCCGGATTGGTGTGCAGGTCCTCGGCCGAAAAATGGACCAGACCGCGCTGCACTCCTTCGTCGCTCGCGCCGTGGCCGTTCGTTAGTTTGGCCGTCTGTGCGACGGTATCGAAAGTAATGACGTCGGCCGTCAGCACCGAGTTGTGCTCGTGATTTACGAGAAACGGATTGCCCGTGATCGTAATCGTCCGGACGCCGTCGAAGTGGGCTCTGTCTCCCACGATCTCTTCGTCGCCGTAGTAGATGTGAACGTTGCCGATCGCGTCGCTCGGCTGACCGCGCGCCCGATTGCCGCTCCACTTGTCGGAGATGACGGCGACGTAGCCGGGAGCGAGGGTCGGTGCGCCGGTCGGCGCGGGAGTTGGAGCCGGCGTCGCTTGACCGGCGGGCGAAATTGGGGGCGGCGTTGCGCCGCCGCGGACGAGGAAGATCGGCCCCATCGACGCCAGCGGAGTCGGCGTCGCCCCGGGAACGGGCGGCGGTCATACGGCCGGCGTTTGGCCGGGTTGCGGTGGTGGCGTTCGATTGATCGTGTACGTTCCGTTGCTGACGCCGGGCGGCGCGTTCGGCAAGCCGGGCGTCGAAACGGGCGCCGGTGTTGGTGTGCTGGGAGGAGTAGCCGTAGCCTGTGCGACAGTTTGCGGATCGTCGCTGTAATGCTGCGCACAGCTCTGCGTATTCAAAAGCTGCAGCGCGAGTTGCTCTCGGTCATCGATCGAAGCGGCGCCTCCGAGCGGAAATGCCGCGCTCACAAAGGCAGCGAGTGCGGCGATGGCGGCGGTACCCCAACGGACTCGGCTGCCGAGGGGCATTTACCTTAGCGCTCTTCCAGCCAAAGAAGAACGACGCCCGCGGTTCCGATGAGCGCGTTGGGAAGCCATGCCGCGAGGTAAGGATTCATCGCGCCGTTTCGCCCGAACGCCGAGGCTGCGGAAACCATGAGGTAGTACGCAAAGAACACGACGATTGAAAGTGCGATGCCGAGCATGCGCCCGCGCTTTCCGAAGCGCAGCGCGAGCGGCACCGCCACCACGACGCCGATGATGCAGGCGAACGGCCAAGCTAGCCTGTCCGCAAGATTGATTTGCAAGTTCCCCATCGCGGTGCCGCCGATTCCCTGAGACTGGAGCGCGTTGACCTGCGTGCGCAGCGATTTGCTGCTCATCGTCCAAGGATCGTTGTTCACTTGGCTGACAAACTGCGAAGCGGTCTCGCCGAGCGGCAATCCGATCGAGACGTTCTTGACGTGCTGTTGGTTGGTAAGAAAGCCATCGTTGTTATAACGGGTGTCGATCACGTCGTGCAGCACCAGGAGGGTGCGTTGGACCGATGCGGTCTTGGCTTGAAGGGTCTCGTTCCAAGGGCCGTACTTGGCCGGCTTGAAAATCTGCACGTCGACCATCGTGCGATTATCGGGGGCGACCTGTCCTACGTAAAACGTGTTCCCCGTATCGGGGTCTTTGCGAAAAAATTGCGGCTCGACCGGCAACGCATCGGTATGATAGATGATTTGATAGAAGGTCCGCGTCGAGAGCTCGACCGATGCCGGCGCGACCCATTCGTTCATGCCGTACGCAATCAAAAACATCACGGCGCCAAAGACGAAGGGTGAGAGCGCGATGCGCAGGACCGGAATTCCCGCGGTCCGCATCGCCGTTACCTCGTTATCGCCCATTACGCGACCCATCGCCAGCAATGCGGCAAAAAGGCAACCGAAGGGAAAGGCCATTGGAATCGCTTGAGGGATGCGGAAGACGACGAAACGCAGCACCAAGAAGAACGGCGCGTGCTGATTGATGATGTAATCGGCGGCGAGAAAGAAGATATTGAGCGCCCAGAAGAGCAGAAACGCGCCGAAAGCAAAGAAGAACGGAACGGACATCTCGCGCAGCAGATAGCCGTCTAGAATGGGTAGGTGCAGAAGCGCCGAGCCGACGCGGGGTAGCGGCTGCCGGTGGGTCAGCGTCGCCATCAGCCGCCGTGGCTCAGTAGCTGTGGTAAGCGTTGAGCACGCGCACGACGTACGCGCGCGTCTCCGGATACGGCGGCACGCCGTGGTAGCGGTCCACCGCCCCAGGACCAGCATTGTACGCGGCGACGGCTAGTGCCACGTTGTTGTGATAACGGCGAAGCAGCGAGTGAAGGTAGCCCGTTCCGCACTGCACGTTTTCGGTTGGGTCGAAGGGACTTGCTATGCCGCAACCGGCCGAGGTGCCCGGCATGAGCTGCATGAGACCCTGTGCGCCCGCAACGCTGATGGCCGAGGGGTTGCCCGCCGATTCGGCCATCACCACCGCGCGTACCAGGCCGGCGGGAACGCCGTTTGCCTGAGACGCACCGGTAACCAGCGCATCGATCGTGCTGGGGTCGAGCGCACGCGAAGCGTACGGCATATAGCCGCCGCTGCATCCATAGAGCATGGCTAAAAGACCGCAGATTCCGAGCCATCGACTCATCGCCTCCGCGCCTTTCTTCTCCTCGGGGGGTCATGCCTGGCAGGCGGCCTGCCACTGTTCCGCAACTTTCCGATGGTTTTTCCTTTGAGGCACCGTTAGAGTTAAAGTCATGTCGAAAACAAAGCTCAACGCCGACCTAAAACGCGACGCCGGCCGGTACGTCGAAGATCATAGCGGCGAAGCCTTGACTCTCGCTGAGCCTGCGGGGCGCGTCCGTCGGCGTTCCGCCGAAGCAGTAACTGGCGACGGTTCACCCGCGAGCGAGGTGTCGACTTTGATTCATTTTTTGCCGATACCGCTCGAGATAGCGCAAGAGGCACGGCGAACCCGACGAGATCGTTTTGGCCATAGCCTCGCGGTCACGCGAACGATCGCGCCATGCCGCTTATGCTTACGGATACCCAACGAGCCGGAAGAACTGATTTTGCTTTCGTATCAGCCCTTGCCGGACACGGGACCGTACGCGGAGGTGGGGCCGATATTCGTCCATGCGCGGAGTTGCCATCCGTACGAAGAGATTGAAAGATTCCCCGGAGATTTCGAAACCCGTCCGCTGGTCGTGCGCGCATACGGGCACGATGGGCAAATCGTCGGCGCCGCCGTGACTGAACCGGGTGCGGCGCAAGCGCGCGCCCACGCCTACCTGGCTGACGACGCCGTCGCGGAGGTGCACGTAAGGCACGTTTCCTATACCTGCTACGATTTCAAAATCGTTCGGGCACCGGCGGCGTGACCTCGGCGGCGCCATCAAAGTTCTAAATCGAAGAAGAAAGCGGAGCACTCTCGGCGTGCACGTTAGGGGAGATTCTGTTCGGCTATCCGACCGGCATCGTGGATGTCGCCGAAATGCTGCAGTCTCCATGAGAAAAGCCGGAGCGAGTTCCGCTCCGGCTCTTGCGCAGTTTTTGCTTACTTAACGCTGATGCGGCGTGGTTGCGCTTCCGGACGGCGGGCCAGCGTCAACACGAGCATGCCGTCTGATACGCGGGCCTCGATCTTTTCGGGATCGACGTCCTCGGGAACGCTGAAAGAGCGCGCGAACGAACGCCGGTCGCCTTTGGCTGTCACGGCAATAACGTCGTCTTGGAAGGTCACCTCGACGTTCTCCGGCTTGAATCCGGGAACCGGAATTTCGACCTCATATCCGTTCTCGGTCCGCGTGACGTCGTACTCGAAGCTGCGCATCGACTGGAAGGGATCGAACCCCAGCCAGTCCCGGAACGGCGCCCAGTTTGCCATACGTGAGGCTTGAGGGCGGTCGTTGCGTGCGAGAGTATCGGCCATTGAGAATTATCCTCCTATACAAGTGTTTTGCCCAAAAACTCTAGACGCAATTCTAGAATAGTTGGCACTCTTGTCAAGAGAGTGCTAAGCGGAAAAAGGTTGCACTCGGAGACAAGCAGCCGGTTGATGTCTCGATGGCGGCAGTCCCTCGCTAGCGAACGCAGCGTCACCAGATTCCGGCGGACGTCTCGGGTTGCCGCACCGCGAAAATAACGGCACTCTCGCCGCGCGACCGGATCTCAGGACGAAAATGAAATCCGCACAGCGGCGCGCCCGAACATTCGTTCGCTTAAAAAAACTGTGGATAGCGGCGCAGATTGCACTCCGGCTTTGAATGTTTACCTTGCCTTAAGTAAATGTGGGGCGTATAGTGGTGAAAAGTAGTGCCTAGTGGTGTCTTTCGGAGGACTCAGTGCACGCGGAACTTCCGCGCTTCGCCGGTTCGGAGCAGCACGCGCTTGATCATAAGGGGCGGCTTATTGTGCCGGCTCGTTTTCGCGAGCGCTTGGGTCCCGAGTTCGTTCTAACAATCGCCGATCCCGATCCTTGTCTCGCACTCTACCCAACCGCTACCTGGATTGAGATCTGCGGCCGGCTCGAAGCCGTGCCGCGGAAGAACGAACGCTACCGTGAGTATCTGCGGTATCTCTTCGCCCATACGGAAGAAGCCTCGTGCGATGCGCAGGGCCGAGTCGTCGTACCGGCCCTGCTGCGAGCCTTTGCGGGGATCGAACGCCAAGTGGTCTCAATCGGCCTCCTCACGCGGATCGAGATCTGGGCGAAGGAGCGCTTCGCATTCCAAAGGCCGCCCGAAGGCGAGGTTCCCAACTTCATGGCCGAGCTTGGCCTATAAGAGAGCCGGTAATGTGGGCATTTCGTGAATCACAAGCCAGTACTGGTTGGACCGGCGCTCGAGTACCTGGCGATTCGGCCAAACGGCATATACGTGGACGCGACGTTCGGCGCCGGGGGCCACGCGCGCTCGATTCTGGACCGGCTCGATGCGGGCCGGGTAATCGCGATCGATGCCGACCCACAAGCCGCCGCGCGAGCGGCTGCGATTACCGATCCTCGCTTTACCTTCACCCAGGGAAACTTTCGAGAAATTATCCACGTCCTCGACCGGTACGCGATCGATTCGGTCGACGGCGTTCTCTTCGATTTGGGAGTTTCGTCGATGCAACTTGACGATGCGGAACGCGGCTTTTCGGTCGGAAAGTCCGGCCCGCTGGACATGCGAATGAATCCCGACCTCGGACGCAGCGCGTATGAAATTCTCGCGACGGCGAGCGAAGGCGAGCTGACGGACATCTTCTTCCGCTACGGCGAGGAGCGAAGTGCGCGGCGAATCGCTCGAGCAATCGTGATACGCCGTTCGAACGGAGTCTTGCCGAACACCACTTCCGAGTTCGCGAAACTGGTTGCCGGAGTCGTTCAGCGCCCCGGCAGGCGCGAGCGCCTCCATCCTGCGACGCGAGTCTTTCAGGCGCTGCGTATCGTCGTCAACGACGAACTCGAAGCCTTGCGTGTGGGCCTGCAGGACGCCGTCGGACGTCTACGTGGTGCAGGACGCCTCGTTGCCATCAGCTTTCACTCGCTTGAAGATCGCGTCGTGAAGCAGACGTTCCGCGACGACGAGCGTCTCAATGTGCTGACGAAGCGGCCCGTTTTGCCCGAACAAGATGAGATTGCCGAAAACCGCCGCGCACGTAGCGCCAAACTGCGCGCTTCGGAACGGAAGGTGGGCTGACGTGCTGGCACCGCGCTTTTTCGAGCGGCCGCGCATTCCCAATCCCCGCACCGTCCGGGCTGCAACCCGCCGGCGAATTGTTCGCAAATCGCGAGCTCGCTATGCGGGCGTCACGCGAGTCTTGGCGGCGGTGACGTGCGTGCTGCTGCTGCTCATGGGCTATGTCGTGCTCACCTCGAGTTTGACCGGCTCGAGCTATGCGGTGGCGAAAGCGCGCGCCGAGCGCGAGGCATTAGAGGAAGAAACGATGCGTCTCGACGATCGGATCGCGGCGCTGCGTTCGGACGACCGCCTTGCGGAGCTGGCGGCGCGTATGGGCATGCGCGAGCCGCAGACGTACGCGGTCGTGAGAATCGTTCCAGCCCGCGTCGCGCGCGTGCGCCCGAGGTTCTCGACGCTCTCCTCGCTCGCCGGATTCTTCTTGCCGGCGGTAACTCACCCGTAGTAACGGCCGCCGCCCGCATGCATCAGCGAACCTTCGCACGCGTCGCTCCGATGCGTGCGAGACTCTTTTTCTACGCGTGCGTGAGCGTCGCGCTGTTTCTGGCATGGCGGCTGTGCGACGTTCAAGGCCTCAAGGGCGAGCTCTATGGGAGAGAGGCGCTCGCGCAACGCTCGGATACGGTAGAAGTTTTTGCCCGTCGCGGCAGCATCCTCGATCGCAATGGGAACGTTCTCGTGCGTTCGCTGCCTTCGGAGAGCGTCTACGCCGTGCCGCGCGAGATCGTCGATCCGGGCGCTGCCGTGTCGAAACTACAAAGAATCTTCGGAAAGCTCGATGCCACGACGATCGCGGCGTTGCACGACCGGCATCTGTGGTTCGTTTGGATCGCACGTAAGGTACCGCACGAAATCGCTGCACGCGTTCGCGGTCTTGCGCTTATTGGCATCGACCTAAAGGAAGAGGAGACGGGTCTTCGCGTCGACACCGCTGGGCGGATGGCCTCGACGGTGCTGGGCTTCGTCGGTACCGACGAAAACGGTCTCGACGGGGTAGAGTACGCGTACGATGACGTGTTACGCGGGCAATCCGGCAGCGTAACCCTCGAAGCCGACGAGTTCGGACGGCCGATTCCATTTGGCCGCGAACGCGTCGTCGCGCCGGCGCAGCCGGGGATGGACGTGGAACTGACGATCGATCCCTACCTTCAATTCGTTGCCGAGCGGGCGCTTGCGCGGCAGGTCAGCACGTTCCATGCGCTCGACGGAACGGCGATCGTCATGGATCCATGGACCGGCGAGATTCTCGCGCTAGCCAATATGCCCAACTTCGATCCCAACCGTTTTTGGAAATATAGCGACGCCGCGCGCCGTGACCGCGCGGTCATGGACGCATATGAGCCGGGATCGACCTACAAGTTGATCACCGCGGCGGCCGCGCTCGAATCGCACAAAGTCAGCTTGACGAGCCGCTTTGCGGCGCGCGACCGGCTTGAAGTAGGCGGTCAGACCATTCACAATGCGGAAGACGGCTTCATGGCAGGAACCGGCGGCAGCGAGACGCTCGAACAGATCGTGGAATTCTCGCATAACGTCGGTGCGGCCGAAGTCGGCCTCTCCATCGGTGCTAAAACGCTCTACGCGATGGAACGAAAAGCGGGATTTGGATCCCCGACCGGCGTGGGATTGCCTGGTGAGAATCCGGGAATCGTTCCGCCGCCGTCGCAGTGGAGCGGCTCCTCGTTAGCGACGACGTCCTTCGGTCAGGGCGTCTCGGTAACGCCGCTTGCGATGGCTCGCTACTACTGCGCGATCGCGAACGGGGGGCTCTTGATGCAGCCCCGCATCGTACGTGCCGTCTACGATCAGCAGGGCAATCTCTTGCAACGATACTCGCCTGCCGTCGTTCGTCGAGTCTTCTCCAGACGCACCGCCGCCGAACTGAGAACGTTCTTGCGCGCCGTCGTTCTACACGGCACCGGCGATCCGACCGCGCAAATCCCCGGCTATGCGACTGCCGGCAAGACGGGCACGGCCGAGATGGTGGTCGACGGCGGTTACCGTGCCGGATACTACGCCGCATCGTTTATCGGAATGGTCCCGTACCCGCGGGCGCGCTATCTCGTCTACGTTAAAGTGGAACGGCCGATCGGGTCGTACTACGGAAGCGTCGTCGCCGCTCCGGCATTCGCTGCAATCGCCCGTGCCGCCATGCTTCATGCAGGAGTTTTGCCGAGCACCGACGTTGCGCGTCGTGGGGGCTGAACGCCACGTCGCCTTAGCGACGTTGGTCAGCCGCTTGCCGGCGGCGATGGTTGATAGTGATACGGGCCTCGCCGTTACGGGAATAGAGATCGATTCGCGCCGCGTGACACCGGGAACGCTCTTCGTCGCAATACACGGCAGTCACACCGACGGGCATCGCTATCTGAGCGATGCCGTCGCGCGTGGAGCGCAGGCAGTCGTCGTCGAAGAACCGCCGCCAAGCCTGCCCTCGAGCGTGGCCATCGTGCGGGTCCCGGATTCCCGCCGCGCGCTCTCCGCGCTTGCGGCCGCCTTTTACGCGGATCCTTCGCACGCGCTCGACGTGATCGGCGTTACGGGAACCAACGGCAAGACGACCACGATCCACATGATCTGCTCGATCCTCAACGTGGCGGGCATACCCTGCGGCATCGTTGGAACCGTCGGCGCGCAGCTTGGCGTCGCAAACGTGGTGGTTGGAAAACACGACCCCCTTGCCGCCCGAACTGCATGGGTTGCTGGCGCAGATGCGCGACGCCGGCGCGAAGGCTGTGGCGATGGAGGTAAGTTCGCACGCTCTCGCGCTCGATCGGGTCGAGGACGTGGACTTCCGCGTAGCGGCGCTGACGAACGTAACGCGCGATCACCTCGACTTCCACGAAACGCTCGATGCTTATGCCGCGGCCAAGCGCCGTCTCTTTTCACGTGCCAAAAAGTGCGCCATCAACGTTGACGACGCACTCGGTGCTCGGTGGGCGGTGGAGCTCGCCCGAGATGCGCGCGAGGTTATCACTTACGGTCTTCGTGACGGAGCGATGCTCGTGCCTCGAGAAGTGTCGTCGTCGAACCAGGTGGTATTCGTTTTAACGTCGACGGCCAAGACTACGATCTCGTTCTCTTGGGGCGTTTCAACGTCTACAACGCGCTCGCGGCGCTCGGAGTCGCTCGTCTGATGGGCGTCGACGATGCGACGAGCGCACGCGGGCTCTCCGCGCTCGAGCGCTCGCCGGACGGATGGAAAGCATCGACGCGGAGACGGCATCGTTATCGTGGTGGATTACGCGCATACCCCGATGCGCTCGAAAGTGCCCTGCGCTCGCTGCGCGAGATGGCGCGCGGTGCGTTATGTGGTCGTATTCGGATGCGGAGGAGATCGCGACCGAGGCAAACGGCCGGAGATGGGAACGGTCGCAGCGCGGCTCGCCGACCGGATCGACGTTACGAGTGACAATCCGCGTTGCGAAGAGCCGCAGGCGATCGCTGACGAAATCGTCGCTGGGATCGGCAGCCGCGAGCATGTCGTCGAGCTCGATCGGAGGCGCGCGATCGAGCGCGCGATCGCCGAGGCCGATCCGGGCGACGTTGTCTCGTCGCCGGAAAAGGTCACGAAGGTTATCAGATCCGAGGCGACGAGGTCTTGCCCTTCGACGATATGGCGGTCGCGCGCGACGCGCTCTCCGCGCGCGGCGTGCTGCAATGAACGTCCCGCTCGATCTTGCCGTGGCCGCGACCGGTGCGACGCTCTTCTATGGCGATGCAGCGCCGGCAACGTGCGCGCGAGCACCGACACTCGAACGATCGAGCCGGGCGATACGTTCGTTGCCCTGCGCGGTGAGCGATTCGACGGCCATGACTTCGCCGCGGAGGCCGTGCGGCGCGGCGCTGCGATGCTCGTCCTCGAACGCTTCGAGGCGCGCGCGCAGGGAACCGCCACGATGCTCGTGGGGCAGACGAAAGCCGCGTATATGGCCCTCGCGGGCGCTGCGCGCGGACTCTATACGGGCAAGGTCGCGGCGATTACCGGCAGCGCCGGCAAGACGACGACCAAAGAATTTCTCGCGCAAATTCTTGCGACGCCGTACCGCGGGCGCGTCCTCGGTGCTCCGGAGAACGAGAATAATGAGCTTGGCGTCAGCAAGCTGCTCTTGAAGTCCTCGAACGAGGCGCACGACGTGCTCGTCATCGAGATGGGCGCGCGCCATTACGGTGACGTTGCCGCGCTGGTCGAGATCGCGCGTCCACAGATCGGTATACTCACCAACGTCGGCGACGCGCATCTCGAAATCATGGGCTCACGCGAGCGCCTCGAGGAGACGAAATGGGCCATCTTCTCCCGTGGCGCACGCGCGGTACTCAACGCTGCCGACGTCACCTGCCGCCGGCGCGCTGCCACCCTCGCGCATGCGCCGGCGTGGTTTGCCGCCGAGCGATCTTCGCTCGATGCAGAGCGTCGACTTGGAGCCGTTGACTGCAATTCTCGGCGATCGCCGGCTCGTTCACCGATCCGGCGGTCACACGACGGAGTTGGAGGCCGACATCCGTTTACCGGGTCTGCACAATCGCGCGAATCTCGCGGCTGCAATCGCCGGGGCGGTCGAGCTCGGCGTGCCGCTCGACCAGCTCGTCGCCGCAAATTCCTACGCTGCGTTTGCCTCACGGACGCTACGATCGCGTCGATGCCAAAGGTGGCATTCAGCTCATATACGACGCTTACAACGCCAACACGAGCGGCATGATCGCGGCGCTAGACGCGTTTGCCTCGGAGAGGGCGTCGCGGCGAATCGCGGTGCTCGCGAGCATGGCCGAGCTTGGCGATGAGTCTCGAACGCTGCACGAACGCGTCGGTGCTCACGCCGCGGGGCGAGTCGACGTACTGCTCGTCCGCGGCGAGTACGCGGCGGAGCTGGCGCGCGGCGCGCAGCGCGCCGGGCTCGCCCGCCGGCAGATCGTACGCATTGGAACGAACGCGCAAGCCGCGCGCTGGCTACGCGAAACGTGCGCCCCGAAGATCTCGTCCTGCTGAAGGGCTCGACGAAAATACAGGCTGGAAGAGATAGTCGAGGAGCTGCGCACATGAGCCTTGCGACGCGCACTCTGGTCGTGACGCGGGCGGAAGCGCCGGCCGGGCTGATCGGCGATTCCGCTGCGCTCGCCGCTCGTTGCGCCGGGCGACGACTTCGTTTCGACGGTGGCCCATCTCGTACGAGGCATCGCCCGTCGAGGCGATGTCGTTGCCGTTTCGGAGAGCGCCGTAGCGATTGCGCAGGGCGAGCTTCTTGCCGCCGAGTACGTGCGCCCATCGAAACTGGCCTATGCGATCGCGCGGCGCGCCGACCCGATGGCGACGATCAGCCAGCCGGAATCGATGCAGCTGGTCATCGACCGGGTCGGGCCGTTGAGGGTGATCTATGCGACCGTCCTGCAGCTCGCTGCGCGGCTTTGCGGCAGGCGCGGGGCGTTTTACGAAGTGATGGGCGAAGCGATCGCGACGATCGACGGGTATACCGGGACGATGCCGCCGTACGAACGTGCGATCGTGTTCGCACCGCGCGATCCCGACGGTTTCGCGCGATCCGTGCACGAACTGACGGGCACGCATGCGCCGTCGTCGATGCCAACGATCTTAGAAAAGCAAAGGTGCTTGGACGCTCGAGCGGCGTTTGCGCAGCGAGCGTCGAAGCGCGCTGCTCGACAATCCGCACGGAAACGGGGACGAACAGACGCCGGTCGTGGTGCTCAAGTGGCGCGGCCGGGGAGCGAACCCCCTCCTGCGTAGCGACGCGCGTGAAGCTTCGTTGTTCGGATCTGCTCGTCTGGACGCCTTCGGCTTGCGATCGCTGCGGCCGCGGCGGCATTGCTGCTCGGGACGTTAACTCGGTTCGACGTTAGACAGCACGCGTATGAAGACGCGCCGCGGTCCACCAGGGAAAGACCGGAACGCCAACGATGGGGGGCCTCGTCTTCGTCATCGTCATGGTCGCGGCGCTGGGAGTCGTGCCTGATGCGTTGTTCGTCGACCTCGTCTTCTTGGTCGTGCTCTGCGCTGCCATCGGCGCCGTCGACGACATGCTTGAGGATCCGCACGGCGCGAATCGCGGATTGCCCGCCCGCACGAAGCTCTTGGCCACGGCGCTCGCCGCCGCGATCTTCCTGCGTGCAATCGATGCCGGCCAGACGCCGTACAATGGGGTGGTCTTTCATCGCCGGGACGTACTTCATCGTTGTGCCGCACTGGCTGTGGTTGTTGCTCGGGATTTTGGCGATCACCGGAACGATTCACGCCGTCAATCTGACTGACGGTCTCGACGGTCTCGCAGCCGGCGTCATGATCCCGCCCTTGGCATTGCTCGGCTTTCTTGCCGTCGCCATGGAAGTGCCCGTCGGTGGCGGTCGCTGCGGCCGCCGGAGTTGGCGCCTGCGCCGCATTCCTCATCTTCAATCGGCATCCGGCGAAGCTCTTCATGGGCGATACCGGTTCTCTCGCGCTCGGCGCTCTGCTCGCGGGGGCCGCCATACTCACCGGCGAGATGCTGCTTCTTCTGTTGATCGGTGGCGTCTTCGTCGCCGAAGCGCTCTCGGTTATCTTGCAAGTCTTTTATTTCAAGACTACCGGCGGACGTCGCATATTCCGGATGAGCCCTCTGCATCATCACTTCGAGCTAAGCGGCTGGCCGGAGAAGAAGGTGACGATTCGCTTCTGGCTTGCATCGATTCTTTGTTCGCTGCTAGGATGGGCCATCGTCCGATGAGCGACACCTTTGCATTCGGCGCCGGCGAGACGATACTCATCATTGGTTTGGGGCGTAGCGGATTGGCGAGTATCGAAGTGCTGAGCGAACATCGCGTTGCTCTGTACGCTACCGACGAAAAGCCGTTACCCGAACTCGCCAAAACGATTACGGTGGCGGAATCCTTGGGTGCGCGCTTTATCGAGCCGGCCAAAATCGGAAGCGTCGTAGGCGAGCTTACCTGTGCCGTGCTCTCACCAGGCGTGGCGCCGACCTCGCCCGTCGTGCGCCGTCTGCACGAGGCGAACGTTCCCGTTTTCGGCGAAATCGAGCTCGCCTATCGGCTGTGCAACGCGCCAATCGTGGCGGTGACCGGAACTAAGGGCAAGTCCACGACGACGGCTCTGGTCGGGCATTTACTGCGCGGCTGCGGTCTGCAAGTCCGAGTCGGTGGTAACATCGGCAATCCGCTGATCAAAGAGGTGCGCGGGGCCGCCCCGAGCGATTGGATCGTCGCCGAAGTTTCGTCGTTTCAGCTCGAAACGATTCGCGCATTCAAACCGCGGGTTGCCGTCCTTCTGAACATCGTGCCTGACCATCTCGACCGGTACCATTCGATGGACGAATATGCCGAGGCGAAGTATCGAATTGGCGCCAATCAGTCGATGATGGATTGGTTCGTCGGGAACCTCGACGATCCGCGAATCCGCAGCCTCCACTGGCTTCACGGCGATACGCGCGTTCAGGCCAGGCAACTCTGGTTTACCTTGAGCCCTCATGACCAGGCAACGATGTGCGTGCGCGACGGGGTACTGATCTACGCGCCGGTCGCGGGCGATCCACGCCCCGTGCCGATCGTCACGCGCGGCGAGATTCCGCTCGCCGGCGAGCATAACGTGCAAAATGCGATGGCGGCGCTGCTCGTAGCGCTCGCCGTTGGCTGTCCCGCCGGGCCGCTGCGCGAAGCGATCGCAACCTTTGAGCCGATGCCGCACCGTTTGGAACCGATCGCCGAAATCGACGGCGTGCGGTACGTCGACGACTCAAAGTCGACGAATCCTGCGTCGGTCATCGCGGCGCTGCGCACCTACGACGCGCCGATCGTCTTGATCGCCGGTGGCCGCTCTAAGGGGACGGTATTCGACGCGATGGGCGCTGAGATTCGCAAGCGCGCAAACGCCTTGGTTACCTTAGGCGAGGCGGCCGGCGAAATTCGTCGCGCCGCAGGCGGCGTCCCCAGCGCGCAGGCATCTTCCATGGAAGAGGCAGTGCGGCGCGCGCGCGAATTTGCCGCGCCGGGGAGTATCGTCTTGCTCTCTCCGGGTTGCGCATCGTTCGATATGTTCGAATCGGCCGAGGATCGGGGGGAGCAGTTCGCCGCCGCGGTTGCGGCGCTGCGGGAGCCGGCAGGTGCATAGCTCGGCGACGTTACGCGCACCGCTGCGCGCGCCGCTCGATACGGTGCTCTTCACGTCGGTCACGGCGCTCGTCGGCATCGGTCTGGTGATGGTCTTCTCGGCGTCGAGCGCGACGGCTTACGCGCAGCACGGCGACATCGCGTACTATCTCAAGCGTCAGCTTGTGTGGCTCGCCGTCGGCTTGGCCGGCGCCTACGTATGTTACCGAATCGATTACCAACGCTTGCGAAGCGTCGCGCCGTACATCTTGCTCTCCGCAATCGCCGGTCTCTCGCTCGTCTTCGTTCCGCACGTCGGTGTTGGAGTTAACGGAGGGCGACGTTGGATTGGCACGCCGAATTTGAGCATCGAGCCCTCCGAGTTTGCCAAGCTCGCGCTGGTGATCTACCTCTCCGCCGTCTTGTCAGCCCGTGGTGAGCGCATTACGTCGCTCGTTCGCGGGCTCGTTCCGCTCTGCGTTCCGGTCGCGATCATGGCCGTACTGGTCCTCAAAGAGCCCGACATGGGTACGGCAAGCCTGTTACTTTTTATTGCGCTCGCGCTCTTCTTTGCCGCCGGGGCACGCGTCGTTCATCTGGCCGCGGTTGTGCTCGCGATGGTTCCGTTTGCGGCGCTCACCGTGCTCGCAAGTCCATATCGGCGCGCGCGCATCTTTGCCTTCGTCGACCCGTGGAAGGATCCGCTCAATACTGGTTTCCACATCGTCCAATCGCTTTTGGCGCTGGGCAGCGGCGGGCTCTTCGGCGTGGGCTTGGGCGCCTCGCGGGCAAAATTTTTCTATCTGCCCGAGCAATACACTGACTTCATCTTCTCCGTGCTCGGTGAGGAACTGGGTTTAATAGGCACCCTGGCCGTCATCGGACTTTTTGTTACTTTGGCCTACCGCGCGATTCGCATTGCGCTCGCGGCCCCGGATCGCTTCGGATTCTTCCTGGCGATCGGCTGCGCCGCGATGATTACGATCCAGGCTTTCGTTAACATCGGGGTCGTCTCGTCGTCGTGGCCCGTGACGGGAGTCCCGCTACCGTTCATTTCTTTCGGCGGCAGCTCGCTGGTCGTCAATCTCATAGCCGTCGCTCTCATCGCCAACGTCAGCCGTCATCGGCGATTCATAGGCCGCGGCGTGACCGTCGTCTTCGCCGGGGGCGGCACCGGCGGGCACCTCTATCCGGCAATCGCCATTGCGGATGCGCTGCGAAGCCGTCGCGCGAAGGTCGCGTTCATCGGAACGGCGGATCGTATGGAGTCGAGGATCGTTCCGAAGGCCGGTTACGATTTGCACTCGATCGCGAGCCGTTCGCTGCCGCGATCTCCGTCGCTGCAGTTGTTTCAAACGATCGCAAGCAACGTGCAAGGTACGCTCCAAAGTCTTCGCCTGCTCGCAACGGAGCGCCCGGATCTCGTGATCGCGACCGGCGGTTACGTCTGCTTCCCCGTCGCTCTTGCGGCACGCATCCGCCGGCTTTTGCGGCTCTCCGTCGCGCCGGTCGTTCTGCTCGAGCCGAACGCCGAGCCAGGATTGACGAACAAGCTCCTCGCGCCGATCGTCGACGAAGTCTGGGGTTGGTCTACGACCGGCGTTCCGATCCGCTCGACCTTGCGGGCTTTGCCGCGCCGCGAAGATGCGATCGCGCGTCTTGGACTCGATCCGTCGTTGCAAACGCTCGTTGCGATGGGCGGAAGCCAAGGCGCGCGCTCGATCAACGACGCGCTCGTCGCCTTGATCTCGCACAATGCTTTGCCGGCCGGGTGGCAGCTGCTTGCGCTGACGGGTCAAAGCGAGTACGAGCGCGTGCGCTCCGCGCTACCGAACGCACGGCCGTATCTCGACGACATGGCCGACGCATACGCCGTGGCCGATTTATTGCTGACGCGTGCGGGCGCGTCGACGCTTGGCGAGATACGCGCGCTGGGGAAGCCGGCAATTCTCGTTCCGTATCCGTATGCGGCGCAGGGACACCAAGCCGCAAATGCGGCGCCTTTTGCAAGGGCCGAGGCCGCCGTCGTTCTCACCGATAGCGAGCTTCAGGCGGGAGGCTTGTCGAAAGTTCTCGCGCAAACGGTGGAACCGAAACGTCTACAGTCCCTCGCCGCCGCCGCCGGGCGGCGCGCGGGTGCCGATCCGCTTTGCGCGATCCTTGCCCGGATCGATACCTTGCTCTCTCGAAAGGGCGAGCGATGACGTCTTACCATTTCGTGGGCGTGGGCGGAATCGGTATGAGCGCGATCGCGCGCATTTTGCTGCGCGCGCGGCGAGAGCGTTAGCGGCTCCGACGTCCGGGTCTCGCCGCTCGTCGAAGAGTTACGCAGTGAAGGCGTGCAGATCACGATCGGTCACCATGCGCGCAACGTCGGCGATGCCCATACGGTCGTCGTCAGCTCCGCGATCGACCGCCCCAACCCCGAATGTTTGGCGGCCGCGCGGCGAGGTATTCCCGTGCTGCGCCGAGGCGAGATGTTGGCGCGCTTGCTGGGAGGGCGCCGCGGCATTGCGGTTTGCGGAACTCACGGCAAGACGACGACGACCGCGATGACGCATACGGTTTTGCGCCGCGGTGGAATAGATGCAAGTCTCGTCCTGGGAGGCATCGATTCTTCGCTCGGAAGCAATGCTTACAACGGCGAGTCGCCATGGTTCGTCACCGAAGCGGACGAATCGGATGGTTCGTTTGCATTACTCGAGCCGTCGATGGCGATCGTCACGAACATCGAGAACGACCACCTCACAAGCGACGACGAGCTGCCGGGATTGGCGCGCGCCTTCGCAGAGTTTCTTGCAAAGCTGCCGCAAGACGGTCTCGCCGTCATCGGCGTCGACAATCCGCTCTCGGCCTCGCTGACGTCGCACGACCTTCGCGCTCGGGTCGTGACGTTCGGACTCGATTCGAGCGCGGGTCTGCGTGCCGCGAACCTTCGCTTCGTAAAATGCGGCGCCAAATTCGATGTGATGGCGGGAGATCGTACGCTGGGCTGCGTCGAGCTGCGCGTTCCCGGCGTGATGAACGTTGAAAACGCGCTCGCCGCCATCGCGGTTGGCCTGGAGCTCGATCTGCCGTTTTCAACCATCGCTGGGGCGCTGCGGGCCTTCCAGGGCGTCCGTCGCCGCTTCGACGTCTTGGTTTCGAACCAACGCGCTACGATCGTCGACGATTACGCGCATCATCCAACCGCGGTGCGCGCGACGATTGCGGCGGCGCGCGAATATCATCGCGGGAAGCTGGTAGTCGCGTTCCAGCCGCATCGCTATACGCGCACGGCGTTTCTTGCGCGCGAGTTCGCGGCGGCCTTACGAGGTGCCGATCGTATCTATCTCGCGCCGGTCTACGCCGCGTCGGAACCTCCGATTCCCGGCGTGAGCGAACGCTCTATCGGAGTGCTCCTCGCGGCAACCGGTGCAGACGTCAACTATGTGGCCTGCGTCGAGGACTTGGAGGACCGGCTGCTCGAGGAAGTTCCGCCCGGCGCGATGGTGCTGATGTTCGGCGCCGGCAACATTACCGACGTCGCATCTCGTCTTGCACGGCGCCTTTCTGATCCGGTTGAGAACCGCGGTTCGGCGGTAGGCGCGTGAGCGTCACGACGGGACGAGCCCTGCGCAGCCTCTTGGAGGAATCGGATCGCCGATCCCTACGGGATATCTTCGGCGAGCGCGTCCTTTTCGACGAGCCGCTCGCGCGCTACACGTCGTGGAAAATCGGTGGGCCGGCCGACGCATATGCGACGGTACACGATCGGACCGAACTGGCGCACTTGATGCGTTTCTGTTTGCGGCGCCGGATGGCGTGGTGGATCATCGGCGGCGGCAGCAACGTGTTGGTCGGCGACGGCGGCGTGCGCGGCGCCGTCATTCGCCTGGCCGGCGAGTTCGCGGCCGCGCAGGTTCGCATCGACGACGGCCGCGTGGTCGTGGAGGCAGGCGGGTCGGCCGACATGGCGCTGGTTACGGCCAAAGCGGCTTCGGCGGGCGCAGCGGGGATCGGTTCGCTAGCCGGTATACCCGGCACGATCGGCGGATCGTTGCGGATGAACGCCGGCACCGATCGCGAGATCGGGGAGTTCGTCCGCGAAGTTTGGGTGCAATCGCCCAGTCGTCCGCAGCCCCATTGCGCCAGCGTGCGATACCTTTACCGGCATTCGACACTTGAACGTGACGTCGTGGTCTCACACGTAGTTTTGGAGTTCGCAACCTCGAACTCGCGCGAGGTGCGCTCGGAGATGCAGACACGTCTGGTCAAGCGCAAGAAGACGCAGCCGATTGCTTTTCCCAACGCCGGCTCGTGCTTTCGCAACCCTCCCGGCGACAAGGCGGCGCGCTTGATTGAGTTGGCCGGCGCTAAGGGATGGCGTGAAGGGGGTGCTGAAGTTTCGATGCTGCACGCGAACTTCATTAACAACTTGGGGGGAGCGACGGCAAAAGACGTTGCTACGCTGCTCGCGCGAGTACGTCGCGCGGTCTCCGATCGCTCGAACGTAGAACTACAACTCGAAGTGCACCTAGTCGGGGTCTTTATCGATGCAACCTAATCCCGCAAAGAGAGAGAGAGTCGCCGTCGTAATGGGCGGCAATAGTGCCGAGCGAGAAATCTCGATTCGATCGGGATCAGAAGTCGTTAGCGCTTTGCGTTCGCTCGGGTACGATGCCCAGTCGCTCGACTACGATGACCGCTTTGTCGATGCGCTACGACAGCTCAAGCCCGACGTCGTCTTTATCGCGCTGCACGGACCGGGGGGAGAGGACGGTCACGTTCAAGCGCTGCTCGAATATTTCTCGATTCCCTACACCGGCAGCGGACTCGAAGCGGCAGCCCTGTCGATGGACAAACACCTCACCAAGAAGCTCCTAGCGGCCGAAGGCCTCCCAACGCCGGTCTGGGATCTCTTCGATCTGACCGGCGGCACGTTGCCGCTGCTCCCAGGATCGCTCAACCTCCCGCTGGTCATCAAGCCACGCTTCGAAGGATCGTCGGCCGGCGTCAAAATCGTGCACACGCACGAGGAGTGGACGACCGCGATGCTCGATGCGTCAAAGTCGTACGCGCAGATTCTTGCCGAAGAGTATGTCGAAGGCCGCGAGTTCACGTGCGCGGTGCTTGGCGAGGAGGCCTTACCCATCGTCGAAATCGTAGCGAATCGGGACGGCTTCTATAGTTACGATGCGAAGTACGAGCCGGGCGGCAGCACGCATATCGTCCCAGCCTCAATCGACGAAGATTTGGCAGCGCGCCTGCAGATGCTCGCGCTCTCGGCGCATCGTCTACTTGGCCTTCGCGACTACTCGCGCAGCGATTTTATGGTCACACCGGATCAGCGGCCGTACCTCTTGGAAATCAACTCGCTGCCGGGGTTAACGCAGGTAAGCCTCGTTCCTGACGCTTGCGCTGCCGTCGGCATTTCGTTCGAAGCATTGATCGAGCGTCTCGTCGGATACGCGCGCGCTCGCGCCGACCTTCGTGATGCCGTCGCCTGATCCGGCCGGCATTCTTAGCGAAATCAATAGGATCTGGCAGGATGCCGCGGCGGAAGAGATCGCCGATCTCGTAGCGCCCTACTTCACGGAAGATGCCGTCGTCGTCGCGCCCAATCTCGTGCGCGTCGCCAAAGGACGCGCGTCGGTGGCGGCTCGTTACGGCGACTTCGTTCGCAGCACAAAGATCCTCGAGCTGCGCATCGAGGAGCCGCAGGTCGACTTCTGTGGCGATATCGCGGTCGCAACCGTGCGCTGGAAGATGCATTACGAATGCGGTGGCCGGGAGAGCGCCGAGGACGGACACGATACGTACGTATTTCGGCTCGAAGACGGACGCTGGCGCATCTGCTGGCGTTCTGTTGCAACCGCGCAGCAGAACTAAGGGTTCGGGAACATCTCCGCGTCGTCAGCGATCAGGAGATCGAGCCTCGAGCTTTGCGGCGGAAGGCGTCGCGCGACGGGATAACGCGCCACGAACTCGGGATCGTTCAAACGCTCGCCGACGGTTCGGCCTTCCAGCTTGGCGTTGATCTCGGCGTAGCGCTCCGGTTTGCTATGCTCTCGAATCCAAGTGGCGATCTCTTCGTCTGATTCGGCGCGGGCGATCGCGGCGCGCAATGCCGTCTCCGGAATTTCTAGTGCGTTGAGAAGGCTCGAGCTAAAACCGGTGATCTGGTACTCGCCGATGTTCCCGCCAGGAAGTGTAGCGCGAAGTTTATCGATGGTTCGGGCGGCCATCAGGAGACTCAACCCAGGCAAAAGCTCGCGCGGGCTGCGGGGAGGCTGCTGCGTCAGGTCGAGTGAGTCCATTGTCGCAGCATTTCAACCAGGCGCCCTGCCGGGGCCTTGCGTACAGGCCGAGCGCAGGAGGAGTCGAAGCTTTGCGGCCGGGGAAAGATCCTCACCGTTGCAAGCTCGCCGTCTGTGGAGGAAATAGGTGCCTACCGTTGTCGATCGTGGTCTTGAAGGCGTCATCGTCGGGTCCACGCACCTCAGTAATGTCGAAGGGGCGATCGGGCGCCTAACCTATCGCGGCTACGACATCGACGATCTCGCGCCGAACGCTACGTTCGAAGAAATCGTCCATCTCTTGCTTTACGGTGACCTTCCCAATCGACACCAACTCGAAGTCTTGAAGCGCGAACTCGGCGCCTGCCGCGCTTTACCCGAACCGCTGGTCAATGCAATGCAGAACGTTCCCAAGACGGCCTGGCCGATGGACTTGCTGCGAACCGTGGTCAGCGGCCTTGGCCTCTTCTCTCCCGTCAACGCGCAAGGCGAACATCTCTCCGACGTACATACGGCGATTGAGCTCATTGCGAAAGTGCCGACGATCGTCGCAGGCTGGGATCGAATCCGCCGAGGCCTCGATCCGATCGCGCCGCGTTCCGACCTCTCGCAGGCCGGCAACTTCCTCTACATGCGCACGGGCAAGGTGCCGCATGCAATCGAGGAGGATGCGCTCGACACCTACTTCGTTTTGCTCGCCGATCATTCGTTCAACGCATCGACCTTTGCGGCGCGCGTCGCCGCTTCAACGCGCGCCGACATTTATGCTTCGGTGACCGCCGCGCTTGCGTCGCTCCAGGGTGATCTGCATGGAGGCGCGGCGAGCGCGGCCTATCGCACGTTGACCGATGTGAAGACGCCCGAGGATGCCGAGCAATACGTTCGCGACCTTCTTGGCAGGGGAGAGCGCATCATGGGCATGGGGCACCGTGAATACAAAGTCCGCGATCCGCGCGCTCGCCACTTAGAAATGATGGCAAAGGAGCTCTCCGGTCACGTCGGCGGCGACCGCTGGTACGAAAGGGCGCGGGCGATCGAAGATGCCAGTAGAAAGGTCTTACAAGAAAAAAGGCCGGGCAACACAATTTACGCAAACGTCGACTTCTATACTGCGCCCGTTCTAGCTGATCTGGGTATCCCCGGCGACGAATTTACCTGCCTCTTTGCTTGCGGTCGGATCGCCGGCTGGAGCGGGCACATTTTGGAGCAACTCGCGGATAACCGCCTTATCCGCCCGCAAGCGACGTACGACGGGCCGGCGACCGGTCCGTACGTACCGATCGAAAAGCGTCCGGCGAACGGCGCCAGCGGCTAATGCTGGTCGTGCCTGCGATCGACTTGCGCGGCGGCAGATGCGTACGCATGAAGCAGGGCGATCCAACGACCGAGGTTGAGTACGATGGCGATCCGGTGCAGCGTGCGAAGGCCTTCGTCGATGAAGGCGCGCAACGCTTACACGTCATCGACCTCGATGGTGCATTCGGATCGGGAGAAAACCTCGCGGCGGTCGCGCGCGTCTGCAATGCGGTGGACGTACCCGTCCAAACCGGCGGCGGCCTGCGCGCCGTCAAGCATGCCGAAGATGCTTTTGCCGCGGGGGCGTCCGAGATCATTCTCGGCACGCTCATCGTCGAGGACGAGCGGCTCGCGCGCAACATCATCAACCGCTTCGCAGGCAAAGTGATCGCGGGGATCGATGCCCGCGGCTCGCAAGTTGCTATCCACGGGTGGCAAGAGCGCACGCCCGTCGACCGCGATGCACTCGTTCGCCGCGTCGCTCAGTGGGGCGTCACGCGAATCATTTTCACCGAGATTCGGCGCGACGGGATGGGCGAGGGCTACGATATCGATGCGCTTACCGCCGTCGCAAATGCTGCAGAGGTGAAAGTCACCGCAAGCGGAGGCGCGCGCAATATCGACGACCTTCGAGAGCTCAAACGTTGCGTTCCCGTCACGGTTGACTCGTGCATCGTGGGCAGCGCGCTCTATAACGGAACGATCGATCTCAAAGCGGCGATCGCCGCCGTCGCCTAGCGCTCGTAGCCCTAGTCCAGGTATACGCGCCGCAGCTCGCCCGGAAGGCGCGTGACGATTTCGTAGTTGATCGTGTCGGCCCAAGTCGCCCAATGGTCGGCGGCGATCGTCGTGGCACCGTCTCGCCCGAGCAGCGTTACCGTCGAGCCGGCGCGCGCATTCGGCGCGGCCGTGAGGTCAATCTCGGTCATATTCATCGCAACGCGCCCGACGATCGGGCAGATCGCGCCGTCGACGGCGAACGCGCCGCGGTTGGAAAGCGCGCGGGGCACGCCGTCGGCGTACCCGGCCGGAACGACGCCGACCCGCATGTCGCGCGGCGCGTGAAAACTGCCTCCATAGCCGACCGAAGCGCCGGCCGAGACCGTACGCGCCACCACGATTTGCGAACGATACGAGAGCGCCGGCTGTAGGTCGAGCGGCTTGGGGCCCATAGCCTCGCGGGTTGGGCGTGACGGCATCAGGCCGTAGAGCGCGATGCCGAGGCGCGCCATGTCGAGACGCGTCTGAGGCCAAAGCATCGCTGCCGCCGATGCGGCGATGTGGCGAAGCGGAGCGAGCCTCCGCCGGTCCAGCAGCGGCCTGGCGCCTTCGAGCGCGCGCTCGAAGGCGGTGAGCTGATGCATCGTGTACGGCGAGTCGAGCTCTTCGGCCGAGGCGAGGTGCGAGAAAATTCCGGTGATTGCGATCTCCGGCATGCCAAGCAAGTCTTCAAGGGCATCGACGAGGTCGTCCGGTTCGAAGCCCAGACGATTGAGGTCGGTGTTGACCTTGACGTGGATGGCTGCGCCGCTTTGACGCTTGCGAGCGGCGGCACATACTCGTCGCGCGAACTCCCCCACACTCCATAGCGTGATCTCAACGTTGGCGGCCAGCGCGTCGTCCAGAGCGGGCGGCGGGATTGGCCCGAGAACGAGTATGGGTGCGGCGATACCGCCGGCACGCAGCGTGGTCGCTTCTTCAAGCGTGTAGACGCAGAGGCGGACCGCGAGCGGCTCTATAGCGCGCGCGACCGGCAGCAGCCCATGCCCGTAGGCATTGCCTTTCACGACGAACGCGGCGCGGCGAGCTCCCACGAGCTCGCGGAGAAGTGCAGCGTTATGGCGCAGCGCGCCCAAGGAAATTTCAAGCGAACCGATCACGGCAAGCGAGCCCTCGCAGGGCCGGGGCTTTGGCCCATCGCGGGGGTCATTTCGCGCCCGCTGGTCGCCTTCCGGCTGCCCGCTGCAACCCTTGCACTCACGGTGAGAGTCTGCTAGTATGGCACGGCTAGCGCTCTTGCGCTAAGAGTGCTAAAAGCGCGAGCGCATGAATTTGCCAAGCTGTGGAGGTTGTACGTGAATCTCAAGCCCCTGTTCGATAACGTCGTTATCGAACACGTAGAGCAGGACGACAAGACGACCGGCGGCGTCTTCTTGCCCGATACCGCCAAGGAAAAGCCCCAAGAGGGCGTCATACGCGCGGTCGGAGCCGGCCGGGTCACCGATAAAGGTTCCGTGGTCGAGATGCATGTCAAGGTCGGCGACCGCGTGCTCTACCGAAAGTACTCGGGCAGCGAAGTCAAGATCGACGGCACCGAGTATCTCATCATTCCTGAAAAAGACATTCTCGCCATAGTCGACAAAGTGCCGGCCGGCGTTTAAGGAGTTTTAGTTTTTCAATGGCTGCAAAGCAACTCGTATTCGATGAAAGCGCACGGCGTGCGCTCGAGCGCGGTGCGAATACCCTGGCCGATGCCGTCAAGGTGACGCTCGGCCCTAAGGGTCGCAACGTCGTGCTCGACAAGAAGTTCGGCTCGCCGACGATCACCAACGACGGCGTGACGATTGCCAAGGAGATCGAGCTCCCCGATGCGTTCGAGAACATGGGGGCGCAGCTCGTCAAGGAAGTGGCGTCGAAGACCAACGACATCGCGGGCGACGGCACGACCACCGCAACGGTGCTCGCGCAGGCGATTATCCGCGAAGGTCTGCGCAACGTTACCGCCGGCAGCAATCCGCTGCTGATCAAGCACGGCATCGAGAAGGCCGTCGATATCGCGGTCAAAGAGATGGAATCGTTCAAGAAAGACGTCGACACCAAAGAGAAAATCGCACAGGTCGCGTCGATCTCGGCCAACGATCCAGAGATCGGCGAGTTCATCGCCGACGCCATGGAGAAGGTCGGCAAGGACGGCGTCATTACGGTCGAAGAGTCGAAGACCCTCAAGACTGAGGTCGAGACCAAAGACGGAATGCAGTTCGATAAGGGCTACATCTCACCGTACATGGTTACCGACTCCGAGCGCATGGAAGCCGTGCTCGACAATCCTTACATTCTAGTGACGGAGCGAAAGATCTCCGCCATCGCAGACATTCTGCCGTTGCTCGAAAAGGTCGTGCAAGTGCAGAAGCCGCTGGTGATCATCGCCGAGGACGTCGAGGGCGAAGCGCTCGCGACGTTGGTCGTGAACAAGCTGCGCGGCACCTTTACGTCGGTTGCAGTGAAAGCGCCCGGCTTCGGCGACCGCCGTAAAGAGATGCTCAAGGACATCGCCACGCTCACCGGCGCGACGGTGATCTCAGAAGAGCTCGGCTTGAAACTCGACAAAGTGGCGCTAGATCAGCTCGGTCAAGCGAAGCGCGTGACGATCACCAAGGAAGAGACCACGATCATCGACGGCAACGGCAAAGCCGATGCTATTAAGGGTCGCATTGAGATGATCAAGAAGCAGATCGAAGAGACCGATTCCGACTTCGATCGCGAGAAGCTCCAAGAGCGTCTTGCCAAACTCTCGGGCGGTGTCGCGGTCATCCAAGTAGGTGCCGCAACCGAAACCGAGCTCAAGGAGAAGAAGCACCGCATCGAGGACGCGCTGTCGGCGACTCGCGCGGCCGTTCAGGAAGGCATGATTCCGGGTGGCGGTGCGTCCCTACTTCACGCGATCAAGGCGATCGACAAGTACGAACCCCCCAAGACGAACGGTCAAGCCTCATCGTGGGCCGACGAAAAGATCGGCATCATGATCGTGCGCAAGGCCCTCGAGGAGCCTGCACGTCAAATCGCCGACAACGCGGGATTTGAAGGCTCGGTTCAGATCAACGCCGTTCGCTTAAAGAACGCTCCATTCGGCTTCGATGCGATGAGCGGAGAAGTCGTCGACATGTTCGCTGCGGGAATCGTCGAGCCGCTCAAGGTAACGCGGGCGGCGCTGCAAAACGCCGCATCGATCGGATCGATGATCCTCACGACCGAAACGCTAATCGCGGATAAGCCCGAGCCGAAGAAGGAGCCAGTCGGCGCGCCCGGCGGCGGCATGGGCGGCTACGACATGATGTAGTCGTCTCTCGACTACACTTTAGTAGAGACTAAAAAAGGAAGGGCGCGTCGCAAGACGCGCCCTTTCCGCTATTGTTTCCGCCTTCGACTCGGCGCTTTGCGCCACGCTTGAGGACTGCGCTTCGCGCAGGCTCGAAGAGGCCCCCTTTGTTTAATTAGCCCGCAGACGTTTGCCAAAGTTTTGGGCAAAGTAGCGTATCGACCGGATTGCCGGCCAAAGCGTCGACCATCTCTTCGGTCACATTGAATTGAATGCTTTGCGGCCAGCCGGTCCACGGGAGTGGAAACGGAATCGGGATCCGCACGTAATGGTATTGATGGGTCGGGGTTCGCAGGCGCAACGCGAGCTGCTGCGGCGCGGCGCCCGCCGATGCGTCCGGGTAGAGCCAGGCGTAATATCCATCCTGATCGTTTTCAACGACGATGTTGGCGGACAGCGGCTGCGGAAGCGGTTTGTTACACGCGACTTGGCTCTTGTCGAAAAGAACGAACGTCGGCGCAACGTAAAGGAACGACTGCGGCGCGGTTCCCGAGAGAAGGACCGGCCTAGGGGGCGGCGGCGCGGGGGCGTCGCTGAGCTTTTCCGTCACGCTTCGGTCGTGCCCCGCGATAAAAAAGAGATAATCCGATGCCGAGCAGCGGTACTTCGGCGCGTCTACGGCAAGCGAGTAGATACCGAACGCGCTGTCGAACTCGACGATTGCCTCGGCCTCGTCGCCGCGCTCGACGCGATAAACGCGATCGACCTGCACTCGCCCTATACGATCGGTCATGCGAACGTGCAGCGCGACGGTGGTCGTCGGTGCGACGCGATCGATTGCACTACAAAAGCCGACGTGGAGAATGACGTGAGAAAGAGCCAACACTTGTCGTGCTGTTTGGCGGCATCAGTTACCCTCCTTCCCGTTCTTTGTGCGGCGCAGACGCACGTGCTCACCACCGCACGGATCGTCGAGCTCGTCAAGGCGACGCCGCAGCTCAAGATCGATGCCGGCGTCTCTTCGCCGGCCTTCGATTCGACGACGCATCCATATGTCAAACTCCTCGGCGTCCCCGAGGGTGAGGCCATTGGAGGATTTCTCGAGGGTGAGCGCGCGCACGAGGGCACATTGACCGGCGGCGCGGACGTCGTCGCCGTGCCGCTCGAGAGCGGAGGAAGCGGCGGGATCTTCACGCAGATCCTCTTTATGCGCAGCGGCGACCGTGCGTTCGCCTATACCGGCCACATCGACTCCGGCGGTCACCTCGACGTGCGGATCGAAGGTGGTGTTATCGTCGCAATTCTGCCCTACTACGGCGCGAACGATCCAAACTGTTGCCCTGCGCAACGCATCGTGCAAACGTATACGGTGCGCGACGGACGGCTCGTCAAGCTTTCGGAAAAAAGGTCCGCTATCGAGAAGCGCGAATAAGAATTACTTCATGCCCGCGCGCGTCGTCAACGATTTCACCGTACGCGTGGCCACGGTCAACGGCTCGGGAAGCCAATCCTCGAACCTCGTTCTGACCAACGCCATCGCGCGTCTGGGCATTCCGGTCGCTCCGAAGAACGTATTTCCGTCAAACATTGAAGGCTTGCCGACCTGGTTCGACATTCGCATCAGCTCGCAAGGGTATCAGTGCCGTACGCGTGACGTCGACGTGTTGCTATCGCTCAACGCCGCGACCTGGACGCAAGACGTCGCCGGCGTGAGAGCGAGCGGCGCCGTGGTTCACGAGGCGGCGTATCCGCTCAACGCGCAGACGCAGCGAGAAGATCTGACATATTACGCTGTGCCGTTTGCAGCGCTCGCCAAAGAGCATTTTGCCGACAAGGGCGACCTGCGCAAGTATCTGACGAACATGATCTATGTCGGCGTGCTTGCGAACCTGCTCGGGATTCCAGCGGAAACGGTTGAAGAGGGTTTGCGGGCACAGTTTCGGTCGAAAGCCTCGGCCGTCGAGCTGAATATGAAAGCCGTCCGAATCGGCCTCGACTACGCCGCCGAGCACTTCGTCAAGCAAGATCCATATCGGCTTGAGCCGATGAACGGCAAGACCGACGATTTGTTATTCATTGAGGGAAATCGCGCCGCCGCTCTTGGATGCGTGATGGGCGGCTGCACCGTTGCGGCGTGGTACCCGATCACGCCGTCATCATCGCTGTGCGAGTACTTCATTGCATACTGCGACCGCTATCGCGTCGACCAAAGCACTGGAAAGCGCAACGTCGCGATCGTCCAAGCGGAGGACGAGCTTGCCGCCGCGGGGATCGTCTTTGGCGCCGGCTGGGCGGGCGCGCGAGCGATGACCTCGACGTCGGGACCGGGGATTTCGCTGATGGCCGAATACGCGGGCTACGGCTACTTTGCGGAGGTGCCGGGAGTGATCTTCGACGTGCAGCGAGCCGGACCGTCGACGGGGCTGCCGACGCGCACGATGCAGGGCGACGTTGCATTTGCCTACACGCTCTCGCATGGCGATACCAAGCACATCGTCTTGCTCCCGGCGACGGTACGCGAAGCCTACGAGTTTGCGATGGAGGCATTCAATTTCGCCGAACGCTTCCAAACGCCGGTCTTTGTGCTCAGCGATCTCGACCTCGGAATGAATTCGTGGCTTACTCCCCCGTTGCCGTATCCTGAGAGACCTTTCGATCGCGGAAAAGTGCTGGGCGCCGACGACCTGAACTCGATGAAGTCGTGGGCGCGTTATCGCGATATCGACAAAGACGGCATTCCCTATCGCACGCTGCCCGGTACGAACCATCCGAGCGCCGGATTTTTTACGCGGGGAACCGGTCACGACGAAGAGGCGCGCTATTCAGAGACGCCCGAAGTCTGGCAGCGCAATCTCGACCGGCTCAACCGCAAGCACGAAACGGCCCGCACGGCGGTGCCGTCGCCGGCCGTCGAAGAGAAAGGGCACAAAATCGCGATCCTCGCCTACGGCACGACGCATCACGCAGTCGTCGAGGCGATAGATCGGCTGCGCGAAGCGGGGATCGAGGCGGATTACCTGCGCGTGCGTGCACTGCCGCTCTCGCCGGAGGTCGCTACGTTCGTCAAGCGCCACGAGCGAGTCTATGTCGTCGAACAGAACCGCGACGGACAACTATACGGCATCCTGCGCGCGGAACTGCCGACTTATCTCATCGGCCGGCTCGAATCGATCCGCCATTATAACGGCGTTCCGATCGACGCTCACGTCATCATCGACCCCTTGTTGGAGGCCGAGCGTGAGCCGGCCGTCATTGCGGAGTAGGATTTGACTGCAAATCTCAACATCATCGGCCTCACCCGCGAAATCTATAAGGGGCTTCCGACGACGCTCTGTGCGGGATGCGGCCACAACTCGATCACCAACCATTTGATCAAGGCGCTCTACGAGTACGGCATCGAGCCGCATAAGCTCGCGAAAATGAGCGGCATCGGGTGCTCCTCGAAGACGCCGGCATACTTTGTCGAGCAGGCGCACGGTTTTAACGGGTTGCACGGGCGCATGCCTTCGGCCGCGACGGGAGCGAAACTCGCCAATCGGGAGCTGCTCGTGCTGGGAATCAGCGGTGACGGCGACACCGCGAGCATCGGGCTCGGACAATACTGCCATATGATTCGGCGCAACCTCGATTGCACGTATATCGTCGAGAACAACGGCTGTTACGGTTTGACAAAGGGTCAGTTCTCCGCGACGGCCGATGTGGGTTCAACGCAGAAAGGCGGAAAGATCAACGAGTACGCCACGATCGACATATGCAGCTTGGCGATCGCGCTTGGGGCGACTTTCGTTGCCCGCTCCTTCTCCGGTGACGGCAAGCAGCTCGTTCCGCTCCTTCAGGCCGGATTCTCGCACCGCGGCACTGCGATTCTCGACGTCATCAGTCCTTGCGTGACGTTTAACGATCATGAGGGCTCGACGAAAAGCTACGCATACGTGAAGGAACATGACGTGGTGCTGCACACCGCCGACTACATCTCCGGCGGACGCGAGATCGCCGTCGATTACGAGCCCGGCACGGTGCGCGACGTCGAGCTCGAAGACGGCTCGCACGTGCTGTTGCGCAAACTCGACGTCGACTACGATCCAACCGACGCAATGCAGGCGCTCAAAACGATCCACGAAGCGCAGGCACGCGGCGAGTTCGTGACGGGGTTGCTCTACGTCGACACGAAAGAACAAGATCTCTGCGAGCGCGAGCGCCTCGTCGCTACGCCGCTGGCCCAGCTCGACGAAGAAACGCTGCGGATCGGGCGCGAGGAGTGGCAGCGGCTCATGCAACCCTGAAAGGAGCCGTTTCGATGAAGCTCCATCGCGTCGCCGCGGTGTTCGCGGCCCTGACATCGCTCCAATCGCTCACGGCACTCGCCGTCGTCGTGCACGGCCGAGTCTGGGAGGCAACCTATGTCGCGGCGTATCAGCCGACGTTTGGTCCGCAGAAAGTTCCTTACTCGGGCATCATGAAGCTGCAGTTCAACCACGGCATCGTCAGCGGTACGTACGTCTCCGAGTCGGTCCGCCCCGATCCGCTCTACGGTCGAACGATTGCGGTCACCGGCAACGTGAGCGAGGGTCAGATCACGCTCAATCTTTCGGCGATGGGCGGGTTTACCGTACGCGGCACGCTTGCGGGCAACGGTGAGATCTCGGGAACCGCTACAGTCAAGGGCAGCTTTTACAGCTTTCTGGCAAAAGTCAAATCATCGCCGTAACGAGTGGTCCCGTGTCACCCTGACCCTGTCGAAGGATGAGTAGTCACCCACCACCGCTCGACGGTCTTTGCGCGCAACTGCGCCAAGCGAAAAGCGTTTTCGTGCTGACCGGTTCGGGGATCTCGGCCGAGAGCGGACTGCCGACCTTTCGCGGCGTTGGTGGGCTCTGGCGCACGCAGCGCGTCGAAGAGCTTGCCTCGCCTGAAGGATTTGCGCGCGATCCGGTGCTGGTCTGGACGTGGTACAACGAGCGAAAATCCGCACATCAGCGCGCCCAGCCGAATGCGGGCCACTACGCACTTGCCGACCTCGAGAACACGATCGGCGACTTCACGCTGGCGACCCAGAACGTGGATTCGCTGCATCTGCGCGCGGGTTCCCGCAATACACTCGAGCTGCACGGCAACTTGCGCGAGGCCCGCTGCACGCATTGCGCTGCTCGCCGTGCGCTCGACGGCAACGGCCTTTCCCTGCGCGAGATCGATCACGGTTGCGGCGGACGCTTTCGCCCGCAGATCGTCTGGTTCGGCGAGCCGCTCCCAGCCGCGATTTGGCGGGAAGCCGAAGCAGCGGCCGCGCGCGCCGACGTCATTCTCGTCGTCGGCACGAGTGCCATCGTCTACCCCGCCGCGGCGCTCGCCACGCATTACAACGACCGCGCGTACGTCGCGGAGATCAATCCGGAAGATACGGCGATTAGCGGCCGCGTCGATTGCGTCTTGCGCGGAACCGCGGCAGAACTATTGCCGCGTATCCTCGACCGCATGGACCGTGCGCGGACGCAACGTCCCGGTGCGTGACGCAAAGAGCAGGTAGACCGGTAGGCCGGAGAGCAGAATTCCGACCCCGATCAGAGTGTCGTGCGGCGAGTTAAGGATCGTGTCGCCGACGATGTACCACGCGGCCGCAAGAAAGAGCAGGGTGGTGACCGGGTGTCCCGGCATTCGAAAGAAAGGACGCGGCGCCTGGGGATCGCGTGCATCTCGATTGCGAAAGACGATCAGCGCAATTGCCGCCAAGCCGAAGAATATGTAGTCGTTGCACGTCACGTAGTTGAGAATCTGATCGTAACGGCCCGATAGCGTGATGACGATCGCGATCAACCCCTGCAGCATGATGGCAAGGACCGGGGCGTGAGTCCGCGGATTCACTGAAGCGAGCTGCGAGAAGAACGTCCGGTCTGCGGCCATCTGAAAGTAGACCCGTGGAGATGTAAGAATCTGGTTGCTCAAGAAGCCGAGCGTCGAGAGTGCGATCACGGTCGCCATGACGCGAAGACCGACTTGCCCGAACGCGAGTTGGGCGATTTGCGAGGCCGGGGTGTTCGTGGCGGCCAGGCCCGCGATGCCGAGAGCCCGCAGGCAGGCGGCGTTGACCGCGACGTAGAGGACGACGACGACAAGAACGCCGACGATCAATCCGCGCGGCAGCGTTCTCGCGGGCTCCTTGAGCTCCGCCGTCATGAAGCTCGACGTCTGCCATCCGCTATAAGCGAAGAGCACCGGCACCATCGCGAGGCCCACGGCGGTCATGCCGCCCGTCAAGGGTAACGGGGACATTGCGGCTGCGGAGCGTACCGAAAAGAGCCCGACTGCGGCGAAAGCCGCGATCGCTCCGATCTTGAGAACCATGAATGCATTCTGCGTCGTCGCGCCGGTTCGCACGCCGAGCGCATTGATAGCCGTGAAGAATGCAATCGCTACGACGCCAATGGTTGCCGCGGGCGCCTGCCAGCCGGTGAGCGGCGCGAAATAGGCGGCAAACGTTACGGCAGCGGCCGCCATTCCGCCGCTCTGCGAAACGAGCAAAAGTGTCCAGCCAAAAATAAATGCTAGCGCGGGGTGAAAGGCATCACGCAAATAGGCGTAGAGGCCGCCGTCTTGCGGGCGACGCGCCGCAAGCTCCGCAAAAATACCCGCACCGAGCAACGCAATGGCGCCGCCGGCGATCCAGACAAGCATTACCAGCGCTGAGCTGTGAACGTACCGTGCGACGACCGACGGGTTCATGAAAATGCCGGAGCCGACGATGCCGCCCATGACGATGAGAGCGGCGTCGCGGGTACCGAGGCGGCGCAGCAGTTTAGGCGAAGACTGCGGCCATGTTTGCATTAGCGACGTTCTTCCTCACCGCTCTGGTTAACACCGTGGCGCAGGTGCCCCCGCAAGGACCGCCGCCGCAGAACGCGCAACCCGCGCCTGCTATGCAGCAGCCGCTCGAGAACGGCTCCTGCCTCGATTCGTTGCGCCCTGTTCCGAAGGTATTACAGGCGCCCGTTTCGCGCGCTATGCAGATCGTGCGCATCGACCTCGTGCTGTCGACGGCGACGATGATGCCCGGCGAGATAATCGGCTTTCTCTACACAACCGAAGACGGCTCGACCTGGCTCGGTCAACGCACTGCCGATTACCAGTCGGCCGCCGACGCCACGGCCATCAACCGGGTGCTTGCTGCAACGCACGTGCCCGGCTACAACGTGACCGGATTCCCGCCCAGAGACGTCTATGGTGTTCCTACGAAGCATCCGCAGCTCTTCAGAGTCCAGATCCCGGCCGAAGCTCTGGCTGCCCTGCGGATTCAATTCGCGCCGTGCGTCGCATGGCCGTCCGGACGCCCGCTTCCCGACCCAAGCATGTGAGGCCAGCCGGCAGCCTACATGATAAGTAGAAATAGCAATCAACGCATCCGAGTGCTAACGTAACGGGTTAGAAGTGTGATGGAGTTCGTAATGCGAACCCGCCTTGGGACCTTTGCGCCCAATGCCGATGTTTTCATCGATGACGAAGGCCGGCGCATCGTCGTCGTCATCGAAGTTGCCGGCGCCGATCCCGAGACGTTGCAGGTCGGATTCGACGAGCGCTATCTCGTCGCTGCCGGGCGCCGCCTCGAAGCGGCGAGATTGCGCTGCGGCTCGTTCGTCCAGAAAGAGATCGCTCACGGCGAGTTCATAAAGCGAATACCTCTTTCCGTCGCGGTCGAGTACGAAGGCGTCGAGGCGAGTTACGAAGACGGCCTCCTAATCGTTGTCGCGCCGATTGCGGCGACGGCGTACATGCAGACGGCGCGAACCGAGCTTCACGTCATGGTTAAGAGGACCCACACCTAAATAAATGGCCCAAAAACCCAGCATCGTTCCTGCGAATCTGATCGGAATTCTGCCGCTCCAGGAGGCGGTGCTCTTTCCGCACACCGTCATTCCGCTCGCGGTCGTCAAGAAGCCCGGTATCCAGCTCGTCGAAGAAGCGCTGCGCGAAGGCAAACCGATCGGGCTAGTCGTTCTGCGCGATCGCGAGATCGAAGAACCAGGTCCCGACGACGTGCAGCGCGTCGGAACGATTGGCGTCATCCAGAAGATGCTCAAGGTGCCTGACGGCACGCTGCGCTGCATCGTCGCCGGCCAGCAAGTCTTCAAGATCGAGCAGTTCACGCAAGTTTCGCCGTATATGGTTGCGGCCTATACGGAGCTCCCGGACGCAACGGTCGAAAACGAAGAGCTCGTTGCAATGCAGCGCAATCTCGCGGGACTCTTTCAGAAGCTTCTCTCCTATTTGCCGCAAGCGCCGCGCGAGATGGAGATGGAGGTTGCCAACATCACCGACCCAGTAGTGTTGACCTACTTCGTCGCCTCCACGATGCGCCTGGAAACTGCTGACCGTCAGGCGCTGCTCGAAGAACGCGATACCGCGAAGCGGATGCGCAAGCTGACGCTGTTGCTCACCAAGGAGCTCGAAGTGGTCGAGCTGGGTCATAAGATCCAGAGCGACATTCAGCGCGAAATGGAGAAGAATCAGCGCGAGTTCTACCTTCGCCAGCAGCTGCGCGCGATACAGGAAGAGCTCGGCGAGGTCGATCCGCAACAAGCCGAAACCAACGAGCTGCGCACGAAAATCGATGCCGCGGGAATGCCGAACGACGTCAAGAAGGCCGCCGATCGAGAGCTCGACCGGCTCTCTAAAGTTCCGCAGGCCAGCCCGGAGTACAGCGTCATCCGCACCTATCTCGATTGGTTGGTGACCCTCCCGTGGAATGTTGAAACGACCGATCATATCGACATTAAGGCGGCGCGCGTCATCCTCGACGAGGATCATTACGATCTCGAAAAAATCAAGGACCGCATCGTTGAATATCTGGCAGTCGGAAAGCTCAAGAAGAGATTATCGGGGCCGATTCTCTGCTTCGTTGGACCACCCGGCGTCGGCAAAACGTCGCTGGGCCATTCGATCGCGCGCGCGATGGGGCGTAAGTTCGTGCGTCTCTCTGTGGGCGGCGTTCACGACGAAGCCGAGATTCGCGGGCATCGGCGCACCTATATCGGCGCCATGCCCGGCACGATCGTGCGGGCAATCCGCGATGCCGGAACGCGAAATCCCGTGATGATGATCGACGAGATCGATAAGGTGGGCGCAGATTTTCGAGGCGATCCGCAGTCGGCGCTCCTCGAGGTGCTCGATCCCGAACAGAACAACAACTTCCGCGATCACTATCTCGATCTGCCGTTCGACCTTTCGGCAGTGCTCTTCATCTGCACCGCCAATACGCTGGACTCGATTTCGCCGCCGTTGCGCGATCGCATGGAGATCATTACGCTTTCGGGTTACACCGAGTTCGAGAAGCTTCAGATCGCAAAACGTTATTTGGTCAAGAAGCAACGCGAGACCAACGGGCTGCGCGAGTCGCAGGTCCAAATCAGCGATCAGGCGATCCGGGCGATCATCAACGATTACACGCGCGAAGCGGGCGTGCGAAATTTGGAACGCGAGATCGGAACGGTCTTCCGTAAAGTCGCGCGTAAGATCGCGGAGAGCCCGCGCTACAAGGCGCGGGTGAAGCCTGAGAACCTTACGGAGTACCTCAGTAAGCCACGCTTCTTCAACGAGGTGCGTAAGCGAGTCGCGTCGATCGGCGTCGCGACCGGAATGTTCTTCACGCCGGTTGGCGGCGACATCCTTTTCATCGAGACTCAGGCGATGCCGGGAACGGGGAAACTCGTCTTGACGGGTCAACTCGGCGACGTAATGAAGGAGAGCGCGCAGGCCGCCGTGACGTTCCTGCGCTCGCGATCGAGCGAACTCGGATTACCCGACGACTACTTTGCCAAGCACGACATTCACATTCACGTTCCGGCCGGAGCGACGCCAAAAGATGGTCCCTCCGCTGGCATCGCGCTGGCAACTTCCATCGCGTCGATGCTCACCGGCATCAAAGTCGACCCCAATCTGGCGATGACCGGCGAGATAACACTCACCGGCCAAGTCTTGCCGATCGGGGGCTTGAAGGAAAAGGTACTTGGCGCGAAACGCGCGGGGATCAGCAAGATCTTACTGCCGCGTCGTAACGAGATGGATCTGGACGACATACCGAAAGAGGTGCGCGAGACCATGAGCTTCGTTCCGGTGGACGAGCTCTCCGAGGTTCTGTATCATGCGCTGGGCAAGCGATTGATCACGCCCGTTCCGCTTGGAACCGAACACGCCAAGGTAAGCAACGTCGTCCCCTTACGCGCTTCGACGGCACTGGGCGCGACACGCTCGAGTCAAGCAAAGCGCCGCAACGGTGTGGTCAAACGCCGGTCTGCACGCAAGTCGACGATCAAGCGTTAAATAGTCAAGCATTCGCAACGTTGGAACGAGTAGGCAACGTCGTCGTTGGTTGCTTGACCAATGCGAATCGGATTGGTACGGTTGGGAGCGCCTCGCCGCCGCCGCCCGCTAACGCCTCCGACGGCGTCGTCGAGTAGAATTCTCCAATCACTTAAGAGGAGTTCCCATGCCAACTTCCCGCGAAGCGAAATTTCGATTGTTAGGTGCTGCTGCAGCACTCGCCGTGACGGCGACGATCACCACGGCGTGCAGCGGCGGCTCCGTAACGCCAACAACATCGCTCACCCAATCCCAAGAGCCATCCAGCGCTGGGTCGGCCCCTGCTGCCTACACGTTCCAGACGATCGGCAGCAATAAAGACCCGCACTTCAATCAGTTGCTCGGGATAAACAGCGCGAACGTCATCGCAGGTTACTACGGGAGCGGGTCTCCCAGCAGTCCGAACAAAGGCTATACCGTGAAGTCGCCCTACGCACAGGCCGACTTCACGAGCGAGAACTATCCCGGTTCGGTGCAAACGCAAGTCACGTGCATCAACAACAACGGCAATACCGGCGGCTTCTGGGTCGACTCAAAGGGGGTTAACCGCGGATTCCTACGGTGGAAGGGTGCTTTTACGAGCTATACCGATCCAAACATCGGCAAAGGCACCGTGACCCAAATACTCGGCCTGAACGATTCCGGCCTCGCCGTCGGCTTCTATACCAACGGAGCCGGCGTGAACTTCGGCTTCGAACTGAATCAGGCCACCGGCAAGTTTACGCCGATCAAGCCGCCCGGTGCGAGGAACGTCACGGCATCGGCCATCGACAATGAAGGCGACGTCGTCGGCTTCTACGTGTCGGGTAGTGTGACGATTGGTTTCCTCAAGATCGGGAGCAGCTATTCGACCTTCGACTATCCGAGCTCGACAAATACGACGCCGTTCGGCGTCAACGATCATCGCAACATCGTTGGTGCGTATGTCGACGGCAAGGGTAACACGCACGGCTTTCTCCTAAAGGAGCCCCTCAAGCACGCCATGTGGACTTCGATCGACGATCCGCACGGCGTTGGAACCACGCTCATCAATGGGATAAACTTAAAGGGCTATATGGTCGGCTTCTACGGACCGCCCAGCAACACCAAAGGAATGCTCATCACTCCGTAGCAGGCGAATAGGCGAGCCGGTTGAGGCGGCCGGCTCGCGCTTGCCTCAGCCGACCTCGATGCCCTCGCCTTCCCGCACCTCACCAATCACGGCGGCGAGGGCGTCGCGGGCGCACAGCTCGCGGGTGAGCGCGTCCGCCGCATCGGGCGCAATGCTGATCAACAAACCGCCGGAAGTTTGCGCGTCTGAGAGGCCGACGCGGACCGCCTCGGGCACGTTGCTTGAAAAATCGGTGAACGTCGCGTGCGTCTGTACATTGTGGCGGGTGCCGCCCGGCACGATGCCGGCCTCGATCAGCTCGAGCACACGGTCCATGAACGGAACGGCGCTTGCGTCGAGTATCAACCGAACGCCTGAAGCGCGCGCCATCCCGCCGCCGTGACCGAGGAGACCGAAGCCGGTGATGTCCGTAGCTGCGTGGGCTCCGGCCGCCAGCATCGCCCCAGCGGCACGGTCGTTGAGCGTCGTCATCGCGCGTACGGCTTGGTGAAGTTCTTCGGGCAGAATCGCGCCACGTTTGAGTGCCGTCGTGAGAATTCCCGTGCCAAGTGGCTTGGTCAATACGAGGACGTCGCCAATGCGAGCGCGGGCATTCGTCACGATATGCTGCGGGTGCACGACGCCGGTAATGGCCATGCCGTATTTCGGCTCCGCATCCTTGATCGTGTGACCACCGATAACCGCGACGCCCGCAGCGCGTGCGACGCTCGCGCCGCCCTCCAGGATGCGCGACAAGATCTCCAGATCGAGTTCCTCGGGAAAGGCCACGATGTTGAGCGCGGTGAGAGGTTGGCCTCCCATAGCGTAGACGTCGGAGAGGGCATTCGTTGCCGCGATGCGGCCGAAATCGTACGGATCGTCGACGATTGGAGTGAAGAAGTCGACAGTCGATACGAGGGCGAGATCGTCGCGCAGAAGGTAAACGCCCGCGTCGTCACTGTTGCCGTATCCGACCAGCACGCGATCGTTGGTCGCCGGGGAGACGCGCTCCATGACGCTGCGCAGTTCGGCCGCACCAAGTTTTGCCGCGCAGCCGGCGCAGTTCGAGAGCTCCGTCAGGCGGATGCTCGCAACGTCCATCGAAGCAGTATTCGATGCGTAAGCAGCTTCTATTCCTTCCGGGGCCGGTCACCGTCGCGCAGCCGGTGCTCGAAGCCGGAGCGCGGCCGCTGATCAATCACCGTGGCGAAGAGTTCGCACAGCTCTGCAAGCGCGTTGTCGAGGGGTTGCGGCCCGTCTTCGGTACGACGGCAGATGTTTTGTTGCTCGGCAGTTCGGGAACCGGCGCGCTCGAGGCGGTCGTTGCCAACCTCTTCTCGTCCGGCGACCGATTGCTTTCGTGTGCGGTTGGGGCGTTCGGCAAGCGTTTTGCCGCGATCGCGCAACGTTACGGCTGCGTTGTCGAATCGCTTGAAACGCCGCTGGGAGCCGCCCTCGATCCCCACGCGCTCAAAGCGCGTCTCAAGAGTGATCCGCAAAGACAGATTGCGGGCGTCCTGTTAACTCACAACGAAACCTCAACGGGCGTTGCATGCGACATGGCGGCGCTCGCACCGATTTTACGCGATCATGGAGCGCTCACGCTGGTCGATTCGGTGAGCGGGCTCGGCGCGTCGGAGTTTCGGATGGACGAATGGGGTTACGACGCGGTCGTCACGGCGTCGCAGAAGGCCCTTGCGGCGCCCCCCGGCGTCGCAATGGTGGCGTTGGCCGAGCGGGCGTGGAAGCGCACTGCCGCCGCACGTATCCCCCGCTTCTATTTCGATTTACAGTATGCGCGAGATGCGGCGCGCGACGGACAGACACCCTGGACCCCGCCGATCTCGATCCTCTACGCGCTCGAGGTTGCGCTGCAGCGCTATCACGCGCAGGGCATGGAATCGGCGTACACACGTCACGCGCAATTTGCGCAAACCGTTCGTGACGGCTTGCAAGCAATGGGGTTCACCCTCGTTTCGCAGCCGGACGCGCACTCGCCGACCGTCGTTGCCGCCTATCCGCCTTCCGGCGTGGACTCGAGCAGTCTGTTGAAGGCATTGCGCGAGAACCACGGTATCGTTCTCGCGGGCGGCCAAGCCGAGCTCGCCGGAAAGATCGTCCGGTTCGGCACGATGGGTGACATCGGCGAAGTCGAGCTGCTCGGCGCAATCGATGCAATTGAGCTCGAGCTGCGCGTCATAAGTGGTGTCGCCTAAAATAAGGTAACACGAAGGGACGCGCAAACCACGGAATGGTCGAAAGAATAGCGTCGTCAATTGGTGCGTCATAACTGACGAGGTAAGGTGCCAGACGTGATTGATGGAGACCGTCTCGAATGTCTGGTGAGAGCGGAAAGAAAAGCGCGACGAAGAGGACGAGCCACAAGAAGATCGCGCCCTTCGCGAAGCCGATGAACGCGCCGCCAAGCGCGTTGCCGATTCCCAGCAGCGGCAGCCTGGCGATCGTGCCCAGCAAACGCGCGATAAGCAAGATTACGACGTAAGTGCCAAGACCCGTCACGAACATCGCCACGACGTGTGCCGATCCCGGCCCAAGGTGCGCAAGACGCTCGATCTGCGGGTCGAAGCTGCCGTTGTAAAACCACGGCGTGACCAGCGCCGCGGTCACCGCGACCGCACCGCCGAGCTCGGAGACGAACCCGCGTGAGTACCCTTTGAACGTGGCAATACCCAGCACGATCACGATGACGGCGTCGGGCCATGCGATGCCCCCGATCACGTTCGAATCGTCGCCCCAAACCGTTCGCGCACCGCATCGAGCACGAGGCCGACTGCCGCGTCGGCCTCTTCGTCGGTAATCGTTGCGTCGAAACGCTGCAGCGTCATGCGGACCGCAAGACTCTTGTAGCCGGTCGCCACCTGTGGCCCCCGATACTCGTCGAAGACCTCCACTCCGGTGCAGATCGAGCCAAGCGCGGCGGCAACCGTCTCCTCGATCTCGCGCGCGGGAATCTCGGCTTTGACGACGAGCGCAATGTCGCGATAGGTGGAAGGAAACTTCGACGGCGGCCGGTAGCGAGGCGTTTGGTATGGCGGCAGCGCTCGGACGTCGAGAATGCACAGGTACGCCTTTCCTTTGATCGCGTGCGCTTTGGCTATGCGCGGATCGACGCAACCCACGACGCCTATCTCGATCCCGTCGATTGCGACGAGGCCCGTCTTGCCGGGATGGAAACCTGGCCGCGCGCCGGGCGTGGTCACGGCTGCACGCCCAGTTAGCTGACGCAGTAGTGCCTCGCAGTCGCCTTTGAGTTGCAGAAAGCACGAATCGCGCCACGGCGGCTCGTCGGAACTGTCGGCGGAAAAGCCGAAGGCGAGCGCGGTCTCCTCGACGATGCACTCTTGATCGCGGCGAAAAACTTCACCGATCTCGAAGACGCGCGCACTTGTCGCCGTCGCCAAGTACTCGATCAGTCCAGGCCCCAATGAGTCGCGCAGGAAGCGCTGCTCTTCGGAGAGCGGATTGAGGACCTCGATCGCGGCGGAGTCTCCGGCGGCACGAAGCGAGTGCGTGATCACCTCGCGATAACCCAGGCCCGCGAGCGAGCGCGCGATTTGGTTCTCCAAGTCGAAGGCCGCGCTCGAGATCTCGTGCGCGGGTACCGATGGAACGACGGCCGGGATGCGGTCGTATCCTTCGATACGCGCAACTTCTTCGACGAGTTCGGCCACAATCGTAAGATCGCGCCGCCACGCGGGGGGCGTGACCGTGAGCGTCTCGTCTTGCGCCGGCGCGACCTCGCACCCAAGTGCCCGAAGGTGCGCGGCAATGCGATCAGCCGGAACTTCGAGGCCCAACAGTCGGCGAACCTCGGCCGCGCGAAGCGCTATCGGCGGCGCCGCTGCAATTTGGGCTCCGAACGCGTGCGATTGGTACGCGGTTGCGCCCAGGCCGGTTAAGAGCTGCGCCGCGCGCGCCGCGCCGATGTCGGTCAGCGCCGGCGCGAGCGCCTTTTCGTGTCGCGTCGAAGCTTCGCTGCGAAGCCCGAGCGTGTTGCTCGTGCGCCGAATGCGCGAGCCGTTGAAGCTGGCCGCTTCCAGAACGATCGTCGTAGTGTTCGAGTGGACTTCACTCGTCGTGCCGCCCATGATTCCGGCGATACCGAGCACGTGCTCGCGGTCGGCAATCACGAGGGCTTGGGGTGAAAGCGTGCGCTCGACGCCGTCGAGCGTTACGATCTTCTCGCCTTCCTCCGCGTCGCGCACGACCAACTTCATTTCCGAAATGGCATCGGCGTCGTAAAAGTGCAGCGGCTGTCCGGTCTCGAGCATCACAGAATTTGAGATGTCGACGAGGTTATTGATGGGACGCTGGCCGGCCAGCGCGAGACGAACTCGCATCCAAGCCGGAGCCGGAGCGACGCGCACATCGTCGAAGCGCTGCGCAACGAAGCGGTAACAGTCGGGTGATTCGATTTCGACCTGTGGCCGTGCGCCTCGCGGCTCGCGCGCCTCACCGGGATTGGCGAACGACGGCAGTTGCAAAGCGACGCCGTATGACGCAGCCAGCTCGCGGGCCAGCCCCGCGACCGACATCGCATCCGGGCGGTTTGTGGTGATTTCGACGTCGAGCACGTCGGTGTCGAGGCCGAAGATCTGGACGACGTTAGCGCCGACTGCGCCAGTTGCATCGAGCTGCATGATTCCGTCTTCGAACCACTCGGGCGGCAAGGCCAACTCTTGCGCCGAGATCATCATGCCTTGCGATGCGACCCCGCGCATCGTCCGCGCTTCGATCGTTAAACCCGGAAGCGTCGCGCCGACGGTGGCTACGGCAATGGTTTGCCCGGCCGCAACGTTCGTGGCAGCCGTTGCAATCGTCAACGGGGCCGTCGATCCAACGTCGACGCGCGCGACGAGCAGTCGGTCGGCATTGGGATGCTTTCCTACCGTAACGATCTTGCCGAAGAGGACGCCGCCGATCTTTGGCCGCTTCTCGACGGCGGCAACGGGGAAGCCAAGCATCGCCAATCGATCCGCAATCGCTTCGGTCTCGTTGGGCAGCGCGACGAACTCGCGAAGCCAGCTTATCGGGACACGCACGGCGTGAGGAACCTAATCAAGCGAGCTGTGCGAGAAAATCAAGATCGCCGTCGACGAACCGACGAATATCGTCGACGTGGTAGCGGGCCAACCCGAGCCGCTCGACGCCAAAGCCGAAAGCCCAACCGGAATAGCGATCGGGATCGTAACCGACTTCGCGCAGGACATTGGGATGCACCATTCCCGCTCCCCCAAGTTCGATCCACCCTGAGCCACCGCACATCGTGCAGTCGGCATTTCTTCCTCCGCACTTGGGGCAGGTCGCATCGACTTCGGCGCTCGGTTCGGTGAACGGGAAGTAGGAGGGGCGAAAGCGCACGTTCGCAGCCGCACCAAAGAGCTCGCGACAGAGCCCGGTGAGCATTCCCTTCAAGTGGCCGAAATGGATGTCTTGTGCGACGAGCAGTCCCTCTACTTGATGAAACTGAAAGAGGTGGCGTGCGTCGACGGCGTCGCGGCGGAAGCACTTTCCGGGCGCAACGATGGCGATGGGCGGACGGTGTTGTTGCATCGTACGGATCTGCATCGGCGAGGTGTGTGGTCGCAGCAACAACGTGTCGGTGAGCCAGAACGAATCGAAACTCTCCCGTGCCGGATGGTCGCTGGGGATGTTGAGCGCCTCGAAGTTGTAATAATCGGGTTCGGCTTCGGGTCCAATAACGACGGCAAAGCCGTGGCGGGTAAAATAGGCGCAGCTTTCCGCGATGATGCGCCGGACCGGGTGGATCGACCCGGCCGTAGGGGAAATCGCCGGAAAGGTTACGTCGATCGATGCCGCCAGTTCCGACTCGAACGTGCGCTCTTCGAGGAGCGAGCGCAGTTCGCCCAAGCGAGATTCCATCGCGGCCACGGCGTCATTTATCGCTTCACCCGCTTGGGGACGCTCGCGCGGCGGCAGCATGCCGATCGTTCGCCGCAGTTTGGTCACCTCGCCGCTCCTGCCGAGATATGCAATTCGCACGCTTTGCAGTGCCTGCTCGTCGGTGACGCTGTTCGCAGCGGCGGCAAAACGCTGCTGCAGCTCGGCAATCCTCTCTGCCAGTTCCATCATCGGTCTTCCAAAGCAAAGCGCCCGGTTCGTTCTACGTTACCGGGCGCCTCCAAAACCGCTGAGACTTCGCCTGTGGCGTTAACCTTAACCGCTACTCGGTGCCCCGTGCAGCCTTCGATACGCGAGGTAAGCGTCGATCGAACCTGTTTGGGCGAAAAGCCTCCAGAAGAGATTGGACGTTGCCATGCGCTTGCAGTCTCCTTCTGAGCCGTCGGCTCGGCCCACCGTCGCCTGAGTATATCATGCGACTTTTAGCACCGGTAGTCTTGACTTTTGGGACCGGAGTACTCTCTTGACGAGCCCTCAAAGGGGCATCCGTCCCGTTCGCGCGCGGGATTTTTTCGTAGCTAAACTTGCGGCTGCTCGCTCTTCTCGCCTTAACCGGCGGGGCGCCGGCGGGTAGCTTCGTAGAGCGCAATTGAGCCGGCCACCGCGGCGCTGAGGCTCTCCGCCCGCCCCGCCATCGGGATCGCCAACACGCGGGTGCAGAGGCTCTCCCAGCGGCCTAAGCCGCGTCGCTCGTGCCCGACCACGACCGCGACAGGAGGGCGCCAATCGCCCTGGCTTAACCCGATGCCGTCGACGGCCAGGCCCAAGACTCTGACGCCCGCCGAGGCCGCCGCTGTCTGCGCCGCCGGCGGGTCTGCGACGCTGAGCGCGAGACGAAAGACGGCTCCCATCGAGCCCCGGACCACCTTGGGATGATATGGATCGACGCCCAGACGTCCAAAGAGCACGCCGGCACAGCCGAAGGCGTCGGCCGACCGCAGGAGGGTGCCCGCATTGGACGGATCGTTAACATCGGCGAGCACCAGAATCGGGCTTCCGCGCCGGAAGAGCTCGTCGACGCTGCAGGAGCGGACCTGCACGACCGCCACAATGCCGTTGGGCGTCGTCAGGTCCGAGATGTTCGCTGCGGCGCCCTCTTCGATCAGGAACGTAGGCGTTCCGCGCCCGTCGAGCTCGCGCACGAGTGACGTGGATTCGTAAGCAGCGTGCGTCGCGTACAGCTCCTCGATCAGGAAGTCGGCTGCGATGGCTTCGGAGAGTAGGGTGGCTCCTTCGAAGGCGAAGCGTTGCTGTTCGCGGCGACCCTTGACCGAGCGCAACGCGCGCACTCCCGCGAGGCGTTCGGCCCGGCTTCCTAATCGCGCGGCCATCGTCCGGAAAGCCAGGCTCGCGTCGCAATCATAACGAGGCCTGCGAAGATTGCCGCAAGCACGATCGCAATTTTGTCGTTAAAATGATGCGGGACGAGCGAGCGCACCAACAGATAGACGGCCGCGACGAAGACGAGGAGGAAGAACGAAAGCCAACCGATCTCGGAGGAAACGGACGATGGTGAGCGCCGCACCCACCGATGCTACGAGGCGTGATGCGATCGTTCCGCCAAGCCCCGGCCGGATGGAAGAAGCGCCGGAAGTCCTCGAGTCGCGCCGTCTGTATGAGGGGCGGGTTTTTAGCGTTCGCACGGATGAGCTTCGCTATTCCGACGGATCGGCGCACCGGGTAGACGTTGTCGAGCATGGCGCCTCGCTTGCCATCGTCGCGACCCCCACACCCGGCGAGGTAGTGCTCGTGCGTCAGTATCGTCATCCCGTCCGCTCGATGCTTTGGGAAATTCCGGCGGGGACGGCCGAACCCGGCGAAGCTCCGCTCGAGGGTGCGAAACGCGAGCTTCGCGAGGAGACCGGTTACCGGGCGGGCCGAATCGAGTTGATAGGGTCGACCTGGATGACGCCGGGCTTCTGCTCTGAAATCATGCATTTCTTCCACGCCTACGACTTGACAGCGGGCGAGACGGCCTTCGACGATGACGAGCGGATCGAAGTTGCATGCTTTACAATTCAGGCGGCGCGTCGGTTGGCCGCTAAGGGAACAGCCGACGCCAAAACCATGCTAGCCCTGTTTTGGCTGTCGAGCGAGGAAGATAAAATCTGTAGCGACATCGGTCGATAGTAACTATATCAGCAGGTAACGGTCGCGCCGTCCCGTTGGTACGACGTGGCGGAGATCGGTCTTGGAGGTTAGTGGTGGAAGTACCCAGCGACATTGATTCCGTTTTAAAACGATTGCTTGAGCGCGACCGTGATGGTGGAGACCAGTCGGTCCTTGCGCCGGAAGACGAAACATACTTGAACTCGCTCATCGCTTCGATTCGTTTGGGACGTCGGGCCGTCTTGATCGTCGAAGATGCCGACGAGCATCTACGCTACATGTTCAGCAACGCGACGCGCGCAGAGGCGGTGACGATGTTGGGCAAGGTCGTTGAGGCCACGGGGCGCCGTCTCGCCGACGGCGACGATTAAGCTACCAGTCTGATTCCGTCGACCTTGCCATTGGGCGCGACCTGAAAGTCGTAGTGATATTGCGCGTGGGGATAGCGCACTAAGAACTCGTACAGCGTATCGCCGTTTGATTCCGTCACGCTGGAGATCGGCACGATGAATTCCACGCGTCCCAGCGCGGCGAAATTCTCACGGGCGACGAGATCGTCGGTGAGGTAGGCGCTAAATGCAGGCGTGAGCTCAGTGCGGTCGAGCTGCTTGGATGCGAGCCGCGCGAGCCATTCCTTTGCTCGCGCGATGATGGCGTTGTCGAGAACCGCGGCCGTCGGCGGCACGAGAACGTCGAGAATGCGGGCTCCGATTTCCTCCGGAACGGTAACGCCGCCGTCGGTCGAATCGGCGTTCGAAAAGACGATGACGCCCACGTGCTCGGTCGGGAGCAACGCGTTCAATGCGCGATAACCCTGGATCTCGCCCTTCGACCAGACAAACTCCTTGCCGTCACGGTGGTCGATCACCCAGCCCATGCCGTATCGTGTGGGACCAATGCTCGCACTGGGAGTGAAGATCGTCCGAACGGCGTCGACGCGCAGGAGCACCGGCATCTCGATATCCCATTTCGCAAGATCGTCGATCGTTGAAACTAATCCAGCATATCCTCCCAGCCAGGAAGGATCCCACATCGGGGCGGGGCTGAAGCCTTTCGCGGTGCGCATGTATCCGGTTGCGTGAGTGGCCGAGATGCCGCTATCCCCCGCAAGAAACGTGTGGTCCATTACGAGCGGTATGAAGATGTGCTGCTCGAGATAATCGGAGAGCGGGATGCCGCCGACGCGCTCCACGATCGATCCCGCCAGCAAATAGTTGATTGGGTTGTTTACGTAAGCCGTGCCGGGCGGCGCCGCGGGCTTCATGTCATCGATCGCGGCCAAGAGATCGGCGATTTTGATCGGGCGAGTGTAGTCCTGCGAAACTCTAGGCGCGGCGGCGTAATTCGGCAGACCGGAGGTTTGCGTCAGCAACTGGGCGATCGTGATGTTGGCGCCCAGCCGGAACGTTGGTATGTACTTCGAAACGAGGTCGTCGAGCTTGAGCTTGCCGTCCTGGGCGAGCAGTAAGACCGCCGCGGCCGTGAACTGCATCGTGAGATCGCCCGCATAAAACTCGGTCTCCGGCGTCATCGGAACGTGTGGAGACGCAAACCCAAAGCCGTGCGCATAGACGAGCCGCCCATCCTCGACGACTCCGATCGCGATGCCGGGCGTGCGGTGGAAATGGACTTGGTCGATCGCCATGCGATTGATCTGCTCGGATATCGCCGGAGGCAAGGCAGGCGTGCTTTGACTCGGCGACGAGGCGGACGCGCTTGGGGCGGGAGACGAGGCGGACGCGCTTGGGGCGGGAGACGAGGCGGACGCGCTTGGGGCGGGAGACGAGGCGGACGCGCTTGGGGTGGGAGACGAGGCGGACGCGCTTGGGGTGGGAGACGGGGCGGACGCGCTTGGGGCGGGAGACGAGGCGGACGCGCCTGGGGCGGGAGACGAGGCGGACGCGCTTGGGGTGGGAGACGGGGCGGACGCGCTTGGGGCGGGTGAGGGGGCGGAGGTGATGGGGGGCGCCGCCTTCAAAGGCGCAGCCTGCACGAGGATACCCAAGACTAGAGCCGTCGCAAAGACGGCGGCCCACTGCAGCATGACCCGAGGATTATATACCTTCTGGGGCGCCGGAGGCTAGGTTATCGCGCCCGAAAAGCTATTTCTGGGAGGCTTGCCTCGCCAAATTGAGGAGTGCGCCGAATGCTTTTTGGTCGGAAACCGCCAGCTCGGCAAGCGCCTTGCGGTTGAGCGTCACGCCCGACTTCTTCAAGCCGTGCATGAAGATCGAGTAGGAAAGCCCTTCCCGACGGACCGCAGCGTTGATCCGGCTGATCCACAAAGAACGAAAGTCTCGCTTGCGAACGCGCCGGTCCCGGAAAGAATACGCGAGCGATTTGAGCAGGGCTTCGTTCGCGACGCGATAGTTGCGCCGGCGGGCGGCGCGGAAGCCCTTGACCAGTTTCATGACCTTGCGGCGATGCTTGAGACCGCCAACGCCGCGTTTGATGCGTGCCATTACCTGTCAGCCTCTACACCAGATACGGAATGGTCGGCGCCAACCGCTTGAGGTCGCCCTTGAAGGTGGGCTGATCCTTGCGGAAGTTGCGCTTGCGCTTGCGCGTCTTCTTGCTGAGAATATGGCCGCACCCGCTGAACTGGTGGCGGTGCAACACTTTGCCCGTCGCGGTTACCTTCACTCGCTTGGCGGTCCCTCGATGGGTTCGAATTTTAGGCACTGGTACGCTCCTTCGTTTGAACAGAAAACTTCGGCGGCCCCATCGGCGTCGCGCGCGGCGCCAAAATCATGAACATGTTTTTTCCCTCGAGTCGCGCTTCGCGCTCGACCGTCGCCAGCGGAGCCATGTCTTCGGCCATCCGGTCGAGCAATTTGCGTCCGAACGACGTGTACGTGATCTCGCGCCCGCGAAACATGATCGTCACTTTTATCTTGCTTCCGTCGAGAAGCAACCGTTCGGCCATTCGGGCCTTCGTCTCGTAGTCGTGCGTCTCGATCTTCGGTCGCAACTTCACTTCCTTGAGCTCGAAGTGCCGCTGCTTCTTGCGAGCATCCTTGTCTTTTTTCGATTGCTCGTATTTTAGCCGCCCGTAATCGGCGATCTTGCAGACGGGAGGTTGAGCATTTGGCGAGATCTCGATTAGATCCAGCCCGGCAAGTCGTGCGCGCGCCAGCGCGTCTTCGGTCGGCAAAATCCCGAGTTGGTGTCCGTTTTCGTCGATCACCCGAACCGAACGAATGCGAATTTGATCGTTAACGCGCAGGAGTTTTGCTATCTGTTCATCTCCAAATGAAAAAGGGCGCTGCCGGAGCACCCCCACCATGGAACCAGCCGCGAGTTCCTTAAAGTGAAGACCGGATCACCCGCGGGCATCCGGTGAGCGGAACGAGCCGCTGCTTCGGCTCGCCAACCATATCACGCCCGGCCGGGGGAGTGTCAAGTGCGGGCATCGACGGCGGCGATAGCGTCTGCGAAGCGCTCCAGAAAGTAAGCGACGGCATCGTCATCGATGACGAGCGGCGGAGCAATCCGCAAGACGTGCCGGTGCGTATCTTTCGCGGCGATGCCGCGCTCGAGCAGTGCTTCGGAGAGCTGCTTCGCCGGCGTCCTTAGCGCTATGCCGATGAGCAAGCCGCGGCCACGAACCTGCACGATCGATGGCGAGGCGATGCTTTGCAGTCTACGCACGATCGCGGCACCCGCCCGCCGCGCGCGCGCTGCGAGATCCTCCGACACGATGACGTCGAGGGCAGCATCGGCAACCGCCGACGCGAGCGGATTCCCGCCGAACGTGCTGCCGTGATCCCCAGGTTGGAAGAGGCGCATCAACTCTTCGCTTGCGAGAGCCGCCGATACGGGATAATAGCCGCCCCCCAGTGCTTTGCCGACGATGAGCACGTCGGGCCTCACACCTTCGTGATCGCAGGCGAACATATCGCCGCAGCGCCCGAATCCAGTTTGCACTTCGTCGGCGATGAAGAGAACCTCGCGTTCTCGGCAAAGCGAGCGCACGCGCTGCAAATAGCCGTCCGGCGGAACGTTAACGCCGCCCTCGCCTTGAATCGGCTCAATGAGAACCGCGCACGTGTTGGCGGTGATGCCGCGTTCCAACGCATCGGCGTCACCGAACGGAAGGGCGACAAAGCCCGGCACAAACGGACCGAAACCCGCACGGTACTGCGACGTCGTACTAGCGCTGACGGCCGCGAGCGTGCGTCCGTGAAAGTTATCCGCAAAGACGATGATCTCGGCGCGATCTTCGGGAATCCGCTTGGTTGCGTAACCCCATCGCCGCGCGAGCTTGATAGCGGTTTCGACGGCCTCGACGCCGGTATTCATCGGAACGGCCTTTTCATAGCCGCAGACGCGTGTCAGCTTTTCGAGAAAGCCCGGCATGCGATCGTTGCGCAATGCCCGCGACGTCAGCGTAACGCGCTGCGCCTGTTCGACGAGCGCTGCGTAGATGCGCGGATGGCAATGTCCGACGTTGAGCGCGGAGTATGCGCTCACGCAGTCCAGATACCGCCTCCCGGTGACGTCCCAAAGCCAAACGCCTTCGGCCCGCTCGACCACGATGTCGAGCGGCGCGTAGTTATGGGCGCCGTACCGTTCCTCTTCCGAGATAAGCTCGCGAGCGCGATCTGACAGGAGATACACGTCCTGGCTTTTAAGGAATTTTTCTTGCCTACCTGCTTTGACCGTCTCGAGCGGCTTATCGCCCGCGACCACCCCGGCGTCGCCGCCCGGGCGCGGACGATCGCGTTCGTGCATTGCGCACCCCGCAAGCGTTCGGTCGTTCTACTGCACGGTATGAGCGCGAGCCCAGCGCAGTTCGAGCGCGTAGCCCACGATCTCTTCGAGCGCGGTCATAACGTGCTGGTGCCGCGCCTGCCGCGCCACGGCCACGCCGATCCGCTCTCGCCCGCACTAGAGCGATTGCGAGCTGAAGACCTGTACGAAGCGGTCGCCGAGTACGTCGCGATCGCGCAGGAACTCGGCGAACGCGTGACGGTTGCCGGTTTCTCGCTCGGAGGTTTGCTAACGGCGTGGACCGCGCAGCATTACGCGGTCGAGCGAGCGGTGCCGATCGCGCCATTCTTCGGCGTTTCGTGGATTCCAAACCGATTGATGGGGTCGGTCGCCGAGCGACTGTTGCGCTCGCCGAATCGTTTTCATTGGTGGAATCCCATTCTGCGTGAACGTCAGTATCTCGCGACGAGTGGTTATCCGCGCTATGCGACGCACGCAATCGCACATTCATATCGTATTGCCAGCTCGCTGCTCGACGAAGCCCGCACGAGTTATCCTATTGCCGAGCACGTCACCATCGTGGCAAACGCGGCCGAAGTAGCCGTCAACAACTATGCGATCCGCAGGCTCTATAACAACTGGCGCCGTCAGCGCCCCGAAGCCGTCGAGCTTGCCGTGCTCACCGGTTTACCTCTCTCGCACGACATCGTATCGCCGTTACGCCGATGGCGGCTTGCCGATCGCGTTCACCCCTATTTACTGAACGCGATCGATCCGCCATCCACTGTCGTCTTGCAAGAAAGCGCTAAATTAGAGCTTTCTAGTTGTAGCTGCGCAGCTTAGGCCAGACGGCCGCGAGCGGTGCGGTGATGCCTTCGCAGATTGAGACCGGGAAGCCGTTCTCAAACGGACGTCCCCACGGATTGGAGAAGCGCGCCACGACACGATGGACGCGAAAGAGACGGGCGTCGCGGTCGCATTCGCCGTGCACGTCGATCAGAACGTTGCCCGAGTACCCGTGCGTTCCCCAGATCCAATATTGATTGTGGCCGGAGAGCACCGGCGGTAGGCCATATTCGGCGCCGAAGAAATCGATTGCCGCAGCTTCGCCATAGTTGCTCGCAAGAATCGCCGCTTGCGCGCGTTGCGCGGGCGGGAGCGAACGGTAAACGCGCGCGACGAGTGCGGTGAGCTCGCGCCATCCGTGCATGTCGGCCCAGTCCGGCGGCAAGTTGCCGATCTGCGTGCGCTCGGATTTTGCCAGAGCCACCTCGCGAGCCAGCATCGTTTGCGCGAGTCGATCGTATGCCAACATCGCGCGCTCAGGCAGCACGGGCATGAGCAGCGGAACCAGCAGGACGCCTGCAACGAACGCGTAGGCGGCGAGCACGGGGCGCCACCAGAGGGCGCAAGCCGTCCAGGCTTCGATCGTCACCGCGCCGGCCGCGATCAGGATCGGATAGACGTCGCCGGGATAATAATCTTTTCCGCGCAGCGCGATCATTTGCGCGATCAGCCCGAGGTAGGCGATCCCGAGAAACCGTGCGTCGGAGCGGCGCAGCAGCGTTACGAGACCCACTAGCGAGATGGGTGCCAGCAGCGGATGGGTGATTAAGATCTGAGTCGCTACGTACTCGAGCGGCGATAGCTGCGCGTTCTTGTACTCGTCCGCATCGTGCAGCAGCGTCCACATTGGATACCCGTGCGCCGCTTGCCAGATGAAGTTCGGCAATGCGATCGCAGCGGCGATCAGCACCCCGCCGACGAACCACGGCGTGACCAGCGCGCGCCTTTGAGGGAGCGCGACGAGTGCGCCCACCATGGCGACGGCGAAGAACAGTACGCTGTACTTACTCTCGAGGGCGATGCCGACGATCGTGCCGACTGCTAGCCACCAGCGCGGATCGGCGCCTTTGACGATGCGCAGGGAGTAGAGCGCTGCCAGCGGCCAGAGCCACAAGCCGACGATATCGGTGGTTATCGTGGTTCCAAAGTGCATCAGCACGGGTGTTACCACCGCGACAAGGGCGGCGAAGAATTCGGCGAACGTCGATCCGCCGAGCTCGACGGCCAGCAAGCAGGTCGTATAGACTGATGCGGCAGCAAAGAGCGCGGGGACCGCGCGGAGTAAGAAGAGCGAGTGTCCGAAGAGTTGCGAGCCGGCGGCCAGCAGTGGAACGACGGGCGGCTGGTCCACATATCCCCACGCCGGCCGAAAGCCGCAGATCGCAAAGTAGAGCTCGTCGCGAAAGAAGCCGTAGTGCGGGTTGGCGATCAAATGCACGACGAACGTCGTCAGCGCGGCCGCGGCCGGAATGAGGCGGACGTACGCCGCTGTTCCTGGGCGAGAACGCCGGACTTGATCGAATACCATGATGACGAATGGGGTGTGCCGCTCCACGTGGATTCTTCCCTCTTCGAGCTACTCGTACTTGAAGGCGCGCAAGCAGGCCTGAGCTGGGAAACGATACTTCGCAAGCGGCCACGCTACCGCGAGGTCTTTCGCGGCTTCGATCCGGCCATCGTTGCGCGTATCACGCCGGCGCGATTCGAAAAGATCTTGCAGGACCCCGGCATCGTTCGGAACCGCGCCAAGATCGAATCGGCAATCGGCAACGCGCGAGCGCTGCTGCGCTTGCGCGGCGAGTTCGGGAGCTTCGATGCGTACCTCTGGCCATTCGTTGGCGATAAACCGATCGTGAACGAACCGCGTCGCCCCGAAGACGTGCCGGCGTCGTCGCCGGAGTCGCACGCATTGAGTCTCGATTTGTCTCGACGCGGCTTTCGCTTCGTTGGCCCGACGATCTGCTACGCGTTCATGCAAGCGGCCGGAATGGTCGACGATCATCTGGTCGACTGTGCGTGGAAAAGGCGGCCTTGACCGACCTGCCGCTAGGTGTGCTCTCCATGCGATCGCTCGACGACCCTGAAGGCTAGCTGCGGCTCATCGCGTAAGGAATCTATCTTGCCCTTACACGTCGCCGTCTGAGTTACACGGGGAGTGAAATGATCTTTGAATCGTCCGGACGGCGGATTGCTCGGATTGCCCTGTCCGGGGAGTTGGACCTTTCCGTTAAAGACAGCATCTTAGAAATGTTGCGACCGGCCAAGGACGCCGACGACGTGATCGTCGACTTGAGCGAGGTCCCCTATATCGACTCAACCGCTTTGGGTTGCCTGGTCCACGTGAAGAACGACTTGATTGCGCGGGGGGCGGCACGGTGCAGCTTCTTGGCCTTAAGCCCAACGTTCGTCGTGTTTTTGCCCTTACGAAGCTCGACGAGATATTCGAGATCATGGAGTAGGAGATTCGGCAAGGCTTGGCTTGTTTGGTAGTTTCGCGACGACTTTGGCTCCCACAGTGTTATTTTTCTCGACCTGAACTTGCGTCGCGAAGTACGAGACGATAAAGAGTCCGCGTCCGCCCTCCATCAACATATTTTCGGGAAGCTTTGCGTTTAATGCGAACCCCGGACCTGTGTCACCAACGTTCAGGAGCACGCTCTTCCCATCGCATGTCAGCGTGATGTCGATTGGGCCGGGCGCGTGTCGAATGACGTTACCCACCAACTCGGTAAAAACGACGCGCGCCGCCACCTCGTCGATGCTCCAGCCCGAGTGCTGTCGCAAGACGTCGAGGAGATGTTCCCTCTCCGCTAATGCGATGCTCGCATTCTGAGTCTTGTAAGACCACAGGACCCCGACCGCACACATATTCCCCAGCATTTCCCAGATTTTAGTGCGTGCAAACTTTAGCAACGACGCGCTAGCAATTCCTGCCGCTGAATGTACTACTGAAAAACGAACATCGGCGCCAAATGCCCGGACTGAGGTAGTACAATCGTCGCCTGGCTTGCAGCGCTTAGCTGCTTTCGAAGAGTTCGCGCGTGCGCTAGCTCAGGACGGTATCAGATATAAAAGCGCAGTTTCGGCCAGAGCTGCGCGAGAGGCTCTGCGATACCGGTGCAGACCGAGATCGGAATGTTCTGCTCGTACGAGATCACCCACGGAGGATTGAAGTGCGTGACGACCCGCGCGCTGCGAAAGAGGCCGGGAAAATCGTGACGTCCGCAATCGCCGTTGACGTCGACAATCACGTCACCGCTATATCCGTGCGTGCCCCAAAGCCAGTAGTTGTTGTGTCCTGAGAGTGCCGGCGGCAACCCGTATTGGGCGCCGAAGAAGTCGATCGCGGCCGCTTCGCCGTAGTTGCTCGCAACGATCGCCGCGCGATCGCGCTGGCGTGCCGGCAACGCGTAGTAGACGCGCGCGACGGTCGATGCGAGCTCGGGCCAACCGTGCATGTCCGCCCAGTCCTCGGGCAGCGCAGCGGTGCGACGACGTTCGGTCGCGAGCGCCGATCGAGGAATGTGCAGCGCGGCGGTGATAAATTTCGTGTAGTCGAGCATGGCCGTTTCCGACAACACCGGCAGCGAAAACGGGGCAAAGAAGATTCCTGCCGCGACCGTCGCCGCCGTTACTGCAGCGCGGACGAACAAGAAATGTCGCGTCCAACCCTCAATGGCGACGCCGCCGCCCGCCATGAGTATCGGGTAGACGTCAGCCGGGTAATAGTACTTGGCATGCAGCGCCATCATCGTTGCTATCAAAATCACGTACGCGTATCCAAGAAAGCGGGCCGTCGAATTTCCGAGTAGCCAGATTAGGCCAATGATCCAAATAGGGGACGCGAAGAGATTCGTGATCAGCAGCTGCTGGAACAGAAAGAGGCCTGGGCTCGCGACGACGTTCTTGCCGCTTGCGCCGTTGCGCAGCAGCTCCCACATCGGAAAGCCGTGCACGGCTTGCCATAGAAAGTTCGGCAGCGCGATGAGCACGGTGAGCAGCAGGCCACCGGAGAACCACCTGGACCGCACCATCGAACGTCCCTGCGTCGTCAGCAGCAACCCGGCGATCAGCGCGCTCGCAAAAAGGAGTACGCTGTATTTGCTCTCGAGCGCAACCCCGACGACCGCGCCGAGCCCGATCCACCAGCGCGGATTGGCGCCCTTGAGGATGCGCAGGGCGTAAAGCGCGGCGAGCGGCCAAAGCCACAGTCCCACCATATCCGGTCCGACTTTGGCGCCGAAGCTTTCCAACACGCCGGCCGCGAGATAGGCGAGCGTCGCAAGCGCCGCAGCGAAGGCGCCCCCGCCGAGCTCAAAGGCAAGCAGGCACGTGACGTAGGCGCCCGCGGCGGCAAAGATCGCCGCGACCGCGCGCAGCGCGAAAAGCGAATGTCCGAAGAGTTGCGAGCCGGCGGCGAGCAGTGGTACGACGGGCGGCTGATCGACGTATCCCCACGCCGGGTGAAAACCGCAGATGATAAAATACAGCTCGTCACGGGAGAAGCCATAGCGCGGATTCGCGGCGAGATGCAAAACGAGCGTAACGAGCGCGGCGATGGCCGCAACGCGTACGCGCACCGGGGAGCCTCCTACGTCGGATCGAATGCGCCGCGCAGGATCATCGCTTCGGATATTTCGCGGGCTTTCCGATATCGGCCGCGCGTTTCTTCGTTCGTCTCGGCGGGAAGCTCGGCGAGAATGCGCGCGAGCTCCTCGTCGAACATCGTGGCGATTGAATCGGGAGTGTAGGGCCCGGGATAGCGCAGACGCTGCGCGATCATCAAGCGGTATATTCGGTCGGTCGCGAGGTCTTCCATGTAGCCGTCGAGCAGGCTTGCCCCGCGCCCTTCCAGCACGCCGTGACGGTAGCGAATGACCGTGCGAACCGCCGCCCGCGTTCCCTCGATTGTCGTCGCGCCCACGCCGCTCGGGGCCGGACGCAAATCCGGATGCGTCGGCTCGAGCGCCGGTCGCTTTTCCAGCTGATTGGGATACGGAAATTGCGCGACGGCAATGGCGTTCTGATCGGGATGCCCCGTCCAAGCGCCGTCCATAAGGCAGGCGGCTTCGTTCGCCTTGTCGCGTTGCAGCACCGCGAGCGCGCGCTCGTTGAGTTGCGGGTCTTCACGGCTGGGATAGAGCGCGGTCATACCGCCAATCGCGAGCGCACCGTGCTTGTGCGTAAGCTCGGGCAACAGCGCACGCACCCGCTGAAAAAACGGAACGTCGAACGGTATGGTGTTGCGATCGGGCAGCACCCACTGCGGATCCTCGAGGTTATAGTGGATGAGGCTCGCCATGTAATCCCAGCGGCCGAGATTGAGACCCAGAATGTACTCGCGCAAGTTAGAGAGGAACTCTTCCATCTCATACGCGATCGGATGCGATTCGATCAGCGCCATTGCCTTGATCGATTCCCGATCCCAGCCCTTCGCTTCGATCAACGCGTCAAAGACTTCAGTCCACCAGCGCGCCTCTTCGGCCGACTCCGATTTCGGTATGTAGATGCAGAGCGGATGGCGCAGCCGATCGTATTCGAGTCGAAAAACCAGCAGGGCGAGGTCGAAGAGCGAGGCGCTAGTGGGAACGTGCGCGATGACGCCGGCTTGCGAAAGATGGAGACCGCGAACGCGGTTCCACACGACCGTCGCGCTCGGTTTAATGCCGACCCTGCCCCCCCGCTTGGCATCTTCGTACGTCAGCTCGCCGTAGAGCGCGGCTACGATGTTGCGGTGGCCGAGCATGAGGTGATCCCACGTGTTGGCCATCGAATCTTCGAGATCGAGCATCACGCCAGGTGCGCCGGAGTTGAGCATCTTCACGCAGAGCTCCGCGTCGTCCGCCGGACCGGTCATCTGATTGCGCTGGTCCGCGCACCACGCGGGCAGTGCGATGCGCCACGAAGACCGCGTCGCTTCCGACTGGGGCAAATAGGTCGGCATATCGCCGGCGAGCGCCCGTGCCAGCCGGTCCTTTCGCGCCTGCACCAGCGCGTCGCGTGCCGGCGTGAATCGCCGGTGCAGCCGCACGTAGAAGTCGGCAAATCCGGCCGGCAAATCGCGCTCGATCGCAAACCCGGCCGGAGCGACGTTCATGCTATGCCGGCACGCCCTTTCCCCGTTTCGTAAAATTGCTCGGCTTCGGTCGACTCACCCAAGGCCGTCGTCGACACCTTGCCCTCGCCGATGAGGCTCGCGACTTCGTCGAAGTAACCCGTCCCGACCTCGCGCTGGTGGCGCGTTGCAGTGTATCCACACGCTTCACTCGCGAACTCTTGCGCCTGGAACTCGGCGTACGCGGTCATGCCGCGCGCCTTGAAGTCATACGCGAGGCTAAAGAAACTGTGGTTGAGCGCGTGGAAACCGGCGAGCGTTATGAACTGGAACTTGTAGCCCATCGCATTAAGCCGATCTTGGAAGGCTGCAATCGTTGGCGTATCCAGTTTCTTTTTCCAATTGAACGATGGAGAGCAGTTGTAAGCGAGCAGTTTGCCGGGATAGCTCGCGTGGATTGCGTCGGCGAAACGGCGCGCTTCGTCGAGGTTCGGCTCCGACGTTTCCATCCAAAGCAAGTCCGCATACGGCGCGTAGGCCAAGCCGCGCGCGATGCACGCCTCAATGCCGGCCCTCGTTACGTAAAACCCCTCGGGCGTGCGTTCCCCGGTGAGAAAACTGCGATCGTTCGGATCGACGTCGCTCGTCACGAGCTTGGCGGCGTTCGCATCCGTGCGCGCAATGAGAATCGTCGGTACGTCGAGCACGTCGGCGGCAAGCCTCGCGGCCAGCAGATGTCGCACTGCCTGCTGCGTTGGAATCAGCACTTTACCGCCTAAGTGGCCGCATTTTTTTTCGGAGCTGAGCTGATCTTCGAAGTGCACGCCGGCCGCGCCGGCTCGGATCAAAGCTTTCATCAGCTCGAACACGTTGAGTGCGCCGCCGAAACCCGCTTCGGCGTCGGCGACGATCGGCAAGTACCAATGCATGCCGCCGCGTCCCTCGAGAGACTCGATCTGGTCGAGGCGCGCGAGCGCGTTGTTGAGCCGCTCGACCAACGCCGGAACGCTATTGACGGGATAGAGGCTCTGGTCGGGATACATCTCGCCGGCGAGATTTGCGTCGGCGGCGACCTGCCAGCCGCTGCAATAGAGGGCGTGCAAGCCGGCACGGGCGGCCTGAACGGCCTGGTTCCCGGTGAGAGTTCCGAGAGCCGTCACCGGCACGTCGCCCTGAAGTTCGCTCCACAACCGCTCCGCGCCCATTCGCGCGAAGCTCTGCTCGGGGATGAAACTGCCACGCAGGCGCAACACCCCTTCGGCGCGGTATCGGCGCTCGACGCCTCTCCAGCGATCGTCGTTCGACCAACGCTGCTCCAGGGTTGGGGCCTGGCCGTTGCTGCTCATCTCTCCTCCGTGCATCGGATGAAGTTTGGATTGGTCTGGATTGCTCTTGGCTCAGATTGGATGGCATAAGGAACAATCTTGGACCGATTATTTACCATATACGCCTATATTGAAACCAAAGTCAAGAATTTTTATCCGCACAGCTCAGGGCGTGACTGCAAAGAGCTCGTGGTAGGCATCAAGGGTCGCATAATCGCGCGTACCGGGCAGCGCTGAAACGGCGTGCGGATCGACCAGCACGAAGACCGGACGCGCCTGCGCCCAGCGCTGATAAAGGGGCACGCGCAACTTGTCGTCCGAAACGATGATTCGCCCTGCAAGCGAGCCGTCCACGTAGGCTCCATAGGCGAGCGACGTGGCGTCGAGCCACTCGGTGACGATCGCGCTTCCGGGCGGTACGTACGGGCGCACCGCATTGATAACCCAGCGGCCTCCCTCGGCGGGCGCGTGCGCAAAGAAGCCGCGCTGTCGATCGAAGGCCAACGTCGCGCCGGCTGCCAGATAAATGATGAGAAGGCCGTGCAGTAGGACCGAGAACCCACGCCGCGATTGCGGCGTGAGCGCGCCGAGTAATGGAACGGCGAGCCAGGACGCTAGCAATCGATAGCGCCCAACATCGCTCTCGTTTGGATAGACGACCGAGAAGAGCAATGCCGCGGTGCATGCGATGCAGAGCACTAGCGTTGCGCGCCAATTGCGCCGCCACGCCGCGACGAATCCGCCAAAGATCAGCAGCGTCGCGGACGCGCCGTACTGCGCGTGGATTCCGCTGATGAACGCCCAAAGGGCGGCTTCCAGGTGAACGGGATTAAACGATGCGAGAAAATAACCGGGGGTCTCCGATTCGCTGCCGGTGAGCTCGAGCGTGAGCCCTCGCAGCGTTCGCGGATCGTTGTAGTTCCAAAAGATGCCGCTCGCACCCGGCAAGACTGCGGCCGGATCGAGGTGATGCGTTACGACGTACTCCGATCGGAGCGGCAGATAGAGATAGAGCATCAGGCCGCCGGCGACCAGTGCGATTGAGGCTGCGGTGAGTCGCATTGGCGGACGACGCTTTGTGATCGCCGCGCCAATGAAGAATGCCGGAAGGATCCAAAGGGCGTTCGGATGAGCAGCCATGCCGAGACCGCAGAGCGCAAAGGCCACAGCGAAGCACGCGCCGGCGCCGCCGCGCACCCAGCGCAGGAAGAGATAGATTGCGAGCGCGGAACACGCAACCGCGAGATCCTGAGCTTCCGCTCGAATGGCATGCGCCCAGACGGTTTGCGTGAAGGCAAACCACAGTGTTGCGAGGAGTGCGACGGGTAGACTCGCGCCGAACTCGAGCGCGACGCCGTACGCCGCGGCGGCAGCGACCGCCATCGCGATGCCGCTCATCGCGTTCATTCGCCAAGCCGCCGATCCGATCGCGATTACATGCGACCATGCGTATCCCAACAAAACGTAGAACGGAAATCCGGTCGGATGCGAGATGCCGAGGATGTACGGTACGCCCTGCAGTTCGGCAGTATCCCAGGATGCCGGCTCCGGCGAAGCACTTGCGATGTAGACGATCGCCGGCAGCGCGAACGCCGCCGCTAGAAAGATGGGGCGCGCCGCCCTCACGCCAGCGTGGGCAACGGAAGCGATGGACGCGTTGTGAGGTCGGGACGCATCTCGACATAACCTTCGAGCGCGCGGTCCATCAATTCGAGCGCGACGTCGAGCTGCGGGTCCTTGCCGTCGCGATAGTCGTGCGGCGCGATGTCGACATCGTAATCCGGGTCGGTACCGTAATTCTCCACGCCCCAACCCACGTCGACGAACCAGAAGGAGAACTCCGGCTGCGTGGTCAGCGTGCCGTCGACGAGGTGATGATACGGATCGATGCCGATGACGCCACCCCAGGTACGCTTGCCGACGAGCGGACCCAGTTTATACAGTTTGAACGAGTGGCTGAAGATGTCGCCGTCGGAACCTGCGAATTGATTTGTCAGCGCGACGATCGGGCCGCCGACCGACTCGGGCGGATACGGCACCGGCGCTCCATAACGGGGCACATCGTACCCAATCCGCTTGCGTGCGAGTTTTTCGAGCAGCAACGGCGACACGTGACCCCCGCGGTTGTAACGAACGTCGACGATCAGCCCCTTGCGATCGAACTCGCTGAGGTAGCCACGATGGAATTCGGAAAACCCCCAGGGACCCATGTCGGGAATATGCAGGTAGCCGACCCGCTCGCTGGTGCGCTCGTGGACGATGCGGCGCTTTTCTTCAACAAAAGCGCGGTACCGCAGTGCCGATTCGCTGGCAAGCGCTTTGACTAGGACCGTTCGCTCGTCACCCTTCTTGGTGCGCAGCGTTACCGAAACGTTTCGTCCCGAGGCGTTCACGAGCAACTGGTCCGGCGTAACGTCGCGCGATAAGCGCTTGCCGCCGATTGCAACGAGGCAATCACCCTCCTGCACGTCCAGCCCAGGTTCGGCGAGCGGCGAATCGTGCTCGCGATTCCATGAATCGCCGCGATAGATGCGCTCGATGCAATAGGCGCCGCGATCTTCGTTCCAGGATAGGTCCGCGCCGAGGAAACCGCGCTGATACTGGGGCGGCTCGCGGTAATCGCCGCCCCATTCGTACGCGTGCGACGTGCCAAGCTCGCCCTGCATCTCCCATATGAGGTCGGAGAGCTCGCCCCGCGTGCGCACGCGGGGCAAGAGGGCTGCGTAACGGTCGTAGACACGATCCCAATCGATGTCGCTCATGTCCTCGACCCAAAAGTGCTCGGCTTGTAAGCGCCACGCTTCGCGATACATCTGCGCCCATTCGTCTCGTGGAACGATTTCGACGCTTGCGCGATCGAGGTCGATCCAGCCGCTCTTGCGCCCCGGTTCGCTTGGCGGCTTTTGTTCTTCGCCTTCTTCGGGAAGGTCGTTCAGCGCATCGATCGCGCGAAGCCTGTCGCCGGCGCGATAAATGAGCGAGCGGCCGTCGCGGCTGAGACGAATCTCGTCGCATTCCGGCGCGATTGTTGCGAGCCGCTGCTGGTCGAAGTCGTACGCGAGAAGAGCTCCATGTTCTTCGTTGTCGAGATCCTCGCGCCGGGCCGGCTTTATGCCTTTGACTAAAAAGCGCGTGAAGAGGACGCGCTCGCGCACTGCGACGATCTGCCCGTACTCACCCTCGTCCACCGGAAAGCCCAAGACGCGGCCGGTGATTCCGTCGAAGTCGATGTCGACGTCGACCGGCTTTGGCGGTTTGCTGTTCGATCGCTCGCGATCGTGATAGTCGTGATGATCGTGATGAATCGGCTTGGGCTTGGGCACGAACGGGGAGGGTACGTCGTTACGCAGCGTCACGACGAACGGCCGGCTGGCCTGTGGGAAGCTCAGATCGAACTGCAGCGCATCGTAGACGGGGTTGAAATCGCGCGTTGAGATGAAGTACAGGTATTTTCCGTCTGGATCCCACGCCGGCGATTTATCCGTGCGCAGCGGGGAGGTTATGTCGTGAACCTTCCCCGAGCGGACTTTGACGACGCGAATGATCGACGTACCGTGCGCCGGCCACCAAACGTAGGCGATGAAACGCCCATCCGGCGAGAAGGCGAGATCGCCGATCCGGTGCGAAGGACAACTATCGAGCACGCGCACGCTGCCGTCGTCGAGATCGAGGACGCACAAGTCGTGGCGATGGTTTGCGAACGCGACTACCGAGCTCGTCGGCGAGCAGGCCAAGTCGGTGACGCGTCCGATGTCGCCGCTCGTCACGAGCCTGGCTTGCGTCGATGCATCGGCGGGCCGGAGCGCAATCTGCTCGAATCCGCCAACATCGGTTACCGAGACGAGGTGTTTGCCGTCGCAGAGCCACTGTGTAAGGCGAGTGCGCGCGCGATCTCCGCCGTGATGGATTGCCGCGCCGTCGAAGAGCGGCATCGTGAACTCTTGCCCGCGCGAATCGAAGGCAAGCTGCGTCCCCTCGGGGTCCGGCACGAAGTGCTCGAGCGATTCCGAAGCTTTTTCGAAGCGCCGCGCCGTTTGCGGCATCGCCGAGCGCGTTGCGATCTCGATTCGGCGCGCCGCATCGGCGGCGACGTCGTAAAGCCTAATCTCGGCGCCGGCGGAGTAGACGATACGCGCGCCGTCGGTTGAAGGGAATCGCACGTAATATTCGTTCTCGTGCGTATGGCGAAGGATGCCTCTTCCATTAAGCGCGTACGAGTAGAGGTTGCCGATGCCCTCGTGGTCCGCCAAGAAGTAGATGCGATCGCCGATCCATATCGGCCAGCACGGATTTCCGTCGGGAAGCGCGAGTCGCTCGAACGTCCCCGTTCCGGCGCTGTCGATCCAGATTTCACCCGACGTGCCTCCGCGGTAACGTTTCCAGCGCGCCGGATCGGCCGCGTTGCGTCCGATCGCAAGACGGCCTTGCGGGCCGAACGAGAGCGCGCGTGCGTGTCCGATGTTGAGCTCGCGTGGCGTGCCGCCGTCGCGTGAAATTGCAAACGGACGCGTCTCGCCTTCATACCACGTTGTCGGATTGGCGACGAAATAGATATCGTTTCCGTCGGCGCTCCATCCGGTCGTCCATGCTAGCGCCGCCCCGAGAAACGTCAATCGCCGCGGTTCGCCGCCGCGCGACGGCATCACGTAGAGCTCGGGATTACCTTCGTCGGTCGAGACGAACGCGATCCACGCACCGTCGGGAGAGAACCGCGGAAAAGAGCACGTACCGAAACTGACCGTCAGTCGCGCGGCATCGCCTCCCTCGAGGGAAACGCTCCAAAGATCGTCTTCGCACACGTAGAGAATGCGGTCGCCTGCAATCGATGGATAGCGATAATATCCTCGGTCCATGTCACGCACTTGGCGGCCGGCCCGGAATTATCATTGGTGGGGAATCGCGCCGCCGGTCGAGTGCAGGAGCCGTCCGAGCGCTACGGTGATTTCGGCCGCGTTTTCGACCTGCGTGATGAAAGGCACCAGCGTGGGCGTTTGCGAGCGCCGCTCGAAGGGCAGCATGGGGCCACCCCAAGCAAACTGAGTCGCCGATTCGCCCGCCAGACTGCGAAAGAAAAGCTCGGCGCCCAGTGCATTGGCCCAGCCGAACTCCGGACGGGTGTAGCGCCAATAGCCGTCGGGATAGAAGCTCTCGTGAATCAATCCGCTCTCGCCGTCCGTCTCGGCGAGCGTCGTGATGGCGGTGGCGACTTCCACGGACGACGTCGCCGTCAAAGCCCGTCCGATGATACCGAGCGGCCAGACGTAACCGTAGGGCGTGTGCGGGCTGCCCAGCCCCTGCGCGTAACGCCCTGAGAAGTAAAACGGATTGTCCATGCTCAGGGCGAAGGCGCGCGTCGCCAAATACGTCGCGTCGAAAGACGAGCACCAATCGATATAGGGCAGGGTCGTCAGGTTTGGAATGTTGGCATCGTCCATGAGGTTGTACTTGCCCAAGCCATCCGTTTCGTAGGCGTACATCCAAACGCGTCGGTTGCTATCGAAGAAGCGCCCGTAACGCTGGAGCCCGCTTTGGACGCGAGCCCCGAGCGCTTGCGCTCGATCGGCCAGTATCTGATCGCGGTAGCCGTCGCGTGCAAGTTGGACGATATCGCGCAACGCGACGACCGCCATCGCATTCTGCGGAATGTTGAAGCGATACTCGACCGGATCGTCTGAAGGGCGGAAGGCGCCCCAGATCATACCGGTTGAATCGTTGTACTCGTCGTTCGTATAGACGAGTTCGGGATATTGGTAGTCGCTGCACGCGCGATGGCGCGCTTCGCAACCGTAGGTGTCCACGATCGATGTAAGCGCGCGACGCAGATCCGGCGTGAAGACCGTTGCGTCGTGGGTCGAGCGCCAGTAGACCGACGCAAGAATCACCGGCCACGCCAGTGAGTCGACCTCCCATTTACGCTCCCAAACGGTGTAGTCGGACTGTAGGGCGTTCGCGTACGGATCGGCTAGAACGTTGCGTGCGTCACGTTCGATGACGCCGGCGAACCGAGCCCGCAAACCCGGGTACACGTTCTGGAAGCGAATGTATGGAATCGTTTGGGCCGAAGAATCGCGTAGCCACATTGCCGGAATGTCGCCGGTCTGCACGTACGTCGTTGCGTCGTCTTCAAGAAAAAAATCGTGCAACAGGGTGTGGAAGAGCTGCGTCGCTTGAATATCGCGCACGCGTTTGCCGGTCAGCGGCACTACCAGCGTTTGTGCCGCCGCGGGCGCCGCGCTATGGAACGCGAGACTGAGGATGAGTGAAAGAGCCGCGAGACGCGCAAACGAGCGCACTGAGGAACCTCGCGTTAGACGTGAGGAAGGTCAGCTCTTGCTGGGAGCAGCAAACACCAAGGTGAATTTGACCGATCGCTCGCAAGCCGAACTCCTACGCGAATTCGAGTTGCGCAATCCCCGCGCACTCGCTCGGGCGATTTCGCGCGCCGAGGCCGGGCGGGGCGGTGATCTCATTCGCGCGCTCTATGGTAAGACGGGGCGCGCGACGACGGTCGGCCTCACCGGACCCCCGGGCGTTGGAAAATCGACGCTCGCCTCCGCTCTGGTTCGGAATGCGCGTGCGCTCGGTAAGCGTGTCGGCGTCATCTCCGTCGATCCGAGCTCGCCGTTTTCGCACGGCGCGCTGCTCGGCGACCGCATCCGTCTGGCCGAACACTTCACCGACGAAGCGGTTTTCATCCGATCGATGGCGAGCCGCGGGCATCTCGGCGGACTCGCGGGCGCAACCGCCGACGCAGTCCTGCTGATGGACGCCTTCGGCTTCGACATGGTGCTGATCGAAACGGTTGGCGTTGGCCAGAGCGAGGTTGCGATTGCCGAGCTCGCGCAAACCACGATCGTCGCGCTACAGCCCGGCAGCGGCGACTCGATCCAAGTGCTCAAGGCGGGCATCATGGAAATTGCCGACGTCTTCGTAGTGAACAAGTCGGATCACCCTATGGCCGACCAGCTTCGGCGCGAAATCCGATCGATGATGGGGATGTTGCAGTGGGAAGGCTGGGTGCCCGAGCTCGTCATGACGCAAGCAGTGGATGGCCGCGGAATTGACGAGCTCGTAGCTGCGATCGAGCGGCACGCTGCGTATTTGAACGAAACCGGCGAGATCGAGCTGCGGCGGCGGGATGCGTTCACGCATCAAGTGCGCCAGCTCGCGCTGGGGCGGTTGGAAGAGCGCCTCAATCGCGCGCTGCAAGCGCAAGCGCGCGACGAGCTTGACCCGTACGAAGCGGCCAATCGCATTCTCTCGGAACTCGGACTTTAGGGAAAATTCCCGTACGGCGTCGAACAGCTTGGTCGCTATGGCCAAGATGATCGAGCGGCCCAGCCGAGCTTGGGCGCGCAAGGGTCCGGGTTCCGGTGCGCTGGACCGAACCATCTCCGACATTCCGCTGAAAACGGTCTACGGACCGGCGGACGTCGCCGAGCTCGATCTCGCGCGCGACCTTCCCCCGCCGGGTGAATATCCGTACACACGCGGCATCCATCGCAACGGTTATCGCGACCGCCTTTGGACGATGCGTCAGTTTGCCGGCTTCGGCACCGCGGCGCAGACGAACGAACGCTATCACTTTTTGCTCGAGCACGGGCAGCACGGCCTTTCGGTTGCCTTCGACATGCCGACGCTGATGGGTTACGATTCCGACGCCCCGCAGGCGCGCGGCGAAGTCGGCAGGTGCGGCGTAGCGATCGATTCGCTCGCCGACATGGAGCTGCTTTTCGACGGCATCGACATGGGGGAGATTACGACCTCGATGACGATCAACGGGCCGGCGTGCATAGCGCTCGCGCAATACGTCGCGGCCGCCGAGAAGAAAGGGATTCCGCGCGCGCGACTGGGCGGTACGCTTCAGGCGGACATCCTCAAAGAGTATATCGCGCAGAAGGAATGGATTTTTCCGCCGCGACCGCACATGCGCATCATCGTTGACATGATCAAGTTCTGCACTCGAGAGATGCCGAGATGGAACACGATCTCAATCTCCGGCTATCATATTCGTGAGGCCGGCTCGACCGCAGCGCAGGAGCTTGCGTTCACGCTCGCCGACGGCTTTGCTTACGTCGAAGCCTGCATGGCTGCGGGAATGGACGTCGATGAGTTCGCGCCTCGCCTCTCGTTCTTCTTCAACTCGCACATCGATTTCTTCGAAGAGATTGCGAAGTTCCGAGCCGCGCGCCGGATCTACGCGCGGCACATGCGCGAGAAATACGGCGCGCGCAATCCTCGCTCGTGGCAGCTGCGGTTCCACACGCAGACAGCGGGCTGCAGCGCGACGGCCCAACAGCCCGAGAACAACATCGTGCGCGTCGCTTACGAGGCGATGGCTGCGGTGCTCGGCGGCACCCAGTCTCTGCACACGAACTCGATGGATGAAGTGTTGGCGCTGCCGACGGAAAAATCGGTCGAGATCGCGCTGCGCACGCAACAGGTGTTAGCTTACGAAACGAACGTGACCAATGTGGTCGATCCCCTCGGCGGCTCGTACTTCATCGAGGCGCTCACGGAAGAAATGGAGCGTCAAGCTGAGGATTATTTCGCGCAAATAGCCGAGTACGGCGGAATTATCGAAGCGATTGAGGCAGGCTTCTTTCAGCGCGAGATCGCCGAGGCGAGCTATCGATACCAACGCTCGATCGAAACGAAGGATCGCATCGTCGTCGGCGTCAACGCCTTCGCGCACGATGAGAACGAGGAGCAGATCGATCTGTTGAAGATCACCGAGGAAATGGAGCGGGAGCAGGCCGACGCGGTGCGCAGCCTGCGCTCAAAACGCGATGGAGACGGGGTTGCGCGCACGCTCGAGCGTTTGCAGGCAGCCTGCCGCGACCCGAATGATAATCTGATGCCGCATCTCATCGATTGCGTCAATGCCTACTGCACCGAAGGCGAGATCGTCGAGGCCATGGCGGCGGTCTACGGACGATACACGGAACGAGCGGTGCTGTGACTCACAAGCACGGCATACGCTGCCGAACCGAGATCGAACTCCATCGGATGCGGCGCACCCTCGCGCGCGTGGTGCGAAACCTCGAGGAGGCGCTCCATTTGAGCCGCCGCCGCTCCGGATTACGCTCGGTATTAGAAGATGAACGACCGACCGCTACGCATCGTCATCGCTAAGGCCGGGCTCGATGGGCACGATCGCGGCGCAAAAGTCATCGCGCGAGCTTTGCGCGATGCCGGCATGGAGGTTATCTACACCGGACTCTTCCAAGCTCCCGAGCAGATCGTGCAGACCGCGATCCAAGAAGACGCCGACGGGATTGGCCTATCGATCCTTTCCGGCGCGCACATGACGCTCTTCCCGCTCGTCGTCGAGCAACTGAAGAGCCACGACGCGGCCGATATCGTCTTTTTCGGCGGCGGAACCATTCCGTCCGAAGACGCAAAACGCCTCAAAGAGCTCGGCGTACGCGAGATTTTCACCCCGGGCGCGCCGCTACAGGAGATCGTCGACTTCATCGAACGCGAATGCGGTAAACGCCGAGCGCTGGTCGGTTGAACGCTGCGGTACGAACACGCATCGCGCCATCGCCGACCGGCGATCCGCACGTTGGGACGGCGTACGTCGCACTGGTCAACTATTGCTTCGCGCGCCAACACGGCGGCGAGTTCGTCTTGCGCATCGAAGATACCGACCGGGCGCGAAGCACCGCCGAAAGCGAGCGCGCCATCCTCGAAGCGCTGCGCTGGTGCGGCCTCGATTGGGACGAGGGGCCGGATGTCGGCGGGCCCCACGGGCCTTATCGGCAGAGCGAGCGATCTGCAATTTATCGCGAATACGCCGAAAAGCTGGTTGCGAGCGGACACGCTTTCAAGTGTTTTTGCACGCCGCAGCGTCTCGAGGAAATGCGCGTCGCGCAGCGCGCCGCCGGCCTTCCGTCGCGCTACGACGGGCTTTGCCGCAGCTACTCGCCGGAAGAGGTCGCGCGGCATGAGTCCCGCGGCGAACCTTACGTTGTACGAATGGTCGTGCCCGACGAGGGCGTCTGCGTCGTCGAAGATTTACGCCGTGGGCCGATCGAGTTCGATTACGGCAGCGTTGACATGCAGGTGCTTGTGAAATCGGACGGCCTGCCCACCTACCATCTCGCCAATGTGATCGACGATCACCTCATGGCGATCACGCACGTCTTTCGCGGTGAAGAATGGGTCTCGAGCGCGCCCAAACATCTCCTGCTCTATTCCTACTTCGGCTGGCAGCCGCCCAAGCTGATGCATCTTCCGCTGCTGCGAAATACCGATAAGAGCAAACTGAGCAAACGCAAAAATCCGACGGGGATTCTCTTCTATCGAGCGATGGGGTATTTGCCCGAGGCATTGATCAATTTCTTGGCCCTCCTCGTGAACGCCGCGCGCGACGGCGAGGACGAGCTGATGGACCTGCCGGCGATCGTGCGGCGATTCGAACCCGAGCACGTCCCGATCAGCGGTCCAGTCTTCGACGTTGCAAAGCTCGATTGGCTCAACGCGCGCTACATTCGCGAGCGTCTAGACTCGGCATCGTTCGTGGAGCGCGTGCAGGAGTGGGCGATCTCTCCAGAGCGCTTGACGCGCCTAGCCCAGCTCTCAGCGCCGCGCATCGAGCGGCTAAGCGATCTCGGACCACTTCTGGCTTTTCTCTTCTCTGGGCGCATCCGGCTGCATCCGCAGGATTTGCAGAGCAAGAAGCTCGACGGCGCGCAGACGCGCCAAGCTCTCGCACTCGCGCTGAGCGAACTCGACGGGTTGCCGGCCTGGAACGCTTTAGCGATCGAAACGGCACTCCAGCGAGTCGCCGAAACGCTCGAGAAGAAAACGCGCGACCTCGCGCGCCCGTTCTACGTCGCCATCACGGGAAGCCCGACGTCGATTCCACTCTACGACTCGATGGAGCTGCTTGGCCGCGATGTCGTTCGTGAACGGTTGCGCAACGCACTCGAGCTCGTGACGCCGGAAGCGGTGGCCGTATGATACGCGGAATCGTTCTCGCCGCCGGCAAGGGGACGCGCATGAAGAGCGCGCGTTCGAAGGTACTGCACGAGATTTGTGGACGGCCTATGCTTTGGTACGTCCTTCGGGCGATGCGCGGTGCCGGCATCGAGGAAATCCTGGTCGTAGTCAACGACGAGCTCGAAGAGCAGATTCACCGCTTCGGCGTCGGCAGCGTTCTGCAGGCGCAGCAACTCGGCACCGGCCACGCAGTCCGCATCGCACTCGAACGGCTCGAACCCCGTGGAGGCGGGCGAATCGTCGTCGCCTGCGGCGACATGCCGCTTGTCACGGAAGAAATTTTCCACGATATCATTGGTTCGCTCGGCACCCAGCAGCCAGGTGAGGCAGTGATGTCGCTCGTTACCGTGAAGATGCCGCTGCCGTCCAGCTTCGGGCGGATCGTACGGCGCGGACAAGTCGTCGAGCGCATCGTGGAGGCGCGCGACGCGAGGCCCGACCAGCTTGCGATCGACGAGATGAACGCGAGCATTTACGCCTTCGACGAGACCGCATTGCGCGATGCCGTAACGCACCTGCGCGACGACAACGCCCAGTCGGAGTATTACCTCACCGATACGGTCGAGTACTTCGTCAACGCGGGCAAGGTGGTTCGCCCCGTCCTCGCCGCCGACCATCTCCAGGTGCTGGGGATCAACGACCGCGTCGAGCTCGCCCAAGCGCGCAAGGCGATGAACGCACGACTCTGCGGCGAGCACATGCGCGACGGCGTGACGATCGTCGATCCCGAAACGACCTACCTCGAACCCGAGCTCGAAATCGGCAGCGATTCGGTCATCTATCCCAATACTATAATCGCTCGACTCTCCAGGCTCGGCGAGAACTGCGTCATCGGTCCGAACTGCCGGTTGTCTCACGCGATTCTCGGCGCGCGCGTGACCGTGCGCGAGAGCGTCGTGATGAACTCCACGATCGCTAGCGACGTTTCGGTGGGACCGTTCGCGCATCTGCGCGGCGACACTCGCGTCGCCGACCACGTTCACGTTGGAAACTTCGTGGAGATCAAGAAGTCGAAGCTGGCGCGCGGCGTAAAGGTCAGCCACCTCTCATATCTCGGCGATGCGACGATTGGCGAACAGACGAACGTCGGCGCCGGCACGATTACCTGTAACTTCGATGGTACGAAGAAGAATTCGACGATCGTCGGGCGCGACGTCGCAATCGGGTCGAACACGTCGCTTGTCGCGCCGGTGACCGTCGGTGACGGAGCGTTGACCGGCGCGGGCTCCGTCGTCACCAAAGACGTCGCCAGCGGCGAGCGCGTCGCCGGGAATCCCGCGCGCCCGCTTCCGAAAAAATGAGATGGGTGCTCGCGGTGGCGCTCGGCTTGCTGCTCGGCGCCGTCGCGGCAGCGAGCGAGCGTCCTAGCTCGCTCGACCTGCGCGTCGATTCGCTCTCGCGAAGCGCGCTTCTCAGCGAGCCCGCGACGGCGCTGGTCGATCCCGCACGCCAAGCCGCGGCGATTCGGCGCGCTCATTGGACCGTCGTCGGATTCGTGTTGATTCAGCTCTTCGAAGCCGCGGCGCTCTTTTATCTTTGGAACTCGGGCGGCGCGGCCGCGCTGCGCGATCGGCTCCGCCGTCGATTCGCCAGCGAATGGTCCGTGCGGTTTTGCTTCGGCGCGATGCTTGCGCTTGTCGCGCGAGTCGCCGCCTTCATTCCATCCTTTTATCTCTATCGCGTCGACCGGACGCTCGATCTTACCTTCGAGCTCACGCGGATCTGGGCGCTGTATTGGATCTTCCATACGATCGTGGGCATGGTCGTCGCCGGGCTCATTGCGGCGATCGTTCTTTGGCTCGCGTCGCGCACGCATCAATGGTACGCCTACGCGATCGCCGGCGTTCTCGGCGTAAGCGTCGCCTGGTCGTACCTGAATCCGGTTCGGGTTGCGCGATTTGCCGGCAGCACGCCGACGGAAATCAAATTTCTCAACGACTACGTGCGAGGATATGCCGTGCACGGCGATCATCTTTCAATCGCACTCATCGAAGGCGGCATCATCATCGTTTTTGCCGCGCTGGCGGTCGTGATCGCCGACCGCATCCGTTTCCGGCGCGACGACGATCCGCTTTCGCGCCTCGCAATCGTTGGTGCGCTCTTGGCGCTCGTCTACCTCGCAGCGGTTCCGGTTCGCAACGCGATCCTGCGCTCCTACGTTTTCGATACCGACACGTACGCCGTGGCACTCAGCGAGGATCCTGCGGCGGCCGTTCGTGCGCTGGTGCGCGCCGGCGATCAGCGCATGGAGGAAGTCTGCCCAGAGCTAACCGCGATGCTCTTTCTCTACACGGCGCCGGGGATAGGAGCGCGGATCGCCGCGATCAACCACATTCCGAGTGGCTGTCCATAAAGAAGGGCCCGCCGGAGCGAGCCCTCTTGAGACCAAAGCGCCCTTGTCGCCTTTACCCGCCACTATGCCGGTGCAGCTATTGCGGATACGCAGGCAGACGCGGACGAGGTGGTCGTTTCGGATGATAAACGGGGAACCGTTCGTCGGACGAGCCCGCAAGACGCGCGACCACGCGATAGTCGAAGTAGACTGAGGAACGTCCGTGCTCGGCCTCGCGAACGATGAAGCCGCCTTGGTACTTCGCCGCGACATAGAGCCCGCGCGTGTCCCCGTCGGGCGTAAGGAAAACCTGATAGCCCTTGCTGGTATCGAGCGTGCTCGCGAAGTCGGGCTCTAGATGAACGGCGCCGACGCCACCGGTCAGCCGTGCGGTGCCGGTATCTTCGATCGTTGCGCGCGGCGCAAGCGGCACGCTGGCTCGCACCTGGACGCCGCCACGCTTACGAATGCTCGTCGAAAATCCTCCGAAGGCGGTAACGGATCCGTCGAAGACGCCGTTGCCGGCTGCGTCGACGATAAACGACCCCGCGCTCGCGCCGGCACCAAATGTGTAGATTGGGAAGCCGCTGGGATCGGCGACCTGGGACGTAAGGCCGTATCCGAACTTGCTGCAGCAGCTCGGGTTATATGCTATGACGCCCTCGCCTGCGCCCTCGCCATAAACCCCCACGCCGTCGGAAACGGTGGTTGAGATACCCTCGACGCCCGTGCCCCCTGAACCGGTGCTTTTGCCCTCGACGCCAAAGCTGTTAAACCCGAATGCCGCGCCAAAAATTGCTGCGGTACCGCTCTTGGCCTTGGTGGCGCTGGTGCCTTTGATGGCGCCGCCCTTCCCGAAGTTCGATTCGGTCAGGCAGTAAGCACTCGAGGTGCAACTTGCGTCGGGTTGAATTGCGAGCGCGCTCGCTCCGGAAACGACGCCCGCGCTCGACAGCGCCAAGCTCGTCCCTAGTAAGACGACGCCCGCGCCGGTAACGATCACGCTTTTTGAAGTCAGTCGCATATATCGCTCCTTGTCGTAGTGAAAGTTTGATACTCACGAGAGTAGGACCGCACAGCCGCGGTATAGCGTAAGCCGATGGCGGATTCGTGCCGGCACCCTGACATGCTGCTAAGAGCGCTGCGCTAACGCGCGCTCCTACACCCTGTATTTTGCCGTGCAGAGTGCGTAACCACCTAAACTTGAAGCCTGATGAGGATTCATTTTCGAGCCAAGGTCATCGGATTGATTGAGATGCGCCCTAGGTCGCGTCGTCCGTAAGAAGCACGACGACGGCGCAGAGCGTGAGGCTACGGTCCTAAGCATACCCTGAGCCTTCTTGCAGGCGCTGTCAAGGTCTAGTAACGTGCGACCTAGGCCGACGGTTGAGCGCGCTCCCAAGTATTGACCAGTTGCATCGCGCGTTCGATTCCCGCATCGATCCAACTTTCGACGCCGTCGGCCGCCGCGGCCACGATATCGGGCAACGCGCGCCGTTCCTCCTCGCGAAACGGGCTCAACACGTGATCGACGCTATCGTACGCGGGCCGGCCGAGCCCAACGCGAATCCGCGGAAACTCCTCGCCAATCGTTGCGATGATCGAGCGCAGGCCGTTATGGCCGCCGTGGCCGCCGCCCGGCCGCATGCGCAGCTTTCCAAACGGAAGATCCATGTCGTCGCTGACCACGAGCACGCCCGTGGGCGGCGTTCGGTACCATGCTGAAATCAAGCGCACGGGCGTGCCGGAAAGGTTCATGAACGTGAGGGGCTTGACGAAGATGATGCCGCGCGCGGCATCCTGTGCCTGCTGCGCGCCGTCTTTTTTCCTCCAAGTCGTAATGCCGCAGCGCCGCGCGACTTCGTCGATCACCATGAAGCCGACGTTGTGACGCGTTGCAACGTACTCTGCACCCGGATTGCCCAAGCCGACGACGAGCCTGCGGCTCGGTCGTTCTGCCAGCTATTGCGCCTCGGGAGCGGTCGGTTCGGCCTCGCCGATGACTTCCGGCTCGGGCGCCGCTTCGATGGGGGCCGCAGCCTCTTCGAGCTCGCGTGCGGTGCGCGAGGCCTCGATCGCAAGGACGATCGTCTCGGGAGCCGTGAGCAATCGAAAGCCCTCCGGCAGCACGATCTCGCCGGCGGAAATGTGATCGTGAATGCCCAAGGCCGTGACGTCGACCTCGAGGTGCTCCGGGATGCGGCTTGCCGGCCCTTCGACCTCGAGTTCGTGCGTGATCACATCCATGACGGCGCCGGTATTGCGAACGCCCTCGGCGACACCGACGGTTACGATCGCGAGCCGCGCGTCGATCGTTTCGTCGGCGGAAACCCTCTGAAGATCGGCGTGTATGACGCGGCGCGAGACCGGATGGCGTTGAATCTCGCGCACCAGTGCGGTTTGCCGTTTGCGACCGCCGTCGGTGAGCGTCAGGATCGCGTTGCGGCCGGCGCGATGAACCACCTCTTCGAAGGCCCGCGCGTCGACGGCGATGTGCTCGGCGACCGCGCCGTGTCCATAAAGTACCGCCGGAAGCTTGCCCGCCGTTCGCAGGGCATGCGCACCGGTGGTGCCGAGCTTCTCGCGGTGCTCGACTGAGAGACTGAACTCTTTACTGGCCACGGCTTCCTTTATAAGCGAAGGCGCTAAAGAACCGCAACGGCTTCTGCCGGCGGCGCTAGAAGATCGCCTGCCGGCTCCTCGCCGGCGAAGAGCTCCGAGACCGACCGATTGGTCGTTATGCGGGCGATGGCGTCGGCAAAAATCTGCGCGATCGAAAGCTGGATGAACTTCGGATGCTTCGCGCCGTTCTCGAACGGAACCGTGTTGGTGAAGAGTACCTTCTCAATCGCGGACTGTTCGAGCACCGCAACCGCTTCGCCGGCAAAGATGCCGTGCGATGCGACCGTGTAGACGCGCGTCGCCCCTCGCGCTTTGATCGCCTCTGCCGCCTTGGCGAGCGTTCCTCCGGTCGAGATCATGTCGTCTACGACGACCGCGACTCGTCCGTCGACTTCGCCGACGATATCGGTAACTTCTGCGACATCAGGTTCGGGACGACGTTTGAAAACAATCGCAAGCGAACTATTGAGCCGCTTCGCAAAGATCTCCGCGCGATGAACGCCGCCGGCGTCCGGCGACACGACGACGATTTTGTCGTCGCAGAGCCCTTCTTTCTTGAGATAGTTGCAAAGCACCGGCATCGCCATCAGGTTGTCGACCGGAATGTCGAAGAAGCCTTGAATCTGCGCGGCGTGGAGATCCATGGTGACGATGCGGCGCGCGCCGGCGACTTTGAGGAGGTTTGCAATAACCTTGGCAGAGATCGGCTCGCGCCCTTTGGTCTTCTTATCCTGTTTGGCGTACCCGTAGTAGGGAATCACCGCGGTGATGCGCGCGGCGGATGCTCGGCGCAGCGCGTCGATCATCAGCAACAACTCCATCACCGCATCGTTCACGCCTTTACCGTTGGGCGCTCGGCAGATCGATTGCACGACGAAGACTTCGGAGCCGCGGACGTTCTCGCCGATTTCAACTCGCGTCTCTTCGTTTCTGAATTCGGAAACGAGCGCCTTGCCGACGTGGAGGCGCAGACGCTTGGCGATCTCTTCGGCCAATTGCGGATTAGAGTTTCCACAGAAGAGAAGCGGCTGTTGGGTCATCGCTAAGAGGTCGTTCGCCACTGAATCGTTCGGCCCTCGGCGGCTGTTTGGAGGAAGGCAATGGCACAAGAGTTCGAGCTCGTCTCCCCCTTCGCGCTGGCCGGCGATCAACCCAAAGCGACGGAATCCTTGGCTCGAGGCGTGCTCCGGGGTGACCGCGCCCAGACGTTGCTCGGCGTCACCGGCAGCGGCAAAACGATGGCCATGGCGCGGACGATCGAGCTCGTCCGTAAGCCGACGCTCGTACTCTGTCACAATAAGACACTCGCCGCCCAGCTCTGCGCCGAGTTCCGGGAGTTTTTTCCGAAGAACGCCGTCGAGTACTTTGTCTCGTACTTCGACTACTATCAGCCCGAAGCGTACGTGCCGTCGACCGACACGTATATAGAAAAGGACAGCTCAATCAACGACGAGATCGAGCGATTGCGTCATTCCGCGACGCAGTCGCTGCTGACGCGCCGCGATACGCTTATCGTTGCGTCGGTCTCCTGCATCTTCGGTTTGGGCTCCCCGTCCGACTACATGGAGATGTCGGTGCGCGTGCATGTCGGCGACGAGCTCGACCGCGATGTTTTTCTGCGCAAGCTGGTCGATATGCAGTACCGGCGCAACGATTTGAATCTCGTGCGCGGAACCTTCCGAGTGCGCGGCGACACGCTCGAATTCGTCGGCGTTGATGAAGAGCTCGTTCATCGCATCGAGTTCTTTGGCGACCAGATCGAGGCCATCAACGTCGTCAACATGCTGACCGGCGAGTACCTCGAGCGCAAAGACGAGCTCATGATCTTCCCGGCCAAGCATTTCATCACGCCCGAGGAGAAGCTGCGCCGCGCAATCATCTCGATCGAGGTGGAACTCGACGAGCGTCTCGCTTATTTCAAGCGCCAGGGGAAGCTGCTCGAGGCCCAGCGTTTGGAAATGCGGACCCGCTACGATCTCGACATGCTCCGCGAAGTCGGCTACTGCAACGGCATAGAAAACTATTCGCGCCATCTCACCGGGCGCGAGCCCGGCTCGACGCCGTGGTGTCTCATCGACTTCTTCCCAAAAGACTGGCTACTCTTCGTGGACGAGTCGCACGTGACGCTCCCGCAAGTCCACGGCATGTACGCGGGCGACCGCTCGCGCAAGGAGGTCCTCGTCGAGCACGGTTTTCGCCTTCCCAGCGCGCTGGACAATCGTCCGCTGACCTACGACGAATTCGACGAGCACATCGCGCAGGTGGTCTACGTATCCGCGACGCCGGGGACGTACGAAACTGGTCGCAGCTCGCAGGTCGTCGAGATGATCATTCGTCCCACGGGATTGGTCGATCCCGAAGTAGAGGTACGTCCGACGCGCAATCAGGTAGACGACCTCATGGAAGAGATCGCACAGCGCGCCGCCCGTAAGGAGCGCGTTCTCGTGACGACCCTCACCAAGAAGATGGCCGAGGATCTTACCGACTTTTTACTTGAGAATGGACTGCGCGTCCGCTATCTGCACAGCGAGATCGACACGCTGGAACGCGTCGCGATTCTGCGCGATCTGCGCGCAGGCGTCTTTGACGTCTTGGTGGGGATCAATCTTCTGCGTGAAGGGCTCGATCTACCCGAAGTCTCGCTCGTCGGCATCCTCGATGCCGACAAAGAAGGGTACCTGCGAAGCGGGACGTCGTTGATCCAGACGATTGGGCGCGCCTCGCGCAACGTCGAGGGCAAAGTCATCATGTACGCCGACGTCGTTACCGAATCGATGGCGCGAGCCATAGGCGAAACGCGCCGTCGCCGCGAGATGCAGCTGGCATACAATTACGAGCACGGCATCGAGCCTAAATCGGTCCGCAAGGAGATTCACGACATCCTCAGCATGGTCGGGGCAACGCAGGAAAATGCGGCCAAGCTGAAGCTGGATCGGCTTCCCCGCGACGTCGCGACGAAGATGGCGCGCGATCTGGAGCGCAAGATGCGCGACGCCGCGGCCGGGCTCGAGTTCGAGAAGGCGGCGGCCCTGCGCGACGAGCTGATCGAGCTGCGCAAGCAGATCGGCGGCAACGAGAGCATTCTCTTCGGAGGGAAGGCTCCTAAGATCTTCGACAAGGCTCTGGCCGAACTCGTCGAATCCTAGGCGCCCGTGGGAATCTTTGCGCCCGTGGGCGTTTTGACGCGCACGATCGTCAATGTGACCGGGCTCATCGCCGAGGTGCTCGTCGTCGCGGCGGTCGTGGCCTGCTTCGTCGTCATTCATGCTTTTTTGCAGCGCCGCCTCAAGACCGAAGTGCTGATGCGTCACAACGACGTCGCGGGCTATCTCTTCTCAGCCGTCGGCGTGCTCTACGCGGTGGTGCTCGGCTTCGTCGTGGTGGTCGTCTGGCAGAAGTACGGTACCACCGTCGACAACGTCGAGGGCGAGGCCAATGCAACGGGCGATCTCTATCACGTCGTGGATGGTTTCGACGAGCCGGCACGATCGCGGATCCGCGCCGGCCTCCGAAACTACGTCGCGACGGTCGTTAGAATCGAGTGGCCCGCTTTGGAGCGCGATCAAGAGGTTCCCGAGACAGGCATGCACATACTCGAAGGTGTTTCCTATACCGTTAACACCTACGCGCCGGCCTACGCAAAGCAAATTGCCGCGCAGCAGGCGGCGATCGTCGACGAGCAAAGACTTCTCGATGCGCGGCGAGCCCGGCTCGTTCAGGCGGTGCCCGCCGTGCCGTCGATCCTTTGGTTCGCGCTCGTTGTGGGAGCCCTCTCGATGGTTGCGTTCTGTTACATCTTCGGAGTAGAGAACCGTCCCGCGCAACTCGTCATGACCGCCATTTTGGTGGGTTTCATTGGGATACTTTTCATCGTAATCGACGAGTTCTCGACGCCCTTCTCGGGGTCGGTCTTCATCTCAGCGGACGGTTGGGTATACCTTCTGCAGCGTCTGCCGGATATTCGCTAGAAGGTAGCGCAAAGGAGTTTATTTATGTTCCGTATTATCGGCTTGTTTGCCTTAACGCTTTGGGCGAGCGTTTGCGCATCCGCGCAAGAGGCGCCGCCGCCGGAGGGTGCGCCGCAAGCGGCCGATCCCCTACGCGCCAAATCCAACGGCCACGGCGGCGCCGAATCCGGCGATGCTGGCGCGCGCCAAAACCGTCTTTGCGCAACTTCAGGCAGGCAAAATCGACCGCTCGCAGCTGGCGACTGATGCCAATGCGAACTTCACCAATGCGACCATTACCAACGCGCAGAAGATGGTTGGAAGTCTCGGCAAGCCCGTGAGTTTCGTCCAGCAACAGGCTACGACGCAAGGCAACGTTTCGGCGGCAATTTACGTCGTGACTTTCAAGAACGGCCAGAAAGTCGATTTCCTCTTCGCGCTCGACAGTCAAGGGAAGATCGCCGGCCTGAGCCTCAGCTCACCCCGGTAAATGCGCCGACTCGATGTCGTCCTTTTCGATTTGGACGATACGCTGCACGACGACACCAATGCGTATCACAACGCCGCCGAGGAGGTTGCGCGCGAAGTCGCCGCCGAGCACGGTATCGACGCGCTCGCGCTCAAAGCCGCGTACATTGCCGAGGCGGAAGGTTTTTGGAAGCGACTCTCCGTCGACGACCTGAAGCTGAAGTTGGCCAGCATTCGCGCCAGCATGTGGCAGACGGCATTGGAGAGTGTCGGCGTGGGCCATGATCCCGAGCTTGCGCAGCGCAGTGCGGAGCGCTATGACGAGTATCGCGTGAAGTACTTCACCCTTTTTCCCGGTGCGACAGATCTTTTACGCTCGCTGCGGGCGCGGGGCATGAAGCTCGGCATCGTGACGAACGGCCTCTCCGAAACCCACCGCGAGAAGATTGCGGTGTTGCAGATCAGCGAGTACTTCGACGCGATATTTCTCGCCGATGAGGTGGGAATGGTAAAGCCCGATCCGCTGCTCTTTGCGCACGCCTGCCGCACGCTGGGCGCTGCCTCCGTCCACGGCGCGATGGTGGGCGATCGGTACGATCGGGACATTGCCGGAGCGTTGGCGGCGGGGCTTTTTACGCTTTGGCTCAACGTCCGCGGCGAGGAGCTGCCGCCCGGTGCCGCGCCTCCCGACGCGACCTGCAGCTCGATTGCGCAAGCCGCCCGCATACTTCTCGAGCCTGCCGGGGTCTCTTAGTTGACGTGTCGCTAGATTCGATCGTTATTAAGGGCGCGCGCGAGCATAACCTCAAGAACATCGACCTGGTTCTGCCGCGAAATCGGTTGATCGTCGTAACCGGCCTCTCGGGTTCCGGCAAATCGTCGCTTGCCTTCGATACGATCTACGCCGAAGGGCAGCGCCGCTACGTCGAATCGCTCTCTTCGTACGCGCGCCAATTTCTCGGACAGATGGAGAAGCCGGACGTAGATTACATCGAGGGCCTTTCACCCGCGATCTCGATCGATCAAAAGTCGACCTCCCGCAATCCGCGCTCGACCGTCGGAACGGTAACCGAAGTCTACGATTACCTGCGGCTGCTCTTTGCGCGCGTCGGCACGCCGCACTGCTATCGCTGCGGGCGCGAGATCAGCACGCAGTCCAGCGAGCAGATCGTCGATTCGATCGCCGAGCTTTCGGAGGGCACGCGCATCGTGCTGCTCGCGCCGCTCGTGCGCGGCCGCAAAGGCGAGTATGCGAAGCTTTTCGAGGAGATTGCAAAGGAGGGCTTCACCCGCGTACGCGTCGACGGCGAGACGAAGGAACTTCGGGATAAGATCGCGCTCGACAAAAAGCGCAAGCACACGATCGAGGTTGTCGTCGATAGGCTCGTAATGAAACCCGAGATTCTCAAGCGGCTCGCCGATTCGGTAGAGACGACCTTACGGCTTTCCAGCGGCATCGTTACCGTTGTTGCTGGAGACCCTGCCCTGAGCGAGCGTAGTGGGTCGAAAAGGGGAGCTGACCTTTAGCGAGGCCTTTGCGTGCGTCTACTGCGGTCTCTCCTTCGAAGAGCTCGCGCCGCGATTGTTCTCATTTAACTCGCCGTACGGCGCGTGTCCGGCCTGCAGCGGGCTCGGTGAGAAGATTGAGATCGATCCATGGAAGGTAATACCCGATCGCAGCAAATCGATTGCCGAGGGAGCGATCGTGCCGTGGAGCCGTAACCTGGGCAGCGGCCGCTACCCGTCGATGAATCCCTATTACATGCAGCAGCTCGAGCGAGTCCTCCGGCGTTACCGGGTGAAGACGACCACGCCCATCGAGCAGCTCTCCGATGAGGTGCTCGGCCTCATTCTCTATGGAACCGACCGCGAGCAGACCTTCGAGTACAAGTCGCGCGGTGGAAAGACGTGGGAGTACCGCGCCTCCTTCGAAGGCGTCGTTAACAACTTGCAGCGCCGATACGGTGAGACGTCGAGCGAGTATGTGAAGGAAGAGATAGAGAAGTTCATGTCGGCTTCGACGTGCCCGGTCTGCAACGGGGCACGCCTAAAACCCGAAGCGTTGGCGGTTACGCTCGGCGGTCGGAACGTCGACGACCTGACGCGCATGTCAATCGAGCAGCTCGAGCTCTTCTTTCGCGACCTGACGCTGACGCAGCGTCAGGATCAGATCGCGCATCAGATCGTCAAGGAGATCCGCGCTCGCCTGGGCTTCTTGACCAACGTGGGCTTGAACTATCTCACGCTCGCGCGCTCGGCGACGACCCTCGCCGGCGGCGAGTCGCAGCGCATTCGGCTCGCGACACAGATTGGAAGTGCCTTGGTCGGCGTCCTATACATCCTCGACGAACCGTCGATCGGTCTGCACCAGCGCGACAACGATCGACTGCTCGCGACCCTGCGCACACTGCGCGATCTCGGCAACACGCTGATCGTCATCGAGCACGACGAAGACACGATGCGCACCGCCGACGTCGTCGTCGACATCGGTCCGGGCGCCGGCGCCGAAGGCGGCGAGATCCTCACCGCGGGGACCCTCGCCGACGTGATCGCCAATCCGATCTCTGAAACCGGCGCCTATCTCAGCGGGCGCAAGTTCATTCCGATACCGCGCCGGCGACGAGAGCCGCACGGCTGGCTCGACGTCCGTAACGCCAAGGCGAATAACCTGCTGGGAATCGACGTGCGCTTTCCGCTCGGCGTGTTCGCGGCGGTGACCGGCGTCAGCGGTAGCGGGAAGTCGACGCTCGTCAATGAGGTCTTGGTGCGCGCGCTCAACCAGCATCTTCATCGGCAGCCGCCGGGCGGCACGTACGGGACCGTAAAAGGGGCCGCGCAGCTCGACAAGCTCGTTGTGATCGATCAATCGCCGATCGGCCGAACCCCGCGAAGTAACCCGGCGACCTACACCGGCACCTTCGACCATATTCGCGAGCTCTTTTCGCTCGTTCCCGAGGCTCGGATGCGCGGCTACACGCCGGGCCGCTTTTCGTTCAACGTCAAGGGCGGCCGGTGCGAAGCCTGCCAGGGGGATGGGATCATCAAGATCGAGATGCATTTTCTCCCTGACGTCTACGTGCCATGCGAAGTCTGCAAGGGCAAGCGATACAATGCGCAGACGCTCGAGGTCAAATATCGGGGCAAGACGATCTCCGACGTGCTCGAGATGCGGGTTGACGAAGCGAATGAATTCTTTGCCAACATTCCTCGCGTGCACGGCAAGCTTCGTACGATTTGCGACGTCGGCTTAGGCTACATCAAGATGGGTCAGCCCGCGACGACGCTCTCCGGCGGCGAAGCGCAGCGCGTCAAGCTCGCCACGGAGCTCTCGCGACGCTCGACCGGCCGCACATTCTACGTGCTCGACGAGCCAACGACCGGGTTACACTTTGCCGACATTCACAAGCTACTCGACGTGTTGGAGCGCTTGGTGAAGTTGGGCAATACCGTGCTCGTCATCGAGCACAATCTCGACGTCATCAAGACCGCGGATTATCTCATCGATCTCGGGCCCGAGGGCGGCGATCGAGGCGGTACCGTGATCGCAACCGGCACCCCAGAGGAGGTTGCGCGCAACGAGCACTCCTACACGGGCGCCTATCTCGTTCCCGTGCTGCGCGATCAGCGCGCGGTCGGCCATCACCGGCCCGACGACGCCGAGCTCAATCGTTTGGAGCGAGAGAACCTCTTCGCGCTGCACGACCTGGGCGAAAGCGGTCGTGTAGCCGTCGAAGCCTAGGCTCGGGCCGATCGGTTAGTAATGGCGAAGTTCTCGGTCGTCATGCTGGTTTGTTCCGATCTGACCCGTTCCCGAGATTTCTATCGCGACGTGCTCGGGTTGCGCGTGCTTCAAGATCTTCCGAAGCGCCCGGTGCGATTTCAATTGAGCGACGGCGCGGTTTTCAGCCTGCATCGTAAGAGCGGCGTTTTGGCGGTGCGCCCGGGCTCGCTTCAGCTCGGCTTTACCGTCGAGAACGTGGACGAGTTCGTTGCTTCCTGCGTAACGCTCGGCGTTCCGGTCTTTCAAGATCCATACGACGAACCGTTTGGGCGCATCGCAATCATCGGCGACCCCGACGGCTATCCGCTCCAGGTGGCTACCCTCTCCCACCGATGAGCTTCGCAGCTCGCGTGGAATCGCTTCGCGAACGGATCGAAGAAGCGAACTATCGCTACTACGTGCTCGACGATCCGCAGATAACCGACGCGGAGTTCGACGCGCTCCTGCGCGAGCTGGTGGAGCTGGAGACGGCCCATCCCGAGCTGCGAACGCCCGATTCGCCGACGCAGCGCGTCGGTGCAGCGGCATCCGAACGGTTTGCGCCCTTCGAGCACGTGCGGCCGATGCTCAGCCTCGCAAACGCCGTTTCGCCCGACGAGCTACGTGTCTTCGACGAACGCGCGCGTAAAATCGCCGGCCGCGGAGTCGAGTATGTCTGCGAGCCCAAGATCGACGGCCTCGCTATCGCGCTCGACTACCGGAACGGCTCGCTCGCGCGCGGCGGAACGCGCGGCGACGGCCGCATCGGCGAGGACGTTACTGCAAATTTACGCACGATCAAGACGATTCCGCTGCGCTTGCGAGAGTGGAAAAAATCCGCGGCGGAATTTCTTGAGGTGCGCGGTGAGGTCTATCTGCGCAAGAGCGATTTCGAAAAGCTCAACCGCGCGCGCGAACGGGAGGGGCTGCCAATCTTTGCCAATCCGCGCAACGCCGCCTCGGGAGGCGTGCGCCAGCTCGACCCCGCACTAACCGCGCACCGCCGCCTGTCATTTTTTGCCTATCAACTTGTTTCAGGCGAGAACGTGCGCTCGCAATGGGAGGGATTGCGACGCCTCGAGGAGCTCGGATTTCCGGTCAACCCGAACATCATTCGCGCAAGAACGCTCGACGACGTGCTCGCCTACCGGCGGAAATGGGAGGAGCGGCGCGACGAACTCGATTACGAAATCGACGGCATCGTCGTCAAGGTTGACGATCTGGCACTGCAAGAGCGGCTTGGCGTCGTAGCCCGCGACCCCCGCTGGGCGATTGCATTCAAGTTCAAGCCGCGCGAGGCTCGTACGAAATTGCTCAACATCGCGGTGAGCGTGGGCCGAACCGGAACGCTCAATCCAAACGCCGTGCTCGAGCCCGTGCAGATCGGCGGCGTTACCGTCAAGAGCGCGACACTGCACAACGTCGATTACATCAAGAACAACGACATTCGCATCGGCGACGTGGTGCTGGTGACGCGCGCGGGCGACGTGATACCACGGGTCGTCGGGCCGGTGCCCGGCGAGCGCACCGGCAAGGAGCGTCGCTTCCGAATGCCGGACCGTTGCCCCGTCTGCGGCGCCGACGTCGATCATCCGCCGGGCGAGGCGATGTCACGCTGCACGAATGCGGCCTGCCCCGCGCAGGTCTACGAGCGGGTTCGTCATTTCGCCTCGCGCGGTGCGATGGATATCGAAGGGCTCGGCGACGTCATGGCGCAGCAGCTCACCGAACTGGGATTGGTTGGCGATATCGCCGATCTCTACAAGCTCGACGCCCAGACCCTCGGACGCGTTCCGCGCACGGGCGCCAAAAGCGTCGCGAATTTGCTGCGCAACATCGAGCGTTCGAAAGACCGCGGCCTTGCGCGTCTGCTCTACGGGCTTGGCATTCGTTTCGTTGGAACGCAAACCGCGCAGATCCTCGCCGGCGATGTTGGAACGATCGACGCGCTCGCCGAGGCAACGGAGGAGGAACTGCAACGCAGCGAAGGGATCGGGCCGGAGGTGGCCGGAAGCGTCGCGCTTTTCTTTCGCCAGCATGCGAATCGCGAAATGATCGCGCGTCTGAAGCGCGCCGGGGTCGATACGACGGCGCCGAAACGGGCGCGCGCTGCGGACGGAAAGGTCGCCGGAAAGACGTTCGTGTTGACCGGCACCTTGCCGAGCCTCACGCGCGACGAGGCGAGCGAGCTGATCGTTGCGGCCGGCGGCAAAGTGACGGGCTCGGTAAGCAAAAAGACCGACTACGTAGTCGCCGGCGATGAACCCGGCAGCAAGCTCACCAAGGCGGAGCAGCTTGGCGTCGCGATCCTCGACGAATCGGACTTGCGCAAGCTGTTGACTTAGCGCTGGAAGAGATCGACCTCCGCTCGGCTAGACGGGCTCCGCGCCGGCCGTAAGGGCAGCAACAGCCGCAACAATCGTTCGCCGTCGCATGCGGTGCTCATACCAGCTCTGCCTAAAGGTACGCGCCGCCAACTCGGCGTAGGCGTGAAAGCGAGCTCGCTCGCAGCTAGATAATGACGCAAGCTTCGATTCGCATCGTGCCGGCCGACGTGCTGACGCCGATTGGCGCGTATGCCGCGCTCGCGCAGCCGAACGCGTCGTGCCTGCTAGAGAGCGTCGAGAGCGGCGGTCGCATCTCGCGCTACTCCTTCATTGGGCTCGACTATCGCGCGGTTGCTGATTTCGATTCGGGCGAGGCACTCTACGATCGGGTGCGCACGTTCATCGAATCCCATCGCACGACAGGCACGGGCGGAAATCTCGGCGGCACGCTCCTCGCCTTTTCGTACGATGCGGCGCGCTTCCACGCACGGCTTCCCGCGCGGGCCTCGTCGGTGCCGTCGATGCCTGCGGCCTACGTCGCCATTCCGGCAACGTGGCTGATTTTCGATCACTTCACGCATCAGCTGACGATTTGGTGCAGCGATGGCGACGCGGCGCAGCGCGAGGGTCGGATCGACGGCTACGTCGAGCGATTGCTCGCGGCGAAGCCGACGTTACCCGGCGTGCTCTCGGCCCACGGACCGATGCGGGAATCGATCAATCGGGATCGCTTCCTCTCGCTGGTGGGCGAGGTGAAGCGCCGCATCTTCGAGGGCGACGTTTATCAGCTCCAGCTTGGCATTCGGTTCGGCGCCGAGCTCGCGGGAAGTGCTTTCGATCTCTACCGCGCGCTACGCCGCGAGAATCCATCGCCATACATGTTTTTCGTCGACACGCCGTTTGGCGAGTTACTCGGCGCCTCGCCGGAGTTTCTCGTGCGTTTAGAGGGACGCAAAGCGCGCATTCGCCCGCTCGCCGGAACGCGCTGGCGCGGCCGTGACGACGACGAGGACGCCCGTATTGAGGCCGAATTGCTCGTCAACGAAAAGGAGCGCGCCGAGCACGTCATGCTCGTCGATCTCGGCCGAAACGATCTTGGTTCGGTTTGCGAATACGGCAGCGTGCAGGTCGACGAGCTGCTTCAGATCGAGCGATACAGCCACGTGATGCACATCGTCTCGAACGTGGTCGGCCGTTTGCGCGAAGATTGCGATGCGCTCGATCTCTTCCGCGCCGGATTTCCGGCGGGCACGGTTACCGGAACGCCGAAGATTCGCGCCATGCAGCTCATCGACGGTTACGAACCCGTCACGCGCGGGTTCTATGCCGGCAGCATCGGCCGCTGGTCGTTCGGAGGCGATTTTGACTCCTGCATAACCCTGCGCAGCGTCCACGTTCAGGACGGCCAAGCCTGGTGGCAAGCGTCGGCGGGGATCGTTGCGGACTCCGATCCGGTTGCCGAATACGAAGAAGTCTTCCACAAAACGCGCATCGCCCGCCACGTACTGGGCATCGCGTGACGCCGCGCATACTCTTCGTCGACAACTTCGACAGCTTCAGCTACAACGTGGTGCACTTGCTCGCATCCGCCGGCGCCGCGCCCGAGGTAATGCTCAATGACGATCCGCGGCTGATTCCGGCGTCGCTCGAAAGCTTTGATGCACTGGTCGTTGGCCCGGGCCCCGGACGGCCGGAGCACGCGCCGCAGATGATGACGGTGTTGCGCGCAGCGATCGATCGCAGGATGCCGGTTTTAGGCGTTTGTCTCGGTTTGCAGGCGATCGGCGAAGCCTTGGGAGCGACGGTGATCCATGCACCGCGGCAGATGCACGGCAAGACGTCACGCATCGCACACGAGGGCAATGGCCTCTTTACCGGTTTGCCGATGCCGATCACGGCGACGCGCTATCACTCGCTCTGCCTGGATCCGGCGACGATTCCTTCCGAGCTGCACGTCAACGCGCGCAGCGACGACGGCGTGGTTCAAGGCATCGCGCATCGCCAGCGTCCGGTGCATGCAGTACAGTTCCATCCAGAATCTGTCTTGAGCGATCACGGCAAGCAGATCGTCGAAAACTTCCTCATCCTCGTGTCGTCCTGAGCGGAGTCGAAGGATGATCGAGTTTGCGCCCTTGCTGCGACGCATCGTTGCAGGGGAAAATCTTTCTCAGGACGAGGCCGCCTCGTTCGTCGGCGAACTCATGGACGGAAACTACACGCCGGCACAGGCCTCGGGCCTGCTCGTCGCGCTCGCGTCGAAGGGCGAAAGCGTCGAAGAGATCGTTGGGGCGGCGCGCGCTATGCGCGAGCGCAGCCTGCACGTCGAGCACGATTTGCCGATGGTCGTCGACGTCGTCGGCACCGGCGGGGACCACGCCAATACGCTCAACATCTCCACAATGGCCGCACTCGTCGTTGCTTCGGCCGGAATCCCGGTCGCCAAGCACGGTAATCGCGCGGCGTCGAGCGCCTGCGGGAGCGCCGATGTCTTGGAGGCGGCGGGCTTTCCGCTCGAGATCGCTCCCGAGCGCGCGGCGACGATGCTGCGAGAGTGCGGTTTCACGTTCATGTTTGCGCCGCGCTATCATCCGGCGATGCGCAACGCGGCCGGCATTCGGCGCGAGCTCGGCGTGCGCACGATCTTCAATTTATTGGGCCCGCTGACCAATCCGGCACGCGCGACGCATTTGGTCGTCGGCGTCGCGCAGGAGTCGCTCGTTGAACTCATCGGCGAGACCTTGCGGGGCCTGGGGGCGCAGCGGGGAGCGGTTGTCTACGGCTGCAGCGGCGTCGACGAAGTGGTGGGCGATGCGCCGACGCTCGTCTACTCGTTCAATGAAGAAGGCGCGCGGCTGGGTCGTTTGGAGCCGGCCGAGTTTGGCATCGACTCGCCGCTGCGCACGCCGACAGGCGGCTCGGTCGAAGCCTCACGCGCAGCTTTCGTCGAGATTCTCGGCGGCGCGCGCAGTCCGGCCTCCGACATCGTTGCATTGAATGCGGCCGTCGTGTTTTGCGTGATCGGAGTAGAGGAGCAGCTTCCGGCGGCGTTCGAGAAGGCCCGGATGGTGCTCGAGAGCGGGGACGCGTTGCGTACCTTCGAACGCGCGAAAGAGATTGCGAGCGATGGCTGACACATGGATCAAGTTCTGCGGCTGCACCGCTTGGAGCGACGTCGAGCTCGCGATTGAGGCGGGGGCCGATGCCTTCGGCATGATTTTCGCGCCGTCGCCGCGGCAGATCTCGTTGGAAGCTGCCGCCGAGATTGCAGCGCGAGCTCCGCATACGATCGAACCCGTCGCCGTCTTCGTGAATCCGGCAAAAGGGGAGGTCGAAGCGGTGAATGCGCTCTTCCCGCGCTCTCGATTGCAGTTCTCCGGCAACGAAGCGTCACAATTTGTTGCGAACTACGCGGAGCGGGCGATCAAGGCGATTCATGTCGAAGAATCCACGGCGAGCCTTGCGGAAGCGGCCGGCACCTTTCCTTACGCGCTGTTGCTTCTGGATTCGCGTCACAACGGCTTGGCCGGCGGCACCGGCAAACGCTTTGCATGGGAGCAGGCCGTTGCGATTGCTAACGCACGGCGGGTCGTCATCGCCGGCGGCCTCACGCCGCAGAACGTCGCGCAATGTTTGGAACGCGTGCATCCCTTTGGTGTCGACGTGCGTAGCGGCATCGAGACCGACGGACGTAAGGATCGAGCCAAGATGCAAGCCTTCGTGCGCGCGGTTCGCGAGCAATGAAGAAACCCGACGCGCGGGGCTATTTCGGCGACTTCGGCGGGCGATTCGTCCCGGAAGTGCTGATCGCTGCGCTCGATCAGCTCGAGCGCGCCATGGAAGGCGCCTTCGCGGACCCGTCCTTTTGGAACGAATATAACGCCGTGTTGCGCGACTTCGTCGGACGCCCCTCGCCGCTCTATCGCTGCGAGCGGTATATCGCCGGCATTTCGGCTGCGCCGCTGCTGATGAAGCGCGAAGACACCAATCACACCGGAGCGCACAAGATCAACAATACCGTTGGCCAGGCGCTGCTCGCGCTGCGGATGGGCAAACACCGTCTGCTTGCCGAAACCGGCGCGGGTCAGCACGGCGTCGCGACTGCTACGGTGGGCGCGAAGTTCGGACTTCCCGTCGACGTCTACATGGGGGCGCGCGACGTCGAGCGCCAGGCCCTCAACGTGCACGTGATGCGGCTGCTGGGCGCTACGGTCCACCCGGTGGAGAGCGGGACCCAGACGCTCAAAGACGCGACGAATGAAGCCTTTCGCGTCTGGGCCGAGCGCGTCGAAGACACCTTCTATGTGATCGGCAGCGTCGTCGGCGCGCATCCGTATCCGTATCTCGTGCGTGAATTCCAAAAAGTCGTCGGCGTCGAGGCGCGTCATCAAGTTATGGAACGGTACGGGCGTCTTCCGAGTGACGTTGTTGCCTGCGTCGGTGGCGGCAGCAATGCAATAGGCATCTTCGCCGGATTCGTCGACGATCAGACGTGAAACTGTGGGGCGTCGAGGCCGGCGGCGAAGGGATCGAGAGTGGAAAGACTGCGGCGTCGCTAGGCGCCGGAACCGTGGGCGTCCTGCACGGCTCGCGCTCCTATATCTTGCAGAGCGATGAAGGACAAGTGAGCGAGACGTACTCGACGGCTGCGGGCCTTGACTATCCTGGCGTCGGTCCCGAGCACGCGTTCTTAATGGAGAGCGGCCGCGCGACTTACGTCAACGTCACCAACGCCGAGGCGATCGACGCGTTCGGTGAATTTGCGCGCAGCGAGGGCATCGTTCCGGCGCTCGAAAGCGCGCATGCGATCGCGTTTGCACGCAAGCTTTCGGGCCAACGCGGTGCCGAGGATCTTATTTTAGTCAATTTGAGCGGCCGCGGCGACAAAGATCTCGCGCGATGAGCGCGATGCTGGCGCGGATGTTTGAGCGCGCAAAGGGCGAACGGCGCGTTGCCTTTATTCCGTACGTCATGGCCGGCGATCCAAACCTTGCGACGACCGAAGCGATCCTCGATGCCCTGAGCGCGGCCGGGGCCGATGCGATCGAGCTCGGAATTCCTTACAGCGATCCGCTCGCGGACGGACCGACGATTGCTTCGGCCGGCGCGCGCGCCCTTTCAAACGGCACGCGCATATCTGACGTATTCGCACTGGTTCGCCGCTGTGCGCGCGGTTCGCCGCTGCTGCTCTTCACCTATTTCAACCCCGTCTATCAGTTCGGCATCACGCGCTTTGCGCAGGAGGCCGCGAAGGCGGGTGCCGCCGGTGCGATCGTTCCCGATTGCGCGCTCGAGGAATCGGCCGAGCTGCGCAACGCGCTGGAGACGTGCGGCTTGGAGATGCCGCTGCTCGTCGCTCCCTCGACGACGTCGCAACGCGCGCAACGCATCGCCGAAGCCGCCACGGGCTTCGTTTACGTCGTCTCGCGCCTTGGCGTAACCGGCGCGCGGAAGACGCCAAATTTTGCGCCATTGAAAGTGCAGCTTACTCTGCTACGCCAGCTTACGGAGAAGCCCTTAGCGGTCGGCTTCGGCCTCAGCCGCCCATCCGAGGTTCGGGAAATCGGCTCGCTCACCGACGGTGTCGTCGTCGGCAGCGCGTTGATCGATTCGTACGCCGGTTTTGACGGCAAATCCGCAGCCCGACGCGTCACCGAGTTCGTCCTACCGCTGATAGTAGCCGCCTCTACCGCGTCTTCCTGAAAACTGCGCGAGCGCGCAAATAGCGAAACCTCCGTCCCCCCTCCGTATGTGCGCCATGGCGGATTCCCGGCGTTCTGATGGCGATCGCCGGTCTTGGCTGGTTTACGTTTCTCGTTCCGCCATTTGCGCAGGGCCTTCAGCCTTGGATTCTCTTCCTGGCTCTCGGCATTTTACGCTTGCTCTCCCAACCCAACCACCGCGTGACGGCGCTTTGGAAAAAATGCTACGTCAAACGCACGAGCATTGCATCGGGATCGGGCGCGGCGGGAATCGCGGCGCCGAGTACCTCGGGGATGTCGCCGGCGATCACGCCGACGTGGCGGTTCGCCTCGGCGCGCCGCCCTGCCAATCCATGCCAATACGCTCCCGCGCGCGCCGCATCGACCGGCGCGAGCCCCTGCGCGAGCAGCGTTGCAATGATTCCCGTGAGCACGTCGCCCGTGCCGGCCGTCGCGAGCGCGTTCGTGCCGGTCGGATTGATGTGCACCGGCCCGTTCCCGTCGTAGATCAGCGTGTCCGACCCCTTGAGCAGCGTCGTAAGTCCGGTTCGGTCGACGAACTCGCGAATGCGCTGGACGCGTGTTCCAGGCGCGACCGTTCCGCCCCCCGATAAGCGCGCGAACTCACCCGCATGCGGCGTTACGACGCACCGCTTGCCACGCAACAGCTCGAGACGTTTGCTCAAATGAAAGAGTCCGCTCGCATCCACGACGATCGGCAGCTCGTTCGCTTCAAGAAAGCGTGCAAAGATATCCCCGGTGCGATCGTCGAGGCCCAGCCCGGGCCCAATCGCGACCGCGCCGTTGCGCTTCGATATCTCGACGAGCTCCTCGACGACCGCTTGCGGAGTTGCCTCGTCCGATAGTTCGACGACGACCTGCTCGACGAGATGCGCGCGCAATGCGTTCGCGGCTGAGCTTGGCGTCGCAATCGTGACGTATCCCGCACCGGCTCGCGCGGCGCCGTAAGCGCACAGCACGGCAGCGCCGGGGAATTGCGCCGATCCCGCGATAATGAGCGGCGCGCCTGCCGAGCGCTTCTCCGTGTCGGACGCTCGGCGCGGCAGCAACTGCAAGAACGTCTCGTCGTCGAGCGCTGTGAACTCTCGGGGCTGGGCAGCGAGGGTCGCGTCGTCGATCCCGATTCGACCGCACCACAACTCGCCGACGTACTCGCGTGCCGGCTCGAGCAGTAGCCCCGGCTTCGCGGCCGCGAGCGTGACCGTCACGTTCGCGCGGACAACATCGTTACCAACCGCACCAGTGAGCCCATCGACGCCACTCGGAACATCGATCGCGAGAACCGGCCCCGCGCGCGCATCGAGCGCACGGGCTAAATGCCGGTACGAATCGGGAAGCGGCAGTCGCGCGCCGGTGCCGAAAAGTCCGTCGACTCCGATTGCATCGTTGAGCAGCTCGCGGGCCTCGCGGTCACCCCGTGGCAACGGTCGGACGCGCACGCCGGCCGTCGCGGCTCGCGCCTCGGCAGCCGCTCGCGCAGCGGACCGAGGCGCGGCGAGATCGGCCGCGACGGTGCACTCATATGCGGGAGCGAGTTCGGCGAGCGCGGCAAAGGCATCACCACCGTTGTTTCCTGGGCCGGCGAAGGCGACGATCGGCGTTTCGGGTCCGGCCATTGCGCGTAGGCGCTGCGCGATGCACCGGCCTGCGTTGTGCATCAGCGCGTCCTCGCCAAGGCGCCCGATGGCTTGAGCATCGGCGGTACGCATCGCGCCGGGCGTAAGAACGTAGATCATGCTTCCAAGATGACGAGCGCCGCTGCCGTCCGTGCGGTGTGCGTGATGCTCAGATGAATCGTTCTCACCCCGCGACTTCGCATCAGGCGCTGCGTCCGTTCGTTGAGCTCGATAGCCGGTTTTCCGCTGCGTTCGTGCCGTACCGCAATGCATCGCCATGGTATCGCGTGTCCAAATGCTTTTCGCGTGGCTTCCTTCGCCGCGAAAAATCCGGCGAGCCGCTCCGGCCAGTTTCGCTTGCGCATCGCATAGGCAATCTCGCCCTCGGTGTAGATTTTGCGCGCAAACCATGCCAGCTTCGCTGCGTCGAAGCGATAACGTGTGACGTCCGCGACGTCCATGCCGACTCCAACGATCACCGCGACGACTTCTACGCTTAGGTTGCTTGTCATCTTAAGGATTGTTAGGACCTCACCGGCAAGTTTCCCGACGGCTCGTATCGAACGATCTCGCGTTAGATGGACTTGCAGATAGGCATCGTTCCGATCAACGCAACCGTCGCTGCGTTTTTGGATCGCCTCGCTCCTTGTCTTGAGGAGCGGTTTCTCGCGAGCGCGCGCGTCGAACGCTCGCTCGTCGTACCGCGCAGCACGCTCAATCCAACCCGCGGCCAGCTCTTCATACCGACGCTCACGCTTAAGGTGCGGCGCGCACACCCCGATGCGGGCGCCATTCTTTTAGCGATTACCGACTTCGATCTCTACAAGACCTCGCACCGCTTCGTCTTCGGTGACGCAGACGAGACGCAAGGCATTGCAATCGTCTCGGTGAACCGATTACGCCCGGAATTCTACGGCGAGTCAAGCGATGCAAATCTGCTCTTTCAGCGTACGCTCAAGGAGTCAACTCACGAGTTAGGGCACGCGTTTGGGCTCAAACACTGCTACCACGCGCGCTGCGCGATGTACTATTCCAATTCGGTCTTCGAGACCGATAATAAGATGCCGAACTTCTGTGAGATCTGCGACCGCCGGCTTACCCGCGAACGCAACGAGCGCCCTTAGCGCAGTACCCGCGCGTCGGCGAGGGAGACGGTGTCGCGCGTTCCGTTCTGCCGAATCACCCGTAAGCCGCCTCCGGGCGCGAGCCCTTGCGCGACCGCTTCAAATGATTGCGCGTCGCCATCGAGATGGATGCGATAGCGTCGTCCCGGGAGCTGCGCAGCGTCATTCCATTGCTCGCTGATGCGTTGCGGCGAATCGATCGCCGCGAGCGTGCGTTCGTATTCGCGAAGTAATGCTTGCAGCAGCGCAGCCCGGTCGATCGCGGCGACGTCGTCGCAGAATGCCGGAGGAGGCGCGATTCCCGGATCGGCGCCTGGGCGGCGCACGTTGATCCCTACGCCGCACGCTACGCGCGCCGTGGCTGCGCTTATGGAGGACTGACAGAGCACGCCGGCGATTTTTCGGTCGTCCAAGAGCAGATCGTTGGGCCACTGCAGCGTCGCCGTTAACCCGAAACTACGAAGTGCGTTGCGTACCGCCAGGGCCGTCCAAAACGGAACGATCCAGAGTTTTTCGGTTTCGACGCTGCGCGGCAAGATCGTGGTAGAGAGAAGCGCGGTTCCCGCCGGCGCCAGCCAAACGCGACCCTTACGTCCCGCTCCGCGGCGCTGATACTCGGCGACGATCGTGTGCCCACCCAAACGCGCGTTATCGAGCAGCGCGGCCGCGTCGGCGTTAGTGCTCTCCGTTTCTTCAACATATTGAATCGACGAGAACGCCGTCTGCGCCAGCTCTCGCGCGACCCCTTCGTAAGGACCGGCCTCCGCGATTCGTCGCACCATGCTACCTTTGGTGACGCGGCTTGGGTGTCATCCTGAGTCCCTTCTTCTTCGACCTCGCTCAGGATGACGCACTCCGGAGAGGCTGCGGCGAAGGGCCAACCAACCCAAGCGCGTAAGCGGCGTCCATGGCCATCGAACGCACGCTCATTCTTTGCAAGCCCGATGCCGTCTCGCGTGGACTCATCGGCGAAATCACGGCTCGCATCGAGCGTCGCGGCTACGTCGTGTCGGCGATGAAGCTGATGCAGCTCGACGGCGACCGCGCGCGCGAGCATTATGCCGAACATGAAGGTAAAGCATTTTTCACCAATCTCGTCGACTTCATCACGACCGGCCCGCTCGTGGCGATGGCAGTGGAAGGCGCCGGCGTTATCGATGGCTGCCGCCAGCTCATCGGTGCGACCAATCCGCTCGACGCGTCGCCCGGCTCCATCCGTGGCGACCTCGCCCAGACGATCGGACGCAACCTCGTTCATGGAAGCGATAGCGCCGCCAGCGCGGAGCGCGAGTTAAAACTCTTCTTCAACGATAGCGACTTCGTTTCACGCCGTCACGATCTCGAGCGCTGGATCAAGGAGTAAACGTGTCGGCCTCACCGTTGCGTATCGGAAGAATTCCACTGATCGAAGGCGTCCACGCACGCGAGGTACTCGACTCTCGCGGCAACCCAACGGTAGCGGTGACGGTCGCGACCAGCTTCGGCACGGTGGAGGAAGCGATGGTACCGTCCGGCGCGTCGACGGGCAAGAACGAAGCCGTCGAACTGCGCGACGGCGACCAGGGACGCTATCACGGCAAGGGCGTGCGCAAAGCCGTCGACGCCGTCAACGAGATCCTCGGGCCGGCGATCGAAGGCCTCGACGTCACGGCGCAACGCGAAATCGACGCAAAGCTCATTGAGCTCGACGGTACGCTTAACAAATCGAAACTCGGCGCAAATGCCATTCTCGGCGTCTCGCTCGCCGTCGCGCGCGCCGCGGCGGCCAGCCTCTCGGTGCCGCTCTTTCGTTATCTCGGCGGCCCATCTGCGACGACGCTTCCCGTTCCCATGATGAACGTCATCAACGGCGGCAAGCACGCGGAGGGAGCGCTCGAGTTTCAAGAATGCATGATCGTTCCAATCGGCGCGCCGAACGAAGCCGAAGCGATACGCTATGGCTCCGAAGTCTTTCACGCGATCGGTGCGATCTTGCACGAGCGCGGCTTGCAGACGCTCGTCGGTGACGAGGGCGGCTACGCGCCGCCGCTGGAGACGCCCCAACAAGCGCTCGACCTCATCGTTGCCGCTATCGAACGGGCCGGTTACCACGCCGGCAGGGATGTCGCGATTGCGCTCGACCCTGCCTCAAGCGAGTTCTATCAAAACGGCACATATTATCCGCTCTCACGCGATCGTTCGGCGAGCGTGGACGACATGATCGCGCTCTACGCCGAGCTGTGCGAGCGCTATCCTATCGTTGCGATTGAAGATGGCCTCGCCGAGAGCGACTGGTCTGGCTGGCAGAAGCTAACGCAGGCGCTCGGCAACCGCATCGAACTCATCGGCGACGATCTCTTTGTGACGAATATGAAATTCCTCGAGCGCGGCATCAAGGAAGGTTCAGCCAACGCGATTCTCATCAAAGTCAATCAAATCGGCACGCTCACTGAAACGCTCGACTGCATCGCGATGGCGCAGAAGGCCGAGTACGGCGTCGTGATCTCGCATCGCTCGGGCGAAACCGAAGACACGACCATTGCCGATCTGGCTGTAGCTACCGGCGTTGGTCAGATCAAGACCGGCTCGCTGTCGCGCAGCGAGCGCATCTCGAAGTACAATCGCCTCATGGCGATCGAAGAGCAGCTCGGCCAAGCCGCCCGTTACGCTGGGTCGTCGGTGTACGCTCGCTCACATGGACCGCGATAGGGGCGTTGGAGGGCAGCATTTCGCGGCGCCTCGAATACGCCGCAGGCTGGGGCCTGTAGCTCAGTGGTAGAGCGGCCGGCTCATAACTGGTTGCGCGTAGGTTCGAATCCTACCAGGCCCACCAGCAAACGCTTTGCGACGACGACAACTCAGAACAATCCCGCCTGTTCAGTCTTGCTTTTCGATAAGGGCGGTCAGTTGGCTCGACGTAGTTAAGCCCGAGCGGTCTGATCGCCGTCAGTTGGGCGATATATTCACCGGATTTTGCTCAAAAGCGACGAGGGCGCGCCGATTCGGCGAGGTGGCCACGGAACTTTGGGTCGAGGTAGCTTCCGAAATCGAGGCGCGAGTGCCACGATGGGCTAAGCTCTACTAGCGAGTTTGATAACTGGGAGCCTACTGACGTGTAAGGCAATTCCGAGCCACTGATAGTTGTGAGAGTTGGCTGATTTTTCTGAAAATCTACTCAACTTCCACTGTATCAGCTGCCCGAATTGCGCTTACAGGTTCACCGCCTAACGCCATAGAATCCCAGGGGGCTTCGATTGGTAGGCAAAGCATCCGAACGGTTCTTTTGAATCACAGAACCTTAGTTAGCGCACAACGCGCAAAGGAGGCGATAATGAACAGGAGCTTCGCTTTGGCCGTCTTCGCATGCGTGACGATCCTTCTTGTCGGGAATGCGGCGATCGCACAGGTAGAGACAACGCCGATTCCGAGGCCGGCAAAGCCCAACTTCAGTTCGATGCAATTCCTGATCGGGACATGGAATTGCGTCGAAACTAACACGCGCCGTGCCACGGCATACGGGAGCACGTTGACGTATACAATGGACCCATCCGGTTATTGGATGAATACAAAGACGATGGCCCACGCCACAGCATGGGACCGGTATCCGACTGTCGCCATCGATAAAACCACATACGATGCAGCGAATTCGCGCTGGGTCGATGTCATGTTCGATGAGGAGGGCAATTACGGCATGTCGACTTCCAGCGGATGGAACGGCAACACGATCGTGTGGCATCCCGTCAACACGACGTCGGTTTCGTCGGGCAACGTCGTGAGCAGCGGCAGCACCACGGTCACAAAGGTCTCTAACTCGAAGTACACGTACACGGGCTCGTTCAAGGAGAGCGGTGGCAGAACGATCACTCTGAAGGGAACGTGCAACAAGTCCTAGTCAGAACGTTCGCGGGGCGATTCGTTCCAAGCGAATCGCCTCTCTTTATTTAAGTCTTAATTAGCAGGCGCCCCGTCCGCGCTGCAGCTCGGCCTTGCGGAAACGAGCGCGTTACGACGCCAGTCCCAGCCGGATCGCCTGAGCCGCCGCCTGCGTGCGAGCCGTGCAATGAATTTTCGCGAAGATGTGACTCACGTGAATCTTTACCGTGTTTTCCGACAACATCAGAAGCCGTCCAATTTCGCGGTTGGAAAGGCCGAGGACGATCAGGCGAATGATCTCCCTTTCGCGCCGCGAGAGGCGGACGGGCTCGTCGGTCATGCTTGCACTTCCAATGCGCCTACGGCTCGTTTTTTAGCGCGGCGCGCAAAACGATGCGCAGCTCTTGCCAACCGCGGTAGCCATGCGTGGAAACGAAGTGTTCAACCGCTGCGGCGATCACTTCACTGTCCGCTCCGGAAATCCTAAGCGAGCAGCCGCTGTACTTGTTGTACTCGCGGCAATCTATATATTTACGCGGTCGCACTTCCGTCGAGATGGATCCGACCGAATGAGTTGAGCTGACCGTTGAGCGGCGAAACACAAGCCGCATAGTATCGTGAGATAGTTAAGATATCGTCAAGCGCAAGGCGCTAATCGATGCTAACGCGGGCGAACCGGAAACGAGGCAACGAAAGTGCTTCCGACACCATGCAGGCTCGTCACGGTAACGTCGCCGCCGTGCCGGCGCGCCAGCGCCCGGGCGATGGCAAGTCCGAGTCCCGATCCGCCGGGCGAACGCACGGGATCCGCGCGCCAAAAGCGGTCGAAAATTCGCTCGAGATGGTCGGGAGCGATTCCAATTCCCGAGTCGCGAACAACGACGAGAATTGCGGCTCCATCTCGCCGGCTTTCGACAAATACGCGGCCGCCGGCCGGCGTGTAGCGCAGCGCATTCTCGAGAAGATTTGTGACGATGCGTTCGATCTGAGCAGGGTTACCGTATACGGTCGCGGCGCCGTCCGGCGCAAAGTTCAGTGCGATTCCGGCTTCGGAGAAGCGCAAGGCATATGTTTTCGCTAGCTTGTTCAGCGTAGCGACGAGATCGACGACGAAGAGTTCGCGTTCCAGCGAGCGGTCTGCGCCGGCAAGAAGTAGCAGGTCGTTCGTTAGGCGTGACATCTGCTTAGCCCCGTCGGCGATAGCTTCGAATCGAGATCGGTCGTGAACGGGATCGCGTTCGGTGTCACGAAGGGCCGCGTCGGCGGTCGTGGCGATTCCGGTGAGGGGCCCACGCAATTCGTGCGATGCGTCGGCGATGAAACTACGCAAGGTTTGAAAGCTCCGCTCGACGGGACGCACGGCCTTGCGAGCCACCGCGAGACCGCCGATGGAACTACCGACGACTGCAAGCAGCGTGCCGATGAGGAGCCCAGTGTCGAGATAACGGATGTCAGCGCGCTCTTGTTCGCCCAATTCGGTGGCTCTGACGGTTCCTACGCGCTGATGTGTTCGCGGGTTAAGAATCGGCTCCGTAACGCTGTCGAATATTTGTCGCCCGAAGCCAAGTTGTTGGCGTCCCTCGGCGAGAGACGCCGGAACGGCCGGCGTGAGGCCTTCCGCGCCCACGGGCCGGCCGTTGCGATCGAACCACTGCAGACCTTGATCGCGCGTTAGGAGCGATTTATTCGATATTTCCGTTTCGTCGATCGCAAAAGTGTCGTTGCCGAACACAACGCTTCTGAGGCCGGCTCGCGCGACGTCCTGCAGCCGCCTAGCCGTTTGCTGATCGAGGATGCCGACGAAGGCGAAACGCACGACAACGGCAGCAACGAGAAAGACCACCGCGAAAGTCGCAAGGTATGAGAGCAGGAGCCGGCGCTCCAACGCCAGCGGACTGGAATCGGGCTCACGATTCGAGGTCTGCAAGCCGATACCCCATCCCATAAACGTTTTCGATCGGGTCGTGAATTCCACCAACGACGCGAATTTTTTGACGAATGTTGGTAATGTGCGTTTTGATCGAGTCGGGCACGGAATCCTCGTTGAAGGTCGTGACCTTGTCGCGTAACATCGCGCGACTGAAGACCTGCAGTGGGCTGCGCATGAGGGTTTCGAGAATGGTGTACTCCGTAGCGGTCAGCGGTACTAGGATGCTGTTGTAAGTGACCATATGCCGACTCGGATCGAGTCTGAGGTTGCCGTGTTCTAGAATCGGCTCTTGCAATGGGCCTTGCCGGCGGGAAACCGCTCGAATTCGCGCCGAGAGTTCTGCCAAGTCGAACGGCTTGACGAGGTAGTCGTCGGCGCCCGCGTCGAGCGCAGCGACCTTGTCGCCGACTGCATCACGCGCGGTGACCATGAGGATGAGTGCTTTCGACTTATCGGCCCGAAGCCGGCGGCAAAGCTCCAAGCCGTCGAGCCCAGGCAAAAGTATGTCGAGCAGAATGACGTCGTGCACTTCAGTACGGGCGAATTCGAGGCCGGTCAAGCCATCTTCGACGACATCGACGGCATGGTTCTGCCGGCGCAGGTCCTTAGCCAGCGATTCATGGATCCGAGAATCGTCCTCAACGATCAAAATGCGCATCGGAGCAGAAGCATCGATCGAGCGATTCCGCGTAGTTAAGCTCAATGGTCATGTGCCTCCTTGCGTGACGCCGTGCCGGCGACATCCCACCCAACGCTACTACTCGATCGTCAACAAAAAGTTAAGGCGCACCACACGCCAAGGAAAGCGAGGGGCGCCAGTCCGGCGCCCACCAGCCAGAACCTACCGGGAGAGGCGCTACATTCCGCCGTGCTTGATTGGAATATTCGTCAGCGGACCTTCGCCGCCGACCTGCTCGATCGTTTCGCCTTTTGCGACCGACCAATGATGCACGCCGGTCGGAACCATAATGAACGACCCGGCCGGCAGCACCGTCGCTTGCGCCTTATTGACGGTGTCGCCGAGACCGAATAGGAGCGTTCCCTGCATGACCGTGATGTATTCCGGGTGCGAATGGTAGTGCGGCTGATTGGTGTAGCCGTCCGGCATTTTGACGCGGATGATCGCCGTGCCGGACTTGTTGGGGTCGCCGACCATGGTCGCTGCCCACGAGCCCTTTGCGGGGCCGGTGCCCGCAACCCAATGGAGATTGTCGGGCGTGAACGTAACGGTTCCCCCCGACATCGCGGCGATCGCCGCGCCCGCGCCGGCGACCAAAAGCAATCCAGAAAAGATCCACGAAAAGAATTTCATCGACTCAATCCTTCCTTAGAAGCAGAACTCACGGTCTCAGGCACGGGACTTACGCTCGGGCGGCTTCCGCCCTTCCAAAGCCCGGCCAATTTATTGACGACCCGACTTGCGCATGGTAGCCTAGGGGCGCCGGTTTCCTAATGGGAACGCGGCCGTTCACGTTGCTAGGGAGGGTCGAACTTGAGCGTTTTTGAGAAGCGTAGAAAGTTTGTCTAAGAGCTTGTACGTGGTAACCGTCGCGCTCGTTTGCCTTTCCGCGTGTTCCGGCTCGGGCAGTGTGCCGGTTTCAACGAACCTAAATGCGCTAACTCACAACGCTGCAGTGCGGCCGCAGCTCACTTCTGCGTCATTCAAACGGGTCGCGACCTGGGGCGCGAAAGGGGTCTTGGCAGTAGCCCAGTGTCCTCAAGGCTTTAAAGTGATCGCGGGCGGATCCAGCAGCAGCAACGGCGACAGCGTCGGCACTGGATATGCGAACGTGCAGTTACACGCATGGGTTGTCAAACCGCCTTCCAACGCCAGTGCTGAAGCCTTTGCGACCTGCGTCACGTCAGGTGGGGCGAAAGAATTTAAATGGCGCACCGCTGGATCATCCAGCGGTCTGGCAGCCGCCCAGTGCCGCCCCGGCTACACCTTGGTCACCGGCTACACAATGGGAACGAGCGGGGCCTCTTGGTTCGATCCCGACACAAACACGTATTGGGTGAGCGGCGGTGGATCGGCATACGCTTCTTGCGCCTCGAAAAACGCCGGCATCGTTATCAGACACGCGTGGAACGAGAGTCAACATCCGAAAGCCGTGTTCGCGGGATGCGGCACGGGTTATACGGTCGTCGGCGGATCCATGGGCGATAGCGCGTGGCCCGGGCCGCCGATTCAACAGCATCCCGGAGTCGCTTCCGGTCCCGGCAATCATGGTAACGATGGCTGGTGGACGTTCAGCAACGCGACCAACGAACTGACATGGGCGGCCTGCATACGTAAATAAGCCCGCCGCACCTGACGGAGGCGGAGTAAATGAGGTAGCGCCCGCTTGGTCGAAGCCCCCTCATGTATGAAGCAATACGTTACTATCCTCATTCTCGCGACGATGTCGCTCGTCGCATGGCAGACGGCGCGTGCATGCACCGGAATCCGGTTGACTGCAAAGGACGGCAGCGTCGTGGTGGCGCGGACGCTCGAGTTCGGCGCGGACCTCGAATCGAAAGTTGGTGTTTTCCCCGCCGGAACGGCCATCGTCGGTACGCTGCCTAATAACGGTAAGGGAATCGAATTTAAAACGAAGTATGGAATCGTCGGCGCGAACGCATTCGGCCTTCCGACGGTCGTCGACGGGCTCAACGATCGAGGTTTGTACGTAGGCGAATTCTTTTTCCCGGGATCGGCCGGCTTCGCGGACGTCACGCCCGAGAACGCATCACGAGCGATGGCCGGATATCAGTACTCGATGTGGATTCTTGGAAACTTCGCTAGCGTCGCCGAAGTCAAAGCCGCTTACGATCGCGTGGCCCTCGTGAAGACCGTCGTACCGGCGCTGGCAATGGCGCCGCCGGTTCATTTTCGCATCGTCGATAAAACCGGCGCAGCGGTCGTCGTCGAACCGATCGGCGGAAGGCTCGTGATTTACGACGATCCGCTTGGCGTTCTCACGAACTCGCCAACGTTCGACTGGCATATGACGAATTTGCGCAACTATGTGGGCCTCTCCGCCGATAACCGCGGCGCGCTGACCGTGCAAGGCGTTACTCTGAACAGCTTCGGCCAGGGTTCAGGCTTCTACGGAGTTCCCGGCGATTTCACGCCGCCTTCGCGCTTCGTGCGCGCCGTCGCCTACGAAGCCGCCGCGGCCCAGCCGGCAACCGGCGCCGACGCGGTGCAGCAGGTCTTCCACATCCTCAACAACTTCGACATCCCCGTCGGTGCCGTTCGCGATGTCGTTAACGGAAAGAGCATCGACGAATGGACGCTCTGGACGTCGGCTGCAGACTTAACGAACCAGCAGTTCTATTTCCGAACGTTCAACAATCAATCGTTGCGTAGCGTCGACGTTCGCAAAGCATTGGCAAGTGCCGGTTCTACCGCCGAGTATCTGCAAATGGAGACCGAGCAATCCACCCCGATCACGAGCGCCTCGCTCTAGTCACGTAGTGCGCAGCACAGCTCGATCACGATTAAAACAATAGGCTTCCATAATTCAATGAGCCTGACCCTAAACGCTATCTAACGAACGGAGTGGTTCCGAGGTTTCGCGCGTATCGCTAAAGAGTCAATGAGGTTGGCTTAGCGCCTTCCCCGTTGCCTTTGGGTTGAACTTCAGAAATGCTGAATTGCGGGTGGCCACATGCTACCTAAACCACAACGTTCTCGCGACAGTACGGACGCAACTCTTCGGGATGATTCCGCAGATAACTCAGCAAGTGCCGACGAGTCTCCACGCCGCGAATACCGTCGGTCAGCGCTTCGGAAAGTAACGGCTCTTCCCAGGCAGCGCTCGCAACGCGGACCTTCTCATAGATCGTGCGAAAGCGCTTCTTGGTGGTCGTTAACGAGATATTCATCAAGCTCGCGATCGCGACGTCCGTATGCCCATCGAGCGCAAGTTTTAAGAGGCTTTGCTCACAGGCAGCAAAACAAAAATTCGGGCGCGAGAACGAGCGAAAAAGCATTCCAAGGGCCAATCCAACGGGACCGGCCGCTACGTCTTGTCGAGTTGCCATCCACACGTACGGCCGCTTCCCAACGGGAATTCCCGCCTCGCAGAGTTGCTGATCAGTATAATGGCCTACTCGAAACCCCAGGACTTCGCCCATGTTCTTTCCGTCGCGCTCCGGATTTAGGGTGAAAGCCTCGTTGGTGTAGCTTCGTAGATTCCAACCGCGGAAGTCCCTCACGGCGTGCTCGTTGGAGGCGAAACGAAGCCTTTCAAGAGATTCGTCGTCGATTGGCTCTACATGACCGTGATGCGTTACAACAAGATTAAGGCCGGTGCTCGCATTCGCTCTTGCGATTTCGTCTCTTGTTAAAAATGGCTTTCGTCCCGCGTCCCATTCTTCGAGGAGACGGTACGCGATCTTTGGACTAATGCAGCGGTGATAACAATCGGCGCTTTCATCGCTCACAAAAACCATGGCGCCAAAATGGACCACGTGCGACGGATCACTCGCGTCGGCGATAACATGAACCAATCCGCTTTGCGACGCCACGATATGCGACCACATGCGCCTCAGTGCCGTAAGATGTGCAGTATCGTACAAGAAGCGGTCCGTGACCAGCAGCAAACATTGGTCTAAGTCGGATTCGAGGGCATCTCTCAGTGCGAAATCCATGGCTGCTCCAGTTGTGCACCATTAGATACTCCCGCCGACCCGACGATAGCGCTAGTATTTTGGTACGACGCTCCGCAACGGCCTCGGGTCGAAACGGGGTAGGTCCAACGGCGGAGAGCCTGGCTCGCTCAAAGTGCAAGGCTTTCCGCAGTACTTCCCTAGTATAGGCAGGGCGGAGTGTTCCGGCAAGATTTGGCTGCTTATCTGTTGTTGCGCTCTACGTGGGGAGGCGCAAAAAGAAAGAGGTGTACCCCCGTGCGAATCTCAAGTTCGACTCATTATGCGTTAGGCATCTGCGCAGCTGGTGCAATGCTGGCAGGGTGCGGTGGCAGCAGCAGTCTGTCTTCGTCAATGCCAACATCGGTATCGCAGATCGCTGCGCCTCAATCCGCAAACGCACGCATGGCGTTCCCCGCGTCCCCTAACGCCAAGAGCGGGGCAATGACGTTCAACTACACCGGCGCGCAGCAAAACTTCACCGTTCCCAAGCGCGTGACGCACCTTATGGTTACGGCTTCGGGCGCGCGCGGCGCCGGAGGGGGCGGGGGCGGTTTGGTACGGGCCACGATTTCGGTTACGCCGGGCGAGTCGCTGGCTGTCTTTGTTGGCGGTAAGGGCGGGTTCAACGGCGGGTGCCCCCTACGCGGGTGGGGGTGCCTCGGACGTGCGTCAAGGCGGCAGCGCATTGGCGAATCGCATTGTCATTGCGGGCGGTGGCGGCGGCCCCGGAGGTGGTGTTACGTGCGATGGTCATTCCGCTGCAGGAGGCACAGGCGGCGCAGGAGGCGACCTTGTCGGCGGTAACGGCGGCGGCAACGACGGCGGCTATGGCGGCACTCAAAGTAGCGGAGGGAAGGGAGGCGGCGATGGCAGCGCAGGTAGCTTGGGCGTAGGCGGCGCGGGCGGCCACCCGCCTCCCCGGCAAGCCGGCCCCGGCGGCGGTGGCGGGGGTGGCTATTATGGGGGCGGCGGCGGCAGCGCCGGCGGCTGCTCCTCCCCTTCACACGCAGTCGGCGGTAGCGGCGGCGGTGGAGGATCGTCGTACGTCGAGCCGAGCGCGACTCACGTCACGATGGTCCAAGGTGGCGGCAAAAAGCGCAAGCACGGAAACGGCAGCATCGTACTCTCTTGGCGGTGATGTTTTAATTTTTCAGTTTTTGGAGGACGTCATATGTTTAGCTACTTCAATTTTCGGACGGCGCTGGGTTTGGGTCTTCTGATAGTCGCATTAGTATCGGGGTTCGTGCTGTTGGCTTCCGCAGACGCTGCGTCAGCGATCAGACAACTCGTTTCATACGCGTGCTCCGGCAATCAACCATGCTTAAGCGTTGTAAACTCATCCAGCGGCAAGGCAATCGTCGGCGTATCGCAGACCAAAACGGCGATCGAGGGCCGCAAGATAATCAACACCAACACGAACCCCGATGCGCCGCTCAGTTCCTATGAAGGCGCGTTAACCGGCCTGGACCTATCGACGAATCAAATGGACACAAACGCCGGCGTAGCCGGTCGGTCGTATTATGGCACTGGTGTCGCCGGTGTAACGTCGTTCGACAGTTCGGCGAACGGCTTCTTTCAACAGGGTACGCTCGGTGTCGACATTTCAAAAACTCAAAACGAGAACTCGGGCGTGCGCGGCCAATCGCGTAACAACGCGGGCGTCTATGGAGAGGCGTTCGGCACAACAGTACCCAGCTGCGGGGGAATTTTATGCCCGAAGTCGGGCGTCGGAGTCCTCGGTGAATCTGACCAAGGCACGGGCGTATTCGCGTATGGTGCCTTAGCCGCGTCGGTGATTAGCGACTCGCGCCGGTTTCCGGCACTCGCCGTGTTCAACCAGAAGCGAGGAGCACTTATCGGCGCTTGGGGAGGCCAGGATAACAGATCACAGGTTCTTTCGCTGGATATCAACGGCAACTTGACCGTGGCGGGCAGCGTTACCCAACATGGTTCCCCCATGACGGTCAGAACGACGTCGCACGGCGACGAAGTCGGCACCTTCGCGCCACAACAGAGTACGCCGACTATGGAGGACTTCGGCGAAGCCCAACTCGTGGAAGGGCGCGCAGTCGTTCGGCTCGATCCTCGATTCGCAAGCACGATCGACGGACGTTTCCGATATCTAGTGTTTCTCACAGCTCAAGGCGACAGTAATGGGCTCTACGTGGCACAGAAAACTGCCGACGCGTTCCTCGTGAGGGAGCACAATACGGCGATGGCCATTCGAGAGCGGGCAGGTGCTAACGTCGTTTTTGACTACCGCATCGTCGCCCAGCCCTACGGTCCGACAACGGAGCGTCTGCCAACCTATACTGGAACGCACGATGAGGCGGTGACAGCCGGCGTACTGGCTGGCGTGAAAGCAAATCTTGAACGCACAGGGCGACTGCCGCGGTTCGCTCCTTAACGTTCTAGGCAAGCGGCCGGGTGCGATCTCCGCGGTCGGCACTCTATCACGACGAAACGGCTTTCATGAAATCCACGCGCTGTTCTTTGCGCGGAATTACGTCGCAGGGGGATGGTTAAATTCGACCGGCCATTTGCGAACGTTTACGCCTATAATCGTGAGCCACAACGCGAAGAGCAGTTGCGCCAAGAAAAGCGGCAAAACGATCATCGGGAAAATCGCCGCATTGATCGCCGGGGCGAGGAAGTCCGTGGCGGTGCTGATCAAGAGACAGAGCGACGCTAAAACAAAGAGCACGCCGAAGGTCTTCGGAAGGTATCCCGATTGGTAGATCAGATAGCCGAGCACCGCGCAATGAAATGCAAAAAAGACCAGCCCGACGTCGTGACCGTAGTTGTGCAGGTGGAGCGCAAGTGATGCCATCGCTTGCAGCTGCCGAGGGTCGAGCACTGCAAGATTGCCGGTTCCGCTCAGCAATAGCAAGGCCGCGAGTCGTCCCAGGGCGCTCGCCGCGCCGATTATGGCGTGGGCCAGCATGAGGAAAGCCGACAGCAACGCGAGTATCGGGTTGACCGGCCGGAGCAAGGCATAGAACGCCACCGCAATCGCCGCGTAGCAGACGTACGTCAGCAGCTCGCCGGCGAAGGCCAATCGCCACGGCGAGAGCGGTGCCGCAATTTGAGCCGCCACTACCGAAACGCCCCCCGGGCCGAAGAGATTCGACCACACCGGATTTACGGCAAAAGCCAAGGCGATTTCGATCAAATAGAGCACGCCGGCCGCTCGCGCATAGAACTGCGGCGACAATCTCGCCATGTGACCTTCAGTCATGGGTCAGCTACTGCGGCGCTCGGCCGATTGTTTCACGGCCCGAACCAATTAGGCCACGTTCTCGCAGAACTCGCGCACGTATGATCGGAGTTGATGGATATCGGCGCATCCGGGTACATGATGTCCCTCAAGCTGCGCAGTCTTGACGAGCGACGGCATCAGGCGACGCGCCTGTCGTAGGACCAGATCGGCTGGAAACAGTACGTCTTGCGTTGCCGCGATTACAAGCACCGGACATTTCAAACCGCTCAAGTCCTTCGCGTTCGATAAACGAGGAAGAGAAACCACAAGACGAACGTGCCGTAACACTGCGTCTAAGATTCGCAAACCTAAATCGTCCGGTTCGTTGCCCCACAGCGGTCGCACAGTGCGAATCAGGCGCTCGCAACTCGGCGAGAAACGATAGAGAAGCATCGGGACCCCTACTGCAGCTATCCGCGCGAACGGAGCCGTGGCAATTGCACTAGGCACGTGTAGGATCAAACGCTCGACGCGCGTAGGAGCGACCTCAGAGAGCCTAAGCGCAATACCGCCGCCGTAAGAGGTGCCGATGATAGTCGCTTGGTCTAGGTCCAGAGCGGACAGTACGGCAGACGCCCACCGTCCGTAGCTGTCATCCCGAGCAGAAAGCCTGCCTTGATCACTGAGACCGGGATGCCCGACGGTATCGGGAGCGAATACTCGGAAACTCGTCAATGCTGGCAACATCCATCTTAACGAGTAAGGATTGAGAAAGTTCCCGCCATGGAAGACCACGGCTGCTGGAGACTCTGGCGCTCCAGTAACTAGTACGTGAGTCGCGCCATAGGGGGTCTGCACGACGCGGCTTTCGACCGGGCAACCTAGAGCATTGGTGGCCTCAACATACAACGCCCGAAGCCTAGCCTCACCCAACGAGCTCCGATATATGCCGGCGATAGCTTTTACTCCCTATTGGTTGTAGCCAAAAAGCTTTTTCAACTGCGCGACCGCCGTAAGGTCGACAACTCACCTCACTCAAAGGAGCGGTTGAAAACGAAGAACGCCTCGTCTTTTTCGTAGAGCTGCGCCCGATAGAGATGCTGGGCGGAGACGTTGTCAACGGCAGTGCTCAGCGTCAGGCCCGCCGCGCCGGTATCGCGCGCGTGTTGCTCCGCTCGCTGCATCAGCGCCTTGGCGACGCCCGTCCGGCGAAACGGCGAGGCCACGAACAGGTCGTTGAGAATCCAGAGCCGGCGCATCCGATCTGAAACGAACGACGGGAAAAGATGGACGAATCCGGCGACGTCGCCTCCGGCCACTGCGAAGAACAGCACGGTTTCTCGCTGCCGCCAACGTTCGAGGAGAAAGCGCCGCGAGGCGTCGAGATCCGAGGGTTGACGATAGAACACGCGATACGCATCGAAGAGCGGCGCAACCATTGCGATGTCGTCGGCGCTGGACGCCAGGCGTATGCTGATCGGGGTCACGCGCGCCTGGCCTGCGCCCCGTTCGATTACTGAAAGAGCTTCATCGCGTTGTTGAGGGTGACGGCGACTCCCCATGCAAGGGGGATCCCGACCCATAACCACGCCAACACCAGGAACGTCGTGTTGCTGTTGGAGGGGCCCAGCTGTTCTTCGAGTTGATCCATCGCTATATCCTCAGGTCGTCGCGATTTCGGCTTCAAGGTGATGGCGCTTATCGACCGGGCGAATCGCGAGATCGCAGAGCAGCCCGACGACTAAGAGTGCCGCCATGACGTACATCGTCACCGAGTACGCATCGGCTTTGGCAACGCCGTGATCGATTTGGTATTCGCGAATGTAGTTGATCAGGACCGGCCCTGCGACGCCGGCAACCGACCATGCGGTAAGCAACGCGCCGTGAATGGCGCCGACGTTGACCGTCCCAAAGAGATCGCGTAGGTACGCCGGAACCGTCGCAAAGCCGCCGCCGTACATGCTGATGATGACGAGGAACGATAGAACGAAGAGCGCCAGCGCGTGCAAATGCCCCAACGTCGGGACTAAGAAGTAGAGCAAAGCACCCAAGATAAAGAAGATCGCATACGTCGTCTTGCGGCCGATATAATCCGAGAGCGAAGCCCAAAAGATCCGGCCGCCCATATTGAAGATGCTCATGAGCCCGACGAAACCGGCCGCAGCGATCGCCGTCACGCCGAACATCTCCTGAATCATCAGCGAGGCTTGGCCGAGCACGCCGATGCCGGCGGTGACGTTAAAGCAGAGCACGAGCCAAAGCAGATAGAACTGCGGCGTCCGCAGCGCTTCCTCGCGAAGCACGTTGGCGGCCGTGATCATGCCCTGCGATTGCACCGGCGCCACATAGCCGGCCGGCTTCCATCCTTCTGCGGGTAAGCGAACGATCATCGAGCCGACGAACATCCAGATGAAATAGAGAATTCCGAGCACGAACATCGTTTGCGCGACGCCGGTATTGGTTGCATTCGCGAAATGCCGCATCAGCAAGACTGACAATGGCGCACCGATCAAGGCGCCGCCGCCGAATCCCATGATCGCCGTTCCGGTCGCGAGACCGGGACGATCCGGAAACCATTTGATCAGCGTCGAGACCGGCGAGATGTAGCCGATGCCAAGTCCGCATCCGCCGATCACGCCGTAGCCGAGAT